>NZ_JAUDCO010000009.1 GCF_030373545.1 Collinsella tanakaei | reverse complement strand
AGATGTGTATAAGAGACAGGCGGGGTACGCCTCGGCCGAAGGGGCGGCGGCGACGGCATCGGCGGGCGTCGGCGCGGCAGCAGTAGGAGCGCTGGCGTCAACGGCTGCCTGGGCCGCGGCGTCTACCGACGCGGTGGGCGCCTGCGCGGCGGTCGGGTCGCTCGAAGGCGTCGGGGTGACGGGCGTTCCGCAGCGCGAGCAAAAGCGCGCGCCCTCCTTAAGCTCGTTTCCGCAGTTTGTGCAAAACATATGCGGCCTTTCTATCCGATGGCGCCCCCGGCACCGCTGCCGGAAGGGCCATATCCGTCTGCATCCATGATACGACCACCGCCGCGCGCGTTCGCGCTTGTGTTGGAGATTGGCCGCAAACACCCGCGGCGCCGCCGGGGAGCGGACGTGGGGTATCATGACGGGGTGCTCAGCCGAGAGGAAAGAGGAGAGGTCCATGCCGTTTATCACGCTCGAGGGAATCGATGGCTGCGGGAAGTCGACGCAGGCGCGCCTGATCGCCGCCGCGCTCGAGCATGCCGGCCATGACGTGTTGCTTCTGCGCGAGCCCGGCGGGGTGGAGATCTCCGAGAAGATCAGGGCGCTGCTGCTCGATCCGGCCAACGGCGCGATGTGCGATGCTTGCGAGCTGCTGCTCTACGAGGCCGCTCGCGCCCAGCTCGTGCACGAGACGGTGCGCCCCGCACTTGCGGCGGGCCGCGTGGTCGTGTGCGATCGATTCTTCGACTCCACGACCGCCTACCAGGGGTTTGCGGGAAGCGTGAAGCGTGAGGACGCCGAGGTCGCCAACGCGCTTGCGGTCGGCGATTGCGTTCCGGACCTGACGCTCGTCTTCGATATCGACCTCGAGCTTGCGCAGCAGCGCCGCGGTGAGCGCGCGGACGCCGTCGACCGCATGGAGGCCAAGGGGTTTGCGTTCCAGCAGCGCGTGGCCGAGGGCTTTCGGACCATCGCGCGCGAGCAGCCCGCCCGCGTGAAGCTCATCGACGCCTCCCAGACGCTCGATGCGGTGTTCGCCTGCGCGCTGGCCGAGCTCGCCGGCGTCGGCCTCGCCGTGTCCGCCGACGACGCCCGCTGCGCTCTCGCGACGCTCATGGCCCCGGTGGAGTGAGCGCCATGACCGCCGCATCGCCGCAGGGCCTGTTGGCCCGACTCGATACGCAGCCCCGCGTCCGCTCGTTTCTGACCAGCGCGGTCGCCTCGGGCAGGACCAGCCATGCCTACCTGTTCGTTGGGGCCCCGGGCTCGGGCAAGCTCGACGCCGCCTGGGCGCTCGCCCAGGCGCTGCTGTGCGAGCGCGACCAGGCCGGCGGGTGCGGGGCATGCGACGGATGCGTCCGCGTGGCTCGGCACACGCACCCCGACGTTCACTATTTTGCGCCCGAGAGCGCGACGGGCTATCTGATCGGGCAGGTCCGCGACATGCTCGAGGACGTGGCGCTCGCGCCGATCCGCGCCCGGCGCAAGGTCTACATCGTCGACCGCGCCGAGCAGCTGCGCGCCAATACCGCGAACGCCCTGCTCAAAACGCTTGAGGAGCCGCCGGCAAA
This sequence comes from Collinsella tanakaei, assembly GCF_030373545.1. GTDB lineage: Bacteria > Actinomycetota > Coriobacteriia > Coriobacteriales > Coriobacteriaceae > Collinsella > Collinsella tanakaei_C. The sequence goes on along the minus strand of NZ_JAUDCO010000009.1, from coordinate 86,258 downwards.
CGTCACGTTCATCCTGCTCGGCACCTCGACCGACGTCATGCTCCCCACCATCGTCTCCCGGTGCCAGTGCGTGCCGTTTCGCATGCTCTCGTCGCGCGAGTCGGCCGAGGCAGTCGCCCGCGCGACCGGTGTCGACCTCGCCCGCTGTCGCATGGCCGTCTCCGTCGCCGGCAGCCCCTCCCGTGCCGTCGAGTTCCTCAAGAGCGCCGAGCGCCAGGAGGCCCGTCGCGCCATGCTGCGCGCCGTTGATGCCCTTGCGCGCGCTGACGAGGCCGACATCCTGCTCGGCGCTCGCGACCTGATGGGCGCGATCAAGGCGCCGCTCGCCGACGTCAAGTCGACCCAGCAGGCGGTGCTCGAGCAAAACGCCGACTACCTGTCTCGTGGAGCCTTGAAGCAGCTGGAGGACAGGAACAAGCGCGAACTGTCGGCGCGCGAGCGTTCGGGTATCATGGAAGCGCTGGCGAGTGTGCGCAGCCTGCTGCGCGACGTGCTGATGAGTCTCGAGGACGCCTCCGACGCGATCGTCAACGAGGACGCGCGCGACATCGTCGAGCGTCTGGCTCGCGCGACGTCGACCCCGGGCGTCGTCGCCGCGCTCGATGCCGTGGAGCGCACCGAGCGCCGCATCGCCCGCAACGTTACCCCCCAGCTGGCCATCGAGGTCATGCTCTTCGATATCAGAAAGGCGCTTGCATGCCTGTAGTCGTTTCCGTCAAGTTTCCCTTCGCCTCGCGCGATCTGTGGTTCGACCCGCAGGGTCTGGACATCGTGCAGGGCGATTACGCCATCTGCTCCACGGAACGCGGCACCGAGCTCGGCCTGGTGACGGCCGATCCGCGCGAGGTGGACACAGCCGATCTTGCCGCACCGCTCAAACCCGTCCTGGGCATCGCCTCCGATGCCGACCTGGACCGCGCCGACGAGCTTGCGCGCAAGGGCGAGGACGCCATGGCCGTCTTCCGCGAGCTCGTGGAGAAAAACGGGCTGGACATGAAGCCCGTGGGCGTGGAGTTCCTCTTCGGCGGCGAGAAAGCCGTGTTCTACTTCGCCGCCGAGGACCGTGTGGACTTCCGCCAGCTCGTCAAGGACCTCTCGAGCCGTTTCAGGATGCGCGTGGACATGCGCCAGATCGGCGTGCGCGACGAGACGCGCCTGGTGGGCGGCTATGCCCACTGCGGGCAGGAGCTGTGCTGCACGCGCTTCGGCGGGCAGTTCGAGCCGGTTTCGATCCGCATGGCCAAAGAGCAGGACCTTCCGCTCAACTCCGCCAAGATCTCGGGCGTGTGCGGCCGCCTCATGTGCTGTTTGCGCTACGAGTTCGAGGCGTACAAGGACTTCAAGAGCCGCGCCCCCAAGAAGAAGGCGCTCATCGACACGCCGCTCGGCCGCGCGCGCATCCAGGAGTACGACACGCCCAAAGAGCAGCTCGTCTTGCGCTTGGAGAGCGGCAAGGTGTTCCGCGTCAACCTGGCGGACATGACCTGCTCCGACGAGTGCGTCAAGCGCGCCCAGGAGCAGAACTGCACGTGCCGACCGGATACCGTCACGCGCGAGGTGCTCGACCGCATCGAGTCGCCCGAGATGCGCCTGGCGCTCATGGAGCTCGACCGCGAGATGGGCGTCGATGTGGGCGACGGCCTGGACAACGCCGACCGCATCGCCTCGTCGAGCCCGACGCCGCGCCGCAAGAAGCAGCGCGACGAGGGCTCCCGCAAGGCCGAGGGGGCGGGCGGCCGCACGTCGGCGCGCGGCAAGGCGCGCCCCGCGAAGGACGAGGACGCGGCCGAGACGCCGTCGCCGCGCCGTCGCCGTCGACGCTCGGATGCGGCGCCCGCGCAGACGGAGGCTTCTGAGCAGCAGGCCCAGGCGTCGTCCTCGTCGCGCCGCCGTCGCCGTCACCTGTCCGCCGAGGAGCGCGACGAGGCCTTCCGCGCCGCCGCCCAGCGCGCGCAGGAACCCGCCGGCCGCCGTCGCGGTCCGGCCGCCGGCGAGGTGGCATCCGCCTCCGAGCAGGGGCAGGCCTCGGGCCAGAGTCGTCGCCGTCGCCATAAGCAGTCGTCTGCGCCCGCGCGCGGCGAGTCGGTGAAGCCCGATGTCCCGTCCGTCGCCGAGCAGGTTTCCACCGGCGAGGTGCGCGTGTCGCGCCGTCGTCCGGGCGATGGGGGAGGCGCCCGCGCGGCGGCATCGCAGCCGGGTGCCGGTCGCGAGCAGGCTGCGGCGGAGGATGGCGAGAAGAAGCGCCGTCGGCGCCGCCGTTCGCGCAAGCCGCGCACGGGCGGCGACGAGGGACAGGCGTCCTCGGCTGAATAGCGCCCCATCGCCGCGCCCATCCGTACCGTCGTGGGTTACACTGATCTCACAGCGCCCTTCCCCGTCTTTGCGGGGGAGGGCATTTTCATGGCGTGTCGGAATGTTGTCGGATTCGGGTCATCCGCGGGCGATGGGGGCCCATGCGGCTCACGGGCACCGAGCCGGGACGTGGCGTCGGCAGGCCGGCTGCTCGAGCGCCTGCGCGCCGCGGCGCTCGAGGCCGTGGCCCCCACGCGCTGCGCGGGTTGCGAGCGGCCGGGCGAGCTCATCTGCGCGGACTGCCTGCACGCGCTTGCGCTGATCGATCCGCGCCGCAGCTGCTTGGGCTGCGGTGCGCCCTTTGGCGACCTCGTGTGCACGGAGTGCGCGTCGGGGCTGGCAGGGGGAGGCGACGAGTCGGATGCCGCCCCGCCCCGGCCGTTCGCGTTCGAGCGCTGCTTGGCCACCGCGACCTTCGAGGAGCCGCTGCCCCGGATCGTACGCGCCTATAAGGATGCCGGCGAGCGGCGCTTGGCGCCCCTGTTCGCCGAGATGCTCGCCGACACGGTCGAGCACGCCGAGCGGGTGGCTCCGGCGCGCTACGGCGGCCTTGCGTCCGCCGCCGACGTCCTCGTATTTGTGCCCGCGACCGCCGCAGCCTACCGTCGGCGCGGGTTCGACCACATGGAGGCTATCGCCCGCCCGTTGGCGGACATGGCCGGGCTCGAGCTTGCCGATGCGCTCGCCAAGCGCGGGCGGACGGACCAGCGCCTGCTCGGCCGTGCAGGCCGCCAGGCGGGCGCGCGCGGATCGTTTGACGTGGTGCGCAGCGTGCGCGGCCTTCGCGTCGTGCTGGTGGACGACGTCATGACGACCGGCTCCACGCTCGACGCCGCGGCCCGCTCGCTGCTTCATGCCGGCGCCGCGCGCGTGGACGCCCTCGTGCTCGCCCGCGTCTGGGGCTAGGCGCCCCGTTCGGCAGCGCGGCAGGGGGCATGCCGCGTCGCCATGCCGGCGGACGGCGGCGTGGCACCGCTCGCACCGTGACGGCGCGGCGCATCCTGTCGGCATCCTTCCCGTGTTCCCTTTCCGTGCCTTCTTTTGACCCCCTTCGTGGCGTATGGGTGCTGAGCTGCACAAGCTTTTTGCGACCTGCTATAATGCCGTCGTTCCCGCCAGGCTGTGGTTGCGGGAGGGCGCGCCGCCAAGGCGCCGATGCCCTCCTCAGTCCAAGGCAGACGCGGCCGAAGGGATCCACGTAAGCGACCGCGTGCGCGCGGCGCGATCATGGCGCGTCCTAGAGGTAAGCCGCACCGTCCGTTCTACATCATTTGGGGCGAACCGCGCCCCGCGGGCGAGCGGGTCAGTCGTGAGGGTGGCTGCGGCCGTCCGAGCAAACGCCCCGGTGCGCAGGTGTGGGGTCAAAGACCAGGTCAGCTGGGGGGAACATCGATACGGAACGCATGGTGCGACGGCGGCCCTATCCGCCTTCGCGCGTCGGGGGATGGAGACGATGGACATGGACGCTGCGCTCACAGGGATCGCGAAGCGGATGATGACTGCCGTGGCGGCGCTGGCCTTGGCGCTGTGCGCCTGCGGATGCTCGCTTATGACGCCCACGCGCGCCGAGGTCGAGCAGCAGCCGCAGACCCCCTTGGTCGACGCGAGCGCGCTGATCCAGGAGGGCACGCTCACCGTCGCGCTCGACACCACGGGCGCCGCGCCCCAGGGCATGGTCGACCAGGAAGGACGCACGACCGGCTACTACGCCGACGTCGCCCGTGCGCTTGCCGACAACCTCGGCCTGCACATCACGTTTGTCGACGCGGCTTCGGCGTCTGCGTCGGTCGGTGAGGGCGCCGCCGACATCTTCATCGGCGCGTCGGGTTCCGAGGCGACCGACGAGATCACGGTGTTCGGAAGCTGCCTCGAAAACGCTCCCGCCCTGTTTGCCGTGGAGGGCAGCATGCCCACCCCGGCCCTGACGGCCCTTGAGGGCAAGACCGTCGCCGTGCAGGAGGGCTCGGCTGCCCAGGATGCGCTCAACAAGGCGGGCTCCACCGCCGAGCAGCTCGTCTGCAGCGATGTCAACGAGTGCTTCGAGGCGCTGGCGGCCGGTCGCGCCGACTGCGTGGCCTGCGACGCCACGGCCGGCTCCTACCTTGCGCGCACCTATGACAACATCGCCTTCGCCGGCACGCTCGACGCGACCACGGTGACGGGCGTCGCGACGCTCTCCTCGAACAGCGAGCTCGCCCAGCAGGTGGGCGCGGCGTTCGACTCCATCTCCGCGGACGGCACGCTCGCGGCGGTCCATGCCTCTTGGTACGGGTCGCTTCCCCTGTCGCTTTCCGACACACTGCTGTCCGGCGTGACCATCAAGGCCGACGAGGACGACGAGCAGCAGGATGTCGCCGATGCGCCGAAGGCCGACGACGAGCTCGACCTCTCCGGCATCAACGAGTTCGACGGCTAGGGTTCCGCAGCCGCTTTCACGCAACCGCAGATACGACCATATGCGTGCCGCCCATACCCGAAAACATCGGGCGTGGGCGGCACGTATCGGTATCCGGCCCTGTCCGTTTCGTCAACGGGGATGGGAGGTTTGTCGTTTGCCCCGCGAACATTTGTGGGTACAACACTGATACGTCCTGTTCCCGGATAGAAAAGGAGCCACGTATGGATATCAAGGTTTCTGGGCGGAAGACCACAGTTACCGATGCTCTGCGTGCGCGCGTGGAAGAGAAGGTCGGCGATGCCTGCAAGGTGTTCGACATAGAACCCATGACCGTCGACGTCGTTTTACGTTATGAGAAGAACCCCTCGAATCCCAATCCCGCTATCGTCGAGATCACGGTTCGCGCCCGCGGCTCGGTCATCCGCGTCGCCGAGCACGGCGCCGACATGTACGCCGCCATCGACGCCTCGTCCGACAAGGTGACGCGCCAGCTGCGCAAGTTCAAGACCAAGGTCGTCGACAATCGCCAGCAGGGCCCGTCCGCTGCCGACGTCACGCCGTATGAGCCCGTCGAGGATCTCGCCGATCTGCTCATCCCCGAGGAGGAGGACGATCAGCTCGTGCGCGAGAAGGTCATCGAGATCACTCCGATGACCGAGGAGCAGGCGCTCGTCCAGACCGATCTGCTGGGTCACGACTTCTACGTCTTCGAAAACGCCACCACCGGTCTGATCAATGTGGTGTATCACCGTAAGAATGGTGGATACGGCATCATCAAGCCCAAGATTGAGGATATTGACGGGTAAAATGCTTGCTTGAGCATGAGGCCACGAAGCGGCCGTCCCATGCGGGATGGCCGCTTCTTTGTTGACGGGGCGGGCGCGTGGCGCCTGGGCCCCACGCGTCTGTCGAAAGGGCATACATGAGCAACACCACATCCGGATCCGGGCATGCACACAGGTGCAGGATCGTTGTCGACACCTGTGCCGACCTGACGCCCGAGATTGCCGCGTCGCTCGACGTCGATATCCTCGGGTTCCCCTACATCCTGGACGGGGTCGAGCACACCGATGACATCTGGACCTCCATCACGCCCGCGGAGTTCTACGACCAGATCCGCTCCGGTGTGAAGGCGTCCACGTCCGCCATCTCGATCGGCCGCTACCTGGAGTACTTCACCCAGTGCGCCGAGGAGGGAACGCCGACGGTCTACCTGTGCTTCACCTCGGCGCTCTCCAGCAGCTACGATTCTGCGGTCACCGCGTCCGAGCAGGTGCGCGCGCAGTATCCCGACTTTGAGCTCTACGTGGTCGACAACGCGCTGCCCTGCGCATGCGGCGAGCTCCTCGCGCTCGAGGCGGTCCGCCAGCGCGCGGCCGGTCTTTCGGCCAAGCAGCTCGCGGCGTGGGCCGACGAGGCCAAGACCTACGTTCACGGCTACTTTACCCTGGACAGCCTAGATTCGCTCGCGGCGGGCGGGCGCATCCCTCCTGCGGCGGCGCAGCTCTCGTCCAAGCTCGACATCAAGCCCGAGCTGTCGTTTGACCTGGCGGGCTCGCTGTCGCTGATCGGCGTCAACCGCGGTCGCAAGAAGGCGCTCAAGTCGCTCATCAAATCCTTCAAGGAAAACTACGTGCTCGACCCCACCATGCCCATGACGATCGTCTCGGCGGACGCCGAGAAGGATGCCGACTGGGTGGAGGCCGCGGTGCGCAAGGAGGAGGGCTGCGCCAACGTGACGATCATCCGCGGCGCGGTGGGACCCACCATCGGCGCGCACGTCGGACCGGGCATGGTTGCGCTGATCTTCTGGGGCCGCAACCGTGCGGAGAAGATCTCGCTGACCGACCGCATCGCCAAGAAGGTGCGCGGCTCCTCGGAGGGCTAATGTCCGCCGACCGTCACGGTCCGCGTGGGACGGAGCCGCGACGGGTCGCATACCGTTTTCGTCCCGCGCTGTTGAACGAACTATCCTGAGGAGTGCATGACATGGCAGACAGCAAGCAGAAAGTCGCATTCATCGGCACCGGCATCATGGGCGCGCCCATCGCCGGCCACATCATGGACGCCGGTTACGACGTGACCGTCTACAACCGCACCAAGTCCAAGACCGACGACCTCGTCGCGCGCGGCGCGCACTGGGCCGCAAGCCCCAAGGAGGCCGCTGCCGACGCCGACGTGGTATTCACCATGGTCGGCTTCCCCACGGATGTCGAGGAGATCTACCTGGCGGGCGACGGCTTGCTGCAGACCGCCAAGCCCGGTGCTCATCTCATCGACCTCACCACGAGCTCGCCCGAGCTCGCGCGCGACATCTCCGAGGCGGCCGAGACCATGGGCAAGCACGCGTTTGACTGCCCGGTCACGGGCGGTGAGGCGGGCGCCATCGCCGGCACGCTGACGCTCATCGTCGGCGCGACCGAGGCCGACATCGCCCCGGTTCGTCCCATCCTCGAGTCCTTCTCGTCCAAGATCTTCTGCTTCGGCGGCGCGGGCAAGGGCCAGGCGGCCAAGCTCGCCAACCAGGTCGCGCTGTCCGCCTCCATGGTGGGCATGGCCGACGCGCTCTCGTTTGCCCAGCAGTCCGACCTGGATCTTGCGCTGACGCGCGAGATGATCCTCGGCGGCACCGGCGCCTCGGGCGCCATGGAGCAGCTCGCCCCGAAGGCGCTCGACGGCGACTGGAAGCCCGGCTTCATGGTCAAGCACTTCCTGAAGGACATCGGGCTTGCGCTGCAGGTCGCCGAGGAGAAGGAGATCGCCCTGCCCGGCGCGGACACGGCCTTTACCCTGTACGACATGCTCGAGGCGATCGGTGGCGGAAACCTGGGAACCCAGGCCATCACCCTGCTGTACCAGGAGGAGGCCGAGGCGGTCGCCGCAGGTCTGGACTGGTCGCTGTACACCGCCGCGCACGAGCACGATGACGAGTGCGGCTGCGGTCACGACCACGGTCACGACCATGAGTGCGGCTGCGGTCACGACCACGACCATGACCACGAGTGCTGCGGCGGTCACGGCCATGGCCACGAGCATGGCGACCATGAGTGCACCTGCGGCCATCACCACGCGGAGTAGCCGATGGAGGTCGCTTTCTTCGTCTGCGCGTTGCTTTTGCTCCTGTTTGGGCTGTATGTCGGGTTCTCCGTCGGCAGCACCCTGGGCGAGCGGGCGACGAGCACGGCGGATTACTGGAAGCTGAACGCCGGCGCGGTGATCGTCACGGTTCTGCTGAGCTTCGTGCTCGCGGGGCTGCCGCTGCTCTACGGGGCGATCATCGGCCTGCTTGCCGGCTGCATCGCGGGCCTTAAGATGGGGTTCGGCGAATCGAGCGGCCCCTGGCGCGTGCTCGACCGTTTCTATAACATCAATCGCGCGCATCGCGAGGCCGCCGAGAGCGGTGCCGGCAAGCGCCGTCGCCGCCGCAAGCGCGAAGGTGGGGCTGCCCCGGATCTGATCTCGGTGTCCGACGATGCTGCCCGCGGGGACGATAACGCAAAGAATGCGAGGTAACAGGATATGGCAGAGGAACTACGGGAAGAACTGAGCGCCGAGGAGGCCGAGCGTCTCAGCAGCGTCGAGCACGATCAGGACGCGCTCGCCTCGCTGATCGATGACCTGTCGGGAAACGGCCGCCGCAAGCGCCAGCTCGCCGCGCGTGTCGTGAACCTGGTTGCGCAGCGCGAACCCGAGCTGCTCACGCCCTATCTGCCCGACCTGATCGACGCGCTCTACCGTCCCGAGGCGCAGACGCGCTGGGAGATCCTGGACGCCCTGTCCATCATGGTCCCCGATCACGCCAAGGAGATCGGAGGGGCCTACGAGGGCGCCGAGGCGGCCCTGTTCGACGAGCTTTCGGCCACCTTGCGCCTGTCGGCGTTCCGCCTGCTGTGCTGCTGGGGCGCGACCGAGCGCGGGCGCTCCAAGAAGGTTTGGCCGATCCTTGATGAGGCCATCCAGTGCTACCACGGTGATCTTGAGTATCGCGACATGCTCGGCTACCTGCATGATTTTGCCAACGGCAAGATCGAGGGCGGCGTTGCGGGCGAGCTCGCGGGCAGGCTTCAGTTTGATGCCGAGAACGGCAAGGGCAGCTACCTGAAGGCGCGCTCCGCCGAGATCTACAACATACTGGTCAAGCGCTTCAAGCTCGACCATCCGCAGAAGCGCGCCCGCGCCGTCTCGAAAAACGACGACCTCGACGACGAGGAGTAGCGTTCGCGCGACGCTTGAGCGGGCCTGCGGGCCCGCCTGTTATGTCACGCCCAGGACAAGGAGCCAACGACACATGAGCCTGATCCAGAAGAAAGACGAAGAGCGCGAGGTCATCGACGGCATCGAGATCATTGAGAGCGGAGATGCGCCCGACGATCTGCCGACCACCGACTACGACTTGGTCGCCGGCAAGAGCGCCGAGGACATCGCCGCCGCCTCCGACGAGCCGTCTGCCGACCGTGCGGGCAGCCACTTCGGACCCAAGAGCGCTGCCGACGACGAGGACGACACGGATGCCGCGCTCGGCGAGGACGATGAGCTCGACGAGGACGATGAGGATTTAGAGGATGACGCCACGGCCGACGCCGGTACCTCGCGGCGCGGCATGTTCGCGGTCCTTGCGGTCGTGGCCGTCGTGGTCGCGGCGATCGTGGGCTACTTCGTCGGTTCGGGCGGTCTGTTCCGCGGCGCTGCCGGCGCCGACTCCGGTTCGCTGACCGCCGATCAGCTGGACACCGTGATCGCTCGGTATACGTACAACGGCGCATCCCACGACATCACGGCCCGCGAGGTCATCGAGTCCCAGTACAGCCTCGAGGCGGTCGAGCAGGAGGACGGCACCTATCCCACGCCGTCGGCCGACTCCGCCGTCGCCTACGCGCGCAACCAGATTCTGCTCGCCGAGGCCGAGTCGCGCGGCATCGAGGCGACGGAGGACGAGATGGCCGAGTACGCCGAGCAGTCGATCGGCACGTCCGACTTCGCCGAGATGGCCGATCGCTATCAGCTGTCCGAGGATCAGGCCCGCGAGGTCGTGCGCGAGAACACCGTGCTCCAGAAGCTGTATACGCAGGTCGTTCCCGAAAACGACGCGACGATGCCCGAGGCGCCGGTCGAGCCCGAGGACGGCGACACCTCCACGCGCTCCAAGGAGTACGCCGATTACATCATCGGTCTTGCCGGCGATGAGTGGGACGCCGAGAGCGGCACATGGGCGTCGCAGGACGGCCCGTTCTACTCCGTGCTGTCGGACACCGACTTTACGGCCGATTCGGCGAGCTACGAGCAGGCGCTGACCGCCTACTACACCGCCTACCAGGAGTACGCGGAGGCGAGCGGCGAGTACACCTCGATGTGGGCCGAGTTCCAAAACGGCCTGTTCGCCAACGCCGACATCGACCTCTACGGCCTGTTCGCGTAGGCGGGAATCGGACGGCCATGGCGCTGCGCGCGGTCATGAGTTCGTGCTTGCTTGGAGCCCCTTGTCGCTATGACGGGGGCTCCAAGCCGTATGAGGCCTGCATCGCCCTGGCCGAGCGGCTACGCGCACAAGGGGGATCAGGTGCGCTCACTCCGATATGCCCCGAGATGCTGGGCGGGCTTGCATGCCCGCGTCCGCCTGCCGAGCGGGTGGGCGAGCGCGTGATCGCGCGCGATGGGAGCGACGTGACACGTGCGTACGCGGACGGTGCGGCGCGCTCGGTCGATATCGCGCACCGTGCGGGCGCGACCCTTGCTATCCTGAAGGCGAAGAGCCCGTCATGCGGCATCGGCCAGATCTACGACGGAACGTTTTCGGGCCGTCTCGTGCCCGGTGACGGTGTGGCGGCGTATGCCTTGAGACAAGGGGGTTGCACCGTGGTAGATGAGCGTCTTGTTGAGTTCTGCGAGCCGAGCTTCGAGCATCCGGTGGCCATCGTGCTGGGAAGCGGCCTGGGTGGCCTGGCCGACCGCGTGCGCGCGGTGCGCAGGATTCCCTATGAGGACATCGACGGGTTCCCGGACGAGGCCATTCCGGTGGAGGGCCATCGCTTCGAGGTGCTCGTGGGAACGATCGAGGGTGTGCCCGTCGTGGTCTATCCGGGTCGCGTCCACCTGTATCAGGGGTATTCGGCGCTCGAGGTGACGTCGCTCGTGCGCCACGCCCACCGGCTGGGCTGCCGTGACATCATCCTGACCTGCGCTTCGGGTGCCATCGGCGACAAAATCGAGCCCGGGACGGTCGGCATCATCAGCGACCAGATCAACCTGACGGGCGTCAATCCGCTCGCCAGCGCCGAATGTGTCGCCGCCGCCGAGATCGAGCAGCCATTCGTGGCCATGGCGGGCGCATATTCGAGCTACCTTTCGCAGTTCGCCCGCGCCGCCGCCGACGATGCGGGCGTGGCGCTCGCGCAGGGCGTGTACGCGGGTCTGCTCGGGCCCAGCTATGAGACGGTCGCCGAGGTCCGCGCGCTGGGGATTCTGGGCGCGGACTACGTGGGCATGTCCACGGTGTGCGAGGCGATCATGGCGCATGCGCTGGGCATGGAGATGTTCGGCCTGACCATCGTGACCAATCGCGCCGGTTTGGCGGGCAATGCCCACGAGGAAGTGCTCCGTTGCGCTGACGAGGCGGCGGACGATGCGAGCGCGGTAATCATGGGCGTCCTGAGGTATCTGGGCGGGTCGCACGCATAAGGACGGATGGGAACGCCCACCCGTGCGGACCAGTCGTGTGCTTCATGGGGAGCAAAAAATCCCGCTTGCGCTGGCGAACGTTTGCCCGTACTATAGATAACCGCAGTTGCGCCCAAACGCACTGCAGATAGGAACGCCAACGTGGCTCAGCTGGTAGAGCAACGCACTCGTAATGCGTGGGTCAGCGGTTCGAATCCGCTCGTTGGCTCCATCGAATCTGGAAGGGTCTCCGCGAGGGGGCCCTTTTCGTTTACGGGGGAGATGTAAAAACACCCTAGGGATTTTTTTACATGTGAACCGCGAAGGAGGACAGGTCTGACGCGGGCACGTACCGCTTTGTCAGGCCCGTCCTCCTTGTCAGTTTCCGGAGTCATGAAAGGTCTGCTCTGTGAAACCGATTTCATACCAGTTCACAATTCATCACAGGTTTGAAGAAGTTGTGACTCCCATTTTGGACCACTGGTATTCATACATTGCGTTACCTGCTTTAGCCCCGAGCGTTGTCCAAAATGTCAATCTGTCAACAAAAATGCTGGATAATCTGCAGCTGCAGGGCAAGCGGTCAGATATTCTCCGTGAACGGTATAAAACGGCCGCTCGGACGAAAACACATGAAGAACACGTGCGCGCCTGCTATGATAGGAGCACACGTTACATGGTTACTACCAGTTTGGTGGTCAAGCGGGCGCGAAGGCGCACGGGAAGAGGTGGCTTAGATGATCGGTTTCATCCTTACGGGTCATGCGGAGTTTTCGAATGGCCTTGCCAGCGCGGTCGACATGGTCGCTGGTGACCAGCCCGCGTTCAAGATCGTTCCCTTCGATGGCGCCCAGGCCGCCACGTACGGCGATGATCTGCGTGCCGCCATCTCCGCTATGCGCGGCGAGTGCGAGGGCGTCCTCGTCTTCGTGGACCTGCTCGGCGGCACCCCGTTCAACCAGGCCATGATGATCTCCCAGGACATCGCCGATGTCGAGGTCGTCACCGGCACCAACCTCCCCATGCTTATCGAGCTGCTGCTCACCCGCGGCGCCGGCTCCACGCTCGAGGAGCTCGCCGGCCAGGCGGTCGTGGTCGGCAAGGCCGGCATCGTGCACAAGAAGCTCGAGCCCGTCGCCAACGATGCCGATGACTTCGGCGAGGACGGCATCTAATGGGGGCCGACTTCCTTCAGAACGTCTTGGCCTCCTCGGTGGCGCTGCTGATCCTGTTTGCCATCATGGGTGTCGTCTACATCATCTGGACGCAGGTGGGCGTGCGCAAGAAGCGCAACTACTTCAAGGAGCTCCACACCGAGCTCGCCCCCGGCCAGGAGATCATGTTCGCCGGCGGCATCTACGGAACGGTCAAGAGCATCGACGGCGATCGCATCGAGGTCAAGGTCCGCTCGGGTGCGGTGATCGATGTGTCCCGCTACGCGATTCAGCAGATCGAGAAGTAGCGCCCATTCCGAATTTGGTTCCTACGGGCACGGCTGAACAGTCGCAGGCCTTGAAATAGGACGTGTACGTATAGGCCCCTATGGCAGAAACGAAAGGATGCGTACCAACATGTCAGAGCCCAACATTCTTCTTACCCGTATCGACAACCGTCTGATCCATGGCCAGGTTGCCACCCAGTGGAACTCCACCCTGGGCGCCAACCTCATTCTCGTCGCCAACGACGAGGTGTCCACCAACACCATGCGTCAGAACCTCATGAAGATGGCGGCCCCGGCCGGCGTCGCCACCCGTTTCTTCTCGGTGCAGCACACCATCGACATCATCTCGAAGGCGTCGCCCAAGCAGAAGATCTTCATCGTGGCCGAGAACCCGCATGACGTGCTCAAGCTCGTCAAGGGCGGGGTGCCTATAAAGAAGGTCAACATCGGCAACATGCACATGTCGGAAGGAAAGCGGCAGGTTGCAACGACGGTCGCCGTGGACGACGCCGACGTCGCCGCTTTCAAGGAGCTTCAGGATTTGGGGGTGGAACTGGAGATCAGGCGTGTTCCGAGCACGCCGGTTGAGGATGTCAACAAGCTCTTTGCCTAAGGGCTCATCCTCTGCGCACGGATACATGTGCCCGTGCGCGTGTACGTGACAGTTCGTTTTCAGAACATCTTTGAAAGGAGGAGCATAGATGGACGTAAATGCTGTTCAGATCGTGTTGGTCTTCTTGGTCACCTTTGTCGCGGCTATCGACCAGTTCGACTTCCTTGAGTCGCTGTACCAGCCTATCGTCACCGGTGCCGTCATCGGCGCTATCCTGGGCGATATCAACACCGGCCTCATCGTCGGCGGTACCTACCAGCTCATGACCATCGGTAACATGCCGATCGGAGGTGCCCAGCCCCCCAACGCGGTCATCGGCGGCATTATGGCTGCTGTGTTCGCTTGCACGCTGGATATGGATCCCGACATGGCCGTTGCCACCGCGATCCCGTTCGCGCTCCTCGGCCAGTACGGCGTGACCCTGTTCTTCACGCTCCGTGCTCCGTTGCTCGAGTTCTTCCGCGGCGCTGCCGAGAACGCTGACACCAAGGCCATCACCAAGTGGACGATCATCTCCGAGTGCATTCTCGGTGCGATCTTCGCCGTGATCGTGACCCTGTTCTTCATCGGCGGCCTCGCCGTCGGCCAGCAGATCGTCGACGCCATCCCCGCATGGCTCAACACCGGTCTGTCCCAGGCGGGCAACATGATGAAGTTCGTCGGCTTCGCCATCCTGCTCAAGATCATGATGAATCGCGATATGTGGGGCTTCTTCTTCATGGGCTTCGGCCTCGCCCTGATCGCGAGCAACATCGAGGCCATCGCCGGCCCCGCGCTGCTCATCCTCACCCTCATCGGCTTCGGCATCGCTTTCTGGGACTTCCAGCAGCAGACCGAGCTGAAGGGTGCTGTTGCTGACGGAGGTGACTTCACCGATGGCATCTAATGAGTTCGTTGTCCCCGAGCGCTATGAGGATCTGACTCCTGCTCCGCAGGTTGACCAGAAGACTCTGAACCGTATGGCCCTGCGCTCTTGCTGGCTCCAGTCTTCGTTCAACTACGAGACCATGCAGTCCGGCGGCTGGCTCTTTGCCATGATCCCCGGTCTCGAGAAGGTCCACACCAACAAGAAGGACCTCGCTGCGTCGATGTACCACAACCTGGACTTCATCAACACGCACCCCTTCCTGGTGACCTTCGTTATGGGTATCGTTCTGTCCCTCGAGCAGAACAAGGTCGATACCCAGACCATCCGCGCCGTCCGCATCTCCGCGGCTTCGCCGCTGGGCGGTATCGGTGACGCCCTGTTCTGGCTGACGCTCGTGCCCATCACGGCCGGCATCACCTCCAACATGGCTATCGCTGGTAACATCGCGGCCCCGATCATCTTCCTGGTGATCTTCAACATCGCGCAGTTCGCCTGCCGCTTCGGCCTGATGAACTGGTCCTATCGTGTCGGCACCGGCGCTATCGACGCGCTGACCGCCAACATGCAGGCCTTCACCCGCGCCGCTTCCATCCTGGGCGTCTTCGTCGTCGGCTGCCTGACCGTCACCATGGGTGCCACTCAGATCAACCTGACGATCCCCAACGGCACCACCCGTGGCCTCGTGGCCCACACGGTTGTCGTCTCCAACGAGGATGCCGAGAACTTCGCTGACCTCGCTGTCGACACCGACACCGCCGAGGCCGGCACCCTCGCCATCTCCGATATGGAGGGCAATGGCCTGGCTGCTGCCGACGCTGATGGCAACGCCGTCACCACCGGCATCACCGACCTGGGCAACGGCATGAGCTCCGTGACCTACGCTGAGGTTACCGAGACCCCGGTTTCCTACTCCGTGGCCTCCACGCTCGACTCCGTGCTGCCCAAGCTCGTTCCGCTCGCGCTCGTTCTTCTGCTGTACTTCCTGTTCGCCAAGAAGAACTTCACCCCGATCAAGGGCATCATCCTGCTGCTCATCATCGGTATCGTGGGCGCTCTTCCCATGATCAACCTCTGGGGTTAGGAACGGTTCTTTAGGGACGCGCACCGCGCGGTCGCGCGTCCCTCCTATCAGCCGTGTCTGATGCGAACGGCCGCGCCCCGCACGCGTTGAGGGACGCGGCCGTTTTCTCATACGACACGCTCCGCGCAGGTGCAAGCAGCCTGCCCGACCCACTCGTGTTCATCGTCGCGTTACGGTAAGGAGGATGGCGACATGGCAATCGGAGCCCGCAAGCAGCCGCTCTACGACCAGCTCGTCGACATCTTGACCGAGAAGATCGAGCACGAGTACCGGCCCGGCGACCTCATCCCGTCCGAGCGCGACCTGTCCCGCCACTACGGGCTCTCGCGCACGACGGTGCGCCTTGCCCTGCAGGAGCTCGAGCGCCTGGGTCTTGTGGTCCGTCAGCACGGGCGCGGCACCTTTGTCGCCGACCGCTCCGTCCAGACGACCAACCTTTCGCAGACCTACAGCTTCACCGACCAGATGCGCGAGATGGGCCGTGAGCCCAAGACCACCATCTTGGAGTTCTGCGAGATCGAGGCCGACAAGAACCTCGCGGAGAACCTGCGCGTGCGCATCGGCGACAAGCTGTTCAAGGTCAAGCGCCTGCGCAGCGCCGACGGTATGCCCATGATGGTCGAGCGGACCTATCTGCCCGTGCGCAAGTTCATGTCGCTCAAGCGCCCCATGCTCGAGCGCGCATCGCTCTATCACGTGATCGAGTTCGACTTTCACGAGAAGATCCGCGTGGCGGAGGAGGAGTTCTTCGCGAGCATCGCTCGTCCCGCCGACGCCCATCTGCTCGAGATCGGCGAGGGCGCACCGGTGCTGGACCTTGTGCGCACGACCTATGACACCGGCAACGAGATCATCGAGTACACGCTATCCGTGGCCCGTGCCGACCAGTTCAAGTACAAGATCTTCCACTATCGCAACGAGTAGGACGTGTCCTTTAGAGCAGATTCCTGCGGTTTCGACGCGCCGAAGCGAACCTGCCCTAAACGTCACATCCCATCGGTACCAACGGTGGCCGGATAGGGGCCGGACACCGAGTGAGCAAAGGAGTTGGAATGTTCGAGAAGGATATCGAGGAGCTGAAGAGCCTCGGGGCGGACATCACGACCGTCGAGATCAAGCAGCAGCCCGACCTGTGGCGCGATGCGTACAACATCTATCGCGAGAACAAGGCCGCCGTCGAGGAGTTCCTCGCGGACCTGAAGGAGCTCGGCCGCGTGACCGTCGTGTTTGCCGGCGCCGGCACCTCCGACTACGTGGGCGATACCGTGGCGCCGTATCTGCGTCATGCCGGTGACACCGACGCCTACAACTTCATGCCCGTGGCCACGACCGATATCGTGTCCGCTCCGCTCGACTTCCTGCGTCCCGAGGACCCGACGCTCGTGGTGTCCTTCGCGCGCTCCGGCAACAGCCCTGAGAGCCTGGCCGCCGTCGACGTCGCCCGCAAGATCGTCAAGAACGTCAAGTTCCTGAACATCACCTGCGCGCCCGAGGGCAAGCTTGCCGTCGAGAGCGCCGACGACCCCAACGCCTACACCATCCTCATCCCGCGCGCCAACGACAAGGGCTTCGCGATGACGGGCAGCTACTCCTGCATGTCCCTCATCTCGATGCTGCTGTTCGACTGCTCCGACGAGGACCAGAAGGCCGCATGGGTCGAGACGGCTGCCAAGATGGGCGAGGAGGTCGTCGCCCGCGAGGCCGAGATCGCCGACTTCCTGGCATGCGACTTCAACCGCGTGACCTATCTGGGCTCCGGTTCCTTCGGCGGC
Organism: Collinsella tanakaei; assembly: GCF_030373545.1. Classification (GTDB taxonomy): domain Bacteria; phylum Actinomycetota; class Coriobacteriia; order Coriobacteriales; family Coriobacteriaceae; genus Collinsella; species Collinsella tanakaei_C. The sequence goes on along the minus strand of NZ_JAUDCO010000009.1, from coordinate 69,079 downwards.
CTCGCCCAGGAGGCCCAGCTCAAGATCCTGGAGCTCGCGCACGGCCTCGTCGCCACGTCGTGGGACACCTCCATGGGCTACCGCCACGGGCCCAAGTCCTTCGTCGACGACAAGACCCTCGTGTTCGTGTTCGTGAACAACGACGCCTACACGCGCCAGTACGACCTCGACATCCTCGAGGAGATCAACGGCGACGGCATCGCCATGAAGACCATCGCCGTCCAGCAGGCCGGCGAGACCGCCTTCGGCCACGCCTCCTTCACCTTCGAGGGCTATGACGCGCTGCCCGAGGGCTATCTGGCCCTGCCGTTCATCATGGTCGGCCAGACGGTGAGCCTGCTCAACTCCGTGCGCGTGGGCAACACGCCCGACACGCCGAGCCCGACCGGCACCGTGAACCGAGTCGTCAAGGGTGTGACCATCCACCCGTGGGCCTAGTGCTCATCTCGTGATGTCTTGGCGCCCGCCACGTCGGTATCGGCGGGCGGGCGCTTTGCGTTGACGGGCCCGCTTCGGGCACCGTCGGGTGGGGCAGGGCGGTCTGTCCGTTTTGCCCCACGTTGGTTCGATGGCCCCGCGATACGGGCCATTGCAAGGTATGTGAAGGGAGCGCTCCTATGAGCACCTATGCAATCAAGGCCGATGCGTTCTACATGCCCACGCACGTCGCGCGCGGCGGCTACCTGATGGTCGAGGACGGCGTGTTCGGCGCCCATGTGACCGAGGAGCCCGCCTGCGAGATCGTCGACTACGCCGGCTACCAGATCGCCCCGGGCTACGTGGACACGCACATCCACGGTTTTGACAACTGCGACGTCATGGACTGCAAGGCCGACAGCGTCCGCACCATCTCCCGCGGCATCCTCCGCAACGGCGTGACTTCCTGGCTGCCGACGACGCTCACCGCCACCACCGAGCAGCTGGCCGACGCGTGCGCCTGCACCTACGAGGCCGCCGAGAACCCCGGTGACGAGCCGATGGCGCGCATCCAGGGCATCTTCCTGGAGGGCCCGTTCTTCACCGAGAAGCACAAGGGCGCCCAGAACCCCGCCTACCTCTCCGCGCCGGACATCGAGACCCTGCGCGCGTGGCAGGAGTCGGCGCACGGCCTGATCAAGAAGATCGCCATCGCCGCCGAGTATCCCGAGAGCCCTGCGTTCATCCACGACGCGCGCGAGATGGGCGTCGTCGTGGCCCTCGGTCACTCGGATGCCGGCGTGAACGATGCGCTGGCCTGCCTCGATGCGGGCGCGAGCGTGTTCGTGCACACCTACAACGGCATGAGCCCGCTGCATCACCGCGAGCCTGGCATGGTGGGTGCCGCGCTGTACTCGGGCGACCGCTCCTACTCCGAGCTCATCTGCGACGGCCATCACGTGAATCCGATCGCCGCTGCCATCGTCATGAAGGCCAAGGGGCACGACCACACCTGCCTGATCACCGACTGCATGTGCGCCGGCGGCATGCCCGACGGCGACTACTTCCTGGGCGAGCTGCCCGTCGTGGTCAAGAACGGCACGGCGCGCCTGAAGGAAGGCAACTCGCTGGCCGGCTCCATCCTGCGCATGAACCAGGCCGTCAAGAACGTGGTCGACTGGGGCATCGCGTCTCCGGCCGAGGCCGTCTACATGGCCACGCAGGCGCCCGCCGAGGCCAACGAGATCGATGACGTCTGCGGCTCAATCCGTCCGGGCCGCAACGCCGACTTCGTCGTGCTCGAGCACGACATGACGCTCGTCGAGACCTATCTGGGCGGCGTTTCGGTGTACAAGGCGTAAGGCTTCGCAAACGATCGCGCGCCGTATCGGTCGCGCGCACAGACAAGGCCCGGCCGTCTTCCGTATGGGAGACAGCCGGGCCTTCGTGTTGGACGCGTACGGCGCTTACGGTTCGCGCGTGCGGCCTAGATGGTGCCGAAGCGGTACTCGATCGTGCTCTCGTAGGGGAAGCCCGGGCCGCAGTAGCACTGCGGGAAGGCCGGGATGTTGGGGCAGTCGGGATAGTACTCGGGCTCGAAGGCGAAGCCGCTGTTCGTGGTGTAGGTGGCGTCATCCTTGACGTGTTCGTTGTCGAGGAAGTTGCCCGAGTAGAGATGCGCGCCGGGCGCGGTGATGAAGATGTCGAGGGTGCGCCCGCTCGCCGGGTCCTCGGCGCGCAGCGCGTGGCGCATCCGTCCGCAGGGCCAGAAGCCATCGATGCACATGCAGTGGTCGTAGCCATGGGCGAGCTGGATCTGCTCGTAGTCGGAGTCAATCTCGGCGCCCAGCGCCTTGGGCGTGCGGAAGTCGAGCGGCGTGCCGGCGACGTCGCGCAGCTCGCCGGTCGAGACCGATCCGGCATCGATGACGGCGAAGCGGGAGGCATCGATGGACACCACGTGGTCGCGGATCGTGCCGGCGTCGTGGCCCGCGAGGTTGAAGTACACGTGGTTCGTCATGTTCGCGAAGGTGCGACGGTCGGACTCGCAGCGGTAGTACAGGCGGAAGGTGCCGGTGGGGCTCACCGAGAACTCGGCGGTGAAGGTGCGCTCGCCGGGAAGGTTGAGCTCGCCGTGGGCGAGGGTGGTGGTCATGCGGACGGCGTTGGCGTCCTCGTCGATCTCGGCTGCCCACACGCGCTTGTGCAGGCCGTGGTCGAAGTCGGTGTGCAGGTTGTTCTCGCCCTCGTTCTTGACGAGCTGCCACTCGGTGCCGTCGATGACGAGGTGGCCGTTGCGGATGCGGTTGGCGGACGGTGCGATGGTCGCGCCGTAGCAGGAGGGGTTGGCGTCCGCATAGCCGTCGAGCGAGTCGTAGCCCAGCACGACGTCGGCGATGGCGCCGGAGGCATCGGGGGCATCGACGCCGAGGATGGTGGCGCCGAAATCCATGACGCGCACGGTGATGCCGTGTGCCGAGATGGCGTAGCAGGTGACGGGTGAGCCGTCGGGGGCGGTGCCGAAAGGCGAGGTGGTGATCATGGGCGATCCTTACGACGGAATAACAGCAACGCAGATATTATACGGCCGCGCGGGGGTCTTCCCGGCGGCGATGTGGCGCTCCGCGTCCGGCCGTTGACGATTACGCGGCTTGCGTTTGCTTGCGGACCTCACCCGACCGCACGCCGCGGCACACGAGGGAGTTTCATGCGTACGAGCTACAATGTCCTCAGCTTGTAGCTTCCCGAAAGAAAGGGACGGACATGATCCTCACCGTGACGATGAACCCTTCGATCGATACCCGCTACACCCTCGATCATCTGGTCGTCGATGACGTCAACCGCGTCGTTCCCGCCAAGACCGCGGGCGGCAAGGGCCTAAACGTCAGCCGCGTGCTTGTGCAGCTGGGTGACGACGTGGTGGCGACCGGTCTGCTGGGTGGCCATTCCGGTGCCTATCTGGGCGACCTGATGGACGCCGACGGCATCACCCATCGGTTCACGCCCATCGCCGGCGAGTCGAGGACCTGCATCGCGCTTCTGCACGACGGCAATCAGACCGAGCTGCTCGAGAGCGGCCCGGTGGTGAGCGCCGAGGAGCTCGAGGCGTTCGTCGCCAACTTCAGCGACCTGGTGAGCGGCGCGTCCTGCGTCACCCTGTCCGGCTCGCTGCCCAAGGGCGTTCCCGCCGACACGTATGCGCGTCTGGTGGCCATCGCCGCGGGCGCGGGCGTTCCCGTGCTGCTGGACACGTCGGGCGCCGCGCTGGATGCCGCGCTCGAGGCCGAGGTCAAGCCGACCCTCGTCAAGCCCAACCTCACCGAAATCAACGATCTGCTCGGCACCTCGTTTGGTCCTGATGACCTGCTCGACCTGCAGGCGACCCTCGCGGGCGATGCGCGCTTTGCCGGCATCCCCTGGGTCGTGGTGAGCATGGGTGCGGCGGGCTCGGTCGCCTTCCACGCCGGCCGCGTGCTGCGCGCGAAGGCTCCCCGCATCGAGTGCGTGAACGCGACCGGCTCGGGCGACTCCACCATCGCCGGCTTCGCTCACGCCATCGCCGCCGGCGCCGATGACGAAGAGGTCCTGCGCTGCGGCAACACCTGCGGCACCCTGAACGCCATGGATCCCCAGACAGGCCATCTGGTGCTGGAGAAGTGGGACGAGATCCACGGTGGCGTGGAGATCTCCGAGCTGTAGCGGACCTCGGCCGACGATAGCCGTCTAACACGATCGCCACCGGTCGGATATCCGATCGGGGGCGATGTCATGCCGTGATATGAGGCGTTTTTCGCTACAGGCCCATCTCGGCCTTCAGGCGGGCGAGCTCGTCCTCGACGGCGGCGTCGTCGGTGACCGAGGCGTACTTCTCCTCGAGCGCGGCGACCTCGTCGACGGGCTCCTCGTTGAGCTCGGCCATGGCGTCGGCGGTGTCGAGCATGCGGTCGGCCTTGGCCTCCATGCGATCGAACGCGGCGATGGCGCTCTCGGCGCGGTCGGAGCCCGACGTGAAGCCGGCGACCTGTTCCTGCGTCTTGGCAACGGCGACCTTGGCCTTGATGGTCTCGCGGCGGCTCTTCAGGTTCTCGATGTCGCCCACGAGCTTATCGTGCATCTGACGCATCTTGTCGGCGTTGGCATGCGCCGCCTCATAGGCCTTGACGAGCTCGGCGCCAGCGGCTGCGAGCTGCTGTTTCTTGCCCAGGAAGGCACGGGCATCGCCCTCGTTGCCCGCGGAGAGGGCCTTTTTGGCGAGCTGCTCCATGCGGTCGACCTCGGCGGCGTTGTCGTCAACCAGGCGCTTGGTGCGCTTCTCCTCGGCCATGACGCCGGCGGTCTCGCGCTTGACCTCGGCGAGCGAGTCGGTGAGGTCGACGAGGTACTGGTCGATCATCTTCGCCGGGTCCTCGGCGCGGTCGAGCAGCTCGTTGATGTTTGCCTTCACGATGGTGGTGAAGCGGTCCAGGATTCCCATGGTCGTGTCCTTTCTCGTGGGTGTCCCGATGTGCATAGGTCGGCACGGTCGCCCGCGCCCTATCGGCGCGCCGGCTACTTGTCGGTGTCATCCTCGTACTTGTCGGCCAGATCCTCGATGCTGTCGTCGCCGAATTTCTCCAGCGGCGTGTTGAGGATCTGCTCGGCCTGCTTGCGGCGCTCCTCGTCGGCCTGCTTGCGGCGCTTGACGACCGCGTAGGCGATGCCCGCGACCGCGATGACGCCGATGGCCGCAAGGCCGACCTTCGCCATGGTGCCGGAGGTCTCCTGCCTCTCTGCCGCCCCCATGATGAGGTCGGCGGTCTGGCTGAACGCCTGCGAGAAAATCTCCTCCTCGGACAGCGAGTAGTCGCTGTAGGCGCGCTCAATCTGCTCGGCGAGGATACCGACCGCCTCGCTGTCCATGACCTGGGAGGCAAGTGAGCCGGCCGCGTACCCGCAGGTGTACGAGCCGTTCCCGTCGTCGCAGAACACGAGCAGGAAGTGCCCCTCGTCGTCGAACAGCTCATCATAGGCGCGCTCGGCGAGGCTGGTGAGCTGCGATGTCGAGGTCGTCGTGCCGTTAGGCAGGATGTAGACGTAGGGCTGCACGCCCGTCTTGGTATAGAACGAGCGCATGCCCTGTTCCAAGGCGGCGGGGTCGTGAATCCAGTCCCCGTCCTCATCGGTGTAGTAGGCGGTCTCGTGAACCGAGCCGTCGGGCAGCGCCTCGCGCACGACGCTCGATGCGCCCTGCTGGGTGTAGTCGCTCGAGCACGAGGGCATAAACGTGGTCATAAGGGCGCTGATCAGGGCGAAGATGACGATGGCGGCCACGATGCCCAGGCATCCGCCCGCGCATCCGGATGCCTGTGCGCCCGGCACAGGCCCCGAGGGTCGCCCTCCGCCGTTGTTGACGACGACGGTGCGGTTGCGGTTCATCAGGCTGCCGAGCATCATGCCGGTGAAAAACCCTCCGTTCGATCCTGTGCGCGGCGGGGGGCCAGCGGGGCCCGCGGGTCCGCCGAAGCCGCCGAATCCTCCACCGAAGGAGCTACGGCCTCCGCCGAAGCCCCGACGTCCGCCGGAAAAGCCGCCCGAGGAGCGCCCTGCGCCTCCGCGGAACCCTCCGCCGAAGCGGCCGCCTCCTCCTGAACTCGATCTGCCCACGTGCAGGTCCTTCCGTGCTGGCGCGGGTCGCCCCGCGCGGTTCCAAGTAAACAGATTATGCCCACTTCGCAGCTGGTGCCTGCCCATCAAGCGGAGTTTTATATGGCGCCCCCACGACGCGTGTCGCTCTGCGCCAAAAGCGGCTCAAAGGAGCGGGCGCGGCTGGCGTATGTCGCGGTCAGGGCTGAGCGAGGACGAGGCGCGGCCGCGGCGCTCCTTCCGGCAGGCGCTCGAGCTCGGCCGCGACGACGCCAGCGGGGTCCGCGTCCATCACGGCGATGTCGACCTCGCTAAGGCCGGCGAAGCGAAACAGCCCGCGGCCGTTGATCTTGCTCGCATCGGCAAGGACGATGCGCTCGCGCGCCGCGTGCATCATGCCGCGCTTGACCTCGGCCATCTGCTCGTAGTTGGTCATAAGGCCGCTGTTCGCGACGATGGCGGTGGGGCACAAAAAGGCCTTGTCGGCGTGGATGATGTCGAGCGAGCGCATGGCGAGCGGCCCTTGCAGGTACCGATGGCCCTTGCGCAGCGAGCCGCCGAGCAGGATGGCGTCGACGCCCGGGAGGCTCTCGTCGATGTAGTTGGCGATGGACAGGTCGGCGGTGATGACGGTGATGCCCGTGCGCTGGCCGAGCATGCGCACGAACTCGAGGGCGGTGGTGCCCGAGTCGACGAGCAGAGAGTCGCCGTTGTCGACAAGCTCTATGGCGCGGCGGGCGATGGCCTGCTTGGCGGCGGCGTTGACGTTGACGCGGCGGTCCTGGATGGAGACGGTCAGCGTCTTGTGGAGCGAGACGGCCCCGCCGTGGGTGCGGCGCAGTTTGCCGTCGGCCTCCAGGGCATCGAGGTCGGTGCGAATGGTCACCGCCGACACGCCGAAGGTGCGGGCAAGCTCCGCCACCTGCACGGATGCGCTGCGATCGAGCATTCCCATGATGGCGGCGCGCCGCTCCTCGGCAAACGAGTGCGCGTGATCGGCCATGGCGGGTCCTCCTTTGGCGTGACGACACGAATGCGAATGTGTGCCAAATGTGCAGAATCCATTTTGCTTTATTTTTCTTTTTGGAAAGCAAAACGCTTGCGAATCCTTTGTTTTAACGCAAATCATGTGGCGCGCACGCAGAGCGCCCGCGTGGCGCGCCGGTGAGCGCCGCCTGTCGGGCGGGGGCGCGCATGGAGGCACCTCGAGGTGCGCGCAGGAAGGTTTTCTTTGCTTTCCGGTTGCGCGCTGCCGCTCGCCTAAGCCGTGAACAGCAGATTTGTCGATTTCGTACAATAGGGGCAACAGGTGCGTCGCACGCAAGGATGCGACGCCGATGCGGGCCGATCCGCGCGGTGCGCGGCGGCAGGAGGGAGCGAAACACCGATGCTCGTTACCACCAAGGACATGCTGCTCGACGCTCAGAAGAACCACTACGCCGTCGGTGCCTTCAACGTCGAGAACCTCGAGTTCGTCATGGCGGTGCTCGCCGCCGCGGAGGAGACCAAGTCCCCCGTCATCATGCAGACGACCTCCGGCACCATCAAGATGACCGGCCTCGATTACTTCTACGGCATGGTCAAGGCCGCCGCTGAGCGCACGAGCGTTCCCGTGGCCCTGCACCTCGATCACGGCGACGGCTACGACCGCTGCATGAAGGCCCTGCGCACCGGCTACACCTCCGTCATGATCGACGGCAGCCATGAGACCTTCGAGGACAACATCGCCCTCACCAAGCTCGTCGCCGACGCCGGCGCCGCCATGGGCGTGCCCGTCGAGGCCGAGCTCGGCAAGGTCGGCGGCAAGGAGGACGACGTCGAGGTCGAGGGCGAGAGCCCCTACACCGATCCGGACGAGGCCCGCGAGTTCGTCGAGCGCACCGGCTGCACCTCGCTCGCCATCGGCGTGGGCACCTCGCACGGCGTCTACACCGCCGAGCCCCACATCGAGCAGGACGTCGTCAAGGCCATCCGCGCCGCCGTGGACGTGCCCCTCGTCCTGCACGGCACCTCCGGTGTGCCCGATGAGCAGGTCGCCGAGGCCGTGAAGAACGGCATCTGCAAGGTCAACTACGCCACCGAGCTGCGTCAGGCCTTCACGAAGGGCTTCATGGCCTACATGGCCGAGAACCCCACCTGCTTCGACCCCAAGAAGCCGGGCCAGGCCGGTATGGCCGAGATCACCAAGATCGTCAAGATCCGCATGGAGAACCTCGGTTCCGTGGGCCGCGCGTAAGGCATCGACCCCATACGTTTCATCAAGCCTCGAAGCCTCGTGCTTCGAGGCTTTTTTCATAGGGCGCTGACCCGACGGGAGCAAGCCGACGGGCGGTGCGTCTTCCTTTTCGGACGAGGCGTCGCTTCGTCAGATGACCCCCTGCCGGCGCCCCCGTGCCGCCTTGTCCCTGCCGTGCCTTCGTCGCATCGGGGGATATAACATTTGGGAATGTGAAACGCGGTTGAGCTGGTGGTACGCTCACCAAACATTACGGTCCCTCACCGATATTGCGATTTTCACGGACATATTTGCATTAAGCTGAGTCTGTTGTGACCGACAACGTTTAATCCCTGCAAACTGAATCGGACAACGGAAGACGGAGGTTCTTTATGAACAAGCGCACCAAGATCGTATGCACGATGGGACCGGCCTGCGATGACGATGACATCCTGCGCGAGATGATCAAGGCGGGCATGAACGTCGCCCGCTTCAACTTCTCGCACGGAAGCCACGAAGAGCAGCATGTTCGCATGGAGCGCGTCAAGCGCATTTCCCGCGAGCTGGGCATCCCCGTGGGCATCCTGCTCGACACCAAGGGCCCCGAGATCCGCACGGGCTTCCTCAAGGATCACGCGAAGGTCGCGCTCGTGGCCGGCTCCACGGTGACCGTCACCGCTGCCGAGACCTCCGAGGACCTTCAGGGTACCGCTGAGCACTTCTACCTCGATCACCTCGAGCTGCCGCGCGAGGTGCATCCCGGTGGCACCATCCTGATCGACGACGGCCTGATCGGCCTCACCGTCAAGAGCATCTCCGGCCAGGATATCGTCTGCCATGTGGACAACGGCGGCGAGCTGGGCGAGAAGAAGGGCGTCAACGTCCCCAACGCCAGGCTGTCGCTGCCCACGATCACCGATCAGGATCGCAAGGACATCCTGTTCGGCATCGAGGAAGGCATCGACTTCATCGCCGCCTCCTTCATCCGCGACGCCGCCGGCGTGCGCGAGATCCGCAAGCTGTGCGAGGAGAACGGCGGCGGGAACATCGACATCTTCCCCAAGATCGAGTGCGCCTTGGCCGTCTATCACTTCGACGAGATCCTGAAGGAGTCCGACGGCATCATGGTCGCCCGTGGCGACCTGGGCGTCGAGGTCGCGCCCGAGGTCTGCCCGACCATCCAGAAGGAGATCATCCAGAAGTGCAACAAGGCGTATAAGCCGGTCATCACTGCCACGCAGATGCTCGACTCCATGATCCGCAATCCGCGCCCGACGCGCGCCGAGGTCACCGACGTCGCCAACGCCATCAACGACGGCACGGACGCCACGATGCTGTCCGGCGAGACCGCGGCGGGCAAGTACCCGCTCGAGGCGGTCAAGATGATGGCCAACATCGCGCTGATCGCCGAGGCCACCATGCCCGAGCACAACCGTCTGGACATCCATACCGACGAGACGGGCATTCGCGCCATCAACAGCGCGATCGGCCTGGCGGCGGTGAGCACCGCCTTCAACGTGAAGGCCCGCGCGATCATCATTCCGACCGAGTCCGGACGCTCCGCGCGCCTGGTGTCCAACTTCCGTCCCATGCTGCCGATTCTGGCCGTGACCCCGCACGACGCGGCCACGCGCAAGATGACGATCTACTGGGGCGTCGACCCGGTCACCGAGGGCGAGATCGGCGACAAGCGCTACATCGTCCGCACGGCGCTCGAGTGCGCCAAGAAGCGCGGCGTGGTGCGCGTGGGCGACGTCGCCGTCCTCACGGTGGGCGACCCCGACACCTCCATCACCTTCACCGACGGCGTGACCTCCACCAACGTGGTGCACGTGGCGCAGGTGCGTTAACGGAGATACCCGCACAACAGCGATGATCAGGGCCGCTGCCGATGCGCAGCGGCCCGTTTTGTGCAGGGCGGGCCGCTGTGGCGCTTGGGATGCCGCTTGGGATGCCGCACGTCGCGGGGCATGTTAATTCTCGGCGGCGCCACCGGCCCGCGTTGAGCGGACATGCGCATCCTGATACATTGGACCGCATGGAAACCATCAAGAAGCACATATGGGGCAGCGACGCGCCGGTCGCGCCGGAGGATCGTGGCGCGGGACGCCTGCGCGGCGCGGGAGCGCGCTCGCCGCTTTTCTGGAAGCTGCTGCTCGTATCCATGGCCTGCATCTGGGGCTTCTCGTTTTACGTGGTGAAGGACGCCCTCGACGTGCTGCCGAGCTTCTATCTGCTCGCGTGGCGCTTCGGCTCCTCGGCGATCATCATGTTCGTCCTGTTCCACCGGCGCGTGCTGGCGCACTTCAACGCGCGCTATCTGGCCGTGGGGCTCGGCATGGGCGTGCTCGAATGGGCGGCCTACAGCCTGCAGACCATCGGCCTCACGGATACCACGGCGGGCAAGAGCGCGTTTCTGACCGGGACCTATTGCATTCTCGTGCCCTTCATCAGCTACCTGATCAGTCGCGAGAAGCTGACGCGCTACAACATGGGGGCGGCGCTGCTGTGCTTGGCGGGCATCGGCCTGGTGGCGCTCGACAGCCTGACCGTCGGGCTCGGCGACGCGCTCACGCTCGGCGGCGCGATCTTCTTCGCCTTCCAGATCGCGATGGCGGCGAAGTACGGTCAGGATATGGACATCAACGTGCTCACCTTTTGGATGTTCGCCGCGGTGGGCGCGCTGAGCTTTGTCAGCACGTTGGCCTGCGAGCCCGCTGTGCCGGCGAGCGCCTGGACGCCGCAGCTCGTGGGCGTGATCGCATTCCTCTCGATCATCTGCACCTGCGTGGGTCTGCTCATCCAAAACATCGGCCTGGCGCACGTGCCCTCCTCCACCGGCTCGCTGCTGCTGTCGATGGAGTCACCCTCGGGCGTGTTCTTCTCGGTCGTGCTGGCCGGCGAGATGCTCACCGTCCGCCTGCTCGCGGGCTTTGCGCTGATTTTTTGCTCGATCGTGCTGTCCGAGACGCACTTCTCGTTCTTGCGCCGGCGCGGGCGCCGCTAGGCGAGCAGCTTCGCGGCGAAGGCGATGGCCTCATCCACGGCGTCTTGCGGTGTCGCCCAGCTGGTGACGAAGCGCGCGACGACGCGCCCGGCGCCTGTGGGATCGTCCACCAGCGAGATCTCGGTGCCGAGGGCGCGGTTCAGCTGCTGGGCGAGCTCGGGTGCGACCCAGAAGAACTGCTGGTTGCCCGTGGTTTCCAGATACGGTTCGTACCCGGCCTCCATCATGCCGTGCGCCAGGCGCACCGCGGCCGCGTTGGCGTGGCGCGCGTAGCGCCAGTAAGCGAGCTCGCCGGTCGCGTCGGCGTTGGCGTGGTCAAACGCCGCCTCAAACATCACGCCCATCAGGCGGCCCTTCGCCGTCATGGCGCCCGCGCGCTTGGTGAGGTAGGGGAGGCGCTCGATGGCGCGGCGTCCGCGCTCGCTGCGCCTGTTCACCACCAGCGTCTCGCCAAAGAGCATGCCGTTTTTGGTGCCGCCGAGCGTGAAGGCGTCGGCACGCGCCGCGATGTGGGCGATATCCAGGTCGGCACCGTCGGCGGTCATGGCGCTCGCCATGCGCGCGCCGTCGACGTAGATCGCAAGCTCGTGCGCGTCGGCCCAGTCGCAGATCGCATCGAACTCCGCGCGCGTCCACACATGCCCGAGCTCGGTGGTGTCGGAGAAATAGACCATGCCGGGACGCGTGGTGTGGCAACCGTTTGCCGCGCATACGCGCCAGACGCCCTCCGCGCCCTCGGGCGTGAGCACGCCCAGGTCGTCGTACGTGGCGAGCAGGCGGCGCCCGCAACCCTCGATAGCGCCCGTCTCATGGATGGTGGGGTGCGCGTCGGCGGCGCAGATGGGGCCCTCGAACTCGTCGGTGAGCGCCGAGATGGCGAGGATGTTTGCCACGGTGCCGCCGGGAGCGAAGGTCACGAACGCATCCGGCTGCTCGACGGCGGCGCAGATGAGCTCGACTGCGCGTGCGCAATGGGCGTCCGTCCCGTAGCCGGGGGTCTGCTCGGCGTTGGTGCGGACGAGCGCATCCAGGATTTCGGGCGCGGCGCCCTCGCTGTAGTCGTTGCGGAACTGATGCATGGTTGCTCCTTTGTCGAGCGGCGCGCGGCGGCAGGGCGTCAACGTGCGGGGAGGTACATGGATTTCGCTGTGAATGATACCGCGTGCGAGGAGCCATGGATATAATGGGTGGTCGATGAATCGAGGCGACGGGGAGGATCTCCATGCAAGCACAGCGGGCCGAGGGCACCAAGGATCTGATCGGGCGCGACATGCGCGCGTGGCAGCGCATGCAGGAGGTGGCGGCGAGCGTCTTCGAGCCCTATGGCTTCGACGCGATCGAGACGCCGGCCATCGAGCAGCTCGACGTGTTCGTGCACGGCATCGGCCAGTCGACCGACGTCGTCCGCAAGGAGATGTTCCGCGTCTTCTCCGGCGCCAACTTCGCGCGCGTGCTCGAGGAGGGCACCGACGCCAAGCTCAAGGCCAAGCAGCGCCTGGCGCTGCGCCCCGAGGGCACGGCCGGTGTGGTGCGCGCCGTGGTGGAGAACAACCTGGTTCCGCAGGGCTCCACGCCGTTCAAGGCCTACTATGCCGAGGCGATGTTTCGCGGCGAGCGTCCGCAGAAGGGCCGCCTGCGTCAGTTCCACCAGGTGGGCATCGAGTGGCTCGGCGCGCCCGACCCGGCGGCCGACGCCGAGTGCATCATCATGCTGATGGAGTTCTACAAGCGCCTGGGCTTCGACCTGTCGCGCCTGCGCCTGCTCATCAACTCCATGGGCGACCCTTCATGCCGTCCGGCCTATCGCGATGCCGTGCGCTCGTTCATCCTCGACCATGCCGACGAGATGTGCGACGAGTGCCGCGAGCGCGCCGAGGTCAACCCCTTGCGCGCCTTCGACTGCAAGAACGACCATTGTCGCGAGGTTATGGCTGACGCGCCCCTTATGCGTGACAACCTATGTGACGAATGCCGCGAGCACTACGAGCAGGTCAAGCGCTATCTCGATGCTGCCGGTATCGAGTATGTGGAGGACCCCACGCTCGTGCGCGGCTTGGACTACTACACCCGCACCGTCTTCGAGGTCGAGGCGCCGGGCGCCGGCGTGGGCTCCATCGGCGGCGGTGGACGCTACGACGGGCTGGTGGAGCTCGAGGGCGGCAAGCCGACGCCGGGCGTGGGCTTTGCCGTGGGCTTCGAGCGCGCCATGCTCGCCCTCGAGGCGTTCGGCGTCGACATGGCCTCCGACGCGCCCTCGTGCATCTATGTCGCGCATGCGGGCTCCGAGCTGCGTGGCGAGGTCTTCGCGCTCACGCACGAGCTGCGCGCGGCGGGCATCCGTACCGAGGCCGACTACCAGGGGCGCTCGCTCAAGAGCCAGTTCAAGCAGGCCGACAAGCTCGGTGCGCGCCTGATCTTGATCGTCGGCGGCGACGAGCTCGCGGCCGGCAAGGTCAAGGTCCGCGACATGGTGAGCCACGACGAGGAGCTCGTGGACCGCAGCGCGATCGTCGACGCGGTGCGCCGCCTGCTCGCATAAGCCGGCACCCGAGGGCGACTTCATTCCGTAGAGACCGCTCGGCGGCCCGTATCTGGCGATGCGGGCCGCCGTTTTTGTGACGATGCGTAGCGGGTGCGTTCGTGGGTTTCATCCGAGCTGGATGCCATGGATAAAATGAATGAGCTACTCATCAATAATGAATATAGATCGGTACTGAAATGAATGGGCGATATTGCGTACAATCTGACAGCAGCTTCTGCGAGTCATCAGACTAAAGCGCTGACCTGCTTTTTAATAAGCTTTTTACCGTTTTGTGACATCGCAGTCCTCAGGGCGCCATTTATATACCGCACACCGACCGTTTGCATAAACACTAGCAGACGAGTTCTAGAATCGCATATTGAGCGCTGCATGGTTGGCTGATGCACGGCGCCTGCTTGCACCGCTGGCAAGAACGGGTGCCCCGCGGGGCACGTGGAAAGGAGCGCATGTGAGAGTACAGCGATTGTTGCAAAAGGTTGCAGGGGGGGGGATGCTCGCTGCGGCACTGCTGACGGCGATGCCTCTTGACGCACTCGCCTGCACCCAGATCTACATGGGCAGCGACCTGACGGCGACGGGTGACACCTACGTCGGCCGTTCCGAGGATTTCAGCACGCGCTACGCGAAGCTCTTCGGTGTTCAGGAGCCCATGACGAATCCGACCTACATCTCCGAGGAGTCGGTTTTTAACTACACCTTCGAGGGCACGACCTATCGCTACACCTATGTGCGCGACGCTTCGGCTGTGTGGGATGGCTACGGAACCCCTGCTCCGTATTCCGAGGCGGGCACGAACGAAAACGGTGTGTCCCTCTCCTCAACGGAAACAACCTATACCAATGACGCCGTTCTTGCGGTCGATCCGTACAGCGGCGAGGGCATCGGCGAGTTCAACATCGCCGACGTGGTGCTCGGCCAGGCCGAGTCCGCACGTGATGGTGTTGAGCTGCTCGGCTCGATCGTCGACGAGTACGGCTCGGACCATGCGAACCAGATCATCATCGCCGACAGCGCTGAAACCTGGGTGTTCATGCAGCTCTCCGGCACGCAGTGGTGCGCCATCGTCATGCCGGACGACGTGCTTTCCAGCAACCCCAATATGGGCAGCCTGCAGTTCAAGGTCGACCTTGACGACGACTCCGTGTGCCTGCACTCGGAGCGCCTGGTCGAGGTCGCCAAGGAGGCCGGAACCTACACGACCTACGACGACGGCACGATGAACGTCGCCAAGAGCTACGGCGAGTCCCGCACGGCGAATCCGCGCTACGTGCAGGGTCGCCTGTACTTCGGCGTCGACATGGTCGAGGGTACCGACTATACGGTTGAAAACGACAGCGTCACGAGCATTGCCGACCCGCAGCTCATGTTCAAGCCCGGCGATTCCACCGAGCCGATCAGCCTGATGACGGCGCTGCGCTCGTATGCTGCGCGCGGTGAGCAGTCGGACAGCCCTGCGGTGAACGCGAACATTTCGGGTGTCACGGCCATCGGTAGCCAGCGCACCACCGAGACGCACATGTTCCAGATCCGCGAGGGCCTCTCCTCCGATATCGCCACGATCGAGTGGATCGCCACCTCCCCGGCGGAATTCAACGTGTTCCTGCCGGTGTACGGCGCCCTGCTTACCGAGGTCGACGAGGCGTACTATCCGGATTCCAAGACGCTCGACGTGTCCCACACCGGAACTGACGGTATGACCGACTACGACGGCACCGTGCTCAATTTTGTCTTCATGGACATCAACACGCTGTCCGACGCCAACCGCGGCACCGTAGCCGAGGGCGTGCGCGCGTACCTGGACGTCCTGCAGGAGTCCATCATCGATCAGCAGGAGCAGATCGATGCCGCGATGCAGCAGCTGCCCGCGGGCGATGAGCGCACCGCGCTGGCCAACGAGGCGTTCCAGACTGTGACCGAGCAGCTGTATGCAAAGGCCGATACGCTGCTCGACGAGATTCGCGACTACGTGGCTGCCGGCGACACGGCCGAGCCCTTCGTTCCGAGCGACTACGACGCCGATGCCGACGCCATGGTCGAGCCGTTCGTGTATGCCGATGCACTGTCCGCGCCGACGATCACCGCTCAGCCCGCTTCCGCGACGTACGAGCAGGGAGCAACCGCCGACGACCTCGCTGTCACCGCTGAGGCCGCCTATGACTCCGATGCCCTGACGTATCAGTGGTACGTTGCTGATGGCGCCATCGAGTCCGTTGACGACCTGTCCGCCTTTACCGCGATCGATGGCGCGACGAGCCCCCAGCTCGCCGTCGACACCGATACGGTCGGTGCCAAGACGTATGTCGTCGAGGTCACCAATGCGGCTGGTCTGACGGCCCTTTCGGATCCTGCGGTCATCACGATCGAGGAGCCGGCAACTGACCCGGGCACCGATCCTTCCGATCCGAGCACCGATCCTTCCGAGGACCCGACGGATGATCCGACCGAGAAGCCCACGCAGCGTCCCGACGACACCAAGAAGCCGACCGACACCAAGAAGCCGACCGGCGATCTGCCGCAGACCGGCGACAGCTCGTTTGCTGTCGTGGCGGCCGTTGCGACGGCAAGCGCCGCCTGCCTTGGCGCCGGCGTCTGGATTATGCGTCGTCGTATGAACTAACCGGCCGAAGGATCGCGCCTGAACGGCGCAGTTCTTCCGCGTGATGTGCGACCGCATCCGATTGTCTCGGGTGCGGTCGCTTTTTTGGCGGGCGTTGGCGCTGCGCCTCGAAGGTGGATTGGGTTTTGCCGGCAAATTGAATCGGGGTTCCGACTCAATTTAGTTTGCTAAAGCGTGAACTCTGTGAAACTCGTTGCCGGTGTGGCTGACTTTCGTATACTGACCAAGTGTTCTTATCGTGTTCTTTCTTTCAAAAGGCGGGAATCATCGGTGGGTGGTTTCTTCTTTTGTAGGAGGAGGGGAGGTATGCGGATGTCGGACGAAATCGAGCAGCAGACGGCCGACCGTGCGTCTCTGAAGGCAGAGCTTGAGGCGACGGCGACAGCGATGACCGCAGGTCCGCTCGCCGAGATCGAGATCCCGGAAAGCCTTCGGGCAAATCTCGCACTGATTTTGCGTCTCGAGCGCCGTGTGCTGAATGAGTACGACCCCGCGGTCTGCGATTTGTTTGACGTGCTGCTGCGCCATGCCATTCACGCCAATGAGGGCAATCCGGGTACCGCTGCGGCAAGCGAGCAGGTTGACGAGCAGGGCGTGCCCTATGCCACCAGCGATAGCAACAGCGCTTTCCGTGCCGCCGTGGAGCTGGTCGACGAGCTTCCCATCCAGACGCTCGAGACGCTCGTGCGCGCGTTCACGTCATTTTTCCACCTTGCCAACCTGTGCGAGGAAAACTACCGCGTCGAGACGCTGCACGACCGCGAGCGCCTGGTGTCCATCGAATCGGACGTTGACCCGTCCAACGAGCTGACGGTCGCCTTCAAACAGCTGATCGACGAGGTCGGCGTCGACCGCGCTACGCAGCTGCTGGGCAAGCTCGAGTTCCATCCGGTGTTTACCGCGCATCCCACCGAGGCGCGTCGTCGCGCCGTGGAGGGCAAGATTCGCCGCATCGGCAAGCTGCTTGCCGAGCGACCGCGACTCGGCGGGTCGGACCTCGTGGAAAACGAGCGCCATATGCTGCAGGAGATCGACGCTCTCGTGCGCACCTCGCCGGTGGCCATCAAGAAGCCGACGCCCGTCGAGGAAGCCGACACGATTATCGACATCTTCGACCATACGCTGTTCGATACCGTGCCGCGCATCTACCGCCGCTTTGACGACTGGGTGCTCGGTGAGGGCGCGGGCGTCGTGCCGCCGGTGTGCCCGGCGTTTTTCCATCCGGGAAGCTGGATCGGATCGGATCGCGACGGCAATCCCAACGTGACCGCCAAGGTGAGCCGTCAGGTTGCCGCGAAGTTCTACAAGCACATGGTCGCGAAGCTTGCGGACAAGTGCCGGCGCGTCGGACGCAACCTCACGCTCGAAGCGGGGTACGCCAAGCCCTCCGACGAGCTACTCAACCTCTGGAACCATCAGGTCGAGATGAGCGAGATCATCACGAGCCGCGCTAAGGACATATCGGAGTCCGAACCGCACCGCGCCGTTATGCTCGTCATGGCGGACCGCCTAGATGGAACGGTCGCGCGCGACGCGGACGTGCTGTACGCCTCGGCGGACGAGCTGTTGGACGACCTGCGCGTCGTGCAGCGCTCGCTTGCGGCGGCGGGCGCCGAGCGCGCGGCGTACGGGCCGGTCCAGACGCTGATCTGGCAGGTTGAGTCCTTCGGCTTCCATATGGTCGAGATGGAGTTTCGTCAGCATTCGCTCGTGCATACCCGCGCGCTTGCGGATATCCGCGAGCACGGCATCCACGGCGACCTCGCGCCCATGACGCGCGAGGTGCTCGACACCTTCCGCGCGATCAGCTCCATCCAGAAGCGCTATGCGCCCAAGATGGCACACCGCTACATCATCTCGTTTACCAAGTCGGCGCAGAACGTGGCGGACGTCTACGAGCTTGCGAACCTGGCGTTCGCGCACGCGTCGGACGTGCCGGCGCTCGATGTCATTCCGCTGTTTGAGCAGCTGGAGGACCTTGAGCGGTGTGTCGACGTGCTCGATGACATGCTCGAGCTGCCAGCGGTTCAGGCCCGTTTGGCGCAAACGGGGCGCAGGATGGAGGTCATGCTCGGCTACTCGGATTCGGCCAAGGACGCCGGTCCCACGACCGCCACGCTCGCCTTGCACTTTGCGCAGAAGCGCATTGCCGCATGGGCAGAGAAGCACGATATCGACCTCGTGCTCATGCACGGCCGCGGCGGCGCGGTGGGCCGCGGCGGAGGACCGGCCAATCGTGCGGTGCTCGCCCAGCCGGCGGGCTCGGTGCGCTGCTTCTTCAAGGTGACCGAGCAGGGCGAGGTCATCTTCGCGCGCTACGGCAATCCGGTGCTCGCCCAGCGCCATGTGGAGAACGTTGCGGCGGCGACGCTGCTCAACTCCGCGCCGTCGGTGGAGCGGGCCAACACCGAGATGACCGAGCGCTACCTCGACATGGCGCGCGAGCTCGACCGCGTGTCGCACGAGCGCTACCTTGCGCTGCTGGGCACGCCCGACTTTGCCCCGTGGTTCTCGGTGGTGACGCCTCTGGCCGAAGTGGGCCTTCTGCCCATCGGCTCGCGTCCGGCAAAGCGCGGCCTCGGCGCGCAGTCACTTGACGATCTGCGTACCATTCCCTGGGTGTTCAGCTGGAGCCAGGCGCGCATCAACCTGGCTGCATGGTACGGCCTGGGCAGCGCCTGTGAGGCGTTTGGCGACGTGGAAACGCTGCGAAGCGCCTATCGCGAGTGGCCGCTGTTCTCGACGTTTATCGACAACGTTGAGATGTCCATCGCCAAGACCGATACGCGTATCGCCAAGATGTACCTGGCGCTGGGCGACCGTTCCGACCTGGCGCACGCGGTGTATGACGAGATGCAGCTCACGCGCCGCTGGGTGCTTGCCATCGTGGGTGACGAATGGCCGCTCGAGCACCGTCGCGTGCTCGGCCGGGCCGTGCGCGTGCGCGACCCGTACGTGGACGTGCTGTCGCTCGCGCAGGTGCGCGCTCTGCGTATCGTGCGCGATGAGGGCGATGGGCTGTCCGAGGAGGCACGCGCCAAGTATCTGAGCCTGATCCTTGCGACCGTCACGGGTGTCTCCGCCGGTCTTCAGAACACCGGCTGATGAGGGGTTTGAAGCGAGCGGGCAGGTCGTGTCGTTCCTGATGTCTGAGGGCCCTGCTAGCGAGGGCGCGTAGGGTGCGCCTGACTTCTTTGTGGGAGGGTTCAGCTCAGTTCCGTGTGCAGGCAGTGCGCAGAGAGGAGATAGGCACGGGGCCGCCCGTCGTCATCGTGGCCCCACGCAAGGGGCGCCCCGCGAACGTGTATATTGTCGTCGGTCGTTCGGGGTACGCATGAATCAAAATGCGTTCGAGAAAATGCTGCCAATCGAATAGTATTTTCTGGGGCGCAGTTTTTCGGTGCCATCTTGTGGCTAGGGAAATATCCGTCGATAAAACCGCAGGATTCAACTGGGGCTTTATCGACGGGTATTTCCTCATGTACGAAGGGGCACTGAAAAATCGCGCCCCAGGGCTATGCATGTAGTTTTGAGCCCAGCGGACCGAGATGATGCGCGGGCGCGCTTCGTGCATGAGCGGAGTATCGAATGGGGGCGCACGCACGCGCCCGAGGGCCGCGCAGGGCGCGCTTCTAGCGCAAGCGAAACACATCTGCCGTGCCGGCCCGGCAGCTCGCTCTTGAGTGACGCCATAACATGAGGGCCGAGCGGCTTATCCGCCATTCGGCCCTCGATGCATTCGGAGTCGCGGGAATCGTGGCTACTTGAGCGAAACCTCGCCCAAAAAGGCGCGGGTGCGCTCGCTCTTGGGGTGGTTGAACACCTCGTCGGGCGTGCCCTGTTCCACGATGACGCCGCCGTCCATGAAGATGACACGGTCCGCCACGTCGCGCGCGAAACCCATCTCATGCGTGACCACGACCATGGTCATGCCGCCGCGCGCGAGCTCGCGCATGACGTCGAGGACGCCGCGCACCAGCTCGGGGTCGAGCGCGCTCGTCGCCTCGTCGAACAACATGACGTGCGGGTCCATGGCCAGGGCGCGCGCGATGGCGACGCGCTGCTGCTGGCCGCCGGACAGCTCGTCGGGATAGTAATCGGCGCGTTCGGCAAGGCCTACGCGCGCGAGCTGCTCGGCCGCGATGCGTTTTGCCTCGTCGTCGGAGCGATTGAGCACTTTGGTCTGGGCGAGCATGACGTTGTGCAGGGCGTCGAGGTGCGGGAACAGGTTGAACTGCTGGAACACCATGCCCATGCGCTCGCGCACCTTGTTGACATTCACCTTGGGCGCGGTGATGTCCTCGCCCTCGAAGATGATCTGGCCGCTCGTAGGTTCCTCGAGGCGGTTCAGGCAGCGCAGCATGGTCGACTTGCCCGATCCGGACGGACCGAGCACGACGACCACCTCGCCACGATGGATGTCGAGCGAGATGCCGCGCAGGACATCGACATCCCCAAAGCTCTTGTGCAGGTCGACGATGCGAATGATGGGATCGTTATCGGACGGCTTGGCGCCAGCGGCCGTCGCGACCGCGTTTTCCATATCAGGCATGCTGCGCCTCCTTGGTCGGTTCGGGTTCCGGGGCGCTCTTGCGCTTGTGCGCGTGGCCGCGGCGCGTGCGCTCTTCCAGATAGCGGGTGACGCGGGAGAGCGGCAGGGTGATCACGAGGTAGAACACGGCAGCCACGATGTAGGGGGTGATGGAGCCGGTGGACGCCACGATGGTGCGCGCGTACATGACGAGCTCCATGATGCCCACCGCGGCGAGCAGCGACGTGTCCTTGTACAGGGTGATGAACTCGTTGGTGAGGTTGGGGATCACGATGCGGAACATCTGTGGGAGGACGACGTAGAGCATCGTCTGCAGGCGGTTCATGCCCAGCGAGCGGGCCGCTTCGGACTGGCCTTTGTTGATGGAGAGGATGCCTGCGCGGAAGATCTCGCACATATAGGCGCTCGAGTTGAGCATCATGACGATGACGCCGAGCGGGAAGTTGGGAATGTTGATGCCCGCCATAGGCAGACCGAAAAACGCGACATAGATCTGCAGGAACAGCGGCGTTCCGCGCACGAGGTTCACGTAGACCGTGGCGATGCCGCGCCACACCGGGAACTTGGAGAGGCGCATGAACGCCAGGACGAGCGCGACGGGGATGGCGAGCGGGAACGACACGGCGACGATCGCGATGGACATGAAGAAGCCCGACAGAACCACCGGGAAGCTCGTCACGAGCAGCGTGGGGTCAAAGAACAGGCGCAGGAAGCGGTTGGAGTTCCACGCTTGGACCCACGCCTGCCCCTCAAGCCATTGCGAGATCGCCTCGGTGGTCGAGATGCCCTGGACCGGAATGACGGGGATGTCGGCGACGGCGGCGTCCTTCGTGCCGTCCGCGGTGGAGTAGGTGGCCTCGACCTGCATGTCGCCGCCGGCGGTGGGGAAGTACACGTCGTAGACGATGACGTTTAAGTGTCCAGCCTGCACGATCGGCTCGTCGAAGGTGAGCGTGAGGTTCTGGCCGTCGACCGTCTCGGTGTAGGCGACCTCGTTGCGCGTCATGAGGTCGTCGCCGGTGAGCAGCGTGACCGCCAGATCCTCGGTGTTGAACTCGGTTCCGTCGGGGATGTGCAGGGTGAGCTGCGTCACGCCCTCGCCCTCGGCGATGGACGCCTCGAAGGTGATACGCGACTGCGTGGCGCCCATGATGACGGTGGGGTCGTCCTCGGAGTTGGGACGGCCGGTGCAGCGCACCGCCTCCATAGCGGATGCGGGCGTGGCGATGGCCAGCGCGCAGATGCAGACGAGCAGGCACGCCGTAAGCGCGCTCATCAGACGATGGAGGGATAGTCGCGGAGTGTCCACGGTTTTTGCCTCGCTTTTCAAACGGGAATCGCGGCCCCTCCAGCGAGCGGAGGGGTCGCGAATACATACAGTCGGTTATGAGACGGGTTCGGCGAGATGCTTAGCCCATGTTGGCAGCGATAAGCTCATCGATGGTGCCGTCCTCCTGGAGCGCCGCGATCGCCTCGTTGATGGCGGCGAGCAGGTCGGGGTTGTCCTTGGAGACCGCGATGGCGTACTCCTCGCCGGTGGCGGAGGAGTAGACGACATGCTCGTCCGAGTAGGCGCCGGCGAGCATCTGCTCGACGACGGCGCTGTTGCCGCACACCGCGTCGGCCTGGCCGGCCTGGACGGCGGCGAAGGCGTCGGTGAAGTTAGGGAACGGCAGCTGCTCGGCGTTGGGGAAGAACTCGGCGGCGTGGTCGGCGCCGGTGGAGCCGCTCTGGACGGCGATGGTCACGTTCTCGGAGTTCAAGGCCTCGGTGGCGTTGTCCTCGGTGATGGCGGTGTTGTCGCTCATGACGGCGACGGCCTGGTTGTCGATATAGTAGGGCTCGGAGAAATCGACCTGGTCCTCGCGCTCCGGGGTGATGGAGATGCCCGACAGGCCGGCGTCGGCCTGGCCGCCCGCGACGATCGCCGGGACGATGCCGTCGAAGTCGATGTTGGTGTACTCGCACTCGAGGCCGAGGTAGTCGGCGATCGCGCGGCCAAGATCCATGTCGAGGCCGACGTACTCACCGTCGACGAGGTTCTCGAACGGCGGGTAGTCGGGCGAGGTGGCAAACGTGAGCGTGCCGGCGGTCAGCAGGGTGAGCTCGCCGTCGGACGTGGCCTCGGCGGAGCCGGCGTTATCGGCGGGGGCGCTGCCCGTGGTCGCGGGCTCGCTGCCGCAACCAGCAAGGCCGAACATGGCAGCGGCGGCACCGGCCGCCAGGGGGACGAACTGCCTACGGGTGATATTCATAAAAGAGCTCCTTCCACAGGGTGCTTCGTTGCGAATGTGGCACATCCTAATACTTGCTGATGTGCATGTGCAAGCGTAAATATGCATGCAACAGGATAGAAATATACATTCCAATACGATAATGGGCGGATATGATTCAGTTTTTGATAGATGTTCGTTTTGCCGGGAGCGTCGTCCGAGGTGTTCTTTTGACGGGATGCACGGCGAAACTTGCAGGTCAGAGCTTGCGTATGTGCACGGTTTGGAGCACCCGCGCCCGCGCCCGCGTCCGCACGCGGGGTGATTCATTCTTGATTATCTATGGTTTTGTTGCCAGAAATAATGCGGGTCTTCGTCTGCGCATACCTGTATGCAGGCTCGGGGGAAGGAGAGACCCGCCTGCGCCGCGTGTCGCTGCCGGCGCGGGCCAATGCTTCCCCTTTGTTAAGAGTCGCAAGAACCCGTGCTTTTTCGTGGCGCCGCACGGCATTTCCGGTATGCTAATGCAGCCGCGCTCCCTATAGGGGTATTGCGGCAAAACCCGAGATGCGCTGTCTACGCACGCTCGGGAATCTGTACGACGTCGCCCGTACCGGCACGGGGCGACACAGATCAAAAAGGAGGATTTCCGTGGCACACGACCACACGCAAAACCCCGCCGACATTCATTCCATGCACACCCGCACCTGCGGTGAGCTGCGCGCCGTCAACATCGGCGAGGAGGTTACGCTCACCGGTTGGGTCTCCCGTCGTCGCGACCACGGCGGCCTGATCTTCTGCGACCTGCGCGACCGCGAGGGCATCACGCAGTGCACGTTCGACCCGGAGCACGCCGCCGGCGAGGCCTTCCACATCGCCGAGACCATGCGCCCCGAGTGGCCGATCCTCGTGCACGGCACGGTTATCGCCCGCGATGAGGACACGATCAACCCCAAGCTCCCGACCGGTGAGATCGAGGTTTTGACCGACCGCGTCGAGGTGCTCAACCGCTCCAAGACCCCGCCGTTCCAGATCGAGGACGGTATCGAGACGTCCGAGGACACCCGTCTGCGCTATCGCTACCTCGACCTGCGCCGTCCCGAGATGATGGCCAACATGAAGCTGCGCTCCGACTTCACGTTCGCGATCCGCACGGCGCTGCACGACCGCGCGTTCATGGAGGTCGAGACGCCGTCGCTGTTCAAGTCCACGCCGGAGGGCGCGCGCGACTTCATCGTTCCCTCCCGCCTGCAGCCCGGCAGCTTCTACGCCCTGCCGCAGTCCCCGCAGCTGCTGAAGCAGCTGCTCATGGTGGGCGGCGTGGAGCGCTACTACCAGGTTGCCAAGTGCTTCCGCGACGAGGACCTGCGCGCCGACCGCCAGCCCGAGTTCACGCAGGTGGACATCGAGATGAGCTTCGTCGAGCAGGACGATGTCATGGGCGCGCTCGAGGACGTGCTCGCCGACGCCTTCGCCCGTGTGGGCGTGGACATGCCCACGCCGCTGCGCCGCCTGTCCTACTGGGACGCCATGGATACCTACGGCTCCGACAAGCCCGATACGCGCTACGGCATGACGCTCGTCGACCTGACCGACGTGTTCAAGAACTCCAAGTTCAAGGTGTTCGCCGGCGCTGCCAACATGGAGGGCCAGGTCGTCAAGGCCATCAACGCCAAGGGTGCGGGCGCTTGGCCGCGCGCGCAGATCGACAAGCTCGCCAAGGTCGCCGAGACCTTCGGCGCCAAGGGCCTGGCGTGGATTGCCTTCCGCGAGGACGGCTCCATCAACAGCCCCATCGTCAAGTTCTTTGCCGACGAGGAGATGGACGAGCTGCGTCGTCGCTGCGATGTGGAGCCCGGCGACCTCGTGATGTTCGCCGCCGGCCCGCGTCTGGCCTCCGACGAAATCTTGGGCGGCATGCGCTCCCACATGGCCGACGCCCTGGGCATCGAGCGCACGGGCCACGACTTCCTATGGGTCGTCGACTTCCCGCTGTTCCACTGGGACGACGAGGCCAAGCGCTACGAGGCCGAGCACCAGCCGTTCACCCTGCCGCATGTCGATCAGCTCGACCTGCTCGAGACCGATCCGCTCGCCATGGGCAGCTGCACCTACGACTTCGTCATGGACGGATTCGAGGCCGGCGGTGGCGGCATGCGCATCCACAATTCCGAGCTGCAGCTCAAGATGCTCGAGTTCATGGGCTTTTCCGAGGAGCGTGCCCGCGAGCAGTTCGGCTTCCTCATGGACGCCCTCGAGTTCGGTGCGCCTCCCATGGGCGGCTTCGCGCTCGGTTTGGACCGCGTGTGCATGCTGCTCGCAGGTTCGGATTCCATCCGCGACGTCATGGCGTTCCCCAAGACCTCGAGCGGCTCCGATCTCATGTCCGCCGCGCCGAGCGAGGTCTCGATGGCCCAGCTGAAGGAAGTCGGCCTGCGTCTGATGTAGGCTTTCTTCGACCTGATCGGCTTTCCCAGGCACCCGATCTTCGTCCTCAATCGTCGGTCGCCGCCCTTAAGGCGTGCTCCCTCCTCTTTCGGGCGAATCTCGGGCACCTGGGAAAGCCGTAAACGGCCGGACTGAGGCACCGCACCTTGCCGTTCAAGCCTTCGGGCGCCGCACGTCAGGCGTGCGCCCTCGGCTTTCACGGCAATTTGCGGCACCTCAGCCGGCCGTTGCCGTTGTCGACAAGATGGTGCCAGGTGCAAACTTGTCGCACCGTGAAGCCTCCGGGTCCCTTCTGGGCCCGGAGGCTTTTTTCATGGCGGTACGTCCACCCGATTTCACGCGATTTCGACGTTGAAAGTGCGTTTCCCGCGTGCAACCGAATGCTTTCAGCTCGATTACGAGGTCGTTTCGATATTACAGACCGGTTCCAACCGCGTAAAACGACATCCGTCCGCCCTCTTGTTCACCCGTCGTTTCCTACCATTGCCATGTCCTGCTCCGTCGTTGGCGCCGCAGACGGAACAGGCATTTCGATACGCAAGTGCTTTAGGAGGCGATATATATGTTGGATTCCGGTTCGACCGCGTTCATGATGGTGAGCGCCATGCTCGTCCTGTTTATGACGCCGGGTCTTGCGTTTTTCTACGGCGGTCTGTCGCGGCGCAAGAACGTGGTCAACACCATGCTCATGAGCTTCGCTGTGATCGGTATCGTCGGCCTTACATGGGTGATCGCGGGATGGTCGATTGCCTATGGCGGCGACGGTTCCAATCCCGTGATCGGCGGGCTCGATCAGCTCGGATTGTCGGGTACCGTGACGAACATGCTCGCAGAGGCGTCATCGACCGATGAGGTGACGTACCCTGCTGTGGTGGATATCGTCTTCCAGATGGCCTTTGCCCTCATCACCTGCGCGATCGTGACGGGATCCGTCGCGGGGCGCATGCGTTTCGGCGCCTTGGCCGCCTTTATCGCCGCCTGGTCGCTCGTGGTCTACGCGCCGCTCGCGCATATGGTATGGGGCGGCGACGGATCGCTCATCGGCGGTATCATCGGCGCGCTCGATTTTGCTGGTGGCGATGTGGTGCACATCAGCTCGGGACTCACCGGCCTCGTCTTGTGCATCGCACTTGGTGCGCGCAAGGGGTTCGGGATCAAGGCCTATCGTCCGCATAACGTTCCGTTCGTCGCACTCGGTGCGGGACTGCTGTGGCTCGGTTGGTTCGGCTTCAACGGCGGCTCGGCGTTCGCCGCGGACGGTATCGCCGCCCTCGCGATTCTGAACACCGTCGTATCGAGCGCGGCGGGGCTTGCGTCCTGGATGGTCGTGGAGCGCATCGCTACGGGCAAGCCGACCCTCGTGGGAGCATGCACCGGTCTTGTGGCGGGACTTGTTGTGGTGACGCCGTCGGCGGGCTTCGTCGAGCCGTGGGCTGCCGTCGTCATGGGGCTGATCGTCTCGCCCGTCTGCTATCTGGCGATCTCGCACCTGAAGACCCGTTTCGGGTATGATGACGCGCTCGATGCCTTCGGTTGCCACGGTATCGGTGGCATTCTGGGAGGCATCCTCACGGGCATCTTCTGCGTACCCGAGCTCTCATGGACGGAATACGGCGGGCTCATCTACGCGGGCGACGCGTCGCTTCTGGTAAGCCAGCTGCTCGGCATCGTGGTGACTGTGGTGTTGGTCCTTGTTGTCGATACCCTGCTCATCGTTGCGGTGCGGGCGGTTTTCGGCGGCAGGTTGCGCGTTACGGATTCCGAGGAGGCGCTCGGTTTGGACGTTGCCGCCCATGGTGAAAGCGCGTACCCCGCCTATACCGGCCTAGACATCTAATGGTCTGCAAGAGGCAGCGGAAAGCTGATCGAGTGAGAGGGATTTCCATGAAACAGGTTACGGCTATCGTGCGGCCGGAGGTGCTCGAGCCCCTGAAGGACGCGCTTACGGAAGCCGGTGTGTCCGGCATGACGATCTTCGAGGTGCAGGGCTGCGGTCACCAGCATGGATGGAAGGAGTTCGTGCGCGGTTCCGAGGTGCTGCTCGCGATGGTACCCAAGGTCGAAGTGATGCTCGTGGTGGATGACGACGAGGTCGATCCGCTTATTGATTGCATCTGCGCCGTCGCGCGCACCGGAGAGGTGGGTGACGGCAAGATCTTCATCGCCCCCGTCGACAGCGTGGTGCGCATTCGCACAGGAGAGCGCGGGCGCGCAGCGCTGTAGGCAGATCGCGGTGCGTGCGCCAGCGCTTCGCGTGTGAAACGGGCCAGATGACATTTCACACCATAAAGCCTCCGGGTTTCTTCTGGGCCCGGAGGCTTTTCTCGTTGCGGCGCGTGAAATCACGTCAGATGTGGTTGCATGTACGGGGCAAGGCGGACAATTTGTTCAGATATGAGGGTTTCATACGGCAAACTAATAGCGTCTAGTATTGTCCTGGCACTCAAAGGCTGGGGCATGCATCCGCGATCCGGTTAGATTGGCCAGATTATGCTCTGTATTTCAGGATTGCAGACCCGTTATTCCGCCCAGCGCGCCGTCCAAACCTTCATATCTGAACTAATTCCACCCAGCGCCTCGGCAGCGGTCATCGGGACGTCGGATGTGGCGCGCAGTGCTGTTCGCATGCTCCTTTTAGCTGGTCTGAGGGGCGAGTACGCTTATCGGTTGTTTGCACGTTCCCGCTACGCGCGCTTCTGTCCAGCGTAGATGGACCGATTCCCGTTGACGAGATAGCCCGCGGCGCACACGACGAAAAACGCAGGCAGATTTGCGAAGCCGAACACCTCGCCGCCGATGAGGATGGGGGCGAGCAGCGTGTTGGTGGCGCCGCCGAAGACCGCGGCGTAGCCCAGCGCGGCGACGAGCTCGACCGGCAGGCCGAGTATCCCGGCAAGCACGACGCCCAGGCTCGCGCCGATGGAGAACAGCGGCGTCACCTCGCCGCCTTGGAATCCGGCGGCGAGCGTCACGACGGTAAGAGCGAACTTGCAGGTCCAGTCCCAGGTAAAGACGCCGGCGCCGCCGTCGCCTGCAAGCGCCGCCGAGATGAGGTTGGTTCCCAAGCCCGCATAGCGCCCCTGCCACAGGGCGAGCAGGACAACCGAGAGCACGGCACCGATGATAGCGATGCGTACAAGTGGGTTCTCAATGCGGGCCGCTTGGCGCTTGGCGGTGGCAAGGCACCAGGCGAACGCGCCGCCCACCAGGCCGAAGGCAGCGCCGGCAATGGCGAGCTGCACCAACGAGGTGGGAGTGATGGCAAGCGTTTCGGCGATCGGAACCTCGAACTTCTCCAAGCCGAGGGCGCCCGAGGTCATGCTCGCGGCAAACGATGCGGTGAGCGAGCAGGCGAGCGCGCGATACTCGAGCCGCCCGGCGACAAGCACCTCGAGTGCGAAAACGCAGGCGGCAAGCGGCGTGCGGAACAGCCCGGCAAACCCTGCCGCCATGCCGCAGACCAAAAACGCGTTGCCCGCGTTGCGGATGGGCAGCTTGCAGCCAACCCAATGCGACAGCGTCGCGCCGATCTGCACCGCCACCCCCTCGCGACCCGCACTGCCGCCGAACAGATGGGTGAGCCAAGTGCCGCCCATAATGAGGGGGACAAGGCGCAGCGGGATTTCGGGTTCCGCACCATGACCGACGTCGAACACGAGTCCCATGCCGCGTCCGGTGTTCTTACCGAACCGCCGGTACGCCCACGCGATAACGACACCCGCGATCGCCAGCAACGGGATGAGCTGCCACGGGTGCGCGTCGCGGAAATCGGTGATGGCGAGCAGCACACGGCCGAACAGCGCGCAGATGGCGCCCACGGCGATACCGATAGGGATGCCGCAGACGGCCAGTGCTGCGATGGTCCTATATTCTGTTGCGGCGCGTGCGAAGCGTTCGTTCACGGTGACCTCCAAAAAAAGAGACTCCTACCCCAGGTCCGGCGGTTGCCGGGGGTAGAAGTCATCAGCCCAAGGCGGTTTAGGTGCTCGGACGCCTTGCTTGGGGCGCCGGCCCAGCGGAGAACATCATTCCGCAGGTCCATGATAGCGCATGTATCGGTATCGGGGGCGTTTTCGTCTGAGGCCTGCGCCTTTCATCGAAAGGGGCACATGCCCGTTTCGAGCGTCCGGTTCGGTTCTCTAGCGTCCCCATCGACCTGTGTTGATCTCGAAATTGCTAAGCGGTCCCCCCGTACGCGGCCCGTGCTTCCCCGCCGCGTGCTTCGGCCACGAAGCGAGTGCTTCGATTCGAAATGTCCGAGTAGACGCGTGTGCTTGCAACACAAAACTGCAGGTACAGGAATTGCTACCCCTACGGTATACAAAACGGTTTTGGATTCAAGCGCTCACTTCGCGGGATTTAAGGGCCTGGGGATACGGCGACATGCCCGCCTCGCCCGTATGGGACAGCGTGCGGTGCGCCGGACAAGTTCGTACCTGGCGCCATCCTGTCGCGACAGGATGGCGCCAGGTACGAACTTGTCCGGCGCGGGCGGCACCTTGATATATACTTGCTCACGATATAACGGGGAGCTGGAGGAGTCCGGCTGAGAGGAAGCCCGCGGGTCCGCACCCGCACCGCTTCGACCCTGAACCTGATCCGGGTAATGCCGGCGTAGGGACGCACGCATGCGCCAGATCGAGCCCCTACGATGACGAGGGGCTTTTTCATGCCCCGGAAGGGAAGTGCCATGGAGACAAGCGTAGCGATTCAGGTGCTGCCGCAAAACACCGCGAGCGACGAGGAGACCTGCCGCATCGTGGACGAGGCCATCGCCTACATCCAGTCCAAGTTCCCCGACGCGTACGTGGGGCCGTTCGAGACCGCCATCGAGGGCGACTACGACCTGTGCATGGAGGTGCTCGCTGAGGTGAACCGCATCGTGATCCGCGCGGGCGCGGACAAGGTCGCCACCTACGCCAAGATCTTCTATGCGCCCGAGCGCGGGCTCATGACCACCGAGCAGAAGGTCGGCAAGTACCATGAGCACGAGGCGTAGCGAGACCTCCGCGCCTGCGCTGCAGAAGCTCGCCGCTCCG
The DNA here is from genome assembly GCF_030373545.1 of Collinsella tanakaei. Taxonomy (GTDB): domain Bacteria; phylum Actinomycetota; class Coriobacteriia; order Coriobacteriales; family Coriobacteriaceae; genus Collinsella; species Collinsella tanakaei_C. Next base: position 38,407 of record NZ_JAUDCO010000009.1, on the reverse strand, counting down.
GTGACGGTCGTGGCGCTCGTGGCGATCTGGCAGCTCGTGTGCTCCGTGGGGCTCGTCCCTTCGTTTCTGCTGCCGAGCCCGGTGGCGGTCGTCCAGGCGCTCATCGGCGACTGGCAGCTGCTGGCCGGCCACGCCGCGACCTCGCTCGCCGAGGCCGCCCTCGGCCTTGCCGCGGGCATCGCGCTCGGCTTTGCCGCCGCGGTCGCCATGGATCGCTTCGAGCTCGTCTACCGCGCGTTCTACCCGCTCGTGGTGCTCACGCAGACCATCCCGACGGTCGCCATCGCGCCGCTGCTCGTGCTGTGGTTCGGCTACGGCATGCTGCCCAAGGTCGTGCTCATCGTCGTGGCGACGTTCTTTCCCATCACGGTCGGCCTGCTCGACGGCTTCCGCTCCGTCGACCCGGACGTGATCGACCTCATGCGCTCCATGGGGGCGAGCCGCGCGCAGATCATGCGCCACGCCAAGCTGCCGGCGTCGCTCGGGCACTTTTTCTCGGGCCTCAAGATCTCGGCGGCCTACGCCATCGTGGGCGCCGTGATCGCCGAGTGGCTGGGCGGCTTCTCGGGCCTGGGCGTCTACATGACGCGTGTGCGCAGCGCATACGCCTTCGACAAGATGTTCGCCGTGATCATCCTCATCTCGGCACTGTCGCTCGTGCTCATGTGGGCCGTGGGCGCGCTGCGCCGCCGTCTGATGCCGTGGGAGCGCAGCGGCGACTGAGCCGATGCTCACTGAGACCCCGCTCTAATTTGAACGACTTCCATTCATATAAGGAGAACGATATGCACCGCATCCAAACCATCGACCAGATGATCGCCCGCCGCGCCGTGTCGCGCCGCGGGTTCGTCCGCGCCGGTCTGGCGGGGGCCGCCGCCCTCGGTGCCGTCGCACTCGCCGGTTGCTCGGGCGGCCAGAGCGCAACCGCGGGCAGCGCCGGCGCATCGGCTTCGGCCTCGGGTCTGAAGAAGATCACCTTCGCGCTCGACTGGACGCCCAACACCAACCACACCGGCGTATACGTGGCCGCCGCGAACGGCTACTACCAGGATGCCGGCCTTGAGGTCGAGATCGTCCAGGCGCCCGAGAACGGCGCGGACGCGCTCGTCGCCACGGGCGACGCGCAGTTCGGCGTGAGCTTCCAGGACACCATGGCGAGCTACGTCTCGGGCGACAGCGTGCTGCCCGTGAGCGCTGTGGCCTCCATCATCCAGCACAACACCTCGGGCATCATCAGCCGCGCCGAGAAGGGCATCACGCATCCCGCCGCCATGATGGACCACACCTACGCCACGTGGGAGGGCCCTATCGAGCAGGGCGTCATCCGTCGCTGCGTCGAGGCGGACGGCGGCGACTTCTCTCGCGTGCAGATGATTCCCTCGACCGTGACCGACGAGGTGACGGCGCTTCAGACCGACCAGGTCGACACCATCTGGATCTACTGGGCGTGGGCGGGCGTGAAGTGCGAGCTTGCCGGCCTCGACACCAATTACTTCGCGTTTGCCGACATCGACCCGGTCTTTGATTTCTACACTCCTGTCGTTATCGCCAACAACGACCTGATTGCCGACGACCCCGATACCGTGCAGGCGTTTGTGGACGCGACGCGCCGCGGCTACGAGGACTGCATCGCCGACCCGGACGCCGCCGCCAAGGCGCTGCTTGATGCCGCGCCCGAGCTCGATGAAGAGCTTGTGCGTGCGAGCCAGGAGTACCTGGCCGACCAGTATCAGGCCGACGCCGCGCAGTGGGGCATGATCGACCAGGACCGCTGGGATGCGTTCTTCGCATGGGTGAGCGAGCAGGGCTTCGCGCCGACCATCGAGGCCGGTGCGGGCCTCGACACCCAGTTCATCCAGTAGATGGGAAAAAGGGACAGGCACTTTTTCCCAGAGGGAGGAATTGTGGCACAGCTTGAGGTAGAGCGCGTGAGCGTGGCGTTCGACGGGGTCCAGGTGCTCGACGACGTGAGCCTGACGGTGGCGTCGGGACACATCGTCTGCCTGCTGGGGCCGTCCGGTTGCGGCAAGACGACGCTGTTCCATGTGGTGGCGGGCCTGTCGCTGCCCGATGCCGGCCACGTGCTCCTCGATGGGCGCGACATTACCGGCGAGCCCGGGCAGCTCGCGTACATGCTTCAAAAAGATCTCCTGCTGCCGGAGAAGACCATCGCGGACAACGTGGCGCTGCCGCTCGTGTTGCGTGGTGTGCCGCGGGACCGGGCACGCGCCCAAGCGCTCGAGCTGTTCGACACCTTTGGCCTTGCCGGCACGGCCGATCGCTGGCCCGCCGAGCTTTCCGGCGGTATGCGCCAGCGCGCCGCTCTTCTGCGCAGCTACCTGTTCAGTCAGGAGTTCATGCTGCTCGACGAGCCGTTCTCGGCGCTCGATGCCTTCACGAAGGCCGATATGCACGCCTGGTTCCTTGATGTTGCCGAGCGCTTCGGTACCACGGCGCTCGTGGTGACCCACGACGTGGACGAAGCGCTCGAGCTTGCCGACGAGATCTTTGTGATGCGCGGCGCCCCGCAGGCGGGGCAGCCGACGCGAATCGTGGGCTCCGAGCGCATCGCGTGTCCGCGTGTTGAGCGTACTGGCTTTGCCCTGACTGAGGAGTTCTTGGAGCACAAGCGCCGTGTGCTCGCGCTGCTCGGCTAGGGGAGCGCGGCGGCTACAGGGCGGCGGGACGATGGGGAGCGAAAGTGGGGTTCACCCCCCGGCCACCCGTCCCGACGCCCTGTGCGCCCCGGTTCTCGCCTGCATTGCCTTCGCGCATTTCCTGCGCAGATGAAATCGCGGCCGACGCCCCTGCGCTTTCTGCAGGCAGGTTTACCCTTGGCGAAAGCACGCCCGGCACGTTTTACGCGGGCGTGCCCGCCCCGGCCTCTCGCATGTGAAAGAGCACCCAGCCGTAGAAGGTCACGACCTGCTCAAAGCCTTCGGCCGGCTCCTCGCATGCGGAAGAGCACTCGGGCCTTTGTGTGCGGCCGGGTAAATGCTACCCCTGTTGTCACAAATGTATGCCACAGGTAACTTTTTTGGCTGAGTTGTCCGATATCCCTTCACAAAAAGTTAGACGTGTGTTAGTTTACCGATGGAAACATAGACATGGCTAACTTATCGCCCTGCCCCTGTTTCCAGCATGACCGGACGATGAAGGGAGGCGCCAGGCGATATGGCTTCCGCAGTCCATATGCCCGCCATGCCGCTGTCTTTGCGGCGCGCCGGGGAGACCGCTACCGTGACCAAGCTGCGCGGTGATGCCGATATGAAGCGCCATCTGGCCAATATCGGATTCGTCGAGGGCTCCGAGGTGCACGTGGTGTCTTCGAGCGGCTCCAACATCATCGTGATGGTCAAAGGCGCCCGTTTTGGTTTGGATGCCAAAGTGGCGCAGCGCATTATGACGGCATAGGGGCGCTCGGCGGTGCCGCGCCCTTCGAGAGCGCAGGAAAGGGGGAAGGACATGAAGACACTGGGAGATGTGGCGGTGGGCGATAGCTCGACCATCGTCAAGCTGCACGGTGCAGGGGCGCTCCGTCGCCACCTGATGGATCTCGGCCTCATTAAGGGAACGCAGTTCAAGGTCGTGAAGGTCGCTCCGCTGGGCGATCCCATCCAGATCACCGTTCGCGGCTACGAGCTTTCCATCCGCAAGGAGGAGGCGGCCATCGTCGAGGTCGCTTAGCGGCATCGTACGGGCCATTTGCACAGGTAGAGTTAGCTATTTCTAACAGTATGGGTTGATGCGAAGGCGCATCCTGCGTTCAGGGGCGCCGACACGGCGGATGGGTTGAACGGAACACGTCCCCAACCGACCCAAAATGGGTTGAACGGAGCACGTCCCCAACCAACCCATCGCAGAAGGGCTGGCTCAGCAGCTTATCCAAGTTTCAAAGCCTTATGGAAGAAGGAACGCATGGCGTCTTCACAGCTTCACGTCGCGTTGGCGGGTAACCCCAACTGCGGCAAAACCACACTTTTTAACCTGATCACCGGCCAGAACGGCTATGTCGGCAACTGGCCGGGCGTCACGGTTGAAAAGAAGGAGGCCACGCTCATCAGCGACAAGAGCGTGCGCGTCACCGACCTCCCCGGAATCTACTCGCTTTCCCCCTACAGCCCGGAGGAGCGGGTTTCGCGCGACTACCTCATGAGCGGCGAGCCTAACGTCGTGATCCAGGTCATCGACGCCACGAACCTCGAGCGCAACCTGTATCTGGCGCTTCAGGTCGTCGAGACCGGACTCCCCGTAGTCGCAGCGCTTAACATGGCGGACCTCGTTGAGAAGAGCGGCGACAAGATCGACACCGCGGCGCTCTCCAAGAGCCTCGGCTGCCCGGTCGTGATGATCTCGGCGCTGCGCAACAAGGGTGTCGACCAGCTCATCGCCGAGGCGAAGCGCACAGCCGCCGCGAAGGGCAACGTGCCGGAGCACCGCTTTGACTCCGCGATCGAGGATGTCCTCACCAAGATCGAGGACCTGCTGCCGGCATCCGTGCCGGCGAACAAGCGCCGCTACTGGGCGGTCAAGCTCTTTGAGCGCGACGAGGACGCGGCGCGCGTCGTCAGCCTCACCAAGGATCACGCCGCCCAGGTCGAGCAGCTCATCGCGCAGTGCGAGACCGATTGCGACGACGACGCGGAGTCCATCATCACCTCCGAGCGCTACGCCGTCATCGCGCACGTGATCGACGGCTGCCTCAAGAAGGCCCCGGCGCGCATGAGCACCTCCGAGAAGATCGACCGCATCGTCACGAACCGCATCCTCGGCCTGCCGATCTTCATTCTCATCATGTGGGCGGTCTACGCGATCGCCACCGGTGCGGACGCCTTCGGCACCGCCGGTACCGACTGGGTGAACGACAACCTGTTCGGCGAGGGCTTCGAGCTGTTCGGCATGGCGTTCCCGTCCATCCCCGGCGCCATCGAGGGTTGGCTTACCGCCGCCGGTGCGAGCCCGCTCGTGCAGAGCCTCGTGCTCGACGGCATCGTCGCCGGCGTGGGCGCGGTGCTCGGCTTCATCCCGCAGATGTTCGTCCTGTTCGTGCTGCTCTCCTTTCTCGAGGACTGCGGCTACATGGCGCGCGTCGCCTTCGTGATGGACCGCGTGTTCCGCCGCTTCGGCCTGTCCGGCAAGAGCTTCATCCCCATGCTCGTCTCCACGGGCTGCGGCGTGCCCGGCGTGCTCGCCACCAAGACCATCGAGAACGAGAAGGACCGCCGCATGACGGTCATGACCACGACGTTCATCCCCTGCGGCGCGAAGCTCCCCATCATCGCGCTGCTCATGGGCGCCATGGTGGGCGATGCCGAGGCCAGCTGGATCAGCCCGCTGTTCTACTTCCTGGGCGTCATCGCGGTCATCGCCTCGGGCATCATGCTCAAGAAGACGAAGCTGTTCGCCGGCCGCCCCACGCCGTTCGTGATGGAGCTGCCGAGCTACCACTTCCCGTCGATCCGCTCCTGGTGGCTGCATGTCTGGGAGCGCGTCTCGGCCTACATCAAGAAGGCGTTCACGATCATCTTCGCCTCCACGGTCGTGGTGTGGTTCCTCACGAACTTCGGCGTGTACGACGGCGCGTTCGGCTTTTTGCCCGCCATGGAGGGCATCCCCGAGGAGTTCACCAACTACTCCGTGCTCGCCATGGTCGGCGGCGCCATCGCCTTCATCTTCGCCCCGCTGGGCTTCGATTCCTGGCAGGCGACGGCCATGTCCATCACCGGCCTTGTAGCCAAGGAGAACGTCGTGGCGACCGCGAGCTCGCTGCTGCACATCGCCGACGGCACCGAGACCGATCCGAACCTGTGGGTCGCCTTCGCCGGCATGTTCCCGACCATGGGCGCCATCGCCGCATTCGGCGCATTCAACCTGCTGTGCGCCCCGTGCTTTGCGGCCATGGGTACCATCCGCGCCCAGATGAACTCGGGCAAGTGGACCGCGATCGCGATCGGGTACGAGTGCGCGTTCGCGTGGGTCGTGGGCCTGATGATCAACCAGTTCTACCTGCTCGCGACCGGCGTCTTCAGCGTGTGGACCGTCGTGGCCATCGCCTTCGCCGCCGCCATCGTGTTCCAGCTGGTGCGCCCGATGCCCAAGTGGGCATGGGACGACGATAAGGCGCCCACGTCGACTGCCGCTGGAGCCGTCGCGTAAGCGCTTCTGACTGTCAGGTTGTCTCCCCTCTGATGTGCCGCCTGCGGGCCCGTGTCCGCAGGCGGCACGTTTTTTGGTGCGCCGTGCCCGCAATCGGCGCCGGCGCCTCGTGCCCGCAATCGGTGCCGGCGCGCTCCGTTTTCGCAGGTGGTGCCGGCGCGCATCTCGATCGGCAGGTCATCTTTGCAGCATTTTTCGCGCTGCAGGCGGTGCGTTCTTCCTGGATGCATCCCGGAAGCTGCTTCTGCGATTTTTCCCTACGGGTTTGTCTCAGTTATGCGTCCGTAACTGAGACAAACCCGTGGGGATAAAATTGGTACCCGCTTGCTGCCGGTGCCCGCCTGCTGCCGGCATCCGCTTGCTGCCAATACCCGCACGCGGCGGCGGCTCATCTCCGCGGTACCCCGGCGCGTTCGAGCAGCTTGACGACGTACGACGCGTCGCGCGCTTCCCGCGATGTCAGGCGAATCACCGTAGCTCCCGTCAGGTTGATGCGAGATTCCCGGGCGCGTTCGTCTGAAAGCTTCTTGATGGCGTTTCTGACGTCTTTTTTCGTTGCATGAGGCTGTTCCGGGTCGTGGGACAGGTATTTTTGCAGCCCGTCGAACTCCAGAACGATCACGCGCCCGCCAGCCAGAAGCCAGTAAAAATCGACGCGAACGAAGGATCTACTGCCCAAGGGATCGTCCATCTCCACCTGAAGCTCGGGCAGGACGAAGCCTGCGTCGATGATGATGGCCCGCACAAGGGATTCCCCTCCGCTCTCCGCGCGGCCATCGGCATACATAAGAACTCTGCGCGCTTGCACGATGCCCTTGCGCCATCTGCCGTGGTCGGAAAGATGGTTTTTGAGCTGGCTGGGTGAGGTCAGATGCCAGTGAAGCGCCGAGTCGGCAATCGCGAGGCCGTCGGCAAACGGTGCGGCGCACAGGCAGTCCGTTACCGTCTCGTCGATCGGCGTCACAAGGGCTTCTTCGACACGCGCGGCTTCGTGCTTGCGCTCATGGCGCGTGATCGCCCTCGAGCTGGTGTTGTAGCGGCCGGGTGAGACGGCAAGGTGAACGGGGCCAAGGTAGGCGAAGGGGACGTGGATGCCATGAAGCACGGCAGCTGAAAACGAGCAGAAGCACCAGTCCGGATGCAGGTGGGCAAGCGTTTTGAGGGTTCGGTACGCGCAGCCGCGCGGGCCTAGCGACCCGTATGTCCCCGCGCGCCCGAAGAGGCCCGGAAACGGTTCGCGCAAATCTCCTGCGACGGTTCGGCGACGTAGCACTTGGTATTCGGCCCGGTTGCTGGGTGCGAGCCAGCGCATCGCGTCTTCCGATTGGTCGAGCTTGGCCTCGATGCCTCTGTTTGCTCGCATGGTTGCCTCCTTTTCGCCTAGGGAGGCAGACCATATGCCAGGGTTTTCGACAACATTCCGTCTGATGCCTACAAAAGGGTTTCCGATGGCTGCACAGATGCTTACCAGCATCAATATGAGTGCATCTACCTGCTGAAACATGGTGCGACGGACACGCGTGCGGTGTTGCGCCGCGCGCGTATCCGGAAAAGTTCCGTGCAGGTTCCACAACTCGCGCTCCCAGGCCCGCTGCTGCCATCTTGTCCCGGACGCCATCGAGCTGGTAGGCTTCCCCGATTTTTCCCCACGGGTTTGTCTCAGTTACAGGGCCATAACTGAGACAAACCCGTGGGCACAAATTGTGTTTCGTCAGCCTGTCAGCAGTACCACGTGTGGAAATAGGGTAAAGTTCTACTAAGCTAACACTAGGGAGGAACCATGTCCCTTATCGATATCGTTATCCTTGTCGTGATTGCCGTGGCGTTTGTGGCGGTGTGCGTGCGCGTCAAGCGCAAAGGGAGCTGCGCGGACTGCGCACAGGGCGGTACGTGCTCGGGGAGCTGCTCGAGCGCACAGCGTAAGAGCTGTCCGGCGTGTAAAGGCATCGACAAGGTGACCGAGGAACTGGGCCGCGGAGTCAAGTAGCGAGTGAAACGGGGCTAGGGCTCGCGCGAAATGGAAGCTGGAGCTCGCGGGAAATGGGTGCCGAGACCCTTCACGTGAGCGGCAGAAGCGCGCCGTCCGCGCGAGACTCTTGCCCCAATGCGCACGGCATTGCGGTGGCGCAGCCACGTCTCGGATTGCACCATCCATGTGAAGAGCCTCTGCCCCAAACCCGCACGGTATCGCGGGAGCGCAGTCGCGCCATCCGAGCGAAAAGACGCTCGGACCAACTTCGTGCGCATCCCTGTTTTGCTACGAAACCCTGCCGAAACATAGATATGTGACAATGGGCGTTTGAAATTCGTTTCGATCGGTTTTACGCGATTCGGAAGGGTGTCCCATGGATAAGAGCCAGAACATCGATTTCGTTCTCCGTACCGTCGAGGAGCGCGACATCCGCTTCGTCCGCCTGTGGTTCGTCGATGTGCTCGGTCGCCTGAAGAGCTTCGCCATCAGCCCCGAGGACCTCGAGGTCGCTTTCGAGGAGGGCATCGGCTTCGACGGCTCGGCCATCGAGGGCTTCACAGCGCCGGAGGAGGCCGACATGCTCGCCTTCCCCGATCCCTCCACGTTCCAGGTTCTGCCGTGGCGTCCGTCGAGCGACGGCGTGGCGCGCATCTTCTGCGACGTGTGCACGCCCGACCGCAAGCCGTTTGACGGCGATCCGCGCTACTGCCTGCGCCGCATGTTCCACAAGGCTGAAGAGGCCGGCTTCCTCATGAACGTCGGCACGGAGCTCGAGTTCTACTATTTCCCCGACGAGCACACGCCCGAGCCGCTCGACCGCGTGGGCTACTTCGATCTGCTTCCCGCCGATTCGGCGCGCGACGTGCGCCGCAACACCGTGCTCACGCTCGAGAAGATGAGCGTGCCGGTGGAGTACACGTTCCATTCGTCCGGCCCCTCGCAGCACGGCATCTCGCTGCGCCACGCCGAGGCGCTCACGATGTCCGACGCCATCATGACGGCCAAGCACATCATCCGCCTCGAGGCCTTCGAGGCCGGCGTCCACGCGTCGTTCATGCCCAAGCCCATCGCGGGTGAGGCGTCCTCGGCGATGTTTTTGCACCAGTCGCTGTTCGACTACGACGGCAACAACGTGTTCTACGGCGAAGACGACCCGGTGTATCACCTGTCGCCGATCGCCAAGAGCTACATGGCGGGCATCCTCATGCACGCCGGCGAGATCTCGGCCATCACCAATCCTACGGTGAACTCGTATAAGCGCCTTGCCACGGGCAAGAACAGCTCGCCGACGCCCACGCACGCCACATGGGGCCTGCGCAACCGCGCCGCGATGATCCGTATCCCCATCTACAAGCCGGGCAAGCAGCTCTCGACCCGCATCGAGCTGCGCAGCCCCGATCCGATGGCCAACCCTTATCTGGCCTGCGCGGTGACGCTCGCCGCTGGCCTCGATGGCATCAAGCGCGGGCTGCGCCTGCCGGCCGAGACCGAGCTCACCGACGCCGGCTTGTCCGACGTCGAGCTGCGCGAGCTCGGATGCGCCCCGCTGCCGCGCAACCTCGAGGAGGCCCTCGATATCTTCGAGAACTCCCTGCTCATGAAGGATGCGCTGGGCGAGCACATCCACAGCTTCTTCCTCAAGAAGAAGCGCAAGGAGTGGGAGAAGTACACCTCCAACATCACCGAGTGGGAGCTCAACCAGTATCTGGCAAGCTCGTAAGGGCCCTGCGCGTCGCCGCCGCGTGAGGCCGGCGCGCGGCGCCACTGCGGCCCGAGTTGATCCTGCCAGGCCCTATGACCTCTTCGACCTGCTATGATGTCACCTGAGAGGGTGGTGATATGTCCGAAAAGAACGTATTGTACATGGCGCGGACGACGCGCTACTACGATTTCGCGAACACGCTCTCCTCGACCATGGGCGTCGAGGTCAACGCCGCCACCCCTGACTCGCCGACCGCCTCGCGCGACTTTGACCTGCTGATCCTCGATGCGGACGGCATCCGCAACGATCGCATCGAGCAGATCGCCAAATGGCTCGACGAGCGCGGCAACATCCCCATGCTCGTCATGGTGGACGATGACGGCTTGTCCGGTCTGCACCTGCCCGCCCGCTCGCGCTGCGACTTCATCTGCTCCGGGGCAAGCGAGGCCGAGCTCGAGGTGCGCGCGCGGCGCCTGATGGGCGAGGAGGACGCGCTGTCTGTCGATGACGTGCTGCGCGTGGACAACATGACGATCAATCTGGCCACCTACCAGGTGTATCTGGATGATCAGCCGGTGGACCTCACCCTCATGGAATACTCGCTGCTCTCGTTTTTGGCCATGCATCCCAACCGGGCGTACAGCCGCGAGGTGCTGCTGCACCGCGTCTGGGGATTCGAGTATTGCGGCGGCACCCGCACCGTCGACGTGCACATTCGTCGCATCCGTTCCAAGGTGGGCCCGCAGATCGCCGCCCACATCACCACCGTGCGCGGCGTGGGCTACCTGTTCAAGGGTTAGCGGGAACATGGGGACAGGCATGCATTTCCCGTTCGAGACGCTATCCATGCTGAGGTCGGATCGCAGGCGCGTCCGGCCTCAGTTGCATTTTGAGCTGAGCGATCCGCTGTGCCGAATCTTGCTTTTCACTTAACATGAACCTGTGGACGCGCCGTGCGTCCCCTGTTGGGGTACAACCGTTTCTGGTTTTCTGTAGCCAACGAGCTGTTCTGGAAAGGACGTGCCGATATGAGCGATAACACGCCTCAGCGCCCTGAGGGCCAATACGATGCGGCGGCCGCGCAGCCGCGCGTTCAGGTTGAACCGACGCCGACGACGCCCGAGCAGGCGTCCGGCGCCGCCGCGACGGGCTCCCCGTACACCGCCTTCGGCGCCCATGCCGCTCCCGCCGTGGAGACCATGAGCCGCACGGTGGTCAAAACCAAGACCAAGAAGCTTCCCGTCTTCCTGAGCGCGCTGGGCGGCCTCGCCGTGGGTGCGGTGCTGGTGATCGCGCTGGTGATGACCGGTGCGCTCGATATCGACCGCGGCGGCAGCGTGACCGCCGTCACCCCGTCTTCGGGCACGCAGACCATCGAGATTGATGCCGAGGACACCACGCTCGCCGAAGCGGTTTCGGCCAAGGCGTTGCCCTCGGTCGTCTCCATCACCACCGAGATTCAGAACTCCTCCGGCATGATGGGCGCCTCGCAGGAGAGCTCCGGCAACATCGGCTCGGGCGTGATCTTGGACAAGGACGGCAACATCCTCACCAATTACCACGTGGTCAAGGGCGCGACGGGCATCGTCGTCACGCTTGACGACGGCTCGAGCTACGAGGCCGAGCTCGTCGGCTCCGACGAGTCGAGCGACCTTGCGGTCATTCGCCTGAAGGACGTCGACCCTGCCGTGCTGACGCCCATCGAGATCGGCGACTCCGACGAGCTGGCGGTCGGCGAGTGGGTTATGGCGATCGGCAGCCCGTTTGGCAACGAGCAGTCCGTCTCAACCGGCATCGTGAGCGCCCTGTACCGCTCGACGGCCATGGCCTCGACCAACGGCACGACCATCTACGCCAACATGATTCAGACCGACGCCGCCATCAACCCGGGTAACTCCGGCGGCGCGCTCGTCAACGACAACGGCGAGCTCGTGGGCATCAACTCCATCATCGAGAGCTACTCGGGCTCGAGCTCGGGCGTGGGCTTCGCCATTCCCGTCAACTACGCCATCGATATCGCCAATCAGATCATCGATGGGAAGACTCCCGTCCATCCATATCTGGGCATCACCCTGACCACGGTCAACGCCCTGAACGCACGCCAGAACGGGCTTCCGGTCGAGTACGGCGCCTACGTCAACGAGGTCACCGAGGGCGGCCCGGCTGCCGAGGCAGGCATCCAAGCGGGCGACATCATCGCCGCGCTCGACGGCGAGGAGGTCACCTCCGCCGACGGCCTGATCATCGCGCTGCGCGAGCACGAGGTCGGCGACGACGTGACGCTCACGGTCGTGCGCGGCGACGAGCGGCTCGACGTGAAGGTCACGCTCGGATCCGACGAGGCCCTGCAGGAGTCCCAGGACAGCTCGACCGACCAGCCCGGCAACGAGCTGTCCGACGAGCAGCTGCGCGAGCTGCTCGAGGAGCTGCTCGGCCGGGGCGGCGCTGGCGGTAACGGCGGCTGGTAAGGGCCGTGCTGCCGGCGTGCGGCCGGCGACCACCATGAGCGAATCCGCATGAGGGGCGGGGCGGTCGACAGGCCGCCCCGTTTTTTGTGAGGCGCGACGGCATGGGCGCCGCCGCGGAGCATGCGGCGCATCCCCGGTCGCGGGCGCGTCAAGACGCCGGTCCGCGCGAGCGCGTCGGATGCGGCCGCCCCGACCGACATCGAAAGCCGCCCATTGGCGCCATCGAACGTCGGCGTTTCGCGGGTTTGGGTAAAGGCGCCGTCAACGTCGCAGGTCGGGGGCCGTCAAAGACGTTGGACATGCCGCTGGCGGCGCTGCGGCGCATGTCCGGGTGGCAAGGAGGGGATAGTATAGGCAGATTGCCGCCGTGCGGTCGTGCGACGGATGGATGCGGGCGTGAAGGAGGGCGCGCCATGGTCGGTCGGGAACTCGGGATGCGGATTCGCGCCCTGCGCGAGGAGCGCGGCATCACACAGGAGGATTTCGCCCACGGCGTCTTCGTCGCCCGGCAGACGGTGAGCAACTGGGAGCGCGGCAGGACGCTGCCCGACGTTGAGAGCCTGAAGCTCATCGCGGGTTTTTTCGGCATCACGGTCGACGAGCTGCTCGATGCGGACGTGCAGCGGATGATCGACGAGACGGCCGACGCGCGCCATACGCTCATCGTGTGGATCGTCTCGAGCGCCATCTACTTCCTGGCGCTCGTCGTCGAGGCCGCGGTGGGGGCGTCGGCACAGCGGGTGCTTTCGACGGTGGACCTTCGGGGCATAGAGTTCGTGACGGGCATCCTTCGCCTGATCCTGCTGACATGGTTTTGCGTGTGCGCCTTCCGCGCGCAGAAGGTTCGGCGCGACCGCGACCTTGCGACGGCTCTGGAGATCGTCGCGTTCATCGAGGGCAGGCGCCCCGGCACCCCGCTGCCCGACACCGTTTTGTATCGTTGGATTCTTCCGTACTTCTCGTTTTGGTGGGCGGCGTTTTTGGTCATCGTCTGCGCGCTGTTCGTCGTTACGTTCGCGTGGGATGGGGCGTCGTTTTGACGGAGGCCTGAACGCGACCGACTTGATGGGAGGAGCTCATCGCGACGAGGTGGTACCCTATAGGCCGACTGGAATCGACCGGAAGGGAAGCCATGGCGGAGCAGCAGAGCTTATTTGGTGACGGTACGCTGGATAACCCGGGGCAGGCGGAAGCGCCCGCCCCGAAGGCGGATGACGCCGCGCACAAGAAGGCCGCCGAGCGCGCCGCCGAGCTCCGCCATCTGCTCGACTACCACGCCTATCGCTACTACGCCCTCGACGCGCCCGAGATTACCGACGCCGCCTTCGACAAGCTGCTCGTGGAGCTTCAGCAGATCGAGGCGACCTATCCGGACCTGGTGACCCCTGATTCCTACACGCAGCGCGTGGGCGGCTACGTGTCCGAGCAGTTCGCTCCCGTGACGCACATGGCGCGCATGTACTCCATGGACGACGCGATGAACCTCGAGGAACTCGACGAGTGGCTGCAGCGCACCGAGGACGCCCTCGGTGCAGGTAACGCTACCTACACCTGCGAGCTCAAGATCGACGGCCTGGGCGTGGCGCTCACCTACGAGAACGGCGCATTCGTGCGCGCGGCGACGCGCGGCGACGGCACGACGGGCGAGGACGTCTCCCTCAACGTGCGCACCATCCGCGACGTGCCCACGCATCTGTCCGAGACGGCTCTTGCGCACATGGGCGCCGACCGGCAGACGCCCATCGAGGTGCGCGGCGAGGTCTACATGCCTAAAGGCAGCTTCGTGCGCCTGAACGAGGAGGCCGATGCCGAGGGCCGTGCCCCCTTCGCCAACCCGCGCAACGCCGCCGCCGGCAGTCTGCGCCAGAAGGACCCCAAGGTCACCGCCCGTCGCGACCTGGCGACCTTCCTGTACGCGGTGGCCGATACCGCGCCGTTGCATGTCGACTCCCAGCTCGATTTCCTCGCCTGGCTGCGTGACGCGGGCTTCTCGGTGAATCCCAACGTCGCGCGCTGCGCCACGCCGGCGGAGGTGCACGCGTTTTGCGCCGATGCGCTGGCGCATCGTGGCGACCTCGACTACGACATCGACGGCGTGGTCGTGAAGGTCGACAGCTTCGATCAGCAGGACGAGCTGGGCTTTACCGCCCGCGCGCCGCGCTGGGCCATCGCCTTCAAGTTCCCGCCGGAGGAGAAGACGACCGTGCTGCGCGAGATTCGCATCCAGGTGGGCCGCACCGGCGTGCTTACCCCGGTGGCCGAGTTCGACCCGGTGACGGTGGCGGGCTCCACCATTGCGCGCGCGACGCTGCACAACGAGGACGAGGTGCACCGCAAGGATGTGCGCGAAGGCGATACGATCGTCGTGCACAAGGCGGGCGACGTGATCCCCGAGGTCGTGGGCCCGGTGCTCGCCGAGCGCCCCGAAGGCGCCGTCGAGTGGCACATGCCTGCGACCTGCCCGGCGTGCGGGGCGCCCGTGGTGCATGAGGACGGCGAGGTGGCCTACCGCTGCGTGTCGATCGACTGTCCCGCCCAGCTCAAGGAGCGCCTGCTGCACTGGGTGAGCCGTGGCTGCATGGACGTGGATGGCGTGGGCGAGGAGCTCGTGGACAAGATGATCGACGCGGGCCTGCTGCACGACGTCGCCGACTTCTACAGCCTGACCGCCGAGACGGTGGCGGCCCTCGACACCGGTCGCACCTACCTTAAGGACGATAAGCGCCGCGGCGTGCGCGCCGGCGATCCGATTCCGGTGGGCATGACGATTGCGACGAAGGTTGTCGACGAGCTGACGAAGTCCAAGGCACAGCCGCTCGGCCGCGTGCTGTTTGCGCTCGGTATCAGACACGTGGGCAAATCGGTGGGTGAGCTCATCGCGCAGCACTTCCTTACCATCGACAAGCTCGTGCTGGCGAGCGAGGAGGACATCGCTGCCATCGACGGCATCGGTCCCAAGATCGCGCAGAGCGTCAAGCAGTTTTTGGCGGTGCCTGAGAACCTTGCGGTGCTCGATCGCCTGCGCGCCGCCGGTCTGACGCTTGAGGAAGACCTGTCGGGGGCCGCCGGTCGCGCGGCTGCCGAGACGGGCGTGACGGCCGACCTTGTCGAGACGCAGCCACTTGCGGGCCTCACGTTTGTGCTCACCGGCACGCTCGTCAACCGCACGCGCGACGAGGCGGGCGCTGCCCTGAAGGCGCTGGGCGCCAAGGTGACCGGGTCGGTGTCCAAGAAGACGAGCTATGTGGTCGCCGGTCCCAAAGCGGGCTCCAAGCTCACCAAGGCCGAGGCTCTTGGCGTGCCCGTGCTTGATGAGGACGATCTCGAGCGCATCCTTGCCACCGGCACCGTGGAGGAATAGCGCCGGCGCGCCGCAGGATGTGAAATCACCCCAGGGATGTTCTTGCACCGGCGAGAGAAAACCCCTCCCCGGTGTAAGAACATCCCTGGGGTGATTCCGCATCCGGGGCATCATCGCGTTCCATTACGTTTACCTTACGCAATCCTGCTCGTGCGCTTACAGATGAGGTGAGCATTTCTCGATAGCCTGTTGGTCTGTATCTTTTTTTCTGCGACCCCGAAACTGCCGGATGTCCGTGCGCATCCTGTTGGCAGAGAGGAAGGCCATGGGATCGAGCGAAGACATCGGTGCGCGGGTATGCGCCGTCAAGGGAGATGCGCGTAAAGCTGACGAGCTCGTACGCGATTACCTGCCGTTCATAACGTCGGAGACCGCCAAGTTCATGGCGCGGCGCCCTGTCGTGGGCGTCGATGACGAGTTGGGCATCGCCATGTTCGCATTTCATGAGGCAACGCAGATATACGACCGCCAACGCGGTGCGTTTCTGCCTCTCGCGGCGCGCATGATCCGCAATCGGCTGATCGATTACCGGCGGCGCGAGGCGCGTCACACGCGCGTGGTCTCTTTGGATGCCCCGCGGTTCGAAGGGGATGACGAGGAGGGCAAGACCCTGCTCGAGCACGTGGACTCCGGACATGACGAGATCGGCGATCGCCACATGCGCGAAGCGACCCGTACCGAGATCGAGGAGTTCACCCAGCTGCTCGCATCGTTTGACGTGAAGCTTACCGATGTCGCCGACAACTGTCCCAAGCAGGAGCGAACGCTCTCTGCGTGCCGGCGTGCTCTGGCGTACGCGCGCGAGCATCACGAGATCCTCGACCGGCTCGAGCAGACCGGGAAACTCCCGCTTGCCGATCTGGCCGAGGGCAGCGGCGTGGAGCGCAAGACGCTCGAGCGCCATCGCAGGTATCTGGTTGCGTTGCTGCTGGCGTACACGAACGGATTCGAGATTATCCGCGGCCACCTCTGCAGGCTTGATGCACGTCAGGGGGACGATGCGCGATGAGGTATTTGGTGATGGAATGCGCGACGAGCTATGCCGTCGTGCTCGATCAGGAGGGGCGCTTCTACACGGTGCCCAACCTGGGATATGCCGTAGGCGATGTTCTTGAGGATGTGGTCCTGTTCGACACGGCGGCCGATGTGCGCGACGAGTCAACCGCGCCTGCCCGTCGTCGAAATAACCAGGTCGTTCGTTGGATGGCGGCGGCCGCATGCTTCGTGGCGCTGGCGATAGGCGGCTTTGCGTTTTGGCAGACGCCCATCGGCGTTGTTCGCATGCAGATCAACCCCGAGGTGAGCATGGATGTCAACCGCTTCGACCGGGTGGTGGGCATCGAAGGCGAGAACGCGGACGGCGTCGAGCTCATCGAGGGATATCAGGCGTACGGCAAGGATATCGAGACCGTGACGAGCGAGCTTGCGGACCGCTCGCGCGAGCAGCGGTATCTGAACCCCGGGGATACGATCGTGATCGAGGTCGATTCCGACGATGACGCATGGACCGCTGAGGTCGAGGAGCGAATCGTCGTGGAGCTCGATAAATATATGGATGGCGATGCGATCGTCATCACGGCGGAGGATGCCGCTCGCGCTGCAGCGCAGAAGCGGGCGCAGGAGGAGCGGGAGCGCCTTGAACGGGAGCGCGCCGAGCAGGAGCGCCTTGAGCAGGAGCGCGCAGCCCAGGCGCAGCGGGATGCGGCTGCCGAGGAGAGCGCACGCGACGGCGGCCAGTCTGTCTCGACGCCGGCGCCTGCAGTTGAGCCCGCACCTGCTCCTGCTCCGACGCCGGCCCCTGCAGCTCCGACGCCCGCGCCCTCTTCGGACGACGATGACGACGACGATGATGACGATGACGACAGCGACGACGATGATGACGACGGCGGCGACGACGATGACGACGACTGAGCGCCCGGGCGCCCGGGCGGGGTGCGCTTGTTCGTGAAGGCAAGCGCAATTTCGTCCGATGACCAGCGGGAACGATTCTTCGGCCGCGTCCTTTCCAACATTCTTAAAAAAGTTTTTGCTCCGACCCCGTTTTTCTGACATACGCGCCCGCACCCTAACACTGCAAGGTAAATCGGTTCGAAGATGACCGCATATACAAAAGGAGGCACACGATGAAGCGCATGAACGGAAAGGCTCTGGTTGCAGGTTTGGGTCTCAGCATGGCATTCGCCGCGGCTCTGAGCGGATGCGGTGGCACCACCCAGCCGACCGCTGCGGTGAGTGCTCCGGGCGAGGCGGCGGCCGAGGTTGCGGGCTATGTTCTGATGAGCGTGAACCCCGAGATCGAGCTCGCCTACGACGACAAGGGCAACGTCGTCGAGCTCGAGGGCGCCAACGAGGACGGCAAGAGCGTCCTTGCCGACTACGATGACTATCGCGGGCGCCCGGCTGACGAAGTCATGGGTGAGCTCGTTCGCGAGATCGATGCCGACGGGTACTTTGCCGGCGGAGTCGGTGGGCGCGAGAAGAACATCGTCCTGAAGGTCGCCGAGGGTTCGACCTATCCGAGCGATGACTTCATGGAGCGCATCGCCGAGAGCGTCAAGGTTTCGGCAGGGGAGTGCGGTCTTGGCTCGGGTGCCTATGCGGTTGGCACTGACAGGCTCGACGGCGACGGTCTGATCGGTATCGAGGCGGCCAAGGAGATCGTGCTCGGACAGCTCGGCATCGACCCGGCGACTGCGAAATTCAACGATCATGAGTATGAGCTCGATGATGGCGTGTACGAGCTCGAGTTCGTGGCGGACGGTATCGAGTACGACTACGAGGTCGACGCGCGCACCGGCAAGGTGCTCGAGGCTGACTTCGAGCGCAACGACGACTGGAATGATCGCGATATGTGGGACGACGATGACGACGACCGTGATGACGATGGTTGGGACGACGATGACGACGACCGCGCTCCCGTAGCGGCCCCGACCGTGCCAGCAGGAGATGACGACTGGGATGACGATCGCGACGACGCCTACGACGACCGCGACGACGACTGGGACGATCGTGACGACAACGACGACTGGGACGACAACGACGACTGGGACGACGACAACGACGATGACGGCGATGACGATGATTGGGACGACGACCGCGATGACGACGATGACGACGACCGCGACGACGACTAATCCGCTATAGCCATGGTCCAAGGGGCCGCTTCAGCGGCCCCTTGGATGTGAAAACACCCTAGGGATTTTGTTGCACGGCGGGCGATCATATCGCCCGCCGTGCAACAAAATCCCTAGGGTGTTTTCACATCCCCCCGGGGCGCCTTTATGCCTGCATGACCCTGCATACTTGACTTTCGATGCAGCCGTTTCATACTTGACGGTATCAAACATTGACATGTCAAGGAGTTGCCATGGCTTCATCCCTGCCGTTCGGTTTTTCGCTCACCGATCTGCACATGCAGGTGAGCGCGATGTTCCACCTCATGCGCGCGTGCAACCACGATAAGGTCGTGGAGCTTGGTCTGGGGCCCGGTCGCCCGCGCGTCCTGTCCTATCTTGCCGTCTACGGTGCAAGCACCCAGCGCGATGTCGCCCGTTACTTCGGCATCGACGCCGCTGCCGTCTCGCGCATGCTCGACGGCCTCGTGCGCGACGGGTTCGTGCGCATCGTCCCCGGCCGGGACCGGCGTTGCCGCGTCGTCGAGTTGACCGAGTTCGGCTGCACGACCCTGTCTGCATGGGATCGGTGGTGCGCCGATGTCGACGAGGTAATGCTTGAGGGCTTTTCCGACGAAGAGCGTGCCGCGGTGACCGACATGTTCGACCGCATCTGCGCCAACATGCGTGCCCATCTGGGCCGAAACGTCGTTGACAAAGAAGACGATCCGCTCGAGACGGAGGCCGCCCATGAATGAGATCCGCCGCCTGCTGCACTACGTGGGGCCCTATCGCCGCGACGCGGTGCTCGGCATTATCTTCGTGGCGCTCGAGACCTCGCTCGAGTTGCTGATCCCCCTGCTCATGGCCAACATCATCGACGAGGGCGTCGCCAGCGGAGACACCCGCTACATCTTCGAGCAGGGCGCGATCATGCTCGCCCTCGCGCTGCTGTCGCTCGTCCTTGGCTTGGGATATGCCCGCTTCGCCTCGCGGCTCGCCACGGGCATCGGTGCCCAGTTGCGCCAAGCCGAGTACGAACGGATCCAGGACTTCGCTTTCGGCAACCTCGATCGCTACCAGACCTCGAGCCTCGTTACCCGCATGACGACCGACATCACCGTGATCCAAAACGCGGTGTCGAGCGGTTTTCGGCCCATGGTGCGCGGCCCGGTGCTGCTCGTCATGGGCTTCATCTACGCCTACGTCATGAACGCCGAGCTCGCCGTGGTCTTCTTCTGCACGATGCCGGTGCTCGCGATTTTCCTCGGCCTCATCACGTGGCGCGTGGCACCGCTCTATCGCGACCTGCAGACGTCCATGGACCATCTGAACCGCGTGGTCCAGGAGGACGTGACCGCCGTGCGCGCCGTCAAGGCCTACGTGCGCGAGGGCTATGAGCGCGAGGTCTTCCACGGCGTCAACGATGCGCTTGCCAAGACCTCGACCAAGACGTTCTCGACGGCGGTGCTCAACCTGCCGGCGTTCAACATCGTCATGTACACCACCACAGTGCTCGTGCTCGCCGTGGGCGGCCACATGGTCATGACCGGCGCCATGGGCGTGGGCATCCTCACCGGCTTCATGAGCTACGTGCTGCAGATCATGAACTCGCTCATGATGATCTCGAACGTGTTTCTGCTGCTCACGCGCGCGCTCACGAGTGTGCGGCGCGTGGGCGAGGTGCTCGACGAGCAACCGCTGATCGCGAGTCCCGATACCGCGACGGCGCTCACCGAGGTGCCGGACGGGTCGGTGGAGTTCGACCATGTGAGCTTCAAGTACAGCGCCGACGCCGAGGAGGACGTGCTCGAGGACGTGAGCCTGTCCATCCCGTCCGGCGCGACCGTGGGCGTGCTCGGCTCGACCGGTTCGGGCAAGAGCTCACTCGTGCAGCTGATCGCCCGCCTGTACGATGCGACCGCCGGCACGGTTCGCGTCGGCGGCCACGATGTGCGCGCCTACGACCTCGCGGAGCTGCGCGAGGCGGTCGGCGTCGTGCTGCAGAACAACGTGCTGTTCACGGGGACCGTCCGCGAGAACCTGCAGTGGGGCGCTCCGGACGCTTCCGACGAGGAGCTGCTGCACGCCTGTGAGATGGCGTGCGCCGACGAGTTCTTGGATCGCATCGGCGGGCTCGACGGCGACCTGGGCCAGGGCGGCGCCGGCGTGTCCGGCGGCCAGAAGCAGCGCCTGTGCATCGCGCGCACCCTGCTCAAGCGCCCGCGCATCCTGATCTTCGACGACTCCACGAGTGCGGTCGACATGGCAACCGAGGCCAAGATCCGCGCCAACCTGGCGAGCATCCCGGACGCGACGGTGATCATCATCGGTCAGCGCATCACGTCGGTCATGGACGCCGACGAGATC
Organism: Collinsella tanakaei; assembly: GCF_030373545.1. GTDB lineage: Bacteria > Actinomycetota > Coriobacteriia > Coriobacteriales > Coriobacteriaceae > Collinsella > Collinsella tanakaei_C. The sequence continues at coordinate 17,265 of NZ_JAUDCO010000009.1, read as the reverse complement.
TTCGTGCTCGACGACGGGCGCATCCATGCGCACGGCACGCACGACGAGCTGCTCGCGACCGACAGTATCTACCAGGAGATCTACGCATCGCAGATGGAGCACGCGCAGGAAGCTACCGCTGCGGGCGCGCGGGCGACCGCTGTGGAGGGCGCTGTGACGGACGCCGTGCTCGGGGAAGGGGGTGAGCAGCGTGGCTAGGACGACCGCTCAGGCCCGGCCGCAAAACCTGGGCCATACGATCCGCCGCCTGCTGTCCTACATGGGGCATGCGAGGCTCTCGCTGCTTGCGGTGGCCGTGCTCGTATCCATCGCGGCACTCGCCAACCTGTGCGGCACCTACATGGTGCGCCCGGTGGTCAACGCCCTGTCCGAGGGACGTGGCGACGACCTGCCCGGCCTCATCGCGTTCACGGTCATCGTGTACGTCATCGGCGTGTTCGCGTCGTTCGGCTACACGCAGACGATGGTGCGCGCCGCGCAGAAGGTCGTGTTCGACATCCGTCGCGACCTGTTCGCGCATATCCAGAAACTGCCGCTGTCGTTTTTCGACCGCACCCGCACCGGCGATGTCATGAGCTACTTCACCAACGACGTCGATACGGTCGCCGAGGCGCTCAACAACAGCTTCGCCAACGTCATCCAGGCCTTCATCCAGATGGTCGGCACGCTTATCGTTCTGTTTGTGCTCAACTGGCAGCTCACGCTCATCACGGTGGCGTGCAACCTCGTCATCGCGCTGTACGTGCGCTTCTCGGGCGGGCGCAGCAAGATGTTCTTCTCGCGCCAGCAAAACGCGCTCGGCGCGCTCGACGGCTATATCGAGGAGATGGTCGCCGGCCAGAAGGTCGTGAAGGTGTTCAATCACGAGGCGGCCAACGTCCGCGAGTTCACCGACCGTAACGAGGAGCTGCGCCAAGCCGGTGCCTCCGCGCAGGCTTACGCCTTCACGATGGTGCCGACCACCGTGTGCATCGGGTACGTCAACTACACGATCGTGGCCGTCGTGGGCGCGCTGCTCGCCGTGAACGGGATGGCCGACGTGGGCGCGCTGGCGAGCTACCTCGTGTTCGTGCGCCAGGCGACCCAGCCCATCAACCAGTTCACGCAGCTCGGAAACTTTCTGCTCAACGCCATGGCCGGCGCGGAGCGTCTGTTCGCCGCCATGGAGATGGAGCCCGAGGTGGACGAGGGCACGGTGAAGCTCGTGCAGACCGGGCGCGACACCTGGGCGTGGAAGCTGCCCGAGGGCATGGGCATCGGCGCCTACGGTGCGCTCGTCCGCGTGGCCGACGGTGCGCAGCAGGCTGAGGGGGCCAGCGGCGTGGGCGGCGATCTGGCCGCGGAGGAGTCCGGTGCCGTGGCGCAGACAACGGCGCTCGGCGTGGACGGCACGGTGCTCGCGACGGGTATGCTGCCGCTTCGCGGCGACGTGCGCTTCCACGATGTCGACTTCGGCTACGTGCCGGGACGCTTGGTGCTCAAGAAGCTCAACCTGTTCGCCAAGCCGGGGCAGAAGATCGCCTTCGTCGGGTCGACGGGCGCCGGCAAGACCACCATCACGAACCTCATCAACCGCTTCTACGATGTGGATGCGGGCGAGATCACCTACGACGGCATCAACGTGAAGAGCATCTCCAAGGCCGATCTGCGCCGCTCGCTTGGCATCGTGCTGCAGGATACGCATCTGTTTACCGGGACCATTGCCGAAAACATCCGCTTCGGCAAGCTGGATGCGACCGACGAGGAGGTGCGGGCGGCCGCCAAGGCGGCGTGCGCCGATTCGTTCATCCGCCGTCTGCCGCAGGGCTACGACACCATGGTGACCTCCGACGGCGCGAACCTCTCCCAGGGCCAGCGCCAGCTGCTCGCCATCGCGCGCGTCGCGGTTGCCGACCCGCCGGTGCTCATCCTGGACGAGGCGACGTCGTCGATCGACACGCGTACCGAAAAGCTCATCGAGCGCGGCATGGACCGCATCATGGAGGGTCGCACAACGTTCATGATCGCCCACCGCCTGTCGACGGTGCGCAACTGCGATGCGATCATCGTGCTTGAGCACGGCAAAATCGTGGAGCGCGGTACCCACGAGCAGCTACTCGCGCAGCGCGGGGAGTACTGGCAGCTGTATCAAGGATTGAAAGAGCTCGACTGATCCCTGCGGCCGGACTGAGGCACCCGACCTTGCCCCTCAGGCCTTCGGGCGCCGCACGCTAGGCGTGCGCCCTCGGCCTTCGAGGCAATCTCGGGCGCCTCAGCCGGCCGTCTCCGTTGTCGCGACACCGCACCTCGGGGCTCAATCGTCGGGCATGGCCTCAAGGCCTATGCCCTCCTCTTTCGCCCCGATCTGCGGCACCTGGAAAGTCCGTTTCCACAGTCGCCATCTTGCCCTTCAATCGTCGGGCGCCGCACGCTAGGCGTCCGCCCTCGGCCTTCGAGGCAATCTCGGGCCCCTCAGCCGGCCGTCTCCGTTGTCGCGACAAGATGGTGCCAGGTACAAACTTGTCGCTCTCGCCCCGATCTGCGGCACCTGGACGACAAGATGGTGCCGGGTACAAACTTGTCGCCTGACAAGAAGGTGCCGGGTTCAAACTTATCGGGTACGCGAAAGCAGGCCGCGTCCGGTCGATCGATCGGATGCGGCCCGCTTGTCTGCGGTGCGTTTGTGGCCGGGTGTTACTCCTCGGCGGTCTCGTCTTCGTCTTCGTCGTCCAGACAGGCGGCTTCGATGCGGCGCTTGAGCTCGTCGATGCCCAGGCCCGTTTGCGACGAGGTGACGATGATGTCCTCCGCCGGTACGTTGAGCTGTTTGCGGATGGACGCGAGCTGGCGTCCCTGCTGGCTGCGCGAGAGCTTGTCGGCCTTGGTGAGCGCGACCACGAACGGGTAGCCGCCCTCCTGCAGAAACTCGATCATCTGGTGGTCGAGTTTGCTCGGATCGTGCCGAATGTCGACGAGCGAGACGATCAGGTTGAAGCTGCGTTCCATGTCGAGGAAGTCGAAGATGAGGTCGGCCCAGCGCTCGCGCTCGGACTTGCTACGCTGCGCGAAGCCGTAGCCCGGCAGGTCGACGAAGTGCACGTCATCCGTCTCGAAGAAGTTCACGTTGCTCGTCTTGCCCGGCGTGCTCGACACCTTGACGAGGTTCTTGCGGTCGAACAGCTTGTTCATGATCGAGGACTTGCCCACGTTGGAGCGTCCCACGAAGCAGACCTCGGGGCAGGTCGACTCGGGGATCTGCGACGTCTTGCCGTAGCTGGCGACGAACTTTGCCTTGCGGTAGTTGATGGCGTCGGGCATAAAAGCCTCCTTATCCGATGTCCCGAAAAGGGACGGGAGCTTGTCGGGACACTACGCGTGCGCGGCGATGCGGTGCACGATGTCGAGCGTGAGCTCGCTGGCGCTGCGGGCGTACTCATCCAGGTCGAACTCGCGCTCGCAAAAGGCGTCGTAGGCCTCATCGCAGTTGTCCGAGATTGCGCGCAGCACGAGGCAGTCGACGCCGTTCTTGGCAGCGATGTGGGTGACGGCCGCTCCTTCCATCTCGGCGCAGTCGGCCTGCGTGGCGTCGATGACCGCCTGGCGCAGGGCGTCGCCGGTGATGAAGCGGTCGCCCGTGGCGATGGTCCCGCACAGGTAGCGAGGGGTGTCGGGCGAGGTCGTGCCGTCGGCGTCGTCGACGGCGACGTAACCGTGCGCACGCAGGGCCTGCACGGCCATCTCGACAAGGTGCGGCGTCGATGCGAACTCCTCGAGTGCGGGTGCGGACTCGGCGATCAGAGCCGTATCGGTGTCGATGTAGCGCAGACAGCGTCCGACCACGACGTCGCCGATGTGCAGCGCGGGGTTGAGCCCACCGGCGATGCCGGAGAAGATGACCGTGTCGGCGCCGTAGACGGAGATGAGGTGCTGGGTTGCAGCTGCCACGTTGACGGTGCCCATGCCCGCAGTGGTAGCCACCACGCGCAGCCCGTCCAGCTCGCCGCAGGCGATCGTAAGACCGGCTGCGACATCCTCGCTGCCATGGCTCAGCGCGGCGAAGATATGACGGACTTCCTTCTCGAGTGCTCCGATGATGGCGACGGTGCGTGCCATGTGCCCTCCTGTTCGCTCGGGTTTCGCCTGCATATTCTAGCAGGCGTCCCGGCTACAGCCAGCGCTTGAGCAAAACGAACAGGATGGCGCAGGAGACGGCGGCGATGGCTGCTTGGACGACCTGCACCATCTGCGCACTCACCACGAGCGCTGACAGCACGCTCATGAGGACGCCGGATACGACCATGATCGCCCCGGCGATGCGCTGAGCGTGGTACTGCTCGCCGAGTACCGGCTCGTCTTCCGGCGCATTGATGGTGCGGATCGCGAGCAGGACGCCGGCGACCAAAAAGATCGCCGGCACACCGAGTACCTGCAGGTTGAGCGAACCGGTCAGCGATTCGACCGGAGTCCCGGCGCCCTGCGCGCCCATGATCCAGCCCACGGTGCCACCGAGGACGATAAGCGACTGACCGATGCACGCGGCAGCCATGACGGCGCGCTCGCCGATCGAGCCGCCGAGGAAGGGCACGCGCGCGTCACCGGCCCGATGCGCGCCGAACAGCAGCACGGCGCCGAGCAGCACGCCGAGGGCGGGTACGATAAGCAGCTCGTATTTGGAGCCCCAGCGGTCGATGCCCTCGGCACCCCAATGGGCGGGGATGGTATCGGGCAGTGAGCCCCAGGTTATCGCCAGGGCGACGACGGGGGCGAGCATGAGGACGATGCAGAGCGCCGCGAGCGGAAGGGGAAGCGGCTTGTGGGTATCGGAAGCGGTCATATCGGCTCCTCGTCAGCGATTGTCCATGGCTTTCCATGATACCGTTCGACGGCAATATCCGCCTGCACGTCCCGTGTCCCAAACGGGGCCAGGAGAAAAATGGGACATTCAGGGAATCCGTTACCCGACCAACAAAGTCATCCATGCGAACAAACCCAAGCCCGGCGACCTCCAGAGCGAACCCCTGCAAGCGCAGGCACCGCAGGCGGCAAGACCGAGACCCCCTCCCAGACAATCCGCAGCCCAAAGGGCGAGGACGTCTGGGAGGGGGTCTCGGTCTTGCCGCCGGAGGGTCCGAAGCGACCTACAGGTACTCGATCTGGGCGCCCTCCGTGTCGCAGGTGAGGATGTGCGTCTCGCAGGCGGGGAAGCGCTCCTGCAGACGCACCTGCAAAAACTTCGCCACGATGGTGTCGTCGGTCACGGCCATGAGGGTCGAGCCCGAGCCCGAGATCCACAGCGTCTTGGCGCCGCCCTCAAGGCACACGCGGCGGATGTCGTCGTAGTCCGGGATGAGGGGGCGACGGTAGGGCTCCTGCAGGCGGTCGTCGTTCGCGGCGGCGATGAGGTCGGCGTCACCGGTCTCCAGGCCGCGCGTCATGCCGGCGATGCGGCCCATCTGCCACACGGCGGAAGACAGCGGAATCTCCTGCGGCACCACCTTACGGGCCTCGCTCGTGTGCACCTCGTACGGGGGGATGACGGTGATGAAGCGCAGGCGGTCCGACACCTCGTAGCGCAGGCAGCGTGGCAGGTCGCCTTCAGGGGTGAACGAGCACACGGCGCCGCCGAGGATGGCGGGCGCGACGTTGTCGGGATGCCCCTCGACCGCAGTGGCGATACGGACGAGTTCAGCACGGTCGACCATGTGGCCGGTGAGCGCGGCTGCGGCCATGATGCCGGCGACGACGCAGGTGGAGCTCGAACCCAGGCCGCGCGCGACCGGCACCTCGGTGGCGATGTCGATGGCGACGGGGAAGGGCTCCTCGCCCCACTCGCGCAGGGCGTCGACGAACGAGACGTAGACGAGGTTGTCCTCGTTGCGGAACTCCTCGGGGCAGCCGGTGATGGTAAGCGTCTCGGCGCGCTCGAAGGTGAAGTGCGAGTAGAGGCTCACCGCCATGCCGAGCGTGTCATAGCCGATTCCCAGGTTCGCGCTGGTGGCGGGGACGGTGATCTTGATCATGGTCAATGCTCCTTCCGGGCGGATCTGGTCGTTCCATCCGGCGCTCGGACAGTCCTGCGCAAGACGGAGAGCCCACTGGGCTCTCCTTTGCGTGCGGAACTCGCGGCGGACGGAACGACCAGATCCGCCGGGAGGCGTTTACCCGCTCACCGTCCCCGCCACCAGCGCGAACCTGAGGGTGTTCGTCTCTGGGGCCACGGGGCGGGGAGGGAAGATGGCGCGGTCTCGGCCGTAGGCCGAGACCGCCCAATAAAGGGGCGGGGTCGGCAGGCCGCCCCCGCCGGGGGTTACAGCTTCGATGCGGCGGCCTCGACGTAGGCGGGCATGGTGTCGATGTCCACGACGTCGGTGTGCAGGACGGGCTTGTCCTGCAGGTTGGCGAGCTGGGCCGGGGGCGTGGTGTTCGTGGCCTTGGCGAGCACGTTCATGCAGGCGAAGTCATCCGGCGGGCAGAACAGGCCGAGGGCGCCGGCGACGGCGCGCGGGAACTTGTAGGGGCTCGCCGTGGACAGCAGCACGCGTGCGGCGGTGCCGGGGACGCAGGGCAGCTCGGAGAGCACGTGGTAGCCGCAGGCGGTGTGCGGGTCAATCACATAGGAGTTGTCCTCCCAGCACGTGCGGATGGCGCGCGCCACGTCGTCCTCATCCGCCCAGCCGCAGCCGAAGACTTCTTGGATGCGCGCGAGCAGCTCGGCGGGCACCTCGTAGGAGCCGTTCGTTCCGAGCTGTTCCATGAGCTGCGCCACGAGCTCGCAGTCGCCGTCGGATGCGTAGTACAGCAGGCGCTCGAGGTTCGAGGAGACGAGGATGTCCATGGACGGCGAGCTCGTCGTGAAAAACGGGCGCTTACGGTCGTAGGTGCCGCTCGTCAGGAAGTCGAACAGCACGTTGTTCTTGTCGCTCGCCACGATGAGGCGGGAGACGGGCAGGCCCATGCGACGGGCATAGTAGCCCGCGAGGATGTCGCCGAAGTTGCCGGTCGGCACGCAGAACTCCACGCCGTCGCCCACCTGGATCGCGCCTGCGCGCAACAGCTGCGCGTAGGCGGCGAAGTAGTAGACGACCTGCGGGACGAGGCGCCCGACGTTGATGGAGTTGGCGCTCGAGAGCATCACGCCCTGCTGGGCCAGGCGCGCAGCCAGATCGCGGTCGGCGAAGATGCACTTCACCGCGCTCTGCGCGTCATCGAAGTTGCCGCGCACACCGCAGACGGCGACGTTGGCGCCCTCCTGCGTGGACATCTGGAGCTCCTGCACGCGGCTGACCTTGCCTTCAGGGTAGAAGACGGTGATGCCGCAGCCCGCGGCGTCGGCAAAGCCGGCAAGCGCCGCCTTGCCCGTGTCGCCTGAGGTCGCCGTGACGATCATGATGCGCTCGTCGGTCGTATCCGCGGAGCCGGTGCGGGCCATGAGGCGGGGGAGCATCTGCAGCGCGACGTCCTTGAAGGCGCTCGTGGGACCGCCGAAGAGCTCGAGCACGAACGTCGGGGCATCGGTCGTGCCGCCCGGTGCGCACGTGAGCGGCACGAGGGGCGTGACCTCGTCGCTGGCAAACGTGGTGCCGTAGGCCTCGTCCACGCACGCCGCGATCTCGTCGGCCGTGTAATCGGGCAGCAGGATGCCGAGCACCTCGCGGGTGAGCTCGTGGTAGCCCTTGCCGGCGAGCGTGGCGATATCGATCGTCGTCTCGCCGAGCGCGTCGCTTACGAACAGACCGCCGTCGGCGGCGATGCCGGTGCGGATAGCCTGCTTGGCGGTGCATGTCGTTTCCCGAGAACGCGTGCTGTGGTACAGGCCCATCGGGTCCCCCTTTATCAAACGAAAGCGTATCGTGGGGATATGGTAGCAGAGCTGTATAGGGTCGCGCTGTCTGCGCGCAGTGTCGTCGCCCGATACCAGCGGGGCCACACAGGACGTTTTCCGTTTGGAAACAAACGGCCCTCTCTGTATATCGATTTTGCCGCATGCATGAAAAGCCTAGTACACTTGCACCTACTAAAGCGATTCCTGCAGTCTGTCTTTCGCGACCGCGCGCTCCTGCGAGCGTGTGCACGGCGAGCGGTCTTGCGCATGGGGGAAGGTGTTACGACTATGATCAAGGTAGCCAAGTTCGGCGGCTCATCGGTTGCCGACGCTGAGCATTTCAGGAAGATCAAGGCGATCGTCGACGCCGACCCGGCGCGCCGTTTCGTCGTCGTGTCGGCGTGCGGCCGTCGTCGCGATGGTGACGCCAAGGTCACCGACCTGCTGTATCTGGTCAACGCGCACGTCAAGTACCGCGTGTCGTGTGACGACCTGCTCGACGATATCGCCCAGCGCTATTTTGACATCGCTGACGAGCTCGGCCTGTCCTATCCCATCCGCGAGGAGTTCACCGCGTTTGCCGATCGAGCCCGCTCGGGCGGCTACAGCACCGAGGAGCTCGTCAGCCGCGGCGAGTATTTCACCGCGCGCCTCATGGCTGAGTACCTTGAGCTGCCGTTCTTGGACGCCTCCGAGGTCGTGGCCTTCCATCACGACGGCAGCCTGTCCATGACCCGCACCGCCAAGCTCATCGACGAGCGCGCCCCGCAGGGCGGTTTCGTGATGCCGGGCTTCTACGGCGCCACGCGCGAGGGCCGCATCTGCCTGCTCGACCGTGGCGGCGGCGACATCTCCGGCTCCATTCTGGCCAAATGCCTGGGCGCCGACCTGTACGAGAACTGGACGGACGTCTCGGGCTTTTACTCCGCCGATCCGCGCATCGTGCCCGACGCCCAGCCCATCGAGCGCATCACCTACGAAGAGCTGCGCGAGCTTTCCTATATGGGCGCTTCCGTCCTGCACGAGGAGGCCATCTTCCCCGTGCGCGAGGCGGGCATCCCGCTCGTCATCAAGAACACGAACGCCCCGGCCGATCCCGGCACCATCATCTCGGAGCATCCCAAGCAGGGCGAGAGCGAGCCCATCATCACGGGCGTCTCGGGCAAGCGCGGCTTTCTGGCCATCAACGTGGCGCGCGACCGCACCACGAGCCGCATCGGCTTCATGCGCCGCGCGCTGTCGGTGTTCGAGCGCTACAACGTGAGCGTCGAGCACATGCCCACCGGCGTCGATCAGTTTGCCGCCGTGGTGCAGGCCGAGGACGTGCACGATTCGCTGTACTCGCTGATCGCCGACATCCAAGACGAGGTCCAGCCGCTCGAGATCGAGGTCGTCGAGGACCTGGCGCTCATCGCCACGGTGGGCCGCAACCTGCATGGCCGTGCCGGCGTGGCGGGCCACCTGTTCGGCATGCTCGGCCAGGCCGGTGTGAGCGTGCGCATGATCACGCAGGGCTGCGACGAGATCAACATCATCGTCGGTGTTGAGGAGAAGGACTTCGAGACCGCGATCCGCACGATCTACAAGGCCTTTTCGGACGAGAACGGCATCGTGGAGACCTCCGAGCTCGAGCCGACCCCGCAGCCGTTCTAGACGATGGGGCAGAGGCGGCGCGCGGCTGCCTCTGTTCGAATTTCACCTCATTTCACCTACGGAAGGAGACCGCAATGAAGCAGTACACCGTCGCCATCCTGGGAGCTACCGGTGCTGTGGGCACCCAGATGATCCAGTGCCTGGCAGAGCAGGACTTCCCCGTGGGCGAGCTTCGCCTTCTGGCCAGCGCGCGCTCCGCGGGCAAGCAGGTCGAGACTCCCTTCGGCACTGTGACGATCGCCGAGGCGGGCCCCGATGCCTTCGCCGGCTGCGACATCGTACTGGGCGCTGTCGAGGATGACCTGGCGCGCGAGCTGCTTCCGCACGCCGTCGAGGCGGGCGCCGTCGTGGTGGACAACAGCCACGCCTTCCGTCTGGACCCGGACGTGCCCCTGGTCGTGCCCGAGATCAACGCCGAGGACGTCGCCTGGCACCACGGCATCATCTCCAACCCCAACTGCGCGACGATCATCGGCTTGGTGCCCACCTGGCCGCTGCACAAGATCGCCGGCGTGACGCGCATGATCGTGTCGACCTATCAGGCCGCGAGCGGCGCCGGTGCGCCGGGCATGGCCGAGCTCGAGGCGCAGATCGGCGCTATGGGTCGCGGCGAGGAGCTTCCCGAGCCCAAGACGTTCGCCGCCCCGCTCGTGAGCAACCTCATCCCGCAGATCGGCGGCTTCAAGTACGAGGGTTACACCTCCGAGGAGATGAAGCTGCAAAACGAGGGCCGAAAGATCATGCACCTGCCCGAGCTGCGCGTGAACTGCACCTGCGTGCGCGTGCCCGTGCTGCGTTCGCACTCCGAGAGCATCACGCTCGAGTTCGAGCGCGATATCACGCTCGAGCAGGCGCGCGAGGCGCTGGCCGCCGCGCCGGGCGTCAAGCTTGTGGACGACCGTGAGGCTGCAAGCGCCCACGACCGCTTCCCCATGCCGATCGACACCTCCGACCAGGATCTCATTTGGGTCGGACGCCTGCGCCGCGACATCTCCAACCCCGAGACGGCGCGCGGCATCACCTTCTGGTGCTGCGGCGATCAGATTAGGAAGGGTGCCGCCACGAATGCGGTGCAGATCGCGAAGCTGCTGACGGAGTAAGCCTCTGGCGGGTACCCGGGTCTCTCGGCGCGTGGGTCCTCGGCCTGCGGCCTGCGGAATGCACGCGCCGAGAGACCCGGGTACCCGCTCCGCGGTCGACTTGTGCAGCAGCTTTGCGAGCTGCTTGCGCGTGGTGGCCCCTTTGGCCTTGGGCGGGGGTGTAAGATGGTGCGCGGCCTTGTGGCCGCGCATTTTTGTATAAGGGGGTTTGGGGGCGCTCTATGTCGGTCGCGCACACGATGCCGATCATGATTACGCAGGTGGTCGCCATGTTTTTGATGATGGTGATCGGTGCGGTGCTGTATCGTGGGCGGCTCGTCGACAATGCGGGTTCGAAGCAGCTCTCGAACGTCGCCCTCTACGTGGCCACGCCTGCGGTGATTCTGCAGTCGCTGGCTACGACGTTTGACGCGGCCAAGATGGCTGTCGGCGCCGCCTGCATGGCGCTGTCGTTCATCTTCACACTGGTGTCGGCGGGTGTGGCGCGTCTCTACTTCCGCGATCGCCAGCGTGCGGCGCAGCTGGGCATCACGATCTCCAATATGGGCTTCATGGGCATCCCGCTCGTGCAGAGCGTGCTGGGCGAGGAGTACGTCTTCTACATCTCGGCCTGCATGGCCGGTCAGGTGCCGCTTATCTGGAGCTACGGCATCTGGCTCATCTCGCAGGATGCGTCGAAGATCTCGCCGAGAAAGATTGCGACCAACCCCTCGATCGTCGCTGTCGTGGTGGGCATCGTGCTGTTCTGCTGCTCGATCGATCTGACCGGCGTCATCAAGGTGACCGCTCAGGACATGGGCAACCTCAACACCGGCCTGGCGATGCTCGTCATGGGCATCTACCTTGTCCAAACCGACCTGCGCAGCCTCGTGCGCGACCGCAATCTTTACGCCGCCTGCGCCTTGCGTCTGCTTGTCGTTCCGGCAATCGTGATGGCCGTCATGGTGGTGCTGCCCCTCGATTCCGTCGTCAAGCTCGTGGTAGTCATCGCGCTTTCCACGCCTTGTGGCACGGTGTCCGCCATGTTCCCCCAGCTGTTTGGCGGCGACTACCGCTTTGGGGCGGGCCTCGTATCCCTCTCGACCCTCCTCTCCCTGATCATCATGCCTCTCATCCTGGCTCTTGGCCTTCTCATCTTTTAACCCCTCACGGCCCAATCCGCAATCGTCCCCTCCGCGCAGCGGCCATGCGTCCTCAGCAACATCTCCCGCCGAAAGCCAAGCGCCGAGCATCCCGCCGGCCGCCCGGTCAGAGACAAGCCGCCCGCCCATCCCTCGCGAACATCCCGCAGCCGCAAAGCGGCGAGGACGTGAGCGAGGGATGGGCGGGCGGCTTGTCTCTGACCGGGCGGCCGGCGGGCTTATTCGACGCTCTTGAGCGCCTCAATCATGTCGATGCGGTTGAGGGTGCGGTTGGTGATGAGGTTCACGATGAGCGCGAACACGAGCGGCAGGATGGCGGCGAGCACGTAGCTCAGCGGCGTCACCGTGGTCAGGAAGCTGATCTGCGGCATTTTGAGCACATGCAGCAGCATATCGCCCAGCACGTAGCCGAACGGCAGGCCGCATACGATGCCGATCAGGGTGAGGATGATGGTCTCCTTGTTCACGTAGTGGTGCACCTCGCGCGGGCGGAAGCCGAGCACCTTGATGGTCGCCAGCTCGCGCTCGCGCTCGGAGATGTTGGTTGTGGACAGCGTGAACAGCACGGCGAAGGCGAGCGCCGCCGCCATACCGAGCACGATGGCCACCACGGCGTTGATGAGCATGAACGACTGCGAGAAGTCGTCGGCGAGCTCGGAGGTGCTCGTGACGGAGAGGAAGCGCGTGTCGTCGGAGAGCTCGTCGGCAAGCGAGGTCTCGTTGCCCTCGGTGCAGCGGATGAGCACGCCGTTGGGCTCGAAGTCCTCGTCGTCATCGAGGGCGGCGGCACGGTCGCCAAAGGCCTCGAGGTAGGCGGACTCGCTCATGTAGAGATAGTTGCCCAAGAAGTTGCGCGCCACGGCGGCGATGGTCGGCGTGGCGCCGTTGAGCTGCGAGTCCTGGAGCTCGACGGTCGCGCCGGCATCAAAGCCGAGCACCTCAGCTGCGTTCTGCGTCACGATCGCACCGCTTACGGGCAGCTCGATCGGCTCGTCGGAATCGCAGTCGGAGACGTTGATATAGCTGGACAGATCGGTGTCGTCGGGCACGACGATGAGCTGCACGGTCTCCTCGGCGTCGCCATAGCCGAGGGTCGTGGAGTCGATGTAGATGCGGATGAAGTCGTCGACGCGGCTGTCGGCGGCAAGGTCGCGTGCCGCGGCGTCGTGCTCGCCGGCCTCGGTGACCGCCATGATGTCGTAGCGCGCGATGCGCTCGTACTGTTCGGGCACGAGCTCGGCCACGGAGTCCTTGATAGCAAAGCCGCAGACGATGAGCGCCGTGCAGCCGAGGATGCCCGCGACCGTCATGAAGAAGCGGCGCTTGTAGCGGAAGAGGTTTCGTGCCGTGACCTTGTTCAGGAAGGACAGGCGGTGCCAGATGGCGGGGATGCGCTCGAGGAAGATGCGCGAACCGGACTTGGGCGCCTTGGGACGCATGAGCTCGGCGGGCGTGCGGCGGACCTCGGAGCGGCAGGCGAGGTAGGCCGTGCCGCCGATGGCCACGACGAAGATCGCCATCCCGCCCAGCCCGTAGACGGGGTCGAACGCAAAGGCGTAGCCGGGCAGCAGGTACATGATGTCGAAGATGATGAAGATGAAGGCCGGCAGCGCGATGAAGCCCAAGAACAGGCCGAACGCGCAGCCCACGATGCAGGCCGCCAGCGCGTAGACGAGGTATTTGGCGTAGATCTCGCTGTTGTGGTAACCGAGCGCCTTGTAGGTTCCGATGAGGCCGCGCTCCTCCTCCACGAGGCGGGTGATGGTCGTGAGCGAGACCAGTACCGCGACCACGAGGAACACGATGGGGAAGAGCGTGCCGATGGCCTCGATGGAATCGGCGTCGGATTCGACGGAGGAGTAGCTCGAGTTCGACGAGCGGGTCTGCACGTACCAGGTCGCGGTGTCGATGTCGTCGATCTCGGCCTGTGCGTCGGCGAGCTCGGCCTCGGCCTCGGCGAACTGCTCGTCGGCCTCCGCGCGGCCCTCCTCCCACTCGGCCAGGCCGTCTTCGTATTCCGCCAGGCCGTCCTCGTATTCGGCGACGCCCTCATGGTAGGAGGCCATGCCGTCCTCGTATTCCGCGATGCCGCGGTCGATCTCGGCCTGGGCGTCGATGAGCGTCTGCCGCGCTGCGGGGAGTCCCGCGGCTCCCGCCTCGAGCTCAGCGTATCCGCGGTCGATGTCGGCCTGCGCGCTCGCAAGCGTCGCGCGCACCTGGGAGCGCGTCGCATCGAGCTGGGCTTGTCCGGCTTCGAGCTGCGCCTCTCCGGCTTCCAGCTCGGCACGGGAGGCTTCAAGCTCCTCGCGACCTTGGGCGAGCGCCGTCTTGCATTCGATAAGTTCGGTAAGTCCGTCGACAGCTGTCTCGAGGTCTTCGACGGTCACGCCGAACATCGCCATCATGCCCTTGATGGTCGCATAGGTCTGCGTCGCTCGGGTGAGCTCGACCTTCGCTTCTTCAAGTTCGCCTTCGGCCTGCTCGGCTTCTTCGGTCTTTGCGGCGAGTTCTTCGGTGACGGTTTGCAGGCGGGTTTGTGCAGCGGCGAGCTGCTCCTGCGCTTTTCCGAGGTCCTCGAGGAGCTGCAGGTATTCCTCGTTTGCTGACGCGTCTTCGCCAAGGGCGGTTTCAAGCTCTGCTTTTCGGGTCTCGAGGGTGCCGATCGTTTCCGTGAGTTCGGGAATCGTAGCCTGCTCGAGCTCATCTTTCTCGGCCTGCAGCTCGGTGCGCGCGCCCTCGATGGCGTCGTAGCTCGCCTGGAGCTCATCGACCTTCTGTTGCGCGGCCGTTACGGCATCGCGGGCCTCGAACACCATGCTTGCGTACGGCTCGATCGCCTCATACGCCTCCTCGGCGGTGGAGACTTCGTCCGCGGGAGCGTCCGGAATCTCGGAAACCATATCGTTGATTTCCTCAACGGCTTCTCGTTCTCCCTCGGCAACGGCCTCTTCGTTTGCCTCGAGCTCCGCCTCGCCCGCTTCGAGCTGTTCTCGTCCCGCCGCGAGCGTCGCGCGGTTCTCGTCGATCTTCGCCTGCGCGCTGGCGAAACCTGCCTCCGCGTTGGCGCGCTGCCCATCAAGCTCTTCCTGGCCGGCGGCGAGTTGCGCGCGGCCGTCGGCGATCTCGGCCTCTCCCGCCTCGAGTTCGTCCCATCCGTCGTCGATCTCGCGCTGACCCGATACGATCTGCGCCCACGCGTCGACAAGCTCGCGCAGGCCGTTTTCGAGTTCCACCTTGGCGTCGGCGAGCTGGGCCGCCGCGTCGTCGAGTTCCGCCTTGCCGTCCGCGAGCTCGGCCTCGGCGTCGGCGCGCTCCTCCTCGTACTCGGCGCGCGCGTCGTCCAGTTCGGCCTGGGCCTCGCCCTTCACGGCGGCGGTGCGCGCCTGCTCGCGATCGGCGCGGATCTCGTCCTCGATGATGTCAGTGACCGCGGCCACGCGCCGTTCGTAGTCCTCCGAATAGCAGGCAAGGCCGTCGGTATCGGCGACGGCCACGTAGGCGACGGTGTAGGCATCGGAGATGGCGTCATCGGCGGTGACGAGGAACGTGTAGTCGGAAGACGAGCTCGAGCGGAACGAGAGCTCGGGGTTCGATACGTCGGCGGCGTCGATCACGATGGCGGTGATGGTGTAGGGGCGGCGTTCGAAGACGGCTTCCTCCTCGTCTTCCGCCTCGGCGATCTCGACGGTGTCGCCTATCTTCAAGCCGCTCGCATCGACGAACTTCTGCGTGACGGCGACCTCGCCCGCGCGCTCGGGCAGCGTGCCCTCCACGACGTACGGCTCGTTGAAGCCGCGCTCGCTCAGGGCTTTGACCTCGACGGTCGCGCGCGCTCCCTCGACGTCGGTGTAGGTCGACTCGCTCCAGCCGCCCTCGACCTCTTGGACGCCCTCGACGCCGGAAAGCGCCGCGAGGTCGTCGTCATCGAGGCCAAGGGTCGAGAGCACCTGCACGTCAAACAGGTTCTGCTCGTCGAAAAACGCGTCGGCGGCGTCGCGCAGGTCCTGGCACGAGGCGCGCAGACCGCAGAACATGGCCACGCCGAGCGCACAGATAACGGCGATCGATACGAATCGCTTGAGGTTGTTGCGCACGGTGCGCGCTATGTCCGATCGATACGCCGACGCCATGTGCCTACCGTCCTACCACTCGATATCGGCGATCGGCGTGGGCGCGGGGTTCAGACTCATCTCGGTGACGCGGCCGCTTTTGAAGCGGATGAGGCGATCGGCCATGGGCGCGAGCGCCGAGTTGTGGGTGATGATGATGACCGTGATGCCGTCGCGCCGGCAGGTGTCCTGCAGCAGCTGGAGGATCTGCTTGCCCGTCTGGTAGTCGAGGGCGCCGGTGGGCTCGTCGCACAGCAGCAGCTTGGGGTTCTTGGCGAGCGCGCGGGCGATGGCCACGCGCTGCTGCTCGCCGCCGGAGAGCTGGGCGGGGAAATTGTCCATGCGCTCGCCGAGCCCGACGTTGCGCAGGGTGTCCGCGGCGTCGAGCGAGTCGGGGCAGATCTGGGCCGCGAGCTCGACGTTCTCCAGGGCGGTGAGGTTGGGCACGAGGTTGTAGAACTGGAAGACGAAGCCGACGTCAGCGCGGCGGTATTCGACGAGCTCGGCGTTGCTCGCGCCCGAGATGTCGCGTCCGTCGACGCGCACCGTGCCGGAGGTGGCGGTGTCCATGCCGCCTAGGATGTTCAGGGCGGTCGTCTTGCCCGCACCCGAGGCGCCCAGGATCACGGCGAGCTCGCCGCGCTCGACGGCGAAGGTCGCGCCGTCCAGCGCGTGGATCTCGGCCTCGCCCTGACCGTAGACCTTGAGGACATCCGTGAACTCGATATATGCCATGAGGGTCAACGCTCCCCACATTACTCGACATCGTGTTGTCTAATAGGCAGTATAGTGAAAGCGGCCAGAGCCGACGAGGTCCGCTCGACACTGGCGTCGGAATTGTCGAGTGACGGCGCGGACGGGCTGCAAGCGACGTGTCCGGTCCTGGTGCGTTTTGGCATGAGAGGGGCAGCCGATGAAAAAGCAACCGCAGGTCACCGAGCAGACGCGCGCCAACCTGACCCAGGCGTTTTGGGAGCTGTATCTGGACCGTCCCATCGAGAAGATCACCGTGCGCGAGATAACCAAGCGTGCCGGCTACAACCGTGCGACCTTCTACCTGTACTTCCGCGACGTGTACGACCTGTTCGAGCAGCTTGAGGACGAAATCTTGTCGCAGGTTCGCGCGCTGGTCGACAACCGCCTGCTTGCCGGCGACACGCTCGATTTCTCCAACCACATGGGGTTCATCGTGGGGCTGGCGCAGCGTTTCGATGGCTACATGCCGCGCCTCATCGCCGGCGACCCGTCGTTCGGCGAGCGCTTGAAGCAGATCATCGCGCCGCTGCTCGACCGCTTCATCATCCGTGATGCCGACCTTACCGCATCCGAGCAGACGATTGTGCGTGAGTTTTACCTGTCCGGCCTGCTCGGCGCCATCAGCGCCTGGATGGCGACGCCGAGCGGCATGCCTATCAACCGTCTCATCGAGCTCATCGTGGGCGTCGTTCTCTAGCGAGTGG
>NZ_JAUDCO010000008.1 GCF_030373545.1 Collinsella tanakaei | reverse complement strand
TCGCCGGCTCCGTCATTTGTTTATACCCCCCTGGTCCCTACCACCCCTGGTGGTTGATGGGGTTGGAAGGAACACGTCCCCAACCAACCCATGGGCATGCGTCTACGCGGGCATCTCGCATCGAAGCACTCACTTCGCGGCGTCAGTCTTCAGCAGTGTGGCGAAACGGTCCCCAATAGGGCAAAACTGCCTGTCCGTTAGCTCCTGCCTGCGCGACGGGGCCAGCGCGCAGGGTCGAGCGCCGCGGCGAGCTCATCTGCGGTGCAGGAGCACGCCCCGTCGCCGCCGTAGCGCGCGAGGCATACGGCGCGCATGATGAGGCCGATCTCCTCGGCGTGCTCAGGCGCGCAGGCCATGGCGGCGCGCGCGATGTCCTCCTCGGTGGCGGCTGCGTCCCATCTGGCACCGAGCCGACGCGCCCGGGTTCGCACTTCTGCCCATGCCGCCTCGGCGGCGCGGCGCGGATCCGCCTCGGCTCGGGCGATCGCGCGCATGCGCGCGGCGTGCGCCGCATGGCGTATGGCGAACGGTGCGGCGACGAGCAGGATCACGGCTCCGACGGGGACGGCGACGGGCAGCAGGCGGTCGTTCACGAAACGTGCGGCGGCATCGAGCCAGCCGGTATCCGCGGTGCCCGGAGCCGCGCTTGCCTGGCTGCCGGGGCCATCGGCGCGCTTCCCGTCTTCGCCGTCTACCTGCTCCTGCTCGTTTTCCTGTTCGGTATCGACCTGCTCGCGCGGATCGTCCGGCGCCTCGTCCGGCTCGTCGGCAGAGTCGGCCGCCCGTCCCGTGCCCGATGCCTGCGCGGGCGTCACATCGAGGGGGAGCCATCCCACGCCGTCGAGGTACGCCTCGGTCCAGGCATGCAGATCGCGATTGGTCACCAGGTAGGAGCCGTCCGATGCCCGGGCGTCGCGCGCCCGATAGCCCAGTACGAGGCGCGCAGGGACTCCGAGTGCGCGGCTGAGCACGGTCATAGCTGAGGCGTAGTGCAGGCAGTAACCGCGTCCGCTCTCCAGGAAATCCTCGACGACCTGCATATTGTCACGCCCGTCGCCATCGGGGGCATCGAGGTCGTACGCAAACCGCTCGTCGGAAAAGTAGTCCAGCAAAAACGCGAGGGCGGCGCGCTCATCCGCAAGGGTTTCGCAGGTTTCGGCCACGCCCTGCTCGTGCGCTTGGTCGATGACGGCTTGGACGCCTGTCGGGAGGTGGTCGGGAAGCGCCAGGCAGCGCTCATGCGCGCTGGTGTCCGCAGCGTCGGCGAGCTCGTCGAAGCGCTGCGCGAGGGCGCGGGCGTTGAGGCTCAGGGCGTCGTCGAGCTCAGCGGTGCTGCCGATCGGCTCCACGTACGCCGCCGTTGCCGTATACAGCTGACCGCGGTAGGTGGACGAGTCCGTGCCGCTCACCGTGCCCGCTTCGTTCCAGGTCCAATCTCCCGTCGGCTCGGTGCCGTCGGTGCGCGTCGCGAGCGCTCCGATAGGCAACGGCACGAAGCGCGACGTGAGGCCGTCTACGCTGATCGTCGCTTCGACGCGGCGGGCCGTGCCCGCGCTGCCCCAGTCGCCGTCCTCCACCGCTGCCTCAAGGGGCGTGGGCTGCGGGTTGTCGCCCGGAAGCGCGGGATCGGCTGCCGATGTCCCACCGAACAACGCGCCCAGGTTCCAGGAGCCCGCGCTTGCGTCTGAGGTGGAGAGCAGCCACGTGTCGCCGGATAGGTTGTCGAGCACGGCGAGCTTCAGGTAGAGGGGGCCGTTCGAATCGGTCCAGTACGTGAGCGCGGTCGTCGTCTGGGGACGGATCAGGTCGCGCTTGAGATCCATCACGGGACTCACCGACGATGCGGACAGGACGTTGGATTGCAGTCCGAAGTCGATCGGAATCGCCTGGGACGCGACGGTCGCGCGCGGTGCGAGCGCGCAGGCGCACCATGAGATGGCGATGCAGGCGATGAGCGTGGGCACGCGCCGGGCGAGCGAGCGGACGGTGCGCCGGGCGGGCGCGGGACGGTCCGTGCGCGCGTCGTGTCCGCTGCGTTCCACCGGACCGATGCCAAGCGCGAGCAGCGCCAGGCCGCACGCCACGGCCGCCGCGACCTCAAGCGCGTGCCCCGGCGTCCCGAGGAAGCAGAAGCACGTGGCAGACAGGGCGAGCGGCAGGCAGGCGAGCAGGGCGCGAGCGCGCCGGGAGGCCATGAGCCCTATGAGGAGCACGGCGAGCGGGGCGGCCGCGATCGCGAGGGCGGCGTCCGATACCGCGCTCACGTTCACGGGCACCCACTGGCCAACGTACAGCTCCTCGATGCCGCGGATGAGGACGGGCACGACCCAGCCCAGACCGCCCCCTTGGGCATCGATGCCGAGTGGCGCCAGGCTGGCACGCGGGACGAGGACGTCGATGCCGGTCTGCGCATGGAGCAGGGACGCCGCTGCGGCGATGCAGGCGATAACGATGAGCGCGCCCGCGCCCACGAGCGCCGCGGCGCGTCCGATGCCCCGGCGGAGTCCGGGGATCCAGCGCGCAACCGTCGCCGCCGTCGCGGCCGCAGTAAGGGCGCCGGCGCCGACGATCTGCCAGGACGACGGTTCGATAAGCGCGGTCGCGTCGCGCACGGTGAGCGCGATTAGGATCAGACAGCATATCCAGGACAGGACATCGCTTGCGCCGTCGGGGCGTGGAAGCGCAGGCGTTTTCGTCCACAGATTGCCGCGCGCCGCGGTCTGCTCGGTAGCATCGCGCCGTCCGGGGGCGTCAAGGCGGTGCTGCGCGCGCCCCGCGACGAGGACCGTCAGGGCGCGCCCCTCGGGCAGTTCGCGCAGGGCGCATGCGAGCGGCGTATCGGATGCGCCGGCCACAAGCACGATCGGCGCGGCTTCGGCGCGTCCGCCCAGGCGGGCCTGGCGGGCGATGGCCGCCGCCCGCTTTCGAGCGCCGTGCGCCTCGGCCCCATCTGAGGGCTCCGTCTGCAGGGAGGCGATCAGGCGCATGGCCTCCTGCTCGTCTGCGGCGCAGGTGATCCCGTCGCAGACCCGCACCGCTCCGCGCGCGCCGCGCAGACTCGAGATGCGCGCGAAGGCGTCGGCGGCCTCCTCGGCGATCGCATCGATATCGCCGGGTGTCGCCGCATCGATGGCGATGAGGGGGAGGACGCGCTCGGTCCGCTCGTGTTCAAACGACATGAGCGTGCCGTGGTGTGCCGTTGCCTTCCAGGATACGGCGCGCAACGGGTCGCCCTGCTCGTAGGGGCGCACGAGCGCCGAGGAGCGCTCGCGCTGCGCCGTGAGGGCAAAGGGGGACCGGCGCGCCAGGAGGTCTTGGAGCGCACGGCTCGGCTGCGTGCGCGCCTTGGGCGGCACCCAGAGCTCCCTGCGCCTCGTCAGCGTTCGGCGTGCTATCCAGAAACCGAAGACGTCGCGGCAGGTGATCACCGTCTCGAGGGAGCGGTACAGGCCTCGCTCGCGCGGCGGCTGGTCGCCCTCGAGCGTGCGCACGGCTCTGCCGTGCTGGTCGACCTGTTCCCAGATGGTCGCGTCTCCGATTGCCGGTGCCGCGATGAGCTTGAGTGCGGCGCCGGTGAGACGGCGGATCGGGCTCCCGTCCGTTGCCTCCGCGCTGCCGATTGGCGCAGGTGTCCTTCCCGCCGCGACCCGCCCGGCAAGCACGCTGATGAGTGCCGCTGCAAGCGCAAGGGCGCAGGCAAGCGAGCCCGCCACGAGGGCCTCCGAGGCCGTCTGCGAACCGAGCAGCAGACACGCGGCACCCACGACGAGCACGACGAGGGCGCGCGGCGTCGGGCGAAGGGGGACAAGGCGCCGATGCGTGCGCCGTCCGCCAGCCCCCTTGGCGCGCCGCCGCGCGGTGGCGGGCTTCGCTTCGCGCTGGGTTGTCCCGTTCGGCGCGCTTCGGGCGCGCGTGGCCGCCATGGTCCCTCGCTATCGCGCCTTGGGGGCGGGCACGCCGGAGATGATGCGCTCGAGTTCGCGCTGCTGCGCTGCAAGGCCTGCTGCCTGCACCGAGGGGTCGGCAAAGACGATGCGATGGGAGAGCACGGCGGGCGCCATGGCGCGGATGTCCCCGGGGAACACCGCATCGCGGCCGTCGAGCATCGCGCGGACGCGGCTCATCGCGAGCAGGGCGAGCCCGGCGCGCGGCGATGCCCCCAGGCGCGCGAGCGGGCTCGTGCGCGTGGCTGCGAGAACCGCCACGGCGTACGCCGCGACGCGGGGGTCGACGTGCACCCGTGCCGCCGTGCGCGTGACGGCGGCGAGCTCGCCTGCGCTGCAGACGGGTTTGAGCTTTGCAAGCGGATCTTTGCCGCTCGGGGCCATGAGCATGCGCGCCTCGGCGCGCGCATCGGGATATCCCAGGCTGATGCGGCACATGAAGCGGTCGAGCTGGGCTTCGGGGAGCGGGTAGGTCCCCTCCATCTCGACGGGGTTCTGCGTGGCGATGACCGTAAACGGCTGTGGTAGGTCGTAGGTCACGCCGTCCACGGTGACGCGGCGCTCCTCCATCGCCTCGAGCAGCGCCGACTGGGTCTTCGGGTTGGCGCGGTTGATCTCGTCGGCCAGCACGATCTGCGCGAACAGGGGACCGCGGTAGAACGTGAACCCCTTCGCCTGCGGATCGAAGACCGAGACGCCCGTGATGTCGGAGGGGAGCATGTCGGGGGTGAACTGGATGCGCGCGGTGGTTCCCTGGACCGCGCGGGCCAGCGCGCGGGCGAGTGTGGTCTTGCCGATGCCCGGCACGTCCTCAAGCAGCAGGTGACCGCCTGCTGCGAGCGTCATGACAGCGAGCTCGATCGCCTCGCGGCCACACGAGAGCGTGCGGTCGAGGGCGTCGACGATGGCGAGGGTGACCGTTCGGGCGGTGCGTGCAGATTCGGCCATGGCTGCTCCTTCACGCGGTGCGTGCTCCATCCAACGAAAGCATAGCGCGATTATGTGGTGCGCGCATGACGGGAAGGCCGAAGGGGGCAGACGGGAGCGGAACGGGCGGGTCGCATCGTCCCATGCCGGGGACAGATGTGGCGATACCCCGTAAGGGCGTCCGGCGCGGTTGCCCTGCGCGGGGCGCGCGCTAGACTGGTGCCGACAGATGGCGGACAGAAAGGTACCCACCATGGCCGATCACAGCGAGACCGACGCCTGCGCGGCGCGCGGACTCATCGAGTTCATCAAGCAGAGCCCCAGCATGTTCCATACGGTCGCGGCCATTCGGGCGCGGCTCGAGGCCGCGGGCTTCACCTACCTGCCCGAGGGGGCGCCGTGGTTCATGGAGCCGGGCGGCGACTACTACACGCAGCGCAACGGCTCGAGTGTGATCGCCTGGCACGTCGGCAGCGACCTGCCACAGGAGGGGTTCCATTTCCAGATCGCGGCGTCGCATGCCGATTCGCCGACGTTCAAGCTGAAGGCCGTCTCCGAGCTCGAGGGCCCCGCTTCGTACCTGCGCCTGGACACCGAGGCGTACGGCAGCATGATCGACTACACGTGGTTCGACCGTCCGCTGTCGCTTGCCGGCCGCGTCATGGTGCGCAACGGTTCGCGCGTGGAGAGCCATCTGCTCGCACTCGACCGTGACGTCGCCCTCATCCCGAGCCTCGCCATCCATATGGACCGCAGCGTGAACGACCGCTTCTCGCCCAATCGCGCCGTGGACCTGCGCCCGCTGTTCTCCGCCGGGGAGCTGACGCGCGGCGCCGTCGATGCCCTCGTCGCCGAAGAGCTGGGCGTGGAGCCCGAGCAGATCCTCGCTCGCGACCTGTTTTTGGTCAACCGTCAGGAGCCGCGCATCTGGGGAGCCGCCGACGAGTTCGTGTCAGCGCCCAAGCTCGACGATCTCATGTGCGCCTACACCGCGCTCGAGGCGTTCTTGGCGCTCGACAACGAGCGCGACGTCTCGGTGTACGTCTGCTTCGATAACGAGGAGGTCGGGTCGCACACCAAGCAGGGCGCGGCATCGACGCTGCTGCGCGACACGCTCGAGCGCATCAACGCCCGCATCGGCCGCACGCCCGAGAGCCTCGTGCGCGCACTCGCCTCGTCGATGCTCGTGAGCTGCGATAACGCTCATGCCATTCACCCCAACCATCCCGAGATGGCCGACGAGGCCAACGACCCGCGCCTGAACCGCGGCATCGTGATCAAGGAGGCGGCCAACCAGCACTACTGCACCGACGCCTTCTCGCGCGCGGTGTTCTCGGCGCTGCTCGACAATGCGGGCCTGCCGCACCAGACCTTCGCCAACCGCAGCGACATGGCCGGCGGCTCCACGCTCGGCAACATCTCCAACGCGCACGTGAGCATGCACGCCATCGACGTGGGCTGCCCGCAGCTGGCCATGCACTCGAGCTACGAGACGGCCGGCGCCCGCGACGTACAGCTCGTCATCGACGCGCTGACGGCGTATTACAACACCGATATTCAGATCGACGGTGCGGAAGCTGCAGTTATCGCGTAAGTTGATACACGACGTTCGCATGTCGAGAGCCGCGTATCTGTTCGAGATGCTGTTGCTGGCACAAAATGAACGATTACTGACGTGCCCGACCGCTCTCAAGGGTGCTTTGGAGCGCAATCGCGCCTGCTCGCGGCAGTGTGGAGTGGGCGCAACCTTAATCTGATATAACTTCTACATATAAGATGATAAGCGGCGATATCGCATCGCGGTATCGCCGCTTGATTACGCCGTCAGAGACCGTGATCCTGACAGCAATCGTTCATTTTTGGCCACTGCGGCTGCAGCGAGCGATCGTGGGCGGCCGCAAGACGGGCCGCCCGTCTTGCACGGATTCAATCGACGGCATTTCCCCGAATCAGCGCACGAAGTTGGTCCAGGTGCCGGCCTCCTGCTCGGGCAGCTCCACGCCGGCGGCGCGTCCGGCCTCGATGCACTTGAGCAACCAGGCCATGTTGCGGCCGAGCTGGCGCATGGTCCACAGGCCCTCTTCGTCCTGTTCCACCTGCTCGGCGCTGTTGCCGTGGACGTTGTTCCAATAGCGCGAGCTCACGATGGGCATCTGCGAGATGGTAAAGAACTTCTGGATATCGTCGAGGGCGGCGGTGGTTCCCGCGCGGCGTGCGCTCGTCACCGCGGCGGCGGGCTTATGCGCGAACACGTTCGGCTGTCCGGCACGGCCGTTGGAGTAGAACAGGCGATCCATGAAGGCGAGCAGCGACCCTGCGGCATGGGCGTAGTGGACGGGCGCGCCGAACACGAAGCCGTCAGCCTCAGCCGCCTTTGCGCGAAACTCGTTCACGACGTCGCCGAACACGCAGGCGCCTCGGGCGTTGCATCCGCCGCAGGCGACGCAGCCGCCGACCGGCTTGGCGCCGATCCAGAAGATCTCGGCTTCGATGCCGCAGCTCTCCAGTGTGCGGGCGACCTCCTCGAGTGCGCGGTTCGTACAGCCCGCCTTGTGCGGGCTTCCGTTGACCAACATGACCTTCATGCGAATCCCTCCCAGGTAATCTCGTCGGTACTGGCGCTTCGCTCAGTGCTCGACCTCGTTGCGCAGCGGCTCGCCAGCGGCTAGGTGCTGCAGGTTCTCCGCGGCGATGGCGACGATGTTGTCGAGCACCGTGTACAGATGGAACTGTCCGGCAACGTGCGGGGTGATAAACAGGTTGGGCGCATCCCACAGCGGACTGTCGGCAGGCAGGGGCTCAGGTACCGTCACGTCGATGGCGGCGCCGGCAAGCTTGCCCTCCTCGAGCGCGGCGATCAGGTCGTCCTGTACGACGAGGTCGCCGCGGCCGCCGTTGACGAAGTAGGCGCCCTGCTTGCATGCGGCGAAGAACCTCGCGTCCGCCATGCCGCGCGTCGACGCGGAGCTCGGCAGGAACGACACGACGACGTCGGCTGCGGGCAGCAGGTCGAACAGCTCGTCCATCGTGCGCACGGCCTCGAAACCGCGCGGGGGCTCGCCCACATGGCGGCGCAGGCCGGTGACATGCGCCCCCAGGGCCGAGCAGAGCTGTGCGAAGTGCGTTCCGATGTCGCCTGCGCCCAAGATGAGCACGTGCGCGCCGGCAAGCGTGGTGACCGCGCCGCGGTCGGTCCACACGTGGGCGCGCTGGTCGTCGCGGTAGCCGTCCAGGCGCTTCATGAGGGCGAGCAGCATGGCAAACATGTGCTCCGACACAGCCTGGCCATAGGCGCCGACGGCGCAGGTGAGCTTGACCTCGGAGGGGACCGTGCCCACGGGGTTGACATAGTTGTCGTAGCCTGCCGAGTTGAGCTGCAGGAGCTTCAGATTGCGCGCCGCTGGCAGACGGTTGGGCGCCAGGCTGCCGATGATGGCGTCGGCAGCGGCGATCTGCTCGTCGGTCACGTCGGCTTTGGTGGTGTAGGTAAACGTCGCGTCCGGCGCACCCGCCTCGAGGGTCGTGCGCTGTGCGTCGTTGAAGGGCAGAAGGACCAGGACGTTCATGCGGTCTCCGTTCAGGATGGATGCGGATGGATGCCGGCGCGCACCGCGCGCTTTCTGTCAGTATAGCGCCGGGTGTCGCAGTACCGATATGGTCCGCAGGCCAACGCCTGCCGCATGCAACGGTTTGCTCGGTCGGGTTTTACGCAAGAAGCTCAAGGGCGTCGCGCACCATGGTGTCGACGGTCATGCCGTTTTGAGCGAGCAGCTCGTCGGGGTCGTAGCGGTCCGGGAATCCCGCGTGCACGCCGTGGCAGCGGACGCGCACGGGAAGCGGTCCCATGAAGCGTGCGATCTTCTCGCCCCAGCCGCCTTCGAGCACGCCGTCCTCAAGGGTCACGACAAGGCGGTGCGTGCGCGCAAGGTCCTCGAGCAGATCCCGGTCGAGCTCGTTGATGAAGCGGGGATTGATCAGCGTGGCATGGATGCCCGCGCGGCGCTCGAGCTCGTCGGCAAACGCCGCACCGAGGCGAAAGAAATCGCCGAGCGCCAGGATGGCGACGTCGGAGCCCTCGCGAACAACCTGATAGGAGGGCTGGGAGTAGTCCGTCGCGACGGCGCAGGGGGCGGTGGCGAGCGCGTCGGCGGCGTCCGCACCGACTGCCTCCGCGGCGGCGACGGGCACGCGGATCGCGACGGGCATGTCATGCTGGTCAAGTGACCAGTCGAGCATGGCCAGGTACTCGTCGGCGCAGGTGGGGGCAAGGTAGCGCAGGCCGGGCATGTCGCCGAGCATGGCGATGTCGAAGTAGCCCAGATGCGTCTGGTCGGTGTTGCCGCATACGGACGAGCCGTATACCAAGACGGTGGCGGGCGCGGCGTTCAGGCACAGGTCGTGCCACAGCTCGTCGTAAGCGCGTTGGAGGAACGTTCCATACAGGCCGAGCACCGGTTTGGCGCCCGCCGCCGCGAGCGCGGTCGCATAGGTGACCGCATGCTCCTCGGCGATGCCCACGTCCACGAACTGAGAACCCGCCGCGTCGCGACGCTCGGGCGTGAAGCCCATGATGTAGGGCGTGGCGGCGTTGATGGCGACAAGGGAGCGGTCGCGCTCCATGCGCGGCATGAGGTGCGTGGCCGTGAGCTCGGCGTAGTCGATGGCGACGGCGCCGTGTGCGCCGGCCTTCGCGCCGGTCTGGACATCGAAGGGACCCACGTGGTGCCATGCCTCGGGGTCGTGCTCGGCGGGAGCGAAGCCCAGGCCCTTGACGGTATGCACATGAAGCACGACCGGGTGGTCGCAGCCGCGCAGCTCGTCGAGGACATCCACGAGCGCGAACACGTCGTTGCCCTGCTCGAGATAGCGGTAATCGAGCCCGAGGGCGCGGAAGTAATTGTTCGGGGCGCTGCCCTGCGAGGCGCGCAGCTCGGCGAGGTTGCGGTAGAGCCCGCCGTGGTTCTCGGCGATGGACTGGTCGTTGTCGTTGACGACGATGATCAAGCCGCCCTCGAGTTCCGCAGCGTTGTTGAGTCCCTCGAAGGCAAGGCCGCCCGACAGCGACCCGTCGCCGATGACCGCGACGACGTCGTAGGCGTCGCCCGCAAAATCGCGCGCGTGCGCGAGGCCTACGCCCAGGCTGATAGAGGTTGACGTGTGCCCCATGGCGAACAGGTCGTGCTCGGACTCGACCGGGTTGGAAAAGCCCGAGACCTCGTTGTAATGCGCCGGATCGATGAAGGAGAACGCGCGGCCGGTCAGGGCCTTGTGCGCGTAGATCTGATGGGACACGTCGAAGACGATTTTGTCGCGGGGGGAGTCGAAGACCCGGTGCAGGGCGACAGTGAGCTCGATGGCACCGAGGTTGGGGGCGACATGGCCGCCGACCGCGGCCGATGAGGTGATCACCGCTTGGCGGATCTCATCGCACAGCTGGGGAAGCGCGCTGCGGTCGAGCGACTTGATGTCGGCCGGCGATGTGATATGCGAAAGATACATCGTGCGCGTCCCCCTTCCCGCAGCATTCGTATGGCTGTGCGCCGCGTGCGCACGGTCAGTCAATCAAGTGTCTCACACTTTTTCGCGCGATGTGCGTCGTCTGTGTGAGTGTCAAGACGTCGTCGGCGGCCGGAGCGTGCGTCCGGTGCCGTCCACCGGCGCAAAGCGAACGGCTGCGCCCCTCGTGTTGATTACGTGAGCGTGCGATGCCGCACGCCTGCCTGTCGGAGGTGGGCATGCGGTCGTGTCAGCGATCATCCGCAGGCCAACTGGGCGAGCTTGATGAGGGCGATGAGGATGGAGCCCGAGGCGACGATGGTTTTGAGCAGGCCGGCGTTGATGCGGTGGGCGTTGGCGGCACCCACGAGAACGCCTGCGCCATGGGCGATGAGCGCCGCGGGGAGAAGCCCCCACACTTCAGATCCGATCGAGCCGCCGGCAAAGTAGCCGACGGCGGCGGGTATGCCGACGGCGACCGAGTCGAGAAGGGCCATAGCGACCGCCTGGCGCGCGGGGATGCCGAGCAGCATGAGCACGGGCACCACGAGTACCGGCCCGCCGGCTCCCGACGCCGCGCACACGACGGCGGTGATAAGGCCGATGGCGAACAGGACGAGCGACGAGGGCTGACGGAAATCGCGGACGCCGTCTGCGTCGGCGGATCCGGGCCGGCGCGCATCGCTCCGCATGCGGACGAGCACCGACGCCCCGCTGCCGAGCACGACCAGATACAGGATGACCGTGAGGACCGCGGGCGGCAGGATAAGGCCCACCCGCGTGCCCGCCACCGCGCCGATCAGGCTGCCTGCGAGCAGACTGGCGCTGGCGCGCAGCGGCAGGTCCCCGGTCTTGCGGTAGGCGGGGCACCCCAGGATGCCCGAGACGATGAACGCCGCGAACGAAAGCACGAGGGCCTCGATGGGCGAAAGCCACATGAAGCCGGTGTAGAACATCGGCAGCAAAAAGCCGGCGATGCCGGTCAGCCCGATGCAGGCGCCGACAAGCGCGTTCATGATGATGACGAGAAGCAGGGTCATAAGCCTCTTTCTGGGTTGGTGGGGGGGTTGGTTGGGGACGTGTTCCGCCCAACCCATTCGAGGTCCTCGCGTCATGCGAAAACGCGTCAGGCGTGATTCCACATGACGGGCTCATCTCATGGGGTTGGTTGGGGACGTGTTCCGTTCAACCCATTTGCGTCGGTGTGAAAAAACGTCTGACGTTCTTCACCCGCAGGGCGGATCGCAGAGGTGTTCTTTTATTGTTTCCGGCAGATGACAAACGTGCTACGTCTCCTTTTCCATGCGATGGGTTTCGGCGTCGAGCGCGTTGCGCCCCACGTCGCCGTGGCACGATACACTCGAGTGCATCGTGCGCCCATCGGATTCAAGGATTGCGGAGGCGATCATCATGGGATATATCCGACAGACTGGCGACGTTGCCGCAGCGGATGCGCAACCTGCCTGGCAGCCGAGGGGGATCGAGTTTCCCGCTCGGCGTGACGGGCGTCGCGAGGAGCGGGAAGCCGCGGTGCCGTCCATGGCGTATCTCTGGTCGATGTCGATCTTGGCCGACCAAGGGCTCTCCCAGATGAGCATGTGAAAAAACATCAGGCGTTTTTTCACATCACTTGAGGAAGCCACCCCCGCGGAACATGAAGCCGGCGCTGCGTTCGAACTTGAGGTAGGCGTCGGTCTTGTGCGACTTGAGGGTGATGAGGCACAAGGGGATTTTGACCGTCTGCGAGGGGTCGATGCTCACGAGCG
The DNA here is from genome assembly GCF_030373545.1 of Collinsella tanakaei. GTDB lineage: Bacteria > Actinomycetota > Coriobacteriia > Coriobacteriales > Coriobacteriaceae > Collinsella > Collinsella tanakaei_C. The sequence goes on along the minus strand of NZ_JAUDCO010000008.1, from coordinate 80,157 downwards.
TCATGTAGTCCTGCACGATCTGCGGGAACGGTAGGTAGGCGGCGAAGGCGACGCCGTTTCGCTCGGTGAAGAAGGCGTCGATCTCGTTGCCGGGTGTCTCGGGCGTGAACGTGGCTTTGGGCGACTTGAGGCCGCGCTCACGGTACATCACGTGGATAGAGCGGTTGAACTCGTCGTAGGTCTCGGACCAAACCACCGGATAGGGGCGCATGTCCTCGAGCGTCACGACGCCCTTGCGCGCCAAGGGGTTGGTCTTGGCGACGGCGATGCCGGTCGGTAGGCTGCCGATCTTGAACATATCGGTGTCGGGGCTCGTGTACTCGCCGAGCGTGCAGGCGACGTCGATCTCGCCGCGGTGGAGCGCCTCGATGGCCTCGCGGCCGCCGGTCACGATGATGCTCACCTTCATCTTGAGGTGCGCGCTCGTGAACTTCTCGAGGTTGGTGATGAAGCTCTGGCGGTTGGCGAACTCGGGGGAGCACAGGGCGACGAGCATGGTGTCGGGATCTTTGTCCGTGGGGAAGCAGCGGGCGAAGTCGTCGAGTTCGTCAAAGGCGGCGAGCGCTTTGCGCGCGTGATCGTAGAAGCCCTGACCGATCGCCGTGGGTTTGACGCCGTGGTTGCCGCGGACGAGCAGGCGGGCGCCGAGCTCGCTTTCGAGCTCGGAGATGGCCCTGGAGACGGCCTGCACCGTCACGAACCTACGCTTCGCCGCAGCGGAAAGCGACCCGCCCTCCAGTGCGAACACGAAGTATCGAATCTGTCGTATATCCATGATCACCGTGTGTTTCGAATGTGCGACGGATTATCCGTCTGGTCATACATGGTAACAATATGATGAATGCACGCTGTTCGGCTAGCCGTTTTGCGGGTATTCAACCACACGTAGAAGTTGGCCGCCCACCGGTAAGGGGGTGGAAAAGAGCAGATCGATGGTGGACGCATTCGAAGTGCCGAAAACGTCGGCGATATTCGGAGATACGCATCGGTCCGACCGTTCGATGGGTACCATCTTGACATGTTGCCGATACGGATCCGCAACGCCGTTCCGTGCGTCCGGGAGGTGTTCGCGGTGTGCGATGGATACTGGAGGAGGTCGGGATGATTGATGCCGAAATGATGCGCGCGCTCGCGTGGGCAGCCATCGGGTGCGGATTCACATGGCTCATGACGAGCGCCGGGTCAGCCGTGGTGTTCTTCTTCCGCAGCGAGCGCAAGCTCATGCATCATATCTTCTTGGGATTCGCCGCCGGCGTGATGATCGCCGCGTCCGTGTGGTCGCTGCTCAATCCCGCCATCGAGCAGGCCGAGGAGCTCGGGCAGATCGGGTGGATCCCGGCGGCGGGCGGCTTCTTGCTCGGTGTCGCCTTCTTGGTGCTGCTCGATTCGCTGCTGCCGCACCTGCATGCCGGGGCGGACAAGCCCGAGGGCGTGCCGAGCGACTGGAAGCGCACGACGCTGCTCGTGTCCGCCGTGACCCTGCACAACATCCCGGAGGGCATGAGCGTTGGCCTGCTGTTCGCGATGGCGGCGCAAAACGCCGGTGCGGCGGGCGATGCTTACCTGGGTATGGCCGTCGCGCTCGCCGTGGGCATCGGTCTGCAGAACTTCCCCGAAGGCGCGGCGGTCTCGCTGCCGCTCGCGCGCGAGGGGCTTTCCCGTCGGCGGGCGTTTGCCATGGGTAGTCTGTCGGGTATCGTGGAGCCGATCTTCGGCATCCTGGTCGTGCTCGTGTCCGGCTGGATCCAGCCGTTCATGCCGTGGCTGCTGTCGTTTGCCGCCGGCGCGATGATCTACGTGGTGGTCGAGGAGCTCATTCCCGAGGCGCATCTGGGTGAGCATTCCAACGTCGGGACGTTCGGGGTCATCGCCGGCTTCGTGATCATGATGGTCCTCGACGTCGCGTTAGGGTAATCCGCCTCCGCGACTTGCTGAGACGCCCGACCTCGCCCCTCATTCGGCCGGTCGCCGCACATCAGGCGTGACAAGATGGTGCCAGGTTCAAACTTGTCGCCTGTGGGAAAATGGTGCCTGCCCCCATTTTCCCGCGCTTCCGTTGATTGGAAGGTATTCGTGATCAAGCTGTTCGCCAGCGATCTGGACGGGACGCTGCTCAACGCGTTCCACAAGGTCGACCGCACGATCACCGATGCGATCCGCGAGGTCACCGATGCCGGGGCGCACGTGGTGCTCGCGACGGGGCGCACCTTGCTATCCGGCTCCGAGATAGGCTTCGGTGACCTGCCGGTCGAGGTCTGCGGGGCAAACGGCGCCATCATCGCGGGCCGGACCGGGGTGCTCAAGACGTTCACGGTTCGCCCCGAGCTGCTCGAGCTGCTGATTCCTGCCTTTCCGGGCATCTGCTTTGAGTGCATCTCGCTCGATGGAATGTTCGCGAGCGCATCGGCCGAGCTGCGCGAGGCGGGATTCGCCGCCGATCCTCCGTGGCGACGCGTCGCGTTGCGCGGCATGCGGCGCCTGCAGGCCCAAAGCATCCAATTCAACGTGCCGCTCGCGCAGATCCTTGAACACGAGATCTGCAAGGTCAACTGTCGCGTTGCCGATGCGGGGCTTGCCGCGGAGCTCAAGGCGTTCATCGCCGAGCACGCCGATCTGGTGGTGAACGCCCCCTTCTCACCGGTGATGTTCGAGATGACCGACCCCGCCGTCAACAAGGGCGCCTCGATCGCGTGGCTCGCGCGCCACCTCGGCGTTCGTGAGGACGAGGTCGCGGTCTACGGCGACGGCGGCAACGACATCGCCATGCTCGAGCGCTTCGAGCACGCTTACGCCACGGCCAACGGGAGCGCTGCCGCCAAGCGCGCCGCGGGGAACGTCATCGGCCGCTGCGCCTTTCACGCGGTCCCGCGCCACATGGTCGCCACCGTGCGCGAGCGGCACCGCGGCTCCTCGCATACCATCATCGAGTAGCGACAAGACGGTACCGGGTTCAACCTTGTCGGTTGGTGCCCGGTGCCATCTGGCGACAAGATGTGGCCGGGTTCAATCTTGTCGCCTAGCAGTTGCCGGTGAAGACGTGCTCGAGGTGCCGCCGGGCGACGTCTGCCAAGTGGTACACGGACTCCACGGGTGTCGGCTCACGGTCGATCAGGCGCCAGCGCGGGAAGAACCGCGTCACGTGATAGGTGATGGTCCCGCGTCCGCGCCCGCCGTCGAGCGAGGCGAGCCAACGCGCCGCGGCATCGATCTCGTCGTCCGTGTCGTTCATGTCGGGCACGACGAGCGTGGTGACCTCCAGGTGGCAGGTGGGATCCGCTGCCAGGCGCGCAATCGTGCCCTTGACGCAGGCGAGGGAGCCGGGGGCGCCGCCGCAGGCGTCGTAAAACGCGTCCGTGAAGCCCTTGAGGTCGATGTTCGCCGCATCGATGAGACCGGCGAGTTCGTCGATGACGCGCGCCTCGGCGCAGCCGTTGGACACGAGTACGTTCACGAGACCGTGCTCGTGTGCGAGGCGCGCGCAGTCGCGCACGTACTCCCAGCCGATGAGCGGCTCGTTGTAGGTGTAGGCGATGCCTGCGACGCGTGGATCGTGCGAGCGCGCATCGAGCGTGAGGTCGACGAGCTCTTGCGGCGAGATTTCGCGCCACGGCACGTTGTCGGCGCCCGCCTGCGAGATGTCGGCATTTTGGCAAAACGGGCAGCGCAGGTTGCAGCCGTAGCTGCCGACCGATACCACGAAGGCGCCCGGCATGAAGCGCGCAAGCGGCTTCTTCTCGATGGGATCGAGGGCAAGCGAAGTCACGCGGCCGTAGTTCTCGGCGGTGATGACCCCGTCGCCCGCCCGGCGCGCCCGGCAGAATCCGAGCTGCCCGGGAGCGAGCCGGCCGCGCCGCGGGCACGCGGTGCATGTCGTACTCATAACGCCTCCAAACACAGTGGGAAAATAGGGACAGGCACCTTTTTCCCGCTACAGATGGCGGGTGACAGTGAAGCGCTCCAGGGTGACGCTGGGTTCGTCCAGGTTGATGCCGCCCTTGCGCGCTGCGATGCGCAGCTGTTCCTCGACGGTGTCCACGCCGTCGAGGTCGGGAAGCAACAGCCCGCGCCGTCCGCGACTCGCGCTCACGATTACGCCATAGCGCGCGGGATCAAGCTTGTCGGGTCCGTCGATGGGCTCGGGTGCCGACAGCACGTCGACATCGTAGACGAGTTCGTCCAGTTCGTCGGCATCCACGGGGTCGAAGCGCGGGTCGCGACAGCCCGCCGAGACGGCGTTCGCGCAGATCTCGGCAGCAAGCGTGTCGCGTGTGGGCAGGATGGTCCCGATGCAGCCGCGCAGCTGGCCGTCCTTCTTGAGCGAGACGAAGGCACCGGCCGCAGTGGAAAACAGTTCGTCGGGAAGAGACGCGGCAAGGTCGTCCGGCAGATCGTGCGCGGGATCGATGCGCCGCCCCTCGCGCACGTAGGACTCGAGCGAGAAACGGGCGAGGCGCACCCACGGGCTTTCCGCCGCCTTGCGACGCGCCATGTCGTCGGCGCGCCACGTTGCGTATTGCTCGTCGATCGCGCGCGATTCGTCGGATCCGACGGCGCCTGCGGGCGTGAACGCGGTGATGCCGTACCCCACGCCGAAGGGTCCCTCATGCGAGAGCAGCTCGGCGTGCACCGCCGTGCGGTCGAGCGCGCCCGCCATGATCTGGAACGAGCGCAGGCCGCACTCGGCGGCGCGCTCGCACATGCCCGGATCGGCGGTGAGCAGGGCGAGGAAGTCGCCGGCGGCAAACGCGTCGCAGACGTAGTCGTCGAACACGGGGCCGTCTGCCGCAAACCCGTACGGCCCGTCCTCGGCAAGCTTGTGCGAAAGGTCGCCCGAGGCGATGTAGACGCAGCGGCGGTCGAGGTCGTCGGCAGCGCGCTGCACCAGCTTGCCCAGGCGATAGTGGTCGAGCGGGGAGAGCCCGGATATGCCGATGCGCACGACGCGGTAGGTCCCCGGCGCGTCTCCTGAGGCGCGGCGGCGCTCGTACTCCTCCTGCACGAAATGCAACGGGACCAGTACACCCCAATCGAGGTCAGGGACGCGCTCGCCGGCCGTTCCCGCAGAAAGGCCCTCCTCATCCGCCATCTGGCAGAGGGTGTCGACGAATTCGCGGTCGTAGTGCACGCGGCTTCCGTCGGCGCGGTCACCGAACTGGGAGAACGTCCCTTGTGCGCCCTCGCCGCCCGAGATGTGCAGGTAGTCGAGGTAGCACGTTGCGTGCGGACTCGAGATCACGATGGTCTCGGGTGCGAGGTCGGCGATGCGACGGGCGACCTCGCGGTAGGCGTCGACGGTGGCCTGGATACCCGCCTCGCGACCACCTCCCACGCCGGGCACGATCAGCGGCGGATGTGGAACGGCGAAGGCGGCAAGGATGGACATGCGATCATCTCCTTATGCGAAGCATATCCCCAGTATGCCCACTTCGCACCCGGGCGTGACAATCGACGGGACAGGGCCGCGCGACAAGATTGAACCCGGCCCCTTCTTGTCGCGACAAGCTTGAACCTGGCACCATCTTGTCGCCATCTTGTCGGTTGTGCAGAGGCCGTGGGCGGTGATTATTCGTGCACACGGTGTGCAATAATGCACACTGAGTGAAATTGCAACCGAAAGGACTGCATGGCTCAGGCCGACTACAAGTGCGACCGCCGCTCGCGCCGCTCGCAGCACGCGCTCATCGGCGCGCTGACCGAGCAGCTCGGCGCGGGCGAGGACCTCTCGCGCATCACCGTCGCGTCGCTCACCGACCGCGCGGGCCTCACGCGGCGCACGTTCTACACCCACTACAAGGACATCCCTGATTTCGTCGAGCAGGTCGAGACGACGCTGCTGCACGAGATCCGCGATCGCATCGAGCGCATCGGCGCGGCGACGCTGGCCGATCTCTACCGCAACATCGACGAGCTCGAGCCGGCGCCCGGCTCGGTCGAGCTTTTGTGCTACCTGCGCGACAACAGCGAGCTCATCGGTTCGCTGCTCGGGCCCGGCGGAGACCCCGCCTTCATCAAGAAGCTCATCGACCTCGCGCGCGCCGCGGTCGCCGATCGCATGCAGACCGGTATCTTCCCGGGGGCGCTCGGCGCGTTTTTCGATTACTACCTGAGCTACGTCGTCACCGCCGAGGTGGGCGTGGTGCAGCGCTGGTTCGAAAACGGTCTGCGCGAGAGCCCTGAGACCATGGCGCGCATCATGACGGTCATCGCCTTCGTGCGCCCGGGCGACCTGTACGGCAAGCCCATCGATATCAACGTGCCCGCATACGGCATGAAGCTTTTGAATCTGCAACTCGACAACGAGGGGAACTGACCATGAGCGACGAGATCAAGCACGGCGTGGTGCCCGAGGGCGCCATCTGGAACCCCGACGCCGCGACCGGAACGCTGCACCTGGGTATCGACGTGGGATCGACCACGGTCAAGCTCGCCGTCCTGAACGACGACAACGGTATCGTCTATGCCAAGTACCAGCGCCATCACACCGACGTCCGCGCCTGCGCGCGCGACCTGTTCGTCGGCGCGGCCGGCGTGCTCGGCGATACGCCCATGACCTGCGCCATCACCGGTTCGGGCGGCCTTTTGCTCTCGCAGTGGCTCGGTCTGGAGTTCGTCCAGGAGGTCATTGCGAGCAAGCGCGCCGTCGAGACCCTCATCCCCGCCACGGACGTGGCCATCGAGCTGGGCGGCGAGGATGCCAAGATCATCTACTTCGACCAGGGCATCGAGCAGCGCATGAACGGCACGTGCGCCGGCGGCACGGGTGCCTTTATCGACCAGATGGCGACGCTGCTGCACACCGATGCCTCGGGTTTGAACGAGCTCGCGAAGGGCGCCACCACCATCTATCCGATTGCGAGCCGCTGCGGCGTGTTTGCCAAGACCGACGTCCAGCCGCTGCTGAACGAGGGCGCGCGCCCCGAGGACGTCGCGGCCTCCATCTTCCAGGCCGTCGTGACCCAGACCATCTCGGGTCTCGCCTGCGGTCGCCCCATCCGCGGCAACGTCGCGTTCCTCGGCGGCCCGCTGCAGTACCTCTCCGAGCTGCGTCGTCGCTTCTACATCACGCTCGAGCTCGACGAGGCGCACCGCATCGTGCCCGACAACGCCCACCTGTTCGTGGCGAGCGGCGCGGCCATGGCGCACGAGTCCAACAAGCTCTCCACGTTCCCCGGGCTCATCGACGCCATCGATGCGCTCGGCGACACGCAGGGTTCCGAGGTCGCGCGCCTGGAGCCGCTGTTTGCCGACAAGGAGGCCTACCGCGCCTTCAAGGAACGCCACGACCGCGAGGTCGTCCCCAAGGGCGACGCCGCGAGCTATACCGGCCATCGCGTGTTCATCGGCATCGACGCCGGCTCCACCACGATGAAGGCGGCCATGGTCGGCGAGGACGGCCAGCTGCTGCACACCTGGTACGGCAACAACAACGGCGACATCCTGGGCACGGCCAAGACCATCATGGCCGACTTCTACGCCCACATTCCGGCCGGCTGCACGATCGGCCATGTGACCACGACCGGCTACGGCGAAGCCCTGCTCATCGAGGCGCTCAAGGCCGACTCCGGCGAGATCGAGACCGTGGCGCACCTGCGTGGCGCCAAGGCCTTCCTGCCGGGTGTCGAGTTCATTTTGGACATCGGCGGCCAGGACATGAAGTGCCTGCGCGTGCGCGACGGCGTCATCGAGCACATCATGCTCAACGAGGCGTGCTCCTCGGGCTGCGGCAGCTTCATCGAGAGCTTCGCGGTATCCATGAACATGGACGTCGTGGAGTTCGCGAAGGAGGCCATCGCCGCCGCGAACCCCGTCGATCTGGGCAGCCGCTGCACGGTGTTCATGAACTCCCGCGTCAAGCAGGCGCAGAAAGAGGGCGCGACGGTGGGCGACATCGCCGCCGGCCTGTCCTATTCGGTCATCAAGAACGCCCTGTTCAAGGTCATCAAACTGCGCGACCCGTCTGAGATCGGCACCAAGGTCATCGTCCAGGGCGGCACCTTCATGTCCGACGCCACCCTGCGCGCCTTCGAGCAGCTCACCGGTGTTGACGCCATCCGTCCCGACATCGCCGGCTGCATGGGCGCCTACGGCGCGGCCCTGCTGGCGCGCGACCGCGCGGGCGAGGCGGGCGTCTCGACCATCCTCACGGCCGACGAGATCGCGACCCTCACCGTCACGCAGAAGCATGCCCGTTGCGGCCGCTGCTCCAACAACTGCCAGCTCACCATCAACGACTTCGGCGGCGGCCGTCGCTTCATCACCGGCAACCGCTGCGAGAAGGGCGCGGGCCACAAGAAGACCAAGACCGAGGCCCCGAACCTGTTCGCCCGCAAAAACGAGCTGCTGTTCGACCGCCCCGTGCTCGACGAGGACAGCGCCCCGCGTGGCACCGTGGGCATCCCCCGCGCACTCAACATGTACGAGAACTATCCGTTCTGGCATACGTTCTTCACCAAGCTGGGCTTCCGCGTGGTGCTGTCGGACAACTCGAGCAAGAAGGTCTACGAGGCGGGCATCGAGTCCATGCCCTCGGAGTCGGTGTGCTATCCGGCCAAGCTCTCCCACGGCCACATCATGAACCTTATCGACAAGGACGTCGATTTCATCTGGATGCCCTGCATCCGCTGGGAGCGCAAGGAGGACGAGGCGGCGGGCAACTGCTACAACTGCCCCATCGTCATGAGCTACCCCACGGCCCTCGGCCTGAACATCGACGACATCGCGGCGAAGAACGTTGAGTTCATGTATCCGTTCGTGCCGTACCACGACAAGATCGAGCTCAAGCGCCGCCTGTACGACCTCATCGCCGTCGAGCGCGTCGCCGATGCCGAGGCCGGCCGCGGCCGCGTGCGTGGGTCCAAGATCACCCGCTCCGAGATCGACGCCGCGGTGAACGCCGCCTACGAGGCCGACGCCGCCTTCCACGAGCAGATCCAGACCATGGGCGAGGAGGCCATCCACTGGATCGAGGAGCACGGCGGCCACGGCATCGTGCTCGCCGGCCGTCCCTATCACAACGATCCCGAGATCAACCACGCCCTGCCCGAGCTCATCTCGAGCTTCGGCTTCGCGGTGCTCACCGAGGACTCCGTTGCGCACCTGGTGAAGCCCGACCGGCCCATTCGCGTCGTGGACCAGTGGATGTTCCACAGCCGCCTGTACCGCGCGGCCAAGCTCGTGACCCTGCGCAACGACCTCGACCTCATCCAGCTGAACTCCTTCGGCTGCGGCCTGGACGCGCTCACCACCGACCAGGTGCAGGAGATCCTCGAGGGCTCCGGCAAGATCTACACCGTGCTCAAGATCGACGAGGTGTCGAACCTCGGTGCAGCGCGCATCCGCGTCCGCTCGCTCATGGCCGCCCTCAAGGACCAGGAGGCCGAGCGCGCCGCCGCGGCCGCCGCTGCCGGCGAGTCCTACGAGCCCGGCGACGCCGCGCCCGTGGCGCCGAGCGCTGACGCCCCGGCGTTCTCCACGCATAAGTACGCGCTGTCCGCGCAGCGCCGCGCCAACTCCGCTGCGTTTGAGAAGGTCCCCTTCACCGAGGAGATGCGAGATGCGGGCTACACCATCCTGTGTCCGCAGATGGCGCCGATCCACTTCGATTTGGTGAAGGAGGTCATGAAGGCGGGCGGCTACAACTTCGAGCTTTTGCCCTCCACCGACCGCGGTGCGGTCGAGGCCGGCCTCAAGTACGTCAACAACGACATCTGCTATCCGTCGATCCTCGTGACCGGCCAGATCATGGAGGCCATCGAGAGCGGTCGCTACGACCTGTCCAAGACCGCGGTCATCATCTCGCAGACCGGCGGCGGCTGCCGAGCCACCAACTACATCGCGCTCATCCGCAAGGCGCTGCGTGAGTCCGGCCATCCCGAGATCCCCGTGATCAGCCTGGCCGCCGTCAAGCTCGACGAGTCCAACCCCGGCTTTAAGCTGTCGCCCGGTCTGCTCAAGGCCGCGGTGTACTGCGTGCTGTTCGGCGACGTGATGATGCAGATGCTCTACCGCTGCCGTCCCTACGAGGCCACGCCGGGTGCTGCCAACGCGCTGTTCGAGGAGTACATGGCACGCGCCCGCGAGCTTGCGCCCAAGTTCACGCGCCGCAGCTTCACCAAGCTCTCGCGCGAGGCCATCCAGGCGTTCGACACCATGCCGCTTGTGGACGAGGGCACCAAGCCGCGCGTGGGCGTGGTCGGCGAGATTCTCGTCAAGTTCCATCCCACCGCGAACAACCACGTGGTCGAGGTCATCGAGAACGAGGGCTGCGAGGCCGTGGTCCCGGGCCTGCTCGACTTCTTCCTGTACTCCATGAGCAACGCCAAGGTTCAGAAAAACGAGCTCGGCAGCTCCGCGGCATCGCGTGCGGCCATGGATGCCGCCATCGCCGCGGTGGACTGGATGCGCAAGCCGGTCGACGATCTGCTCGAGAAGTCGCTGCGCTTCGAGCGCCCCGAGCCCATCTCCGTCATGGCCGAGAAGGCCACCACGGTGCTGTCGCTGTGCAACAACATGGGTGAGGGCTGGCTGCTTACGGCCGAGATGCTCGACCTCATCGACCACGGCGCGCCCAACATCATCTGCACGCAGCCCTTCGCGTGCCTACCCAACCACGTGGTGGGCAAGGCCGTGATCAAGGAGCTGCGTCGCCTGCATCCCGAGAGCAACATCGTGGCCGTCGACTACGATCCGGGTGCGTCCGAGGTCAACCAGCTGAACCGCATCAAGCTCATGATCTCGGTCGCCAAGGAGAACATGCGCGCCGGCAAGGGCTTCACGATGGAGCACATCAAGCCGCTCGAGATGGACGCCGTCGATTCCAAGTTCCGTCCGCACCACGGCGATGACGAGGGCGCCTCGGGCTCCTGCACCGCCTGCGGCGCGGTGAGCGACGAGGCCGTCGCCGCTGTGGCCGACCGACTGATGGGAAAATAGGGACAGGCACCTTTTTCCCAGTTGCGCCCTGCCGGGTCCGTATCCGGCGGGGCGCTTTTTCATGTGCATGTTGATGGGAAAATGGGGACAGGCGTCTTTTTCCCGCTATTTTCGGTTCGCCGCCCAGAGCAGGGCGAGGCCGCGCAGGGTGAGTGCGTCGTCGACCACGGCGTCATGGCGCAGCAGGGCGGCGATGGCTCCGGCCCCCTCGCCGGTCACGATGATGGCCGGATCGGCGAGCCCCGCCTCGGCGATGGCACCGTCGAGCAGGCCGTCGATGCGCGCGACCTCGCCGAAGACCACGCCCGACTGCATGGCCGCGCGGGTGTTGCGGCCGATGACGCGGGTCGGCGCCCGCAGCTCGATCATGGGCAGGCGTGCGGCCGCCTGCGCGAGCGAGCGCGCTCCGAGGGCGACCCCCGGGGCGATGATGCCGCCGGCGAACGCTCCCTCATTATCGATGATCTCGAAGTTGGTCGTCGTGCCCAGGTCGACCACGACTGCCGGCGCGCCGTGCGTCGCCCGCGCGGCGACCACGTCGGCGATACGGTCGGGTCCCACCTCGGAGGGATCGTCGTAGCGCATCCGCACGCCGGTCTTGAGGCCGGGGCCGACCACGAGAGGCCGACTTCTGCACGAGGCGGCGAGCGCCTGGCGCCATGCATCGGTGAGGGTGGGCACGACGCACGAAAGAATGGCCCCGTCCACGGCGTGCTCGGGGAGCAGCGTGAGCGCTTGGCGCACCTGGATGCGCGCCTCGTCGCAGGTGAGCGGCTGCTGGGTGGTGAACTCGCAGGATCCGAGCGGCTGGGGCTCGGCGGCGGCCTCGACGGCGAACAGCCCGAAACGCGTGGTGGTGTTCCCCACGTCCACGGTCAGAACCCGCACCATATCATCCTCCTGCGTGACATAACCTTGCCGCGTGTAAAAACGTCGCGTGAAAATACATCAGACGTAATTTCACATTGTATAATGCGAGCGTCCGATACGTAACCCGACTTCCCGGTTCGAGGGGAAGCGGATATACGAGGGAGAACAACATGAGCTCTACGAGCGACCGCGCGGGTCTGCGCGGGCAGCTGTCGGCAGCCGGCATCCTGATCGGCTGCGTCGGCTGCGTCATCATCACGGCGTCTTCGGTGTACACCGCCCTTAAGATGGGCTCCCTGCCGTGGCCGACCATCTTTACCTCCATCACCGCGCTCGTGCTTTTGCGCGCGGTGGGCAAGACAAGTCTCAACGAAGCGAATATCACCCAGGTCATCATGTCCGCCGGTTCCATGGTTGCCGGCGGCCTCGCTTTCACGATTCCCGGCATCTGGATGCTCGGCATGACCGACCAGGTGAGCTGGGTCGAGATGCTTGCCGTGGCGATGGCCGGCACACTGCTCGGCCTCGTGTGCACGGCGCTCATCCAGCGGCATTTCGTGGAGGAATCCGACCTCGAGTACCCCATCGGCACCGCTGCGGCCGAGACCCTGCTCGCCAGTCGGGACGGCGGCTCGACCGGGCGCAAGCTGTTCGGCTCCATGGCGGTAGCCGGTCTGTGGTGCGTGGTGCGCGACGTGCTCGGCCTCGTGCCGTCGCTGGTGCTGCAGCTGCCGGTGCCGGGCGTGGCCTTCGGCATTCAGAACTCGCCGATGCGCTGGGCTGTGGGCTTTCTTGCCGGCCGTCGTTCCATCATCTACTGGGCGATCGGCGCCGTGCTGGGCTGGTTCGGTATCGTGGCGGGCGGCAGTGCCATCGGCCTGTGGGACATGACGACGGCGCAGGGCATCGTGAGCAGCCTCGGCATGGGCCTCATGATGGGTTCCGGCGCGGGCGTGGTCATCCGCGACATCGCGATGCCGATGCTGCGCCGCATGCGCAGCCGCGCGAGCGTCCGTCGCGACGATGCGCGCGCCGATGTGGCGCCGGGCTTCGTCTCCCGCTTCATCTCGCGCTACGATGCCGGCGTGCTGGCGCTCATGGCCGCCGCCGCGGCCCTCATCGTGTGCTTCGCCCTCGGTCTCGGCCCCGTGGTCGCCGTGGTCGTCGTGCTGCTCGCCTTCGTGACGGCTGTCATGAGCGCGCAGTCCGTGGGCCAGTCCGGTATCGACCCCATGGAGATCTTCGGGCTTATCGTGCTGCTGTTCGTGGCGGCGTTCTCGCAGGCCACGCAGGTGCAGCTGTTCTTCGTGGCGGGCGTTATCGCTGTGGCCTGCGGCTTGGCCGGCGATGTCATGAGCGATTTCAAGACCGGCCAGATCATTGGCACGAGCCCGCGCTCCATGTGGTTCGGTCAGGCGATCGGTGCGGTGCTCGGCACGTTCGTCGCCGTGGCGGTCATGATCGCGCTCGTGACGGCCTACGGGCCCGATGCGTTCGGCACCGATGCGCTGTTCGTGTCGGCGCAGGCCAACGTGGTGGCGACCATGGTCTCGGGCATTCCAAGCGTGCCGGGCTTTGCAATCGGGCTGCTTGCGGGCGCGGTGCTCTACGTTGCGGGCATTCCCTCGATGATGCTCGGCCTTGGCGTGTACCTGCCGTTCTACATGTCCATTTCGACCGTGCTCGGTGCCGTGGTCCGCTGGGTCTACGACCGGATCTGCGCGGCGCGCGGCTTGGATGCCGACGCTGCGGAGGAATCCGGCGTGGTCGTGGCATCGGGCGTGCTCGGCGGCGAGTCCATCGTGGGCGTCATCGTGGCGTTTGCGACCGTGGTGACAGGCCTTTTGGGTTAGCCGCGCGGCCGATGTGAAGTTCGTTTCGCCGTCGGTGGTCACGAGAGCACGATTCCTGTCAATTGAAGCCCCCCAAAAGCGTTCCCGGTCGCCCCGCTCGCGCGCCGTCATCATGCGCGCGTGCAAAAAGCGCAGGTCGATCGCGCTGCACGCACGTGTGGGTGGGATTATGCGGCCCCGAACGGCCCCGAGCGCCGTCCGGAGAAGGTTTCCGGGCGCCCGAAACGACAGGAATCGTACCCTCGTGACCACATCGGCGTTCACGAACGAGCGGGCGTGCCGACGCAGGCGCGCCAAGGGCTCCTGCGAGCCTGATTTTCGTCGGGTCGCGATGATTTCGGTGCTGCGGTATCGCCTTGCTGCAGATGGGTATCAGCTTGTAGTACCATAGCATCTACCTGCGGACGCAACTGCATCGTCCGCTCGATCGCAAAGGAAGGAGCCCCAGTGGCCGTAAACGAGAAGCTGCTGCTTGCCGTTCTTGAGGAGATTCGTCCCAACCTGCAGGCCGATGGCGGCGATATGGAGTATCACGGCGTCGACGAGAACGGCGTCGTCTCGCTCGAGCTGACCGGGCATTGCGCCGGCTGCCCGATGAGCCAGCTCACCCTGTCCATGGGTATCGAGCGCATCCTGAAGGAGCACGTGCCCGGCGTCACGAGCGTCGTCGCCGTCAACGATATGGGCGGCAATATGTCCGACCTGTACGACGAGTACGCCCCGTTCTAAGAGCGGGCTCCCAGTACGATTTCGCATGCGGCCGCGTGAGCGGCCGCATCGTTTGTATAGGCGCCCGTTACCCCGAAGGGGCACGGCGGTCTGCCTGCGGTGCCCCCGTTCCGCGTGCGGGGCACCCGCTGGCTCGGATAGCCGCGGGCGCGCAACCAGCAAGGAACTGCCATGCTCAACGAGCTTTACCATAGCCTGAATCCCATCGCATTCTCGTTCGGCCCCATCACCATCTACTGGTATGGGCTCGCCTATATCGTCGGCGCCATACTGACCGCGGTCGTCATGCATCGCACCCAGCGCCGCTGGGGCCTGAACCTGGCTCTCGAGGACCTGGTGACCGTCGTCACGGGCGTGGTGTTCGGCCTTCTTGTCGGCGCGCGTCTTTTCTACATCCTGTTCTACGGTGCGGGCTACTATTTCGAGCATCCTGCCGAGATCTTGGCGCTCAACCACGGGGGCATGAGCTTTCACGGCGGGTTGGTCGGCGGCATCCTCGGCGGCGTCGCGGTCTGCCGTATGTATCGCCTGTCCGCATGGACTCTGGCTGACCTCGCCGTCATCGGCGCGCCCGCGGCGCTGTTTTTGGGGCGCTGCGCCAACTTCGTGAACGGCGAGCTGTGGGGCAAGCCCACCGACCTGCCGTGGGGCGTTGTGTTCGAGAGCGGGGGAGATGTCGCACGGCATCCCTCGCAGCTGTACGAGGCGCTGCTCGAGGGCGTGGTGCTGTTCTGCATCATGCAGGTGCTCTCCCGTCGCACGCCGGTTCCGCCCCAGGGAACGTTCATGGGCGTGTTCGTGGCGTGGTACGGCGTGGCGCGCATCCTCGTCGAGTTCGTGCGCGTACCCGACGCGCAGCTCGGCTATCTGTTCGGCGGCGTCATCACCATGGGCCAGCTTCTGAGCCTGCCCCTTGTGGTCGCAGGCATCGGCCTGATCGTGTATGCGCATCGTGCCAACAGGCCGCAGCGGGCCTATATCGGGGAGTGAGGGTTTCAAGAAAAAGCGAGTGAGGTGTCCGTGCGGGACGCGAACGGGTACCGAAGATGCGGATGCGGTGTGTGCCAACGCGCGTGAAAAGACGTTCGACCTCAATTTACGCGTTCGTGTCGGGGGATGACCGAAAGGACGCTACCGTATGGCATCACTCGATTGCGACCGGGGCCTCCATTCCTTCGTCGCGCAAGACGGCGGAGACGCGGATGCACCCCTGCGCGTACGGGAGCTGCTGTTTGCGCGCTACCCGCCTGCGCAGACGGCCGTAGCTTTCGCGCTGGCGCTGCTCGTGGCGCTTGCCTGCTCGTTTGATCCCGCCGCCGCTTCGTACGAGGCAATTCAGCGCATCGACCCCGATGCGACCGGTGCGCTCTACATCGGGTACGAGGTGCTGCTTTCGTTTTCCGGGCGCAGCTCGGCGCCCTTCCTGTTCGCGCTCGCCGCCCTGGCGGCGCTCCCCATCCGCGCCGTCGTGTTTGGCGCGACGAGCGCTCGAAAGCCCTCGGCGCTGCTGCCGGCATTCGCTTTTGCCTGCTGCATGGTGGTAGGGAAGAGCTACGACGCGGTCGGCGACGCCTCGCTGGTGCTCGGCGGCGCAAGCCGTATCATCGCATCGCTGATCGCCGCAGCGGGTTGGTTCGTGTTCGCTCTTGTCGGAATCACCCTGCTGTTCGGGTTGTTCGATGAGATACAAGGGTTGCGGGAGCGTGCGGGCGGACGAGTTGCGCCGACTTCCGTGCGCGCCGGATGGCGTCTTTTCGAGCGCCATCCGTTTACCGTGCCGCTTGCCGTGCTGGTCGCCGCATGGGCCCCGACGCTTCTTGCCAGCGCTCCCGGCGTGTTTATGGGGGACACGGGCGACCAGATCCGCCAATGGCTCGGCCTGCCGAGCGGGACGAGCTCCTACCTCAAGCTGATCGATCCCGATGTCGTGCTCAACGGGCATCACCCCGTGGCGCACACCGCGCTGCTCGGTGGATGCGTGCAGCTTGGCAAGGCGCTTGCCGGCGATGAGAACGCAGGGCTGTTCATCTACACGGTCCTGCAGTTCACAGCGACCGCCGCGTGCGCAGCATATCTGGTTTCCACGCTCAAGCGGCTCGGTGTCGAAGCGCCCGCTCGCGCGGTCGTGCTCGCGATCTTCGCCCTCGTGCCCCTGTTTTCCAACTACGCCGTCCTGATCACCAAGGATGTCCTGTTTGCCGATGCGCTCGCGTTGCTGGTGGCACAGGTGGCCAAGCTGCTCGCTCCGCACGGAGGCGAAGGCGATGGGCCGGGGCCGGCGTCATGGGGACGCCGCGATGAGGTGCTGCTTGTCATGGCGTGCTTGGGAACGGCGTTTCTGCGCAACGGCGGTGTGATATTTTCGGTCGTCGCGTGCGTGCCCGTTGCCGCAATCCGCCTGCGGGATGCTCGTCGCGCTGTGCCTACAGCCGCATATGCGTGTCGACGCGCAGCCCGGGCGTCGCTCATTGCATTGGGCGTGGCGCTTGTCGCCCATCTCGCGTTTACCGCCGTGGTCATGCCCGCTCTCCACATCACGCCGGGCAGCCGTCGCGAGGTGCTCTCCATCCCGTTTCAGCAGACCGCACGCTACGCGGAGAAGCACGACGGCGCGCATGCCGGTATCGCCGGTGGTGCCGACGACGGATTGGTCACTGAGGAGGAGCGGACGGTTATCGACCGCGTGCTCGGCTACGACACGCTGGCGTCCCGCTACGTGCCGACCAAGTCAGACGCCGTCAAAAACGGCTTCAACGAGTATGCGAGCGTCGATGACCTTGCCGCGTACCTGCGCGTATGGGCCGCGCAGCTCCTTCGCGACCCGGCGTGCTACCTCTCGGCGACGATCGCCAACTACTACGGCTACGTCTATCCCAGCGAGCGGGTGCCGTGGATGTATACCACGGCGTCGAGCGACCAGATCATGGCGCGTGCGGACAATCGCGAGCACTTCGATTTCCATCGGTGGATCACGCCGGCGACCGAGGTGCTCGACCAGGCGGTCGGGCTGTATCGGACGGCGTGGCTGCAGCTTCCGGTCCTGTCGCTGGCGATGACCTCGGCGCCGTATGTGTGGGCGCTCGTCTTGGCGCTCATCTACCTGATGCGCGAGCGCAGCTGGCGCGGCTGCGCGCTGGTCGCACCGCTTGTCGCGGTGCTTGCCGTGTGTCTGATCGGCCCTTGTAACGGAGCGACCTACCTGCGCTATCTGTATCCGGTGATATTCACGCTGCCGTTTGCCGCCGTCGCGGCGCTCGATATGCGCACACGGTAGGCAGGGGCGCCTTCACATAGGGCCGCGCGCGACCTTCCCTGTAAAGAGCCCCTGCCCGTATCTTGCGCGTTCACCGCTTACGCGAAGAGCCGCCGGATCGCGTCGCGACCCTCGCGGCTGCAGAATAGAATCGCCTCGTCGCCGGCGCGCAGCACGGTGCGTCCGTTGGGGACCGTAAGGTTGCCGCCGCGCTCGACGGCGACGACGATCGTCTGGGCGGGAAACGCGATGTCGGCCAGGGGCGCGCCGTCGACCTTGGCTCCGGGGTTCACCGTCGCCTGCACGATGCTGTGCTCATCGCGCCCCAGCTTCATGAGGGTGAACATGTCGCGCAGGTTCATGCCCTCGTGGATGAAGCGCACGGTGATCTCGGCTTGGTTGATGGCGACGTCGACGCCGTTGACCGGCGTGAACATCCACGCGTTGGACGGATCGTTCACGCGCGAGATGACGCGCGGGACGGCGAACTCCATCTTGCCGAGCATGGCGATGACGAGGTTCACCTCGTCTTTGCCGGTCACGACGGCCAGAACGTCGGCCATGTGGATGCCGGCGCGCTCGAGCACGAGCGGGTCGGTCGCGCTGCCCTCGATCACGGTGCACTCCGGGCAGGTGCGGCGCAGCCGCGCGACTTTCTCGCGTTGGTTTTCGATAATGGTGACCGTCTCGCCGTCGCTGCACAGCTGAGATGCCAGATGGGCGCCGACCTTGCCGCCGCCTGCGATGATGATCTGCATAGGTACCGCCTACTCTCCGATGCCGAGCATCTGCTTGAATTTCCGACTCGCGGAGGATGCGACCGCCGCGTAGACGATGTCGCCGTCGGACAGGATCGTCCCCTGGGTGGGAATGAACGTCTCGTTACCGTGCGAGACGCTTACGATCTGCACCTCGCCGATGCTGGTGATCTCGCGGACCGTCGCCCCGGCGAGCAGCGGCGGCACGTCCGCGCGGACCAGGCGCACCTCGCCCGATCCGATCTCGAACACGCCGTCGAGCTGCTGGTAGGTGAGCAGCTCGCAGATACGCGAGATGCCCCATGCGTTGGGCGAGATCGTCTGGATGTCCAGACGCCGATACGTTTCCGCCTTGGAGAGGTCATGCAGGCGGGCGATGACGCGGGGGACGCGGAACATGCTGCGCGCGATGTGGGCGACGACGATGTTGGCCTCGTCGGAGCCCATGCACGACACGAGCGCGCTCGCGCGTACGATCCCCGCCTCCTCAAGCACCGAGCGCTCGAATCCGACCCCGCAGATGCGGGCGCCCTCGAAATCGGACCCGAGCCCATCGAGCGCAGCCTGATCGCGGTCGACGGCGGTGACGTCGAACCCTTGGCGCGCAAGGCGCTTGACCAGGCCGGATCCCATAAAACCGACGCCTACGACGATAACGTTCATCGTGCACCATCCTTACAAAGAGGGGAGAAAGACTTCATGGCGTGAGGCGCGGTGCCGCTGCGGTACCACCGTTTGGAGTGAGCCTGCCGGGCGGCGCGCCTTGCCGGTACCGGTGACCTCATCGTCCATCACCTCGCTTCGCGCGCACGGCATCGCGGTGGCGCAGCCACGCCTTGCGCGCCTCCTCGATGGCGATGACCACCGGCGGTATGCAGCACAGGAAGACGTAGTCCTGCCATGCGAGCGGGGCGGTGTTGAACACGCCTTGCAGCGGCGGAAACATCGTGAGGAACACGATGAGCGCGACCTCGAAGGCGATGCCGATCAAGATCTTGCGGTTGGAGAACAGGCCGACCTTGAACACGGAGGTCTTCTCGGTGCGGCAGTTCATGACCTGACCGATCTGGGCGAAGACGATGCCGGCGAGCGTCATGGTCGTCGCCTGGATGTAGACCGGGTCGCCCTCGTCGCCCAAGCCCGCCAGCGGGACGCCGGGCCAGCCGTTGAGCACGTTGACCAGGAAGTACCCGACCATGGCGGCGACCGACCCCATGAGGCCGTACCACAGGAAGGCCTTGACCAGCACGCGGCGGTTGAGCAGCCGCTCGTTCGGGTCGCGCGGCGGCTGGTCCATGACGGTCTGCTCGGGCGGTTCGGTGCCCAGACCGAGTGCCGGCAGCATATCGGTGCCCAGGTCGATGGTGAGGATCTGCATGGTGGTCAGGGGCAGCGGGACCGCTCCGCCCGAGAGCAGGTACACCGCATTGGGCACCGCTTCCGGCGCGTTGGAGTTCAGGATGTACAGCAGGAACTTGCGGATATTGCTGTAGACGGCGCGCCCCTCCTCGATCGAGGCGACGATCGAGGCGAAGTTGTCGTCGGTCAAGATCATGTCGGCGGCTTCCTTGGCGACGTCGGTTCCGGCGACGCCCATGGCCACGCCGATGTCGGCCTTCTTGAGGGCGGGCGCGTCGTTGACGCCGTCGCCGGTGACCGCCACGACCTCGCCCATCTCCTGCAGGGCGGAGACCACGCGCAGCTTCTGCTCGGGCGCCATGCGGGCGAAGACCACCTGGCCGGCAAGGCGACGTTTGAGCTCGGCGTCGTCCATGTGCGCGAGCTCGAAGCCCGAGATGACGGACAGGTCGTCGCCGTCCACGATGCCGATGCGGCGCGCAATGCTCGCGGCGGTGAGGCCGTAGTCGCCGGTGATCATGACGATGCGGATGCCGGCGCGGCGGCATTCCGCCACGGCGGCGGCCACCTCGGGACGAGGCGGATCCATCATGACCTCGAGGCCGACGAAGGTGAGGTGGCACTCGACGGTCTCGGGCGTATAGGCGTTCAGAGACGTGGGCACGCCCTCGCGCACCGCCTGGGCGCCGAGGGGACGGTACGCCACGGCGAGCACGCGCAGGCCGTCTGCGGCATAGCCGTCGTTGGCCGCCATGATCCGCGCGCGAAGCTCATCGGTCATGGGCACGGTCTGCCCGTCGATGCGGACGGTGTCCGCAAGGCGCACGACCTCGTTGGGTGCCCCCTTCGTGAAGGCGACGCGCGCGGCGCCGTCGATGGGGTCCTCCAGCGCGTGCACCGTGGTCATGCGCTTGCGGCGGCTCTCGAAGGGCAGCTCCTTCACGCGGGGCATGCGCCGTTCGAGCTCGGCAGGGTCGATGCCGCCCTTCTGCGCCGACACGATCAGGCACGCCTCGGTGGGGTCGCCGTAGACCTCGTAGCGCTGCCCGTCCTCCTCCGGTGCGCGCAGGCGCGCGTTGCCGCACAGAAGGCCGCCTTCGAGCAGCAGCTCCAGATCGGGGTCGTCCACCGCGCGATAGGCCGTCCCTTCCGACTCGATGGTGCCGACCGGCGCGTAGCCCACGCCGGTCAGGTCGTACTCGCGCGTCGCGGTCCACAGATGGTTGACGGTCATCTCGTTTTGCGTGAGCGTTCCGGTCTTGTCGGTGCAGATGACGCTCGTCGATCCGAGCGCCTCGACGGAGTTCAGCTTTTTGACCAGGGCGTTTCGCTTGCTCATGCGCTGTACGGCCATGGCGAGCGACAGGGTCACGGTCGGCAGCAGGCCTTCGGGAATGAACGCCACGACCATGCCGAGCGCGAAGATAAACGAGCTCGCGAACGGCTCGCGCACGACGAACATGCTCAAGGCGAAAAAGATCAGGCCCATGCACATGGCGAAGACGGTGACCTGCTTGGTCAAGCGGTCGAGGTCGCGCTGGAGCGGGCTGGGCGCCTCCTGCATGTTCTGGGTGAGGCTTGCGATCTTGCCGAATTCGGTGTCCATGCCGATGCGCATGACGACGGCGCGCCCGTTGCCCTCCGATACACTCGTGCCCGCGAACACCAGGTTGGGTATCTCGGCGGGCGAGAGGCCTTCCTCGAGCACGGCGTCGGCGACTTTGCGCGAGGGGTTCGATTCGCCGTTTAAGGTGGACTGGTTGACCTGCAGATCGGAGCTTGCGATGACGCGGGCGTCAGCCGATATCCGGTCGCCTTCGGCCAGCAGCATGATGTCGCCGGGAACGAGGTCCTCGGCAAGCACCTTCTGCTCCTGTCCGTCGCGGATGACGTCGGTGTAGGCGGGCAGCATCTTCTTGAGCGCTTCGGTTGCCTGGCTCGCGCGCGCTTCCTGCCAGAAGCTGAAGACGCCGTTGATGATGTTGACGAGCCACACCGCGACGCCCAGCTCGGGCAGGCCGGCAATGAAGGCGATGGTGCCGGCGACCCACAGGAGGATCGCCATCAGGTGCGTGAAGTTGGACAGAAACGCCAGGATGGGCGAGCGCCTCTTGCCCGATTCGATCAGGTTTTTACCGTATGTCGCCTGGCGCCTTGTCGCCTCTTCGGAGCTCAAGCCACCGGTGCGGGCGGAAAGCCGTTCGAGTGCCTGTTCGATTGTTGCGTGTCGGATAGATTCGAGCAGATCGTCGGATTGTGCGTCTGCCCGTGCATGCGTGGCCGACCCTAGGTGAGGGTCGGGGTCTTGGCTCATCGCCGCATGCGACGATGCGTCATTCGGTCGTCCCATGAGACCTCTCCTTCCCACCGTTCGGAGCTGAGCGCTCCGGCGGAAAAGTGGAATGCATGGCCACAGGGCTCGCGCGACCTCCCTGTGGTTGGCACGCATCATAGCCATGTGGCGTCAGGCATGCAACAACTTTTTTGGAATGAAGTCTGTCCCTGCATTTAACGGTGTTTTTATCCATCGACGCGGCATCTGCTCGGGTGGGGGAACGTATCGCGTCGCCAGGGTGAGCGCGCCGTAACGTCGCAGATCGCTCGCCCCGAAAAGGCAGTACGCCGTTTCCAACAAAAGAGCGCGGTGCGAGGGGTAATCCTCTCGCACCGCGCCTCATGTCACACGAAGTGGTTTGGATGCGCCTTATGCGTCCTTGGTGGAGACGAGCAGCAGGATGCCTGCGACGAGGTTGGAGAACAGGAGGGTGCAGACGGCAAAGCCCGTGGTGTTGTTCTTGGTTCCCTTGTAGATGCCGTAGGTGTGGACGGTCATGGGGATGAGCCAGGCGAGCGGGATGATCATCCAACCGATCGCCACGCACGAGACGATGCAGAAGATGAAGGCGACCATGCGCAGCGTGCGGTCGTTGGAGGACATGGCAGGCGGCTGGTAGCCATAGGTGACGACGGGCGCCTGGCCGGACGTCGGCGTGTAGGTGTAGGTCGGGGCCGGCGCGGAGACGATCCCGGGTTCCTGCGGCGCGGCGGTCGGCTGGGCGGCGGGCGTCGGATCGGCGGCAGGCTTCGGCTCGGCGGCGGGAGCGGGCTGCGCTGCGGGCGTCACCGGTGCCGCACCGGCGAGCGGGGCTCCGCATCCAGCGCAGAACTTCGCGCCCTCGGGATTGTCTTTTCCGCAGTTAGCGCAATACATGGTGACTTCCTTTCGTCGTATGGGGAACGGCTGGGCCGCCCAAGCGCCTCGGCGCGCCCGTACGGTTTCGCGACGGCACCAGACTACCACGCACGATGGGGGCCCGGGGGAGAAGGCTCGCCGGCGGCTGTTGCGCAATAGCCGCCGGCTCGACAGGGAGGCGCGGACGGCGCTGCGAACCGGCCCTTTCGCCATCGCCCCCGTCGATCCCTGTTGCTCATTGCGTGGCGTTGGCAGCGGGGTCTTTCGCCGGATGCCCGTTCGGTATATCATGCTTGAACGTGTGTTTCTATGGACCGCAGGCGCGCCGGCGCCGCGCGGTTAGCGTAATCTAGAAGGAGCCTCGCATGTCAGGACACTCTAAGTGGGCCACTACCAAGCATCGTAAGGGCGCGCAGGACGCCAAGCGCTCCGCGCTCTTCTCCAAGCTGAGCCGCAACATCACCGTTGCCGCTCGCCTGGGCAACGATCCCAACCCCGACAACAACGCCAGCCTTGCCGCCGCCGTCGCCAAGGCCAAGGCGCAGTCCATGCCCAAGGACAAGATCAAGAGCGCCATCGACAAGGCCTTCGGTGCCGGTGCCGACGCTGCCGTCTACGAGAACATCGTCTACGAGGGCTACGGCCCTGCCGGTGTCGCGGTCTACGTCGAGTGCCTGACCGACAACCGCAACCGCACCGCCGCCGACGTCCGTTCCGCGTTCAGCCACGCGGGCGGCAACCTCGGCACGAGCGGCTCCGTTGCGTTCCAGTTCGAGCGCAAGGGCCAGGTCGTCGTCGCCAAGGAGATCGTTGACCCCAACGACAAGAAAGAGAACATGATGGCCAACGGCGCCGCGGGCGACGAGGAAGAGTTCATGATGGCCGTCGCCGAGGCCGGTGGCGACGACTACGAGGACGCGGGCGACGAGTGGGTCGTGTGGACCAATCCCGGTGACCTCATGGCCGTCTCCAAGGGTCTTGAGGAGCAGGGCATCGAGGTCAAGGGCTCCGAGCTCACCATGGTTCCCACCACGCCGACCGACGTGACCCCGGCTGACGCCAAGAAGGTCCAGCGTCTCATCGACCGCCTCGAGGACCTCGACGACGTCCAGGACGTCTACCACACCATGAACATGACCGACGAGGTCGTCGCCGCCCTGGAGGAGGAGTAGGCCCCATGCGGTGCCTGTCCTTTGCGGGATAGTTTCATGTGAAAGCCGGGTTTGCGACGCGTGCCGCAGGCCCGGCTCTTTGGTTGTATGCGCACGCGTAGGGCGGCGGCTGCAAGCGATCGGCCGCCGCGGGGTATACCTAAACCCATGGGGCGCGTCGCTCGCCGCCCCGCAGGGACGCGAAAGGGGGAATTGGCGATGCGCGTGTTCAGAAACCTTCTCGCCACCGCCTACCTTCTGGCGGGCGCGGCGGTCGTCGGCGCGGCGGTCTGTCTGCTGACGGGCACCTGGGCCGATCGCGTCGAGGCCCTGCTCTCCACCTTCCCCGGCCGTATCGCCGCCTTCGTCGCGCTCGGCATTCTCGGGCTGGGCGTGCTGATAAACGTGATCGCCACCTACGTTCAGCGCGCCGAACCCGCCTGCGTGCACCCCGGGGGCGATCCTGCCATCGAGGTGAGCCTTGCGGCCATCACGTCGTCGGCGCGGCGCTCCGCGGAGGCCGACGACGTGCTGATCGAGTCGGTCACGGGCCGCATCGCGGGTCGCGACCGCGAGCGCGTTCGGCTGACCGTCGAGGCCATCGCCTTCCAAGACGAGGGGCTCGACCGCTTGGCCGAGCGGATGCGGGCGCGCGTGAGCGACGCCTGCGAGCGCCTGCTCGGCACGATCGATACCGAGGTGCGTGTGCGCTTTTTGCCGAGCAAGACCACGATTGTGACCAAGGAGGTCCCAGATGAGCAATAACGCGAGCTCCGATAGGCGCAAAGCGTCTGCGGCTCCCAAGCTGTCCATCGATCAGGCCCCCGTTGATGCCGAGGACTTCGAGCATCCCGAGGAGCCCAAGCGTGCGCGGCGCTCGATCGACGAGGATGCCATCGGCTTCATCAAGGGGCTTGGCGCCTCGGTGTGGGCGTACGCCGATTCGCATCACTACACGGTGCTCTATGGCTTTATCGGCTTCATCCTCGCCATCTTGATCCTGACGCTCGGCCTGTGGGCGACCATCGTCATCGCCGTCTTCGCGGGCGTCGGCGCCACGCTCGGCCAGATTCGCGATGGCGACAACGGCATCGTCAACTTCTTCAGACGTCTGTTCTCGGGCAAGCGCTAGGCGGCGCTCCCGCTCACGTACGCAAGGCTTCGCGGCGAGAACGTCGCGCAAACGAGAAGGGGGAGTATCCCATGACCGATGAGCTCAAGGTCGAGGTCGCACCTGACGACGAACTCGAGGCTACCGTATCCGAAGCGACCGATACGGCGGATGACGCCGCCGCAGACGGGATCGAGCTCGTCGAGGACGACGAGGACGACGAGGAGGACGAGGAGGACGAGGACCTCGACTCGGAGGACTCGCTCACCTACTCCAACGGCGTGATCGAGAAGATCGTCGCGATCGCGACGCGCGAGGCCGATCACGTGCTGGGCATGAAGGGCAACCTCATGCACTTCGTGCAGGAGACCCTCGGCGCCGAGAACCTTACCAAGGGCGTCTCGGTCGAGGTGACCGACGACAACCGCGTGATCGTCAACATCTCCGTGATCATCGAGTACGGCGCCTACGCGCCCGCCATCTTCGAGGACGTGAAGGCGCGCGTGACCGAGCGCCTGGAGGCCATGACGGGCCTCGAGGTCGCCGGCATCAACCTGCGCATTGAGGATGTCATGACGCGCGAGGAGTACGCTGCGAGCCACAAGCACGCGCAGGAGTCCGCGGAGTAGGCCGTCCTCGCGTTCATCTCGGTTCCAATTTGCTGATCTGTCCGGCGCGACGGAGCGGAAGACCCGCTTCGCCGCGCCGTTTTCATGTGGTGGGGCAGAGCGGCAGGTTGCTTGTGCTCCAGATTGGGGTATCTGAGGCTTGTCCGGGCAGGATCAGATAACCCTACTTCGCGAAGTGTGTGCGAGAAATCGGATTCGCTTTGTATACCGCTGCGGTGACAATTTCTATACCTGCTGTTTTACTGTAAGCGTGCGCCTGTCTACTCGGGAATCTCGAATCGAAGCGCTCACTTCGTAAAGCGTGCTATGGCTCGTCCCGATTGCTGTGTCCCATAGGCGCACGGTGGCGGTATCGGGTTTCGACTTGTTTGCGCGCCCCCTATTTTCGGGCGCGCGCTTGCATCTGCTAAAGCGCCCTGCTACTCTAACCGTTATGTTTACGGTTGCCGCACATATCGCGATGATGATGGTCATGGAGATGCCCTCGCCCGGGCACTTTGCCATGCCGAGCGATGTTCTCGCGCATGGGGAGACCGGGCGCCTTCGTTAGGTCGTCTCCGGCGGGAGGCGGCCCGCCTTCTTACCTCATCCATATCATCGAGCGGAGCCAATCCCGTGATAAGCATACAACACGTATACAAGACGTATGACCTGCCCAAAAAGGGCGCCGGACGCACGGCGCGCGCCACGGATGACGCCGTCGCGCTCGCGTCGGCGCAAAGCGGCAATCCCGTGATGGCCGCAGCCGCCGCGACGGCGGCGACGTCCGAGGCCGCGGCATCTCTCGCCGCCGCCGACGGCAAGGTCCATGCACTCGAGGACATCTGCCTCGACATCGCCGACGGCGACATCTTCGGCATCATCGGCATGAGCGGCGCGGGCAAGTCCACGCTCGTGCGCACCATCAACCTGCTCGAGCGGCCCACGAGCGGCTCCGTCGTCGTCGACGGAACCGATGTGACCGGGTTGTCCGGCGCCGCGCTGCGCAGCTACCGCCGCCGCGTCGCCATGATCTTCCAGAGCTTCGGCCTGCTGGCGCAAAAGACGGTCCTCGACAACGTGTGCTTCCCGTACCTTGCCGCAAATGGCAAGGTCACCACTGCCGATCGCGAGCGCGCGCTCGCCCTGCTCGACCGTGTGGGCCTGCGTGAGAAGGCAGCTTCGTATCCCTCCCAGCTTTCCGGCGGACAGCAGCAGCGCGTCGCCATAGCGCGTGCGCTCGCCTGCGAGCCTGAGGTCATCCTGTGCGACGAGGCCACCAGCGCCCTCGATCCCAAGAGCACGAACACGATCCTGAAGCTGCTGCGCGACATCAACCGCGAGACGGGCGTGACGCTGGTGGTCATCACCCATTCCATGGATGTCGTGCAGAAGATCTGCCGCAACGTCGCGGTGCTCGAGAGCGGGCGCGTGGTGGAGCAGGGGAGTGTGGAGCGCGTCTTTGCCGAGCCTAAGGCCGAGGCGACGCGCGTGCTGCTCGGAAAGGTGGAGTGGGATGCTTAACGAGTTTCTCTCCGAGTACGGTGCCCTGCTCGCCCAGGGCACGCTCGATACGTTCATCATGCTGTTTTTGTCCTGCGCGATCGCCTACGTGATCGGCATCGTGCTCGGCGTCATCCTGCATCTGACCGCACCCGGCGGCCTGCGCCCCGCGCCCGTCGCCAACGCCGTTTTGGGCTGGATCGTCAACATCGGCCGCTCGATGCCGTTCATCATCTTGCTCATCCTGCTCATCCCGGTGACGCGCACCGTGGCCGGAACCATCACCGGCGTGCGCGGCGTCATCGTTCCGCTCGTCGTCTCGACCGCGCCCTTCGTGGCGCGCATGATTGAGCAGTCGCTCGCCGAGGTTCCGCGCGACGCCGTCGAGGCCGCCGAGGCTTGTGGCGCGAGCGTGCCGCGCATCGTGTTCTCCGCACTGCTGCCCGAGGCCCTGCCCTCCATCGTCCGCGGCGTCGCGGTCACGCTCATCGCCGTGCTGGGCTATACGGCCATCGCCGGCGCGGTGGGCGCGGGCGGCTTGGGCGACATCGCCATTCGCTACGGTTACTATCGCTATCAAAGCGAGCTCATGATCATCACGGTCGTCTTGCTCGTGGTCGTGGTCCAGCTCATTCAGAGCGTCTGCGACCTCATCGCCCGCAAGGTCGACCACCGCTAGGGCGCATCGCGCCATCCAACCCTTTGGTTACCAACGAGATTCAAGAGAGGTTTCATCATGAACAACATCGCATCTTCCCAGATCACCCGTCGCCGCGCCCTCCAGATTGCCGCGGGTCTGAGTCTGGCCGGCCTGGCCGGTCTTGCCGGCTGCGGTTCCGAGGACGCAGGCGAGCAGGCTGCCGGCAGCACCGCTGGCGCGACCAAGCTGACCGTCGCCGCCTCCCCCTCGCCGCATGCCGAGATCCTGAACGACTACGCCAAGCCGCTGCTTGCCGAGCAGGGCATCGAGCTCGAGGTCAAGGAGTACACCGACTACATCATCCCCAACCAGGTCACGTCCTCCGGCGAGGTGGACGCCAACTACTTCCAGCACATCAACTACCTCAACAACTACAACGAGGAGAACGGTACCGACCTGGTGAACGCGGGCTCCATCCACTTCGAGCCCATGGGCGTGTTCTCCAACACCCTCGGCGACATCGCCGACGTGGCGGACGGCGCGAAGGTCTCGGTGCCCAACGACCCCACCAACGAGGGTCGCGCCCTGCTGCTTTTGCAGGATCTGGGCCTGATCACGTTGGCCGAGGACGCCGGCATCACCGCCGCCAAGAACGATATCGTGGACAACCCGCATAACCTCGACATCATCGAGCAGGAGGCGGCGATGCTGCCGAGCACCCTGGCCGATGTCGACCTCTCGGTGATCAACGGCAACTACGCCATCGATGCCGGCCTGTCCCTGAAAGACGCCATCGCCTCCGAGGACCCGCAGTCCGAGGTCATCCAGACCGAGTACGCCAACGTCATCTGCACCACGCCCGACCGCGAGGACAACGAGGCCATCCGGGCGCTCGTTGCCGTGCTCACGACCGATGACTTCAAGGCCTATCTGGACGAGACCTACGACGGCGCGGTGCTCGCGGCCTTCTAGTCATCTCGACTCCGGGTGCGTAACGCCCGCCGGGACGCCCGTCCGCTGCGCGACCTCAGCGCTCCGGACGGATGCGCCCGGCGGGCGTTTTTCGCACGATGTAGGCGATGTGGTCGCAGGAGCGGTAAGTTGCGCAATCTTCGTTGCGCGCATGCCGGTATAACAGAGGTGCAAACAGCCGATTACGCAACGCGGCCCTGCGCGCGCGGAAGCGGTCGGTAGCGTACAATAGCGGGACGTGTCGAGCGCCGCCTTGGCGTTCGCAAGTGAAAGGGGAGACCATGTTCTGCAATAAATGCGGTGCCCAGATGGAAGATACCGCGAAGTTCTGCCCTGCGTGCGGAGCTCCGAACGCCAAGCTGTCGCAGGAGGGTGCGACTGCCGAGCAGGCGCCCGGTGACGCCTCCGCTCCGGTGACGCCCATGACGCCTTCCACCTTCTACATGAAGGGCTGCCTCGCGCAGGCGTTCGAGGACATCACCAAGGTGCCCGGCGTCATGAAGCGCGTGCTGCAGATCGCGTTTTTGCCGGCGATCATCGCGCTCGTGTCGCTGCTCGTGCTCATCATCCCGATCATCGGCTGGGTTGCCTGCCCGATCGGCTTGGTGCTCTCGTGGATCGCGGGCATCTGCTGCAACGGCTACGCGATCGAGTGGGGCCGCGAGCTTTCGCGCGGCCGCGGCTTCGACACCAGCGGTACGATCCTGCGGACCTCGCTGTTCTCGCTCGGCTTCTTCAGCAGCTCGCTGTCGGGTGTCCTGTCGATCATCGCCCTGCTGCCCTCGCTCATCGCTCAGCTGCTCGTGCTGCTCGGCGGTGCCGCCGGCATCGGCGCGGTTGCGTACAGCTCCTACTCCTACGGCTATGAGGGCGCTGCGTCCGGCCTTTCCGGTGTGTTGCTCATCATCATGCTGCTGACGTTTGTGCTGAACGTCGCATCGTTTGCGCTCAGCATCCTGTTCACCATGTTCTCCGACGCCGCCGTCATGCATCTGGCCGTGACGGGTCGCGTGGAGTCCGCCTTCGCGTTCGGCAAGATCTGGAAGTCGTACAAAAAGCAGCTCGGCAAGCTGTTCTGTGCCTCGCTTCTTCCCGGTATCATCACCGGCGCCATCCTTGCGGTGGTCGTACTCATCCTGCTGGGCATCCTGATCGCCATCCTCGCCGGCGTCTCCCATAGCGGCGGCTTCTTCTCGGCGCTGTTCGGCGGCGGGATCGGCGCGATTCTGATCATCGCGCTCATCATCTTCGCGGTCGCGTTCGTGGGCGCGTTCACGAGCATGCTCAAGTACCGCGCCGTCGGCTACTGGGCGCAGCGCTATGCTCCCGAGTGGGTGCACGAGGGCGATACCGACTACGCGTTCAAGCTGCCCGGTGCCACCGGCACGGTCGATGCTGTCCTGTAGCGGCCGCACCTTCGAACGTCGTCGAGTTTACGCATTATAAGGAGCCATCATGTTTTGTCCCCAGTGCGGATCTTCCATCCAGGACGGAGCGTCGTTCTGCCCGAAGTGCGGTGCGTCGCTCGCGGGCGCTCCCGCTGCTCAGGCAGCGCCCCAGCAGCCCCAGGCGCAGCAGCCCCAGGCGCATGCGGCGCCCCAGCAGCCCCAGCCCCAGGCGGCGCCCCAGCAGCCGGGCGGATACGCCCAGCCGGGCGGCCCGTATGGCACGCCGACCGTCGTCAACGTCATGCCGCCGGTCAAGCAGACCAACGGCGTCGGCACGGCCGGTTTCGTGATCGCCCTGGTCGATATCTTCATCGGTTGGGTTCCCGTGCTCGGTTGGGTCCTGTGGCTGGTCGGCCTGGTCCTGTCGCTGATCGGCCTGGGCAAGCAGCCCCGCGGTCTGGCGATCGCCGGCACGATCCTGTCGCTGCTCGGCCTCATCCTGATCATCGGCGTCGCCGCATGCGTCGGCGTCGCCAGCGTCGCCTATATGTAGCCTCGCGCCTCGCAGGGCGCTGCCTTCATTGCGAACGGTGTGGGTAAAACGGGAGTCCAGATGGGCTCCCGTTTTGTTACGGGACGTGCGGGGAAAGTTGCGCAACACGTCCCGATGCCGTTGGGGCGATACTATGGCCAGCAGATAAGTCCGCGTCCGCGCGACGCGTTCGAGGGAAAGGTGCAATCATGTTCTGTCCTCATTGCGGTTCCCAGCAGCCTGATACCGCGACGTTTTGCGGCGTCTGCGGCAACCCCATCTCCGCGGCGGCCCCGTCGGCTGCGCCCTCGAGCGCGCCTGCGCAGGCCCCCGCGTTCCAGCCTGCGCCTCAGCCGGCGCCGGCGAGCATGCCGGTTACCGCTCCGAAGAAGCTGTCCTCGGCTGCACCGCTCGGTCGCCGCACCGCCGCGATGCTCACCGGTGCGCTCATCACGCTGATCACGATGTTCCAGGCTTGGTTCGACCTGCCTGTCGTCTCCAAGGCGTTCGACATGTTCGTGTCCTCCGCGGGTTCCACCGGTCAGTACATGGCGTCGTTCAAGAACGCTCTGAGCACGGGTCTTTCCGTTCCCGACCTGCCCAGCATCAGCAGAGCGCTCGGCGCGATGGCCGACTACATCAACCAGCTCATCCAGATGACCTACGGTTACGGCATGCAGGCCGACCCGACGATGCAGAGCGCCCAGCAGGTCGTGAATTCGTGCTCGATGGCGTCCTTCCTGCTGACGGCCCTGTTCGTCCTGTGGATCATCTGCCTGGTCGGCATCGTGGCGGGCGTCGTGCTGCGCGCCTTCAAGGGTATCGACGTCGTGCTGTTCTTCGCACTGGCAGCCACCGCGGTGCTCGCGCTCGTGTGCATCATCGCCGCCTTCGTGATCAACGGCATCATCGAGGGCGCGGTCAACGACCTCATGATGAGCGGGACGGCCGACGCATCCGCCATCGCCACCATGTCCGCTTTCAAGCCGTTCGTCTCGCCCGGTTTCGGTGCGATGCTCACGCTGCTCGCGGCCGCTGCGAGCGCGGTATGCGGCATCATGTTCAAGGACTGAGCCGGCGCTCTCCATCGCTTCAGCATGTGATGAGGCGCCCCGTTCCCGTGCGATTGCAGCGGGGACGGGGCGCCTTCGCGTGCGCGGCGACCGAGCGGTGCGGCCTAGTCTGCAAGGAAGTCGACGGCGTACCGGGCGGCAAGCGCGCAGCCGCGGGCGAGGACGCCCTCGTCGACGCGGTAGTAGCACGAGTGCTGCGGCCAGGTGGCGCCGACCTCGGGGTTGCGGCATCCCACGAAGGCGAGCACGCCGGGAACGTGCTGCAGGTACATCGAGAAGTCCTCGCCCGACAGCGTCCCGCGGTAGGAGGCCAGCGCGTCCTCGCCGAGCACGTCGACGACTGCCCGACGGCAGCGCGCGGCGGCGTCCTCGTCGTTGACGACGGCGGGGTGCGCGACGGTGTATTCGGTGAGTGAGGCCTCGGCGCCGAGAGCGGACGCGGTGCCCTGACAGATGCGCTCGATGAGGGCGGGCATGCGGTCGTGGGCCTCGGCGGAGTAGGTGCGGATGGTGCCGGTGAGGTAGGCGGACCCGGCGACGACGTTGCGTGCCGTTCCGCCATGGAGCTCGCCGATCGTGAGGACGGCGGGCTCGTAGGGCGACAGGTTGCGCGAGACGACGGTCTGCAGGGCGCAGACGATCTCGGCGGCCGCCACGATGGCGTCCGTTCCGCGTTCGGGCATGGCGCCGTGACAGGACGCGCCTTCGATGTCGATGCGGAACCAGTCGGTGTTGGCCATGCGGGGTCCGGGCTCGCAGGAGATCTTGCCAGCGTCGACCTCGCTCCACACGTGCAGGGCGAAGGCGCCGTCGACCCCGTCGAGCACGCCGGCGTCGATCATCATCTGGGCGCCGCTGCCGTTTTCCTCGGAGGGTTGGAACACCGCGCGGATCTCGCCGGAGAGCCGGTCGGTCAGGTGGGAGAGGACGCGCAGCGCCCCGAGGAGCATGGCGATGTGGCAGTCGTGGCCGCAGGCGTGCATGACGCCCTCGTTTTCGCTCGCGAAGTCCACGCCGGAGCGCTCGAGGACGGGCAGGGCGTCGATGTCGGCGCGCATGAGCAGGCGCCGGCGCGGCTGCCCGTCGGGTCCGTAGGCGCCTGCCGCCGTGCCGCGCAGCGTGGCGACCAGGCCGGTGGGCAGCGGGCGCTCGTAGGGGATGCCCATCGCCTCGAGCTCGCGCGCGATGTCGTCGGTGGTGCGGTACTCCTGCAGGCTGAGTTCGGGATGCCGATGGAAGTGGCGACGCTGCTCGATGAGATAGGGCTCCGTTGCGCCCACGAGCTTCTGGATGGTGGCGGTGATGTCCTCGGTTCCCATGGCATGTCCCCTTGGCGACGGTATGGCGGTACGGAGACATTGTACCGACGTGAAGGCCCGATGTGGGACGGGGTCGCCACGGGCTCTCCGATTGCAAAGAAACGACTGGCGTCATTTCACGTGTCGGCGCGCCGTCGCCCCCAGTTCGCGTACTTGCGGGTTGGGACTGAAGAAATCTAAGTGCCAAGAATTTAGATTTTTTGCCTTTGCGTTGTATAAGTCGATAGAGGTGGGTATTATTCTTGGCGTAGTTAAGGCAAGGGCCGCGGCGGACGCGTGTGCGCACCGCCCCGACCGAACGAAGGAGGAACCTAGCATGAGCCTTAAGCCGCTTGGAGACCGTGTTCTGATCAAGCCGGATGCAGCCGAGCAGAAGACCGCTTCCGGCCTGTACATCGCCAGCAACGCCCAGGAGAAGCCGCAGCGCGGCGAGGTCGTCGCCGTCGGCGCCGGCAAGGTCAACGACAAGGGCGAGCGTGTCCCCATGGACGTGAAGGTGGGCGATCACGTCATCTACGGCAAGTTCGGCGGCAACGAGATCAAGGTCGACGGCGAGGACTACCTCCTCATGCGCGCCGACGACATCTACGCGATCGTCGAGTAGCACGCGTTTTTCCAACGCTTCCGCTTGCTGAATCTTTCTTTGGAGGAATACACAATGGCTAAGAACATCACGTTCGATACCGACGCGCGCGCCAAACTCGCGAAGGGCGTCAACACCCTGGCCGACGCCGTCACCGTCACCATGGGCCCCAAGGGCCGCTACGTCGCCCTGCAGCGCTCCTACGGCGCTCCCACGATCACCAACGACGGCGTCTCCGTCGCCAAGGAGATCGAGCTCGAGGACAACATCGAGAACATGGGCGCTCAGCTGGTGAAGGAGGTCGCCACCAAGACCAACGACACCGTGGGTGACGGCACCACCACCGCGACCCTGCTCGCCCAGGCCATCGTCAACGACGGCCTGCGCAACGTGGCCGCCGGTGCCAACCCGCTGGCCATCCGCCGCGGCATCGACAAGGCCGTCAACGCCGCCGTCGAGGCCATGAAGGACCACGCGCAGCCGGTCGAGACCAAGGAGCAGATCGCTTCGGTCGGCACCATCTCCGCGGGCGACCCCAACGTCGGCGCCAAGATCTCCGACGCCATGGACGTCGTGGGCAAGGACGGCGTCATCACCGTCGAGGACGGCCAGACCTTCGACATCACCATCGACACCGTCGAGGGCATGCAGTTTGACAAGGGCTACGTCTCCGCGTACTTCGTCACCGACAACGATCGCATGGAGGCCACCCTCAAGGATCCCTACATCCTCATCACCGATCAGAAGATCTCCAACGTCCAGGACATCATGCCCGTGCTCGAGGCCGTGTCCCGCGCCGGCAAGGCCCTGCTGATCATCGCTGAGGACATCGACGGCGAGGCGCTGCCCACGCTCGTCCTCAACAAGATCCGCGGCGCCCTCAACGTCTGCGCCGTCAAGGCCCCCGGCTACGGCGATCGCCGCAAGCGCATGCTCGAGGACATCGCCGTGCTGACCGGCGGCCAGGCTGCCCTCGACGAGCTTGGCATCAAGGTTGCCGACATCACCGCCGATATGCTGGGCACCGCTAAGTCCGTGACCGTCTCCAAGGACAACACCACCATCGTCGACGGTGCGGGCTCCAAGGAGGCTATCGCCAACCGCGTCGCCCAGATCAAGGGCGAGCTGGAGCACACCGACTCCGAGTTCGACCGCGAGAAGCTCCAGGAGCGCCTCGCCAAGCTCTCCGGCGGCGTCGCCGTCATCAAGGTCGGCGCTGCGACCGAGACCGAGCTCAAGGAGATCAAGCACCGCGTCGAGGACGCCCTGCAGGCGACCCGCGCAGCCGTCGAGGAGGGCATCGTCGCCGGCGGCGGCGTGGCCTTCATGGACGCCATCCCTGCGCTCGACAGCATCGAGGTCGAGGATCCCGAGGAGCAGATCGGTATCGACATCATCAAGAAGGCGCTGACCGCTCCGGTCGCCACCATCGCCAAGAACGCTGGCTTCGAGGGCGCTGTCGTGGTCGACAAGGTCGCGTCCCTGCCTGCGGGCGAGGGCCTGAACTCCGCCAACGGCGAGTGGGGCAACATGATCGCCATGGGCGTGCTCGACCCGGTCAAGGTCACCCGCACCACGCTGCAGAACGCCGCTTCCGTCGCCTCGCTGATCCTCATCACCGAGGCCACCGTCACCGATGTCCCCAAGAACACCGCTCTTGAGGATGCCATCGCTGCCGCTTCCGCCGGTCAGCAGGGTGGCGGCATGTACTAAGCCGCAAAGGGGATAAACTCCCACCGGAGCGCCCCTCGGTGTCCCTTGCGAACGTCCTCGGCCTTACGGCCTGCGGAATGTTCGCGCGGGATCACCGAGGGGCGCTCCTGCGTTTACCCCCTTGTGACGGCGGGCGAGGAAGGGGTTCTTGCGAATCTCCTCGCCGTTACGGCGCTGCGGAATCGCTCAGGAGAGGGCCTTGGGGCCTTCCTGCGTTTACCCCCTTGTGAGCGGCGGGCGGTGAAGGGGGTGTCCCGGGCGTTGTCTTGGGTTGGGGCGTTGACGGGGATGCGCCAGCCACTGCTTGAATTGTCGCCTTGGCTCCATGCCGCCGGTGTTACCATGCCGTTGCATCTTGGGTCGCCTTGGGTTCGCAGGGAGGTTTGGCGGGCATGGCCGAGGAGTGGGACAAGCCGGAAGAGGGTACCTATGTGCGCGACGCGCAGGCGCGCGCGGCGCTGAAGGAGCGCGAGCGCAAAGAGGGATCTTCCGGAAAGCACCGCCGCATCAGCGAGGCGCCGGTCGTCGCCGATGTCGTCGCCGAGGTCGAGCATCTGCGCAGCCTTCGCCGCCGCCGTATCGTCCGCCGCGCCATCACCTTGTGCTTCGTGATCGTCTCGGCGCTGCTGCAGGCCTATGCCATCCAGGTGTTCGTGCAGCCCGCCGGCCTGCTGTCGAGCGGATTCACCGGACTCGCCATCCTCATCGACCGCATCACCTCGCTGTTCGGCTTCAGCTTCCCGACGTTTGTGGGCATGGTGGTGCTCAACATTCCCGTGGCCATCGTTTGCTGGAAGAGCATCAGCAAGCGCTTCGTCATCTTCTCGATGATTCAGGTCTTCCT
Source organism: Collinsella tanakaei (assembly GCF_030373545.1). GTDB lineage: Bacteria > Actinomycetota > Coriobacteriia > Coriobacteriales > Coriobacteriaceae > Collinsella > Collinsella tanakaei_C. The sequence goes on along the minus strand of NZ_JAUDCO010000008.1, from coordinate 43,773 downwards.
CGCCAGTTTCTTCTTGAGCCAGATGCGCTTCGAGCCGATGCTCAACGAGCCGGTGCTGCTCGTGGTGTTCGGCGGGTTCATCTACGGCCTGTCGATTGCCATCGCGCTGCGCGGCGGCGCCTCGACCGCGGGCACCGACTTCATCTCGCTCATGGTCTCCAACAAGACGGGCAAGTCCATCTGGGGGCTCGTGTTCGCGGGCAACTGCGTGGTGCTGCTGATCTTCGGCTCCCTGTTCGGATGGACCGCCGCCGCCTACTCCATCATCTTCCAGTTCATCTCGACCAAGACGATCGAGATGTTCTATCACCGCTACGATCGCATGACCTTGCAGATCACCACGACCAAGCCCGACGACATCCTCGAGGCCTATCACGATGCGTTCAAGCACGGCTCGTCGTGCTACGAGATGATCGGCGGCTACAGCCGCAAGACGTTCTGGCGCATCGAGACCGTCGTGTCGTCCTACGAGGTGGGCGAGATCGTGGCGCTCGTGCGCGCGCACGACGACCGCGCGGTCATCAACGTCTTCCGCACGGAAAGCTTCTACGGCCGCTTCTATCGCGGGCCGGTCGACTAGCACGCGACGTCGCGCCTGCGCGTTCGCACCGCGACCGCATGAGCCTTCGGCGCGATTTGGCGCTTTGCCGTGTGACGTGCGGCCATTCCCGCTAAAATAAAACGGTTGCACAGGAGGGGCCCCAAAGGCCTTCAGCATCTGCATAGGGAGAGCCGCATGGCGCAACAGCACGATCTGTTTGACGACATCATCGACATCAGCAAGGGCCTGAGCGCCCTGAAGAACCCCCTGGGCGGCGTCACCGACGCGCTCATGGGAGGCGAGGGCGACGGCGCGCCGCACTGGAACCCGGCTGACTACAAGGACAAGCCGCGCGCGAACTCCATCCCGTGCCTGGTGTGCAACTACGAGAAGAGCAGCTGCACGGCGTGCATGGACGCCTGCCCGGTGAACGCCATCGAGATCGAGGACTTCAGCATCGATATCAAGGACAGCTGCCGCAAGTGCGGCCTGTGCGTGAGCGTGTGCCCCACCGAGGCCTTCGTGACGCCGCGCCTGACGCCCAAGAAACTCTACGACGCCATCGCCGGCGCCGCGGCGGCGTACAACACGGCATATGTGACCTGTACCCGCGCTTTGCGCCGGATGCCGCGCGAAAACGAGGTCGTGGTCGCGTGCATCGGTGACGTTCCGCCCGAGGTGTGGTTCTCGGTCATGGCGGACTATCCCAACGTGAGCGTCTACCTGCCGCTCGACATCTGCGAGCGCTGCCGCACCACCACCGGCGAGGAGGTCCTGGGCGACTCGATCGCCACCGCCGAGGAGTGGGCGGGCACCGGTTTGGGCCTTGAGGTCGATGCCAAGCAGCTCAAATGCGTGAAGCGCCGTGAATATGAGCGCAAGGAGTTCATGGACAACATCATGAAGACGACCGGCCTGGCGGTGAGCAAGCTCAACCCGGCAACCGCCGCCGTCGCCTCGGTCACGCAGCGCCTGCGCGACCACTCCAAGAAGATCAGCGAGCTCGAAAAGACGCTCAAGGCGGCATGCGGCACCACGACGCAGAAGCGTCGCCGCCTGCTCATCCAGCGCCGGCAGCTCGTGCTGTCCACCCTGCAGGAGCATCCCGAGCTTGCGAAGAACATCCAGGTGAGCACGCCCGAATGCGACTTCGAGAAGTGCACGGCGTGTGGGGACTGCGTCAAGAAGTGCCCCACGCACGCGACCGATCTGCTGGGGTCGGGCCGCTTCACGGTGGAGCCGGCGTACTGCGTGGGCTGCGGCCTGTGCGTCGAGGTCTGCGAGGAGCACGCCCTCAAGATGGTCGAGCACGATGCGAGCGACCTGGTCATGGCCGATCCCGATGCGCAGAAGAAGGCTGCCGACGCCGCGAAGACGCGCGCCGAGATCGCCAAGACCAAGGAGGAGGGCAAGAAGGTCCTCACCAAGGTGCTCGATTCCGTGGAGAAGATGGCCGAGTAGGCCGCCATCCCGTGCGACGCGCCGCGTCGCTACGATAGGTGCAGATGAGATGGCCGCATCCTCAAGCGAGGCGGCCCGAAGATAGAAAGCGAGCGATTCATGGCACTGTCAATCGGCATCGTGGGCCTGCCCAACGTGGGCAAGTCGACGCTCTTTACCGCGCTTACCAAGAAGGGCGGCCTTGCGGCGAACTACCCGTTTGCCACGATCGATCCCAACGTGGGAATCGTGGACGTGCCCGACGACCGCCTGGGCAAGCTGGCCGAGATCGTCCACCCTGGCCGCATCGTGCCCGCGACGGTTGAGTTCGTGGACATCGCCGGCCTCGTCAAGGGCGCCAACGAGGGCGAGGGCCTGGGCAACCAGTTCTTGGCCAACATTCGCGAGACCGACGCCATCTGCGAGGTCGTGCGCTACTTCAAAGACCCCAACGTCATGCGCGAGGTCGGCCGCACGGGCGACTTCGTGGACCCGGCGGGCGACGCCGAGACCATCATGACCGAGCTCATCCTGGCCGACATCCAGACGCTTGAGAAGCAGCTGCCCAAGCTGGAGAAGGAGGCCAAGCGCGACCACGACCTCGTGCCGAAGCTCGAGATCGCCAAGCGCCTGGTCGCCTGGCTGAACGAGGGCAACCGCGCCGCCGCGCTCGACATGACCGACGAGGAGCGCGCCGCCGCCAAGGGCCTCTTCCTGCTCACCATGAAGCCGATTCTGTACGTCGCCAACGTGGACGAGGACATGCTCGGGGAGGAGCTCGCGCCCATCGACGGCGTGACCCCCATCCCCATCTGCGCCAAGGTCGAGGCCGAGCTGTCCGAGCTCGACCCTGAGGAAGCTGCCGAGTACCTGGAGACGCTGGGGCTCGAGCGCCCGGGCCTGGAGGTGCTCGCCCAGGCCGCCTACAAGCTGCTCGGCCTGCAGTCGTTCTTCACGGCGGGCGAGATGGAGGTCAAGGCGTGGACGGTGCGCCAGGGCGCCACGGCTCCTCAGGCCGCCGGCGTCATCCACACCGACTTCGAGCGCGGCTTCATCAAGGCCGAGGTCATCAGCTATGACGATTACATCGAGCTCGGGGGCGAGCAGGGCGCCAAGGCCGCCGGCAAGCTCCGCATGGAGGGCAAGGAGTATGTCATGGCAGATGGCGACGTGGTGCACTTCCGCTTTAACGTGTAAGGTGGGGCGAGTCGTTCGTATCCGTTTCGCAAACGCTGCGCGCATCGGCTGTCCCGCGCGCGCATAAAGGAGCTACCTGCAATGTCCTCTCTGTCTATGTTCAAATACGGAAAGAAGGCGGGCTACCTCGGCATCGCCACCATCGTGCTCGCGCTCATTCCGGTCGTCATCGCGCTCGTGCTCGTCCCGGGGCTTCCCGATGAGGTTCCCATGCGCTTCGATGCCAGCGGCGCGGTCACGCGGTACGGCAGCAAGTTTGAGATGCTGATTCCGGCGGCGATGTCGGTCGCGTTCGGTTTTGGCATCTACGTGCAGACGGCGCGCAAGGCCGCCGAGCACGCCAAGGACTCCATGACCATGGCCGTGAGCCTGGCCGAGCGCTTCCTGCGCAGCGGCGTCATCACCACCGCGGTCATCAACGTGGCCAATGCCTACCTGCTGTACATGGTGCTGACGGGTACGAACCCGCTCGTGTTCTAGCCCGGGGACCTCGTCTTGCGAGGTCCGTGAAATCAGATCAGGCGTCTATGCACAGGGGCCCGCACGCGCGCGGGCCCCTGTGCATAGACGCCTGATTCGATGGAGCGCTCGCAAAAAACTAAGCGGTCGGCAGGCGGTCGTAGTTGACCGGCTGGTAGAACAGCTCCTCGATACGGGTGGGGTCGCTTGTCTGGCCGCGCGCCCACATCGTCTTGGCGACGAGCGCCTCGGTGGTCATGTCGTCGCCCTTGAGGATGCCGGGGTGCTCCGCATAGGCGCGTCCGACCTCGTAGACGCCCAGATCGAGGCCCTCTTCGGGCACCTGCGTGGTGATGACCATCGTGCGGCCGGAGTCCACCCAATCAAAGATCGCCTGCTTAAAGGTGAGGGCGCCGGGTGTGGTGCGCTCGTAGTCGGGGATGCCGCCGATGCCGAACGTCTCGAGGATGATGGCGTCGTAGCGCGGTTTGAGCAGCTCGAAGACCTCCGGCTCGATCCCCGGGGTGAGCTTGAGCACGAAGACGCGCTCATCGAGCTCATCGAAGAAGTGCGGGCAGTCGATGGAGGCCTTCGGCAGCATCACGCCGTGGGCGCGCGCGAGCGCATCGCCGCTGCGGATGATGCGGTCGTTGCGCACGTAGGCCAGCGACGGGTAGTTGACGCTTTTGAACGCGTTGAAGCTCATGGTGCGCTGCTTGCGTCCGCGCGTGCCGGCGATCACGGCGCCGTTGAACACGATGACCACGTCGTGGCTGCGTTCGTCCACGGCGTAGACGATGCTTTGGAACACGTTGAGCTTGGCGTCGGTAAACGAATCGCCCATGGGCTTCTGCGAGCCGGTGAGCACGATGGGCTTGGGGCTGTCCTGGATGAGGTAGGAGAGCGCCGCGGCGGTGTAGGCCATGGTGTCGGTGCCGTGGAGCACCACGAAGCCGTCGTACTCGTCGTAGGCCTCGACGATGGCGCGCGCGATGCGCCGCCAGTCGCGCGGGCGCATGTTGGTGCTGTCGATGTTCATGAGCTGCTGCACGCCGATATGGGCGAGGTTCGCGATCTCGGGCACGGCACGGGCCAGGTCGTCGCCGGTGAGCGTGGGCGAGAGGCCGTGGCCGTCCTCGGCGGAGGCGATGGTGCCGCCGGTGGCAAGAAGCAGAATCTTTTTCATCGCGCACCCCTCGTTCGTTTGCGGACCGATTCGCACCTATTGTGCGACAAGATGGTGCCAGGTACAAACTTGTCGGCAGCGCGCCGATCATCTCCGGCCCCTTTTGGGACGCGTGCGCATCGGCGGCCCCATAAACCCGCTGATGCGGTGCAGTTTTCGGGAGATGCCCTGCGAGCATGTATGATAGGGGGGTTCGAGCGCGCGGCGCATGCCGCCGCCTACCGATTGCATGCAGAAAGGGAGCAGCATGTCGCAATCTTCTTCGAATAGTGCCGGCCAGAAGGTTCTGGTCTTTGACTTCGGCGCGCAGTACGGCCAGCTCATCGCCCGCCGCGTGCGCGACCTGCATGTGTACTCCGAGATCGTTCCGTGCGATATCACCGCTGACGAGGTTCGCGCCCTGAACCCGTCGGCCCTCATTCTCTCCGGCGGCCCCGCCTCAGTGTACGCCGAGGACGCCCCGTCGATCGACCCCGAGGTGCTCGAGCTTGGCATTCCCGTGCTGGGCTTCTGCTACGGTCATCAGACCATGGCGGTTGCTCTGGGCGGCGAGGTCTCCCACTCCGAGATCGGCGAGTACGGCCCGGCGACGATCGAGCGCGACCGCGAGAGCGCGCTGTTCAACGCCACGCCTATCGAGCAGACCGTGTGGATGAGCCATCGCGATGCCGTCTCCCGTGCGCCCGAGGGCTTCGTGGTGACCTCCTCCACCGAGGTGTGCCCCGTGGCCTCCATGGAGTGCCCCGAGAAGAAGCTGTATTCCACGCAGTTCCATCCCGAGGTTCGTCACACCGAGTACGGCCAGCAGATCCTTTCGAACTTCCTGTTCGGCATCTGCGGGCTTGAGCCCACGTGGACCATGGACAACCTGGTCGAGTCCATGTGCGCGGACATCCGTAGGACCGTGGGCGACGATCGCGTGATCCTGGCGTTGTCGGGCGGCGTCGACTCGAGCGTGGTCGCCGCGCTCGGCGCCCGCGCCATCGGTCGCCAGATGACCTGCGTGTTCATCAACCACGGCCTGCTGCGCAAGGGCGAGCCCGAGCAGGTGGAGGAGGTCTTCACCAAGCAGTTCGACGTGGACTTCATCCACGTGCACGCCGAGGAGCGCTATGCCGCCCTGCTCGACGGCGTGACGGAGCCCGAGGAGAAGCGCCGCATCATCGGCACGCAGTTCTGGAAGGAGTTCTTCGCCGTGGCCCAGCAGCTCGACGGCGTGAAGTACCTGGCCCAGGGCACGATCTACCCCGACATCATCGAGAGCGGCGCGCGCAAGACCGGCGGCAAGGCCTCGACCATCAAGAGCCACCACAACCTGATTCCGTTCCCCGAGGGCGTGCACTTCGATCTCATCGAGCCGCTCGACCACTTCTTCAAGGACGAGGTGCGCGAGCTCGGCTTGGCGCTCGGTCTGCCCGAGCACATCGTGTACCGTCAGCCGTTCCCGGGTCCGGGCCTGGCCATCCGCATCATCGGCGCGGTCAGCCCCGAGAAGCTCGAGATCCTGAAGAACGCCGACGCCATCGTGCGCGAGGAGCTCGATGCCTACAACGCGCGCCTGTTCGAGGCGACCGGCGAGCGCAACTCCGAGCACAGCTGCTGGCAGTACTTTGCCGTCCTGCCCGACATCATGAGCGTGGGCGTCATGGGCGACGAGCGTACCTACGCGCGCCCGGTGATTCTGCGTGCCGTGGAGTCGAGCGACGCCATGACCGCCGACTGGGCCAAGCTGCCCTACGACGTGCTCGCGCGCATCTCCGGCCGCATCGTGGCCGAGGTCCCCGGCGTGAACCGCGTGGCGTACGACATCACGAGCAAGCCGCCCGCGACGATCGAGTGGGAGTGATTCGCCCCTCAAAACGGTTCGCAACGATTCTGAGCGAAAAGTAACAAAATAGCAGGTCAACGAAGGGTTTTGTCCAAGTCGGGCAGAACCCTTCGTCACGCGGGGAAACGCTCCGTTCGGGTTTATTCGTACCGGAATTCGTACCGCCCCAGAGGGCTCTGGAGCCCCAGGGGAGGAGAAAAGGAGCGCAAAAATGACCGACTGGAAGGCACTCGAGGACGCCGAGGACCACGCCTACTTCATGGCGGAGCTCGTGGACATCTCGCCCGAGAGCTACACCCTCGAGGAGAAGAAGCAGATCCTACACGACATGATTGCGAGCTTCTCCGCCATCGAGAACGCGATGCGCGGCGAGTTCGCGGAACTCGACGAGGTCATCCAGACTTGTCTGATAGACGATCTCACGGCGGACAGGACGAGGAGGGGAGTGTGTGTCGCCACTAATTTGAGATTCGCAGTTTAGACCAACGGGCGGTACCGATTCCACCAACGTACATTTTCCGTTTCAGCCAACGGGTTTGCGCTCGATAGTGCGGAGACGCGGAAGGGAGATATGGAGAAAGCTCTGACCCGGAAGCCTCTAGGTCCAGGAGCTTTACCGGGGCTTTTCCGCGCTCGGTGGCATGCGCCTCGCGCGCGACACGCTTTCCGGAAGCCCGATGGGTTTGCCGTCCAGTACGACCGCTGAATCAGAGTCAGGATCTACACGCAATCGGCTAAAGGATTTGCCGCGCGAAAAGAGGGCGGAGAAGCAAACGCGTGAGATTGTCATCGGTGGTGTCATCAAGTTCACGGCAATGCCAAAAGCCGGTGGCGCGCTGAGAAGATGGCAGTGGGGCCCATGCGGAATCGGAAGTGCCAGACCATGTTGTACGGCGATGACGGGGCGATCCGGAAGCGCGATGGCAGGTGAACGGCGAAGAGTCCTTTTCGCCTTTCTCGGCTGTTTGCGACCCCTACATTTCATTGGCTCACTGATGTTTCGGGTACCTTCTATATGGCTGGGGACATTGCAGTTGCAAAGGCCGTTACTGCTGATGTGTCCTTTCGTTCGGCGACTTGTCAAAAGCAAACTGGACATTTCGCAAATATAATTGTTTCTAACCTGGGGCGAGACATTATTCGGGTTGGGGAATCATGGATATCTTACAGGAGACTCAGAATAGACGCCGGACCATCTTTACTGACGCATTTGACAAGTGCGAGATCCCCCGAGATGTTTACGACCTTCTCTCTGAAGGTTGGCCTACGGACTTGATCTCCGGCGTGGCCCGGAACCCCTCGTGCCCGACGGAAACACTGGCGCGGCTCGCCGCCGACGCGGACCGGGGCGTGCGCCGCAACGCCGCCCTGAACCCCTCGTGCCCGCCGGAGGCGCTTTTGCGGCTCGCCGCCGACGCGGACCCGGTCGTGCGCGAGAACGCCGCTGGGAACCCCTCGCTCCCGCCGGAGGCACTTTCGCGGCTCGCCGCCGACGCGGACTGGCTCGTGCGTCGTCCGGCCGCCAAGAGCCCCTCGTGCCCGCCGGAGGCGCTGGCGCGGCTCGCCGCCGACGCGGACTCTTTCGTGTGCGAGTACGCCATCGGGAACCCCTCGTGCCCGCCGGAGGCGCTGGCGCGGCTCGCCGCCTGTGCGGACTCGGACGTGCGCAAGTGCGTCGCCCGAAGCCCCTCGTGCCCGCCGGAGGCGCTGACGCGGCTCGCGACCGACGTGGACCCGTTCGTGCGCGTGAGCGTCGCCGGGAACCCCTCGTGCCCGCCTGGCGCGCTTTCGCGGCTCGAGGCCGACGCGGACTGGCTTGTGCGCGAGGGCGTCGCCGGGAACCCCTCGTGCCCGCCAGGCGCGCTTTCGCGGCTCGAGGCCGACGCGGCCCCGGTCGTGCGCGAGGGCGTCGCCGGGAACCCCTCGTGCCCGCCAGGCGCGCTTTCGCGGCTCGCCGCCGACGCGGACCGAGACGTGCGCCGCTCCGCCGCCCGAAACCCCTTGTGCCCGGCTGAGGCGCTGGCACGGCTCGCTGCCGACGCGGACTCGGGCGTACGCTTGTGGGTTGCCCGGAATCCCTCGCTCCCATCGGAGGCGCTGGTACGACTCGCGACCGACGCGGACCCGTTCGTGCGCGAGGGCGTCGCCGGGAACCCCTCGTGCCCGCCTGGCGTGCTTTCGCGGCTCGCCGTTGACGCGGATCGGGGCGTCCGCAATCGCGTCGCCAGGAACCCCTCGTGCCCGCCTGAGGCGCTGGCACGGCTCGCCGCCGACGCGGACCGAGACGTGCGCGAGAGCGTCGCCGGGAACCCCTTGTGCCCGCTTGGGGCGCTGGAGCGGCTCACAGATGATACGAGCTGGGGCGTACGTGGGAACGTCGCCCAGAACCCCTCGTGTCCCCGGACAGCGATACTACGACTTGCGCAGGGCGCCGAGAGCCCGATCCGGTACGATGCCGCTTCGAATCCGGTCTTCCTGTCATTCCCCTCGTCGGAATCCGCCGACAACGCGAGCACTTCCTTTGTAGACGAGCTCTCGAGGCTTGCAGAGCTTCATAAGAAGGGAGAGCTCAGCGATGAGGAATTTGCAGTCGCAAAGAGCCGGGTTCTTGGAACATAAGCGTGCGGGGCCGTTTTGGTCCCATGGAGAATACGCCGGCCTCTAGGTTCTCCCCCTTCGTCCCCACGCTCCTTCCGTGACGGCTACACTTCGTTTGCTGCCGACCGTTCAGGACGGGAGCGGAGGGGGACTCCGCGCGCTGCAAGGGAGGAAGCGAAGGCGAAGCCGGAAAAGCATCGCGGCCCTTGCGGGGAAAGCGGGACCCGTGACAGGCTGCGCGTACGAGGAATAACCGGCATCCGCCGGCCTCGGCTTAGCACAACACGCAACGTGTCAGACTGATGGAAGCTGTGGAACCTTAAAGGTCGGAGGCCACATGAGGATTGTCGAATTAACGATCGAGAACTACCGGAACCTCGATGGCGTGTCGATAAAGCTTGACGAGGACGTGAACTATATCGTCGGGGAGAACAACCTCGGCAAATCGAACGTGCTCGACCTGCTCAATACAATCTTCAATCAAGCAATGATCAGCGAGGAGGACTTCGCTGACGTCGGAAAGCGGTCAGGGGCTGTAGTCACGCTAAAGATGGACGAGGACGAGCTCGGAACGACGGGGCTCGACATCGACCCCATGACCGGAGACACCATCACCGTACACGCCTTTGCCGACGACCCGGATTCCCGAATAGAGTTCGAGCTCGAGGGAAGCGGGGAAAAGATCCCTCCTTCACTGATGAGGTCCGTGCACATGTTCAGGTACTCGACGGCAACATTCAACAGGGGAGACTTGGCGTTTGACGGTACCCGAGGGGTCGGCAAGGTTCTCGCCAAGGGCATCGCGCTTTACCTTGAAAAGGAGAGTAAGGGAGTTTCCGACTTTCTCGACGATAAGGAGCTTGAGGGTCTGGCTTCAGAGCTCAATGCAATCGTCGACGATGTCCCCATCTTGTCGTCGTATGGGGTGAAGACGGGCGTCGATGTGTCGGATGATGGATCGCTTGGAAGCTTGGTTGCCTTGCTGGATAAAAGTGGCGTCCATTTCAAAAAGGCGGGGGTAGGCCTGCAGTACCTTGCCATCGCCTCTCTCTCGATAGTCGAGAGCATTATGCGCCTCTCGCCCACACGCCTTTTAGAGAGCCTCTGCTTGGGCGCCGACGGCGAGCTTGTGCTGCATGCCGTGCTGGCATACGACGAGCCCGAGGCCCACCTCCACCCGTATATGCAGAGGCGGCTCTCAAAGAGCCTGCACAGGATTTGCGAGGGGAAGGATGACAAGTTCAACGCCCTTCTTAAGACCTATTTCGGAATCGATTCAATCAAGGCCCAGCTCATCATGGTGACGCATTCCCCAAACATTTTGGCTCGCGGCTACAAGAACATCGTGCGGTTTGGGCAAGGCGAAGGTTCCCCGACGGTCAAGTGCGGAACGGATATCGCCCTGTCCAGCAAGGCGGAAAAGCACCTAATACGGAGCTTTGATTCGATAAGGGAGGCTTTTTTCGCCTGGTCGGTTTTGGCCTTTGAGGGGGAGACGGAGTCCGGAGCCATCCCAGTCTTCGCGCGCAGCCTTGGGATGGATTTGGACGATTATGGAGTTGTGGCGATTAAGGCCGGAGGGAAGGGGAGTGTGGGGCCACTTTGTGAGCTCCTGGGCGAGTTCGAGATCCCAAGCTTTTCCATCGTCGACAGGGATAACGGGGCGCCTAACACTTCGGGAGATCACATAACGACGACCGAGCGGGATTTCGAAGCCGAGGTCATCGACGCTCTCTTTGCGAAAGGCAACCAGAGCTCGTTCATCACGCTTCTTGAGTCTGAGGATCGCTTGCAAAGGGCAACACCCATTAAGGGCAATAGCAATGTGCTACAAAAGGCGTGCGCTGCCTACGACGTCAATTTGACGGACCCTGAGTACGATTTCCAGGGAGTGGAGTTCGATGGGGAATTCGCTGACACGCCCAAAGCGCGTGCGCTCATGCATGCATGGCTTTCATCGAACAAGGGCGTTAGATTCGGCGTGGCTTTGGCGGAGGAGCTTGGTGCCGACAGCGTTCCCGCATGCTACGAGAGCATCATTCGCAGGGCGGCGGGGCTCTGATGCTGTGGAGGCAAGATGACCTGAGAAATGGTGTCAGGGCTGCGATCGAAGAGCGCTGCGGTGGGGACGAGTCACAGCTCTTTGCGATCTTCACGTCATCAAGGAGGGTCTTTGTGGAGGCGCCGGCGGGCTATGGGAAGACGACGGCGATGACCGGACGAGCATGCTGGCTGCTGGCATCCGGTGAAGTCCCACCACCAAAAAGGGTCATGGCCCTGACCTTTAGCGTCGCCGCGGCGCGGAGGATGCGGGCGGACATGAGCGCCGCCTTGTCGGCGCTTCCCGGTTCCGCGGCACGGCGCTTCGAGGGCAGAGTCATGACAACCAACTTCCACGGTTTCGCATGGGCTCTGCTGCGAAGGTACTGGAGATCGCTCTCGCTGCCAGCCTGCGTCGACGAGCTTTCCATGCTTGATGACAATGGTGCTGTCGACGAACTGATTTCGCGAGGCGGCGGCATAACTTACGATGAAAAGAAAGTCGTCGACAGCTTTCTCAGCTCCATGAGACACGGTCGAGACGAAGACTTGAGGCGCTTGATTTGCCCCTTTAATAAAGTCATCAGGGATAGATTTGTGCCGAATGGCATCTTGCCATACTCCGCGATGATCTCCCTTGCAATCGAATTGCTTGCCCTCTGTCCGAAGCTGAGGTCCTATCTGTCGGCAGCTTATCCTGTCGTGCTTGTCGACGAGGCGCAGGACACAAATGCCCTGTGCTATATCTTCCTAAATGGTCTGCTTTCAGAAGAGTCGGGAATCTGCATGTTCGGCGATCCCATCCAGCGCGTCTACGGCTTTATTGGCGCGATGACGGGACTAAAGGAAAAGGCATCTACCGACCTACGCCTCTTGCCGCTTGAACTCGAGCATAACCATAGGTTTTCCGAAGGATCTATCATCGGAGAGCTCGGTGCCGCGATTCGCTCCAACATGAAGGGAGGCCCTGTCGGCGGAACACCCCGACTGCCCGTCCTCATCAGCTCAACGCAGCAAGGCGAAGCGGCTGCCATCGTTTCCAAAGTCGCAGAGCTTGCGCAAGGCGAGGGAGGGAGAACCGCAATTCTCGTTCGCAAGCGCGGCCCCCTTGCCGACCTCATCATGGACGGGTTGGACGAAGAGGGCGTCTCGTACTTCAACGGACTCTTCTCAGATACAAGCTCGGAATTCATGGCGTTCAACGCGCTTGCCCTCTCCAAGATTGTCGATGCAGCACCTGGTGAAAAAGGCGTCAGTCGTTCCGCTGCAGACAGAATCATCGAGTCCGTCTCCGAAGAGCTCCTTTCCGGCTCCAAGGGATTCGAGTATGGGCGGTCCTACGCCATGCTTCTCGGAGCGCTGAGGAAACACCTTGCGGCAGATTGCGCGGCGATGAGCCCTTCGGAGCGGCGCGACTATATCTTGAGCATCTTCTCCGAGGGCTCCCTGCGGCGTTTCTCGGATTACCTCGATGCTGGCATCTCGATGATGACCGTTCATTCCGCCAAGGGGCTCGAGTGGGACAGCGTTTTCATCCCGGGTGTCACGCGTTTAGATTGGCCGGGAGGAATGTGTATTCAGTGCGATAGGACTGGTATGTGCTCACGTTCCGCGCAAAGTTGCCGGATTGTCGATATGAGGAGAATGCCAGACGGGCTTATCGAGGAAATCGGCCTGCTGTACGTCGGCGTCACTCGCGCTCGAAAGGCGGTGTATGCCTCCGCCTCGATGCAACGTAGGACAAAATCCGGGGACTATCAGGCCACCCATCCCTCTTGTCTAATGTCTATTCCGGGTATTGCGCCTGTGAGCTGGGCGGTGATGGATACGGAGAGCTGACTTCTGGTGCTACGAGACGTGTCCGTTATGGCCGTGAGAGCCGGTCGGCCGCCCTGTCCATGACCTCGCTGAGCATGGCCAGACCGTTCTTCAACTCGCCCTGCTTGGAGAAGTAGCCCTTGTGCGCCATGAATCGCCTGCGCAGGGCTCGGAGCTTCTCTGCGGCGTCCCCTCTCGCGTCCTCGCTCTTGACTAGGTGCATGTAGCAGAGGGCGAGGGCGGTGAAGTCGTGGACGATGGGCGCCCTCTTGGTGAGCGACACGAGCTCTCGGTCGATTCCCAGCTCCTCGACCGCCATCCTCGAGATGGAGCCGACGGGCTTCCTCAGCTTCGAGCCGAGCGTGCTGAGCATGTTCCCGTTGTGGGCGGCGGCGTTCCTCAGCGCCTTCGTCGGGAAGAGCAGGCCCTTTACCGCCTCCCCGTCCTTCATCGCCTGCCGCTCGAAGACGTAGTACTTGTAGAGCGAGATGACGCCCCCGAAGGATGCGAGTTCGAGGTAGCTCCAGACCGCCATGTGCCCGGGGTTCCCGTACTTCTCGACGAGTCCGCGGGTGTACGAGGACCCGCCCAGCCCGGCGAGGCTCCTCTCGGTGTGGTCGGGGTCTATCCCGCCGAGCGAGTCCGATGCCAGGTGCAGCAGGGAGGCGAGGGCGGAGATGGCGGACCTGGCGTCCGATGCCGCCAGGCCTCCGGACAGGTCCATGACGGTCGGGGCCTTCGACCGAACGGAGCAAAGGTCGACCCTCTTCTCGAGGACCCTGACCTTCCTCTCGCGCTCGGAGTCGAAGAAGGACGCCATGAGCTCATAGGGGTCGTCTCCCGCGTCCATGATCATCCTGTTGAGCTCGACCTTCATGTAGTGCTCGATGTCGAGGGTGAGGGAGAGGACCGTCTCGCGGAGGTGGTGGTCGAGCTTCGTGAGCTCGGCGAGGTAGGCGAAGTCGAGGCCGATGTAGGAGCCGAAGTGCTCCGAGCTGGGGTTGGTGTATCTGGAGAAGCACTTCGCGAACGCCTTCACCTTGAAGAAGAAGTTGCTCTCCCGTAGGAATCGCTCGGCCTCCCGCTCGTCCGTCAGCTCGAAGCGGACCCCTCGCTCCTTGAGGTGACGGACCTGCTGAGCGGCGTCGATGAGTGGCCGTTCCTTTGTTGTCGCTGCGCCGGGGTCTTCCATATCGGCTCCAAAAGATAAGAAAAATGCGGCTGAAGGTACAGGTACCCGCAGCCGCTAAAAGCCCTAGGGCTTTTCACAATGACTGAAGTATACCCGATTGAGGCGGACGGGGGAAAGCGCTTGGGAAGTGCGGGTCATCCATCAGAGGAGTCCCACACCCTCGACACAGAGGGGTCTGCGCGCACGACGATCACGCTGGCGCCGGCGGGGGCGGGGGTAGGCTCGCCCCTCACCTCCGCGACATGCCGAAGATGAGGGCGTCCTCCCGCTCGACGTCCGAGGGCTCCGCCTCGCCGCGCATGGCGGAGAACTCCCGCGCGAGGAAATCGACCGTCCAGGCGAGCCCCTCGTCGACCTCTCCGGCGGACCGTATGCGCCTGAGCTCCCGGTACACGCGCGCCATCTCGTCGCGGAGCATCTTGTAGACGCGCACGTCGGGCCTGACGACGACCTCCTCCTCGAGGGCCCGCTTGTAGAGGTAGTCCTGCTTGGTCATGCCCGACGTGCGCGCCATGAGGTCGATGCGCCTGGCCTGCTCGGGCGTGACGCGGAAGCCGATGGTGACGCTCCTCTCGCGGGCGGAGTTGGGGCAGGGCATGTCAGTTCTCCCTTCTCGCCCCGTCCAGGGCGCGGGCCATGTCGGCCTGGACGCTGGGGAACAGATGGGCGTAGCGGTAGGTGATGTCGGCCGCCTCGTGGCCCATGCGGTCCGCGATGGCGAGCGCGGTGAAGCCCATGTCGATGAGCAGCGACACGTGGCTGTGCCTGAGGTCGTGGACGCGGATCGGCTCGAGGCCCGCCGCCTTGCTGCCGCGCGCCATCTCGTGGCTGAGGAAGTACTTGGTCACGGGGAAGATCCGCTCGTCGGGGTCGAGGTCGAGCGCGGAGAGGAACGCCTCCATCTCCTCCGCGTAGAAGCGCGGCATGGCGATGACGCGCTTCGACTTCGGGGTCTTCGGGTCGGTGAGGACGTCCTGCCCGTCGATGCGCTGGTAGGACTCCGCGACGGTGAGGGTCCCCCGCTCGAAGTCGAACCTCCGCGGCTTCAGGGCGAGCAGCTCCCCCTCGCGCACGCCGCACCAGTAGAGCGTCTCGAAGGCGTGGAAGGAGAGCGGCTTGTCCATGATCTCGTCCGAGAACCTGAGGTACTGGTCCTTGGTCCAGAACCTCATCTCGCCGGCGGACTTCGACCCCATGGACTCGGCCCTGCGGCACGGGTTCGACGAGAGGCCGTAGAATCGCACGGCGTGGTTGAAGAGCGCGCAGAGCTGGTTGTTGACGGTCTTGAGGTAGGTCGCGGAGAACCCGCCCCCGCTCGGCTTCTCGAGGGCCATCAGCTCGTTCTGCCACCTCACGATGTCGACCGGGGCGATCTGGTTCATGCGCTTCTCGCCCAGGTAGGGGAGGATGCGCTTCGTGATGATGGACTCCTTGGTCTTCCAGGTGTTCAGGCGCAGGCGCGGCCCCATGTCCTTCTTGTAGAGCTCGAGGAAGTCGACGAGCTTCATGTCCATGTCGCCCGCCTGCACGGCGTAGAAGTCGCGCTCCCACGCGAGCGCCTCGGGCTTGGTCTTGAAGCCCCGCTTCACCTTGTGGGCGCGCTTGCCGTCGTAGGTCTTGTACCAGGCCTGGACGTACCAGGTGCCGTTCCGCTTATCCCTTGTCACCGACATCGGAATCCCCCTCGCCCTCGAACAGGCGCTTTTCGAAGTACGCGCGGCTGACCCGCCCGGGCACGGTGATGCACCCCCGCTCCTCCATCTCCTTGTTGAGCCGGCGGATGAGCTTGTAGGCGTAGGCGCGCGACATGCCGAGGGCCTCGGCGACCTCGTCCGCGCCGATGGTTCTGCTCTCCATCTCTCTCCAATCTCGCGACAGCACGAAAACGTGCTGTCAGTTCGGATACTAGCAGCACGAAATCGAACGGTCAACATGACAATCCTTCATATCCTGATGCGTTATCCTGAGATAAGCAGGTACACCAGATATACGAGAGAGACAGGGGAGACATGGCGGACGGCAGCAGGATACGCGAGCTCCGGACGAGGCGCGGCCTCCTGCAGCGCGAGCTCGCCGAGATGGCGGGCGTGACCGAGTCCGCGGTGCGCAACTACGAGCTCGGGCTTAGGACGCCCCGGCCGCAGCACCTGGAGGCCCTCGCGAGGGCGCTCGGGGTCGCCCCCGCCGCGCTCGCCGACTACGGGGTCGAGACGGCGCGCGACGCGATCGAGGTCCTGTTCCGGCTCGAGGAGAGCTTCGGCGCGAGGCCCGAGGCGGACGCGGGTGGCGCACGGGTCGCCGTGGACCCAGCGGCGCCCGGCGCCCAGAAGCTCGACGCGGCGGTCAGGGCGTGGGCCGCGATGCGCGCGAGGCGGGACTCTGGGGAGATCTCCGAGGAGGAGTACCTCGACTGGAAGCGCGGGTTCACCGGAAGGTAGATTTCGGCGGTTATGGGGGCGTTCTCTGTCGAAACGCCGACGGATACCCCCTTAACGGAGGTTTTCAGCAGTCGGGTGCACGGCCGGTCAAGTGAGTCGGCTTGACGCCCTCCTTTGATAGAATCATCAATGGGAGTTTCCTCGCGGAGCTCGCTCTGTTGCATATTTCTGCTTTGAAGCCCCCGACCGACAAATCGGCGTTGAGTTCAATTTGAGTTCAACTCGGACATGCGAAATGTGCCTGATTTCGGTTAACGGGGAGACGACGGTACACCACGTGGACGAGAGGCCATGGAAATGCACGATTCGATTACTGAGTGGGAATAAATGGTGATACGTTTTCGTATCAGTTTGTGACCCATCGTACCCTCTGAGTATTGCCTGCTCAGAGGGTATTTATTATGTTTTGATGATGCGGTCACGTATTATCGTGGCCCACGAAACGACAACGTCTGCGATAGCGTCTTGCGCGCGGCTTACGAGTTGTTGTTCGTCTTTCTACCAGGCGTTTTCGGCATATTTATGACGACGCCCAAAGAATGTCACTTGATACGTTTTCGTATCATTTCCTGCGCTTTTCCAACCTATGCGGGACCATCGACCCGTAAGCCGCCTGCAATTCCAGAACTGATACGTTTTCGTATCATTTTTTCGAAAGAGAAAAACCAGCTTTTGGGTCAAAGCTGGGTCACGGCGTGAAAAAGCCTCTGACGGGGCCCTTTTCTCCATGTCCGGCTCGACTGCGCCCTGGACGAGTCCTTCCAGGCGACGCATTGACACCGACCTCTCGAATCCTCGCCTGTTCGACGACCATATAAGAGAACCGCCCCGCAGGATTGCCTGCGAGGCGGAATAGAACTCGTAGAGCGCTTTTGGCGAAGCCTAGATGCGAGACCTTCTCAGAGCGAACACCCCTGTTGCGATAGAGGCGACGGCAAGGATAGAAAGCGCTGTTATCGGCAGCATGGAGTCGTCGCCGGTCTTGGCGAGCGATTCCTTGTCGCCGTCGCTGGCGGCCTTATCGTTCGCAGATTCATCATCGGCCGGCTGCTTCTCTGCTGCGACGACGGTGAACTCGGTCTCGGCGGTGCCTGTATCGGAGACGATCGCCAGCGTGTGCTTGCCTGCAGACAGGGTTTCAAGATAGGAGGCATTCAGGGTGACGACAGTGCTGCCCTCCTTTACCGTGTAGTTGGAGGAGTCCACGTCGTTTCCGTCCACCTGCACCTTCTGGAAGTCAGCGAAGGCGGCGTTGGAAGTGAAGGACAGTCCGTCCTCGCTACCCTTTTGCCAGGTGGCGTTGGCTCCGGCGATGATAGCGGGGGCGAAATCGGAGTCGACCGCGCCGCATGCCATGCAATGCCCGTCATCGCCATAGCTATGCCCAGCAGCTGGAATTATCCACTCGCTTTCTTCTATTTCTTCTGTACCGTTTTCATCTTTGAAATGCTTGCCGCAGGCATCACAGGTCCAATATTCAACATTGCCGGGCTCGGTGCAGGTGGCAGGGGTCGCCTCGGTCTTGGTGAGCGTATGTTTCAAAGTGAGATTACTTGGCTTCACTTCGTCAATCACATAGCCATCGCCCATAGCGCCGTCGGAAATGGCGAGAGAATCAGCGATGTCGGTGCCGTCTTTGTCTTCTACGGAAACGATTGCAACATGGACTTTGCCGTCTTCGGATTCCTCAGCGCTTTTCAACACTTCGTAGCACCATACATGTGCGCCCTGTGGCCCATCTATAAACGGATCGGTGCCTAAGCTCAAGCCTTCCCTTACATAGACATTGGTTAAGTTAACGCATCCATAAAACGCGCCATCACCAATAGAGGTGACGCTCTCGGGAATGGTGATCTCTTTCAAGCTGGAGCAATAGGTAAATGCGTAATCCCCGATGGAGGTGACGCCCTCGGGGATGGTGATCTCTTTCAATCTGAAGCAAAAGTCAAATGCATGATCCCCGATGGAGGTGACGCCCTCCGGAATGGCGATCTGGGTCAAGCTGGAGCAATTATTAAACGCGCGATCACCAATAGAGGTGACGCCTTCGGGGATGGTGATCTGGGTCAAGCTTGAGCACCCACTAAATGCATAATCCCCGATAGAGGTGACGCCTTCGGGGATGGTGATCTGGGTCAGTCTGGAGCAATAGAAAAATGTGCCGTCCCCGATAGAGGTGACGCCCTCGGGGATGGCGACCTGGGTCAGTCTGGAGCACCCGCTAAACGCCCCATCCCCGATAGAGGTGACGCTCTCGGGGATGGCGACCTCCGTCAGGCTGGAGCACCCTCTAAACGCCACACCCCCGATAGAGGTGACGCCCTCGGGAATGGCGATCTGGGTCAAGCCATAGCAATAAGAAAACGCGCCATCACCAATAGAGGTGACGCCCTCGGGGATGGTGATCTGGGTCAAGCTTGAGCACTCACTAAATGCATGATCCCCGATAGAGGTGACGCCCTCGGGAATGGCGATCTGGGTCAAGCTTGAGCACCCACTAAATGCATGATCCCCGATAGAGGTGACGCCCTCGGGAATGGCGATCTCGGTCAAGTCTGTGCACCAGCTAAATGCATGATCCCCGATAGAGGTGACCTTGTATTTCTGGTCACCGACTTCTATCGTTCCAGGGATTTCAACATCGCCAGAAATGCCAGAGTCGGCGTGCGTCACCATCGCCTCTTTGGTTTCCGCATCGTATTGATAGGTTATTGGGCCTATCGTGGTTTCGCCCGTATCCGCAAAACATGGCGTGGCTGCGACGAAAGGCAAAGCAAATGCCAGGAGGCAGAGTAGACTTAAAATACTTTTCTTCATGACGGGTCTCCTCGCCTTATGAATAATCCATTGTTTTATTATCCCATAAAAAGAATGTTTTTCCCATAAAAAGAATGTTTTCCGCCTTCCGCTCTTGACGGAAGGCAGGGAGGAAGCCTCCGAGGGCGCATGGTTTGCATCCCCCGATTGCCGTATCAGAGACGGCGTGCGCGCCCGTTGAAAACCACCTGTGACCACTCCCCTTCGTAAATATGGGAGTAGTCGCCAGGGAATAGTCGCAAATCAGATGAAACGGAAGCAGAAACCTCATTTTGTAATCACCCCGCCCGATTACAAAATGATTCGCTCTACAAGGAACTTCCTGAAAGAGGAGCAACAAGATGACACGATATAGCATGTATTTTAAATTTGCTACGATCGGGTGGGAATAGAACAGATGTTTGATATAATAATATAGTATCAGATAGCGGGCACGGTTTCAATCGAATCCGTGCCCGCTGCTGTATGTGCGTCCTTGCACGCCCAATATGCGCCGTAAAAGCCGTCTTCTTCAACGTTAAAGTGAATGCGCTTCGTTTTCGCCTCTCAAAATCTTATTTTCACGATTTGCATTTTCATCCCGTTGTCACCGACCCTTGCGAGAAACCGGAAAAAGCCGCTAACAGAAGGGTCTCTCAAATCGTTGTAACCCAGCATATAGCCGCGACTTGTGACCTGCAGACGGCTGTTCCACGTGCCGATTTCCTTGGCGGCATCCGAAACCGCAAAATATGCCCCCACATCCTTGATTCTTGCAGTCTTAAGCCATGTTTTTGCAATCATCTTTACTGCCGTTCGATTGGCAGCATCAAAGACCAGCACACCGCCGGGGAAAGCGTCCGCCATCTCCCGCACCAGTTCCCGGACCTGCTGGGTCAGAAAGTAATAGAACACCCCGGAGGCAAAGAACACCGCCCCGCCGGAGGCATCGATTTTGCCGAACCATGCGGTGTCTTTCAGATCGCAGGGGATATTTTGTTCTCGATCCTCGGCGGGCAGCAGCTGCTGCCGCAAGGCAATCACATCCGGGAAGTCCAGATTGTAGATCTTGCATCTACCGTTGTCGCAGGTTCTGCCGGTGTTGTCCAGCCCACAGCCCAGATTGACCACCGCCGCATCGGGGTGGCCTTTCAGGTAATCCCGCACCTCGAAAGCAAGATCACCCTGCCGCATGGCCACCTCCAGCGCACCAAAGCGCTGCATCAGGCTGCGGGAGTTTTTCTCTGCCTCTGAAAAGTCGTAGTCGATCTGGTCGAGCAGACGAGCCGCTGTTTCATCCTTGTAAAGATTCGGGTACAGCTCCGTACACAGCTTCCGGGAATACAGGGGGAGGATCAACGTCTCCTGCACGGTGTTTTTCTCAATTTTGCATTTCATAGGTTTCTTCCTCAGTGAATAAAAACTGTCATAATTGCCGCCAGCACAGCTGCTATGACCGTCATGCCTATCGCCATGTGCAGGATGGATGCAAAAATGCCCGTGCTTGGTGTCCTTACTTCCGTGCCGTGACGCAGAGCCACTTTTTCTTTTTGCGTATCTGCACCTCGTGAAAGCCCGCCTGCTCCAGACACGCCTTTAATTCAATGTCCTTGTAGATGGTCATGCCGCCGATGATCTGCGTCCACCTCTCGTCCTTGTCCGTATCGCCATTGCTCTCGTTGCAGATAAGAATTGTCCCGCCTGGCTTCAGCGTCCGCCAGACCTCACGGAAGCATCGGGGTAAATCAGGCCAAAAATAGACGGTCTCAAAGGCCGTGGCAGCATCGAAGTAGCTATCCTCAAACGCCATATCCGCCACGCTGCCTTGCAGAACGGCGCAACGCCCCTCCTGAATTGCGGTTCGGTTGAGCTTTCTAGCCTTCTCCACGCTGACGGGTGAATAGTCGATGCCCTTGACGACGCCATGCGGGCATTTTTTCAGCAGCCGTTTTATGTTCGCCCCGCCGCCGCAGCCGCAATCCAGCACCTTGGCGTTTGGCGCAAGCCGTAGAAATCGAAGTCCCCACCGTGCCACAGGGCTGTGGCCCAGATTCATCATGGCAACCATAAGTTTTCCGCCGAGGCCCACGGGCTTGCGGGTGTTTTCAAAGAACGACATCCGGCCCCTCCGATTTCGTGCATTCCGCATAGGTCAACGGGAACGAGGCCTTCAGCACCGCGCTTTTCTGCACCGCCCAGCCGTTTTGACGCAGGAAACGCAGGTATTCCTCGCTTGTCCACCTGCTGTGGAGGGGGAATCCCGCCATGCTCATAAAAAAGGCTTTTGCCTTGCCGGAAACCGAGTTCCCCGCGTGGGTGAAGGTTGGCGCGATGAGCACGCCGTCGTCCTTCAGCATCCGCCTGATTTCTCGCAGGGCCTTTTCCGGATGCGGCACTATGTGAAGCGCGTTGGACGCGATCACCACTTCGAAGGACTTCTGTGCATAGGGCAGGCGGAACATATCTTGTACGGAAAAGTGCGGCTTCGCGGATTGATTGCCCCGCTCTGCTTCAAGGATCATCTTTGCAGAAGCGTCCGTAGCCTCGATGTGCGCCGCCGCATCCACGATGCTCTTTGCGATAAGCCCCGTGCCGGTGGCAACTTCCAGTACGGTTTTTGCTTTCACCACCGGCCGGATCAGCCCATACATCTTCTCATACGCCGCCCGGTCGTTTCGTATGAATCGGTCGTACCGACCGGCATTCTTGTCCCAGAAGCCCTTGCGTTCGTGCATGGCTATCGCCCCCAAAAAGTTAGAGACATCTAACTATAACACACGAATCATGCGGCAAGTTAAGGCCAACCGTATTATCTTGGCTAAGATGCATCTCTCCTTGATTGCCAAACTTAGTGCAGGCATGCCTGCACTAAGTTTGGCAATCAAGGTGAAAAATCGTCAGACATTATTTCACCTGTTCATGGGATAGCGCATGGTAGCAGCCGAGTTATCATGAGATAATGGCGCGGATGGGGAGATGAGACCGCGTGCGAGACGAGGAGACTCTCATGATGAGGCGAATGTTGCTGAGCCTGGCCTGCGCACTAGTCCTGTGCCTTGGTCTGCCTACGACGGCGCTGGCGGCAAGAAGCGTTCCATATATCGATGGGGACGGGAACTCCAAAACGATTTTCGAGGCTACGGAAATCACGAGCGAGCACACCCAGTTGACCCGCGGCTGGTATGTGGTGTATGGCGATGTCACTATTTCCGAGCGCATTGAAGTTACGGGCGACGATCCCACAACGTGCTATGTGAGCCTGATTTTGGCGGACGGGTGCACCCTTACTGCAAGCAAGGGTATCGGGGTGGAAGAGGGGGCCAGCCTCTTTATCTACGGACAGTCCGAGGACGAGGGCACGATGGGGAAGCTCTATGCGAGCAGTTCCAGTAGTGACGCCGCCATCGGAGGGGATATCAATTTCTCTTCTGACACCAACGGCCCCATCACCATCAACGGAGGAAGGATCGAAGCTCGATCCTTCGGCTCCGGATCTGCCATCGGCGGCGGATGGAACGCCCCGGGCGGCCCTGTGGCCATTAACGGTGGTATCGTCAACGCCCTTGCGACCGGCGGCGGCGCTGCCATCGGCGGAGGTCGGGATGCGAACGGCTACAGCAAAGGCGGTACGGTGGAGATCGCCGGCGGCAGCGTCACCGCAATCAGCGCCGCAGGTGCCGCCATCGGCGGCGGCTCGGGCAATTCCGACCACGGTACGCTCACGATTGCCCCGAAAAGCGGTAGGCTCGTTTCCGCGAGCACGGGCGACGGCGCGGAGAGCGCCGTGGCGCTTGCCGGCTCTCCCTTCATGTCGGGCACATCTGTCCAGGTGCCGATCGATGAGATGGGAAGGAAATATTTCTCCTGCAGCACCACAAAGCTCCTGACCGTTTCCCATCTCGACGAGAACGGCGTCGAGCGGACCAGGACCGATTGCTTGCCGGTTGTTGCGGGCGACGAGCAATGGAAAGACGGCTGGTATGCGGTCGATTCAAACGTGAGCGTCGAGAGGCGCATCGTCGTCGATGGCGATGTGAACCTGATTTTAACCGATGGAAACGCATTGAACGTCAAGGGCGGCATCGAGGTGACGAAGGGCAACAGCCTCACCATCTACGCCCAATCCACGGATGAAGCCACGATGGGATCGCTGACCGCCACGACGAGGAACTCGGGCTTCGCCGATTGCGCCGCTATCGGCGGAGGCGCTACGGAGGACACTGCGGATGCGGGAACGATTACGATTCACGGCGGGGCGGTCACGGCCGACAACGCGGGTGGATACTCGCGTGCGGCGGGGATCGGCGGAGGCTACTGGTATCCCGACGCCGGAAAGGGTGGAACGGTCACCATCACCGGCGGCGTCGTCACGGCGTTCGGCGGGTGGAACGCCGCGGGCATCGGCGGCGGTCAGCTAAGCGACGGCGGAAGCCTCACCGTCGCCGGCGGCGTCGTCAGCGCGACGGGCGGAAAAAGCTTCGGCGCGGCAATCGGAGGCGGACTTGGGGGCGACGGCGGAACCGTCTTGGTCGAGGGTGGTGTCGTCACGGCGACCACCGTCTATGTCTCGGACAGCGTCAGCGATGCCGCCGCAATCGGCGGTGGGGGCAATATCGGGGACCGCGCGGCGGGAAACGGCGCCGACGTCACCATCACCGGCGGCACCGTCATCGCTCAAACGTACAAAGGGGTAAGCGCCGTCGGGGCTGGTAGGAGTCTGGCGTCTACCGGCAAGACCGATCCGGGTACCCTCAAAATCGCTCCTGCTCAGGACCAGGCCATTGCGGGCATCGCGGGCGCGGATGAGAAGAGCGCCGCGCCGGTCGACGGCTCCCCGTTTACTGCCGAGCAGCAGATCGTCGACCTGGTTCAGAGCGCGTCGTACTTCCGCTGCGCGAGCGGTGGCATCGATGACGTCACGCGCATCTCCGTGCAGCCCAAGGGCGCGACGGTCGACGAGGGCGATTCCGCCACGTTTGAGGTATCCGCCAGCGGGACGGGCACGCTCTCCTATCAGTGGCAGCAGCGCTCGGGCACTGAGGGGGAGTGGACGAACATCGAGGGCGCGAACGACGTGTCCTATACCACGCCCGCGACGACGGCGGACATGGACGGCATGCAATTCCGCTGCCTCGTCACCGGCGGGCTCGGCATGGCCGCGAGCGATCCCGCGACCCTGACCGTTATCGCCAAACCCGTCTTCGAGATCTCCCTCGATCCGGCTGACGTGGATTTCGGCAAGCTCGTTGAGGGCTCGCTTCAGGGGCAGGTCCAGCCTGTGACGGTTACGATTACCAATACGGGCAACCAGCCGCTTGAGATTCGGATTTCTCAGTCGGAGGCGTTCGAACTTGTGCTCGAGGCGTCATCGGGCCAGCTAGATCCCGGCGACGCGGTCGAGGTTTCTATCGTGCCCAAGGACGGCCTTGATGCGGGCACATACAGCGAGAGCGTCGTCATCTCCGGCGTCAACGGGCAAAACACCGCCACCGCGGCTCTCGAGCTTTCCGCTTCCGTGGTGCACGATCTGGTCAAGGTCGAGGCGAAGTCCGCGACCTGCACCGATGACGGCAACGACGAGTATTGGGCCTGCGAGGCCTGCGACAAGGTCTTCGGCGACGCCGACGGCAACGAGGAGATCAAGCTCGGGGACGTCGCGATTCCCGCCACCGGCCACGACCCCGCCGACGGGTGGGAGGGCGACGCCGGCGGGCACTGGCGCTCCTGCCTGAACGGCTGCGGCGAGAGGCTCGAGTACGCCGGGCACGAGCCGGAGGTTGTCGGGGCGAAGGAGCCCACCTGCACCGAGGACGGCTATTCGGGCGATGCCGTCTGCTCCGTGTGCGGCTTCGTGCTCGCGGAGGGCGAAGCCGTTCCCGCCACCGGTCACGACTGGGGAGAAGACGGCCGTTGCAAGCTTTGCGGTGCGATGCGCTCCAGTTCCACCTCAACGGACAACGCCGATGACGATCGAGAATCGCTTGCCAAGACAGGCGATGGCTCCGTGTCCGTCGTGGCGGCGCTTTGCGCTCTCGCGGCGGCGGCCGTCGCTACGGGGACGTTCGCAATGATGCGGTCGCGACGCTCGTAAGCCCCGGGCCCGAGCCAAGACAACACCGTGCCATTCTGTCGGGGGCGGCGGCCTGCGCGGCTGCCGCCCCCGACGCGTGCACCGTCACGCCCAGGTGTGCACGGCGTCGCGCAAAAAGCGCGCAGCTCCTGGGGCAACGGCATCGTAGTAGCGCTGGAATCGCTCATCGGCCAGGTAGCCGTCGGCGAGCGACCGGTGCGCCTCGGGGGAGTAGAGGCCCTCGGGCCAGTACATCTGAAGCCACGTCGCGTGCATGCGCACGAGCTGTTCGGCCTCGGGACCATGCTCGTCACCCGTTTCCAGGGCGCGTCGCAGCTCTCCTTGATGGCGAGCTCCAGCTCGTCGGCGCGCAGGTGCGCAGCCTCGCCCATGCCCACGTAGCGCTTGTTGGCCGCGTCGATCACCTCGTCGCCGTGCGCGGCGCGCAGCTCCTCCCCGTAGGCCTTCT
Source organism: Collinsella tanakaei (assembly GCF_030373545.1). Lineage (GTDB taxonomy): Bacteria > Actinomycetota > Coriobacteriia > Coriobacteriales > Coriobacteriaceae > Collinsella > Collinsella tanakaei_C. Next base: position 17,701 of record NZ_JAUDCO010000008.1, on the reverse strand, counting down.
CGTTTGCGGCCACCTCGCGCCATCGCTTGAGGTGGGGCAGGAGCGTCGCCATGAGGGACACCGCCTCGTCGCGCGAGATGCCGAGGGCCTCGGCCTCTATCGGCGCCGTGGCCTCGATGAACTCGTCCATGGTGACGCCGGTGGCGGTGAAGTCGCCGTGGTCGTAGCAGTAGCGGCAGAAGTCCTCGCTCGGGGAGCCGTCGGCCTCGGTGCCGTGCAGATCGGGCTCGGGCATGGGCATGCTGCAGCACTGGCAGTAATAGCTCTGCGGCATGTCAAAGAAGCGCTCCAGCGGCACCCCGAAGGTCACGCAGATGAGCTTGACCATGTCGATCCCGGGCGCGGTCTCGCCGGTCTCCCAGCGCGATACGGCCTGGCGCGTCACGTAGAGCCTGCGCGCCATCTCTTCCTGCGTGACGCCCGCCTCCTGGCGGATCTGGGCGATGGTGTCCTTGATTGCCATGGTTCCTCCTCGCATACGCCCGGGGCGCCGTCCGCCCCCTGCGTCTTGATTGTGCGGCGGCGGGGGCGGTGCGGCAAGAAACGGGTTGTTGCGGACCCGAGCGAGCAGGGGTCATGTGAAATTGCGTCTGACCCAATTTCACATGCATACCACCGGGGCGACGGTGGGCTGCGGGGCCAATCAAGATGGCGGCCGATGCGGGAGCGGGGATCCCCTAGGGCCCTCTACCTTTCTATCTCCCCGGGCCAGGCGTTGATCCCGCCGAAATCGACCACGTTGGTGTAGCCGAGTGCGGCGAGCTTGCGCACCGCCTGGGCGCTGCGGTTGCCGCTGCGGCAGTAGACGAGGATGAGCTGGTCTTTGTCCGGCAGAGCGGCGGGGTCATCTGAGCCGATGTCCTCGTTGGGAAGGCAGACGGCGCCCGGGATGTGGCCGGAGTCGTACTCGGATCGCGTCCGCACGTCGAGGATGACATAGTCCTGCTCGGTCTCCATGAGCTGCTGGGCCTCGGCGGCGCTCACCTTCCGGTAGCCCGCCTGCTCGGGCGAGACGCCGCACCCCGCGAGGGACGCGAGGGCGAGCGAGATCGATGCGATGAGGGGGATGCGCGCGAGGTTCATGGGTCTCTCCTGCGGGATGGGCGCCGTGAGGGCGGGGCGGATGTTTGCTAGGTGGGTACCCGGGAGAGGGGAGGCTCATACCGGGTGCAGACGTATCCGGCGGTATTGTCACGGCAGAGCAGGGCGATATAGGGGGCGATGGCCGAGACCGCTGACCTGCTCTATCAGCGGCCCTGCAGCGGCTACGAGATGGCGCAGGAGTTCCAGGACGCGCTCAACGAGTTTGCGGAGCGCCAAGCACAGCCAGATCTACCCCGAGCTGAAGAGGATGACCGAAGACGGCCTGACGGAGTACCGGGTGGAGGTCGTGGGGGCGTCGCTCGAGAGGAAGCTCTACTTGATCACGCCCAGGGGGCGCGAGGAGTTCATGAGGTGGATGAACGCGGATTTGGAGCTTCCGCCCACGCCCAGGAGCGAGCCCAGGCTGCAGGTGTTCTTCTCGGGCTGCTTGCCGGCGGAGCGGCAGGTTGAGATGCTGAACCATCAGCTGGAGCTCCACCGCGAGCGCCTGGAGCACTTGCGCGGCAACCAGCGGAAGTTTAACGGGGTACCGCCGCGGGACACGCCCGAGTTCGGCGACTACCTGGTGCTGACGCACGCCATTATGCGCGAGGAGAACGACTGCAGGTGGCTGGAGCGGTGCGTGGAGCTGTGTGGGGGGGCTGGACTAAAACATGCATCCTGTCGAGCAGGGGAAACCAGCGTAATAATTGAAATAAGAATAGGTCCTAATATCACCTTTCAATTCATCTGAAGATATCTCATTTGAATTCGGGTGGATTCTCTACGCTGTCGTTCGTAGGATTGCCGTTCGTATACGCGAGAGCTCTGTCTATTTGGCAGCGGCGACAGTAGTCTTACCTGATCTTTGCGGAAAGGAGTATTCCCGTGGGTGCCTACAAATGCTTCAGGACCCTTGCCACCAGCACTGTTACATATGGCATTGCTTGCGAGGATCCCATTTCATCACTCGTTTTTGCTTGTCCCCCTCCGGGGCTGCCTCATGATTAATGCTCGGTCAACTAACTCGAGTGTCTTTCTAGTCATCTCCCTGTCTTTCTTCAGCTGCTCGACTCTGTGTTGCTCTGCTTGATAAAATGGATTTCTGCTGATTGCGGGCCAATGGCGAAGAACATCCCCGCCCATTCTCACGATTAGCCACCCTGCTGCTTGACCGAGAAGGAGATACAGCCACTCTCTTGGAGACTCGGGTATTCCGATAACAATGAGCGATGCAAAAAGGGAACATGTGATTTGCATCAATGTTTCACGGCTTGTTGGCATTTTCCGCTCGTATGGAACCGGTATTTCATCTTCGATCTTATAGCCAAACCTTTTGTACACGCTGGTAAATATCTCCCGTCGTAGTAGCACCTTGGCGAACTCCTCTAGTGCGGTCGTGTAATTGTCTGATGGAAGACGCTCGTAGAGCTCGATCATTTTTGCTACGCGGCGAGTCCATCCATCAAATAAGCCCGAGGCGGTTATCGCTTGTCCGACAATGGCGGTTAGTCCGCTGATTATGGCTGAAATGGCGGCAATGGCATTATTGGTGTTCACGGTTACTCCGTTCTTATGAATCTAGGCGAGAGGGCGAAAGGCGAGTTCCATGTATTGATCGATGTGCAGGCGGATCATGAGAGTCGGTTGCGCACGGGTTTGGAATCGAGCTTGGTTGGTGACCTCTCTTTTGTTTGTTTATTCCGTTATATAATATCAACGCTCCTTTTATCTCTATTTCTCATTCCTTTGTTTGACTCATTCGTTTCTATGGAGAGTTGCATTATGAAAGAAGCGTTGTTTAGGGCATGGTCTCATACGATACATGGCCTTGCAGACAGTACCATCAGTGCTCGCATTTCAAATTGCAAATGGATCGAGGCAAACGTTGGCGACCTCGATGTCGCATTCGATTGCGATAGGTGCGTCAGTATGCTTGCGATGCTTTCCCGCGACGACGGGAATTCCTATCAGCTCGTTCACCTCATTAATGGTGACGCAAATACCAATCTCGCAACGTATCGCAGCTCAGTTAATCTGTATTCTAAATTTCGGACGTGGCTCCTGCATAACCCAGTCGAGGGCCTCCTTAACGGATCGTCGATGGGCGGCGGGGAACCTGCGGCTCCCTTATCAGAAACTTCGAGTGGTTGCTCGACTCATATGTTGCAACAGAATGCCGTCCAAGCTGGCAATGGGGAGATTGCTGCTCTTTGGCGCGCGTACTCGGAGGCACTCAACGCTCTCGTTGGGGCTCTCGGCAGATCATCGAATGCGCTGGGAGAAATATCTGAGCTTCTTGTTGCGCGAGTTCACGATGGAGCCCTGCTCCCGGCTTCCTCGAAGTCCTCTGACGTTATCCTGCAAGACGGTACAAGGGTTCAAGTCAAGTCCCGAATGCTGCGACAAGGCACTGCTACCTCACTCGGCATCATTCGGTCATGGGATTTTGACCTGCTGGCTATTCTTCTATTTAACCCAGATGGAAGTCTGCATTTTGCTGGAGAAATCGAGGCCGGCGAGGCACACACGCTAGCGAAGCTCAATGAACGGCAAAACGGTTGGGTAATTACGACGACAAACGATGTATATCACAATCCGGCCATGCACGATCTTACGAATCAATATCGAGAGGCATTAGATGTGCTGTAGCATCGATGTCGCGTGCTGGTTTGAATATGATTCGCTCTGTTTGACTTAGCGTAATGGCCAGAATGCTAGCGGAATGCGAATCAATCAACATCAACCGTGGGGCTCCTATCGCATATTGAGTCTACGATTGGAATGTTCAGTTCACTTGCTATCCCCTTCAAACATAGACGCGTTTCATCGGAGCATCTAGGTCCGATAATGATTTTTGATGGGGATTTTTTCACGAAAACATTACCCTCGCATTCGCCGCAGTCTTCCGCCAGTAAGCGCCACTCTCTTTCGTTTCTATATTGCGGCCGCTTATGCAGCGCCATTATCAACTTTACAAGATGCTCTTCACCGGACGGAATGGGCCAACTGTCATAGTACCCAGCAAGAACATAGGATTGTTGGTATATTTCTGCCTGTCCATCGTATACAACAGGAAGCAACGATGTCACCAAATTAGTACCACATGGACCAAAAAGACCGCATTCGCACTCGGGCATATTGAAATTCAATCGGTATTCGAGGCAGAAGCCCTTTCCATTATTGGCATACTCATTCCACATGAATTCCGATTCGCTTGTCTCGGTAAAACAAGCACAGCGAAGTCTTTGTCGCAACTCGTCGACCCTCCGCCGCATTTTTTCTTTGATTTGGCATTTAAAGTCGTCATAGCTCTTTGTGGTGAGCCAATGAGTAAAAATAGAACAATGCTGGTCTTTTTCTTCGTCGGACAACCATGGGGATTGTTCTTCGACGAGCATTCTTATATTCGATTCCGTACACTGTGAATCGATAACTTCGTCAATTTTATCAGGGCATAATGAGGGGAACGTATCCAACTGGTCTTCAAACTCGCAAATTTGAGAAAGATAGATCTCGTTTCTTACTAATGCATCAAGTTCATAAGGCTTGTTTGGCCTATACCGATATAAAGTTATTGGGCAATGATTCTGTGCAAAATGCCATATATCATTTCGCAATAATACAATATTATTTAGATATGGAGACTTTTTTAGTTCCTCAATTTGATGGAGTATCAGTTCTCTTGCGCGTTGTACGTTATCGCTCATTCTTTCCACCAAGCCTTTTGTCGAGTCAGCTAATCATACATTACAATGCTCGTGATGAATTGAATCATGATAATAATCAAATCTAGAGTGAGATGATGAAGCATCTACTCGCTATGTAAATCACTCATCAGTTGGTCTAAACGAAGTTGTTTTGTTGTGATGATTAGCGCTTTCAGTTGATAATTCGCCTTTATCACCGAGGGCACACTAGCCGGCAGGCATTCGATCCGATATAAACAGCAAGGGGTTAGTTATAGATTGCCTCCAGTTAGCTTCTGCTATCCGAATACTTTGGAGTGATACACGATGGTTACAGTCAAATCGGGCCTGAACTCATCGTCTAAAGTAAATGTTCCCGTATCACCAATGCGGACTTCGCAAACTTCACCTTCTTTATTAAGGAGGCCAAAGATCACATCTCTCTTCGGTTCGACAACGACATCCAAGTAACCGGCGCCCTTGAATATAGACACAACTTCCCGGTAGTTCATCCCGTTGGCATCTTCGCTAGAAATCGGAGGATTGAGGAGCGCTAATGTATGGTAGATAATCTCTGGCTTAATGAAGCACGGTATTCTGAGGTCTGCCGAGAAGTCCTCAATAGGTCCGATTTTCACTTGAGTGACCAGGCCATCTTCATCGCTTTGCGATGGGGCGAGATCAGGAATCTCCGTTTGTTCAACATCCCAGAAACCCGCTTGGTGAAGGTGGTCTGCGACGATATCATATCGACTACCAATTAACTCACTCGAAGAACGCCCAACGACTTTCAGAGAACTTACTAGCAAGGCGGCCAAGAAGACTACGGTCAGAATCGCCAGCGAGATAAGCCCGGCTTTTCGGGCTTTGCGTCCAGCGGGGCTTTTCATCCATGCTTTCGGCTTCTTTGCTTTTTCCTGCTGCTCTCCATCCCCTTCATTTTGAGCACGTTCGGGTTCTGCCTCCCTGCGCTTTCTGCTATTTCTTCTAGCGGCTGCCAAAAAAAGAGCGCCCCCAATTGCCGCAGCAGCCACGCTGGCAATCGAGCTTTCGTCTAAAACGGGCTTGCCATCATCGATGTCGTTTGATACGTCATCAAGATCGCCGTAATACGCTTTGTTGCCATCACCGTCCCAGTGGCCCCAATCGGCACCATCACCATAGAACGAGCCGCTTCCATCGGCATTCCTGTATCCCCAGCTGCCATCTTCCCCATAGTAGGAGCCGCTTCCATCGGCATTTCTATAACCCCAGCTGCCGTCTGCTCCATAGAACGATCCACTGCCGTCGGCATTTGTGTAGCCCCAGCTTCCGTCATCGCCATAGAACGAGCTGCTACCGTCATCATTCGTGTAGGCAGACCCATCTTCACTTATGCGCTCGGAGAATTCCTCCAAGTTATCCGAGTCTAGGTAACTCCATCCTTCATGCTCGGCCATCGATGCCATCCTTCGACTCTATTGGGGAGCAATGTGCCCTGTGCTCTGTAGGTCTGCCGCTCAGTTTTGATAGCGCCTTCTCGCATCGTGTCAGGCACTTTAGGCTCTTCTTCATCTGAGAAATGAGCTTCCTATCCGTTTTGCTATCTGCATCGGTGAGTTTATCGATTTCCGTTTCAAGTTCGGCAATGCAGCCCGCAATTCCTTCCCGCGCGAGGACGACGTCTTCGGCTCGTCCGTACTTCTCTAGTGCGATCTCTTTGCAGAATGCGAGGAGCTTCGAGCACTCGCTCTGAACGAACGCCTCCGATGATTGGGCGATGATGGACGCCGCGCTGGCGACTCCCGATCCGGCCAGTCCGATGAGAGCTCCGCCTCCTGTCAGGATGGCCGTACCCCCTGCCATTCCCAGACCTCCCACTGCTAGGGAGCCCCCGCCGACGAATGCGAGGCTCGCACTGGTCAGCGCTGCTCCCGAAAGGCCAGCGACGGCGTCTCCCGCGACCAGCACAGCAATCTGAGGGGCGAAGGCCAAGGCTCCGCCCGTTGTGGCGGCGGTTGCCGCGGCAACCGCGGCTACCGTTACTGCGGCTCGTTTATGGCTTCCGGTCACGGTGCCGACAGCCGATGAATACGCCCTCCGGATGGCCTTTATGTCTTCCGCTCTTAAGTAGTCCTGGCCTTTGCAGAATACGTCGATAAGGTAATCAACTTCAAGCTTTACTTTATTGAGGGGCTTGCTCCCTTCCTCGCCGAGCTGGAAATAAGGCTTGAACTGCGAGAGCTCGAGCACCATGAGATCGATCCAGGATTTGTCCCCAACGTTGCTTGAAATCTCATCCATCAGGTCAAACGCCTGCCTTCCGCTTCGGATGAAATAGTCCTCGCAATTGACGTCTAGGGACTCGCAGACGTTCGCCTCCCATTCATCTTTCCATTTGGTTTTCTCCTTCGCGTCCTCCTCCTTCTTCGTGTTCAGGATGTCGAATGCGACCATCATTGACTCGAACGAATAGAGAAGTCTGGTTTGGCTCGTATCGAGCGTCAAGAACTTGTATTTGGCCGACAGCCGCTGGAGCTCGTCTTCACGCTTCTGCTTGAGCTCCTCCTGCCTCCTCACGGCTCTTTCGTATGCGGCGGAGAGGTCTTCTTTGACATATCCCGCATCGAAGAAGCACGCGATCGCGAATCTGCCGATTCCCGGGTAGTTCACGTTGAGGAAGAACGCCCTCGCGAACATGCCGGCGTTGCCCTTCGAGGCTATTCCCGCCTTGATTGCGCTTCCAGCGGAGTTGACGGCGACGAACGTGCCGCTCGACACGGTGCACATTCTCGTGAGGGCGCGGCTCCTGATGGGGATGAAGCTCTTCGGGTCGAGCCTGTCGAGATCACGCGGCGAGGAGATGTTCTTGGACCTTATTTCCGACGCGAGCCTCGAGACCATGTAGAAGACGCGGACGATGACCTCGTTTGCCAGGACGAAAAGTGACTCTTCGGCGATTTGCGTTGCCAGGCCCATCTCGGTTCTGAAGTCGAAGCGGACGACCTTGCCATCGGAATCCTTGAAATAGGTGCCGTTGAACAGCTTGGAGAGCCATTGCGAGAACGGGATCTCGCTGTCTTTGAAATTGACTTTGATGTTTTGGAAGAGCGGCGTCGACGAGAGCTCCTTCAACACGGAGAGGATAGGGCCGGGTATGCCGGTGCCCTTGCCCGCGTTCGCATGCGATCCGTCGATGTCGCTAATCAGGTGGAAGAGCCAGTTGAACGTTCCTATCGCGATCTTCTCTGGGATGTTCTTCTCCACTAGCGCATCGGCCGGCAGTGGGGGCTTTATGAAGTTTCCCGCAGTGTCCGTTCCGTACCCCACGCCTGTGAGCTGGGCGAGGATCGAGAAGAACAGGCCGAGGAGGGTCGGGTGGTGCGCGTAGTCCCTGAGGTGGTGTTGCAGGCCACCGCCGAATTCTGGGGTCAGCTTGTCCTGGGGAATCGGGAACTTGCCTTCCAGGAACTCGATTGCCTTGGCCAACGCCTCAACGTCGCATCTTCCGTCCTTGCCGAAGATGACCTTGTCATTCGGAAGCTTGCAGCCGAGAGAGCGCGCGGTACCGACGACGATCCTGTCCGCCTCTTTCCCACCGACCTTCGATGCCTCTTCGATCGAAAGCGGCTTTCCGAGGAGAACGCTGAGCAGGCCGGTGATGAGGCCGCTGCCAGCGGCGACCCCGTAATCGATGCGGCTGGCCTTGTCGACGCTTTCATCGAACTCGAACTCCAGCGCTTCGAAGGAGTCGACAATTGAAGGATTTCCAGGGGTATCTATATCGATTTCTGACACACCTTCGTCAGAAACCGGGATTATCTCGTAACTGTCCATGGACGGGTCTCGTTTCTGTGATGCTTTTTTTTCGTTGATCCGCCCTTGTTATCTTGCCTCGGGAGGATTTACTCTTACGCCCTGATGGCTCCTTGCTCTCGGGGTGGGGATAAAAAAGACTAAGTGGATAATAATTGCTTCACAGCTGCTGTGAGTGTCCATTTTATCCAAGCACGTTTCAAGGTTGTCTCAGAAAAACAATTTGTTTCGTACTAGATATGTTAATTGATATATGTTGGCATGTTGTTTGCTAGCGTGTGTCCCTGACTATACGAATTCCTACGATGACCGATATGTGGCAGTCATGCTTGTCGAACAGTAATGGATGGCGTGTTGTCCAAGCCGCCGCCTCGCTAGTGACCACGGCGTTTCCTCTTCGCCTTCTCCTGCTTTTGCTCAAAGTGCAGACGCCTCTCCTCTTCTCGGCGTTGCTTCTCGTGGGCGATGTTTTCCCGTGCTCGGGCTTCGCGTTGCTCGGAAAGGGCTATTTGCGCCTTGGTGGAAGGACCACACCTCTTCAGCTCCTTCGCGACCTGGCGTTGTCGGCGTTTTGGGTTGCCCGCCACCCCCTTTACCTCGCAGACAACGGTTGGATTGAGGGGGAGCCTCGTCCACTCTCTGAGCACGAACTCGAATATTTCCTCATTTGACGGTTCGGCGCCGAATACAACACGGCACGAGCTGAGGAGCCCGTTCTCGACGCGCTCCACATACCCCACCCAAAACTGGCCGTCGAAGCGCACGACAAGGGTGGAGGACACGGTTGTCTTCCGCATGGCACATTCCTCCTTTATGTAGAAGCCACGCGGAGAAGGGACAACCAAGGAGGCAGGTTACTGACGGGCGCCGCCCGCACCCCGACTACCCGACGGGGTCGTGTTTTCATCTCCGATATGCCGATTATATCGCGATTCTCAGGCTCGAAATGATTATCGGCCTTCTATCGATGCCGGCAAAATCGCAAGGAGGAGCTGCTTTAGCCGAAAGCGACTGCGTAGAGGACGTGATTCTTTGCTATGGCGACAGTCACCTCAGCAGGCCTTGTGGAAGGATTATTCCATCCCCGCGAACCTCTCATAGAACGCCTTGAGCTTGTCCAGGATCCGCTGCTTCACCGTGGCGTAGGCGCCACCCCCGCCGAAGCGGCTGGGCTTCTTGGTCATGAGGTCCACCACCTCGGTGCCGCTCTCGGGGATGCCGCCGCCTCGGAAGGCGCGCTCCACCAGCTCGTGGGTCCCTTCGTCGTCCAGCTTCTCGTCGGCGATGATGGCCGAGAGCTCCGCCTCGCGCTTCTTGGCGATGTAGGCCCGCCAGTCGGCCTCGACGTCGTCGGAGTGGTCCAAGCTGTCGATGAACTGCTCGATAAGGTCGCGCTTGTTGCGGAGCTCGTAGCTCGCCGCGACGGCTCGCTCCACGTCGGCTATGAGGACCTTGTCCTTGCAGTTGCCGTCGTGGTACTTCTGCACCAGCATCAAGATGTAGTCGATATTGATATCCACCTGCTTGAGCAGCTCGATCTCAAAGACCAGGTCGTCGTTGATGATGGCGGCGTCGCCCTCCTTGGGGCGGTACTTCTGGTAGAGGTCCTTGTAGACGCTGCGGTAGTCCTGCTCGTCGCATGCGGCAAGGTCATCGTCCTCGGCGAACTCGTCGAAGCTCGTGAGGATGTTGCGCAGGCGCATGATGGTGCCCCACAGGCGGATGAACGCCTTCTCGGCCTCCTCGCCGAAGGGCTCCTCGCCGGGGGCGAGCATCTCGCGCAGCTGGGCCAGGCGGTCGCGGTACTCGGCCAGGTACTCGCGGTAGGGCTTGAGCAGCACGATGCCGCTGGCGTCCTTGTCGCCGAAGAGCGATATGGCCGCGTTGACCTCATCCTCCAGGTCGCGGAAGCACACGATGTTGCCGAAGTCCTTCACGGCGTTCAAGATGCGGTTGGTGCGCGAGAACGCCTGGATGAGGCCGTGCAGGCGCAGGTCCTTGTCAACCCACAGGGTGTTCAGGGTGGTGGCATCGAAGCCCGTGAGGAACATGTTCACCACGATGACCAGATCGATCTCGCGGTTCTTCAGGCGCGCCGAGAGGTCCTTGTAGTAGTTGTTAAACCCGTCGGAGCCCGATCCTGTGGTGGAGAAGTTCGTCTTGTACATCGCGTTGTAGTCTTCGATGGCCCCCTCCAGGAAGTCTCGGTCGGGCGTGTCGAGGCTGTCCACGTCGAAGTTCTCCTCGGGCAGCCCGCAGCCCGAATCGTCCTCGTTCACGCCGAAGCTGTAGATGAGGCCAACCTTGAGGGGCTCGCCGCCGCGCTCGGCCTGCACGCGCTTGAAGGCGGTGTAGTAGAGCTTCGCCATGTCGATCGAGGCGGTGGCGAAGATCGAGTTGAAGCCCATGACGCGCTTGTCTTTGAGCTTGTAGCCGTACTGGCGCTTGGTTTTCTGGTCAAAGTGGTCCAGGATGTAGTTGGTCACCAGGTCCACGCGGCGGGTGTCCTTGTAGGCACCCTCGCGGTAGATGTTGTAGACCTTCTCGTCGGAGAAGTCATCCTTCTTCTTGATGGTCTGGATGTAGTCGATGCGGAAGGGCAGCACGTTGCCGTCGCGGATGGCGTCCACGATGGTGTAGGTGTGCAGCTTGTCGCCAAAGGCCTGCTCGGTGGTGCGCAGGTGCGGGTTGCCGCTGGAAAGGGCGTTCTCGGCGAAGATGGGCGTGCCGGTGAAGCCGAACAGGTGGTAGTTCTTGAAGTGCTTGGTGATGGCCTGGTGCATTTCGCCGAACTGGCTGCGATGGCACTCATCGAAGATGATCACCACGTGCTTGGCGTAGATGTCGTGCTTGGGGTTGGCCTTGATGAAGTGGGAGAGCTTCTGGATGGTGGTCACCAGGATGGGCTTGGTGTCGTCCGCGAGGTTCTTCGTGAGCTCGGCAGTATTCTTTGAACCGTCGACCGCGCCCTTTTCGAACTTCTCGTACTCCTGCATGGTCTGGTAGTCCAGGTCCTGACGGTCCACCACGAACATGACCTTGTCCACGCCCTCCATGCCGCTCGCGAGGCGTGCGGTCTTGAAGCTGGTGAGCGTCTTGCCCGATCCGGTGGTGTGCCACACGTAGCCGCCGGCGCGCGTGGTGCCCAGCATGGACTTGTCGTTCTCGGAGATGAGGATGCGGTTGAGGATGCGCTCGGTGGCCACGATCTGGTAGGGGCGCATGACCTTGAGCACCTGCTCGGTGTCGAACACGCAGTAGCGCGTGAGGATGTTCAGGAGCGTGTGCTTGGCGAAGAACGTCTTGGTGAAGGGGATGAGGTCGCGGATGGGCTCGTTGTCCGCCGCGGCCCACCAGCTGGTGAACTCGAAGCTGTTGGAGGTCTTCTTGCCGCCGGGCCGCTTGCCCTGCATCTCCTTGAGGTGGGACCAGCGCGTGGTGTTGGAGTAGTACTTGGTGTGCGTGCCGTTGCTGATCACGAAGATCTGCACGTACTCGAAGAGCCCCGAACCTCCCCAGAAACTGTCGCGCTGGTAGCGCTCGATCTGGTTGAACGCCTCCTTGATGGCAGCGCCGCGGCGCTTGAGCTCCACGTGCACGAGCGGCAGGCCGTTCACCAGGATGGTCGCGTCGTAGCGGTTCTCGTAGCTCCCGCCGTCCTGCGTGTACTGGTTGGTGACCTGCAGGCGGTTGTTGTGGATGTTGCGCTTGTCTATGAGGCGGATGTTGCGGGTGGTGCCGTCGTCGCGTTGGAGGGGTTGGATGTAGTCCTCCTGGATGCGGCGGGTCTTTTCCACGATTCCCTCGTTGGCGGCGGCGATGCTGGTACGGAAGAAGCGCTTCCATTCGCCGTCGGTGAAGTGATAACCGTTCAAGAACTCGAGCTGGCGGCGCAGGTTGGCTATGAAGGAGGCCTCGTCTGCGAAGGTGACGTACTCGTATGCCTGTCGCTGGAGCTGCTCTATGAAGGCATGCTCGAGCGAGGCCTCGCTCTGGTAGCCTTCGGAGCGGGGGCCATCGAGCGGGCTCACGGAGCACACGGTTGCCTGACCGCCCGTGGCGAGCACATCGAAGGAGACATCGCGGGGGAGGCCATCGAGGACGGACGCCTGCGGCGCATCGGGGGCCGAGGCGTACTCGACGTCCAGGGTCTGGCGATCCGACGAATCGTATTCGATGTCGCTCGAGGGCATGGCTAGTCTCCGGGTTTCTCTTTGAAGGTGAGGAGCTTGTCTCGATAGTACTCGTATTGTTTACGGCGTGCCTCTATCTCAGCGGGGATGCCGGATGAGAGGTCGTTCACGAGGGCGTCAAACTTGTCGAGGATGTCGACGATACGGTGTTGTTCATTAATGTCTGGGACAACTACTTCTACTCTTTTTAGTCGATTCACAGATAGACCTGGCTGAGCTCCCGCCGTCTTGTACTGTGCCAAATTTGCTTGGCACAGCAAGTAGTAAGCAAAGCGTATATTCATTTCGATTTTAGGCCTAACTACGACAGCATGCTCAGTGGCATAGAAACCCGCTGGTGCATAGCAAACGTTTCCGCAAAGCGCCCCTTGTCGTCCAATTAACACAGCACCTTCGTGTTGGTTTGCAGCAGATACATACCCTCTGATGCCATTGCCGCCATAACATGGAACCGTGTGGCCGGTGCTACATACTGGATGTATCAAGTCCGATTTAATCGATTGTCCCGCTTTCATTTCAAATGCATCGTTCAAGGTGAGTCGAGATACTGGCAATGAATCGCAATACTCAAATAATTGATTTATGCAACATTCGTATTGTTTCTGACGCGCCTCGAGCTCCGCGTCGAGCTCCGCCTCGAGCTCCGAGAAGGAGTCCAGTATTCGCACGATTTCCTCTTGGATTTCCATGGGAGGGACGGGAATTCTGAATTTCGCCATGCTATCCCCAGAAACCCTGAGGACTTTAGTTCCAGTGATATAAGGTGCTTTTTGCGTTTGGAACAGGTCTGATTGAAAGAAGTAGGCCATATACTTAGGGTTAAGAGAATGGCTGTAAATATAGGCATCATTGCTTACGGCAATTTCCTCATCGCTTAGCCACGCGACTGCCTTGCAAACATCCTCTTCGTTCTCGCTTGTTGTTGCGATTACTAAATCACCCGATTTTGCCATGCGTTTGCCTTTGGCAAAATCGGGAGAGATGAAGCTGAGGGTTTTATCGGCAAACAAGCCATAAGAGGTGTAAATCTGCCCGTAGTGGATGCAGCCGATGCCTTCATCGACGAAATCCTTTTTCTGTATGCCGCTTCCGCGTGTAAAAGTGCCAACTTCACCAAGGGCCTTGTGCTCTACTCCATCGGGACAAAGACGCTCGATAAGCTCATCGATCCTGCTCATTCCTACGCCTCCAGATCCGCCACGATGGCGTCGATGGCGCGGCGCAGCTTGTCCTCGCGGGCCACGATCTGCTCTATCTGGGCACTGAGCTCCTTGATGTCGATCTTCTCGCGGGTGTCCTCCTGTTCCACGTATGAGCTCACGGAGAGGTTGGCGTCGTTTGTCACGATGTCATCGTTGCTCACGAGCTTGCTGAAGTACTGGACCTCCTCGCGGTCCATGTGGGTGCGGTAGATGCGCTCTATGTTCTCATCGGAGAGGTTGTTGAGGTTGCCTACGTGCACGAACTCCTTGGACGCGTCGATGAAGAGCACGTCACTCGTCTTCTTGGACTTCTTGAGCACGATGATGCAGGTGGCGATGGTGGTGCCGTAGAAGAGGTTCGGCGGCAGCTGGATGACCGTGTCCACGAAGTTGTTCTGGACCAGGTACGTGCGGATCTTGCCCTCGGCACCTCCGCGGTAGAGCACGCCCGGGAACTCGACGATGGCGGCGGTGCCGTCGGCGGAAAGCCAGCTCAGCATGTGCATGGTGAAGGCGAGGTCCGCCTTGCTGGCGGGTGCCAGCACGCCCGCGGGGCTGAAGCGCGGGTCGTTGATGTTGAGCGGGTTGTTCTTGCCCTCCCATTTGATAGAGTAGGGCGGGTTGGAGACGATCATCTCGAACGGCTCGTCATCCCAGTGACGGGGATCTTTCAACGTGTCGCCGAGCTTGATGCTGAAATGATCGAAGTTCATATCGTGTAAGAACATGTTGATGCGGCACAGGTTGTAGGTGGTCAGGTTGATTTCCTGGCCGAAGAAGCCCTCGCGCACGTTCGCCGCGCCGATCTGCTTGGCAGTATTAAGCAGAAGCGACCCTGATCCGCAACAAGGGTCGTACACCTTGTTCACGCTGGTCCTACCCGCCAGAGCGATCTTGGTGAGCAGGGTGGAGACGTACTGCGGGGTGAAGAACTCGCCGCCCGACTTGCCGGCGTTGCTGGCGTACATGTTCATGAGGAACTCGTACGCGTCGCCGAAGGCGTCGATGCGGTTGTCCTGGTAGCGGCTGCCCAGGTCCATGGAGCCGATCTTGTCCAGCAGGATCTTGAGCTTCTTGTTGCGCTCGAGCACGGTGTTGCCCAGCTTGGCGCTGTTCACGTCGAAGTCGGCGAAAAGCCCCTTGAGGTCGTCCTCGCTGTCGGTGCCCGCGGCACTTGCCTCGATGTTCTTGAAGACTCGCTCCAAGACCTCGTTCAGGTCCTCATCGTGCTTGCCGGCGAGGGCGTCTCGGCGGACGTTGGCGAAAAGCTCGCTTGGCAGGATGAAGAGCCCACGTTCGTTGACCGTCTCCTCGCGCCCGTTCTCGGCCTCCTCGTCGGGGAGGGTCGCGTAGTCGAATCCGTCGCCCTCCTGTTCGTTGAGGTAGTCGGTTAGGTTTTCGGAGATGAACCGATAGAACAGCGTGCCGATCACGTACTGCTTGAAGTCCCAGCCGTCCACGCTCCCGCGCAGGTCGTCGGCGATGGACCAGATGGTTTTATGCAGCTCGGTACGTTGGGCGTCTTGGGTCAGGGGCATAGGGGATCCTTAATCTAAGCCGATTCCTTTTTCAGTAATTATAATTCGGAGAAAAACAGGTTCGAAATCGTTTAGGTTGGATCTATTCGATAGGGGCACCCAACATGGGACTGACTGCTCGCGGCGGCTTTAGCTATCTTTTAACTCAGAATAACGGTATCAATATGCCCGCGTTGATTCGAACATATCTTCATCAGTGAAGGACGGCTGATAGCTTTGCCTTATTCTTGCTCACTGAATGCATGATGTAGCTGGATTCTATAGATGCTCTTCAAGCAGATGCCTTTCTGAAGGATGCCCTGTAGTGCAAGTTTGAGACAGTTTTTTATCTCATTCACTCAAGTCGCTCAATTCATCCGAAGCTTAATCTTGCTATAAAAGGGATTCTGTATATTCCGAGTTTGTTTGTTCTGGAAGCGCCCCCTTCAAACTTGGGAAATGCCTCCTAGGTGGCTGACAATATGCATCGATGCGGAATTTCAGCGTCTTCATCGATACAATCATTCTCGATGGGATGACGAGCGAGGAAGTACGAAGTGTTCATCGAGAGAGCCTCTTCTTCCCCGCGTTGATAAAGTAAATGAGTCGGAATCTCGTTTCTTGAGGCAGTAGCGAGGGGGGTGTCTCTATAGTTTTGTCAAGCCTCGAGCCCGCGGCCCCTCGGCATGCTGGCGCCGGCCCCGCGGGCGGGGCCGCCTCGAAGCCGGGTCTCCCGCGGCGTCAGCCCTCCCGGTACGGTGCCCTGTCCCGCATGACCGCGTAGATCACTTTGAGGCGCTTGCGCGCGACCGCCTTGAGCGCCTTGTTGTGCCGCATGCCGCGCACCCTGCAGGCGTCGTAGTAGCGCCCGAAGCGGTTGCGCGTCCCCACCAGGGACGTGCAGGAGTATATGAGCAGGTTCTTCAGGGTCCTGTTGCCGCTCCGCGACGGCGACGACGAGTTGAGGGACGTCCCCGACTGCCGGTTGCAGGGCGCGAGGCCCGTGTAGGCGGCGAGCTCGTCGTGGCTGCGGAACATCGACACGTCCACGAGCGTCACGAGCGCCGCGGCCGTCTTCGGTCCCACGCCGGGCACGGTGAGCAGGGCCTCGTAGGCCTCGTCGCCGGCGAGCGAGTCGGAGACGAGCGCGTCGAGGCGCGCGGCCTCGGCGGCGTCGGAGGCTATCCTGGCGGCCAGCGAGCGCACGAGCTCCGACTCCGCAGCGAGCTCGGGCCTGCCGGAGGACGCCGACGCTACCGCGGCGGCCCAGAGCCGGTCGGAGGCGGGCCTCCTCGCCCCGTGCGCGCGCTCCGCCACCGACCGGAAGCGCCTGAGCCCGGCGGCCCTGATGCCGAACGGCCCGCCGAGCTCCGCGAGCACGGCGAGCTGCCAGCGGCTCGACGGATCGACCGCCGCCTCGAAGGCGGGGTCCGCCTCGAGCAGTACGGCGCGCGGCCTGTTGGCGGCCCGCGTCCTCGAGCCGACCGCGAAGTCCCTCTGGGCGGCGAGCATCCTGAGCGAGGCCGCCGCCGGCGTCTCCTCGGCGACCTCGCGCGGCGTCCAGGGCATGCCCGCTGCCGTCCGCGCGATCACCTCCGCGTCTATCGCGTCGGTCTTCGCCGTGACGGGGAACATGTCGCGGGCCCTCTTCATCGCGGTCCCGGGCAGGTAGGAGACCGGGTTGCCCGCCGCGCGCGCCCTCGCGACGACGAGCGCGCCTATGTTGCGCTTCTGGTCGACGACGACCCTGGCGCCCGGCCCGGCATCGGCGAGCGCGCGGTCGATGTCGGCCGGCCTGTTGGCGACCTCCCGGTTGAACAGCACCTCCCCGGCGGCCCCGACGGCGCGGGCGCGGTGCGCCGCCTTGCCGACGTCGAAGGCCAGGAAGGCGGCGGCCCCCTTTGACTTCGCTCCCATGGTGTATCCTCTCCTCAAGTTGGCTGACCGCCGGCCGCGGGAGCGACAACCACATTACGGAGCCGTGGGGGCGTCCCCCGGCATGTCTCTATCAGTCGCCTGCCGCGGCGAGCCGTCCCCGGCGGCAACACCCCCCGGGCCTTCGCGAGAGGCAGGGCGGAAGGGCCGTCCGGGGCGGTCGGCCAGCGACCCCTCGGGGTCGACACCATCGTATTGCCGGAATGCGGGCTAATACAAAAGAGCCGGCCCGAGGGCCGGCTCAAACTGTAATGGGGCTGTCGCATAATCCCATCTGACGCTGCCGC
>NZ_JAUDCO010000007.1 GCF_030373545.1 Collinsella tanakaei | reverse complement strand
AGATGTGTATAAGAGACAGGTTTCAACCCATTTGGGGTTGAACCAACCCCAAATGGGTTGAAACGAACACGTCCCCAACCAACCCCTCTATGCACCCTATACTTGATTCATTGCGAAAGGGGAGCCCATGGAGCGCAAAGGATACAGGCAGCCGACCCGCATCGAGGTGCGCGGAGCCCGCGTGCACAACCTCAAGAACATCGACGTCAATATCCCGCTGAACCGGCTCGTGGGCATCGCCGGCGTGTCCGGTTCGGGCAAAAGCTCGCTGGCGCTCGGCACGCTCTACGCGGAGGGGTCGCGCCGCTACCTGGATGCGCTATCCACCTATACGCGCCGCCGCATCGCGCAGACCGGCCGCGCCACGGTTGACGAGGTCCTGCATGTGCCTGCCGCGCTCGCCCTGCGCCAGCGCCCGGGCATTCCCGGCGTGCATTCGACCTTCGGTACCTCGACCGAGCTGCTCAACTACCTGCGCCTTTTGTTCTCGCGCGTGGGCAGCCACGTGTGTCCCAACGGGCATCGCGTCGTGCCCTCCATGGACGTTGCCCTCGGACAGATGACGACCTGCCCCGTCTGTGGCGTGCAGTTCATGGGGCAGGGCGCGGAGGACCTGGCGTTTAACAGCGCGGGCGCCTGTCCGACGTGCGGCGGCACGGGTATCGTGCGCACCGTTGACGAGGCGACGCTCGTACCCGACGAGAGCATCTCCATCGACGACGGTGCGGTGCTACCGTGGGGCTCGCTTATGTGGGACCTCATGAAGCAGGTGTGCGGCGCGATGGGCGTGCGCACGAACGTGCCGTTTTGCGAGCTCACGCCCGAGGAGCGCGACATCGTGTTCCACGGGCCGGCGGTCAAGAAGCACATCCTGTACCACCCCAAGAAGGGCGACGACTTCGCCGAGCTGGACTTCACCTATTTCAACGCCGTCTACACGGTGGAAAACGCGCTGTCCAAGGCGAAGGACGAGAAGGGCCTGGCGCGCGTGTCCAAGTTCCTACGCGAGGACGTGTGTCCCGACTGCCACGGCACGCGCCTGTCCGAGCGGGCGCGCAGCGTGCTTGTCGACGGCATGACGCTCGCGGACGTTGCCGCCATGACGCTCGATGAGCTGGCGGCCTGGGTACCGACGGTGCCCGCGCTCGTTGCCGAGGACATGCGGCCCATGGCGCAGGCGATCTGCGCCGAGATGGCCGAACCCATGGAGCGGCTGCAGCAGCTGGGTCTGGGGTATCTGTCGCTCGACCGCGCGAGCTCGACGCTCTCGACCGGCGAACGCCAGCGCGTACAGCTGGCCCGCGCCGTGCGCAACCGCACGTGCGGGGTGCTCTACGTGCTGGACGAGCCGTCGATCGGCCTGCATCCCTCCAACGTCGAGGGCCTGCTCGGTGTGGTGGACGATCTGCTCGCCGACGGCAACTCGGTGGTGCTCGTGGACCACGACGTGCGCGTGCTGCGAAGCGCGGGCCATCTGATCGAGATCGGCCCCGGTTCGGGTGCGGACGGCGGGCGCATCGTTGCGCAGGGCACGGTGGCCGAGGTGGAGGCTTCGCCCGAGACGCGCATCGGGCCGTTTCTGTCCGGCGCGCGTTCCGTGCGCGTGCGCGAGCGCGCGGCGGCAGACGAGGTGTTCGAAGGCGGCGCCATTCACCTGGATACCGATGCCATCCATACGGTAAAGCCGCTGTCGGTCGATATCTCGCGCGGGCGGCTCACGGCGGTCACAGGCGTGTCGGGCTCGGGTAAGACGACGCTGGTGCTGGAGAGCCTCATCCCCGGCTTGCGGGCCGCCATTGCGGGGGAGCCGTTGCCGGCGCACGTGCGCGCGGTGGAGGCGGATGGCATCCTGCGCGCGAACCTCATCGACGCCACGCCCATCGGCGCCAACGTACGTTCCACGGTGGGGACGTATTCGGGCGTGCTCGACGATTTGCGCCGCGCGTACGCCAAGCTGCCCGAGGCGCGCGAGCGCGGCCTTAAGGCGGGGGCGTTCTCGTACAACACGGGCAGCCTGCGCTGCCCCACGTGCGACGGCACCGGGCAGATCTCACTCGATGTGCAGTTTCTACCGGACGTCGACATCCCGTGCCCGGACTGCGGCGGAACGCGCTACGCGAAGGCGGCCGACGCCATCAGGCTTGCGGGCGACATCCCCTTGCCGGAGCTGCTGTCCTACACCGTCGAACAGGCGCGCGAGGTGCTGGCGGAGACGAATCTGCGCACGGCAAAGGCCAAGCTGCAGGTTCTACACGACCTGGGGCTCGGCTACCTGACGCTCGGCGAGGCCACGCCGGCGCTGTCGGGCGGCGAGGCGCAGCGCCTCAAGCTCGCAAGCGAGCTTACGCGCAGCCAGACAGACGCCCTGTTCGTCTTCGATGAGCCCACGATCGGCCTGCATCCGCTCGACGTGGAGGTGCTGTTGCGCGTGCTGCAGCGGCTGATCGACAACGGGGCTACCGTGGTGGTGATCGAGCACGATCTGGATATGATCGCCAACGCCGACTACGTGATCGACATGGGCCCGGGCGGCGGCGAGGGCGGCGGGCGCATCGTGTGCGCCGGTACGCCCGAGCAGGTCGCCGCTTGCCCCGACAGCATCACCGGCCGCTACATCGCCGAAGAGCTCGCGTGACGTCGGGCCGCGGCGTGACATCGGACCGGATGTTTTTCGCGTCAGCCTTGCATTCAGATGACGATTGAGGGCGCGGTTCCGTCAACGGTTCCGCGCCCGCTCCCGGGTCAACATACTGTACTCGCCTGAGCTGCGGCTCAACCATGCAGCCTGCGCGTTTATCGTTCTGAAACACAAGATATAGTGATACCGTTTACAGAAGCGAACAATATATTGATAAACCTTCAAGGTGAACTTGATAGAATCAGTATCGCTGGCTCCCGCAATGCCGTGCCGGCCTGAAAACATGTCCACGCAACGTGACATATTTACCCTACCCGATGAGAGCGAGGTAGCACATGGTCCAAGCAATCGACGAACTCATCACGCGGCGCTTCACCGCAGAGCTCGACAAGCCCGAAAACGCCGGAAAGACCGTATACGATCTGTTCACGTGGGCAAAACGCGACGTGCATCTGACCGACTACAAGACCGGCAAGGTCCTGTGCGACATGCACGACCTCGAGTTCCCGGAGCGCTACTCGCAAAACGCCGTGGACATCATCGCGTCCAAGTACTTCCGCCGCGCCGGCGTGCCTGAGACGGGTCACGAGACGTCGATGCGCCAGGTGGCGCACCGCATGGTCGACTTCTGGGTCGCCGCCCTGGTCGAGGAGGGCCTGGTCGAGGAGGGCGAGCAGGCGCAGGTCCTGTACGACGAGCTCGTCTACATGATCTTGGACCAGCGCTTCGCGCCCAACTCGCCGCAGTGGTTCAACACGGGCCTCGGGCGCTCCTATGGCATCCATGGCGAGCCCCAGGGCATGTTCTATGTCGACCCAGCGACCGGCAAGGTCGTGGAGTCGGCTGACCAGTACACGCGCACGCAGGCGAGCGCCTGCTTCATCGTGAGCGTCGAGGACAAGCTGCTCGGCGACCACTCCATCTCCGACGAGTTCGTGACCGAGACCAAGCTGTTCAAGGGCGGCTCGGGCACCGGCTCCAATTTCTCCGCGCTGCGCGCCGAGGGCGAGCATCTGTCGGGCGGCGGCGTGTCCTCCGGCGTCATGAGCTTCCTGCGCGGTCTGGACCGCAACGCCGACGCCATCAAGAGCGGCGGCACCACGCGGCGCGCGGCCAAGATGGTGTGTCTGGATATCAACCACCCCGATATCGAGAAGTTCATCACCTGGAAGGCGCGCGAGGAGGACAAGGCGCTCGCCCTCATGAAGATGGGCTACGACGGCGACATCAACGGCGAGGCCTATGCGACCGTGTCCGGCCAGAACTCCAA
The DNA here is from genome assembly GCF_030373545.1 of Collinsella tanakaei. Taxonomy (GTDB): domain Bacteria; phylum Actinomycetota; class Coriobacteriia; order Coriobacteriales; family Coriobacteriaceae; genus Collinsella; species Collinsella tanakaei_C. The sequence continues at coordinate 96,710 of NZ_JAUDCO010000007.1, read as the reverse complement.
CAACTCGCTGCGCATCGACAACGAGTTCATGAAGAAGGTCGACAACCTCGCGGACGATCCCGATGCGACGTACCGCCTGCGTGGGCGCGTGGACCCCTCCAAGGACGCCGAGGTGTCGGTCGCCCATATCTGGGACGTCTTCAACGAGAGCGCCTGGCGCTGCGCCGATCCCGCGCCGCAGTTCTCGGATACGTTCAACGAGTGGCACACGTGCCCCGCCGGCGAGGACGGCCAGGTGGGCGCCCCCTACAACAGGCTGAACTCGACGAACCCCTGCGGCGAGTACGCGTTTTTGGACGACTCGAGCTGCAATCTGGGCTCCATCAACGTCTACCGCTTCTTCGACCCTGCGACCGGCACCTTCGATGTCGAGGGCTACGAGCATGCGATCGATATCGCCCAGCTGGCGCTCGAGGCCTCCATCGCGTGGGGGCAGTTCCCCACGCGCGACATCGCGCGCCGGACGTATCGCTTCCGCACGACGGGCCTGGGCCTGTCCAACCTGGCGAGCCTGCTCATGGCGAGCGGCGTGCCCTACGATTCGCCCGAGGCGCGTGCGCTCGGCGCGGCGCTCGTGGGCACGCTGACCGGCCGCAGCTATGCCGTGTCTGCGCTCATGGCCGCCAAGGTAGGGCCGTTTGACTGCTACGAGATCAACCGGGACCACATGGCGCGCGTGATCCGCAACCACGCCCGCGTCGCCGGCGCACGCGACGACGCATACGAGAATCTGACGGTCCAGCCACCCGCGGTCGACCTCGGCCTGCTCGAGCAGGTGGGCGCGTCCGAGCTCGCCGGTGCGCTCGTCGAGTCCTGGCGCGACGCAGAGCGCCTGGGCGAAGAGCACGGATTCCGCAACGCGCAGGTGAGCGTCATGGCGCCCACGGGCACCATCTCGTTTGCCATGGATTGCGGTGCCACGTCCATCGAGCCGTTCTTCAGCCACATGATCTACAAGAAGCTCTCCGGCGGCGGCTTCATGACCATCGCCAATCCCGTGATCGGCGACGCCCTGCGCCATTTGGGTTACGCCGACGATGAGGTCGAGGAGATTCTGGCCTACGTGCAGGCGACCGACGACGCCGGCATGATCGTCGACGGCAAGATCGAGGGCGCGCCGCACCTGCGCGACGAGGACCTGCCGGTGTTCGACACCGCCAACGTGTGTGGATCAGGCGAGCGCTACATCGACCCGCGCGGGCACGTGCTCATGGTCGCCGCGATGACGCCGCTTATCTCGGGTGCCATCTCCAAGACGGTGAATCTGCCGAATTCCGCGACGGTGCAGGACTTCAAAGACGTGGTCATGCTCGCCTGGAAGACGGGCTGCAAGGGCATCACGCTCTACCGCGACGGTTCCAAGAACGCGCAGCCGCTCAACAACTCGCTGACCGAGGACGCCGGCGATAAGGATCTGGGAGAACTGTCCTACGCTGCGCTGCTCGAGTACGCGCAGGGCGCCCAGCAGCAGCTGGCAAGCGCGCGCCAGCCCGCTCAGCGCCGGCGCATCATGGGCATCCGTAGCGGCCATACGCACCTGGCGCAGATCGACGGCGTCAAGATCTACACCACGGTGAACCGCAACGAGGACGGCGAGATCTCGGAGCTGTTCGTGACCACCGACCGCGAGGGCACGACCATCATGGGCCTGCTCAACTCGCTGTCCAAGACGATCTCGGTCATGCTGCAGTACGGCATCCCCGCCGAGCGGATTTCCAAGATGTTGCGCGGCCAGATGTACGAGCCCTACGGCTTCGTGCAGAGCCATCCCTACATCAAGTACGTCAATTCGATTTCGGACCTGATCTCCAAGGTCATCGATATCGAGCTCGGGGACTTCACGCGCGTGCAGATCAAGCCTGAAGGGTGGTCTCAGGTGGCGGGCGCCGTGCCCGCGCCCGCTGCGGCGGCCCCCGCGGCGGCAGATCCGCTGTTCGATGACGAGCCGGCCGTGAGCGACGAGGAGCTGACGCGCCTTACGGCCGTCAAGCAGGACGAGGTCCTCGAGGAAACCGGCGCCTTCGACAGCGGTGACGCCTACACCATGGCCTTCGTGAACGAGGCGGTACACGATACCGCGATCCACGGCGAGCGCCTGTACGACGGCAGCACCTGCCCCAACTGCGGCAGCTCGCGCATGGTGCAAAACGGCACCTGCAAGGTCTGCATGGACTGCGGTACCACCACCGGCTGCAGCTGATAGGGTTCATCTAACCTGTTCGGCCCGGTGCGGTGCCCGATCTTGACGCTTGCTTTTCTTTCGCGTCAAGGCCGGGCGCTGCGCCGGGCCGTTTTCGTTGCGGACGGGGGCTCCTGCCGCGGGTGCGGCGTCGCCGCTAGAGCTTGAGGACGACCTCGATATCGGGATTCACGAGCTCGGCGAACGCGTGCGGGTCGTCCATGGAGCCCACGATGGAGCCGTAGTGGGTGGGGATGACCGTGCGCGGCTGGATGGTGTTGATGAAGCCCGCCGCCTGGCGCGGATCCATGGTGTAGGTGCCGCCGATGGGGATGAGCGCGATGTCGCAGGAGACCTGCAGGGTATCGGGGTTGGGGTCGGTGTCGCCCGCGACGTAGATGCGCGTGCCGTCGACGGTGACGACGTAGCCGATCCAGGCGTTGTCGTGCGGGTGGAAGCCGAGGCGCTCGGGCTCGACGTTGTAGGCGGCAACGGCCTCGACGGAGATGTCGGCAAACTCGATGCGCTCACCTACCTGCATGAGGTGGACGGCGGAGCACGCGGCCTTGGGAGCCTCGTCTTTCATGGTCGCCGGTGCGACAAGCTCGGTGGTTGCCTTGGCCACGCGCGCGATGTCCTCGGGCGAGAAGTGGTCGTAGTGGGCGTGCGTCACAAGGACGTAGTCGGCATCGTGCGGTTCGGTGTCGACCTTGAACGGGTCGAAGTAGATGACGGTGCCCGCTTCGCTTTGGATGCGGATGCAGCTGTGCACGAGTACGTCGATATGGTCGAGATTGAAGGTGTTCGCCATGGTCATCGGTCCTTTCTGGACGAAGGGTCGAGCAAAGACGCTCGTAGACCATGGTACCCATTCCTCCGCGAGGCCAGCCGACGCACGCGGCGCTTCTTTGATCCGGGCGCGTCTTTGCGGCTACTCGGCGGGCGTGAGCTTTTTCCAGATGACGTAGGAGTACACGCCGGCGATGGCGGTCACGCCGAGAATCGCTACGAGCATGATCGCAAACGACACCTCGGGCGCCGTCAGGGCGACGAACGCTGCGACAAGGGTCGCGATGCCAGCGGCGACGAACAGCGGACCCGACATGCGATGCGTGCGCCGCCAGACCTCCTCGCTGGCGATCGTCCACGGCGTGCGGATGCCGAAGGTGTAGTTGGGCTTGACGCGCGGCAGGTAGTTGCCCAGGCCGATCAGCAGAAGCCCGAGGAAGCCGAGAACGAACGCGCTCACCGGGCTCTTCTCGCTCGAGAGAAGCCCCCATGCGGTGAGCGGTCCCATCCAGGTCACGCCGACCATGAAGATGACGAGCGCCGCGGTAAACGTCCGATAGATGCCGGCGAAGCGGTCGAAGTTGCGCCCTTTGGGGTCGATGCGCGGGAGGACGAGGAAGAGTGCGAACATCGCGAGCGGCAGGGCCGCCAAGACGATCTGGCTCTCCTTGCTGCTCCACTTGTCGATTTCGCCCGTGATGCCCCAATGGCTGGGAAGCTGGTCGGGCATGGTGGGCAGCAGGCAGAGAAAGGCTACAAGATTTCCGACCGCGATGAGCGCGATGGCGATCCAGACGGCGCGTTCGCCCGCCGAAAGGTTGCGTTTCATGGTCAGTTCTCCTTGTCCGTGATGTTGTAGAACCACGCGATGATGTCCTGCAGAACCGTCGTCTCGAGGCTGTACACGATGTTGCGTCCGTGGCGCTCGGAGCTGACGAGGCCCGCCTCGCGCAGCACGTCCAGGTGATGCGAGAGAGTCGCCTTGGTCATGTCGAAATGCTCGCCGAGCTCGCCGGCGGTGAGGTCGCCCGAGCCCAACAGCTCGAGGATCTTGCGCCGCGTGGGGTCGGAGAGCGCCTTGAATCCGTCGCCTGCCATCGTGTCCTCCTCTCGCCGTGCAGTATACCCCTAACAGTTCGATAAGTATCTAACTATTTGAAAGATTTCGTTTGCTCGTGGGCGATGTCGGCTGATACGCTGGAACCGTAACACGTAGGTGGCTGTTCGTCGTCAGGAGGGACCATGCGCTATCGCGAACTGGGAAAGACCGGGCTGCAGGTCAGCGAGATCGGATTCGGTGGCGAGTGGATGGACGGCACGCCGGAAGCGACGCGGGCGGTGGTTAAGCGCGCGCACGATGCCGGCATCAACATCCTGGACGTATGGATGCCCGATCCCACGCGCCGCTCCAATCTGGGCGACGCCTTGCGCGACCTTGGCCTGCGCGAACGCTGGGTGATCCAGGGGCATCTGGGGTCGACCTGGCAGGGCGAGCAGTATGTGCGCACGCGCGACCTGGCGCACGTCAAGCCGGCGTTCGAGGACTTGCTCGCGCGCTTTCACACCGACTATATGGACCTCGGCATGGTCCACTACGTGGACCAGGTGGCGGAGTTCGAGCAGATCATGGCCGGTCCGTTCATGGAATACGTGCGTGAGCTGCAGGGTTCGGGCACGGTGCACCATGTGGGCATGTCGACGCATAACCCGCAGGTGGCAAAGCTCGCCGCGGCCGAGCCTGCGATCGAGATGATCCTGTTCTCCGTGAACCCGGCCTTTGACATGATGCCCGCGACCGAGAACCTGGACGACCTGTTCGGCGAGGCGGGCGAGCAAAGCGCGGTCGACGGTATGACGCCGGAGCGCGCGGAGCTCTATGCCCTGTGCGAGCAGACGGGCACCGGTATCACGGTCATGAAGGGCTATATGGGTGGGCGCCTGTTCGATGCGAAGACCTCGCCGTTCGGCGTGGCGCTCGCGCCGGTGCAATGTTTGGAGTACGCGCTCACCAGGCCCGCGGTGGCGAGCGTGATGGTGGGCTTCACCACGCCCGAGCACGTGGACGAGGCGGTTGCGTACGAGACGGCCTCGGCCGACGAGCGCGACTACGCGCGGGTGCTTGCCGGCGCGCCGCGCCATGCGTACGTGGGCCAGTGCACGTATTGCGGCCATTGCGCCCCGTGCCCGAGCGGCATCGACATCGCGACGGTCAACAAGTTCTACGACCTGGCGACGATGTATGACGATGTGCCGGATTCCCTGCGCGAGCACTATCGTGCGCTGGGCGCGACGGCGGCTTCGTGCGTGGCCTGCCGGGCATGCGAGAGCCGCTGTCCGTTCGGGGTCAAGATCGCGGACAAGATGGCCCGTGCGGCCGAGCTGTTCGGCTGTTAGGGAGAAAGCGCGGGCTACGGCAGCGTCTCCTGGGGTACCAAAGTTGGCACGGCCGCCTTCGGCCGTTCGTTTTCGTCGATGTGGTCACGAGACGACGATAATTGTCAGCGAGGGGCTGTGCGACGGTCCATCTGGAGCCCCGCGGAGTCCAAAACAGAGGGCCTCCGCCGCGTCATTCGGCGAAGGCCCTCTCGTTCCTGCGGTTTTCTTGTCCCGATCTCGCCTTGAAGGAAGGTGGATACCCCGCAGACAGCCAGACAGGGTGTTCATTAATTGCTGGAATGGACAGTTATCGTCCTCTCGTGACCAAATCTTGCGACACGAACGGCCGCGGGCTTATGCGATGCGGTAGACGTAGTCCTCTTTGCGCGGCTTAGGCGCAGGTTCGTCTCCGTCGGCGTAGCCGAGGATGCAGTGACCGATGCCCTCGTAGTCGTCGGCGTCCAGACCGAGCGTGGCCAGCAGCTCGTGGCCTTCGGGCAGCTCGAACTCCTCCTTGGCGCGATGGATCCAGCAGCTGGCAAGCCCCAGCTCATGGGCGGCGTTCATGAGGTTGCCCATCACGAGGCTGCCGTCGTAGACGTGGGTGGGGATGTCCTTGCGCGCGAGTACGACGAGCACGACCGGCGCGCCGTAGAACGGGTCGGTGTCGGCGCCCATGATCTTGGCGTTGAGGGCGGATAGCCGGTCACGCACCTCCTTGTCGGTGATGGCGACGATGATGGGGGATTGGCGTCCCATGCCGGTCGGCGCGTAGGTGCCGGCCTCGAGGATCTTGTCGAGAGCCTCAGCGGGTACGGCGTCGGGCTTGTAGGCGCGGACGCTGCGGCGGGTGTTCAGAGCTTCGAGTGTGTTCATACGGCCTCCTTCGTCGTGTGCGGTCATGGAGGTTTGTACCCATCTGGATGCGGAAGGCCGCCCGGCGTTAAATCACCCCAGGGGGCTTCTACATTGCCGTGGGGCTTCCCACGGCAATGTAGAAACCCCCTGGGGTGATTTAACGCCGGGCGGAGTCGGTCACTCATTTCACCCATGGGTTTGTCTCATGTAGATGCCCGTAACTGAAACAAACCCATGGGCACAAATCAGAGACGTGGCATCGCCTACTCACTTGTCCTGCTCGGCGACGAGCGTGTCGATGCGGTTGAGCAGGTCGGCGAGGGTAGTCTGCGCGAGACGGTTTTCCAGGGCGGCCTGCGCCGCGTCGAGCTCGCCGTCGAGCACCGCGTGCACGTTGCGCCCGACCGGGCAGGCGGGGTTAGGGCCCTCATGGAAGTTGAACAGGTGCTCCTCGCTGCTTTCGACCGCGCGATACACGTCGAGTAGCGTGATCTGCTCGGCATCGCGCGCCAAGGTGGCGCCGCCGAGTCCCATCTCGACCTCCACGAGCCCAGCGTCTTTGAGCTGGCCGAGAACGCGACGGATGACAACGGGGTTGGCGTTCACGCTTTTCGCGATAAACGTCGAGGTCGCGCGCTGTTCCGGTGCAAAGTGCCCGATGGCGAGCAGTGTGTGGACGGCCATGCTGAAGCGAGTCGAGATCTGCATGACGGCTCCTTTCGTTTATGCGAAAACATGAGACGCGTTTTCGCATCCCCGTATCTATCTTCGCGCTTACCCCGTTCCATCAGGGGGTCGTTTGCTTTAGTATCAAAGATTCCATGGAGAGGGGGCGCGATGGCGCAGTTTGCGAGCGATACGTCCGGGCGGAGCCTGGGCGACTGGGCAAAGGCCCTGATCATCCTTCTGATCGGCCTGACCGTGGCGCATTTGGGCGTCACGCTGTTCTTGCAGTCGGCGCTCGGCACCGATACGTTCACGGTGTTCATTCAGGGCCTGTCGCGGGTCTTCCATCTGACGGTCGGCACGGTCCACGTGATCGTGCTGTGCATCCTCATGGTGCTCATGCTGCTCACCACCAAGGGCTACGTCAAGCCGGGTACCGTGGTCTGCGCGTTTTGCGGCGGCCCCATCATCGACCTGTTCACCTGGATGCTGCAGGGCGTCATCAACGAGGCCTCTCCCATGGCGCTGCGCGTCATCAGCATGCTCGTGGGCTGCGCGGTGCTCGCCCTCGGCATGTCGATCGTCATCAACAGCAACGCGGGCACCGGCCCCAACGATCTCGTCGCCATCATCCTGTCCGACAAGCTGGAGAAGATCGAGTTTCGCTGGGTGCGCGTGGGCTGCGACCTGTTCTTCGTGGCCGCGGGCTTCGTGCTCGGCGGTACCGTGGGCGTGGGCACGGTGGTCGCGGCGTTTTGCACCGGTCCGCTCGTGCAGTTCTGGCTGCCCAAGACCGCAGCCCCCATCCGCGCGATGGGAATATAGGGGCAAGTGGGACAAAGGTGCCTGTCCCTTTTTCCCACCGGCGGGAAAATGGGGACAGGCACCTTTGTCCCGCCAATGCCGCTGGCCGCCGCGCGGCGTCCGTTCGGCGGCGCACGCGATAGGCTCTTGCATCCCGCGCTGACCGCGCTATCATGACGCAACCCTCGAAAACGAGGTGTCGGTTCGGCTCCAAGGAGGCGTGCCATGGACGCGCAGACGGGTGGGTTCATCACCTGTTTACTGGTTGGGCTGCTGGTCGGTGCGTGCGGGGTGTATATGCTCGTGACGGGCAACGCCCGCATCATGCATAGCTATCATTACACCGCGACGCCGCCTGCGAAGATGCCCTCACTTGCCCGTTGGTCGGGCGCCGGCATGCTGGCGTGCGGCATCGGCTGTGCGCTGCTCGCTCCCGCGACAGGGATGCCGGAGTGGCTTTCCATCGTCGGCATCGTGCTGCTCGTGGCGGGTCTTGCCCTGACGTTCGGCGCGATCATGCATTTCAATGGGTCGCTGTTCTCGTTTGCGGGCGCCGGTGGCGATGCGCGCGCATCCGAGGGTTCATCGCGGGCGCTCGTCACGGGGCTCGGCGTCGTGGTCGCCGTGATCGGCTGCGCCGTCACGGTCGTGCCGGGCGCGATGATGATCGCTTCGGGTGACCCGTCGGCCCTGCACAGCTATCACCTGGTGAATGTCGCTCCCGGGAACTATGCCGCGCTGGCGCGGTGGGAGGGTGCCGGCATGATCGTGATGGGTACGGGCCTTGCCGCGAGCATCGTCGGCGCGCTGCTTGGCTCGCGGTGGCGTCCCGTGCCGCGGTGGACCAAGGTGCTCACGGCTACAGGCGCCGCGGCGTTCGGTTTCGGTCTCGTGTTCATGCTGGTGGCAATCATCCATTTCAACGGGTCGCTGATGGGTTAGGGAAATTAGGGACAGGCACCATTGTGCCGCCTGGGAACCCGCCTGGGAAAAAGTGCCTGTCCCTATTTTCCCACGGTCGTCGCCAACCTCGGCCTCCGCCCGTCCCGGCCGTTGCCCGGCGGGTATACTTGCCTCGGACCATTCGATGGCAAGGAGGCTGCCATGTGGGCATACGAGACCACGTTCTATCAGATCTATCCCATCGGCTTCACCGGCGCGCCGCTGCACAACGACGGCGTGCAGGCGCATCGGATCCAACGTGTGGCCGAGTGGGCTCCCTACCTGCAAAAGCTCGGTGTGGGCGCCGTGCTGCTCAACCCCGTGTTCGAGTCGAGCGCACATGGCTACGATACGCGCGACCTGCATCGCATCGACTGCCGTCTGGGCACGAACGAGGACTTCGCCGAGGTCGTGCGCGTGCTGCACGAGCACGGTATCCGCGTGGTGCTCGATGCCGTGTTCAACCATGTGGGCCGTGAGTTCTGGGCGTTTCAGGACGTGCGCGAGAAGCGCTGGGACTCGCCCTATCGGGATTGGTTCTTCACCAACTTTGACGGCAATTCCGCGTTTGACGACGGCTTTTGGTACGAGGGCTGGGAGGGCTGCTTCGACCTCGTCAAGCTCAACCTGCGCAACCCCGAGGTGGTGGAGTACCTGCTCGACTGCGTGCGCAGGTGGCGCGCGCAGTTCATGATCGACGGGCTGCGGCTGGATGTGGCCTACTCGCTCGACCACGATTTCATGCGGCGTCTGCGCGGCGTGGCGGGCGAGCTCACGGCGGCGTCCGGACCCGAGCACGAGTTCGTGCTGATCGGCGAGACCCTGCACGGCGATTACAGCCAGCTCGTCAACGACCAGATGCTGCACTCGTGCACCAACTACGAGTGCTACAAGGGCCTGTATTCGAGCTTCAACTCGCAGAACATGTTCGAGATCGCCCATTCGCTGCATCGGCAGTTCGGCGGCGATCCTTGGTGCATCTATCGAGGACTGCATCTGCTGAGCTTTGCGGACAATCACGACGTCACGCGCCTGGCGAGCATTCTCACTGAGCCGCGCTGCATCCGGCCGGCGTACGGCGTGCTGTTCGGCATGCCGGGCATCCCGTGCATCTACTACGGCAGCGAGTGGGGGCAGACGGGCGTAAAGGGGGATCACGACGACTACGACCTGCGCCCCGAGCTTGTCGAGCCTGAGCCCAACGAGCTGACGGACTGGCTGCACGGCCTCATCGCGGCACGCCGTGGATGCCGCGCGCTTAACTACGGCACGTACCGCAACGTGGTGATTACCAACAAGCAGCTGCTGTTCGAGCGCGCGGTCGAGGCATACGGCGATCAGCCCGCCGAGCGCGTGCTCGTGGCGGTGAACGCCGTCGACGAGCCGTTCGTGCTGCAGGCGGGCGAGCTTGCGGGCACGTTCGCGGACCTGCTCGATGCGGATGCCGTGTCCGTCGAGCTCACCGGTACGCTCGAGCTCGCGCCCTTCGAGGTCCGCTACCTCGCAGCACGATAGCGACAAGATGGTGCCAGGTGCAAACTTGTCGGGTGATGCTTAGCGTTCCCGCACGGCGCCGTCGCGAACTTCCCAGGTGCGTGAGGTGCACGCATCCAGGAAAGCGTGGTCGTGGCTCACGAGTAGCAACGAGCCCGGATAGGCGGCAAGCGCACGCTCGAGCGCCTCGGTCGAATGCAGGTCCAAGTGGTTGGTCGGTTCGTCCATGATGATGAGGACGGGATGGCGCAGCATGCCGAGGGCGAGCATGAGTTTGCGCAGCTCGCCAGGGCTTGTGCGGCCGCCCTCCAGGATGCGGTCGGGGTCCGAGTTGAGCTGTGCCACAGTCGAGAGGACCTGGCCGCGTCCGGCGGGCGAAAGCTCGCGAACGGCACCGACGACCTGCGCACGTTGTTCGGCATCCAGCTCCTGCGGGATGTCGAGGACCTCAAGATCGGCGGCGAACAGCGTGCGCACGTGGGCGAGCAGCGTCGACTTGCCGGCGCCGTTGGGGCCGACGATCCCCACATGATCGGTGTTGCCGAGGTAGAGCTCGGGGATCATGAGCTCTCCGGGGCCGCAGGGGATGCGGGCCGCGGGGATGTGCGCCACGGTTTTGCGTGGGCTGGGCCGCGCGTCGAGCCACAGGTCGCCGTCGTAGCGCTTGTGGACGAAGGCGGCGTCGACGCGGGCTTTGGCGGCGGCGATCTGAGCGTTCATCTGCACCGCCTGCTTGCCGGCGGCTCCATCCTGTCCCGTGTAGATCGCAAGGTCGATCTTGGCCTTTGCCGACTTGTCTTTGGAGTCGATATGGCGCTTGCTGCGCCGCGCGGCCGCGCGCGCCGCTTCGTGGGCGCGCCGGTCCTGCTCGGCGGCAAGGCGGCCAAGCTGCTCTTTTGCCTGCGTGCGCTCGCGTGCCACCGTGGCGCGCTCCAACTCCGCCTGGCCGTGCGCCGCCGTGTAGCCGCCGGGGCGCACGACAAGGCGTCCGCCCGGTTCAAACGAAACGCAGCGGTCGACGAGCGCGTCGAGTAGATCGCGGTCGTGCGAGACGAGGATACCGATGCCGCGGAAGCGCGCAAGCGCCGCGGTGAGTTGGGCGCGGGCATCAACGTCCAGATGATTGGTCGGTTCGTCGGCAACGAGCACGTCGGGATGCTGCCACAGCGCCGTGGCGATCTGGAGTTTCTTGCGCTCGCCGAAGGAGAGCTCGTCAAAGCGCCACGGCATGTCGTCTTCGATATGGAAGATGCGCCTGAGCTCGCGCGCCTCGCGACCGTAATCCGCGGCGAAATCGTACAGACCGTCAGGGGCGCGGTCGACCTCCTGGTCGCACATCGTGCAGACGAGGCCGTGCGTGACCGATCCCGTGTCGGGCTCGAGCTGTCCGCAGGCGATGCGCGCAAGCGTGGATTTGCCGCAACCGTTATCGCCGAGCAGGCCGGTCCAGCCGACGGGGAAGGCGACGGTCACGTTTGAGAGGATGGGTTCGAGGGAGGAGGGGTAGGCGAACGACACGCCGGATAGCATAAGCTGCATAGACATACTCCTGGTGACACGCGGCACGCGCCGCGGTGGCCTCCCTGCATGCGCAGGGTTCGTCAAACGATGAGCTGTCTAGCGAATCCGCACCGTGTCCTGCCTTTCTGCCGATCCGATGGCGCCGCCACGCGCGCTGCGGGGCCCGGTACCCCACTCGGTCGACGCCCTCAGTATAGCCGACAAGATGATGCCAGGTACAAACTTGTCACGACAGGCTTGTATCCGGCGCCCTCTTGTCGGCTAGGCGTAGCGGCGGGCGATGGCGAGGGTTTCAGGGATGTAGCCGCCGCCGAACAGCACGCAATGGAGCAAGAGCGGTGCCAGCTGGTGCAGGCCCACGCGCTCGCGCCAGCCGTCGGCAAGCGGGGACGCCTCGTCGTAGCCGGCGAGCACGTCCTCGAGGAACGGATAGCCGAAGAGCTGGAGCATGGCCAAATCGGTCTCGGCGTGCCCGCCGTAGGCCATGGGATCGATGAGAGCGCCGCCGGTCGGGGCGCCTGGATCAGCGAGATAGAGGACGTTGCCCGCCCACAGGTCCCCGTGCAGCCGGGCGCACGGCGCGCCCGATTCGCGCACGAGGGCGGGCTGCGGCGCGTCAAAGGTGCCGGCTGCGACGCGTGAGGCGACCTGCTCCAGCAAGGCGGTTTCGCGCGGCCCGAACGAGCCGTCGTCGCGCAGCAGGCGCACGTAGAACATCACGCGGTATTCGGCGAAAAACGCGCCCCAGCTCGATGCGGCGCCGCGTGGGGCCCAGGGCGTCAGTGCACGGCCGATGCCCGCAGCGCTATCCGGTGTGCCGGGCGGCGGGCAGCCCCACCAGGGCGCTCCGGCGGCATGCATGCGGGCGAGGGACGATCCGGTGCGCCGCGCCGCCGCGCGCGTGGGCGCGCCTGTTTCGATGCGCTCTTCCACCAGGCGCTCGCGTGATGCTTCACGCACATGAGCGATGCGGATGCCGCCGCCGTCCTCCGCCTCGACGAGCCAGCGCAGCCCCGCCGCCTCACAGAGCAGCTCATCGCTTCCCGGCGATCCGATCTTCACAACGTTCTCTCGCTCAAACCTCGGCATACGGTCTCTCTCCCATGTAAAAACACCCTAGGGATTTTTTAACATCTTTCGTGCGTGATAGCCATCCTCCAGCGCGCCGGTCGATATACCCGGTACGTCGGGCTGAAAAGTTGGTTTATGTAGCCGACGAGCTGGGGAATCTCCCGCATAATTATAATGTTCAACCAATGATTGAGAGATAGGCATCATGGCAGCACCTGGCAAGGGGCGTACCGTCGCGATTGTTTTGCTGGTTATCTTTTTGGCGATCGGCGTCTTTTTCTTCAACTCGCTCGGCAGCAGCGTTCCGGAGGGCGTCGATAACGACGCGGTCACCTTGCGCAGCGTGACGCTTTCCGGTGATGACTACGAGGTCGTCACCATCGAGGAGGAGCTCTACGAGCTGCCGATCGACTCCACACCCGCCCACGAGATCACCGAGGGCAGCCGAGATTTCATCTCGCGCAACCGCGATGAGTTGTGGATGACGAGCGAGACGGTCGACCGCCTGGGCATCGAGGGTCTCGACGTCATCGGCGAGTAGCGAAACGCACGCGATATAACGCCCGATGCCTCTTCATGGGCCGTCAGCGGTAGAGCGGTAACACCAAAGCCCGATGGATCGCGCCGCGTCCTCGTCTGCAGCGGGGCGCGGCGTGCCGCTATCGCTACGCGTGGTTCTTGCGGCCCCACGGGTCGCGGAAATCTTCGCGCGGATCCCATGTGCGCTGGTAGAGCAGACGCCAGGCGAATATGCGGTTGGAGCACAAGATGCATGCGAAGCCGGCGAGCGCGCAAAGGGCCATGACGGTGGACGAAGCACCGAAAACGAGCGGTACCACCGAGGCGAATGCGATGAGCGCGCAGGTGAGAGCCGGTGCGAGTCGCGTTCCGCCACGCTGGCCGTACTCCGCGTAGTACCCGAACAGCTTGGCCGTGCAGAAGAGCGCCACAGCGCAATAGACGAATAGCAGCCAGGGCGACGTTTCCGGGTCGTAGGCGCGGCCCAGAGCATCCACCGCTGCCAGTCCGGCGCCCAGCAGGCAGCCAGAGGCCAGGGCGTGCTTCCACACGAGCGAGCGATCGCGCATGATGCGTGCGCCTTCGGAGGGTGTGGCCTGAGCCGCGGGCACGCCGTCGTTCAAAACGGCGCTCGCTGGAACATGACCGGAGGGACCCAACAGCTCATCGACGGTACAACCGTATACCTCGGCGAGTTGCCTGAGGTTGCCAAGGTCGGGTTGCGACTGCCCGTGTTCCCATTTCGAGATCGCCTGCCGTGTCACGCCCAAGCGAACGGCGAGCTGGCCTTGCGTGAGGCCGTGGGATTGCCGTGCGGCGCGAAGGGCTTGGGCCAGGTTGTGCGCTGGCTTACGGAGGGATGCCATGGGTGCCTCCCTGAAAGCGAATGACGTGTCACCTAGATTCTACCGACAGCGCTCGCGTGGCATACCAACAGGACGCCAAGAGGTGTCAACTGCCGGTTGCCCTGCAGGTGAGAGGCGGTGTAGCCGGGTCGGTCGCCCCAGTCTTGGGCGATCGGGAAACTGATTTCTTGACGTTGCACAATCTGTAACGTACCATACTGTGCAACAAGCAGGAAGGAGCGGACCATGCCTCAGGCGAGCCTCGATATCACCACGCGCGAACAGCTCGACATCTACATGAACCCCCAGCGTCAGCGCTTGTTGCGCGCGATGCAGGTGATGGCGCGGCCGGCCACCTGCAAGCAGCTCGCCGACGCCATGGGAATCTCGGCCTCGTCGGTTACGCATCACATGAAGAAGCTCGATACGCTCGGCCTCGTCGAGCTCGACCACACCGAGCTCATCCGCGGCATCACGGCGAAGTACTGGCGCTTTATCCCGACCGCGGTGAACGTCCGCGCCAGCGCGCGCGATGACCTGCAGGAGGAGAAGGCCTTCTTGGTCGATTACCTCCACCAGCGCACCTACGACGCCCTGCGCTCCTACATCGCCTCGCCCGAGATCGAGCGGGAGCAGAAGCTCGGCCTCACGCACGGCGACCTGCGCGACGGTTTCGTCTACCTCACCGAGGAAGAGGCGCGGCAGCTCCAGGACCAGATTGCTTCGTTTCTGGAGGCACACGAATCACCCAAGGAGGGTGCGGTGCCCTGGGAGTTCGGCCTGATGTTCTTCCCACATCGCCAAACGGAGCAATAAGCTCCGGGCGTCCGTAGGTGGCGCGCCGACCATCAACCAAAGAGCAATTCGTCCATGCGCCGTGCGCCTCGCGCAGGGCGGAGAGGGGTTTGCTATGAAAAACCAGCGCATACGACAGGGCCGGATCCGGAGGCGCAGAGCAGCGGCACGCCCTCATACTCCCGTTTTACCCTGGTCACACGCCGCGGTGTTCTTGCTGCTCAACGCAAGTGTTGGGCTTGAGACCCCGGTGCTTGCGCTCATGTTGCTCGCGCGCGGTGCGACGCTGGGGACGCTTCCGCTCGTGATGGGCGTCACGCTGGTGGTGACCGCCGTCTGCGAGGTGCCGAGTGGGATCGCCGCCGATGCCTGGGGTCGCCGCAGGCTGTTCTGCTGGGCGATGGCCCTGCAGATTGCAGCGCATCTTGTGCTGTTGCTGCCGGCGAGCATCGTCGTCGTCGCGGTGTCGAGCGCGCTTCGCGGCCTCGCGCTCGCCGCGCGCACGGGTACGCTCGAGGCGATCGAGATAGATCGTGCGGTGGAGCGACATACCGACGCGACCGAGCGGTGCACGGCACTGGATGCGCTGAACGGAAGGCTCGCCCTGCTCGAGTCCGCCGGGTGCGGCATCGGGGCGCTTGCCGGAGGGCTGCTGGCATCGCTCGATGCGCGCTACGTGCTTCTTATCTGGTGCGTTGTGCTTGTCAGCGCCTGCGCGCTCGCGGGTGCGCTTCTGCTCTATCCTTCCGACGAGAGCGGACGGGCCGCGACGCACCACAGCGCCAGGCAGGTGCTGGCGGATATGCGGGGCCTGCTCGCCGTGCCCGGGGATGTCCGGCTGGTGCTCGTGCTGTCGGCGTCCGCCGGCGTGATCATGCTGACGGTCGAGACATATTGGCAGCTTTCGTTCCAGCAGCTGGCAGGCTCGGGGAGCGTGTGGATGCTCGGGCCGGTCAACTGCGTGGGCATGGTCGCCGCAGCGGCGGGAAGTGCCGCGGCGATGCGCGCGGGATCTGCGTTCTCGCAGGCGCTGGGCCACGGAGGTCGATGCAGGCTCTATCTGCTGCTGCACGCCGCGGCCGCCCTTTGCCTGCTGGTCCTCGGGGCAGCCCCCGGCATCGGCCCTTTTGTTGTCGGGTACGCGCTGTACTACGTGTGCATCGCCGCGCGAAGCGTTATCGAGCAGACGGTCTTGCACAACGCCGTGCCGTCGCAGGAGCGCGCGAGCATGGCCTCCGTCCAATCCCTTTCGCTGCGCGGCGGCGGCGCGCTCGCGTCGGCGGCGGGTGCAGGAGTGATCGCCGCATGTGGCGTTCCGGGCACCTGGCCGGCATTCGCCGTCCTCGCCCTGCTTCTGGAGCTCGTTGCTTTCAGGGGAAAGGACGGCGAGCACACGAAGCGAAAGTAGGTTCCGAGCGTGCAACTCAAAATGGCTACGATGCCGTTCACCTCCGAATTTCCGCCGTTCGCCGTGCTGTCTCTTCCGTTGGTTTATCCGAGCACGGCAGAATGACACCTAATCGCATACGTAAGGCGTGTTACTGGTAGGCAGGCACTAACCTTCGGCTTTCGAGGCGGCGCAAGCGTCGCGGACATGTCGTCGGTCGGTGCTTTTTTCATGCCGGCATATCGCTTCCGCCCAGCGCATCTTGCAACTCTTTCGCCTCCTCCAAGCCAGCGACGTTCGGTCCGGGTCATCCCGGAATCATCCGCGCCCGTCATCAGGGCGCATGGACGCTAGGAGGCGTACATGAAGGACAAGATCTTCGGCATCCTTCAGCGCGTGGGGCGCAGCTTCATGCTCCCCATCGCGGTTCTGCCCGTAGCGGGCCTGCTCATGGGCCTGGGCAGCTCGTTCACGAACGAGACGACGCTCGCGACCTACAACCTGCTCGGGGTCATGGGCCCGGGCACCGTCGCATGGGACGTCTTCACCGTCCTGTCCGCGTGCGGCGGCGTGATCTTCGACAACCTGCCGCTCATCTTCGCCGTGGGCGTGGCCATCGGCATGGCCCGCGCCGAGAAGGAGGTCGCGGCGCTCTCGGCCGCGGTGGCGTTCCTCGTCATGCATTCGGCCATCTCCGCCATGATCGACGTGACCGGCGGCGTGGACCAGTTCATCGACGGCGCCACGGCGAGCGTGCTCGGCATCACCTCGCTGCAGATGGGCGCCTTCGGCGGCATCATCGTCGGCCTCGGGACCTCGGCGCTGCACAACCGCTTCTACAAGATCCAGCTCCCGCAGGCCCTGTCGTTCTTCGGCGGGTCGCGGTTCGTGCCCATCATCTCCACCGTGGTCTTCACCTTCGTGGGCATCGCCATGTTCTTCGTATGGCAGCCCGTCCAAGACGGCATCAACGCGCTCGGCTACGCGGTGGCCAGCGCCGGCCCCGTGGGCGTGTTCCTGTTCGGCATGATCAAGCGCCTGCTCATCCCCTTCGGCCTGCATCACGTGTTCTACCTGCCGTTCTGGCAGACCGCGGTGGGAGGCTCCATGGAGGTCGCCGGCCAGATGGTCTACGGCGCCCAGAACATCTTCTTCGCCCAGCTCGCCGACCCGACCGTCACCCATTTCTCGACCGCTGGCACCTGGTGCTTCACCGGTGAGTTCGTCCTGTACATCTTTGCCTTCCCGGGCGCCGCGCTCGCCATGTATCGCTGCGCCCGCCCCGAGCGCAAGAAGGCCGTGGGCGGCCTGCTGCTCTCCGCGGCGCTCACCTCGATCCTGACCGGCATCACCGAGCCGCTCGAGTTCTCCTTCCTCTTCGTGGCCCCCGTGTTGTTCGGCATTTCCGCGGTGTTCGCGGGCCTCGCCTACATGCTGTGCTCCATCCTGAACATCACCGTGGGCCTGACCTTCTCCGGCGGCTTCCTCGACCTGTTCATGTTCGGTATCCTGCAGGGCAACGACAAGACGAGCTGGCTGCTCATCATCCCGCTGGGCCTCGCGTTCTTCGCCGTCTACTACCTGCTTTTCACCTTCCTGATCAAGAGGTTCGACTTCAAGACGCCCGGCCGCGAGGAGGGCGACGCCGAGACGAAGCTCTACACCAAGGCCGATTACAACGCCCGCAAGGAGGGCGCCTCCGCCGACGGCGCGCCCGCCGGCTCCGCCGACGACGAGCGCTCGGCCCAGATCGCCGCGGGTCTGGGCGGCGCGGCCAACATCCGCGACGTGGACTGCTGCGCCACCCGCCTGCGCGTGACCGTGCATGACGGCGGCAAGGTCGACGAGGGCCTGCTCAAGGCCAGCGGCGCCGCGGGCGTGATCCGTCGCGGCGAGGGCGTGCAGGTGGTGTACGGCCCGCAGGTGAACGTCATCAAGACGAACCTCGAGGCGTATCTCACCGCCCTGCCCGCCGAGACCCCGGCGGCTCCCGAGGCCGACGCCCCCGCGGCCGGTGCCGACGCGCCCGCCGAGAAGCGCGAGCCGGTGCGTACCATCGTGCTGAAGAGCCCGCTCGCGGGCGAGGCCCTCTCCATCACCGCCTGCCCCGACCAGGTCTTCGCCGAGAAGATGATGGGCGACGGCGCCTGCGTGGTCCCGGCGGTCGGCGAGCTCGTGGCCCCCTGCGATGCCAAGGTCGCCTTCGTGTTCGAGACCAAGCACGCCGTGGGCCTCGAGCTGCCGGACGGCACGGGGGTGCTCTGCCACGTGGGCATCGACACCGTCAAGCTCGGCGGCGAGGGCTTCACCGCTCACGTCGGGCAGGGCGACGAGGTCAAGTGCGGTGATACACTGTTGACG
Source organism: Collinsella tanakaei (assembly GCF_030373545.1). Taxonomy (GTDB): domain Bacteria; phylum Actinomycetota; class Coriobacteriia; order Coriobacteriales; family Coriobacteriaceae; genus Collinsella; species Collinsella tanakaei_C. The sequence goes on along the minus strand of NZ_JAUDCO010000007.1, from coordinate 78,103 downwards.
TTCGACCTGGACTTCATCCGCGGCCATGCGCCCAGCATCTCCACGCCGGTGCTCGTCACCGACATGGGCTCCGACCGCGCGGTGCGCCAGCTGGCGTTCGGCCGCGTGGAGCCGGGAGACGACCTGCTCGCCGTCGACGTGTTCGAGTCGTAGGCCCGCGCGCCGACCGTGTGCCCGCGCCCGCCGGATGCGCATGAGCGACCGTCCGGCGGGCGCCTTACCGTCCGCCCAGACCCTGAGGACCGCAGAAGGGGTGCGCCCATGTACCGAGTCACCAAGCCGCTCAACCACAACGCGCTGCTCGCTTTCAACACGGAGGACGGGCGCGAGTACCTGGCGGTGGGGCGCGGCGTGGGGTTCGGTCGGCGTCCGGGCGAGCGCGCCGAGGCCTTGGGGGAACCGGGCGAGGTGCAGTTCTACCTGCTCTCCCAGCCCGCCGAGGGCCGGGGGACGACGCGCGAGCTCGTCGAGCGGATCGACCCGGCGGTGCTCGACGCGGCCGAGGGGATCTGCGAGGACGTGCGCGCCGCGTTCGGCGCCGTCGACCCCAAGATGCTGCTGCCGCTCGCCGACCACCTCGCCTTCGCGGTCGCGCGGGCCCGCGAGGGCGGTGCGCTGGCGAACCCGCTCACCGAGGACATCCGCGCGCTGTTCCCCCGGGAGTTCGAGGTGGCCCGCCGCGGCGTCGAGGCGCTCGAGCGCGCGCTCGGCGTGCATCTGGGCGATGACGAGATGGGGCTCGTGGCGCTGCACGTCCACTCCTCCCTCGATGCGGTCCATGTGAGCCAGGCCATGGAGGTGGCGCAGCTCACGCGCGCGTGCATCGACGCGGTCGAGCGCATCACCGGCAGCTCGATCGATGTCGCCTCCTACGATTACAACCGCCTCATGACCCATGTGAAGTACATGGCGACGCGCATCCTGCGCGGCGAGCGGTTGAGCATCGACGTGAACGGCACCATCCGGGCGAGCGCGCCCGAGAGCTACCGCGCCGCGGCGGCCGTGTGCGCCGAGATGGAGCAGCGCTTCGGCGAGCCGGTGAGCGAGCTCGAGGTCGGTTACCTCGCCATGCACATCGCGCGCGTCGTCGGGGAGTCCGCCGCCCGCTGAGGCGCCGCGGGTTTCCGCGCCGGCTGTCGAATGCCTCTGGTATCCCGCCGCGTTCCGGCGTAGGCTGGGAGGACCGCGCGCCCGCCGCGCACCCCGGATGAAGGAGGCTCCATGGCGTTCGAACGGCTCCAGGAAACCGACCCCGTGCTCTCGGGCATGATCGATGCGGAGCTCGCGCGCCAGCGCGACTCCATCGAGCTCATCGCCTCGGAGAACTTCACGAGCCCGTCCGTCATGGAGGCGGTCGGCAGCGTGCTCACCAACAAGTACGCCGAGGGCTATCCCGGCCGGCGGTATTACGGCGGATGCGAGCGGGTCGACGCGGTCGAGGACCTCGCCCGGAGCCGCGCCTGCGAGCTGTACGGCTGCGCCTTTGCCAACGTCCAGCCCCATTCGGGCGCGAACGCCAACCTCGCCGCCTACGCGGCGCTCATCGAGTCGGGCGACACGGTGCTCGGCATGAGCCTCGACCAGGGCGGGCACCTGACGCACGGCAGCCCGGTCAACTTCTCGGGCAGGCTGTACCGTTTCGTCCCCTACGGGTTGGACCTCGAGACCGAGACCATCGACTACGACGCGCTCGAGCGCCTGGCGCGCGCCGAGCGCCCGGCGCTCATCGTGGGCGGCGCCTCGGCCTACCCGCGCACCATCGACTTCGAGCGCCTGGCAGATATCGCCCATGCGGTGGGCGCCCGCCTCATGGTCGACATGGCCCATATCGCCGGCCTCGTGGCGACGGGCGCGCACCCCTCGCCGGTGGGCGTGGCGGATGTCGTGACCTCGACGAGCCATAAGACCCTCCGCGGCCCGCGCGGGGGCTTCATCTTGACGGACGACGAGGGCCTGGCGCGGGCCATCGACAAGGCGGTGTTCCCCGGGACCCAGGGCGGCCCGCTCATGCACGTGATCGCCGGCAAGGCGGCCGCGTTCGGCGAGGCGCTGACGCCCGGGTTCGCAACATATATAGAGCATGTGGTGGAGAACGCCGCGGCGCTGGGGGAGGGGCTTGCCGAGGGCGGGCTCCGCCTGGTCTCCGGCGGGACGGACAACCATCTGTGCCTGGTGGACCTCACGCCCGCGGATGTGACGGGAAAGGACGCCGAGCGCCTGCTCGAGGACGTGGGCATCACGGTGAACAAGAACGCGATCCCCGGCGAGCCGCGGTCGCCCTTCGTCACGAGCGGGATCCGCGTGGGGTCGGCGGCGGCCACGACGCGCGGCTTCACCGCGGACGAGTTCCGCGAGATCGGCGGCCTGATCGCGCGCGTCGTGTTCCATGCGGGCGACGCCGCGGCGCTCGACGCGGTGCGCGCCCGGGTGGCCGAGCTCCTCGCGGCCCATCCGCTCTACCCCGGGATCTGATGGGTCGGTTGGGGACGGGTTCGTTTCTGGTGAATTTGGGGACGGAGTCGTTTCGGTTCATTTGGGTCATTTGGGGACGGGGTCGTTTCAACTCATGGACCGGGGTCGTTGCAACCCATGCGTGCGCAAGGTGACGGGAGTCCGGGCGGATCGGTGCCCGCGCGCGTCACGCATGGCACGCGACCCGTCCGTCGCGGACGTCCCAGACGCCCGAGGTGCAGGCTCGCAGGAACGCGCGGTCGTGGCTCACCAGCAGCAGCGCCCTCTTTCACGATCTCCTCTGACGACGAAGGGCGGCCCCGCCCAGCGGTGCCGCCCTTCGGATGCGTGCGCGCGATGCCGGCCCTCCGGCTGCCGTCCCTAGCCCCAGAAGTCGTCGTCGCCGTCCTCGCTCGGTCCGCGGTCGACATAGATCTTGTGCGTGCGCTTCTCGAGCACGAACGCGACGATCGCAAAGATGGCGACGCCCGCTATGAAGAGCACGGCAACGCCCTCACGGGTGCCAAACAAAAAGGAAAAAAACGCGTCCATGTGATGCCTTCTCGCCTTCTCGGTCTAGGAAAAACTCTCACAAGTATATACTGGCGAAAGCACAGTCATGCCGCTCGTCCCAATTGCACATCAAGCGCATGCGGACGGGGGCGCAGCAACCGGAGGTACCATGCTTGACATTAAGTACGTTCGCGAGAATCCCGACGCGATCGATACCGCCATGGCAAATCGTCAGACCTCGTGGGATCGCGAGAAGTTCTTCGCGCTCGACGACGAGCGCCGCGCTGTGATCACCGAGGTCGAGGAGCTGCAGGCCACGCGCAACGCCGAGTCCAAGAAGATCGGCGTCCTCATGCGCGAGGGCAAGCGCGACGAGGCCGAGGCCGCCAAGGAGGCCGTGCGCGAGGTCAACGAAAAGATCGACGGTCTTGCATCCCGTCGTTCGGACCTCGAGGCTCAGCTCACCGACTTCATGGCGCATCTGCCCAACCTGCCCTACGAGGCCACGCCGGTGGGCGTGGACGAGACCGAGAACCCCGAGCGCCGTCGCTGGGGCACCCCGCGCGATTTCGCTGCCGAGGGCTTCGAGGCCAAGCCGCACTGGGACCTGGGCACCGACCTGGGCATCCTCGATTTCGAGCGCGGCGCCAAGCTGTCCGGCGGCCGCTTCACCGTGCTGTCGGGTGACGGCGCGACGCTCGACCGCGCGCTCGAGAGCTTCTTCCTCAACACGCATCTTGCCGCGGGCTTCCGCGAGTTCATTCCGCCGGTGGTCGTGAACCGCGAGATCATGTACGGCACGGGCCAGCTGCCCAAGTTCGAGGACGACGCCTATCACGTGGGCGACGATCAGTTCCTGATCCCCACCGCCGAGGTCGTGCTCACCAACCTGCACGCCGGCGAGGTGCTCGACGCCGCCGACCTGCCGCTGTGGTACACCGCGGGCACGCCGTGTTTCCGCGAGGAGGCGGGCTCTGCCGGCCGCGATACGCGCGGCATCATCCGCCAGCACCAGTTCACCAAGGTCGAGATGGTGAAGTTCGCCACGCCGGAGACCTCCGACGACGAGCTCGAGTCCATGGTCGCCGAGGCCGAGCACATCCTGCAGCTGCTCGAGCTGCCCTACCGCGTGATCAGCCTGTGCACGGGCGACCTAGGCTTCTCGGCGCGCCAGACCTACGATATCGAGGTGTGGCTGCCGAGCTACAACAGCTACAAGGAGATTTCCTCGTGCTCCAACTGCGGTGACTTCCAGGCGCGTCGCGCAAACATCAAGTACCGCGACCCCGAGCATTTCAAGGGCACGCGCTTCGTGCACACGCTGAACGGCTCCGGCCTGCCCACCGGTCGCACCATGGCCGCCATCATGGAGAACTACCAGAACCCTGACGGCTCCATCACCATCCCCGAGGTGCTGCGTCCCTACATGGGCGGACGCGAGCGCATCGAGCCGCGCGCATAGGAAAACGCGACATCTGCTGTATGAGAAGCGGCGGCCGGTTTCGTACCGGCCGCCGCTTTCTGTGTGTCTGGATGAAGGGAAGGGTGCTCGGCGGGGGCTTGTCGGAGCAGCTAACGTCCCCAGCGCTCGAAGAACGTCACGGCGTTGTCGTAGCACAGCTTGCGGGTGATGTCGGCGCCGAAGCGGCGCACGAACACATCCTGCAGCTGCGGCATCTTGGCGGCCGACGAGATGCACGCGGGCAGGTCGGTGCCGTCGAAATCGCTTCCGAGCGCTACGACGTCCTCACCGTCCATATCGAGCCAGTGCTCGATGTGGCGGCACAGGTCGTCCTCGGTGGGCGGTACCGCCTGGGCGTCGTCGCGCAGGAAGTCGGGGCAGTAGTTGAGGCCGACCAGGCCACCGCGATCACGGATCTCGACGAACTGCGCATCGGTGAGGTTGCGCGGATGCCCGCAGACGGCGCGGCTGTTGGAGTGGCTCGCCACGAACGGGCGCGTTGCCAGGCGGACGACGTCGGCGAAGCACACGTCGTTGAGATGCGAGACATCGAGGATCATGCGCTCGTCCTCCATCGCACGGATCGCATCGGCGCCCGCGGGCGTGATGCCAGACTCGGGGGCATCACATCCACTGGCGAGCGGTCCTCGTGCGTTCCAGCTCAGCGACGCCATGAGGACGCCGCGCTCGGCCGTCTGAGCGACGGCGTCGTGACCGAGTGCGAAGAAGCGCGCGTTTTCCACCGTCCGGACGGCAACGTGCTTGCCGTGCTCAAGAGCGGGACGGATCTGCGACGCGTGGACGGCAAAGGAGATGCGGTCCTCGTTGGCGGCAACCTCGTGCTCGAGGTGATCCATGACCTCGTCGAAGAAACGCTGGGACAGCTCGGGCGTGAACTCGTCATATACAAAGCAGGCGAAGCACTGGCCCCACGGGATGGCGCCCATCGCATCGAGTGAGATATGGCAGCCGTTGGAGGCGAGCTCGGTGTAGGGCGTCGGGTCGCATCCGTCGGGATCATAGAGTTCGTTGCCGGCGATGCGCCTGATTTCGGCATCGATGCGCGGCCATGCCAGGCGGTCGGCCGTATCGCAGTGCAGATCGAAAACCGGATATTCCATGGGTGCTCCTTTCGCGATCGACTCAAGCCTAGCACGCACGCATCGTTTCGCGAGCGAGCGTTGTCGAAATTCTCACGAACATACGTTCGTATTTAGGGTATACTGCCTATAAGGACAAAGCGGACAGCGTAAGGGAGGGTGCAATGGTACGGGAGCAGACGGCACGGGCGCTTCTGTTCGATGACAGGCAGGATGAGGAGGTGGTGCGCATCGAGTGCTTTATTGCGGAGGACGGGCGTCTTCATCTCGTCCAGGTCAGCTCAGGCCCATGGAGCGCCTGGTGTTTCGAGGATGATCCCCATCGCATCGAGACCACGGCGTCGCGCGAAACGACGGATGCGTTGTGCGCCCATTTCAACCTGACGGGGGCACAGAGACTTCCGGCGGTCCTGCAGCTGCTGTATGCGGGGATCGATGCCGCACATCGTATCCGCGAGCTCATGGCGTCGCTTCAGCTGGATTACGAGGTTCGGGAAGGGGAGATGCGTCGGTAGCAACAGCGTGAAACGGCGCTCGAGAACCGTTTTTCGAGCGGTTCGGGTGCTGCGCGAGGGGAGGAGCACATGGGTGCCGAGGTGCGCCACAGGGTGGAAAATGCTGTCAAAAGAGAACGTTCTCGCAGTTCAGAATAGCTATCCGATTTTCTTTCCAAAAAGTTTTGATTTCTGCTTGACGTGCTATGGGGATGGTGGCATTATATTCCTCGCGATGCGGCGTTACCTCAGCTGGATAGAGGGTCTGACTACGAATCAGAACGTCACAGGTTCGAATCCTGTACGCCGCACCAGTTGAACTTAGAAGGTGCTCCCCGGAGCACCTTTTTTGTTAGGCGACCCCGCCGGGATTCGAACCCATTGGGGTCGCGAGGCTGAGCAAACGCGCGAGCGTTTGCCAGCGAGCGTGCGAGGGCGCGGAAGCGCCCGAAGCGGCGGACGCCGCAGGCGGACGCGAATCCTGTACGCCGCACCAGTTGAACTTAGAAGGTGCTCCCCGGAGCACCTTTTTTGTTAGGCGACCCCGCGGGGATTCGAACTCGCTGGAACCGTGCGCGTCGCGTGCCTGTCGCCGAAAAGGTTTCTTCGAGCGCTTCATATCCGAGCACAATGGGGATAGTTGAGGACAGCGGTATCATCCACCGAGCGCGAAGAAGGCGTCGACATGGCAGCGGGCACGACAATCAAGCTTTCATTTCTGACGAGGCGTCGCCGCCTGCCTGCTGTTCCCGGCCAGCCGGTGGGCTCGAGCTTCGGCATCGTGTGGGATATCACGCCGGTTCCCCCGGGCGGCCTGTGCTACATCGTCGAGTTCCTCGATCGCTCGCAGGCGTCCGTGCTCGGCGTCATCACCAACAACGCACGCGTCTATCGCGTTGATGCGCCCTGCTCAGTCGAGCTCGGGCTGGATGACATCGAGCTCATGCTCGTGCGCGACCGAGATAGCCGGCTGGGTGACGTGTACGCGCGGGACGCGCGCGGCAAGCTTGTTCGCATAACCGGCTATACCGGATCGCCTGGCGGAACGATGCGCGAGGTGCGCGACGAGGCGACGTGGAATACCGAGCACAGCCTCCCGTACCGGGAGTTCATGGCGACGCTGTTTTTGCGCTACCGCCTGTTCGGCGCCGCGACGGTGGCGTGCGAGCCGCCTGCATCGAGCGCCTCCGCATGGACCGATCTGCGTGAGCCCGTCTTGCTGTTCGACAGCTTCACCGACATGGCGCTTCCCGATGCTATCGAATCGCTCATGTACCGCGTTCGCATCAAAGAACGCCTTGCAGGCATCGAGCGGTACGCCTGCCGGCTGCTCTCGCGCATCGACCTTCAGTGTCTGCGCCAGCTGACGGTGTCATGCGACGCGACGCTCGTGTACATCAAGCGGATGAACGGGTTCTACATCAATTTCAACCACGAGGGCATAAGTCCGGAGAGCGAAGCGTTTCTGCTGAGCGTCGAGGCGGTGCTCAACAGGATTCTGAGCGTGCTTGACGCGATCGGATGCGGCCTGTCGCCGGTGCGCGTCTCGCCTTCGGAGGAGGGGTGTGCCGAAATCGATCGGGCCGCGCTCGAACGCGTGACCGACCGCGTCGGAAAGATCGGCGCGCGCGGTGATGAAGCGTCGGATCTTCGCTGTCCGGGGACGGTTGCGTGCGAACGCGGAGGCGAATGGGATATCCGTTCGTCATTTGCCGGCATATGCGAGGAACAGAACCTGATAGCGCGCTTGGAATATCGATTTGACTACTGCGCGCTTGACGGTCTGATCTCGGTTCGGATCGTGCGCCCGGCCGCCCAGTCGATGCCGAGCGAGGTGTATGACGAGCGCGCGGGAGCATGGCGGGTCGTAGCCGATGAGGAGCGCGTGCGCATGGCGCGCGAATACGGTTGCCGCATGTCGCTCGTTGTGGCGGCGGCAGCGTTCGCCTCCGGCCTGAATGTCCGCTCGTGCATCGTCGAGGAAGCGGATGAGCTGTCGGCAGAGCACGTGTCGCGTTGTTTCGAGCGGGTCGAGTTCCTGACGTCCGTCGTGCCGCTCGCTGCGGAGCTCGTGGGCATTCCGCTCGCCGGATGCGGCGCGGTTGCGACGACGCGCCGTTTTGAGGTACCGGGAGGCTTCGAACGCGTCTCCCCGCCCGCGCTCACCCTACCGCCACGGGATGACGATCGTGCGCTTCCCGCCGCCCTGCGCAGCAAGTTGCTCGCCGACGACGTGCGCGAGCTCGAGGTCGAAGACGGCGCGAGCGAGGACGGCCTGAGGCGGTTCCACGAACTGCGGTCGATGTTGTACGAGGACCCGCAGCGTGCGGTCGAGGGCTTAAACGAGCTCATCGAGGAGGCTCAGGCCTCGTGCGCGGCCGCGGAGCTCATGGCGGCCTCGCCCATGCGGACGCAATACTGCGAGAACCATATCGGCAGGATCATCCTTCCGCTCTTTATCGACGACCCGACCGTGCGCATCCACCGGGCGCCCGACGCCCTGTTCTTCTCGCAATACGAACTCTGCAATCTGTATGCGCGGATGGGAGCCTACGATCGTGCACTGCCCGAGGCCCGTCATCTGCTCGACCTCGCCGCGACATCCATGCCCGCTCACTTTACCCTCATCAACGTGCTCGCCCGTCTGGAGATGTTCGACGAGGTCGTCGAGGTGGCAAAGCACGGATTGCGCATCGCGTTCGAGCAGGATGCCATTTCGTACCTGTTCTACCGCCTGGCCTTCGCTTACTGGCGGCTCAAGGAACACACGACGGCGCTGGCGTGCTATACCTTGGTTTCACCTGGCGAGCAGATATCCCGTGCTGCCCGCGAGGAGACCGCCGAGCTCATGCGGAGCATGGGGCGCACCGATCCCATGGACTTTGAGGAGGCGCGATCGGTTTTGGAGGCGGCGGGCATTCCGATGCCGCCGACCGACGAGGTGTGCAACCGGGTGGCGGATGCGGCGGTCATGCTGGCGGACAGCGGCTTTTTGTACCTGGCGGGCCGCTGCGCGTTTGCGCTGTACCGCATGCGGAGGAAAGACGAGTTCGGCATCGTGGGCAGATCCATGCTGCTGTAGCTGCGCGCCGCAGCCGAATTCGAGAAGAAAAAAGCCCGACGCCGTCAGGTGCCGGGCTTCAAGCTAGGCTTTAGCCTGTGCGGCGCGAAGCGCGGTGCATCACATTCCACCCGCCTTACAAGCTTACCCTTCCGTCAGAATCTCGCGATTATTCAGGCCACAAGGAATCCAAAACAGAAGGGCAGTGAGGCTCATGGCCCAGAAGGCACACAGCCTGTCCTACGCGAAGTGGATGTGCCGGTACCACATCGTGTTCACGCCGGAGTATAGAAGGAAAGTACAGCCAAAGCGGGTCGGACCTGGGTGATCTTCAGGAAGCTGTGCCGGTACAAGGGGATTGAGATAATCGAGGGGCGCCAGATGTCGAATCGCATGCACATACTGCTGGCGATACCGCCGAAGTACAGCGTGGCGAGCGTGATAGGCTGTCTGAAGGGCGAGAGTTCGCTGATGGTGTTCGACCGGTATGCCGGCATGAAGTACAAGTTCGGCAACAGGAGGTTCTGGTTGTCCGGCTGCTACGTCTCCATCGTCGGCCTCAACGAGGCGACGGCTGCGAAATGCATGCGGGAGCGGGAGGCGGCGGACAAAGCGCTCGACAGGCTGAGCGTCAAGGGGTACAAGGACCCGTTCTCGAGGGGTCCCAAGCGGAAGGGCTGATGCCGGTTTGACCGGTTAGCCATGGGTCAATTCGCAATGCGGCCTGAACACCGTGGGGCCGGCGTCTTTAGACGCGTGTCAGCACTCCGAGGGCTACACCCTAAGAGCAAGCTACCATTTTAAGGGATGGTTTTGATTCGAAGCTCAGCCTTCGATCTAGCTGCAGCGTTTCCAATTGCCGTTTGCCACAATAAAACATACCGTTCATGTTATTCTGCTCGATATGATTAGCGCTTTATCTTGATAGAATCATCTTATAATAATATAATAGAAACAAAAAAACAATAACAAGTATGTACATAGTATATTTTATTGTCACTTTTAAGTGAAACGTACAATTGCATTGCTACAACAAATAATAATCTATCGGTGGTGTTCTGAGTTGATTAAATATCGTATCTTGTATTCTCTAGAAGGGCGCACCAAAGGCGTTTGACTGGTGTTGGGGCTGGCGGTCGACTTTGTCCCAACGTGATGCAATGCGTCTTAGGCTTCCAAGCGTTAATAAATGACGCGTATCAGATGCTTAGTGAGTCAATAGAGATTGGTTATATCATGAGCGACTTTCCGAGGAATATCCCCTTATCGCGGCGATCCATTTTGTCCCTTATCGGCGTCGCTTCCTGTTCGTTTGTCATTCCAATCAATGCTTATGCGGAAGCCGACGATGTCGATGCTTCGTCGCAAGGCTGTACGGTGCTGCAAGCATCTGAGAATTCCAAAAAAACTCTAAGTATTATAGATAGCAATGGTGAAATTGCGATTATTACGATTATTGATGCGCAAGAAAAAAGAACGGTCCTTCTTGTTTACCCCGATAGCGGCGAGATGCTTTCGTTTGAGCTGGATAAGACGACGAGCACGTTGACCATACTCGAGACAGGCGAGGCTGTGTCCTATAGCTTGGAAACTGAAGATCTTCCAGCCCTCACGAGGCTTAATGAACCAGCTAGGACCTATGAAAGGTTCAACTTTTCATGGCAATCGATTAAAAATGCGACTGGAGGTATTGCGGTCGCCGGGCCTATTATCAGTGTGATTCTTGCAGCAGTCGGCGTGGTTTCGGGTTCTTCTTTGCTTGTCAATGGCGTTAACGCTGCTCTTGCGGCCGTTAACTATGTGATTCCCGATGACCCAAATCATGGCATATATGTCATTATGGTTATGAAACGTTGGTATGAGAACGGCAAGCTTGTAAAGGCAGAATACGACTTTGATGAAGTGGGGACCTATTAGCCATGCCTAAGAAGGAGGGGCCTCGTGCTCGGACTATTGCAAGCACCCTGATGCTTCTCGGATTGTTGTGTTTTGCCATTTCGCAATTCGTTGCACCACGGTCTTGGTTACATGCGGTGTTGCAGTTGGCAGCAGGTTTTGAGTGCCTTGTTGTTGCGTTTCTTGAGATTGCGGCCCCTCGAGACACGCAGACAATAGTTAGAGTTGCCTGTCTGGTCGTGATTGCACTTGTTGGCTTTCTCTTTTTTGTCCAGGGGTTTCTTGCGCTGTTTGCCATGTAGAAGGGCTTGACGTCATATGAGCGCGCCCTTCGGGTTTGATGACAGCCGGGAGGGCGCTTTGTTTAAAGCTTAGCTTGCGTGGAGAGCGAATGGCCGTGTTTGCCATGTGGGTACATGCCATGTGGGTACGTGGGATCAATTTTACCGCGAAGGCCTGTGGCCTCCTTGTGGCACACTCTGGCAAAGATGCTTGTGCGCTTTGCACAGCATGGGGCCCAGAAGGGTTCGAATCCCCGGCGCGCTCGACAGCAAAAAGCCCGGCGCCGCAGGGGCGTCGGGCTTCAATCTGTGAACTGGCGGAGAGCTGGGGATTCGAACCCCAGATTCCCTTGTGGGGAATACTCGCTTAGCAGGCGAGCACCTTCGGCCTCTCGGTCAGCTCTCCGTAACAGCCGCAATATCATAGCGCACTTGCTCACGCTTGTACAAGGGCTTTTTCATCGATAACGATATCCTCGCGATGGCTTCTGATCGCGTCCCAGGAGAAGAGGTCGACGAGGTCCTCGGCGCTGCGCGGGCGCGCGTCGGGGGCGATTCCGGCGGTATGGGCGAGCCAGCCCAGCAGGGCGTCGGGCGTTTTGAAGCGCTCCCGCAGCCCCTCCATGTCCAGGTCGCGGTCGCGCTTGGACAGGCGCCTGCCTTCGGGTGCCACCAGCAACGGCACATGGGCGTAGGCGGGATGCTCGTATCCCAGCAGGTCTTGCAGGTACATCTGGCGCGCGCTCGAGCCGAGCAGATCGCGGCCGCGAACGACCTCGGTGACGCCCATCTCCGCGTCGTCGACCACGACGGCGAGCTGGTAGGCAAAGACGCCGTCGCTGCGGCGAACGAGGAAGTCCCCGCAGCTCTCGGCGAGCACGTCGCGCTGCGGGCCGAAGCCGGCGTCGTCGAAGGCAAAGACGCCGCGCGGGTCGTCGGCGTCGGGGACGCGCAGGCGCATCGCGGGCGGCCTCGTTTGCGACCGATGCTCGATTTCGGCTTCCGACAGGCCTCGGCACGTTCCCGCGTAGATGGGCGTTCCGTCGCTTGCGTGCGGCGCGCTTGCGGCGTGCAGCTCGGCGCGTGTGCAAAAGCAGGGGTACACCAGCCCCCTTTCGCGCAGGGCATCCAGCGCGAGGCGATAGCGCTCGAAGCGCTCGTGCTGGAAGAAGGGGCCCTCGTCCCAGTACAGCCCGAGCCAGCGCAGATCGTCGAGGAGCAGGTCGGTCCAGGGCCCGCTTTGCGTGCGCGGGTCCAGGTCCTCGATGCGCATGACGATGCGCCCTCCCTGTGCGCGGGCGGACAGCCAGGCGACAAGGGAGGAGAACACGTTGCCCAGATGCATGCGGCCCGAGGGGGAAGGGGCGAAGCGGCCCACGGTCATGTGAGCGGGCGAGACGGGGGCGGGGGAGTCGTGCAAGGTATCCATGGCGACCAGTATACGCCACGCGGACCGCGCCCGAGAAAGCCGGAATATGCCTCGCAGCCAAACAAAAAGCCCGACTGCCTCCGAGGACAGCCGGGCGATGTGTGCGATCTGCGCGCCTACAGGCCTACTTGCCTACATGGGCAGTGCGGTCTGCGGGGTGTAGACGCGGGTCTGGTACTCGCGGTCCAGGTCGTACAGGCCCTTGGGGTCGCCGCCGAACAGCTTCATGTTGGTGATCATGTCGCGGGCGTTGGTCTCCTCTTCGCCCTGCTCCTTGACGAACCAGTCGAGCATCTGCATGGCGCGGATGTCGTGGGCCTCATGGGCGACCTCGTAGCAGTGGTGGATGAGGCTCGTCACGTACTCCTCGTGCGCAAGGCCGGCCTCGAGCGGGGCGAGGTCGTTGTCGAAGGTCTTGTCGGGCTGATCGATGGCCTTCATCGTGGGCTTGTAGTCGTTGTCGAGCAGGTAGCGGCGCAGCGCCATGGCGTGGTCGGTCTCCTCTTTGGCCTGGATCTCGTACCAGTTGGCGAAGCCCTTGAGGCCGCGGTCCTCGTAGTAGTCCGCAAAGGTGAGATAGAGGTAGGCGGAGTAGAGCTCCTTGTTGATCTGATCCTCCAGAACCTCGGCGACCTTCTGATCGATTGCCATAGCGTATCTCCTTCACTCGCGCCGCCGCCTGCTCGGCAGGCGACATGGGTACACGTCGTTGCCCAGTATACCCATTCGGACGGACAGGGATGCGCCGTCAGGCGACGCCGGCGGGTACAATGGGCGGGACACCATGTTTCCCTAAAGAAGGGCTCCGTCGATGGACAAGCAGATCTCCGCGCTCGGTTCGCGTGTTCCTTGCCTGCTCGCCGCACTTGTTTTCGCGCTGTGCGCCCTGTCTCCCGCCGTTGCCCGTGCGGTCGAGATGCCGCAGGTCGACATCGAGGCCACGGTGCGCCCCGACGGCTCCTTGATGGTCGAGGAGGCGCGCACGTTCGAGTTTGACGACGACGTCAACGGCGTGTACTGGACGATTCCCGCCGCCCAAAACGAGCAGGGCGCATCGTCGTCGGTCACGGTGCTCGACGTCGAGGTGTCCGAAGACGGGCAGACTGCTCGATACGAGCCGGTGTCGAGCGCTGTGACGGGAGATGCGGGCGTGTACACGGCCGAAACCTCGAGCGACGGGCTTGAGCTCAAGGTGTTCACGCCGCACGAAGACGGCGATACCGCGACGGTGACGGTGTCCTATGAGCTCGTCGGCGCCGTCATGGCGTGGGCGGATACCGCGGAGCTGTACTGGCAGTTCGTGGGTCCCGACTGGGAGGACGATTCGAATGATGTGAGCCTGACGGTCGAGTTCGCCGCCGGCACTGCCGGCAGCGACGCCCTGCGCGCCTGGGCGCACGGGCCGCTGGACGGCCGTGTCGACATCGACAAGGCGACGCCTGCGGTGACCTGCGAGGTTCCGCGCGTTCAGGAGGGCGAGTTCGCCGAGGTCTGCGTCGCGTTCCCGACGTCGTGGGTCGCGGGCCTGAGTAGCGTCGACGAGAACCGGCTCGACACGATCCTCGGCGAGGAGCAGGCGTGGGCCGATGAGGCGAACGCTCGCCGCGAGCGGGCGCGTGTGATCGTCGGCGCCGGCAGCGTGGTGCAGGTCGGCGTGCCGGGCGTGCTGCTCGCCATCGTCGCCTGGTACCGCTTCACGCGCGGACGCAGCCCCAAGCCGGTGTTCCAGGAAACGTATTTCCGCGACGTCCCCTCCGCTGACCATCCGGCGGTCATCGCCGCCTTCATGGAGGACGGCTCGGTGCCCGACCGGGCGTTCGTCGCCACCCTCATGAAGCTCACCGACGACCGCGTCGTCGCGCTTTCCGCCGTGACGGTGGAGGAAGCGGGGCTGTTTGGCACCAAGAAGCGCGAAGAGTACCAGATGTCGCTGGTCGACCGCACGCGCGCCGCCGACCCGATCGATCGCGCGGTGCTCGCGCTGTATTTCGGCGAGGGCGCCGATGCGGTCGATACCGTCAGGTTCGACCAGATCAAGGAGCACGCCGACTTCGACGCCCAGGGCTTCAAGGACCGTGTCGACGATTTCAAGGCCTGCGTGTCCGCGGCGCTCGAGATGCGCTCGCTCGTGACATCGCGGGGTACTGCGTTCACGGCTGCCGGTGTCGTGCTGGCGGTCGTGCTGGGCATCGCCTCGTTCGTCTTCTTCATCGCGACCGACTTCGCCAACGTCGCCGCGTTTTGCATCTCGATCGTCTGCGTGGTCGCCACCATCGTGCTGGCGGCGACGTTCAAGGTGTATTCGCGCGAGGGCGTCGAGCTGCGCGAGAAGTGCGTCGCGCTCAAGCGCTGGCTCGAGGACTTCACGCGCCTGGGCGAGGCCGTGCCCGCCGACCTCGTGCTGTGGAACAAGCTGCTCGTGATGGCGGTCGCGCTCGGCGTGTCCGACGAGGTGCTTCGCCAGCTCGCCGACGCCGTGCCGCGCGATATGCGCGAGGACGCCTACGGCGGCTACTACTATCCGATCTACTGGTGGTGCTATCCGCGCATCGGCCATCGCAGCGCCGCGGACGAGCTGCAGGGCGTTCAGTCGGAGACCATCAGCGCCCTCGCCTCGAGTCTCGACAGCTCGGGAGCGGGCTTCGGCGGCGGCTTCTCGGTTGGCGGGGGCGGTGGCGTCGGCGGCGGAGGCGGCGGAACGTTCTAGCGGGCGCGGCGGGCCTCGGCAGGCTCGTGGCTATCGCTGGGCCCGGGCGCGCATCCCTTAGGCGGATAGGTCGCGCGCGTAGAGGTACATCTCGCGCGGCAGGATGCGGCGTTCCTCCCTCGCCGGCCGGTAGCGCGCCAGTCGCGTGAATCCGCGGCGCTCGTAGAACGACCAGGTGCAGGTCGTATCGGTGAAGAGGTAGGCGCAGGAAGACCCACGTTCCGAGAGGTGGGCGAGCGCGGCGTCGAGCAGGACCGTTCCGATTCCGCCCTGCTGCACCTCGGCGTCGACGGCGAGCAGTGTGACCTCGCCGGCCGCGTCGTCGAGTGCGGCAAGCTCCAGAAGCCTGTCGTCGGCTCGGCCTTCCAGCTCACTGAAGGCCTCACGACGCTGGGCTGCCCGAGGATCGATGGTGCCCATTTGCTCGAGAAGGTCGCGCTCGGCGCGCTTCCAGCGGCCACCGGGATCGCTCGCGTCGCGTGCCGCACGGGCCAAAACGATGCCACAGGGTGCGCCGTCGATAACGACGACCTGGGAGAACGACGAGACCGAGAGCGCATGCGCGAGGTCTTCGCAGGCCTCGAGGAAGTTATAGGCGTCGTTATCCGACCGCCGGTGCCAGATCGGCTGCAGCACGGAAGCGATGCTGTCGAAATCCGTCTCCTCGAAGGGCCGGTAGAGGACCCTAGATACCATGCGCACCTCCCGTCACGCGTCGTATGCCGTCGTCTTTGTTTGTACCACCGCGCCGCCGCCGAAATATGGTGCCTTCATGGCGCCATAGCTTTACCGCTATCCGTTCGCCACGGTCGCCCGGCCCCTCGGCAAATTCTTCGTGAACCCCGCATCCCCGTCGTGCGCATGCGCTACATTAAAAGGTGCACATGCGTCCGCTGAAGGCTATGACCGCTGCGGGCGCCAACGAGAAGGAGGGGCCGCATGGCAACAGACGTCAAGATTAGGCGTGCGCTGATCTCGGTGACCGACAAGAAGTGGGTCGTCGAGTTCGCGCGGGAGCTTCAGACCGTCTACGGGGTCGAAATCATCTCCACGGGCGGCACGGCGCGCGCCCTGGAAGAGGGCGGCGTCAAGGTCGTGCCCATCGAGGAGTACACCGGGTTCCCCGAGATGATGGACGGCCGCGTGAAGACGCTGCACCCCAAGGTGCACGGCGGCCTGCTCGCCCGCCGCGACGACCCGCAGCACATGGCCGAGGCCGCTGAGCACGGCATCGGCATGATCGATATGGTCGTCGTCAACCTGTACGAGTTCGAGAAGACCGTCGCGAAGCCCGACGTCACGTTTGCCGACGCCATCGAGCACATCGACATCGGCGGTCCCTCCATGCTCCGCTCCGCCGCCAAGAACGCCGATTCGGTGACGGTCGTCTCCGACCCGAACGATTACGGATGCGTGCTCGCCGAGATGGCCGAGCATGACGGCGCCACGACGCTCGAGACGCGTCGCCGCCTGCAGCTCAAGGTGTACCAGACCACCGCGGCCTACGACACCGCGATCGCGAAATGGCTCGGCGCCCAGCAGGCTCCCGAGGCCGACGCCGCGGCTCCCGCAGCGCTCGACCTGCACCTGGAGAAGGTCGAGGACCTGCGCTATGGCGAGAACCCCCAGCAGTCCGCCGCCATCTACCGCTTTGCCGACGGGTTCGCCGCCGAGGGCTCCTCGGCCAACCCGCTGGTCGGCGCCGAGCAGATCCAGGGCAAGCCGCTGTCCTACAACAACTATCTGGATGCCGACGCCGCGTGGAACCTCGTGCGCGAGTTCGACGGTCCCGCCTGCGTGATCCTGAAGCACCAGAACCCTTGCGGATCCGCCGTCGCCGAGGACATCACCGCCGCGTACGACCGCGCCTTCGCGTGCGATCCCAAGAGCGCCTTCGGCGGCATCATCGCCTGCAACCGCGAGGTGCCCTATGAGCTCGTCGAGCATTTCGCCGACGAGAACAAGCAGTTCGTCGAGGTCATCATCGCCCCGAGCTACACGGACGAGGCGCTCGAGCGCATGGCCAAGCGCCCCAACCTCCGCGTGCTCGCCACGGGCGGCGCCGAGGGCCATGCGGCCTTCGAGCTGCGTTCGGTTGACGGCGGTGTGCTCGTGCAGAACGTCGACACCGTCGCCGAGGATCCGGCGACCTTCACCTGCCCGACCGAGCGCAAGCCGACCGACGAGGAGATGGCTGAGCTCATGTTCGCTTGGCGCGTCTGCAAGGGCGTCAAGTCCAACGCCATTCTGGTGTCCAAGAACAATGCCGGCATCGGCATGGGCCCTGGCCAGCCCAACCGCGTCGACTCCGCACTGCTCGCCTGCGAGCGCGCCGAGGACGCGTGCGATCGCATGGGCTGGGAGAAGGGTGGATTCGCCTGCGCGTCCGACGCGTTCTTCCCGTTCCGCGACAACGTGGACGTGCTTGCCGCTCACGGCGTGACCTGCATCATCCAGCCGGGCGGTTCCAAGCGCGATGACGAGAGCATCGAGGCGTGCAACGAGCACGGCATCGCGATGGTGTTCACGGGGGCTCGCCACTTCCGTCACTAAATCGGCTTATCGCCTTTATTCTAGGGCCAATCGAAGGGGCGCGTGTCTGCGGGCGTGCGCCCCTTCGCTATGACGGACGACGTTGGCCTGTCGGAGCTCGGCTTCCGCTGTGAGCTTGGGTCCACCGAGCGGGGTAATTCCTGCTGCCGATTTCGAAGATATCGGGGCACTGAACCTGGCGAGACATCCGTTAGGTTGCCAGGAGCGCCGAAGGGTACAATGGCTTCGTTTGAACCGATGTCGTCGAAAAGAGGGTGGGGCATGGAGCCGACCGCACGCGAGCTGTTCCAAAACGCCGATGACCGGCGTGCCTATGAGGAGTTTTGCGCCAACCAGGAGGCCGCGCCCGCCTTTGAGCTGGATCGGCCGGCGCTCGTGTGCCGCTGGCGCATGGCAAAGCGCACGGTGCCCCTGCTCAACCGGCATATCCGCGCGCTTTCGCAGCGCCTGGTGATGGGCGAGCCGCTCACGCGCAACATGCTCTCGTGGGCAAAGCAGCACGTGGAGTGGTCGCTTGCCGACGGCGCCTATGACGATCCGAGCGGCGTTCTCATGCTCGTGATCGACGTCAACGGCAATGCCGCGATGACGGTCGGTGCGTACGAGCCGCTGTCCGATACGTCTGCCGCCGCCCTTGCTTCCCGGGCTGCGCAGGCGCGCGACGAGGCTGCAAAGACCGGGGTCGCCCCCGAGCTGCTCTGCTGCGTGCGCGACGGGGCGCTGCATGTTGCGGCCGAGTGCGACGAGGTGCTCTGCGGCACGGGAACGCTGGTGGAGCAGTTGGCATCCACGCGCGGCTACGAGATCGTCCGCGACGGTTCCGTTGATTCCGTTGCCGCCGCGCCCGTTGCCCTGATCTCGGACGAGCACGGTGTGGTCGTTTCCGATGAGGCGATGGGTGTCAAGACGCCCGACGCGGAGACGCTGCGCTTTTTCTCTTCCGGCGTGGCCAAACTGTACTCGTAAGCTCGCAGGCGAGGGCGGACGCCTGCTCATCGCGGTCGCGTCGCCCGTGGGTTTTGGGCGACATGCCGCGGCCTCTCGGTCTCTTACATTGTCGCAACGTGTCGGGCTGCCGACGCCGCCTTGCGCGCGTCGCGGCATAATGGGAACGTGGCGGGCCGTCCGCCGCATCCGTGCCGTATCGAGGAGGCCACTATGCCGCTCATCTACATCGTCGAAGATGACGAGCCCATTCGTACCGAGTTGGCACAGGTGCTTGAGCGCAACGGCTTCGACGTGGCGGCGTGCTCGACCTTCGACGCCGTGGTCGACGATATCGTGGCTGCCGACCCAGACCTCGTACTGCTCGATCTGACGTTGCCCGGGACCGATGGGCAGCTGATCTGTCGCGACCTGCGCGAGCGCTCCGGTGTGCCCATCATCGTGCTCACCTCGCGCGTGACCGAGATCGACGAGGTCTTAAGCATGACGATGGGTGCCGACGATTTCGTGACCAAGCCGTACAGCTCTCGCGTGCTCATCGCCCACATCCAGGCGCTTTTGCGACGGGCGAACGTCGCGCCCGAGCGCAATGTCGTTTCGCACAACGGGCTCGAACTCGATCTGGCCCGCTCGATCGCACGTGCCAACGGGGCTCAGGTGGAGCTCACCAAAAACGAGATGCGCATCTTGGCGCTTCTTATCAAGCATGCGGGGACTATCGTCTCGCGCGAGGCTATCATGCGCGACCTATGGGATTCGGATGCGTTCGTGGATGACAACACCTTGACGGTCAACATCAACCGCCTGCGCAACACGCTCGAGAAAATCGGCGTGAGCGGCTATCTGTCCACGCATCGCGGTCGCGGCTATTCGGTCTAGGGGGCTTCGATGTCGTACGGCACGTACCTCAAATCGTCGCTCATCGGGGCATTCATCGTGCTCGTCGCCACCGGCCTTATCGGCTTTGTGCTCACGGTCGCCGGTGCCGGCTGGACCGTTGCCCTGCTGGTCTGCGGCATGGTGCTGCTCGCGGCGCTCGCCGTCAACGTCCTGTCGTGGCTGCAGCGCCGGGCGTTTTTCGGTGACCTTGAGCGGGCCGCGTCGCGTGTCGAGCACCCGCTGTGGATTGCCGAGATGGTCGATCGCCCCGATTTCGCGGAGGGCGAGGTCGTCTACGATGCGTTGCGGGCGATTTCCAAATCGGCAAACGACGATGTCGCGAGCTGCCAGCGGCAGGTGGCCGATTACCGCGAGTATATCGAGACCTGGGTGCACGAGGCGAAGTCCCCGCTTGCTGCAGCGCATCTGATGCTCGAGAACCTGACCGAATCGATTCCGGCTGATGGTGACTCGACGGCGGCGCTCAAGAAGGCAGAGGCGCTCGACGAGGAGCTCGACCGCGTCGAGCGCTATATCGAGCAGGCGCTGTTCTTCGCCCGCTCAGAAACGCTCGACCGCGACTACCTGATTCGCAAGCATTCGCTTGACTCGCTGGTGACGACGGCGATCAAGGCGAACGCCCGCGCCATGATCGCGGCACGGATGGCGCCGGTGCGCTGCGATCTGGACATGGAGGTGTTCACGGACGACAAGTGGATGGAGTTCATCTTGGGGCAGCTCATCCAAAACTCCGTCAAGTATGCGCGCGAGGATGGCGCGACCGTTGAGTTCCGAGGGGCGCGGCGCCACGAGGGTTCCACCGACGAGTGCGTGGAGCTGACCGTCAGCGATAACGGCGTCGGCGTATCGGCGGCCGACCTGCCGCGCGTGTTCGACCGGGGTTTTACCGGGAGCAACGGCCGCGTCGCCAAGCGTTCGACCGGCATCGGGCTCTATCTGGTCAAACGGCTCTGCGACAAGATGGGTATCGGCGTGGAGGCGCGCTCCGAGCAGGGTGCCGGCTTCGCCGTGACGCTCACCTTCCCATCCAACAAGATGCACTACTTCGAGCACATCCCCCAAAACCCCGCCTAATCCCATAAAAAGCGGCGTCCAAAGACGCCGCGCCATTCCTCAATTGTTCAATGTCGGGGTGGCTGCAATCGAGCCTGCCCAGAATCCCCTGAGCCCACATCCCGCAGCGCCGCAGGCGCGAGGACGTGGGCTCAGGGGATTCTGGGCAGGCCGCAGGGATTGACAGCTATTTCAGCCATCTCTCCCGTTCAATCGGGAAGCAGCTGACGCAGCGGGCGGGTGGAACCCCTTCGCGGACATCCCGCAGCCGCAACGCGGCGAGGACGTCCGCGAAGGGGTTCCACCCGCCCGCGCAGGGACCGGCAGTTACTTCACGACCAAGATATCGCACTCCGTGCTGCGCAACAGGAACGTCGAGATCGAGCCGAGCAGCGCGTACTTGATGGAGGACAGGCCGCGTGCACCGCACATGACCAGGTCGGGCTGGATGACGTCGAGCATCTCGTCCTTCAGGGTCTCGCGGATGCGGCCGGCCTTGACGATGACCTGGACCTCGGGGATGTCAGGGTTCTCCTCGGCCTCCTGGAGCTGTTCGGCGATGGAGTTGCGGAACGACTCTTCCAGGCCGGCGATGAGGTCGACCGGGTAGGATCCCGCCGACTCGAGGGCCGTGGAGTCGATCACGTGGCCGATGATGAGCTTGGCCCCGTTGTTCGCTGCGACCTTGATCGCGCGGGCAAGCACGAAGTCCTGCTGCTCGGTGCCGTCGAGCGAAACGAATACCTTGGAATAGCCTTCGTTCATGGTTACCTCCTTCGTCCGGCGCGCGCCGTGCGTGCGCTATCCGGCTCGCGATGCCTTGGTTATACCCTCGAAGGTGTGTGACCGCGCGATGAATCTGTAAACGATGCGGCTTTTTCGCCTTGGTGTCCCGTGCGGGCGATAATGGAACATCGGATTCGATACCTCCCGCCGCGGTGCGCCCGCGGCAGTCTGGCGAAGGGCATACTGTGGATATCATCGAGCTGTTGAAATCAGCGTTTTTGGGCGTCGTCGAGGGCATTACCGAGTGGCTGCCCATCTCGTCGACCGGCCATCTCATCCTGGTTGACGAGTTCATCAAGCTGAACGTTTCCCAAGAGTTCTGGAACATGTTCCAGGTCGTCATCCAGCTAGGTGCCATTCTTGCGGTGTGCGTCCTGTTCTTCCACGAGCTCAACCCGTTCAGCCCGTCCAAGGGCCGCGAGGGTCGCCGCAACACCTGGAAGCTGTGGGGCAAGATCGTGCTCGGCTGCATCCCGGCCGCGGCGGTCGGCATTCCGCTCGACGACTTCATGGAGGAGCACCTGTACAGCTCTATCGTCGTGGCCGCCGCGCTCATCGTCTACGGCATCGCCTTCATCGTCATCGAGAACTGGCGCGCCCGCCGTCGTCAGCAGATGATTGAAAGCGGCGAGCTGACGGTGGGCCGCCCTGCCGGATCGCATTTCGCCGCTCCCGCCCGCCCGTCGGTGGATGAGAGCGGGGATACCGACTTCGGCCGCATCACCACGCTCGAGGACCTCTCTTGGAAGACGGCGCTCGGCATCGGCTGCTTCCAGGTCCTCTCGCTCATCCCCGGCACGTCGCGCTCCGGCTCCACCATCATCGGCGGCTTGCTGCTGGGCTGCACCCGTACCGTCGCCTCCAAGTTCACGTTCTTCCTGGCCGTGCCGGTCATGTTCGGCGCAAGCGCCCTCAAGCTCGTCAAGTACCTGGTAATGGACGGCGGCACCTTCGGTTCCAACGAGATCGGCATCATGGTCGTCGGCTGCCTTACCGCCTTCGTCGTGTCGCTGCTCGCCATCCGCTGGCTCATGGGTTTCGTGCGCCGTCACGACTTCAAGGGCTTCGGCGTGTACCGCATCGTGCTCGGCGTGCTCGTACTCGTGTACTTCCTCGGTCTTGTTCCCGCTTTGGGCCTGTAGCGACAAGTTGGTGCCAGGTACGATCTTGTCGCTCTGCGAAAGGGGGATGACGTCGGCATGGAGATGATCGCGATCCAGATCGAGATCTTCATCATGACCGCGGTGGGTTACTACCTCGGTCTGCGCAAGACGCTCGACGCGATGACGCGAGCGCATCTGGTCGACGTGATCATGGCCGTGGTGATGCCCGCCTCGATCATCGGCTCCTTTGAGATGGCGATCACGCCGGAGATTCTCAGGATGACGATATCCGTGCTGGCCATCGCCTGCGCGTTGCAGCTGTTTTATGCCCTGTGGAACCACGTGTTCTTCCGTGGGACCGAGGAGAGCCATCGCGCCTGTCTGAAGTACGGCATCATGGTGTCCAACGCGGGGCTCATCGGCATGCCGGTGGCCGAAGCCTACTTCGGCTCGCAGGGCCTGCTGTGTGCCGCGGTGTTCCTGCTGCCGCAGCGTATCCTCATGTGGACCTACGGCGTGAGCATGTTCGCGGGCACCAAGGACCGCCATGCCGTGCGCCGCGTGCTGCTGCACCCCTGCGTCCTGTCGATTTTCATCGGTTTCGCCGTGATGGCCTGGTACAGCGCGGGCTTTACGCTGCCCGAGCCGATCGTCGGCGCCGTCGACTTCATCGGCGGCTGCAACACGGCGCTCAGCATGTTCGTGGTCGGTGCCATCATCAGCGAGTGCCCGCTGCGCGAGATGCTCGACCGCGAGGCGCTTGTCTACAGCTTCGAGCGCCTGATCGCCATCCCCATCATCGTGGCTGTGGTGCTGCACCTGCTGCCGGTCGACGCCTTCTCCGCCGAGGTGTGCGTGCTGCTGTCCGCTATGCCCGCGGCGAGCACTACGGCGATGCTCGCCGAGAAGTACCATGCCGACGCACCCTTCGCCTCGAAGCTCGTCATGACGTCGACGGCGCTGTCGCTCATCACCGTGCCGCTCGTGACGATCGGCATGCGCCTGCTGTGGTCGCTGTAGCGTGAAGGCCTCCGGCCCGGCAGGGTCGCTTCTGGGATAAGGCGCCCGGCGGTTAAAACACCCTAGGGATTATTTTACATGGCGCATGTTTCTTCATGCGCCATGTAAAATAATCCCTAGGGTGTTTTAACCGCCGGGCGCCCTGACCCGGGCGACCCCGCCGCAGGTGTTTTTACGCTGTGGTGTCCACGCGGGCGGCTATACTGATTTGGCTCAACATATGGCGCATCCCGCAGGAGGCGCCGATTCGATATCCGGAGGTCGCGTATGCCCCTACAGCTTCCGTGGGAAAAGAACATGCAGGCCGCGCGCGAGGCAGAGCCTGCGGCCGTCGAGCAGGTCCCGCTCGACATCTACGATGCGCCTGCGGCCCCGCCGCGCCCGCAGCTCGATATCGACAGCCTGAACCCCGCCCAGCGCGAGGCGGTGCTTGCCACCGAGGGACCGCTGCTCGTGCTCGCGGGCGCGGGGTCGGGCAAGACGCGTGTGCTCACCTACCGAATCGCCCACATGATCGCCGACTTGGGCGTCCGTCCTTGGCAGATTCTGGCCATCACCTTCACCAACAAGGCCGCCGCCGAGATGCGCGAGCGCCTGCAGGGGCTTCTGCCCGGCGGCACACGCGGCATGTGGGTGTGCACCTTCCATGCCATGTGCGTGCGCATGCTGCGCGAGGACGCCGACCTTTTGGGCTATACCGGCCAGTTCACCATCTACGACGACGACGATTCGCGCCGCTTGGTGCGCGACATCATGGCGAGCATGGATATCGATCAAAAGCAGTATCCCCTCAACATGATTCGCGGCAAGATCTCGGCGGCCAAAAACGCCATGGTGGGGCCCGAGGAGCTCGCCCAGCGCGCCGACGACCCCAAGACCGAGAAGGCCGCCCGCGTCTACGCCGAGCTCGAGCGCCGGCTGCGCGCGGCGAACGCCATGGATTTCGATGATCTGCTCGTACGCGCCCTGGAGCTTTTGCGCACGCGTCCCGAGGTGCTCGACCGCTACCAGGAGCGCTTCCGCTACATCAGCGTGGACGAGTACCAGGACACCAATCACGTGCAGTACGAGATCGCCAACCTGCTCGCCGCCAAATACCACAACCTCATGGTCGTGGGCGATGACGACCAGTCCATCTACAGCTGGCGCGGCGCGGACATCTCCAACATCTTGGACTTCGAGAAGGACTTTCCCGACGCGCGCGTGGTCAAGCTCGAGCAAAACTACCGCTCCACGGGGCACATTTTGGCCGCGGCCAACGCGGTGGTGCGCCATAACTCGCAGCGCAAGGACAAGCGCCTGTTCACCGATGCCGGCGACGGCGAGAAGATCCAGGCCTACCAGGCGAGCGACGAACGCGACGAGGGGCGCTGGATCGCCGCCGAGATCGAGAAGCTCCACGGCATTGGCACGGGCTATGACGACATGGCGGTGTTCTACCGCACCAACGCCCAGTCGCGCATCCTCGAAGACATGTTCCTGCGCGCGGGCGTTCCGTACAAGATCGTGGGCGGCACGCGCTTCTTCGACCGCGCGGAGATCCGCGATGTCATGGCCTATCTCAAGATGGTCGTGAATCCCGCCGACGAGATGAGCGTCAAGCGGGTTATCAACACGCCGCGCCGCGGTATCGGGTCGACATCCATCTCCAAGATCGAGATCCTCGCCGCCGCGAACCGCTGCTCGTTTTTCCAGGCGTGCGAGCTGGCGTGCGCGGAGACGTCCATGTTCTCGGCCAAGGTGCGCCGCGGACTCGGCGACTTCGTGAACATCGTGCGCGAGGGCCGTCGCATGGACGGCGAGCTCAAAGATGTGATCGACGCGATTGTCGACCGCACCGGGCTGCTGCAGGCCCTGCGCGCGGAGGGCACCATGGAGGCCGAGAGCCGTGCCGAGAACATCCAGGAATTCCTGGGCGTCGCGGCTGAGTTCGAGGAGACCCACGAGGACATCGAAGGCACGCTCGAGAGCCTCGAGGAGCTGCGTGACGCCGGCGTGGTCGACGCGGCGGATGCGCCGGCGGTTTCCATCGCTCAAGGTGGCGATGTGGCGACGACGGCCACCGCGCAGGCCGATGAGATCGAGCAGACGTATGGTCCGCTCTCGTGCGCTGCCTTGCCCGCTCTCATGGAGTGGCTGGCGCTGCGCTCCGACCTGGACGCGCTGTCGGGTCAGACGAGCGCGATCACGATGATGACGGTGCACTCCGCCAAGGGCTTGGAGTTTCCCGTCGTGTTCGTGGCGGGTATGGAGGAGGGCATCTTCCCCCATGTTGCCGGATTCGCCTCGGCCGATGACCCCGCCAAGCTCGAGGAGGAGCGCCGCCTTGCCTACGTGGCTATCACGCGCGCGCGCAAGCGCCTGTTCCTTACATATGCGGCGACGCGGCGCACGTACGGATCGACGCAGGCCAATCCGCGCTCGCGCTTTGTGAACGAGATTCCCGAGGACCATATCGAGTTTTCGGGTATCGGCTCTTCGGGATTCGAGGGGACCGGATGGGAGAAGCGCGGCGATCGCCGCGGGACGTTCGGTTCCGGCTTGGGCTCAGAGATGTACGGCGGGCGCGTGTTCGGATCGTACACGCGCTCGACGGGCGGCGGCACGTCGCGCCATGCCGGTATCAGCCCCGATGCGGGCTTGAAGCCTGCGACGTTCGGCAGCGGACAGGGCGCTGCGCGCCCCCGCGGTCGTGCGGCTGCAACATCCGCCGTCGAGCAGCGCCGTCCTGATGCGGCGCGCGCCGCCGAGGTGTTCGCGCCCGGCGACACGGTGAGCCACAAGACGTTCGGCGTGGGTAAGGTCATCGCCGCGGAAGGCGACATGATCGAGGTCCAGTTTGAGAAGAGCGGCCAGACCAAGCGCCTCATGAAGGGATTCGCCCCCATCGTCAAGCTGTCATAGGCGGTGTCCTCGCGCGCCTGCAGACGATGCGGGCGGCTTTTGCTGTGATGTGGCGGCGACCCGCTTTGGCTGGCAAAACAGCCAAAGCGGGTCGCTGCATATTTTGGGATGTTGCCGCAGGTCCTATTTTGACTCATGCATACTTTTGCGAGACGAGGGGATCTACGAGGCCGTCATCTGCTCTGGGGCGCGATTTTTCGGTGCCCTTTTGCACCTATGGAAACACACCTCGATAACGTCGCAGGAAACAACTGCGGCTTTGTTGGCCGTCTCCGGCCGATGGGGAAATCGCTCCGAAAAACCGCGCCCTGGAGCTATACATGCCCTCCGGCTGATCAAGGGCGCCCGCTCTGCCCCCGCATCGCTGCCTGCGGTGCGGGATGCGCTCATGTACGGCCGGTGTCCGTTCGCTTGGCGCGGCGGGTATGATGGATGCGACGGCTACGTTCGAAAGGGGTTGCCATGGGCGATATGGATCAGGTTGCGGGCGCGTGCTCGCTCGACGGCGTCTGCGAGCTCACGCCGGCGTCGGCGACGTCCGACGAGGATGAGCGCCTGCTGCGCGAGCTTGCGGCGTACGACAAGGCCGCCGCGGGCTTCATCGGGATCGATGCGGGCGAGGCTGCGGCAAAGGAGGACGCGGGGGAGGACTTCTACCTATACATCGGTCGTCCGACGTGCCGCTGGTGTCGCAAGCTGCTGCCGTCGATGGCGCAGGTCTTCGCCGACCGCGGCGTTGACCTCTACTACCTGGACAGCACGAATACCGATGCGGATGAGGCGCTCGCGGCGTTTCGCGACCGGCACGGGGTGAAGACGGTGCCCACGGTGTTTCATTTCACGGGCTCTAGCGCTCCGCTGCGGCTGGAGGTCGACCTGGAGCTTGACGAGGACGACTTGAGGACGGCGCTCGACAAGGAGCTGGCAGCGGGGTTCGCCGCATAGGCCTGGGCCGAGCGCGGTGTCTCCGTTTTCCGTCCGTTCGCGCCGCTCGCCGAACACGGCCAAAACGGCATATCGGCGCGGTATCATGGGTGGCACCGATACATATCCAGAAAGGGGGCCGCATATGGCCGAGGAACTGTTCGTGGGCATCGACGTCGGAGGAACGACCGTCAAGGAAGGCCTGGTCAACCGCAACGGCGAGGTGCTCTCCAAGCTGAGCGTTCCCACGCCGCCGCTGATTGACGAGGCGGGCTACGCCGCGGTCATCGATGGCATCAAGAGCCTGCTGGACGCCCAGGACGGCGACGTCGTCCTCAAGGGCATCGGCCTGGCCGTGCCCTGCCCCGTGCCCGATGACGGCAACGTCAAGCTGATCGCCAACGCATCGCTCGACCTGCCCGGTCTGGGCGCTGCGCTCAAGGCTGCCTTCGAAGGTGCTGCCGTGACGTTCGTCAACGACGCGAACGCGGCTGCCCTCGGCGAGATGTGGCGCGGCTCGGCGCTCGGCCATCGCAGCATGGCCCTCGTCACGCTCGGCACGGGCATCGGCGCCGGCGTGGTCATCGACGGCAAGGTCATCGGCGGTGCCAACGGCGCGGGCGGCGAGGTCGGCCACACCTGCGTGAACCCGGCCGAGGAGCGCGTCTGCGGCTGCGGCCGTCGCGGCTGTCTCGAGCAGTACGCCTCGGCGACCGGCGTGGTGAACTCCTACAAGATGGAGTGCGAGAAGCGCGGCACCCAGCCGGTCGAGCTCTCCGGCCCCTCCGACTCCAAGAGCGTGTTCGGCGCCTATCAGGCGGGCGACGAGGCTGCCGCCGCGGCCGTCGACACCATGGTCGAGTACCTCGGCCTGGCGCTCGCCAATCTGGCCTGCACGGTCGACCCCGAGGCCATCGTGCTCGGCGGCGGCCTGTCCGCTGCGGGCGACCTGTTCCTGGACAAGCTCGTCGAGCGCTTCAAGTACTACACGCTGTCCGTCTGCGCCGATACCCCGATCGAGATCGCCTCGCTCGGCAACGACGCCGGCCTTATCGGCGCCGCCTACGCCGGCCTGATGGAGGCGTAGGGACCCGATTTACCCCATAAGATGCGATGGGGCCCGGCCGCGCGATCGGCGCGACCGGGCCTCGTGCATGAATGTGCCCCAAAAGATCGGGTCTCTTTTGAACAAGGGTCCGTTTGCGGCACAAGAAAAGCGGCCGCGGATCGCAAGGGATCCGCGGCCGCTTACCGCATCGGCGAAGGTGAGCCGTGCGCGCTTACTTGGCGAGCGCGATGAGCTTGAGCATCAGATCGACGCTGCCCACGTTGTAGCCGCCCACCGCATAGCGGCCGGTGAGCGCACCGTCGGCGCCCGCCTCGGCGAGGATGGAGAGCGGCAGCTTCTCGGGGTTGGCGAACATGCGGCGCGCGAGGCGCTCGGGCAGCTCGGAGAAGTCGTCGTAGGCGACGGTGACGTTGCTGAGCTGAGGCAGGGTGCGCGCGAGCGTCGGGTCGGCCAGCGCATCGGCGTCGCGCACGACGAGCACGACGGGCACGCGCGCCGCGGCGAGGCGGTCGGCCTGCTCGCGCATCTCGTTGAGCAGGTGCTCGGTCGGTTCCATACCGGGCTCGAGGAACGCCACGATGACGGGGTGCGCATCGCTATCACCCGCGAGGGCGATGCGGGCAGGGTCCACGGCGGCGCTGGCCTCGTCGCGCACGGCAAACGCGTCGAGCGCGATGTCGGCGAGCATCTCGGAGACATTCGGCTCGCGCAGCTTGAGCTCGATGGGCTCGCTCTCAGCGCCCTCGACGACCGCGAAAGCGCGCTCGGAGGCCTGAACGTCGCCGTTGGGCAGGCGGACGGCGGTGGTCAGGCGATACTCGCCATAGGGCATCTTGAGGCGGCAGATGCCGTCCTCGAAGGGCGCCTTGCCCCAGAAGTCGAGCACCTTGAAGCCCTGCGCCCCCTTGCCGCTGACGGCAGTGAAGCGCAGGTAGCGCGCAACGCTCCACGCCTGGAAGTAGCCGGGCGCGGGGTCGGCATCGCTCGCGAAGGCGACGAGGGCGCCGCGCTCCTCGTGCTCGACGGGGACGAACTCCCCGTGCGCGAAGAACTCGATGCCGGCGTCGATGGGGTTGATGCGCGCCGGGATGCCGAAGCTGCGGCAGATGGCGACGAACAGGGAGCGGCGCGTGACGGCGCTGGCCTGGCGGGACAGCAGCGCGCCGCGCGGGGTGCCCACGAGCTTCTTGACGTTCTCGACGGAGTCGAACGACATGGTGTCGCAGATGTAGGTCCACACGGCCATCGGGTCGGCGGTAAAGGCTGCGGCCTGCTCGGCGTCAAAGAAGGAGCGGATGAAGCCGCGGTAGGCGGAGAGGTGCTCGAAGTGGGCGCGCGGGCACAGGACGTAGCGCACGTAGAGGTCCTGCGCGGCCTCCGCATCGGTGACGCCTTCGCGGGCGAGATAAGCAAGCGCGCCGTCGCGGACGGCGCGGGCGCCGAGGATGTGGTCCTCGAGCACGTCGGCGTCAAGATCGCGGAAGTCCTTGGACGTGAGCGTGCCGAGCAGCGCGGCGCGGTCGGCGCCGTCGTCGGCAGAAAGGAAGCGGGCGACCTCGCCGGCGTTGGCGAAGGCCTGCTCGAAGAAGGGCAGGCACGCGTCCTCGCCGTGGCCGGTCGTACGGGCGAGCTCGCGGGCGCGCTCGACGTTGCCCGCGACGCGCTCGGTGCGCATGCGGTCGGCCTCGCGCTTGCGGACGCGTCCGATCTCGGCCTGCTCGGGCGTCAGATGCCCGCAGGGGGCCGGATGGTCAACGGGGGCGTGGACATCGAAGTCGACCCACTCCGTGTCGCCGGTGACGGTGTCGCCCAAGGTGAGCTCAACCGCGGAGCACGAGGTCGTGTCGATGATCTGCTCCGCCATGCCGTCGGCGGTGGTGGCGACGATGCGCAGCGTGCCCTTGCCGACCACGATTTCGGCGGTGCCGTTCGCATCGCTCGTCAGGTGGGCGATGTCGCGCCAGGAGGCCTCGTTCACTAGGCGCAGGCGCACCGAGGCGCCCTGGACGGGCGAGCCCGCGGCGTCGCGCACCGAGACGGTGAGCAGCGTGGTGGGGGCGTAGGCGCCGGTGAGGTTCACGATGACCTGGTTACCCTCGCGGGACAGCAGGTGGCGATCGCCCTCGAAGTCACAGCCGTAGTCGCCGAACAGGCGCGTGTGCACGAGCATCGCACGACCCGACGCCGCCGTGAACCAGCCGCGGTCGAGCGCCTCCTCGGGCTCGCAGGCGCCAAGGTAATACCAGGTGCCGTCGGCGTAGGCCTCGACCCAGGCGTGGTTGTCGTCGCAGTGCGCCCACCAGGGCGTGTAGATCTGGCGGGCCGGGATACCCAAGGAGCGCAGCGCGCACACCAGGTAGGTG
Source organism: Collinsella tanakaei (assembly GCF_030373545.1). GTDB lineage: Bacteria > Actinomycetota > Coriobacteriia > Coriobacteriales > Coriobacteriaceae > Collinsella > Collinsella tanakaei_C. Next base: position 47,089 of record NZ_JAUDCO010000007.1, on the reverse strand, counting down.
GACTCCTCGCCGCAGCGGCCGTCGCCCGAGGCGAGCACGCCGAGCGGGCCGAGCGTGCGGCCGTCGGAGGCCTGATAGGTCGCGGTCTCGGCGCACCAGTAGTTCGTCTCGAGGATGGCGCGGTCGGCGTCGAGGTCGGCGACGCGCTCGGCGAGGGCGGCACGGAAGACGGGCCAGGCGTCGGTGAGCGGCTCGTTGTTCACGCGCGGGCAGGCGACGTAATGCACGAAGACGCGCTCCGGGACATCCTTGCACCACGGGCTCGACGCGCGCAGCTCGCGGGCCTGGCGCGCGTAGGACACGAGCACGTCGAGGTCCGTATCGAACACATCGGTCAGCGGCAGCGTCCCCAGATAGAGCTTGAGCAGCGTCTGCTCGCAGCGGTCGTCGAGCGACTCGAGCGCGACCTTGATGTCGCCGGCCAGCGGGGCGAGCAGCTCCTGGCGCGCCGCAAGTCGGCGGTCGGCGTAGGCGTGCAGGGATTCAGAAAGCAAAGGCATACCGCGTCAGTCCTCCTTGATCGTCACGGCAAGCACGGTGTCCACGGGGTCGGGCAGCACGGGCGAAGGGCCAAGGTCGGCGAAGGCGACGTCGGGGTAGTCGCTGTGCACCCAGCTGGTCGAGAGGCGCACCTCGGTGCCGTCGCGCAAAAGGCGCATCTTGGCAATGCGGTCCTTGGGGATGCCGAGCAGCGGCACGGGGCCGAGGGCGTTTTCGTACAGGTGGTAGTAATAGGTGTTGCCGCAGCGGGTGATGCGGCCGTATTCGGGGCGCTCGACCTCGATGGGGCCGCCGGCGGCGCGCCCGCAGCCGTAGATGGACGCGCCGTTGCGCTCCATCCAGCGGCCGATCTCGTCGAGGATCGCGAGCGACTGGTCGGGGAAGCGGCCGGTCGCGTCGGGACCGACGTTCAAGATCATGTTGCCGCCCTTGGAAACGCACTCGACGAGCTTGTGGATGAGCAGCGGCGCGGGCTTGTAGTTGGTGTCGGTCGCGCAGTAGCCCCAGTTGTCGTTCATCGTGATGCAGGCTTCCCAGGCGAGCGGCTCGCCGTTGGCGTCAAACAGGCCGTGGGGCGGCAGGATGCGCTCGGGCGTCACGAAGTCGCCGTGATAGGGGGTCGGGTTGCCGGAGGCGAGCGAGCCGAAGCCCTCGCCGGAGCACTCGAGGCGGTTGTCGACGATCACGTCGGGCTGGAGCTCGCGGACCATATTCATGAGCTCGGTGGCGCGCCACGCCTCGCCGCGCAGGTCGTCGTAGGCGAAGTCGAACCACAGCAGATCGAGCTTGCCGTAGTTGGTGCAGATCTCGCGCACCTGCTCGTGCATGTAGTCGAGGTAGCGGTCGAACACGCGCTGCTCGTTGGAGCCGGCGACCGGATCGTTGCGCAGCGGGGCCTGACGGTCGCCGTACTGCGGGAAGTCGGGGTGGTGCCAGTCGATGATGGAGTAGTACAGGCCCACGCGGATGCCCTCGGCGCGGAAGGCGTCCAGAAACTCGGCGACGATGTCGCGGCCGAACGGCGTGTTGGTCGACTTGAAGTCGGTGGTGGCGGTGTCGTACAGGCAGAACCCGTCGTGATGCTTGGAGGTGAGCACCGCGTAGCGCATGCCGGCGCGCTTCGCGGCGCGCGCCCAGGCGCGGGCGTCGAAGGCATACGGGTCGAATTCGTCAAAGAACGGCAGGTACTGGTCCTCGGGCATCTCCTCGGTGCTGCGCACCCACTCGCCGCGTGCGGGAATGGCGTACAGACCGAAGTGGATGAACAGCCCGAAGCGGTCGTGCAGGTACCACTTCATGCGCTCGTTGTAGCGGGCGCGGTCAAATTGGTATGCCAACGTTTCCTCCACATCTGCTGTTGTGACCGTTGTGGCCGTATGCAGGAAATTCATTATTTCCGCGCCGTGAACGGTCGATTTCAGGTGCCTGAACGGTATGGCCGCTTTGGCGTCTATCGCGCTATCGCTCGATTAAGCGTTACTATGTTCTGGCGGGCACGTAGTATAGCCGTTTCGCTCCGCATCACTGCGGCGCGCTCGTGCTTTTGGTGCCAATACATCAAATGCGCCATTTCTTGAACAAGAGAGGTGCGGAAGGGGTGTCTGATATGGACAAACAGAGCAAGAACTGGACCGCCTCCAGCGTTACCCGTCGCGGGTTCGTTGGCGCGACCGCTGCTGCCGCTGCGACGGTTGCCGGCCTTGGTCTGGCTGGCTGCGGCGGCGGTGGCGAGACCACCGGTAGCGCGCCTGCCGGCTCCGGCGAGTCGAACGTCGAGACCATCACGGCCGACGCCGACGGCTTCGTCGTCAAGGCCACCAAGACCGACGGCAAGGCTCCCAAGAACGAGTGCATCCTGGCCTTCGAGGGCGAGTTCCAGGAGATGCACCCCATGGATTGGTCCGACGGCAACTCTGGCAACGTCGTGTACTACATCTATGACTCCCTGTACGATCTCGACGAGAACTACGAGTACAAGGCGCGTGCCGCCAAGGACTACAAGGTCTCCGAGGATGCCTGCACCTACACGTTCCACCTGAACGAGGGCATCACCTTCACCGACGGCGAGCCGCTGAACGCCGAGGCCGTCGTGGCCAACTACGAGGCCGCCATCAACCCCGAGAACAACTGGCGTCGTCGTCGTATGTTCATCGAGACCATCGACGAGAACACCGAGAACACGCGCGTCGATGCCTGCACGGCCGTCGATGAGTACACCGTCGAGTTCCACCTGCCGAACCCGTATGCGCCGTTCATGAACTCCATCACGCAGTTCTACCTGATCTCCCCGAAGGCGCTGGCCGACTCCAGCTGGGATTACTCCAAGAAGTCCGCGGGTTCCGGCCCGTACGTCCTCGAGGAGTACGCGCAGGGCGACCACGTCTCCATCGTCCGTAACGAGGATTACTGGGGCGAGGCTCCCTCCATCGACCGCATCGACTTCCGCGTCGTGCCCGAGGCCGGTTCCCGTATCGCCGCCCTGCAGACCGGTGAGGCCACGGCCATCTACCCGATGCCGACCGACCAGGTCGCCACGGTGCGCTCCGCCGGCGACATCAACATGATCTCGATCCCCTCGACGACCATGCGCTACGTCACGCTCAACACCAACTACGAGCCGCTGTCCGACGTCCGCGTGCGCCAGGCCCTGAACTATGCGTTCAACCAGGACGAGTACGTCAACGTCATGTACTCCGGCGCCGCCACGCCTGCGACCTCCTGCCTGCCCGAGCTCGTTCCCGGCTACAAGGCGCAGACGCCGTACGACACCGACATCGACAAGGCCAAGAGCCTGCTCGAGGAGGCCGGCTACGCCGACGGCTTCGAGGTCTCCATCATCTGCGACAACTCCACGCAGGAGACTAAGGGCGCCACGTTCGTCATGCAGCAGCTCGAGAAGATCGGCGTCACGGTGAACGTCCTGCCCAACGAGGCTGCCACCAACGCCGAGATCGCCGCTGAGCCCGAGGACACCACCGAGCTCCAGATGTGGTACGTCAACTGGTCGCAGTCCGACCCCGACGGCTTCCTGCGCTCGCTGCTCTCCAGCGCCATGGTGCCGCCGACCGGCTACAACACCGCCTTCTGGAAGAACGACGAGTTCGACTCCGAGCTCGAGGCCGGCAACGCCGCGCCCACCGAGGAGGAGCAGAACGAGCACTACGGCAAGTGCCAGGACATCGCTTGGGAAGAGTGCCCCTGGCTGTTCCTCGCCAGCGACAACACCCTCCTGTCCTACAAGGCTTACCTCAACGGCATCAAGTACGTGGCGCAGGGCATCGACGTCATCCACGCGACGCTGAACGTCTAGTAACTTGCACACGTCCTGAGTCCTACATCGAGGATGTTTGTCGGCTGCCAGCTTCCGCGCCGCGGGGGCTGGCAGCCCTCGTATCACCTCGGTTAAGACAGAAAGGGAGGGAGCTACATGGGGAAATACGCCGTTAAGCGCGTCTTGAGCATGATTCCGCTCTTGATTGTCATCTCCATCATCATCTTCATGTTCGTTCGCCTGATTCCGGGTGACCCGGCGCGCCAGATCGGCGGCCCCACCGCGACGATTGGCGAGATCGAGAACATCCGTCGCGAGCTCGGCCTCGACCAGCCGCTCGTGCCGCAGTACATCCAGTGGATCACCGGCATCTTCCAGGGCGACCTGGGTCACTCGTTCACCAACAACACGTCGGTGGCCGACCTGCTCGCCCCGCGTCTGCCGATTACGATCTACCTGACGATCTGCTCGATCACCTGGTCGGTCATCCTGGGCATCATCATCGGCGTCATCGCCTCCATCAACCGCGGTCGCGCCCTCGACCTGCTCGGCATGCTCATCGCCATCGCCGGCATCTCGCTGCCCAACTTCTGGCTCGGCCTGCAGCTCATGCAGATCTTCTCGGTCAACCTGGGCATCTTCCCGACCGGCGGCCTTGAGGACTGGCGCGGCTACGTCCTGCCCTCGGTTGCCATGGGCGCGGGCATCATGGCCATTCTCGCCCGCGTGACCCGTTCGTCCATGATCGAGAACCTGGGCAAGGACTACATCCGCACCGCGCGCGCCAAGGGCCTGCCCGAGCCGCGCGTCATCATGGTCCACGCCTTCAAGAACTCCTCGATCGACATCATCACCGTGACCGCCCTGCAGATCGGCGCCCTCATCGCCGGCTCCGTCGTGGTCGAGAGCGTGTTCTCGATTCCGGGCATGGGCCGTCTGTTGGTCGACTCCATCGGTTTCCGCGACTACGAGGTCGTGCAGGCGCTCATCCTGTTCTTCTCGTTTGAGTACATGGTGATCAACCTGCTTGCCGACATCCTCTACGCCGTCATCAACCCGCGCGTGAGATACGAATAGGAGGCGACCATGGCTGATACCAAGCAAACTGCTGCCGCCACCACGGCGGAGGAGCTGCCCCAGGCGCAAAACCCCACGGTGCAGTTCATCAAGAAGTTCCTGCGCCGCAAGACCGCGGTGCTCGGCTTCGCGTTCATCGTGTTCATCCTCATCATGGCGGTCATCGGCCCGTCGATCGTCCCGTATGATCCCAACGCCTATGACTACAGCGCCATCCTCGCCGGTCCGTCCGCGCGCCATATCTGGGGCACTGACGAGTTCGGCCGCGACGTCTTCTCGCGCATCCTCGCCGGCACCCAGCTGTCGCTCGGCACGGCGCTCACCGCGTCGATCCTCGGTACGGCCGGCGGCGTCGTCCTCGGCCTGATCGCGGGCTTCTTCGGCGGCATCATCGACTCGATCATCATGCGCATCTGCGACGTCATGTTCGCGTTCCCGTCGATTCTGCTCGCCATCGCCATCGTGGCCATCATCGGCCCGGGCATCACCAACATCATGATCGGCCTGGCCGTGTTCACGGTGCCCTCGTTCGCGCGCATCATCCGCGGCGCGGTGCTCGAGGTCCGCGGCGAGCTGTACGTCGAGGTCTCGCAGTCCATCGGCTGCACGCCGGCGCGCACGATGTTCGTGCACATCTTCCCCGGCACCATGCAGGCGCTCATCGTCAACTTCACGATGAACGTGGGCGGCGCCATCCTGTCGGCGTCCTCCCTGTCGTTCCTGGGCTTCGGCGCCAACGTCACCCAGGCCGAGTGGGGCGCCATCCTGTCGCAGGGCCGCAACTACCTGGCCATCGCTCCGCACCTCGTCCTGTTCCCCGGTCTGGTGATCTTCCTGACCGTGCTGGCCTTCAACCTGTTCGGCGACGGCCTGCGCGACACGCTCGATCCTAAGCTCAACTAGTCGGAGGTCCTCATGGCTGAAACCTTGCTTGAGGTCAAGGACCTCAGAACAGAATTCAAGCGCGGAAAGAAGGATTGGATCACCGCCGTCAACGGCGTGTCCTTCCACGTCGACGCGGGCGAGATCGTCGGTCTGGTGGGCGAGTCGGGCTGCGGCAAGTCCGTCACCTCGATGTCCATCATGCGTCTGCACAACAAGCTGTCCACGCGCATCACCGGTGACATCTCCTTCGGCGGCAAGCACATCCTCGAGCTTTCCGAGTCCGAGATGCAGTCCATCCGCGGCAACGAGATCTCGATGATCTTCCAGGAGCCCATGAGCGCCCTCGATCCCATCATGCGTATCGAGAACCAGCTCATCGAGGCCATTTCGCTGCACAACAAGGAGCTCTCCAAAGACGAGCTCCACCAGCGCTGCGTGGCCGCGCTCAAGCTCGTTGGCATCCCCGAGCCCGAGATGACGCTGCGCAACTACCCGCACGAGCTGTCCGGCGGCATGTGCCAGCGCGTCATGATCGCCATGGCCATGTCCTGCGAGCCCAAGCTGCTCATCGCCGACGAGCCCACGACGGCGCTCGACGTGACGATCCAGGCGCAGATCCTGGCGCTCATGGAGGACATCCGCAACAAGCGCAACACGGGCATCCTCATGATCACCCACGACCTGGGCGTCGTCGCCGAGACCTGCAGCCGCGTCATCGTCATGTACGCGGGCAACATCGTCGAGGAGGCCCCGGTCAAGGAGCTGTTCGCCAACCCGCAGCACCCCTATACCCAGGGCCTGATCGAGTCGGTGCCCAAGCTCGGCAGCCGCGTGCATCGCCTGCCGTCCATTCCGGGCTCCGTGCCTGACCTCGCGGCCATGCCCGCGGGCTGCCGTTTCGCGCCGCGCTGCAAGTACGCGCAGCCTTCGTGCAGCGAGGCGCTGCCGGAGCTCCACAAGGTGAGCGAGAACCACTACGCCGCCTGCCCGTTCCACACCAACGCACGAAAGGGGGCGTAAGCGATGGCTGCTACCGCAACTGAGCCCCTGCTGTCCGTCAGGAACCTGAGCAAGCGCTTCCCCGTGGGCAAGACGTTTTTCGGTAAGCCCAAGAAGTGGGTCCACGCCGTCAACAACGTCAGCTTCGACATCATGCCCGGCGAGACCTTCTCGCTCGTGGGCGAGTCGGGCTGCGGCAAGTCCACCACGAGCCGCCTGATCGACCGTCTGATCACGCCCGATTCCGGCGAGATCATCTTCGAGGGCAAGGACATCGCGAAGATCTCCACCAAGGAGATGCGCCCGCTGCGCTCCGAGATGCAGATGGTCTTCCAGGATCCGTACGGCTCGCTGAACCCGCGCATGAGGGTTCAGGACATCATCGCCGAGCCCCTGCTGGTCCACACGAACATGAGCCCCGGCGAGCGCCTGAAGCGCGTCCACGAGCTCCTCGAGGTCGTCGGCCTGCCCGCCACCCACGGCGAGCGCTACCCGCACGAGTTCTCCGGCGGCCAGCGCCAGCGTATCGGCATCGCCCGCGCGCTGTCGGTCAACCCCAAGCTCATCATGGCCGACGAGCCCGTCTCGGCGCTCGACGTGTCCATTCAGGCCCAGGTCTTGAACCTTCTGCGCGACGTGCAGGAGCGCTACAACCTGACGTACCTGTTCATCTCGCACGACCTCGCCGTCGTCGAGATGATCTCGGACCGCATCGGCGTCATGTACCTGGGCACCATGATGGAGGTCGCTCCCAACGAGGAGCTGTACTCCAACCCGCAGCATCCCTACACCCAGGCCCTGCTGTCGGCGGTGCCCGTGCCCGATCCCACGATCGAGAAGAAGCACGTCCTCATCGAGGGCGACCTGCCGAGCCCCACGAACATCCCGAGCGGCTGCCCGTTCCACACGCGCTGCCCGCATGCGACGGAGAAGTGCTCGGCGGAGGTGCCTCCCACCATGGAGGTCAAGCCCGGCCACTTCGTGAACTGCCACTATCCGGGACGCGAGCTGTAAGGCACCGTGTCGCTGCAACGCCAGGCGGGCGTGCGCTCTTTCGGGGCGCGCGCCCGCTTTTTCATGGCACGACGGGGCGGCCGGGTGCGCGCCGCATGTCGCGGACAGGGCGTCTGTGGCGCATGGGCAACGCTGTCGGCCGTATAATCGGATGGGAAATCCGCATGACGAGGAGAAACAGGGGGCGCGCCGTGGAGACCGCAACGCCGAGTTCGTATATGTTCGCCGACCTCAAGTGCTTTGCCGGGCTGAGCAACCGCGATGTGGCGCGCATTGTGCTCACCGACCGTCCCATCCTCGAGGGCGTCTCGCCGCGCGACCGCGCCGACGAGCGCACGTTTTTGTCGCGTGAGATCGTGCACGCCGATCCGGGGTATCTGCCCGCGACGTTCTTCGTGCCCTTCGACGTGTCGGCCCAGGCCGTATCGGGGCGCATGGTGGCCCGCTTGGGTACGGGCGCGCGCATACGGATCGAGGAGCACTACGCGCGCGAGACGGCCGGCGAGTTTTGCGCCGTGCTGCGCGCGTGGGGCATTAACGACACCCTGTACGCCAACGCGCTCGACCGCATCTCCTCGGTGCGCCTTGCGAGCGAGCAGAGCCGCTGCACGCTCTATGTGCTGCTGTTCATGGCGACCGCATGCCTGGGCGACCCGGTGCGCGCCGTGGAGCTTGCCGAGCGCTTCGCGATCGAGAAGCTCGGCAGCGGCTTTTCGACGCAGACGGTGGAGCTCGGGCTGGGGGAGCGCCCGATCGAGCAGGCCGACATGAGACTCGGGCTCGCCCGCGTGGTGGGCGGCAAGATGACGGGGGCGGTGCACCCGCTGTCGTGTAGCGCCGAGGGCACGGTGATCGGCTCGCTCGCCGCGGACGGCGATGCGATCGTGGATGTCGAGAACGACGTCTCGCGGCGCCATCTGTGCATTTGGCGCGAAGGAGGACATTGGTACGCCCAGGGGCTGGACTCGACCAACGGAACCGCCGTGGTGTCCGGCGACGACCGGGGCACGCGCGTCATCGAGCCGCCGCGGCGGCGCCGTGGCGCAGGATGGCGCCCTGAACCCTGCGAGATCCTGCCCGGCGACGTGCTCGTGCTCGGGGCGTCGACGCGCTTCCTCGTGCTCGAGCTGGCGGAGTAGCGGCGCGAAGCTTGGCTTGGGGGTGCGGTAAGGGGAATGCGCAGCTTGCTGCACCCCCTTTCGGTATCCCTCGTCGTCTGCTAGGCTTCGCTGTCCTTATAGACCAGTGCGGTCGCATCGAACGCGATGTCGGCAAACTGCGCCTTGACGACCCAGGTGCCCTCTGCGTCGACCAGGCCGCAGAGACTGGAGTCGGCATCGCAGGCCGGTGCGACGCCGTCGCGAAGCGATCCCAGGCGCGCAAACGTCGGCTCCGCGGTCCATTGCCCGTCGACTCCGATGAAGCCCCACAGGTTGGAATCGGCGTCCTCGGCGGGGGCGATCCCATCGCTGAAGGGGCCGATCTCGACAAAGCGGGGCTCGATGACCTCGCTGCCGCGATCGTCGACGTAGCCCCAGAGCTCCGTCGTGCCGTCCATGACCGCACCGAGCCCCTCGGTGAAGGCGTCAGCGCGGTTCCAAGTGCCGCTGAACGCCTCGTTGCCCGCGCGGTCGATAAAGCCCCATGACGACATCGTGCGCGCGACGGCGGCCACGCCGTCGGCCGTGTAGGGGCCCGCCTCGCTGAACTGCGGGTCGATTGCCCATTCGCCTGCGGTGTCGATGTATCCCCAGAGCTGCCCGTAGCGCACGCGGTCGTCGTCGGCAAGCGCCTCGGGCTGCTTGGCCGGCGCGAGGCCATCGAAGAAGTCGCCGGCGTCGGCAAACTGTTGGCTGATGACCCAGGTTCCGTTCGTATCGATATAGCCCCACAGCTGAGAGGTGCGTTCGCGAGCGGCGGCAAGGCCGTTGACGAACGTTCCGGCACCCGCAAGGGTGGGCTCGATCACCCATGCGCCCGTCCGGTCGATATAGCCGAGGTAGCCGTTCTCGGGATCGAAGGCGTAGGCGAGATCGGAGACGAACGGCCCGGGTTCCTTGTCGAAGGTCGGCTTGACGATCCAGGCGCCGTCCGTGTTGACGAAGCCCCACAGCTTGCTGTCGGCATCCTGGGCGGCGAACAGCGCGCCGCCGGTATCGGTTGCGACGACAGGCTCGACCGCCTGCTGCTCGCTGTCGTCCGTATCGGGCGCATCGGCGTCGTCGTGGGATTCAGACGTGCCGCTCATGCCCGAGAGGACCTGGGTGACACCCCAGCCGACGCCCGCGCACAGCAGGCCGGCGGCAAGGGCGACGCCGCAGCCGGTAAAGACGCGCCGCGACACCGGTCGTCCGCCGCCCGCGGCGACAGGCGCGTTCGAAACCGCGTGCTGGTGCCGGTCGGCACCGGTCGGTTGGGCGGCACCGCCGTAGACGGCCCCGGTACCCGGTTGCGGCGCCGGCGTCGTATACATCGACGCGGATGGAGGTGCTGCGGCCGGTGCAGGTGCGGGGCGACTCGGGACCGGCGCGTGCGTTGCGGCCGGTGCCGTCTGCCCGTCCTCGGCCGCCTCCCAGTGTGCGGCGCCCCGCGACGCCTCAGCGGCAAGCGCGAGGGCGCGCGCGGCGGCGACCGCGGCGTCGGGGGCCGCTCCGTCACCGACGACGACCGGCGCGGTGGTACTTTCGCTGCTTGCCCTTCCGTCGGACCGCGCCTGTTGTTCGAGCCATGCGGCGAGACGGTCTCGCAGCTCGGCGGCACCGATGCGGTCGGCCTGAGCGGGCCTGATGCCCGCCACGATGGCGTTCATGAGGCCGGCGTCGGCAACGCGGCGCAGGTCGGGAAGCTCGGGCGTGGCATCCTTCTTGACAAGGTAGGGCGAAATGCCCGTGCGCTGGGAGACGCGAAACGGCGTGTGGCCGGCGTAGAGCTCGAACAGCACGCTGCACAGGGCATAGATATCGATGGAGGGCGAGGCGCGCAGCTCGTCGAGGCCGGGGATGTCGTGCGTGAGCATCTCGGGCGCGGCATATTCGGGCGTGCCGTTGCGCCAGACGTCGGTGACCATGGTGAAGGTGCTTCCGCCGCCCGGATCCACCAGGCGCGAGCTGCCGAAATCGATGAGGCAGACGTCGAAGGCGCCGCTTTCCGCCTGCTGCTCGATGCTCAGCTCGCGGGTGCGCAGCATGATGTTGTTGGGCGAGATGTCGCGGTGCACGAGCCGTTGGTCGAGATGCTCGACGACGGACAGCACGTCGAGTACGGCGATGCCGAGCGCGGCGACCGTGCGCGCGGGAACGCGGGGTCCGTGCGGGCCCTGCTCGGTTTCGAGCGCGTGGCGCACGGATCTGAGCGTCTTGCCCTCGACCCATTCCATGAGGATGGCGGGCGAGCCATCGATCGTGCCGTATCCGTACAGGCCGGGGAAGCCCTTGAGGTGGGATAGGACGAGCTGGTTGCGGTACTCCTCGCGAAACGCGGCGATGCGTCCCGCGGTGATGCGCTCGTTGTCCCAGGTTCCTCCGGCGGTCACGTTGCGCAGACGCTTCAGGGCAAACTGCTCGCCGCGCACGTTGCGCGCGCGGCACACGTATCCCATCGCTCCGCTGGCGCGCTCGCCGTCTTCGGGCACGAGCAGGGTCATGAAACGACGCCGCGTCTGGCTCTCGCTGCCCGTCTGAACGGGAAACGCGGTGTCGAACGTGTCGAAGGTGACGACGGTGCAGGGGGTATCGTCCGCAGGGGGCGTGCTCTGCGCCGCGTCGTCCGACGTCGCGGGGATGTTTTCGATGTCGCGATCGCTCAGCATGCCGTCCTCCGTTGCTTCGTGCGCTGCGCGGCGCCGATGTCTTGCTATGCATGATAGACGCCGTGCTCCCCGCGGTGTTGCGCAAGGTGCGAAAAGCCGGCCGTCGGCCGCCGACGCGTGCCTTCATATTCGCACCGCGCGCGCCGATGTCCGAGTTGTGCAACATGGCTGCACTCGGGTGCGAGTATGATTGAGCTGCGCCCGTTCCCCTCGGGCGGTATCGATTCGAGAGGGGCGCGGCGGGTGTTTCCGCTGCGTTCGCTAGAGGAAGGCTCGAATATGAATTGCCCCCACTGCGGTGCCGCGCTCGCCGATAACGCCAAGTTCTGCACGACGTGCGGCGCTTCGCTCGCCCCGGCACCCGTCGACCGCACCGTCGCTCAACCGCCCGTTCAGGCTCCGCATGACCAGGCAGCTGCCGCTTCGTACGGCTACGCGCAGTCCGCGCCGGTCCAGCCCCAGCCTCAGCCCGCTGCCGACGGCTTCGGGACCGATACCCGCGCTCGTGCGAATGCGGATCTGAAGCAGGCCAAGCAGGCGTACAAGGACGCGCGTCGCGCCGCCGGCAAATCCGCGGCGCCCAAGGTCATCGCCGCCGTGCTCGTGGCCGCCGTGCTCGTGGGCGGTACGGCGGGCGGCGTGTGGTACCTCATGAACCAGCAGATCCAAGAGCTCAACACCCGCATCGACGAGCTCAGCGAAGAGGCCGAGAAGCAGCAGGACGAGGCGTCCCAGGCCGATAGCGAGACCGAGCGCGAGGGCGTCACCGTGGGAACCGACGAGGACGCCGAGCGCAATGCCGCCGCGGTCGCCGATGCCGCAGCGGATGAGGAGCCCGATCTCTCGCGTCCCCAGACGTTTGTGGGAACCTGGACGGGCGAGCTGAGCAAGACGGAGGCGACGTACGGTTCCGCCAATTGCTATGCCGCCGCCGACCAGCCCATCGAGCTCACCTTGAAAAGCGTGAACGACACGACGGGCCAGATGAAGTTCGACGTCAAGCTCGTCTATCACGGCCATGACGGGCTTGATTCCGACGCCGATACCGTCGAAGGCGATCAGGTGCTCACCTTCAACGACGTCACGGCGACGTGGGACATGGAGGAGGACACGTTCGGGGTCCGCCTTGACATCGAGGGCGCCTATGAGGAGTCCTGCATAAACCTTACGGGCCGCATGGAGGACTATTCCTATGGCGCGCGCATCGAGATCGATGCGGAGAGCGTCTTCGAGAACACGTGGAACGATCAGTTCACCGATCACTACACGCTCAAGAAGTCCTAGGTCCGCTGACGCGTCGACCCCTTGCGTGCGGGCGGCGCTTGGCGCATAGTGCATATGCTGCAACATCAAGCGGGTCCGCCCTCCGCCGGGGGCGGACCCGCGTTGTCCCGGGGCACGGGACGGCTCTTCGTAAGGAGCGATATGGCTAAGCAGGCTTTGAATCCGCGACAGATGCTGCTCGTGGGCATCACGCTGTTCTCGATGTTCTTCGGGGCGGGCAACCTGATCATTCCACCGCTGCTGGGCCTGCAGGCCGGTACGAGCACCGTGCCGGCAGCCGCGGGCTTTCTGGTCGCCGGTATCGGCCTTCCCGTGCTGGGCATCATCGCGGTCGCGCTCGCCGGAACGGTGCGCGAGCTCGCCGGCCGCGTGCACCCGCTGTTCGCCACGATCTTCGTCGCTGCGGTGTATCTGGCGATCGGCCCCTGTCTTGCCATCCCGCGCACCTCGTCGACGGCTTTTGAGATGCTCGCTCCGCTGATTCCGGCGGGCATTTCGCTCGAGACGGCGCGCCTCGCCTTCTCCGTGGCGTTCTTCGCGCTTGCGTACCTGCTCGCCATGCATCCTGGGCGCCTTACGCGCCTGCTAGGACGCGTGACGGGCCCTGCGCTTATCGCCCTCATCGTCGTCGTGACCGGCGCCGCGCTTGTCACGGGTGCGCCCCAGCCGCCTTCTCCCCAGGCGCCCTACGACGGCGTGGCGGCGGTGCAGGGATTCCTGACGGGCTACCAGACCATGGACCTGCTCGCCTCCCTCACGTTCGGCATCGTCATCGCCACGAACATCCGCGAGATGGGCGTATCCGAACCCGGTCCGCTCGCGCGCGCCATCTCGGGCGCGGGCGTCATCGCGGGCGTGCTCATGGTGCTCATCTACTGCGGTCTGACGTACGTGGGCGTGAGCGCGACGCAGATCGCCGCCGGTGCCACCAATGGCGCCGCCGTGCTGACGGCATCGGCGACGGCGCATTTCGGTGCGGTGGGCACGATCGTGGTGGCCGCCATCTTCCTGCTGGCGTGCCTGAACGTCTGCATCGGCCTCATCAGCTGCTGCGGCACGTATTTCTCGCAGGAGATCCCGGCGCTGCCGTACCGCTGGTGCGCGCTCGCCTTCGCCGTCTTCTCGTGCGTCGTCTCGAACTTCGGCCTCGATGCGATCCTTGCGTTCTCCGTTCCGCTGCTGGGGGCGCTGTATCCGGTGGCGATCGTGCTCGTCGTCATGGGGATGCTCCACAGCGCCTGCGATCGCGCGCGTCAGGTTTGGCCCTGGACGGTCGGGGTCACCGCGGTCGTGAGCGTGGTGTGCGCCCTGCGCGACGCCTTCGCTCCGGCCGCCGCGCTTCCCCTCGACGCCCTGCCGCTGGCTGACATGGGCCTGGGCTGGATTGTGCCCGCGCTCGTCGCCGCGCTCGTCGGCGTGCTCCACGCGCGCCTTGCGCGCCGCGCATAGGGTCACGGGAAATAACCCACAAGGATAGGTTTTCGCAGGGTTTCCCTATCATTTTGATATGAGATGCGCAGGAGTTCTGTCGGCCTGCCCGCGCCCGCGCCGCGCATGCGCCGAGGGACGGATAATGGGGCAAAACGTGTGCGCGCTCGGCGCGCGGCGAGAGGAAGCCCCATGATCGAAGACTACCGCAAGGCGAGAAAGCTCGGCCAGCGCCAGGTTCAGCGCGATGTGGCGTCCGGCCGCTATCCGTATCCCGTCGCGCTCAGCGACATCCTCAAGGACCGCGGTTATCAGGGCGAGGTGCCCTTGGGGGTTCGCGAGATCGACTTGGCCCTGATCGCCGGCACGCGCACGCAGGGTCGCCAGAACTCCTTCTCGCGCGACTTCATGCCGCTGCTCGAAGAGGATTCCGAGTTTGCCGCCAAGTGGAGCGCGCTGATCGATTCGCAGCGCGCCGAGGGCATCCGCGAGCCGATTATCGTGTACGAGTACCTTCAGCGCTTCTACGTGCAGGAGGGCAACAAGCGCGTCTCCGTCTCGCGGTTCGTGGGCGCGCCGACCATCACCGCGTCCGTCACGCGCGTGCTGCCCATGCCCGCCGATTCGAAGGAATGGCGCATTTACCAGGAATTCCTGCGCTTCTACCGCGTCGCCCCCATCTACGGCATCGATATGGCGCAGGAGGGCTCCTACGAGCGCCTCGCGCTGCTGGCGGGGCACGATCTGGAAACGCCCTGGCCCGACGATGATGTCCGGACGCTCGACTCCGCGTTCGCGAGCTTCTCTGTCGCCTTTGCCGCACGCAACGGCGAGGCGCTCGACCTGACCGCCGGCGAGGCGTTCCTCATCTACGTGAGGCTGTACGGCTACGAGCTGGCGGTATGCGGCTCTCCCGCCGAGATCGCCGACCGGCTTGCCCGCATCTGGGGTGAGCTGCGGGTGGCGGCGAGCGCGGAACCCATCGCCTATCTCGAGCATCCGTCCGAGCCGGAACGCGGCTCGATCCTGTCCGACCTCAAGGGGCTGTACAAAAAGACCCGTCCCGCCAAGCCGCTGCGCATCGCGTTCATCTACGAGCGCAGCCCCGAGACATCGGGCTGGGCGGTCGCGCACGAGCAGGGGAGGCACCAGCTGGAGCGGGCGTTCGGCGGCATGGTGGAGACGACGGCGTTTTTCGACTGCAAAGACGATGCCGCCTTCGATGCCGCCGTCAAGGCCGCGGCGGCGGCAGGTGACGCGCTCGTGGTGACCAACGTGCCCACGCAGATGCCCCAAGCGCTGCGTGCCGCTGTCGCCTATCCGCAGCTCAAGGTACTCAACTGCTCGGTGAGCCTCTCGCATAGCGCCGTGCGCACGTTTGCGACCAAGACCTACGAGGTCAAGTTTCTGTTGGGCGTGCTCGCGGCGAGCCTGTCGGACAACCATCGCGTGGGCTACGTCGCCGACTCTCCCGTATATGGCACGGTGGCGGGCATCAACGCGTTTGCCGTGGGTGTCCAGACCATCGATCCCCATGCGACCGTCTACCTGAAGTGGTACTCCGCCAAGGACTACGACTGGCGTCGCGAGCTCGCCGAGACCGACGTCCACATCGTCTGCGCACGCGACGTGCCCAGTCCCCAGCGACCCGACGAGGACTGGGGGCTGTACATGGTGGAGCATGACGGCACCCATGTGCACCTCGCGGAGCCGGTGTGGGGGTGGGGTCGCTACTACGAGCGCATCATCCGCTCCATCCGGGACGACTCGTGGCGCCGCGAGGGCGATGAGCTGCGGGACAAGGCCCTCAACTACTGGTGGGGCCTGTCGTCGGGCGTCATGGACGTGCACGTGGCCGACGTCGTCCCGGCGCGCCAGCGCAGCCTGGTCGAGATCTTCAAGCAGAGCATGCTCGGCGGGCATACCCATCCGTTCGCCGATGAGCTCGTCAGCCAGACGGGTCTCGTGCAGCCGCGCGGGTCGCAGCGGCTGTCGAGCGACGAGATCGCCCGCATGGCCTGGCTCAACCAAAACATCGTCGGCCGCCTGCCCGAGGAGCGCGAGCTGACCGAGCGCGCGCTCGACGAGGTCTCGGTCAGCGGTGTCATCCCGATCGACCCGATCGCGGCGGCGCGCCGCGGGACCGTGCGATGAAGATCCTTGCGATCTCCGACGTCGAGGAGTCGTGGCTCACGGACCGCTACGACCGTGCGCGCCTGGAGGGCGTGGAGCTCATCATATCCTGCGGCGACCTGCCGGCGACCTATCTCGAGCACGTGGTGACCCTGGCCAACGTGCCGCTGCTCTACGTGTGGGGCAACCACGATGCCGACTACGAGCGGCGCCCGCCCCAGGGATGCATCTCGATCGAGGGGCAGCTGTGCGATTTCCACGGCATCCGCATCATGGGGGTCGGGGGATCGATGAGGTACAACGACCGCGTCTTCGGCTTCACCGAGAAGCAGATGCGCGCGCGTACCGGCAAGCTGGCGCTGCTCGCCCGCGCCACGGGCGGGGTGGACATCATGGTCACGCACGCGCCGATGCGCGGCTATGGCGACCTGGACGACCTGCCGCATCGGGGTTTTGCGTGCTTCGACTACTACGTGGACAAGCTGCGCCCCGCCTACCTGCTTCACGGGCACGTGCACTTAAACTACGGCCGCGTCGCGCGAACGCTCATCCATCCGTGCGGGACGGTCGTGATAAACGCATGCGGCGGCTACATCTTCGACGTTCCCGATGAGCGCATCCGCGACCGCGAGCCGTTCTTGGTGCCGACGGTCGGCTAGGGCATCAGGCCTCGATGATGTCGACCTGCTGCTCGATTTCGGCTCGGTGGGCGGGGTCGATCTCGCCGCTGCAGATCAGGGCGCATAGGTCGATCAGGCGGAAGAACGCGTAGAAGTCGCGGCGGCCGATCTTGCTGGCGTCGGCGATGGCGTAGCGCCGATGGGCCTTGTCGAGCACCAGGCGCTGCAGGCGTCCCTCGTCGATATCGGCGGTGAACAGCGAGCCGGTCGCCACGCCGTTGGTGCCGATGAAGGCCTTGTCGATGCCGAGCGGGGCGACGGCGTCCTCGGCCATGCCGCCGACGAAGCAGCCGGTCTGCCGGCGATAGAGGCCGCCGACAAGGTAGAGCTCCACGTTGGCGTCGTGCTCGAGTCGCTTGAAGATGGACAGGCTGTTGGTGACGATGCGCAGCGGGACGGCGGGCAGGCAGTCGGCCATCTGCTCGGCCGTGGTGCCGGCGCCCAGGAAGATGGTGTCGTGCGCATCGATCAGGCGCACGGCGCGCTGGGCGATGCGGCGTTTCTCCTCCATGTGCAGATGGCGCTTCTCGGCGTGGCTGTACTCGCGCGGAACGGGGATGCCGTCGGCGCCGAACGTGTCGGCGAGCGTGCGGGGGAGGCGCGCGCCGCCGTAGACGCGCTCGACCATCTTGCGTTCGGAGAGCTCCTCAAGGTCGCGACGGATGGTCATCTCGGATACGCCGAGCGCCGATGCGATCGATCCCACCGACTCGGTGCCCTCTTGGGCGAGACGCCGGACGATCTGTTCCTGTCGCTGTGCCTTGAGCATGTTCGATCACCTCGTACATATTTGAACATGATTGAACATAGTCGGTCAATATGAGGATGAACGGTCGGTTTCGCGCTGCAAGCGGCTCCGCTTCACGCCGTGCTCACGTTCAATCAGATGGGGGGGTGGCAAAATGTTCGAATCTCGGTGCGCTGAATCTGGATGACATTTCTATAAATGCAGGTAGATTGATAAGTCTACCGTTTTGGCAAACGCCAGATGTTCATCTGCGCCAATCGCTATAAAGAGCGGGAAAACCATGCGGGTCTGCGGGTTGGCGCTATGCTACAGTCGAGGAGACGATATAACAAAACCTCACATTTCCGCACAATGGGAAACACGAGGTGGGTCGCGTGGGCGGGGGCATGCGTCTGCGCGGCATCGCGAGGACGCGGAGAGCCCGCTTGCGGCCCTTCGCCCGCAGGAAGGGAGTCCAGCCATGAGCACGCCCGATCCCAAGCTTCTCGACCGTTTCGCCGAGCAATTCGGCGCAGGACGCGAGCTGGCGTACGTACACGCTCCGGCTCGGAGCGAGATCGCCGGCAACCACACCGACCATGAGGGCGGCCATGTGGTCGCGGGCGCCCTCGACGTCGCGATCGAGGGTGTCGCCGCGCTTAACGGCACGACGAGCGTCCGCGTCGCGAGCGAGGGGTACGAGCCCTTCGAGATCGACCTGTCCGACGTGTCTCCGCGCCCCGAGGAGCAGGTGAGCACCGCCGGCCTCGTGCGCGGCATGGCTGCCGAGCTCGCGGCGACCGGACGCGAGGTTGCCGGTTTCGATCTCGTCATGAAAAGCGACATCCCCGGCGGCAGCGGTCTTTCGTCGTCCGCCGCGCTCGAGCTCGCCGTGGGCCGCGTGATGGAGACGCTGTGGCCCGGCGACCCCGTGACCCCGACCGCCATGGCCCAGTCCGCTCAGCGCGCCGAGAACATCTACTTCGGCAAGCCCTGCGGCCTTATGGATCAGCTGTCCGAGGCGCTCGGCGGTATCGCGCACATCGATTTCTCCGATCCGGCGCACCCGGTCTCCGAGAAGCTCGACTTCGATTTTGCCGACAAGGGCTATGCGCTGTGCCTGGCCTACATGGGCACCGACCACAGCGTGAGCACGGCCGACTACGCCGCCGTGCCCGGCGAGATGCAGGCGGTGGCTGCCGAGTTTGGCGAGACCCGCCTGTGCGACGTGCCGGTCGAGGCGTTTGACGAGCGCGTGGTCGATCTGCGCGCCAAGCTGGGCGACCGCCCCGTGCTGCGCGCGCTGCACTACTACATCGAGAACCGCCTGGTCATCGACCGCTGGAACGCCCTTTGTGCCGGCGATATCGACACCTTCCTCGACCTCACCCGCCGCTCCGGCGCGAGCTCGGGCATGTACCTGCAAAACGTTTCGTGCGGCGGCAACGACCAGCCCGCGATGGTCGCCCTCGCGCTCGCCGAGCACCTGCTGGGCGATGCCGGCGCCGTCCGCATCCACGGCGGCGGGTTCGGCGGGTCCATCCAGGCCTTCGTGCCGCTCGACATGGTCGACCGCTTCGTGTCCGGCATGGATGCATGGCTGGGCGAGGGCAACTGCCGCACCTATCGCATCGCGTCCGAGGGGGCGTATGCGGCATGGCTGTAGAGACGACCTACGACGCGACGGCGCTCGCCGCCGACATCGAGCAGCTCGTCCGCTACGCCGTGCGCTGCGGCCTGCTGCACCCCTGCGATGCGGTGTGGGCGCACAACGCGGTGCTCGAGGCGATCGGCGCCAAGGGTCCGGCCGCACCCGATGCGCAGGTCTACCTTGCCGCCGCGTACGCGACGTCGCCCACGTCCCATCTGGATGTCGACAGTCCCGTCGCCGCCGCTCCCGGTGACGCCGACTTTGACCTGGAGGGCGTAATCGGACGGATCGCGGCGGCCGGTGTCGCCAACGGATGCGAGCAGGATACGCCATCGGGGGCCGATCGCATCGCCACGCGCGTCATGAACATCCTGATGCCCCGTCCCTCCGAGGTGGAGCGTACCTTTGCGAGCCTGTACCGCGCGTACGGCGCGACGGCGGCGACCGACTGGTTCTACCGGATGAGCTGCGACAGCCGCTACGTGCGCAAGGCCGCCATCGCCCGGAACATCGCCTGGACGTCTCCCACCGAGTGGGGCGAGCTCGAGATCACCATCAACCTCTCCAAGCCCGAAAAGGACCCCAAGGCCATCGCGGCGGCCGGTGCCGCCAAGGCAACGGGCGACGTCTATCCCGCCTGCCAGCTCTGCATGGAAAACGAGGGTTATCCGGGCCGCGGTGTCGACGACGCCCACGGTGACCATCCGGCCCGCCAGAACCTGCGCATCCTGCCCATCACGCTGGGAGGCGAGCACTGGGGCCTGCAGTACAGCCCGTATGCGTACTTCAACGAGCACTGCATCGCCATGAGCGCCGAGCATCGCCTCATGCACGTCGACCGCGAGAACATGGCGCGCCTGCTCGACTTCGTCGACCTGTTCGGCCACTACTTCGTGGGGTCCAACGCCGATCTGCCGATCGTGGGCGGGTCGATTCTGTCGCACGACCACTTCCAGGGCGGGCGGCACGTCTTCCCCATGATGAAGGCGCCTGCGGCGAGCGCGTTTGCGATCCCGGGCTACGACCGCGTTGCCTGCGAGGTCGTGCGCTGGCCCATGAGCGTGCTGCGCCTGACGAGCGCCGACCGTGAGCAGCTGCTCGACGCGGCGGCGCACGTGCTCGACGTGTGGCGCGGCTACTCGGACGCCGCCGTCGGCGTCGTTGCCGAGACGTCCGAGGACGGTCAGACGGTGCGCCACAACACCATCACGCCGGTGGCCTGCAAGGTCGACGGTTCCTACGTGCTCTACCTGGCGCTGCGCTGCAACATCACGACCGACGAGCATCCGCTGGGCGTGTTCCACCCGCACGCGCAGTGGCACCACATCAAGAAGGAGAACATCGGTCTCATCGAGGTCATGGGCCTGGCCATCCTGCCGCCCCGCCTGGTGGACGAGCTGGCCGCCGTGCGCGAGCATCTGCTGGCCCACGCAGGCGCCGCTGACGATGCGGCGCTTGCCGCCGAGCTCGAGGCCGACCCGTTGACGGCGTCGCACGCCGCATGGGCCCTCGAGCTCGCCGAGGCGCATCCCGACATCACCGCCGATACCGCCGATCAGGTCATCCGTGACGGCGTGAGCGATGTCTTCGGGCACGTGCTCGCCGACGCCGGCGTGTTCAAGTGGGACGAAGCCGGCCGCGCGGCGCAGGAGCGCTTCATCGACGCGCTCTGATCGATTCGCATATCCCTCTCTCCATCGCGCTCCGTGTTCGATGCCCCGACACGGAGCGCTTTGTTGCGACAGAAGGGGGCCGGGTTCAAACGTGTCGCGACACGTTTGAACCCGGCCCCAACTTGTGCCCACGGGTTTGTCTCAGATAGAGGTCGCTTCGTGAGACAAACCCGGGGGCACAATGTGGCGTCCCGCCCTTCGGGGCGCGCGCCATGTCGGTCTATTCGTCCACGCGCTCGAAGTGGTAGCTGCGGGCCATGTAGAGCGCCGAGCCGACGGGCAGGGGCAGGCCCATGTCCATAAGCGCGGCTGCGGGGTACACGACGCCGGAGTTGACCTCGCGGTAGCGCGCGGTGCGGTCCAGGCCGCGGGGCACGACGTACTTGGCCTCGCCGTAGCCCTCGGCGCGCGCGACCACGACGTTCACGACGGCCTCCGAGCCGTCTTCGGCGGCGAACTCCCACGCGTACAGGTCTGCGGTCGCAGGATCGCTCAGACGGTAATACAGACCCTCGCGCACGATGCGCTCCATGCCGCGGTAGCGCTCGATCTGCTCGCGGATGAGCTCGCAGGCGCGCTCGGGCAGCTCGAGCAGGTCGAGCTCATAGCCGAAGCCGCCGCCCGCCATGGCGATAAGGCCGCGCGCCGACAGCGACACGGTGCGGCCGTTGACCTCGTTGGGGCAGGCCGAGACGTGCGCTCCCATGGTGGAGCACGGATAGCCGAACGACGTGCCGTACTGGATGGTCATGCGGTCGTGCCCGTCGGTGTTGTCGCTCGTCCAGATCTGGGGCGTGTAGTGCAGCATGCCGGCGTCAAAGCGTCCGCCGCCGGCAGCGCAGCCCTCGATGAGCAGGTTGGGGTAGCGCTGGACCAGGCGCTCGAGCACGTCGTACAGGCCAAGGTAGTAATCGTAGACGACGCGGCCCTGATCGGCGGTCGCATGCGAGTAGATGTCGACGAGGCTGCGGTTGAAGTCCCACTTGAGGTACTCGATGTTGCCCTGGTCGAGCACGCGACAGATCTGCTCGAACACGTTGTCGCGCACCTCGGCGCGGGAGAAATCGAGCACGAGCTGGTCGCGCCCGAGCGCGGGCTGCTTGCCCGGCACGGCAAGCGCCCAGTCGGGATGCTCGCGGAAGAGCCGGGAGTCCTCGTTGACCATCTCGGGCTCTACCCAGATGCCAAACTTGATGCCCAGGGCGTTGATGCGCTCGATGAGCTTGCCCAGCGTGCCGCCGAGCTTCTCCTCGTTGACGGTCCAGTCGCCGAGCGAACGGTAGTCGTCCTTGCGCTCGGCAAACCAGCCGTCGTCCATGACGAGCATGTCCATGCCGAGCTCGGCGGCCTTGGAGGCGAGGCGCACCAGCTCGTCGCCGGTGAAGTCGAAGTAGTGCGCCTCCCAGCTGTTGACCAGAATCGGGCGCGGGCGATCGCGCCAGGCGCCGCGGCACACGTGCGTGCGGATGCAGCGATGCAGGTTGTGCGAGATGCGCTCAAGACCGCGATCCGAGTAGGTCATGATGACCTCGGGTGCCACGATCTGCTCGCCGGGCGCGAGCGGGTAGGAGAACAGCTCGTCGGACAGGCCCATCTGCATGCGGACCTGCTGGTATTGGGTCTGCTCGACCTCGGCCTTGAAGTTGCCGCTGTACACGAACGACAGGGACCAGGCGCGGCCCGCCGTCTCCGTCGCGTCGCGGTCGCACACGATCATGAACGGGTTGTACTGGTGCGAGGACTGGCCGCGGCGGCTGCCGACGCTAAACGACCCCGGACGCACCTCGTGGCGGTCGAGCTTGCGCTCCATGCAGTGCTGGCCGTTGAAGGTCATGACGTCGAAGTCGCCGTGGACGAAATCGAGGCAGGCGGTCTGCAGCTTCTCGACGACCACGCGCTGTGCTCCCGTGTTGCGCACGATCGCCGCGCGCGTGATGATGTCGAGCTCGGGCAGCACGCCGTACAGCAGCTCGACCTCGACGCCGCAGCGCGCATCGGCGAGCGTCACCGACAGGGTCTGCGCCCCGTCGGCGGTGGCGTCGGCGTAGACGGCGGGCAAGCCGGGCAGGTCGTACTTGCCTGCGCGGATCTCGTGGCGCGCATAGCGCAGGTCGCATCCGAACGCGCCCTCGCCGTCGCGCATGACGAACACGGGGCTGCGCAGGTCGCCGTTGCCCTGGAAGGGAAACTCCTGGGGCAGGACGTCCAGCGAGTACGTGCGCGTCTTGGCCTCGTGCGGGCTCGCGCAGCATCCGCTGCGGTCGGCATAGGTGAGCAGGTAATCCATCGTGCCGTCGGCGCGGGCGCCGAAGTACAGGTGCAGCAGGTAGCCGAATCGGTCCGCCTGCATCTGATAGGTCGTGTTGCGCGTGTGCAGCGTGAAGGTGCGGGTGGTTTCGTCGAAGAGAATGGGCATCGTTCTCGCTCGATTCCTTCTGGTTGGGTTCGGGATCGCGCGACATCGGAGCCGCGCGGCTGGTATTTTACGGCACTTGGGTCCCGCGAACGGGACCCAAGGCGAAGGGGTTATAAGCTACATTTGCTATGCATATGTCGCATTATGTGCAGGTCATGTCGCATAAGCGCTATTTGACCGCACCGTTGGTAACGCCGCCGATAATCTGCTTCTGCGCGATGATGTAGAAGATGATCATCGGGAGCATGGCGAGCAGGTAGGAGGCGAACGCCAGGTTGTAGTTGGTGGAGAACGCGGTCTGGAAGTTCATCTGCGCGAGCGGCAGGGTGTTCACGCCCTGGCCTCCCATGATGACGAGCGGCGTCATGACGTCGTTCCACACGGCCAGGCCGGTGATGACGGCGACGGTGGCGTGCATGGGCTTCATGAGCGGGAAGATGACCTTCCAATAGGTGCTCCAGGTGGAGGCGCCGTCCATGCGCGCGGCCTCCTCGAGCGCGATGGGGATGTTACGCAGGTAGCCGGTGTAGAGCATCATGTTCATGGGCATGTAGAACACGATGTAGAGGAGCATGACGCCGACCATGTTGTCCAGGTGCATCACGGCGGTCTGCTTGACGAGCGGCATCATCAGGATCGCGAAGGGCACGTACATGCCGGCGATGATGAAGTAGTAGGACGCCTTGAAGACGCGGCTGTGGTCCATGTTGCGGCCGATCGCATAGGCGGCGAGGCTGTGGACCAGGATGGACGCCACGACAGCCACGACGGTGATGATCAGCGAGTTCATGAACGAATGGAAGAAGTCGGTGACCTGGATGGCCTGGATGAAGTTGTCGAGGCTCCAGGAGCTCGGCAGCGACAGGATGCCGGCGATGTCGTTCGTCATCTCGGAGGGGTCCTTGAAGGCGATGACGACCGCCATGTACAGCGGGAAGATGATGGTGATGAGGCCGATGATGAGCAGGATGGTGACGGGCCAGTTCACCCGCTCTTTAACTTTGTCTTTAGCCATTAGAGCTGCTCCTCCTTACTGTTCAAGAACTTGGTCTGCAGGATGGAGACCACGGCGATGAGGATGAAGAAGATCACCGCGTTGGCGCACTGGTAGCCAAACTGGCCGCCGGACAGGCCGTTGTTGTAGATGAGGTAGGAGATCGACTCGGTGGACTGGGCAGGGCCGCCGGAGGTCATCGAGACGATCTGGTCGAAGACCATCAGCATGTCCTTCATCACGAGCACCATGTTGGTGGTGACGCTCGGCATGATGAGCGGGAACGTGATGTAGCGGAACTTGTCCCAGCCGGTGGCGCCGTCGAGCGCGCCGGCCTCGTAGACGTCCTCGGGCACCGATGACAGGCCGGTGATGTAGATGATCGTGGTCTGCGCGCAGGCCTGCCACACGACGACGATCACGATGGCCACCCAGGCCCACTCGGTGCTGGCGAGGATGGACTCGCCGCCGGTGATGGCCGGTACGATGTAGGTGAAGAAGTAGCTGAACACGTAACCGACGACCAGGGCGCCCAGGATGCGGGGCACGAAGTAGACGCCGCGCAGCGCGCTTTTGAACTTGATCTTGCTCGAAAGGCCGATGGCCAGCATGAGCGAGATGACGTTCGTGGCGAGCGTGGCGACGATGGCCACCTTGAACGTGAACAGGTAGGAGTTCAGGATACGGGTATCGCTGAACATATCGATGTAGTTCTGGATGCCGACGATGTTGAAGGCGCCGTAGCCCTTGGAGTCGGTGAAGCTGTACAAAAAGCCCGTGATGAGCGGGAACGTATTGAATGCGCAGAAAAGCACCAGGACCGGGATCAGAATCGCCATGAAGGTCTTCCTGCGGTTCGACCCGATTGCGGCCGTACTTGCCATAGCGCGTCCTCCTTACTGCTGGCTCTCGTATTCCTGTACCTTGCGGATGACGTTGCGGTTGTAGCGCTGCCAGTCGGTGTCCCACTTCTCCAGGAAGGCGTCGATGTCGCCGTTGAGCAGCATCGTCTGAAGCTGGGCGTCGCAGGCCATGGAGGACTGGTAGGAATGGTCGAGGTAGTCGAGGACCTGACCGGCGTCCAAAAACGTCTTGATGTCGTCGAACAGCGGGTCGAGCTCATAGTCGCCCTCGGAGCAGGGCAGCGCGCGCTGGTCGTCGATGTAGGTCTGCACGTTTTCCTGCTCGTTCAGGAAGGAGAGGACCTCGTAGACGGCGTCCTTGTGCTCGCAGGTCTCGGCCACGCACCACTGCAGGTCGACGCCGGAGACGACGATGCGGTCGTCGGGGTTGTCGGCCGAGGGCATGGCGAACATGCCGATGTTCATGTCGGGGTTCACCGACAGAATCTGCGGCACGGCGAACGAGCCGCAGGGGTACATGGCCGCCTGGCCGCGCGCGAAGGCGGTGCAGGCGTCGTTGTAGCTGTAGGCGAACGGGCCGTCCTCGGCGTAGTCGAGCAACTGCAGCATGCGCTCGGCGGGCTTGCGGTAGAAGTCGGCGAATTTCGCCGTGCCGGCGTTCACCTGGCGGCAGTGGTCGGCGGGCACCATGTTGATGGTGATGGAGTTCCACGGCGACAGGATGGTCCAGGTATCGAGGTAGCCCAGGTAGATGGGCAGGACCTCGCCCTCGGCCTTGATCTCGTCGAAGAGATCGATCATCTCGTCCCAGGTCTCGGGGATGGTCCAGCCCTTCTCCTCGAACATATCCTTGTTGTAGAGCATGCCGGCGGCGTTGGCCACATACGGCACGCCGTAGATGCCATCCATGGGGATGTAGGTCACGCTCTTCAGGATGTCCTTGTAGGCGTCCTGCACGTTGGCCATGCCCTCGTAGTCGGACACGTCGGCAAGGATGCTCGAGTCCACGAAGCTGGCGTAGTCGGCGTCGCCGCCGATGCCGATGACGTCGGGGTAGTTCTCGCGCACGAAGCGCGTCTTCATGATGGTCACGGCGTCAGCGGGGCTCGTGATGTTGAGGTAGATGTCGTCGTGGGTGGCGTTGAACTCCTCCATGAGGTGCTCGAAGATGCTCACGGCCTCCTGCTTGTAGCTGACGATCTCCACCTCGATCTTGCCGTCGGCGCGCTCGGAGGCGCAGCCGGAGAACAGCAGCGTTGCCGCTCCCGCAGCGCCGAGCCCCAGAAGCGAGCGGCGTGAAATAGGCTTGTTCAGCATATCGGGTGCCTTCCTTTGCGACTAGTGAACGATGGCGAGTTCGGACTGCTTGTCGAAGGCATGGATCTTGTCCAGATCGAACGCGACCTTGATGCGGGAGCCGACGCGAGCGGGGTTGGTGGACGAGACGTGGCTCGAGATGGCGCCGCCGTCGACGTCGGCATAGATCATGGCCTCGGAGCCCAGCAGCTCGTAGACGGTGACCGTCGCGTCGATGGTCTCGGACAGGTTGCGGTCGGCGGGATGCTCATTCGAGTCGACGACGTCCTCCGGGCGGATGCCGAGCACGATGACCTTGCCCACATATCCCTGGTCCTTGAGCGCCTTGCCCTTGGCGTCGGGCAGGGTGATGGTGTTGGCGCCGAAGGTGAGGGTGACCTTGCCGGCGGCCTCTCCCACGGTGGCGTCGATGAAGTTCATCTGCGGGCTGCCGATGAAGCCGGCGACGAACAGGTTGCAGGGCTCGGAGTAGAGCTTAGTCGGGGTGTCGACCTGCTGCATGACGCCGTCCTTCATGACGACGATGCGCGTGCCGAGCGTCATGGCCTCGGTCTGGTCGTGCGTGACGTAGATGATGGTGGCGCCCAGGCGGTCATGGAGCTTGGAGATCTCGGCGCGCATCTGGACGCGGAGCTTGGCGTCGAGGTTGGACAGCGGCTCGTCCATGAGGTAGACCTTCGGGGCGCGGCAGATGGCGCGGCCCATGGCGACGCGCTGGCGCTGGCCGCCGGAAAGCGCGGAGGGCTTGCGGTCGAGCAGCTTCTCGAGGTCGAGGATGCGCGCGGCCTCGCGGACGGCGCGGTCGATCTCGTCGGGGCTGGCCTTGCGCAGCTTCATCGGGAAGGCCATGTTGTCGTAGACGGTCATGTGCGGGTAGAGCGCGTAGTTCTGGAACACCATCGCGATGTCGCGGTCCTTGGGCTCGACGTCGTTGACCACACGGCCGTCGATCTTGAGGGTGCCTGAGGTGATGTCCTCCAGGCCCGCGATCATGCGCAGGGTCGTGGACTTGCCGCAACCCGAGGGGCCGACGAAGATGATGAACTCCTTGTCGGCGATCTCGAGGTTGAAGTCCTTAACGCCCTCATAACCGTTCGGGTATTTCTTTCCCACGTGTTCAAGAGAGAGTTCTGCCATTGCTTGAAACCCCTTCCTGTATGCCCGCCTGCTGCCGTTTTTCACATGCGGGCCGTTCGTACTGCGGGTTTAATAGTAAGTTGCCAATATGCGTACAAAAGAATCTATGAGGATATGTAAGCTGACATGATGCGCGATTAAGCAGGTAAAGTGCATCGTCAATGGGTCGATATTACATGCTATCTTCGGTCAGCGGTGCGGAATGATCCGGTAACGGTTTTCTTTATCCTGTACGAATAGTAGTAAATACCTGCGCATATAGCTATCTACCTGCTATTTTGACGAAAAGTCTCAAATATGTATATAGATATACCAATAAGGGTGTAAAAAAACGCATAAACTAATATCAGGTTGCACATACGCGCACATCGAAGCGGCACATTGCGATAATTCGGGTTTCGGAGGTTGTCCATGCCGGCACACGAGATCGTCTCCTCGACGTTTTCCAGGGGAAAGTACATCGACCTCATGCCCTATCAGTACGGGCGCGAGGTGTGCACGCCGGGGCATGCGTTCGGCCCGTTTCGCAGGAGCCACTACCTGTTCCACTACATCATCGCCGGCTCCGGCACGCTCGTCGCCACGGACGAGACGGGCAAGCAGACGACGTATCGTTTGGGACAGGGGGAGGGCTTCATGATCTTCCCCGGCCAGACGAATACTTACTATGCGGATATGGACGATCCCTGGGAGTACATCTGGGTGGAGTTCGACGGGATCCGCGTCAAGGAGTCGCTGTCGCTTGTGGGGCTTGCCGAGTCCTCGCCGGTGTATCGCACCGATAAAGTCGAGCTGCGCGACGCCATGGAGCAGGAGATGCGGTTTTTGGTGGACCATCAGGACGCCTCGGCGTTTCAGCTCATAGGGCACACCTACCTGTTTTTGGACTACTTGCTGCGCTCGGTGCTCACGCAGCGCTCCATGACGACGAACAAGCTGCAGGACCTCTATATCCGCGAGGCCATGACCTATATCGAGCAGAACTACCAAAACGGGATCACCGTGGAGGACGTCGCACGCCAGACCGGACTCAACCGCAGCTACTTCGGCAAGATCTTCAAGAGCGCCACCGACAAGTCGCCGCAGCAGTACCTCATCGACTACCGCATGACCAAGGCGGCGCAGCTGCTCAAGCTGACCGCCCTGTCCGTGGGCGAGGTCGGTCGGGCGGTGGGCTATCCCAACCAGCTGCATTTTTCGCGCGCCTTCAAGGGTTCCTTCGGACTGTGTCCGCGCGAATGGCGCCGGGTGAACACCTTCAACTGACGCGGGGCGCCCGTTCCCATGGCTGTTCCGTGGCCGAGAAATTGTGCCCACGGGTTTGTCTCAGATAGAGGACGCTTCGTGAGACAAACCCGGAGGCACAATGTTGCGACACGTTTGAACCTGGCACCATCTTGTCGCCCGGCACCAACTCGCAAGGTTGAACCCGGCACCGACTTGTCGCTTCGATTCCATCGGCGGTGTGCCGTGCTAGGATAGGTATGTTTGCAAACCACTTCGCACCTTGGAGGATTTCCATGAGCAACGTGCTTGTCTTCGGACACCAGAATCCCGACAACGACGCCATCATGAGCGCCGTGGTCCTCACCCAGCTGCTGAATCAGGTCAGCTACAACGGCGATACCTACGAGGCCTGCTGCCTGGGCCCGCTGCCGGCCGAGTCCGCCAAGCTGCTGGCTGACGCCGGCGTTGCCGAGCCCCGCCTGCTCGAGTCCGTCGAGGAGGGCCAGCAGGTTGTCCTCACCGACCACAACGAGGCCGGCCAGTCCGTCGCCGGGCTCGAGGGCGCGCAGATCGTCGGCGTGGTCGATCACCATCGCTTCGGCGGCTTCACCACCGCTGCGCCGCTGCACATCGTCGCCCTGCCCTGGGGCTCCTCCTGCTGCATCGTCGCCAAGCTGTTCGACGTGCTCGGCCAGCAGCCTACCGATATCCAGGCGAAGCTTCTGCTTTCGGCCATGATGACCGACACCCTCATGCTCAAGAGCCCCACCACGACCGATGTCGACCGCGCTGTCGCCGCCCGCCTCGGCGAGCAGCTCGGCGTCGACCCGGTCAAGTTCGGCATGGAGGTCTTCCTCACCCGTCCGTCCGGCTCCTTCACGGCCGAGCAGATGGTCGGCAACGACATCAAGCAGTTCGAGGTCGGCGCCGACAAGCTGCTCATCGGCCAGTACGAGACCGTCGACAAGACCCGTGCGCTCGGCATGATCCCCGAGATCCGCGAGGCCATGCGCGCCTACCAGGTCTCCAAGGGCGCCGACGGCATCGTGCTGTGCCTGACCGACATCATGGAGGAGGGCTCCCAGGTGCTCTTCGAGGGCAAGACCGATGTCGCCCAGAAGGGTCTCGGCATCGACGACGTGCCCGAGGGCGTGTGGATGCCCGGCGTGCTCTCCCGCAAGAAGCAGGTGGCCGCGCCGATCCTCGCCGCCGCCGAGTAGCCTGATCGCAAGCTGTCTCTTCAATGCCCGACGCCGCGTGATGCGGTGCCGGGCATTGTCTTCCGGCTGCGCGCAACGGTGCCGGAAGACAAGCTGGGCGCCCCTGCGACCGCCGGCGGCGAATCCAGCCTTATTCCCGGGGCCGGCATCAATTCGAGATCCCCGATGAAGCGCCCGCGCCTGCCGTCCTCTTTCCAAGGGTCGCTTCGCCCTCTTTGAACGGCAATCGGCGGGTCATACCCTGTTTACATTGAGAATAACGATGCGTGCCGATCGCGTATGCCGCGGCGATAGCTCCGCATGCAGGCGGCCTCCTGCATAAGCCTCGTCAGAGGCGCATGTAGCCCGACATGCGGCAGGCTCCTGCGGCCTTGGTCTGGCGGATCTGTTGCTCGGTGGTGTCGGTGACGCCGCCCAGTCCGAGCACCGGAACATGGGCCCGGGCGATAACCGCGTTGAGGAAATCCAGGCCGCGCCCGGGCAGCGGCTTGCACGACGGGGCGAAGACAGGGCTGGCAATGAGGTAGTCTGCGCCCAGGGCCTCCGCGCCGACGACCTCGTCCAGCTCGTGAACGTTGGTGCCCACCAGCTCAAAGCCCGCCGGGCGGCCCGTGCGCGCCAGCACGGGCAGCGGCAGGTGCAGGCTCCGAGCGCCCGCGCGCCGGGCGGGCTCGACAAAGGAGTGGGCGATGAAGGCGACGTGCGCGCGCTCGCAGGCTGCGCGCACGTCGCGCGCCAAGCGCTCGTAGGCGTCTGGCGCCAGGTCCTTCTCGCGCAGGACCAGTGCGTCGACCTTGCCGGCCAGCCGCTCCACCTGATCGGGAAGCGGGCGTGTGCAGTTGAGCCGATCCGTTATCGCCACGCGAGCGAATTGTCCGGATGAGAAGAGCACGGCAAGGCTCGGTGCGCCAGCGGGTGCCGTTCCAGCGCCGGCGGCAGCCGGGGCGGACGTCTGCATGGCGGCAGGACTGGCCGCCCCGGTCGTCCCCGCGGCACCGACGGCCCTCACCTCCATTGATCGACCGGATACGATATGCTCGTCAACCATGGCGCTCCTCTCTGAGTTTTCGTTGATCGGCGCATCGCCTGCGGGCGGGCGCGGCGGCTACACCAGCACGTGGTCGTTCATCACCGGCTCCAGACCCATCCGTCGCATGGCGGCGCACATGGTGGGGAGGTCGCGGGTGTCCGCTATCTCAAACTGATCGTCGCCCTCGTCGGCCTGGTGGGTGTGCTCGCCCACGCCCGTCGACACGCCTGCCGATACCTTGGTGGCCGTGATGACGGCCGCGTGGTCACGGAACCGCGCGCTTTCGCGCGAGGACACCGTGAGTCCCGCAAACGGCATGAAGATGCGGTACGCGCAGATGACCTGCATGAGCTGGCGCTCGCTCACGTGCGGCGCATGCGGAACGACACCGCCCTTGGCCGGGCGCATGCGCGGGCACGAGAAGCTGATCTCGGCCGCGGGGTAGGCGCGCTGGATCTCCCATGCGTGCAGGCCGCAGGCCAGGGCATCGCGGCGGAAGTCGGCTAGGCCCAGCAGCGGCGCAAACGCCACGCCGCGCATGCCGCCGCGCAGCGCGCGCTCCTGCGCCTCGAAGCGGTACGGCATGATGCGCTTGCGGCCGCGCAGATGGAGCTTGCCGTAGCGCACGGGATCGTAGGTCTCTTGGAACACGGTGACGTAGTCGACGCCGGCGGCGCGCAGGCGCGCGTAGTCCGCCACGTTGGCGGGGTAGACCTCCACGCCCACCGTGCGGAAGCGCTCCGCCGCGAGCTCGCAGGCGCGTGCGATATAGTCCACGCTGCTGCGCTGCGGGTCCTCGCCGGTGAGCAGCAGGATCTCCTCCTGGCCCGTGGCCGCGACGGCGTCGAGCTCCGCTATGATCTCGGCCTCGTTCAGCTGCGCGCGGCGGATGTCGCTTGCGCAGTTGAAACCGCAGTACACGCAGCGGTTCTCGCAGTAGTTGGCGATGTAGAGGGGCGTGAAGAACTGCACGTTGGTGCCAAACCACCGCGCGCGCTCGCGCTGGGCGCGTACGGCCATCTGCTCCAGATACGGTTCTGCTGCGGGGGCGAGAAGCACGCCGAAGTCCTCCGGCCCCACCGTGTTCTCGGCCAGCACGCGGCGTACGTCGGCGTCGGTCACGGCGCTCGGATCGTACGTCTCGGCGGCATCGAGCACCCGGTCGAACATGCCGCCGCCCAGCACGTCCATGTCCGGCAGGAACGTGAGCGGATCGAGGGCGCGATCCGTGTGAATGGCCGCGTCGAGCGCCTCCTGGGACAGCAGTGCGAGGCGGTACGCGCGCGTGCCCACCGCTTCGCGCGGAAGGTCGGCCGTGGTGAGGTCGCCGGCGGCCAGGGCCGCGGCGGCGTTTTCGGGAACGGTGCCCGATGCGTCCTTCTCGCCCTGCTCGGTCTTGTCCGCCATGGCTACCGCCCCTCTTCCTCAAGAAAACCGGTCAGCGGGGACGACGCCTCGCCTGTGTCCAGCACGCGGCCCAGGCCGGCCCGGTACGCTGCGCGACCGGCCTCCACCGCTTGGCCGAAGGCGCGAGCCATAAGGCGGATGTCTCCGGCGGTGGCCACTGCCGTGTTGGCCATGACCGCCGTGGCGCCCATCTCCATGGCTTCGCACGCCTGCGACGGCCGGCCGATCCCGGCGTCCACGATCACCGGCAGATCGATCTCCTCGATGAGGATGCGGATGAAATCCCGTGTGACTAGGCCCTTGTTGGACCCGATGGGCGCGCCTAGCGGCATGACCGCGGCGGCGCCGGCGGAGACCAGATCGCGCGCCACGTTGAGGTCGGGGTACATGTAGGGCAGCACGGTGAAGCCCTCGTCGGCGAGGAGCTCGGTGGCGCGGACGGTCTCGGCGTTATCCGGCAGCAGGTATTTGGTGTCGCGGATGACCTCCACCTTGACGAGGTCGCCGCAACCCAGCTCGCGCGCCAGGCGGGCGATGCGCACGGCTTCCTTGGCGGTGCGGGCGCCCGACGTGTTGGGCAGCAGGGTCACGCCGTCCGGGATGGCGTCCAGGATGTTGCCTTCCTGGCCGGTGTTGGCGCGCCGCACGGCCAAGGTCACGATCTCGGCGCCGGCGTCCTCGACGGCCGCGCGGACCAGGTCCAGCCTGAACTTGCCCGAACCCAGGATGAAGCGCGAGCTGAACTCCTTGCCGCCCAGCAGCCAGGTATCCGCCTCCGGGGCCTGGCAGGCGGTTTGCGTATGATCTGACATTGATGATGCTCCTCTCTTTTCTGGGACCCTTGCCGCGCCTGTTCCATCGCTGGGACGGGGCGCAGAGGGTCGTTGCGTTACGTGCGATAGGGACGAGGGAACGCGCCCTAGCCCTCCGGTGCTTCCTCTTCCATGATGAGGCGCAGGGCGAGAAGCGCCTGCTGGGCGGCGCACAGCGCCACGCGCGGCGCGTAGAGCACCTGGCCCGCGCCCACGTCCGACCTTCCATCGCCGCAGAGGTAAAGCCGTCGGCCCATCCGGCGTGTGACGATTTCCGCCGCCGGCCCCAGGCCCGCCATGCCGTTGCCGGCGATGACCACCGGGCCGTCAGGCTGGGCGAGAAGCTCCTCGACCAGGAGCGCCTTGGCCTCCGGGGCGTCGAACGCCTCGCATACAAGGGGGCAGCCGGCAAAGAGCGCGCGTGCGTTGGCCGCCGTCACGCGTTCGCACCGGGCGTCCACGACGATCTTCGGGTCGATGGCGCGCAGTTGATCGGCTAGCGCCTCGACCTTGGGCATGCCCACGTGCTGCCGGAAGTAATGCTGGCGGTTGAGGTTGCTCGCATCGACCGCGTCGAAGTCCACGATGCGCAGGGCGCCGATGCCGCTGCGCGCCAGCATGACCGCGATGTTCGACCCCAGCCCGCCGGCGCCGGCGATGCCTACGCAGGCCGCGCGCAGGCGCTCGCGCGCCGCCGTTCCGATGCGCGCCGCAAGGGGGTCTGCCGCTCCGGCGCGCACGCTGCCCTCGTCCATCAGCCGCCTCCCACAAACCGTACGATCTCCAGCGCATCGTCGGCGCGCAGCGTGCGTTCGGCAAACTGCGCGCGCGGCACGATGTCGCCGTTGAGCTCGCACGCCACGCGCGTGCCCTCAAAGTCCATCCGGTCGAGCAGCTGCGCCAGCGTAAGGCCGTCGACCGACGGATCCTCCTTGCCGTTCACCCGTGCCATGGGACCTCCTCTCGTTACGGAATCGTCGCCAGCCAAGAGCACGCACCCGCGGCCACCGCGCCTCCGCTGCAAGAGCGGGGCGTCGAGCCAACAAAAAAGCGCGCACGAAGGGACACCGCACCCGAGGTGGTGCGCCCCTTCGTACGCGCTGCGTACTCTGACGTGAAGGATACCCCGCCGAAGCCGGCCCGTCAATGTGCTGTGGTCGCGCCGTCAACAAAGCGGAGGGGGGCGTGGCGATGGGCCCGCGAGCGCCGGGCGCTGTTGTGAAACGCCCTGTGCAGAACCTGCGCACGACCCGTGGATGTTCCATGTTATCGCCTATTAAATCGGTGGGTTTTTATCACGGGTAGGGGATGCTGTATTCGGGGCTTCCCCGGAGCCTACAGATCGCTTGCCCGCTTTTGCCGCGCGTTCCCAAAGAACTGCCGCATGAGGGCTTGAGAGTCAATAATAATTTATTACGAACCGCGGGACGTCGGATGCGGCGCCCGCGGTTTTGTGAGAAGGACGCTTGGTGCAGAAAGGATCGGAGCTGACATGACAAAGCGTAAGCGCATGCACAACCAGCGGACGGCCAAGGCGGTCGAGCGCAAGGCGCTTGCCCTGGATGCTCCGAGCATACCGGTGCCGCTCATGAGCGATGAGCAGCGCCTGCGCATCGAGCGCCGCAGCGTGCTCGACCGAATCGCCTCCAACGGCACCATCTCCGCCTGCGTGATGATCCTCGCCGCCGTCGCCGCGGTGATCTGCGCGAACACCGATGCGTACTATGCGCTGCACGAGTGGTTCGCCCTGCCGGTGTCGATCGGCATCGCCGGGTGGGAGTTCTCGTTCAGCTTCGAGCTGTTCGTCAACGACTTCCTCATGGCGATCTTCTTTTTGCTCGTCGGCACCGAGCTCAAATACGAGATGACCGTCGGGCAGCTGCGGAAGCCGCGTCAGGCGATGCTGCCCATGCTCGCCGCGGTGGGCGGCGTCATCGTGCCGGCGTCGATCTACGCGTTCGTGAACCGCGGGGGAGCGGTCTACGGCTGGGCGATTCCGATGGCGACCGACATCGCCTTTGCCCTGGGCGTGATGTCGCTTTTGGGCAACCGCGTGCCCGCCGCCCTCAAGGTGTTCTTCTCGACGCTCGCTATCGCCGACGACCTGCTCGCCATCGTGGCGATCGCCCTGTTCTACGGGCATGCGCCGAGCATGTTCTGGCTCGGTGCCGCCGCGGTCGTGACGGGTCTGCTTGTTCTGCTCAATGTACGTCGGCACTTCCGTCTGGCGCCCTATATGCTGCTCGGCCTGGTGCTGTGGTTCTGCCTGTACCAGTCGGGCGTGCATGCCACGCTCGCCGGCGTGATCTTGGCGTTCACCATCCCGGCGCGCTCGGACATCGACGCGGGCGGTCTGGTGGAGTGGCTGCAGGCCAAGCTCCCCGAGCTCGATGACCGCTTCGACGACGATATGCATATTCTGGGCCAGCACCGCTTCACGCACGCGGTCGCGGGCGTCGAGCGCGTCATGCATCGCGTGACGCCGCCGCTGCAGCGCTTGGAGCACGCCATCTCCACGCCCGTGAACTTCGTGATCCTGCCCATCTTCGCCTTCGTCAACGCGCAGGTGCGACTGGTGGGTGTGGAGCCGGCGACGCTGCTGTTCGATCCCGTCGCCCTCGGCGTGTACTTCGGCATGCTGCTCGGCAAGCCCATCGGTATCGCGGGCATGACCTTCATCATGGTGAAGGCCCATCTTGCCGAGCTGCCCGCAGGCGTCCGCTGGCCGCATATCGTCGGCATGGGCATTCTGGGCGGCATCGGTTTCACGATGTCCATCTTGATTGCCGGCCTCGCGTTCACCGAGATCCCCGCCGAGCTGCTGGCCGCAAAGACGGCCATCCTGGCCGGATCGGTTTCGGCGGCGGTGATCGGCCTGGCGTTCATGGCGCTGGCATGCCGAGACAAGGGGACTGCGGCGCAGAGGTGATAGCGGCTTGGCGGACACGCCGGCGCTGCTCGGCAATCTGTTTCCTGCAGGGGGATGGTATCCGCCCGGTGGGGTTTTCTCACCGGACGGATACTGTATAACAATATCTGGTACATATAAAACATATGTACCAACAACGGGGTTCACGAAGTGAGTGCTTCGTTTTGGAATGTCCGAGTAAAGGCGCGCTTCTGCTTGGAAGATGCGCAGGTACAGCGCGCGTGCCCCATCGGGCTATCTGCCAGATTCGAAATGAAACACACACTTCGTGAGCTGGGCTGCCAAGGAGGTGGCTCCACCGCCAGCTCGATAGCACCGCGCGCTGTCTAGCTGGCGGCCAGCAGCTGGCCGCGAACGTCCTCGACCTGCTTGATGGCCCGGTTGACGTGGTAGCGGGCGTCATCGATCTGCCCTTGGACGTACAGGTCGAAAAACGCGTTGTCGAAAAAGACGTCCGCGGCAAATGAAAGCCCGCCACCGGCAAGGTCGAGACCGCCGATGCCGTCGATGTCGCGCAGCTCGCGCGATAG
Organism: Collinsella tanakaei; assembly: GCF_030373545.1. Classification (GTDB taxonomy): domain Bacteria; phylum Actinomycetota; class Coriobacteriia; order Coriobacteriales; family Coriobacteriaceae; genus Collinsella; species Collinsella tanakaei_C. The sequence continues at coordinate 10,076 of NZ_JAUDCO010000007.1, read as the reverse complement.
GCGGGCGAGGGCGCCGCGCGCGTCGTCGAGTTCGTCCTGGGCGTCGCTCATCTTGCCGCGTTTTACGAGCGACGAGATGAACCCGCCGGCAAAGATGTCGAACGCGCCCCAGTTGCGCGCCGAATGCAGGAGGTCGCGTGCGCGATACAGGTGCTCGAGCGCCTCGTCGGCCGCCTGGACGGCCTCCTCGATTTCGCGCTGTCGATCTTCGTCCATGATTGCTCCCAAAAGAGTCGTCGTCGGAGATGGGATGAGCTCGCCTACTCGACGGTCCCGTAGGTGCTGCCCCATCCGTGGGCGGCGAGCGCCGAGTTGAGCTGGTCGCACAGGCGCCGCCGATCGTAGGCGCCCGGAGGCAGCAGCCCCACGATCTCCATCAGGTCGGGCGCAAGGTCCAAGATCTCCGCCTGGACTACGAGGTCAAGCCGGTCGACGGTCTCGCGTCCGACGAACATGCCGTCCACCAGGCGCTGCAGGTCGCCGAATTCCTCTGCCTGAAACGATCCGAGTCTCATGACGGCACATCCTCCTTCGCATGCGTTCGCGTTCAGATGACCAGTCTAGCGGATTGCGCGCGGCCGCACCCGTCATTTCGGCGGCGCGGGCGCCTTGGCGCCGTCGTGGCATCCCGGTTCGAAAAACCCAACGCGCGGATACACAGTCGAAACACACGCATGGGTATACTTATGCAGCATGTGGATACGCGAAGCGCCGGCAATCGCCTCTATGCTGCGAAAACGCCGCGCATCGCTTGAAGGGAAGAGGGCCGCTATGCAAACGATCTACCAGCAGATGGAAACAGAGGAGCTCGATGCCGCCATCGCCGACCTCACCGCGCAGGTCGAGGCCGTCAAGGCGAAGCATCTCGCGCTCGATATGGCGCGCGGCAAGCCGTCGCCCGGTCAGGTCGACATCTCGCGCCCCATGCTCGACCTGCTGAACAGCGACGCGGACCTCACCGACGAGGGTGTCGACTGCTCCAACTACGGTTGCTTCGAGGGCATCCCGTCGGCGCGCCGCCTGGCCGGCGAGTTTCTCGGCGTGCCGGCCGAGCAGACCATCGTGCTTGGCTCGTCGAGCCTGAACATCATGCAGTCCGTCCTCATCCACTACTGGGAGAAGGGCGTGCCCGGCTACACCCCGTGGAGCAAGCTCGAGCACGTCAAGTTCCTGTGCCCCGCGCCCGGCTACGACCGTCACTTCGGCATCACGCAGGACTTAGGCATCGAGAACGTCCCGGTGCGCATGACCGAGACCGGTCCGGACATGGACGAGGTCGAGCGCCTGTGCGCGGCCGATGACTCCATCAAGGGCATGTTCTGCGTTCCCAAGTACTCCAACCCCACCGGCGTCACCTATTCCGACGAGACGGTGCGCCGCCTGGCGACCATGAAGGCCGCGCCGGACTTCCGCATCGTGTGGGATAACGCCTACGCCGTGCACGACTTCACCGACACGCCCGATCAGCTCGCCAACGTGTTCGACTACGCGCGCGAGGCCGGCAACGAGGACCGCATCCTGGGTGTCGCCTCCACCTCCAAGATCACGTTCCCGGGCGCGGGCATCGCGTTTTTCGGCTCGAGCCCGGCCAACGTCGCCGAGGTCGCCAGCACCCTCAAGGTGGGACTCATCAGCGCCAACAAGCTCAACCAGCTCATGCATACGCGCTTCTTGCCGACGCTCGACGCGGTGCGCGAGCACATGCGCAAGCATGCCGAGTTCCTGCGTCCTCGCTTCGCGTGCGTCGAGGAGAAGCTCGAGGTGGGGCTTGCCGGAACGGGCTGCGGCACCTGGTCCCACCCGCACGGCGGCTACTTCGTGTCGCTTGACGGACCCGAAGGCTCGGCCAAGCGCGTGGGCGCCCTGTGCGCCGAGATGGGTGTCAAGCTGACGCCGGCCGGTGCCACGTGGCCCGGCGGCAACGACCCGCACGACACCAACATCCGCATCGCCCCGACCTATCCGAGTGTGGACGAGCTCGCGGCGGCGCTTGACGTGCTCGTGTTGGCTGTCAAACTGGTATCTGCCGAGCTTGCCCGCGAGCAGCGCGCCTAGGAGCGCGCCTGCGCGGGTGCGCTCACAGACGCCGCGGATGCGGCACGCGAACGAATAAGGAGAGCCCCGTTATGGAACTCGGTATCACTACAACGCCTACGCCCGAGCGCTACCTCGTGTCGGTGGCGGGCGAGGTCGACATCTCCAACGTCGACGCCCTGCGCGACATCATCGACCTTGCCCTTGAGCAGCCGACCTCCAAGCTCACGCTCGACTTTGCCAACGTGTCCTACATCGACTCGACGGGCATCGGCGTGCTTGTCGGCGCGGCGCACCACGCCGCTGAGCGCCAGAAGGGCTTCGAGGTCATCAACGCACAGCCCAACGTGATGCGCGTGGCGCAGCTTCTTGGGGTCGACGCCGAGATCGGTATCACCGCAGCATAGAATCGGGCGCCGCGCAGGCGCCGCCAGCGATTGCATGCGCATTTCGCGCAGGGCGCGCCCGCGCGCGCTCCTGCGCGGTATACTTCTGCAGTTGTGCATAGACCGTATGCGCCCGGCTGACCGCCGGGCCCGCTTTTTGTGATCTTCGGGAGGTACCCGTGCCAAGTATCGGCGGAACAGAGCTGGTGATCATCCTCGTGTTCGCCTTTCTGCTCTTTGGCCCCGACAAGCTGCCCCAGATGGGCCGCACGATCGGGCGCGCCCTGCGTCAGTTCCGCGAGACGCAGGAGAAGCTGACCAACGTCGTCCAGACCGAGGTCGTCGATCCCATGGCCGCAGCCGCGAACGCGCCCAAGAAGGGCGTCGCGGCCGCTGACGACGAGGATGCGGATATCGCCGTCGACGACGAGGATGCCGATATCGCCGAGGGCGAAGCCGCCCCGGCCGCGCCTCGCCGCAAGGAGACCTTCGCCGAGCGCCGTGCGCGTCTGGCCGCCGAGAAGGCGCAGAAGGAGGCCGCCGAGGCCGCGGACGCCGAGGGCGAGCAGCAGCCGGTTGAGGCTGCGTCCGAGGCAAGCGCCGAGCAGGCAGCTTCCGAGCCCGCCGTGGCGTCCGAGCCCGCCGCCGCCGAAGCTTCCGCCGAGCCTCAGGACGACGAGCCCGTCGAGATCACGACCGAGGATCTCTACGCGCGCCGCCCGCGCAAGCATCGCGCTGCCAAGACCGATGAGGCCTCGGTTGCCGTCGATGCGGAAGGGGGTGAGCAGTAATGCCCATCGGACCCGCGCGCATGCCGCTCATGGACCATATCGGCGAGCTGCGCCGCCGCCTGACCATCATCATCGTGTCGGTGCTCATCGCGACCGTGGTCATGTATTTCGCCACCCCGGTGCTCGTCGACATCCTGAAGGACCCCATCCTGCCGAAGCTTCCCGAGGGCACGGACTTCTACATCTTCACCTCGCTGGGCGGTTTCGCGCTGCGCTTCAACATCGCCATCAAGGTGGCGATCGTCATGTGCACGCCCATGATCGTCTGGCAGATCCTGGCGTTTTTCCTGCCGGCGCTCAAGCCCAACGAGCGCAAGTGGGTCGTGCCCACGGTGCTCGCCGCCGTCGGCCTGTTTTTCCTCGGTGCGCTGTTCAGCTACTTCGTGATCATCCCCGCGGGCTTTGAGTGGCTCATCGGCGAGTCGTTGACGATCGGCCAGATCGCCCCGAACCTCGAGGACTACATCAACATCGAGCTTCTGCTCATGATCGGCTTCGGCGTGGCCTTCGAGCTGCCGCTCATCGTGTTCTACCTCGCCGTGTTCCACATCGTGCCCTACGCGAGCTTCCGTGCCGCCTGGCGCTACATCTACGTGATCATGCTCGTGGTGTCCGCCTCCATCACGCCGGATGCGAGCCCCGTGACGCTCATCTTCATGTATGCGGCGATGCTGTCGCTCTACGAGATCGCGCTTGCCATCACGCGCTTCGTGATCGTGGCGCGCGAGGGCAAGAAGGGCCTGACGGAGAGCCGCCTGTCGTTTTTGTCCGACGACGAGGACGATGACTAGCGACCATGCATGAGCTGGGCCTGGTTTCCGGCATACTCGAGACGGTAGGCAAGACGGCGCGCGAGGCGGGGGCTTCGCGCGTCGTTTCCGTTTCGCTGCGCATCGGCGACATGGCCGAGGTCAATCCCGAGACCATGGAATTCGCCTGGGACGTGCTGCGCGAGGACGACCCGCTGTGCGTCGAGGCGACGATGGAGGTCGCCTACGTGCATCCGAGCAGCGTGTGCCTCGACTGCGGCGAGGAGTTCGAGCACGACCGCTTCCATCTGCGCTGTCCTGCGTGCGGGAGCGCCGACACCGTGCTTATCACGGGGCGCGAGATGGACATCGTGTCGATGGAGATCGAAGATGGCGCCTGAGCGACAAGGTTGCACCTGGCGCGACAAGATGGTGCCAGGTGCAAACTTGTCGGCAACGCGTTGCGGAGTGGAGGACCTTATGGCAGAAAAGACGATCGAGATCGGCAGCTCGATCCTGTCGCGCAACGAGCGCCTGGCCGCCGAGCTGCGCGAGCGCTTCGCGCGCACGGGAACCTACGTGATCAACGTGCTGTCGAGCCCCGGTTCGGGCAAGAGCTCGACCATCCTCGCCACCAACGAGCTGCTGCGTGACCGCTTCGGCCTGCGCTGCGCTGTCATCGAGGGCGACATCGCGAGCGACGTGGACGCCGTCAAGATGAAGCAGGCCGGCATGCCGGCCATCCAGATCAACACGGGCGGCCTGTGCCACCTGGAGGGCAACATGATCTCGCAGGCAATCGACGCCCTCGACGCCGGCGTGGGCCTCGACGCGATCGACGTGATCTTCATCGAGAACGTGGGCAACCTCGTGTGCCCCGTCGATTTCGATCTGGGCGAGAACCTCGCCGTCATGATCCTGTCCGTCCCCGAGGGCGACGACAAGCCTCTCAAATACCCGGGTATCTTCCAGCATGCCGGTGCGCTGCTGCTCAACAAGATCGACGTCGCCCCTGCCTTCGATTTCGATATGGCTGGCTACGCGCGCGTGCTCGACGACCTGAATCCCGCAGCGCCGCGCTTCTCCATCAGCGCGGCACGCGGCACCGGCATGGACGAATGGGTGACGTGGCTCGCCGCGCAGATGGGGAAATAGGGACGGTGCGGCCCGGCCCACGCTGCCGAGAAGATGCGTCAGACGTCATGCTCCACGGGGCGCGCGGCTTCGTTGCACATTGCGAATAATTCGCGCTCGCGGCTCACTTGTGGTACGTTGCGGTACACGACTTTGCCGTCCGTGCACGCCGCGCGGACGCACATATATACGTAAGGAGCCGCCTTGAAGCTCGTCATCACCGAGAAGAACGACGCCGCCCAGCAGATTGCGCGTCTGCTGTGCAGCGTCGGAAAACCGAAGGCCGACAAGGTCTACAACACGCCCGTCTACCGCTTCACCGTGGATGGCGAGGAGTGGGTCACCATCGGTCTGCGCGGCCACATCCTGGCGCCCGATTTTCCCACCGAGCTCAAGTTTGACAAGAAGCTCGGCTGGTATGCCGTGAGCCAGGAGGGCGAGATGCTGCCCGCCGACGTGCCCGACGGCCTGGCTCGCCCGCCCTACGAGTCCAAGCGCAAGCCCTTCCTCAAGGACGGCATCGATATCAAGGGATGGAAGGTGCCGAGCCTGCCCTATCTCGTGTGGGCGCCCATCGAGAAGCTGCCCGCCGAGAAGGAGATCATCCGCGCGCTCAAGAACCTCGCTAAGAAGGCGGACTCCGTCGTGATCGGCACCGACTTCGACCGCGAGGGCGAGCTCATCGGCTCGGACGCCCTGGCCATGGTGCGCGACGTGGCGCCCGACGTGCCCGTGTCGCGTGCTCGCTACTCCGCCTTCACCAAGGCCGAGATCGACCATGCCTTCACCAACCTCGTGGAGCTCGACCAGAACCTGGCCGACGCCGGCGAGTCCCGCCAGTACATCGACCTCATCTGGGGCGCGGCGCTCACGCGCTACCTCACCATGGCCAAGTTCGGCGGCTTCGGCAACGTGCGCTCTGCCGGCCGCGTGCAGACGCCGACCCTGGCGCTCGTGGTGGAGCGCGAGCGCGAGCGTCTGGCCTTCGTCCCCGAGGACTACTGGATCATCTCCGGCGAGGCGCGTCCCGCAGGCGCCGGCGACGAGGAGGCCTTCAAGATCTCCCACGCGCAGGGACGCTTCACCGACCAGGCCGCGGCAGCTACGGCGTTTTCCCACGTAGAGAACGCGACGACCGGCACGGTCACCGAAGTCGTGAAGAAGAGCCGCACCCAGCGCCCGCCCACGCCGTTCAACACCACCTCGCTGCAGGCGGCCGCCGCCGCCGAGGGCATCAGCCCCGCGCGCACCATGCGCATCGCCGAGTCCCTCTACATGGACGGCCTCATCTCCTACCCGCGCGTGGACAACACCGTCTACCCGCGCTCGCTCGACCTGCGCGCCACCGTGAAGGCCATCTCGTCCGTCCCGCAGTACGCGCCCGCCTGCCGCGAGCTGCTGTCCCGCGAGAAGCTCACCGCCACGCGCGGCAAGACCGAGACGACCGACCATCCGCCCATCTATCCCACGGCGGCGGCCGACCCCACAAAGCTCGAGCCCGCGCAGTGGAAGCTCTACAACCTCATCGCCCGCCGCTTCCTGGCGACGCTGTCCGACCCCGCCGTCATCGAGGGCACCAAGATCGAGATCGACGTCGCGGGCGAGCCCTTCGTGGCTTCCGGCGACGTACTCAAGGTGCCGGGCTTTCGCGCCGTGTACCCCTTCGGCCTCAAGAAGGACGAGCAGCTGCCGGCGCTCGAGACCGGCGAAACCGTCGACGTGCGCGACATGCAGCTCGAGGCCAAGCAGACCGAGCCGCCGGCGCGCTATTCCCAGGGCAAGCTCGTTCAGGAGATGGAGAAGCGCGGCCTCGGCACCAAGTCCACGCGCGCGAGCATCATCGAGCGCCTGTACGCGGTGAAGTACTTCAAGGGCACGCCGAGCGGCCCCATCGAGCCGAGCCAGCTGGGCATGGCCATCATCGACGCCCTGCACGAGTTCGCGCCGCGCATCACCACGCCGGATATGACGAGCGAGCTCGAAGAGGACATGACGCACGTGGCCGAGGGCACCGATACCCAAGAGCAGGTGGTCTACCATTCGCGTGCGCTGCTCGCCGGCATGCTCGACGCGCTGATCGAGCACAAGGACGACCTGGGCGAGGCCATCTCGGACGCCGTGACCGCTGACGCCAAGGTCGGCACCTGCCCCAAGTGCGGCAAGGACCTCGTCATGAAGACGAGCGCCAAGACCCGCGGCAGCTTCATCGGCTGCATGGGCTGGCCGGACTGCGACGTGACCTATCCGGTCCCCTCCGGCGTGCGCGTGAGCCCGCTCGAGGGCGAGGCGGCCGTTTGTCCCGAGTGCGGCGCGCCACGCATCAAGTGCCAGCCGTTTCGGCAGAAGGCCTACGAGGTCTGCGTCAACCCCAAATGCCCCACCAACTACGAGCCCGACCTCAAGGTGGGGGAGTGCTCGGTGTGCGCCGAGGCGGGGCGCCACGGCGACCTCATCGCGCACAAGTCCGAGCGCAGCGGCAAGCGCTTTATCCGCTGCACCAACTACGAGGAGTGCGGCGTCTCCTATCCGCTGCCCGGTCGCGGCAAGCTCGAGGCGACCGGTGAGGTCTGCGAGCACTGCGGCGCGCCCATCGTCGTGGTCCAGACGGCTCGCGGTCCTTGGCGCATCTGCGTGAACATGGATTGCCCCAGCAAGGAGAAGAAGACGACCCGCGGCCGCGCGGGCGCGCGCAAGGGGTCTGGCGCCAAGAAGACGGCCGCCAAGACGACGAAGAAGAAGTCGACGACGAAAAAGACGACGTCCAAATGATGACAAGGCCGCCTTTTGGGCGGCCTTGCTCGTTCGTGATGCGCGTTGTGGTCACGAGAGGACGATTCCTGCAAGGCGGACGTCCCTTCGGGGCGCCTGCTGCCGTTTCGGGTGAGACGAATCCTGCGGAAACGATGCGCGGCGGACATCCGGTTTCCGGCAGGCTACGCAATGGCCCCTCGGAGGGGCCCGAATCGGGCGCTTCCGAGGGGCCTGGGAGGTTCAATCTGACAGTAAACGTGCACGCGTGACCACCGGCGCGAAAACGAACGGTTCGCTCCTGCCCGAAGCGTCTCCGATCAGGCGAGCGACGTCCCGAAATCGGTCTCGCTGCCCACCGATACGCCGTCTGCGCCCTGGATGACGATCTCGTGGCTGCCGAATGCGACGGAGCCGAGCTCGCCTTCGATCGTCACGAACGCAATGCCGTCCTCGCAGCGGTAGTAGCGCCAGCTCTCGGCGTTTTGCGTGATGGATGCGATGGCATCCTCAACGTCGGCGTCCGTGGTGAGCAGGTCGCTCGGCGCGCGCGAGAAAAACGCCCGGATGCCGTCGGCGGCGAGGTTTTTCAGCTCGGCATCGTCGATGCCCAGGGCCTCAGGTGCCGAAAGCTCCTCGCCGGTTTCCAGGTCATAGAAGATGCCCTTGATGAACTCCGTGCCGTGCGCGCCGCCTGCGAATCCGTAGGTGTCCGTGCGCACGGACACGATGCCGTCTTCGATCGACACGATGTCGGCGGTATATCCCTGGTCCTGTATGTCGCCGGACTCGATCGTCCAGGCCTCTGCCAAGGTGCGCGCGTCCTCGACCATCGTGCGCAGGGCATCGTTGATCTTGGCGATGCCCGCCGGGGCCTCGCCGCCGCTGACGACGATCTGGGAGTAGCGCCAGATGACATCCGTGGTGAACTCGGCGCCTGCACCCTGCGAGCTGGCGAGTGGTGCTGCCTCCTCATGGATTTCGATCGAATAGGACGGTTCGGCAGGCGTCTCGACGTCCTCTCCCGAGGCGGCCTGCTCAAGGGTGTCGAGCGTTGCCTGCGTGGCGGCGCGCACCGCATCGAAGTCCCCGTCGAGCGAGCCGCCGCCCATGGAAAGCGAGTAGAGCACCTGCTGAACGACGCGCGTGCTGTAGGGCTCGGCGGCGGCTGTCGCGTCATCGGGCGCCGACGGCTTTCCGTCGATGTAGGTCTGCACGCCCCCTTCCGATATGAGGTAATCGAGCGTGAGCGCAGGGGCGAAGGTAGAGCCGTCGTACTCGTAGTACGTGGTGGTCTCGCTGTTCATGTTCGACGCCCCCTCGATGGTCGAGGCGTTGAAGACGTCGGTGCGCATGGCCGGAACCTCGCCGTCCTTGCTGTATACGGTAAACCAGGTGGTGCCGCCGTTGGCGGTCTCCAGGCTGCCGGCCTCGTTGTAGACGAGCTCGATCTGGCCGTCGCGGTATGCCCAGATTTCGACGATAAACCCATCCATCTGCTGGTCGAGATAGCCGTTGACGGTGTTGGGCACGAAGTCGTCGAGCGTGTTGTAGACAAGCGCGAGCTCCTCGGTGCCATCGCCGTCGAAATCGATGAGCTGTGCGACGCAAAGGCCGGTCATCATATACGACCCATCCTTTGCGCTGATCCAGTTCGGCTCGCCATAGGCATCGAGATACTCTTGGCACTTGTCCCAGTACAGCTCGTAGGCGCTCGGGGGTTGTTCATCGGAATCCCCATCGGAATCCTCATCGGCGGGCGGCGCGACGACGATCTCGTCGGCGGCCTCGGGGTTGTCCTCGCCGTAGTCGACGGGCAGCTCACGCGGAATGTCGCCGCCGTCATCGCTCTCGTCGACGATGACGAGCGTATAGCTGCTGTCGGGCACGTCGCCGAAGTCGGCCATGCTGAAGCCGCCGTCGCCGTCGACGCGGATCTTGTAGGGCGTGGTGGCGGCAGACGAGAGATCGGCCTCGTCGCCGGTGGCATCGGGCTTGACGAGGGAGACGGTATAGGTGGTGAGCGGCGTGCCGCCGACGCCCTGCGGCCGGATGCGCGTGGTCAGCGAGACGGGCACGGGGTCGTCCTGGCCGTATGCCACGGTGGTGGGCTGGCCGAGGAAGAACGATGCGGCGATCACCGCGGCGACGATGATGGCGATGATGCCCACGACGATGCCGACGATCAGGCCGCGACGGCTTTTAGGCTGCGGCGCGGCGTCGTCGGCGCCGGG
>NZ_JAUDCO010000006.1 GCF_030373545.1 Collinsella tanakaei | reverse complement strand
CAAGGCGGAGATCACCAGTTCGAATCTGGTACGGGCTACCACGAATGATCAGGGCTCCTCCGGGAGCCCTTTTTCGTTTTCAAGGTCGGGCCTTGATACGCTCAGTCCGCGAGGGCGCCCGGCGTAAAAGCACCCTAGGGATTATTTTGCATGGCATGCGAAGAATCGCATGCTATGTAAAATAATCCCTAGGGTGCTTTTACGCCGGGCGCCCTCGCGGGGACGGGTCACTTTTACGCCGGATGCCCTCACGTGCGATTCGTGCGCATGCTGCCGTGTCACTTGGTCTCTGGAATTATTCCGGATGGCGAGGACGTCGTGAACCCGGGACGCATGAGCCGTACAATGGAATCACTACGCACGCTGCGCGTCCCTCGCGGGCGCGTTTACGATACCCAAGGTGGATTCATGTCGGACGCTTCGCACAACACGACCCGCAAGCCCAAAGTGGCTGCCGAGCCCTCCGGTGGCGACGACCACAAGGGCGCGCGCCGCGGAGCCATCTTCATCGGCATCGTTCTCATCATCTACGTTGTATACCTGGTCGTGACCGGCCAGGTCGCCCAGTTCTGGGCTGCTATGAGTACGGTGCAGGGCGGATGGCTGGCGCTTGCGTGCCTGAGCATGCTGCTGTACCTCATCTTCGGCATCGCGGCTTACGCCATCGCCGTGTGGCTCGACCCCGCGTCGCCGGTGGGCATTCGCGACCTCATCTCGGTCGAGGCGAGCGGCATCTTCTTTGGCAACCTCACGCCCATGATGATGGGTTCCACGCCCGCTCAGATCTATCGTCTTACCAAGGCCGGTCAGAACGTCGGCGAGGCAGGCGCCATCCAGTTCACCCGCTTCATCGTGTACCAGTTTGGCCTTGTCGCCTGGGGCGCCATCCTGTTGCTTGCGCGCATGCCTTTCTTTGCCGCTCAGTACGGCGATATCACGCTGCTGTGCGTGTTCAGCTTCGGCGGCCACGTGTGCATCCTGCTTGGCATCTTTGCCGTGGCACTCATGCCCCGTATGGTCATGCGCGTCGCGCACTGGATCATCCGCGTCATGGAGCGCGTGGGCGTCGCTCGCGAGAAGACCGCATCGTGGCATGCGTTCGTCGATAACGAGGTCATGGCCTTTTCCGACAAGTTCAAGCTGGCGGCAGGGCACTTGAGCTCCATGGCGCTCACCGTCGTGATCACCATGCTCCAGCTTGCCTTCTTCTACCTGGTGCCGTACTTCCTCATGCTGTCGTTCGGCCATCATGACGTCGACTTCTTCTCCGTCATGGCGGCGAGCGCCTTCGTGCAGCTGCTGTCATCCGCCGTGCCCCTGCCGGGCGGCACGGGTGGCGCCGAGGGCGGCTTTGCGCTGTTCCTGGGTCACTTCTACGGCAGCGCCGCCACGGCGGGCTACCTGCTGTGGCGTCTGATCACCTTCATCGCGCCGACGATTCTGGCCGCGCCGCTGCTCGGTCTTAAGAGCTCGCACAACGCGAGCATCCATGACCGGTGGGACCGCGCCATCTCCAAGCTGGGTCGCGGTAAGAGCCGCAAGGGCGCTCCCAGTGCGGCAGCCGTCGCGTCCACGATCGAGACCGCTCAGGTCGAGCGCATGGAAGCGGCTGCCGCCAAGGAGGCGGATAAGGAGCCTGCGAAGGCGTCCAAGTCTGCGGCCCGTGCGCCCCGTCATCGCGGCACGCGGGTCAGGCGCACCGAGGGAGGCATTACGGTTTCACCTGCCGCCCTTGCCGCCAAACGCCCCCGCGCAAAGAAGTAACGTGCAGACGGCGCTTCCTTTCGGACGCGCCGTTTTTCTTGGATTGGTTGTCTATGGTTCATCTTCTCGGTCCCTTGGCGGCCGGCATCGCGGTTGCCGGCGGAACAGGCTTGGGCGTTGTCGGAAATGCCCTCTTCGACTTCGCGCTGAACCCACGCGCGAAGCACTCCATCATGGCGCGTATCAACTCGGGCGAGGCGACCGGAGCCGACATGAGCGTCTTTGCCAACGACCCGGTGCGCATCCGTGCCCGTGCCTGGTTCGACGAGGCGAAACGCGACATGTCGATCGAGGCGCACGATGGAGGAGTCCTGCACGGTTGGCGCATCTGGGGTAAGGGCGTCGTGCCCGCACCGGATGGCCGCAGGTCCCCCGAGAGCGCCGACGAGGGCCATAGGTACCTCATTTTGTGTCATGGGTACAGCGGCCGTCCGAGCGACCTTGCTCGCGAGGCGTATGTCGCACATCAGATGGGCTATTCGGTCTTGCTTCCCGCGGCGCGCGGGCACGAGCGCAACACCGATCGCTATGTGGGCATGGGTTGGCTCGATGCGGACGATCTGCTCGCCTGGATCGCCGCGCTGGTTACCTTTGACCCTCAGGCGCGCATCGCCCTGTACGGCGTGTCCATGGGTGGGGCCGAGGTGATGATGGCGTCGGGTCTGGACCTGCCGCCGCAGGTGCGCTGCATCGTGGAGGACTGCGGCTACACGAGCGTGTGGGACGAGCTCGCCGTCCAGATGCGCAACCTGATGCATCTGCCCGTACATCCTCTGCTCGATGCGGCGCAGGCCGTGTGCCGCGCCCGTGCGGGCTACGGGTTTCGCGAGGCGAGTGCGGTGGAACGCCTGCGCGCGGCGCGTGTGCCGATGATGTTCATACATGGGGCGGACGACGCCTTCGTGCCGCCCGCCATGCTCGATGCGGTGTACGATGCCTGCGCGAGCCCGGTGAAGGAACGGGTGCTGTTCGAGGGCGCGGCCCACGGTGCGAGCAGCTATACCCATCCCGAGCGCTACGCCGCAATCGTCGGGGACTTTCTCGCTCGCTACCTCTAGCCGCACGTCCTTGCATAAGAAAAAGGGAGGCAGGCTCACCCGTGTTAATGAACCTGCCCCTTGATGCGCGGAATGTCTGACCCCGTCTCGCGTCAGATGGCGTCCTCGCGAAGCGCCCCGACGACGTTGCTCGTGCGGCTCCGCATGAGCGCGTAGGTCACGCTTGCAAGGATCACTGCCAAGACGGTCGCTACCGCTGCGCCGATCTGCATCCACGGCAACGTGGGCTCATAGGTCGAAAACGACAGGCGCATCGACTCGTGGAGTCCTGCGGTCGCGAAGGCTGCGAGCGCAAAGCCGATGACAAGACCGCGCAGGGCGTAGCTTGCGCACTCGTAGGCGATCATATGCCGGAAGGCCCGATTGCCCATGCCGATGGACTTGAGCATCGCGAACTCGCGGCGACGGAGCATAAGGGAGTTGGCAAGTGTGTTGAAGACGTTTGCCACGGCGATGAGTCCGGTGATGATGGCGAAGAGGTAGATGAACGTGTTCATCGTGGTGGCCATGAGGCGCGACTGGAGCTTGTTCTGGGCGATGTTCGAGTAGGTGATATCGAGCTCAGGATAATCGGCGGCGATGGCTTCGAGCGCTTCCTGGGCATCCGAGGCACGCGCCGCATCGCCGTCGGCATCGAAGGAGAGGCTCGCACGCTGGTATCCCATCGTCTCGGCAAGGTCGATGGCGCGTGCCGGCAGGATGATCTGCAGCGTGCCCGAGGAATTCACGACGCAGGCGGGCGCATGATCGGCGAGCGCAGCGACTTCGATTCGGTCTTCGCGGGCGACCGCCTCGTCATAGGGCAAGTAGTGCTCCTGTCCCTCATCGTCGTAGTACAGCGCACGCAGCGAACCGTCGGCGTCGCTCTCGATGCCGCTCACAAACCGCCCGTCAAGGTCGGCGAACTCCAGCGACTCGATGGTGCCGGTCTTCTCGATCGGTCGGTAGCTGCCGTATGTCTCGCCGTCGTTCACCTGATAGGCGTTCACAGCGATCGCACGGGGATGCGCGGGGTCGCAGAACTCGTCGCGCGAGAGCCCGAGCTCATCGACATAGGCGTTCCAGCTGGCATCATCGACGAACTCGACGAACGCGCTGCCGAACCAGGAGCCGTCCGCTAAGCGCGGGGAGCCCGTCTCAAGACCGGCGATCTCATCGTTCAGCATGCCGTCGGGGAAGAGCGCATCGGCGACATAGGTCGTGGTATAGCCGTTTGAGGAGGCATCCTTAACATCATAGGCCTCGGCATAGAACCGAGCGAGCACCTCCTGCATAGCGGGACCGTTCACCTTGCCGCCTGCAAGTGCGAGCGTCTGGTCTGCCTCGGCGCCGGTTGCGTCGATGTAGAGCACGAGGTCCTGACCGTCCATGGTGTTCACGGCGGTGTCGGTTGCGTAGCGCAAGACGTCGGCGATGGACCCCGAGATGATGAGGAGGGCGACCGACACGGAGAGCGCGGCGACGGTGACGCGTCCCTTGGACGAGGCGCGCGAGAGGTTGCGGTGTGCGATAAAGCCAGGGATGCCGAAGAGGCGGCCGGCGACGCCGAGCGAACGACGGGCGGGACCCGGGGCGCCGTCAGCATGGCGAGCGGCGCGACGAAGCGCACGGCGTCCACGACGGCTCAGATGCACGTCTCGGGTTTGCCGGATGGCATCGATCGCCGACACGCGGCTCGCGCGGATCGCGGGAATCCAAGCGCTGGCAAGAATCACGGCGAGTCCAAGCAGGGCCGAGATGGCAAGCGCCATGGGGCTTACGACCATATGCGCCTCCGTACCTCCGGAAAGGGCCGCGATGCCCTCGTGGAGCAGGGTGAACACCACGTAGCAACCGGCAAGTCCGAGGCCGATGCCTACGGGTACACCGATCGCTCCGATGATGAGCGCTTCGGTGAAGACAGCGCGCCTGAGTTGGCGGCGGCTCGCGCCCAGACTTGAAAGGAGGCCGAATTGGCGCGTGCGTTCGGCGACGGAGATGGCGAAAGAGTTGTAGACGAGCGATACGCCCGCCACGACCACGACGGCGGCGAGGATTCCTGCGATCCGGTAGAGCGTGTTCCAGATGGCGGTGTCGGGCGTGGATCCCATCCAGCGCAGCAGGGAGTCATGGGTCGTGGTTCCCCAGGTCACGAGGTTCTCATCGGAAAGCTTGGTCGCGAGGGTTCGGGCGGTTGCGGGGTCTGTGGTGCGGAAGAGCACGCCGCCAAGCGTCGCCTCAGACGCGTCGGAAATGACCCGCGCAAGTGCCGATCCATCGTCGTAGATATAGGCGGCGCTGCCCTGGAGTGCGTAGACGGGGGAGTAGCCCCATGCGCGGTAGAACCCGACGACGGTGCCCGTGATCTGGCCGAGGTCTGCCTCAAAATGCGCGGTTTGGCTCGGGTCGATATAGGAGCCCGAGATGCTCGACGCGACATAGCTCGAGCCATCGGCGTTATCGACGGTGCAGGTGCCGAGGTCGAGCGTGACTTCGCTACCGATAGCGATCGCGTCGCCGTTGCCGGTGGCGATGCCGCAGGGCGCGAGCTTCACGTTTTGGAAGTAATGCGGCAGGACGATCTCGCCGGGGCGCTCGGGCATGCGGCCCGCGACGATCTCGGGCGTGCTGATAAGCGGCTCATCGGCATGTTGCGCGCTGGGCCACGTCTTCGCATAGCAATACCGTCCGAAGATATCGGAATTCTCCTCTCCGAGCTCGATGGTGCCGAGTTCGGCGACGGCCGTCCAATCGGTGACGTCGGGGTCGTTCTCGATGAGATCCAGGCCCCTGCCCGTAATGCCCATGGCCTCGGCGTACCACCAGCCCTCATTGGCTGCGGTGCGCTCGACGAGCATGGTGGTGAGCGAGACCACGCTGGTGAGCACGGCGGTGAGGAGCGCCACGGAAAGCGCCACGCCGACGATGGAGACAGTGGTGCGCGTGCGGTTCGCCCTGAGCGATTTGCACGTGAAGCGCATGAAGATGCTCATCGTTAGCGCACCTCCCGCCCGAATGGGTCAGATGGGGACGTGTTCCTTCCAACCCCTTTGTGGGGGTTGATTGGGGACGTGTTCGTTCCATCCGCTTTGTGAGCGGCGCCGCCCATGACCGCGGAGGGTGCGCTCCGGCGGTGCTCGTCGCGCACCAGGCGGCCATCCTCGATGGCGATGACGCGGTCGGCCATGAGCGCGATGTCCTCGTCGTGGGTGATGACGATGAGCGTCTGCTTCAGCTTGCGATTGGAGCTGCGCAGCAGCGCCATGATCTCGGCGGAGTTCTTGGAGTCGAGGTTGCCGGTCGGCTCGTCGGCGAGCACCACCGCGGGCGCGTTCATGAGCGCGCGGCCGATGGCGACGCGCTGCTGCTGGCCGCCGGAGAGCTGGTTGGGCAGGTAGTGCTCGCGACCGCGCAGGCCGAGCGCGCCGAGCAGCATGTCGAGCCGCTTGGCGTTGACCTCACGTCCGTCCATGAGGACGGGCAGTGTCATGTTCTCCACGACGTCGAACACGGGGATGAGGTTGTAGAACTGATAGACGAGTCCGACCTCCCGACGGCGGAAGACGGCGAGCTGCTCGTCGCTGCGCTCGAAGATGTCCTGCCCCTGCAGGCGAACGGTCCCCGAGGTGGGACGGTCGACGCCGCCCATAAGGTGCAGCAGCGTCGATTTGCCCGAGCCCGAGCTGCCGATGATGGCGACGAACTCGCCGGCGGCGACCGTGAAGCTTACGTCGTCCAAGGCGCGCACGGCTGTATCGCCCGTGCCGTAGACCTTGGTCAGATGTTCAACCGAAAGGATGTCCATAGGTGCTCCTGGGTGTTATGCGGATACGTCACCAACCATACTGCACGGACGCCCTTGCGCTCCCGTGACCACCGCGTGACATATCCGTCACGGTTGCCGCTCCGGTGTAATTTCACCCTAGGGATTTTTCTACATCTCCGGCGCATTTGCGCCGGAGATGTAGAAAAATCCCTAGGGTGAAATTACACCGTGGCAGCTAGACGATCGCCCGGAAAAACGCGATGTCAAACTGCGCGCCGCATACACGCCCGGTGTCGTCTCGGGCGTTCTTCGCGGTAAGCGTGCCGCCCTGAGCGGTGATGAGGCTCTGCGCAAGGGAGAGGCCGATGCCGACGCCCGCAGGATTGACGGCGGATCCGGCCTCGTCGTCACATGCGCCGCGGTAGAAGCGCTCAAAGACGTGCGGCAGATCCTCCTCGGCGATACCGGGTCCGGTATCTGTCACGCGGATACGGCAAGCGAGCGCGTCCTCCCAGGCCGTGATGCGCACCGTGCCGCCCGCAGGCGTGTGCTCCATACAGTTCTTCACGATGTTGCCGAGCGCCTCGGCGGTCCATGCAAGGTCGCCGCAAAAGCTGCACCCATCGGCGACGTCGGCCTTGAGCGCGACGTCGGCGATATCGAGCGCGACGGCAAGCGGCTGAGTCGCTGTGCGAACGATGTCGTCCACGAGGACCTGTTCGCGTGCCAGGCGAATCGCGCCCGCATCGAGACGCGCGAGCTTCAGCAGGGATGCGACAAGGTTCTCGACGCGGATCTCGAGCTGCTCGATACGGCGCATGCGCTCGAGGTCCTCGGCGCATTCAGGCATCTCGGCGAGGTGCTTTCGCACCAGCTCGGTGGTGATGGAGAGCGAGGTGAGCGGCGTTTTGATTTGATGGGAGATGTCTGCAAGGGCATCTGCCAAGGCCTGCTTCTCGCTCGCCAACTCGTCAGCGGTGAGGTTCAGGCGCATGACCATCTTGTCGAGTTCGCTGCTCAGAATCGCAAGCTCTCCTTCGGCCATGGTAGAGAAGTCGAGCGAGCGTTCGCCGTGCAACACGTCATCGATGCACTCGGATAGTTGTGCCAGCATGCGGTAGCGACGCCATGTGAGCGCGATGAAGGGTATGCTTGCGAGCATGGAGGCGATGAGCGCCGAGACGACGCCTGGCCATGCGGCAAGGTAAAACCCGAGCGCCGCGGCCGCGACGGAGAGCGCCGTCCACGCCACAAGCGCCCGTACGACCTCGCGATTCCTCAGCAACCACATTCCGCTTGCCTCTATTCGTGGGCCTTATAGCCCAGCCCGCGCACCGTCTGGATGAGTTCCGGGTGCGCCGGGTCATCCTCGATCTTGTCGCGCAGGCGCTTAATGTAGACCGACAGCGTGTTCTCCTCGATATAGGTGCCCGCGTCGTCCCACAGAGCGCAGCGGATCTGCTCGCGGGTGATGAGCTTGCCCTGGTTGGTGGCAAACAGAAGGAGCAGGCGATATTCAAGGGCGGAAAGGACGAGCTCGACGCCGGTGCGCTCCACGTGCGCGCGCTCGGTGTCGATGGTGAGCGGCCCGAACGTGATAATGCGTTTTGCGGGATGGGAACGCCGTATGGTCGCGGCGATGCGGGCAAGGAGCTCGCGCGGGCGAAACGGCTTGGCGACATAGTCGTCGGCTCCCATGGTGAGGCCCGTGACCGTATCGAACTCGTCGTCGGAGGCCGTGAGGAAGATGACGGGCAGTTCCGGTGCAAGCTGCTTGATGGCCGAGCAGGTGGCGAATCCGTTGCCCTGGGCAAGGGTCACGTCGAGAAGGACAAGGGCATATGCGCCGCCGTTGCGCTCGATGCGGGCGATGGCGTCGGTTTGACCCGCCACATGGTCCACGGCGTACCCTTCGCTTGCGAGCAGCTCGGTAAGGGAGGTGACGATAAACGGATCGTCCTCCACGACAAGGATCTTCAAGCTCATGTGCCGCCTTTCGCGCGCAACGGGTAGCCGTCCCATCGTAGCATGACGGGACGGGCGAGCCGGCGCATCCCGCATGACGGATTTGTCATGGTGAGGCTGCGTTTGGCGAAATAGCGCCAGGCGCGTTTCGCGCAGCCATACAAAACGAGGGGCCCCCGCAGGGCCCCTCCCTTCAAACCGTCGATGGCGGACGCTGCCGCTAGTAGTGGACGATCACGCAGTCGCCGATGCTCAGCAGGTCGAACAGCTCGGCGGCCTTTGCGGGCGGAAGGTTCACGCAGCCGTGGCTTCCGGTCCAGGTGTAGGCGGTGGGGTCGGAGAAGCTCGACGAGGCCTGCCAGTCGGCGTCATGAAGGCCCACGGCGCCGCCGATGAAGCTCATCCAGTAGTCGACGTAGCTGATGTACTCCGGCTCGCCGGTCTCGGGATCGCGCTTGCCGGTGAGCTGGACGTCGCGCTCCAGGTTGTTGATGCTGTAGATGCCCGTGGGGGTGTCGTTGTTCTCGTTGGGGTTGCCGGTGATGCAGCCGGACTCCCACAGCAGCTCGTCGTCGGCGCTGTAGTAGCGGACGTGCTGCTCGCTGATGTCGATGTCCACGTAGGCGCCCCAGTCGCGGCCGCCGGCGCCGTTGTACTGCGCCGCCTCCTGCTTCGTGGGGATCTCGATCTCACCGGTCTGCTTGTTCTTGACGGCAGCCTGGATGAGCTCGGCGAGCTCGGCCTCGTTGCTGATCCAGCCGTACTCGCCGCCCGAGACGTCGACCTCTTTGCCGTCGGGACGGGTGTAGCGGCGCTCGGTTCCCACGGTGTCCAGCTGCGCCTCGGCAAGCTGGCGAATCCACTTGGACAGGCCGTCCTTCTGGAGCGTGGGGTTGAGGTCCTCGTCGAAGGTGATCCACTGCGTCATGGTCTTGCCGTCGAGCGTAGCGACCGTCTTGCCGCCCATCGTGAGGTCGACGTTGACGCCGATGATCTCGTTGGCGGCGTCGCAGGCTGCCTGCAGCTGCTCGTCGGTGGCGCCGCCCGCGAGCTCCTCGTACATGGAGTCGTCGAGCTCCGCGGTGGCCTGCGCATGGGAGATGGCGTCCTCGGCGGCGGCGATCACGGCGTCGCGGCTGAGCTTCTGGCTCGCACGGGCGCGGGCGACCGTGAACTTGCC
This sequence comes from Collinsella tanakaei, assembly GCF_030373545.1. Taxonomy (GTDB): domain Bacteria; phylum Actinomycetota; class Coriobacteriia; order Coriobacteriales; family Coriobacteriaceae; genus Collinsella; species Collinsella tanakaei_C. The sequence goes on along the minus strand of NZ_JAUDCO010000006.1, from coordinate 165,698 downwards.
CTCTTCCTCGTCATACGCGCCGGCGGCATCGAAGGTGCCGGGGCGGTCGGCGTTGAATTCGTCGACGGCGGCGCCCACCGCGGCCTCGAGGGCCTCCTTGTCGTAGGTCGCCGTCAGATTGGAGGCGGTCTCGTCATTCGACTGCCCGCCGCCCGTAAGGCTCGAGATGAGCTTGACGGGCCAGATGATGGCCTCGTTGGCGCTGAGCACCGTCGTGGCCTCCTGCTGGGCGTCCACTGCAAAGGTGCCGGCCTCGGGGGTGTAGGCGCACTCGAAACCGAGGCCGCTGACGGTCAGGGAGTAGTCGGCGACCGTGGACTCGATGCGCTCGGCGGCGGTGCCGGCATCGGTGAGCGACACGTCGACACCGGCGATGGAGGTGCCAGGATAGTACAGGTTGGAGAACGCCACGATGCCGCCGATGTAGCCGGCGACGAGAAGGCCCGCCGCCACACCGAGACCGATCTTGAGCGCGCGATGGTTGCGAGGCGCCTCGTCGTCGTTGTCGCCGCGGTGCGCGGAGTACAGGTCGACCGGGGGGACGAGCTGCGGATCGGTGCCGCCGCGGTTGTCGGTGCCGCGGGCGCCCATCACGGTCGTGCGGGCCGGGCCGGCGTAGGTGTCCTGGCTCGCGGCGGAGTAGGCGGAGCGGGGCATGTAGGCGGTGTTGGCGGGCGCGGTGCCACGCTGCTGGGGCAGCGGGGTGCGGCCGGGCATCTGCGTGGTGGCGGATGCCGGCGTCTGGCCGGCAGGAGCCTGGCTCGTCGGAGCCTGATGATCGTTCGACGCCATATGGGCTCCGCCCGTGCGGCGCGCGGGCATCTGGCCCGGGCGGACGGGCTCAAGGCGATCGGTGCGGGCGAATCGGTTGCCGGCGGCAGGGGAGCCGGACGGAACTTGACGACCGTCGTCGTTGGTATAGGGCATCTCTTGTCTGTCCTTTGCGTGTCGAGGTGCTGCGGGCGTCGCGCCCGGCCTTTGTTTCCGGAGATGGATTATACCTATCCATCTCGACGAATGCGCGCTGTGAGGGGTTGTTTCACAGCTATTTGAGGACATCAACACGCATCGACCACGAGTCGCCCCGTCGTTGCTGCCGGCGCTTTAGCCAAGCGCTGTGGGCGGCCGCTCTATCCGCAGATGCCGCAGCGCTCGCATGCCGCGCGAGCCGAGGGGGCGACGGCGATGCCGCCCTTGGCGGTTTCGCGCAGGCTGGCGGGAAGCGCGTGGCCCACGGCGAGCATGACCTTGGCCATCTCGTCGAAGGGGACGAAGCTGCGCACGCCCGCCAACGCGAGCTGCGCTGCCGAGAAGGCGGCTGCCACGCCGATGGCGTTGCGGTTCTGGCATGGCACCTCGACGAGACCTCCGACCGGGTCGCATACCAGGCCGAGCAGGTTGGACAGGGCGATGGAGGCGGCGTCGAGCGCGCATGCCGGGGTGCCGCCGAGCATCTGGACGAGGGCGGCGGCCGCCATGGCCGCGGCGCTGCCGACCTCCGCCTGGCATCCTCCCTCGGCTCCCGCCACGCAGGCGGACGTGGAGAGATTGAGGCCGATCGCGGCGGCGCAGAACAGCGCGTCCATGATCTGATGGTCGTCGAGGCCCAGGTGGTCGGCGACCGCAAGCACGCACCCGGGAACGACGCCCGCGGAGCCCGCGGTGGGCGCCGCGACGATGACGCCCATGCTGGCGCTGCGCTCGAGCACCGCCATGGCGCGCGCCACGGCGGCCGTCTGCACCTCACCCAGCAACGCGGCGCCGATCGCGCCGCCACGCGTGGCATCGACCAGGCGGGCCTCGCCGCCGATGAATCCGCCGAGGGAGCGCTGGGGATGCGCAAGCGGGGCGGTGGTCTCCTCGCGCATGACATCGAGCACGCGGCGCATCGAGGCGACGCAGCGCTCCTCGCCGATGAGGCTCGCCTCGCGCACCGCCATGACCGCGCCGATGTTCATGCCGTGCTCCGCGCAGGCGTCGAGCAGCTGCGCACCGTCGTCGAACAGCTCGGGCGTCGACACGCCGGGGGCGAGGGTGGAAGCCGACCCGGGCACCTCGATGAACGTGGCGTAGTCCACGGGGTCGAGGGCGCGCACGTGGGGCAGCACCTCCTGGCAGGCGGCACCGTCGGTCTCGAACACCGAGTACGCCTGACCGCCCGCCTCGGTGCGGTACGTGCGGCAGAAGGCGATGTTGACGTGCTCGCGCGCGAGCAGGCTTGTGAGCGCGGCCAGCGCGCCGGGGGCGTCGCGGTGCGCGACGAACAGGGTGCTGTACATGCCGGAGATATCCACGCCCACGCCGTTGATGCGGCTGATGCGGATGCGCCCGCCGCCCAGGCTCTCGCCGCGCACCGCCGCGGTGGTGCCCGAATCGTCGACCATGTCGATGTCGACGGTGTTGGGATGCAGGGTGCCGTCGTCGCCGGCGACCTGGAACTCGTAGGCGAGCCCGCGCTCGCGCGCAAGGGCGAAGGAGTCGCGGATGCGCTCGTCGTCGGTGTCGAGCCCCAAGATGCCCGCCACGAGCGCGCGGTCGGTGCCGTGGCCGCGGTAGGTGTGCGCGAAGCTGTTCCACAGCGTGAACGTGACGCGCGCGATGTTGCCCTCGAGCAGCGACGCCGCGACGCTCGCGCAGCGCAGAGCGCCCGCGGTATGGGACGACGAGGGTCCGACCATTACCGGCCCCAAGATCTCGAAAGCCGACGTGGTGGCGAGAGTCTGCGGTTTGCCTGCCATGGATGCTCCTGAATGCGGTCGAGGTGTCCAGACGCCACCATTGTGGCACATCGCGCCCGGCGCACGCCATGGGGTAAAACGGGAGCGGGCGCGCGGCCGCTCCTGCCCTGCATTTTGTCTGGCAGCCCAAAAACGTGACACAATGGTGCGACCCCTTTGTCTTGGGAGGAGAAGCGGACGATGAAGATCTTGGTCACCGGTTTCCAGCCCTTCGGCGGCGAGTGCATGAACCCCGCGCTCGAGGCGGTGCGCCGTCTTCCCGACACCATCGCCGGCGCGCAGATCGTCAAGGCGGAGCTGCCGGTGGTGTTCGGCCGCGACGGCGAGGTGCTGCGCGCGGCGGTGGCCGAGCAGCGACCGGACGTGTGCCTGTGCATCGGGCAGGCGGGTGGGCGCACGCACATCACGCCTGAGTTCGTGGGGATCAACTACGCCCACGCGCGCATCCCCGACAACGACGGCAACCAGCCGATCGCGCAGCCGATCGTCAAGGGCGGGCCGGATGCGTACTTCACGCTTTTGCCGGTGCACGCGACGGTCGACAGGATGCGCGCCGCGGGCGTCCCCGCCGTCGTGTCGTACACCGCGGGAACCTACTGCTGCAACGAGATGCTCTATACGGTGCTGCATCTGTGCGCGACGGAGTATCCCGAGATGCGCGGCGGTTTCATCCACGTTCCCTACGCCACCGAGCAGGCGGCGCGCTTGGGCGACGGTACGCCCTCGATGTCGATCGACATGATGGTTCAGGGTCTGACGCTTGCGATCGAGGCCTGCGTGGAGGTCGAGCACGGCGACATCGTCGGCACCGCTGGAGGTACCGAGCAGTAGGGCGGTGGACAGGCTGTTCCGCGTGGTCTACGGGCGTCAAATGCCGCCCGGTTCTCCATGCGCGGAACCGCCTGTCCGAAGGGCCCGACCTGAACCGAGAGAGCAAAAGGCCCGCCTTCGGATCCTCGAAGGCGGGCCTCGCGTTCATCTGGAAAAGCGTCGGTTCAAACACCCGGGCTACAGCGCCATCGTGAGGGCGTGATCGATGCGCGCCAGACAGTCGTCGCGACCGATGAGCTGCATGGTCTCGCCGAGCGGCGGGCTCACCATGTTGCCGCACTCCGCGACGCGGACGGCCTGGAACACGATGCGCTTCTTGAGGTCGAGCGCGTCGGGGAGCGGCTCGAGCGCCGCGTCGATATGCTCCGCCTTCCAGTCGTCAGCCGACAGCGTCCCCAGCGCCACGCGCGCCGCGTCGAGCACCCGGGCCATGCCCTCCTTGGCCAGTCCCTTGGCGACGGACTTCTCGTCATAGGCGAGCGTTTTGGCGCTGGCAAAGATCGGCGCGGCGACCTGCGCGGCGTCAGCGGGCATCTTGGTGCGCGGGCGCACGATGCTGGCGAGCAGGCTCCACCAGGCGTCGGTATGCGATGCGCGCGAGACCTCCTTGCCGGCGGCGGCGAGCTGCGGAATCAGGATCTCGTCCACAAACGCCCCGTCGCTCATGGCGTTGATGTACTCGGCATTCATCCAGTCGAGCTTGGCCGGATCGAACGTCGCGGGGTTCTTGGAGATGCGCTCGAGCGAAAACTGCGAGGCGAGCACGTCGCGGGGGATGATGGTCGTCTCGCCGTCGAGCGACCAGCCGAGCAGCGACAGGTAGTTCACGAACGCGTCGGACAGGTAGCCGGCGTCGCGGTACTCCTCGACGCTCGTCGCGCCGTGGCGCTTGGAGAGCTTCTTGCCGTCGGCGCCCAGGATCATGGAGATGTGGGCGAAGGTGGGGACGGGCGCGCCGAGGGCCTCGTAGACCATGACCTGGCGCGGGGTGTTGGACAGATGGTCGTCGCCGCGGATGACGTGCGTGATACCCATCATGGCGTCATCGACCACAGTGGCAAAGTTATAGGTGGGCGTGCCGTCGGAGCGGAAGATGACGAAGTCGTCGAGCTCCTTGGCATCGAACACGACGCGGCCGTGAACGGCGTCGTTGATCACCACGTCGCCGCGGTCCGCGGGGACCTTGATGCGGATGGTGTAGGGCTCGCCGGCGTCCATGCGACGACGCGCCTCGGCGGGGTCGATATCGCGGCAGCGACGCTGGTAGCCCTGGAAGGGATCCTTGCGCGCGCGGGCTGCTTCGCGGTCGGCCTCCAGCTGCTCGGGGGTGCAGAAGCAGGGGTAGGCGCGACCCTCGGCGAGCAGGCGCTCGGCGGCCTCGCGGTACAGGTCGAGGCGCTCGGTCTGCGCGTAGGGGCCGAAGTCGCCACCGACCTCGGGGCCCTCGTCCCAATCGAGGCCGAGCCAGCGCATGGCGCGCAGGATGACCTGCGTGTTCTCGGCGGTCGAGCGAGTCGGGTCGGTATCGTCGATGCGCAGGATGAAGGTGCCGTGGTTCGCACGGGCGAACGCCCAGTTGTAGATGGCCGTGCGGGCGCCGCCGATATGGAGCTTGCCGGTGGGCGAGGGCGCGAAGCGCACGCGGACGTGAGAGGTCATGAAATGCTCCTCGAAAGATTGGCTCGAATGAATCGTCCGCATTATACCAAGCGGCCCCGCCGCGCACGTTCCGCATGAAATGACTCTGTCATTGATGCACATTTCGGGGTAAGAATGGGAGAATGGGACATGCGCTTTGCGCGCATGCCGTTTGGTTCCAAAAAGGAGGTCTCGTGCTTCCAGAAGATATGCAGGATGCGCCCGACGACGCCACGCGTTCGCTTGTCGCCTCGGCTGCCGCGCGATGCCCCGCCGTGGTCGCGCGCGATGCGAGCTATGCGGCGACGGGTTACCGGTCCTTCGAGTTCGCCTCGTTTGAGGCGTGCGTCGGCGAGGTCGTGGCGCTCGTCTCGACCGATGTCGCCGCGGCCCGCGATCTGGCGCTCGCCTGCGCGGGGCTCGTCCGGCCGACGTCGGGCTCGCTTGTCGTCGACGGCGTCGAGCTCGCGCGCCGCCCCCGCCGGCTGCATCGGGCCTCGCTTCCGTGCGGGCTTGCCGGCGTGGGTGTGTTCAGCGGCCTATTTGACATCGATGCCGCGCTGACAGTGGAGCAGGTCGTTCGGCGCGAGCTCGAGCTGCGCTGCGATCGCGGCACCGATGCTCTCGAGTACCTGTCGCAGTTCGGCCTGGCAACGCATGCCGGCCGCTATGTTTCGGACCTTGAGCCCGCGGCGCGCATCAGGCTTTCCTGTGCTCTTGCGTGTGCTGGGGGCGTGCGCGTGGCCGTTGTCGACGCGGACGACCGCTTCTGCTACGGCGCCTCGGTCGCGGATGTTCGCGACGCGCTGGAGCTGCTTTGTCGGGTGTGCGCCGAGCGCGGCATCTGCGCGCTCGTCGCGACCGGCGAGCCCGCGTTGGCCGATGCGTGCGACGGCGTCTGCCCGCTCGATATCGGGGCGGCGGAGCGCCTGGCTGTCGGAAGGGATGGCGAAACGGAAGCTTCGCCTGATGGGGTGCCTGCGGAACCGGAAAGGGGGCGTGTCGCATGAGCCGGATAGCGGATGTCCTGCGCGATCGCCTTTCGGCCGCTGTGCGCGCGCTTTCGTCGCACCGGCTGCTGCTTGCCCTGGTTGTTCCTGCGGTTCTCGCCCTCGTCCTGGTGTGTGGCCTGGCGCCGGCGCTCGAGGGCTCCGAGCGGATTCCCGTCGCCGTGGTCAATCTCGACGAGGGGGCGGCAGGCTCCAACGGCGGTACGGTTCGGGAGGGAGAGGCCCTGGTCGATGAGCTGACCGATACCGAGACGCTTGCATGGGACGTCGTCGACGAGCAGACGGCGGATGCGGGCTTGGCTGACGGGTCGTATGCCCTTGTGCTCAAGATTCCCGCCGACTACTCCGAGAAGGTCATGAGCCTCGCCGGCTCCGATCCCCAAAAGGCGAGCGTCGAGCTCGTTTCGTCCGGCAGCGAGAACATCTTGTCCACACGCGTGGGAAGTGCGGCGCTGCGTCAATGCCAAGCCCGCCTGCGCGCATCGCTGGGTGAGGACTACGTGGTTTCGGTGCTGTCGGACGTGCAGGGGCAAGCCAGCAAGCTCACCTTGACCTCCGACGGCGCGGTGATGCTCGACGCGGGGTATGACGCTTTGGCCCAAGGTTCCGAGGCGATCGCCGAGGGTCTGGGGCAGAGCGCTTCGGGCGTTGAGCAGCTGGGAAGCGGACTCGGCCAGATTGCAGACGGCGTGGAGGCGACCGGCACCGGCACCGCCGCGCTGGGGTCGGGGCTCGCGCAGATTCAACAGCAGGCGCTCGATCCGTTGGGAGAGGGCGCCGAGGCGCTCGGATCGGGTCTCGACGCCGCGGCGAGCCAGCTGACCACGATGGGCGACGGCGTGAGCGCGATGGGCGCGCGGCTGACCTCGCTGTCCGAGCAGCTTTCGCTCAGCGACGAGGACCTTGCCAAGCTTGGTGCCCTGGCGACCGAGATGGCCGAACCGGCCCGTTCGCTTCAGGATGCGCTGACCACGATGGAGACCGCCTCGGACGATGCGCTGTCCGCCGCCCGCGAGGTCGGCTCGACGGTCGAGGGATCGGTCGCGTCGGTCGATGCGGTGCGCACGGGTGCGTCCGACCTTGCTGCCGAGCTCTCCGGAGGCGACGACGGCGCGAGCTCCGGCATCGCGCAGGATGCGGCAGGTCTCGCGACCACGGCCGCCACCTGGTCGGATGCCGATGTGCAGCAGCGCCTCGCCGAGGCGTATGCCGCCGGCGAGGGGGCAACCGACGAGCAGCTGCAGCTCATCGCGTCCTTTACGGACGATATGGCGCAGCTCGCAAGCGGTGCCGACGCGCTGTCGGAGCGCGCATCGCGCGCCGCGGACAGCGCGCGGGATGTCTCGGATGCCGCCGATAGCGCCTCCGACCAGCTTGCCGCCTCGTCCGAGGCGCAGGCAAGGCTCGAAGGGGCTGTCGATTCCTACGAGGAGGCCTCGAGCACGGCGACAACGGCTGCCGAGGAGCTCACGGGGCTCGCGGCGGGCGCCGTCGAGCCGGCGTCCGATGCCGTGATGGGCGTCATCGCCACGAAGGCCGCCCTCGAGCAGATGGGGCCCGCCCTCACGGCGACCGGGCAAGGCGTGGGCGCGATTTCGTCGCAGCTCTCCGGGACGGGAGCCATCGGGCAGGGCGTCTCGGGTCTTGCGACCGGCATCGGTGCACTGAATGAGGCCATGTCGCCCATAGCCAGCGGCGCCGACCAGCTGGCGGTTGCAAACACCACGCTTGCCGCCGCTCTCGACGGCGTCGCCTCCGGCGCAACGGGTCTGGGGGCGGGCCTTGATGCCATGGCGCAGGCGACCGGGCAGATCGCCGAGGGCTCCGAGCAGCTGAAAGAGGCCTCCGGTCAGATTAACGACGCGACTGCCGAGGCTGCGGACACGTTGTCCGGCATAGCGCAGGATCGCGAGGACCGCGCCGAGGTTGCGGCGAGCCCGCTATCGATCACCTCGACGAACACGGCCGATGTGTCGTCCGACGTCGCGGTTGCCGTCGCGTTTGCCGCCGCCGCCCTATGGGTGGGCGCCTGCCTGACCGGCTGCTTGCTACCCGTCTGCGACATGCGCGCGGTCGCCGCCGGTGCGGGCGTGCGCTCGGCGGCGGGAAAGCTCGCCGCGTATGCGGCGGTCGGCGTCGTGCAGGCGGTAATCGTCTGGGCCGTCCTGTCGGTCGCTGGCGTCCAGATGGCGTCGTCGGCGTCGTGTTTGGGCATGCTTGCCGCGGCGGGCGCGGTCTTCGGCGCCCTCGCGTGCGCGTTGCGTCTTGCCTGCGGGCGGTGGTTTGCCTGGGTGTTCTCCGGCTTGCTCGTCGTGCAGCTGCTGTGCGCGGGGAGCGTCCTTCCCGTTCCGCTGACCGGCGGGGTGTTCCGGGCGCTCGGCGAGGTCCTTCCCGTGCCGGTGGTATCCCAGGCCCTGCGCTCGCTGGCCGCGGGCGCAGGACGCGGCGTAGGTGCGGCATGCGTGCTGCTCGCCATCCTTGCTGTTGCGGCGATCGCCGCGAGCGTTGCGCTCACCGCGGCGCGACGCCGCGTACGGCCGGAGCGGGCGTTCCTTTCGTCTGCTTCATAATCGCCTGAGAACGCGATTGATCTTATGGCGGGGAGACGTCCTGCAAACGGGGCGTCTCCCTGCATTTTACGCGTAGCGCCAGCCTTTGTGCGGTATACCCCCGTTTAGAAGACGGTTTTGCGGGCGCCTCCTGAGTAGGCTGAAGTTGAGCATCGCGCCTACCTGCAGGTTTTATGCCACTTGAAGGCCGTCTACCCGGCATCTCTTCCAAAAACCGTCTTCTAAACGGGGGTATGGGGCTTCTGCGTCCCGCGAGCCTGAATGGGTTATTTGGGGACGTGTTCCCTCCAACCCATTTGGTCTTGGGTTGTTTGGGGACGTGTTCCGTCCAACCCATTTTGCCCGACGCCTCCGCGGGGAAGCGCTACCCCCGTTTAGGGTTCGGTTTTATGGCCTCCCTTCGCGTAGTGACGCCCATCGCTCGCGAAAAGCTGCAGGTAGACGATTCGCTTCTTTTCTGGCTACGCGAGGAGTTGGCTCTAAACCGAACCGTAAACGGGGGTAAGGGCTTTTTGTCCCGTGGATAGATGATCCGCAGGGTCCTGGCCGGTGAAATGCGCGGGAGAATCGGACGCCTGAGCTGCCTTGGCCACATGGGTTGGAGGGAACACGTCCCCAACTGACCCAAAATGGGTTGGATGGAACACGTCCCCAACTGACCGTCCCCAACTGACCCATGGCTGTACTCGGTGCCTGTGCTGCTTTGGCAGAGGTGCCGGGTCAGGGTCGGTCGCCGGTCGCGCGGGGTATACAATTGCCTGATATGTGTGCATCGAGGGAATGGTAACGGCCTTCGAGCGCTTCGACTAAGAAAGGGGCATCATGCCAGATCAGAATCGTTCCACGAGCCCACTGCGCTCCTATGTCTTCACGTCCGAATCCGTGACTGAGGGCCATCCCGACAAAATCGCCGACCAGATTTCCGACGCCGTCCTCGACGCCATCCTCGCCAAAGAGGCCGTGCTCGAGTCCCAGAGCTACGTCGACCACAAGGGCGTGCCCGCCAAGCTCGACGCCGTTCGCTGCGCCGCCGAGACGCTTGTCACCACCGGTTCGGTCATCGTTTCCGGCGAGATCCGCTGCCAGGCCTACGTCGATGTCCAAAAGATCGCGCGCCGCGTGATCGAGCGCATCGGCTACACGCGCGCCAAGTACGGCTTCGATTCCGAGACCTGCGGCGTCATCAATATGATCCACGAGCAGAGCCCCGATATCGCACAGGGCGTCGACCAGTCGTTTGACGCTCAGCGCGGGGCCGCCGATCCGCTCGACCTGATCGGCGCGGGCGACCAGGGCATGATGTTCGGCTATGCGTCCAACGAGACCTCCACGCTCATGCCCATGCCTCACTACCTCGCGAGCCGCCTGGCCGAGCGCCTGGCAAAGGTGCGCCACGACGGGACCTTGCCCTACCTGCGCCCCGATGGAAAAACCCAGGTCACGGTGCGCTATGAGGACGATAGACCCGTGAGCGTCGAGACGATCGTGATCTCGACCCAGCATGCCCCCGAGATCGAGTCGATGGACCACATCAGCGCCGACCTCATCGAGCACGTCATCGCTCCCGTCATGGACGCCGAGGGCATCCCGTGGCGCGACGCGACGATCTACGTCAACCCCACCGGTCGCTTCGTCGTGGGCGGCCCCATGGGGGACACCGGCCTGACCGGCCGCAAGATCATCGTCGACACGTATGGCGGCATGGGCCGTCACGGCGGCGGTGCCTTCTCGGGCAAGGACTGCACGAAGGTCGACCGCTCCGCCGCCTACGCCGCGCGCTGGGTCGCCAAGAACGTGGTCGCAGCCGCGCTCGCCGACCGCTGCGAGGTCCAGCTCGCCTACGCCATCGGCGTCGCGCATCCGCTCTCCATCATGATCGACACGTTCGGCACCGAGCAGGTTTCCGTATCGCAGATCGAGACGGCGGTTCAGCAGGTGTTCGACCTGCGTCCGGGCGCGATCATCCGCGACCTCGACCTGCGTCGCCCCATCTTCGAGAAGACCGCCGCATACGGCCACTTCGGTCGCGAGGATCCCGATTTCACCTGGGAGCGCTGCGATCGCGTCGACGAGCTGCGCGCCGCCTGCGGGCTGGCGTAAGCGGCTCCGCTCGAGGGTCCGCGTCGCGCAGGGCGCGCGCCGTCATGGCGTCGCCGTCCCGCGCACGACTGCGGGCCGGTTCATTGCCGGATAAGTTGAGGGAGGGGGAGAGCCTTGGGCGCCTCGACGGACAAACATGAGCGCGCCGACGCGCCGCGCCGCGCGATGTACGCCGCCGTGGTGGTGGATATTCCCGCCCGCGCTCTCTCCGAGCCGTTCGCCTATGCCGTCCCTGCGCATCTTGCCGACGACATGGCGGTCGGATGCACGGTGCTCGTCGCCTTCGGGCATCGTCCTGCGCTCGGATATGTCATCGCTCTCGCGCCCGCGGTGTCCGAGCTTCCCGGCGCCGCCGATCTGGACGAGGCGCGCGTGCGTCCCATCGAGGCCATCCTCTCGCCGCCCGTGTGCTCCGAGTTCGCCGGGCCGGTGTCGTTGTGGATCAGCCGCGAGTACGTCGCGCCCTTGTCGGAGTGCCTGCGCCTGTTTTTGCCTCCGGGCGGCACGCCGCGCCTTCGCAAGGACGAGGACGGTTCCTACCGGCTCGAACGCCCCGCGGTGCCCGAGGTCCACGAGCGCGTCGTCTCGTTGTGCCCGCAGGCCGCCGACTATGAACCGCCCGTGCGCGCCACGCGTCAGCGCCAGCTCATCGAGGCCCTATCCTGCGGACCGGTGACGACGCGCGAGCTCAATCTGCTCTATACCGACATGTCGCCGGCTATTCGCGCCCTGGAGCGTCGCGGCGTCGTGCGCGTCGATGAGCGTCGTGCCTGGCGCGGCTGCGACGACGGCACCACGCTGTCGTCGGCGCGCGCCGCCGCCCCCGCGCGCCTCACGAGCGGCCAGCGCGAGGCGCTTGCCGCCATCGAGGGAGCAATCGATGCACATGCGGGTGACGTCATCGTCGTCGACGGCGTGACGGGATCGGGCAAGACCGAGGTCTACCTGTCCGCGATCGACCGCGTGCTCGCGCTCGGCAAGAGCGCCTGCGTGCTCGTGCCCGAGATCTCGCTCACCGCGCAGACCGTCGGTCGCTTCCGCTCGCGCTTCGGTGGCACGGTGGCGGTCTTTCACTCCCGTCTGTCTGCCGGCGAGCGTCTTGACCAGTGGGATATGGTGCGCACCGGGGCCGCGCGCGTCGTGGTGGGCGCCCGCTCGGCGCTGTTCTGCCCGCTTGCAAACCTAGGCCTCATCGTTATCGACGAGGAGCACGAGCAGTCCTACAAGCAGGGTTCCAGCCCGCGCTACCATGCGCGCGAGGTCGCGGCCCACATGGCGCGTGTAGGCGGCTTTCCCCTCGTGCTGGGTTCGGCCACCCCGTCTGCCGAGGCGCTCGCGCGCTGCCGCGCCGGCTCGCATCTGGGCCAGACCTGGCGCCGCGTCGAGATGCCCGAGCGCCCCGGGGCGTCCCGTCTGCCCGAGATCGTCGTTGCGGACCTGCGCCGAGAGTTCTCGCAAGGTGCGCGCTCCATGTTCTCGCGCCCGCTCTACGATGCCCTCATGGAGGTCGTCCAGCGCCGTGAGAAGGCGGTCTTGCTGCATAACCGTCGCGGTTTCGCCCCCTTCCTCATGTGTCGCGAGTGCGGGTGCGTGCCCACCTGCGATCACTGCTCCACGGCGCTTACCTATCACGAGCGGACCCATACGCTGGAGTGCCATACCTGCGGCGCGGTCTATCACGTCAGGCCCTATCCGGCACCCGGCAGCGCATGCCCCCGGTGCGGGAGCCGCTATCTTGCCAAGATGGGCATGGGGACCCAGCAGATCGAGGACGCACTGGTCGCGATGTTGCCGGACGACGTCGAGGTGATCCGCATGGATGCGGATTCCACGCGCGGCAAGGACGCCCACAAGCGCCTGCTCGAGCAGTTCGACGCCGCGGAATGCGCCGTCCTGCTGGGCACGCAGATGATCGCCAAGGGCCTCGACTTTCCCGAGGTGACCCTTGTCGGGGTGGTCCTGGCCGACTACGCGCTCAAGATGCCGGACTTCCGCGCATCCGAACGCGCCTATGACCTGCTCGAGCAGGTCTCGGGCCGTGCGGGGCGCGGTGAGCATCCCGGGCGCGTCATCATCCAGACCTATCTGCCCGACGATCCCGTGATCCGGGCGGTGGCGACCCATGATCGCGCGGTGCTTGTCGACCATGAGGCGAAGCAGCGGCGCGAGGCGCTCTATCCGCCCTATGTCCGGCTGACGAACGTGCTCGTGCGGGGATCTTACGAACGCGAGGTCCAACGCTATATCGGCGAGCTCGCGCGCCTGGTCTCCGACGGCTTGGAACGGGCTGCAGCCGGCCTTCCCGAAGATGCGCGCCCGTTCATCATGGGGCCGACGAGCTGCGTGATCGAGCGGGCCAAGGACAGCTATCGGCATCACTTCATCGTCAAGTCGCCGATCGGCTTTGACGTGTCGTCCGTCATCGCGAGCGCGCTCGATACGGTCGGCGCTCGGCGCGGCATCAGCGTCAGCGTCGATGTCGACGCTTATGACCTGATGTAGCCCGCGATAGGGGCTCGGGCGCAATGCCCGATAAGGAGGGGGCCGTTCTTTGGACCACGCCCCTGTGCCACGTCCCCTTTGTGTCGGTCCTCGTGGGCTTTGTCGTGCATGAAGGGATTCGTTCGCGGATACAATAGACTGGATTGAGTAACGATATCTTTCGAAAGGACCACCATGGAAGTCAACGGCATCGTGCTGTCTCCCGATCCGCGCCTGCGTCAGGAGTGCGCGGAGATCGAGGAGATCGATGCGAATATCGTCCGTCTCGCCGAGCAGATGAAGCGCCAGATGATCGAGAACGGCGGCTGCGGTCTTGCGGCCCCGCAGATCGGCGAGCTCATTCAGCTCGTGGTGATCGATACCGACTACACGAGCGAGAAGGACTACGACCCCTACGTGCTGATCAATCCCAGGATCGTCGAGTCCTCCGACACGCTCGTCCCGTACAACGAGGGATGCCTGTCCATTCCGGGCATCAACGTCGAGATCGAGCGTCCCGACCATGTCGTCGTCGAGGCGTACGACCTCAACGCCGACCTCATCCGCTACGAGGCCTCCGGCGACCTTATGTGCGTGTGCCTGCAGCACGAGATCGATCACCTGCACGGCATCACGATGTTCGAGCGCCTGGCGCCCGCGGACCGCATGCATGCGATGCGCGAGTACCAGCAGGCCCGTGCTCGCGGCGCCAAGCCGGGCGACACGGAGTAGACCCTCGACAGGAAGGCGCGGCGTCCCGACCCGGCATGGTGTGCCGGCCAGAGCGTCCCGCGGGAAGGAGGCGCTGTGCGCGTCGTGTTTATGGGAACCCCTTCGTTTGCGGTCCCCTCGCTTGTCAAGCTTGCGGCCAACCACGAGGTCGCACTCGTGCTCACCCGGCCCGATGCCGTCCGGAGCCGTGGCAAGAAGCTCGAGCCCTCGCCGGTCAAAAGCCGCGCGCTCGAGCTCGGTCTGCCGGTGTTGGAGGCCAAGCGCATCACGCCCGACGTGCTCGACGCCCTGCGTGCGGCGGATGCCGACGTCTTCTGCGTCGCCGCCTACGGTTGCATCCTGCCCGACGAGGTTCTCACCATGGCACCTTTGGGCTGTGTGAACGTGCACGCCTCCCTGCTGCCGCGCTGGCGCGGGGCGGCACCCATTCAGCGCTCCATCCTTGCCGGTGACGAGTCCACCGGTGTTTCCATCATGCGCATCGGCCACGGTGTGGACACGGGTGCGTACTGCGCGCAGGCGAGCTGCTCGGTTGCGGGCAAAACGGCCGACGAACTCACCGGCGAGCTTGCCGAGCTCGGTGCCGATCTGCTCGTCAAGGTCTTGCCGACCCTTGCCGACGGCACCTGCGTGTGGACCGAGCAGGATGAGAGCTTGGTCACGCATGCCGCGAAGATTGAGAAGGCCGAGATGCGCCTCGATCCGTCCGATACGGCGGAGACGAACGTCCGTCGCGTGCTCGCCTCGAGTGATGCCGCGCCGGCGCGCTGCCTTGCCGCCGGCAAGCCCGTGCGCATCCTACGCGCCGCGATTGCCGTGCCCAGCGACGCGTCGGGTGCGCTGCCGGCTGCGGGAAAGCTGTCCGTGCGGGGCAAACGCGTCTATCTGGGCTGTGCCGACGGCGCCCTCGAGGCGCTCGAGATCAAGCCCGACGGCAAGCGCGCCATGGAGGCGCGGGCGTGGGCGGCGGGTCTTCATGGCGCCGATCAGAGCTGGGAGCTGTTGGCGTGATCCGGCTTTCGCCCGCACGGGCGCACGCGCTTGCCTGCCTGCTTCGAGCCGAGCGGGAGGGGCGTTTCGTGCGCGAGGTCGCCGAGTCCATGCCGCGCAAGCCCGAAGATCCACGCGACGCGGCGCTGGCCCTGCGTTTGGCGCTCGGTGCCACCGCGGCGGCAGGAACCCTCGATGAGCTGCTCGATCGCTATATCGCGAAGCCTCGTGCGGTCAAGCTGCCGGTGCGGCTCGCGCTGCGTATCTCGGCGTTCGAGCTGCTCTATCTGAAGACCCCGGCCCGTGTCGCCGTGAGTCAGGGCGTTGAGCTCGTGCGAGGACAGGCGAAAAGCGCCGCCGGCATGGCCAATGCGGTGCTGCGTCGCGTCGCCGATGCCTGCGATTCGTTTTTGGCCGCCGAGGACATTGCGGCAGGCGTCCTGCGCGATCACACGGCTCTGGCACGACGCGCCGGCCTTCCTGCGTGGTTGGCGGAGGCAATCATATCGTCGCTCGGCGAACGGTGCGCGCAGACGCTCTTCGATGCGCAGCTGGAGCCCGCTCCCGTATACGTTCACCTCAATCCCCGTCTCTCACCTGAGGGCGAGGATGTGTCTGCGGGTCAGGGCCCCACGGATGAACCGGGCGCCGATGCTGTCGCGCCGATGCTGCCAGGTCTGATGCAGCCTGCCGACATTTCCAGCTTTATCCGCTCAGGTGCGCTGAATCGCGCCGATGCCGTTGCTTCGGACGCAGCCGCACAGCTCATCGCCACCGCCGCTACCGCGCCCGGCTCCTGCCTTGAGATTGGCGCCGGCCGGGGAACCAAGACGTTCATCATGTGCGCGCAAGCGGGCCGTCTGGGCTGGGCGCACTCGCATACGGCGCTCGACCTCTCCGCGCGCAAGTGCGAACTCAATCTGGAGCGCCTGCACGCCGCCGGGCTCGACGGCGAGGTGCGCTGTGTTGCCGGAGACGGCTGCGTGGTGGATGCCGTACTGGCCGACATCGACGCTGCGGCAGGGGAGCGCGTTCTGTTCGATCGCGTCTTCGTCGATGCGCCGTGCTCGGGCACCGGTACCATGCGGCGCCATCCGGAGATCTCCTGGCGCCTTGATGCGGCGGATGTCGCGTATGAGGGGGCGCTGCCGCGTCTTCAGCTCGCGCTGCTGCGCGCTGCCGCGTCACGTGTCGCCGAGGACGGCGAGCTCGTCTATGCGACCTGTTCGGTGCTCGCCTCCGAGAATCAGGCGGTGGTGGATGCGTTTCTCGCAAGCTCCGAGGGCGCCGCATTCCGTCTGGTGCCCGTGCACGAGGCGCAGGCGCTCAGCGCGTTTGCAGATGCATGCGGGGTCGGCTGTTCTGCGACGACGTTTGCCCGCTCGCACGAGGATGACCGCGGTCGTTTCCAGACCGTGCCGGCGCCGGAGGCCTGCGACGGGCATTTCTGCGCACGCATGGTGCGTCGTTCGGCTTCCTGCTAGCTCACGCGCGGTTGATACCGTTCATAACCCTTCAAGGGTTCTATCACGCAGAAGCCTCGTGCCCTTCGTCGGCTCAGCGCTTCCTGCGTGACAGCGCCTTTGGGGCTCTATACACGAAAGGGGCGCCGACACGCGTCGACGCCCCTCATTTCAGCCTTTGCCGCTCGGTGCCGCTAGTTGTCCTTGTGCGGGCAGCTGTCGCAGGCGCAACCCGCATCGCTCGAGGTGGTGCCGCTGGTCGCCGCGGTGCTCGAGCTCCCGCCGCGCTGATCGGTGTTGTAGAAGCCGGATCCCTTGAACTCGATGCCGCTCGGGCTGAAGACCTTCTCGGCAATCGCATCGCAGGAGGGACAGTGGATCTCGGGGCGCTCGAGCATGCCGTGCTCGACCTCAAAGACCGTGCCGCACGACGTGCAGCGATAATCGTAACGAGCCATTCGATACCTCTGATTTCATCATCATGATCCCGCCGCACAGGGCGGCGGGAATTGTTCAACCTTGCATACTGTACCCGAAAGCGCTCGGGCAGCAAACGCTCGCGAGGGCGTTTTCACACATCACTTGCTTGATGCGGTGCCTTCGCTTCCGGCCGTGCGGCCGCACTCGTCGGCGAGCTCGCGAATCCAAGCGACGGCGTCTGCGACCGCCTTTTCGTCTGCCTGCCAGCTCCAGTTGCCCTCGGTCGTGCCCGGGACGTTCATGCGCGCGTCGTCATCGAGCAGCAAGACGTCCTGCAGCGGCATCATGACGACGGAAGCAGGGCTCTCGAAGGCGAGTCGGGCGATATCACGTGCACGCTCGACCTGCTTCTCGGGCTCATCCTCGGCACCCCAGCGCGCGGCCGTCCAGCCGACAAGCGTCGAGGTGTCGTGTGTCGAGGTGTAGACGATTTTCTCCGCGCCCGGCTTGACGCCGTCGCGCACATCGTAATCCTCGAACTCGAGGACATCCATGCCCGGGAAGCCGCACGAGGCGGTCAGGGCGCGCACGGCGGGGGTGAGGTAGCCCAGGTCCTCTGCGATGAACGGCAGCGGGCCGAACTCGCGATGAGCGCGCTTGAACAGGTCGATGCCTGGACCGGGCAGCCATCTACCGGCGCTGCCGTCCTTGCCCGCCGGGATGCTGAAGTAGGACTGGAAGCCCAGGAAGTGGTCGAGGCGCACGCGGTCGTAGAGCTCGAGCGAACGACGCAGGCGCTCGATCCACCAGGTGTAGCCGTCGGCGTGCATGCGGTCCCAGCGATAGGTCGGGTTGCCCCAGACCTGGCCGGTTGCCGAGAAGCGATCGGGCGGGGTTCCAGCGATCTCGGTCGGCCTGCCGAACGGGGAGAGGGAGAACATGTCCGGCTCGCTCCAGGCGTCCGCGGAATCGTCGGACACGTAGATGGGGATGTCGCCGATGATCTCGATGCCGCGCTCGTGCGCGTAGGCGCGCAGCTCGCGCCACTCGGTGTCAAAGCGATACTGGGCGAAGGCGTGGAAGCGGCCGTTCTCGATAAAGCGCGCGTCGTCGAGGATGCGCACGTCGTAGCTCGCGTAGGCGCGCGGCCAGCGATGGCGGCTCGCGCCGCGCGATGCGTCTTTGATGGCCATGAAGGCGCAGTAGGGATCCAACCAGACCTCGTTGCGCTCCATGAACGCAAGGTAATCGGCATCGTCCTCGCCGCCTTCGGCAAAGAAATCGGCAAACTCGGCACGCAGCTGCTCATCGGTCTCCTCGAGCAGGGCGATGTTGCCGGCAAATGCCGAGGGGCCGGCGTAGGGCGAGCCATAGGCATCGGTCGGGTTGACGGGAAGCACCTGCCAGTAATGAGCCCCCATGTCGGCCAGATGGTCGATGAAGCGCCGAGCGGGCGCGCCCAGGGTTCCGGGCTTGTCACCGTTGGGAACCGACGTGATGTGGCACACCACGCCCCAGCCATGGGCGAGGGGCTTCTGCAGGCGCTGGGTGTCGTGGAAGTAGGCGACGGCGCTGCCCAGCGGCCACAGCTTGATCTCGACGGTGCCGTCGTCGGCGGGGACAAGGTCGCGACCGCCGATGACGTCGATGCCCATCTCGCCCAGGGCGGGGATGCGAACGGTATGGGTTTGACCGAGGCTGCGGTTGATGAGGACGCTGGCGGTCTGTCCGTCCTCGGCGCGGCGCGTGTACATGAGGACGTCGTCGTTGAGCGCGCACGCCTCGATGTCGCCGGTGGTGAACAGGGGCAGGGCGCGACGGAGCGCGACGGTGTCGCGCACCATGTTGAAGAAGTCGAGGTCCTCGTGGCCCCACGGATACGTGGCGCGATTGCCCGGATCGGTCAGGCCCTGGACGCCCGCCTCGTCGCCGTAGTAGATGGACGGCACACCCGCGAACGTCATCTGCATGAGCGATGCCAACCAGAAGCGGCTCTTCGCGAGGCCGAGCGCCTCGCTCGAAAGGCGCCACGTGCTGCGCTGCTCCTCGGGCAGGGCGTCGATGTCGGGCAAGCCGCCGAGAACCGACGTGATACGGGGACGGTCATGGCTGCCCAGCAGGTTGAGAGCGCAGTACAGCGCCTCGCGCGGGTAGTTCTCGCGCAGCGATTCGATGGCCTCCGCGGCGTGGTAGGCGGTGTAGCTGTTGCCCTCACCGGTCAGCAGGCCGAGCACAAGGTCGCGGAACGGGTAGTTCATGGCCGAGTCGAGCTCGTCGCCCAGCAGGTAGTGGCGAAGATGGCCGTAGGCGATCTTGTTGGAGGCGTCCTCCCAGACCTCGCCGAGCACGAGCGCATCGGCCTTCTCCTGGGTGGCTGCCGCTTTGATGCCGTCGAGCATCTCGTCGGACAGCTCGTCGGCGACATCCAGGCGCCAGCCGCGGGCGCCGGCGCGAAGCCAGTAGCGGATGACGCCGTTGGGGCCCAAGATCAGCTCGCGAATCGCTTCGGAGCGCTGGTTGACGGCGGGCATGTTGCCCACGCCCCACCAGCAGTCGTAGGTGCCGTCCTCGTTGATGCGAAACGCATCGCGCCACTCGGAGTCCTTGTCGCCGGACCAGGCGCCCGGCTCGGGATAGTTACCGAAGGCGTTGAAGTAGACCGAGTCGCTGCCGGTATGGTTGAACACCCCATCGAGGATGATGGAGATGCCAAACCGACGTGCCGAGACGCACAGACGGCGGAAATCCTCCTCGGTGCCCAGCAGCTGATCGATCTTCATGTAGTCGGCGGTGTCGTAGCGGTGGTTGCTCGCCGCCTCGAAGATGGGGTTGAGGTACAGCGCGGTGATGCCCATCTCAGCGAGATGGGGGAGATGCTCCTCGATGCCGCGCAGGGAGCCGCCGTAAAAGTCCCAGCTGCGGATATCGCCGGTCTCGTCACGGTCGTAGACGGGCGGTTTGTCCCAGTCCTCGACGATATGCTGCTCGCAGCCGCGACGCGGGTGCGCGAGGCGCTCGAGGGCCCGCTGCTTCCAGTCCTCGTCGCGCGCATAGCGATCGGGGAAGATCTGGTAGACGATGCCGCGCTCGTACCAGGAGGGGCGGTGCGCGCGATGGCGGTAGACGGTGATCTGGAACGAAGGGACGTTGTCGTAGTCGTAGGCGACGCCTTCGCCGCCGGTCGCACCCTGCGGTGCGCCGACGCGAAGCTCGAAACCGTCCATGGTGCGGACGATGAAGCTGTACCAGACGATTTGCGTCTCGTCGAACGTGACGGTTACGGTGTACATACCCTTGCCGTCTGAAGTCATGGGGTACAGGGACTCACCGACGCCGTCCACCCAGGTGCGCAGCGTGCACTCAATGCCCGCGGCGTCCTCCTTGTAGACCTCGAGCGCCAGCGTCACGCTTGTTCCCGCTTCCACGGCGCCAAACGGCGAGCGGAACTGCGGGAGCCTGCTGTTATGACGAAGCTTCATGTAGGTTATCCTTGCGCTATCGATACGCCTGCGGACGGCCGAGACCGTACCCAGAGGCGCGACATTCACATACAGGTTCAAGTCTATCGTAAATAGACAGCCGGATACCGATGCGCAACAGCCAATCGCTGATTTTTTCGAGTAAGTCTGACGATTTGGGTGTACGCGAAGGTCGTTTTGTCCGAAAAGCCCTGGCGCGACAGCGAAAACCCCACGGTGACATGTGAAGCCCTACAGTGAAAGGGAAAAGCCCGCTATGGCATGGGAAACCCTGTCGTGACATGGGAAACCCTGTCGTGACATGGGAAACCCCACGGCGACATCGCAACCGGTTGCAGAGCGGGTTTGTGTCGCGCTGGGGCCTCAGCCGTCACGCTGGAGTCCCACGTGTCGCGCTGGGGTTTCAGCCGTCGAGCAGAGGTTCCTGCTGTCGCGCCAGGGCTTCACGTGGCGAGCCGGGGCGTCGCATGTCATAGCAGAGTCTTCGCTGTCACGACAGGGCTTGCCATTAGACGTTGGGTCTTTCGGCGCCGCGTCGGAGCTCGCCGTGTCGCATCAGGGCCTTGCATGCCATATAGGGGCTCGCACAGCATTGGGATGTTTGGGGATTGTCCAGACACTGAGCGGGAAATTCCCCCTGTCATACGGTGCGGATGAACAGAAATGGGGGAGAGCCGATCTCTGCCATGAACAAGAAAAGGGCGGACACGAGGTCCGCCCTTTGCGTGCGCTATGACAAAAGCGATTCTTAGCGCTTCTTGCGGGTCGTGGTCTTGCGCGCGGCAGAGACGCTGGTCGCCTTGGGAGCGGGCTTCTCCGCAGGCGCCTCGACCTTCTTGGTTTCAGCAGCGGCAGCCTTGGTGGCCGCGCTCTTGGCGGTCGTTGCCGCAGCCTTGGTGGTCGTTGCCGCAGCCTTGGCGGTCGTTGCCGCAGCCTTGGTGGTCGTTGCCGCAGCCTTGGTGGTCGTTGCCGCAGCCTTGGTGGTTGCGGCCTTGGTCGTCGCTGTCTTCGTAGCAGTGGCGGCCTTCGCAGCAGTGGCGGTCTTGGAGGCAGCGGCCTTCTTGGTCGTGGCGGTCGCCTTCTTGGTCGCGGGCTTGGCCTCGGCCTCAGTCGCTGCTGCGTCTGCTGCGACGGTCTTCGCGGTCGCCTTGGTCATGGTGGCCTTGGCGGACGCGGTCTTGGTGGCAGCAGCCTTGGTCGTCTTGGCGGCGGGCTTCTCGGCTTCGGTGGTCGCGGCTGCGGTCGTGGTCTTCGCGGCCGTCGCCTTCTTCGTCGTCGTGGTCTTGGCGGCGGTGGCCTTCGTGGTCGTCTTCGCCGTCGCGGACGCGGACGCGGTGGTCTTGGTCACCGCAGTCTTGGTCGTGGTCTTGGCAGCGGTGGTCTTGGTGGCGGCAGCCTTGGTCGTAGTCGCCTTCTTGGCGGCCGGCTTCTTCGCGGCCGGCTTGGCTTCAGGCTTCACTTCGACGTCCGGAGCCTCGGCAGCGGGCTTGTCCTCAGCCTTCACCTCGGCAGCGGACGCCGCCTCGTCAGCCTTCTTCTCGTCAGCCGGCGCAGCCTGGTCCTCCGCAGGAGCCTCAGCGGTAGCCTCGGGCTCAGCCGCAAAAGGGACGAAGCGCTCGATCTCGGGATGCAGACCGTAGTACAGGTCCATGTACTGGGCAGCGGAGCGCGTCCAGCTGAAGTCGGCGGACATGGCGTTGTCGACCAGCTTGTTCCAGGCGTCCTTGTCGTCCCAGAAGGTGCGGGCGGCGCGGAAGACGGCATCGCCCATCTCGTCGCCGTTGAAGTGCGTAAACGTGAAGCCCGTGCCCTCGCCGGTAAACATGTTGTACGGGATGACGGTGTCCTTCAGGCCGCCGGTCTCGCGCACGATCGGCAGGGTGCCGTAGCGCATGGCGATCATCTGGGACAGGCCGCAGGGCTCAAACAGCGACGGCATGAGGAACATGTCGGCGCCCGAGTACATGCGCTGCGAAAGGAACGGATCGAACTCGATGCGCGCGGCCATGGTGCCCGGATAGGTGCGCTCGAAGTAACGAAGCGCCTCCTCGTACTCCGCGTCACCCGTGCCGAGCACAGCCACCTGAACGCCGCCGGACAGGATGCGGTCAAGCGAATAGGTGACAAGGTCCATGCCCTTCTGGCGGGTAAGGCGCGTCACCATGACCATCAGGGGACGGTCGTCGCGCACCTCGAGGCCCAGCTCAGCCTGGAGCGCCGCCTTGCAGGCGGCCTTGCCGGAGCGGTCCTCGCGCGTGTAGTTGGCGTGGATGCGGTCGTCGGTCGCCGGGTCGTTGCGCTTGGTGTCAAGACCGTTCAGGATGCCGGACAGGATGCTCTCACGACGGCGCAGGGTGCCGTCGAGGCCCTCGCCGAACTCGGGCGTGCGGATCTCCCAGGCATAGGTGGGGGAGACGGTCGTGATGGCGTCGGTATAGTTCAGCGCGCCCTGCATGTAGTTGATGGAGCGCTCGTCGCAGCGCAGCTGGCGCACGGCCGGCTCGATGTGGGAGAGGCCGAGCACGTCACCCAGCAGCATGTCGGTGAACTGGCCCTGGAAGGCGATGTTGTGAATCGAGAAGACGGTCTTCACGTTCTGGTACAGGGGGTTGGCCATATAGAACTCGCGCAGGAACACGGGCGCGAGCGCGGTGTGCCAGTCGTTGCAGTGCAGCACGTCGCACATGAAGCCGTCGGGCAGGTACTGCAGGCTCTCGCAGATGGCCTTGGAGAAGAAGGCGAAGCGCTCGCCGTCATCGAAGAAGCCATACGGATAGCTGCGGTCGAAATAGTGCTCGTTGTCGAGGAACAGATAGGTCACGCCATCGTAGACGAGACGCTCCAGGCCGCAGTACTCGTTGCGCCAGCCCAACGGCACGTAGAACTCACCCACGTGCTCCATCTGATCCTTGTAGGTCTGGGCGATGGTCGAGTACTTGGGGACCATGACGATGACATTGGCACCGGCCTCGACGAGGGAGGCGGGCAGGGAACCGGCGACGTCGCCCAGGCCACCGGTCTTGACGAACGGCGCGGCCTCAGCGCTCGCGAACACAACGTTAAGCTTCTTTGCCATGAAAATCTCTCCTGTTTTCTTCATCTATCGGCAAATCGCCGCCCGGCTGATGCCGAGCGGCGATTCAATGATACCCCTAATCGACGAGTACGGGTGCTGAGGGGTCATTTAGTAACATGCGCCTACGCGGTGATGGGCGCCTTGCCGACCGAGAGAATGGCGTCGGGCGTACCGCGCAGCTCGGTGTTGGCGGGCACGACGTTGTTCTTGTCGATGATCGCATTCTCCACGCGGGCGCCGCTCTTGATGATGACGCCCTGCATGATGATGCTGTTGATGACGTTGGCGCCGGACTCGACGACAACGCCACGGGACAGGATCGAGTTGCGCACGGTGCCCATGATCTCGCAGCCCGCGGAGATACGGGAGTTGCAGGCGATGGAGCCGGCGGCGTACTTCGCAGGGGGTGCATCGTGGGCCTTGGTAAGGACCGGGCGATCCTTGCGGAACAGCTGGTTGTTGATGACCGGATCGAGCATCTCCATGCTGCGCTGGTAGTAGGTCGTCTGGTCGAACATGCCGACCGCGAGGCCCTTGAACTCATAGCTGCAGACGTCGATGCGGCTGAAGTCGGACGCGATCGCCTCGAAGATGTCGAGGTAGTCGGCGCTTGCATAGCGGTCGATGATCTGGAGCAGCAGGTCGCGGTTGATGACGAAGCAGTCGATGAACTTGTTGTCACCGTACTTGCAGCCCTCGCGGACCTGCTGGACGCGCCCGGCGTCGCCGATCACGAGCGAGCAGGCCTCCTCGTGGTCGCGCTCGGCCTTGACGTAGACCATGGTGATGCCCACGCCGCTCGCCTCATGGGCGTCGATGACGGCGTTGAGGTCCATGTTGAAGATGATGTTGGACCCCATGAGCACGACATAGGGCTCCTTGGCGCGCTGGAACAGCGTCTTGTTGGAGATGATGTCGCGAAGCAGGAAGCGCATGCCGGTCTTGGTGGTGCCGTAGGGGTTGCCGGGCAGGGGGAACAGGCCGCCGCGCTTGCGGTCCAGGCCCCAGTCCTTGCCATGGCCGACGTGGTCGATGATGGAGCGATAGTTGCCCGGCATCACGAGACCGACCGTCTTGATGCCCGCGTTGGCCATGTTGGACAGCGGGAAGTCGATCAGGCGGTAGCGGCCCATAACGGGGACCGAGGCGATGGGACGGCTCTCGAGCAGGGTCTCCTGCTTAAGGGCGGTGTAGTTGGCTGTGATGTAACCGATGGCCTTGCTGTTGATCATCGGATCATTCCCCCTTCCCGATGACGACGTCGTTTCCGACAACGGCGGTGTCCTTCTGCGTGTCGACGCTTCCGAGCTTCACGCCCTCCTCGACGACGGCGTTCTCGCCCAGGATGGCGCGGACCACGTGCGCGCCGCTCTTGACGATGGCGCCGGGCAGCAGGACGGAGTCCTCGACGATGGCGCGCTCCTCGATCACGGCGTCGGTGGAGAGGATGGAGTGGCGGGCGATGCCAAAGACCTCGCAGCCGTTGGAGACCAGGCAGTCATCGACGCGGCCGTTGGGGCCGATGTAGTGCGGCGGGCGCGTCGTGTCGTTGCTCATGATGGGCGCCGAGTTGTCGTAGATGTCGAACTCGGGGTTCTGACCGAGCAGGCCCATGCTCGTCTCGTGGTAGCTGGCGATGGTGCCGACGTCCTTCCAGTAGCCATGGAACTTGTGGACGTACAGGCGCTTGCCCTCCTCGAGGGCCTTGGGGATGATGTCGCCGCCGAAGTCGTGGCTGGAGCGCTGGTCGAGTGCGTCCTCCTCGAGGGCGCGAATCAGGAAGTCGGCCGTGAAGATGTAGATGCCCATGGACGCGAGGTTCGAATCGGGCTTCTCGGGCTTCTCGGTGAACTTGGTGATGCGGTCCTCATCGTCGGTGGTGAGGATGCCGAAGCGGCTCGCGTCCTCCCAGGGCACCGGCATGACGGCGATGGTCAGGTCGGCGTTGTGCTCGATGTGGCTATCGAGCATCTGGCGGTAATCCATGCGGTACAGGGCGTCGCCCGACAGGATCAAGACGTACTCGGGATCGTGCGACTTGATGTAGTCGAGGTTCTGCGTCACGGCGTCAGCGGTGCCGTTGTACCAGGCGCCGCCGTCCTGCGTGGCGTAGGGCGGCAGGATGGAGACGCCGCCGCCGCGCTCGTCGAGGTCCCAAGACGAACCGGATCCCAGATAGGCATGTAGACGGTAGGGGCGGTACTGCGTCAGGACGCCCACCGTGTCGATGCCGGAGTTGGCGCAGTTCGACAACGTGAAGTCGATAATCCTGTACTTACCGCCAAACGAGACCGCCGGCTTGGCGATCTTGGATGTGAGCGCCCCCAATCTGCTGCCCTGTCCTCCTGCGAGGAGCATAGCGATGCATTCTTTTTTACTCATCGAATTCTCCTTCATTGCCGTGCCGTTGCTGATACGTTGCCCTATCTTGCGATGGTCGGGCCCCGGCGCGGTCGTGCCCCGATGCGCCGCGGCCCGTTGAGGCCAAATCCTGGATGCCCTAGGCGTGCCAGATCTCGTCGCGGTACTCGCGGATGGTGCGGTCGGACGAGAAGTGGCCGGAGTTGGCGATGTTCATCAGCGCCATCCGCTGCCAGGTGCGGGTGTCGTCGTAGACTGCCGTGAGCTCGTCCCAGGCCTGGACGTAGCTCGCGAAGTCGGCGAGGACGAAGTCGTAGTCGTTGTTGTTCATGAGCTCGGCCTGAATGCTCTCGAAGTTGCCGGACAGGCGCGCGAACGTGCCGTCGACGAGCTGATCGACGCAGCGGCCCACGCCGCCGCGGTCGTTGTTGTAGACGTCCCAGGCGAAGTAGTTGCCGTGGCGCAGCGCCTCGACCTCGCTCTCCTTGAGACCGAAGATCTTCTCGTTCTCAAGACCGGCGAGCTCGGCGATCTCGATGTTGGCGCCGTCGAGCGTGCCGAGGGTGATGGCGCCGTTCATCATGAGCTTCATGTTGGACGTGCCCGACGCTTCCTTGCCGGCCGTCGAGATCTGCTCGGAGATGTCGGTGGCGGGGTAGATGAGCTGAGCGTTGGAGACCGCGAAGTTGGGGATGAACGCCACCTTGATGTACTCGTTCACGCGGTCGTCGTTGTTGATGACGTCGGCGACCGAGTTGATGAGGCGGATGACCTCCTTGGCGAAGGTGTAGGCGCTGGCAGCCTTGCCCGAGAAGATGAACGAGGTCTTGTGGGGCTTGTAGCTGGGATCGTCAAGCATGCGGTTGTAGATGTGCATGACCTTGAAGATGTTGAGCAGCTGGCGCTTGTAGGCGTGGAAGCGCTTCACCTGCACGTCGAAGATCGAGTCGACATCGAGCTCGATGCCGCAGGTGCGCGAGACGTAGGCGGCCAGGCGCTCCTTGTTGGCGCGCTTGGACGCGGCGAGCGCATCGAGGAACTCCTTGTCCTCGGCGTAGGCCTCGAGGCGCTTCAGCTGGGAGGCGTCGCGGTACCAGGCATCGCCGATCTTGGAGGTGATGAGCTTCGAGAGCGTCGGGTTCGCGTTGCCCAGGAAGCGGCGGGGCGAGATGCCGTTGGTCTTGTTGTTGAACTTCTGGGGAGCCAGCTCATAGAAGTCATGCAGCGTGTCGCGCTTCAGGATGTCGGTGTGCAGCTGGGCGACGCCGTTGACGGAGTGCGAGCAGATGACCGAGAGGTTGGCCATGCGCACCTGGCCGTCCCACAGGATGGCGGTGTTGCGCAGCTTGTCCTGCCAGTGGTCGATGTCGCGCGGGAAGGACTCCATGAAGCGGCGATTGATCTCGTCGATGATCATGTAGACGCGCGGCAGCAGGCGGCGGAACGTGTCGATGGGCCACTTCTCGAGGGCCTCGGGAAGGACCGTGTGGTTGGTGTAGGAGACCGAGCGCGTGACGATGTCCCACGCGGTATCCCAATCCAGGCCCTCCTGGTCCATGAGCAGGCGCATGAGCTCGGCGCCGCACATGGCGGGGTGCGTGTCGTTGGTGTGGATGGCCACCAGCTCGGGGAAGCGGTCCCACGCGTCGGTGCCGTAGTCGCTCTTGTAGGTGCGCAGGATGGAGGCGAGACCCGCGGCGACGAACAGGTACTCCTGCTTCAGGCGCAGGATGCGGCCGTGCTCGCCCGCGTCGTTGGGGTACAGGATCTCGGAGATGGCCTCGGCGTCGGTGCGGAACTTGTTGGCCTTGGCGTAGTCGCCCGCGTTGAAGGCATCGAGGTCGAAGTCGGCCGCGGCCGGCTCGGCGCTCCAGAGGCGCAGGCGGTTCACGGTCTTGCCGCCGTAACCCACGATGGGCACGTCGTAGGGGACGGCCTCGATGAGCTCGC
Organism: Collinsella tanakaei; assembly: GCF_030373545.1. Lineage (GTDB taxonomy): Bacteria > Actinomycetota > Coriobacteriia > Coriobacteriales > Coriobacteriaceae > Collinsella > Collinsella tanakaei_C. Next base: position 137,859 of record NZ_JAUDCO010000006.1, on the reverse strand, counting down.
CGCCCTCGACACTGAAGCTGAAGGTGCCGTCCTCGTTACCGTGGCGCACGACCTCGCCGCCGAAGCGCACGAGCACGCAGCTCTCGGGATGCTTGGTCTCCCACGGATAGCCCTTGGCCAGCCAGTTGTCGGTCACCTCGACCTGACGGCCGTCGCGAATCTCCTGACGGAACAGGCCGTAGCGGTAACGCATGCCGTTGCCGAAGCCCAGGATGCCCTCGGCTGCCATGGAGTCGAGGAAGCAGGCGGCCAGGCGGCCGAGACCGCCGTTGCCCAGGCCGGGGTCGCCCTCTTCGCTGAGCAGGTCGTCAAGATCGATACCCATCTCGTCGAGGCCCTGCGCGACGACGTCGCGTACGCCATAGTTGAGCAGGTAGTTATCGAGCAGAGGGCCCATCAGGAACTCGAGCGAGAAATAGTAGACCTTCTTCTGGTCGCTCTTCCCGTTCTCGGAGTCGGACAGGGCGAACTGGCGGTTTGCGCGGGTTGCGATGAGCTTGGCGAGAGCGCGATAGCGCTCCGCGGACTTGGCGGCATCGATGTCCTTGCCGACCTCGGCCATCAGCATGGCGCGATAATCGCGCTTGAAGTCCTCAGTCGTCTCGAATAGCTTTGCCATACGGTGTTCTTCTCCCCTTTGATCGGTTTACTTCTCCGCAGCATCCGTGCGCTTGGAGGAAGCCTTTCTGGTGGAAGATGCGGACGAGCCGGTCTTCCGGGTGCCTTTCGGCGTCTTCGCGGCTTTCGCCGTGGAGGATGAGGTTGAGGCGGACGCGGAGGTGGTCTTCGCGGCCGCAGGTGTGGCCTTGGTTGTCTTCGTTGCGGTCGACGCGGTCTTTCTTGCCGTCGTCTTCTTCGCGGTCGTCGTGGCCTTCTTGGTCGTCGTCTTCTTCGCGGTGGAGGTGGCTGCCTTGGTCGTCGTCTTCGCGGTCTTCTTGGTCGCGGTCGACGTGCCGGCTGCCTTCTTCTTCGCGGTCGACGTCGTGCGGGTCTTCTTGGGCTTGGGCGGCTTGTAGGAGCTCGGTCCCTGGCGCTTGAGCACGATGCCCGCCAGCGGGGGAACGAGCAGCTCGATGGAGTCATCGAAGCCGTGCATGGGCTCGGGATGGCTCGAGAGTGCGCCCTCGTTGTGCTTCCCGGAACCGCCATAAGACGGGTCGTCGGAGTTGAAGATCTCGATGTAGTCGCCTTCGCGCGGGACACCCATGCGGAAGGTTTCGTAGTATGCCGGATCGAAGTTGATCAGGACGACCAGGTCGTTGTCAGGGTCGTCGCCGTGGCGCACGAAGGAGACGATGGACTGGTCGGAGTTGTTCGGGTCGATCCACTCGAAGCCCTCCTGCGTGTAGGCGTGCTCCCACAGCGCGGGCTGCTCGGTGTAGAGGTGATTGAGCGCCTTGATGAACTGCTGGTGCTTGGCGTGGGTCTCGTACTGGTCGGTCAGGAACCACTGGATGGACTCGTAGTAGCGCCACTCGATGAACTGCGCAATCTCGTTGCCCATGAAGTTCAGCTTGGCACCGGGGTGCGTCATCTGATAGAACGCGAGGGTGCGCAGGCCGGCGAACTGGCGCCACCAGTCGCCAGGCATACGGCCGATCAGCGAGCACTTGCCGTGCACGACCTCGTCATGGGAAAGCGGCAGGATGAAGTTCTCCGAGAAGGAGTACATGATGGAGAACGTCAGCAGGTTGTGGTTGCCGGGACGCCACGGGAAATCGGTCTGCATGTAGTGCAGGGTGTCGTTCATCCATCCCATGTCCCACTTGTAGTTGAAGCCCAAGCCGCCGTCCTCGGGCGGGTAGGTGACAAGCGGCCATGCCGTGGACTCCTCGGCCATCATCATGACGTCCGGGAAGGCTTGCGATACGGTGGTGTTGACGCGGCGGATGAAATCGATGGCGTCAAGGTCGCCCTCATCGCCATACTTGTTGAACTTCTTCTGCGAGGGATCGTCCACGCCGAAGTTGAGGTAGAGCATGCTCGACACGCCGTCCATGCGGATGCCGTCGGCGTGGAACTCCTCGATCCAGAACAGCACGTTGGAGATCAGGAAGCTGCGGACCTCGCCGCGGCCGAAGTCGAACTTGTGCGTGCCCCAGTTGGGATGGATCTCGCGCTCGTAGAGCATGTGGCCGTTAAACGTGGCCAGACCCTGGGCGTCGGCGCAGAAGCCGCCGGGGACCCAATCCAGGATGACGCCGATGCCCGCGGCGTGGCAGGCATCGATGAAGTGCATGAACTGCTTCGGCTCACCGTAGCGCGAGGTCACGGAGTAGTAGCCCGTTCCCTGATAGCCCCACGAACCGTCGAAGGGGTGCTCCTGGACTGGCATGACCTCGATATGGGTGTAGCCCATCTGCTTGACGTAGTCGACGAGCTCCACGGACAGGTCGTCATAGGTGTAGTACTCGCCGCGCTGCGCGGGGAAGGGATCCATCGGTCCGGGGTAGTTGCCGTTCTCGTCGGGATCGCCCTGCGGCTCATCGCCGTGGCGGCGCCAGGAGCCCAGATGGACCTCGTAGATGTTCAGGGGCTGCTTCATATGGTCCGAGCCGCGACGGCGCTCCATGTAGGCGCCATCAGCCCACTCGTAACCGGTGATGTCCATCAGGCGCGAGGCGGTTCCGGGAACCTGCTCGCTGTAGAAACCGTAGGGGTCGGCCTTGTAGAGCAGCTTGCCCTCGTCGGTCTCGATGACGTACTTGTACAGGTCGCCCTGGGAAAGGCCGGGCACGAAGCCCTGCCACAGGCCGCCGGTCGGAAGCGGGGTAAGGGGGCAGGCCCACTCGTCCCATCCGTTGAAGTCGCCGATGACGTGCACGCTTTTGACGTCGGGCGCCCACACGCAGAAGCGCCATCCGTCGACGCCGTCCTGAGTATCGGGGTGGGCCCCCATCTTCTCCCAGCTGCGGTTCCAGGAACCCTGGGCAAAAAGATGGATGTCGTCCTCGGTGATGATCAGGCAGGGTTCAGTGCCGTTTGCCGGGGACGCCGTCTTCGTCTCGTCGAGCTCAGCATGCGTGCGGTCCAACATGTCCGTCCAATCGACGTGGATGGTGCGTGCCATCCGAAGCGGATAAACGGTTGCGATGCGGTCGAGCCATGAAGAGTGGGTCGGCAACAACGCAACATCCATAATTTAACACTTGCGTGCACGCCCGAAGCGCTCAACACGAGAGACGGTCGTTTTTCAGGTGTGTGCGTTCTGGCAGATTTGGCAATCTGGTCCCCTGTCGCCCCATTGCCTGAGTCGGTATCCTTTGGAACGGGGCGGTTTTCAGTCATCGAAGCTTCGAGCGTGCAGGGATAGGACGCCTTTTGCTAGGATTACGACCGGGCACGGGACCTTTCGGCCGCGCCTGGGCTTCGCCGCTGGCGAGCCCGTTCGAGTCTGAGGAGGATTGCCATGTCGACCCGTTCTCTTGAGGCCCCTGCGGCCTTCATCTTCGACTGCGACGGCACGCTGCTGCAGTCGATGGGCATGTGGCTTACGGTCCAGCCCGAGCTGCTCGCGAGCTATGGTGTGCAGGTGACGGCGGACGATTTCGCTGAGTTCGAGTCGCTGCCCATGATCGGGGAGTGCGAGGGGTATCACCGCAAATGGGGCGTCGGCGCCGACGCGCACGAGGTGTACGACCGGCTCATGGCCATGCTGCTTGCGCACTACCGCTCCGACGTGCCGCTGCGACGCGGCGTTCGCGAGTTCCTCGATGCGGCGAACGCCGCCGGCATCCCCATGGCCATCGCGACCTCGACGCCCGTCGTGGCCGTCGAGACCGGCCTTCAGGCCACGGGCATCCGTGATTTCTTCGAGGTCATCGTCACGACCGAGGACGCTGGAGCCTCCAAGGACCATCCGGACGTCTACGACCTGGCGCTGCGACGGCTGTGCGCCGCCCGCGGGATGGATGTGCCCGCGCGCAGTGAGGTCTGGGTGTTCGAGGACGCGCCGTTCGGCTTGAAAAGCTCGGGCTCCGTCGGGTACCGCAGGGTCGGTATCTTCGATTCGGAGGGACGCGGCACGCGCCCCGTCGTACAGGCGAACTGCGAGATCTTCATCGACGAGTTCAGCGAGCTCTCGCTCGACCGCATCCGTTCGTTTGAGGAGCGCTCGTGAGCGCTCCTGCGGCCCCGCGCCGCGTGTGCGTGATCGGTGGGTCTCCGCAGGCGTCCGCGCCGGACACCGTGCGCGCCGCTGCCGCCACGTGCGATGTCGTCGTCGCCGTCGATCGGGGCCTGGACGCCGCCCTTGCGGCGGATGTTGCGGTCGACCTGTTCTGCGGCGACGCCGATTCGGTCAGCGAGGCGGGTGCCGCGCTCGTGCGTGCGACTGAGCGCGGCGACGGCACGGCCGCATTCGCTGTCGAGCGCTATAACCCGCACAAGGACTTCACCGACCTGTCGCTTGTGTTGCGCGCGGTGACGGAGCGATGGGGTACGCCCTCCCTCGTGTGCACCTGCCTTTCGGGTGGCAACCCCGACCACCTGCTCGGCGTCTTCGGGCGCCTCGCGTCGTGGGGAAGTGCCGTCGAGCTGATCGAGGATGGCTTTATCGGGCGCGTGCTGCACGCGGGCGAGGCGTGGACCATCGAAGGACGCGCAGGTGCGCGCTTCTCCTTCATTCCGCTTTCAAGCGAGGTTATGGTTTCCGAGCGCGGTATGCGCTGGGAGCTCGACCACCATCGCGTCGAGCTGCTGAGCGATCTGGGCATCTCCAACGTCATCGAGCGCGATGCCGCCACCATAACCAACCACACCGGCACCCTCATCTGCTGGGCCTTTCAATAAAAAGAGCGCCGCATAGCGGCGCTCACCAATTTCCCCCATTGCAGATTACCCGCAGCAAGGAATACGCAGGAAGCCCCCGCGGGCTTTCCCTGAGAAACAATCCGCAGGCCGAAGGCCGAGGACGTTTCGAAGGGAAACCCGCGGGGGCTTCCGGTGGGAGTTACCCCTTACTGATAATCGAACACGTCGATGCAGCTCATGAGGAACTCATCGTTGGCACCGCCGCGCTTGCGGGCAAGCTCGGAGGCGGCGACGATGGACAGATAGCTGCGGACGATCTGGACCGGCTCGTCGGCGCGGTCGCAGTACAGCTCGAGGTAGGCGTCGGCCTGCTGCTTGTCCTGCAGGGCGAACAGCAGGTAGGTCATGGCGGCGTCAGCGGCGGGAGCGCCCTGGGTGGCGTGTGCCCAGTCGCAGACGTAGAGCTGACCGTCGTCACCCACGATGACGTTGGTGGGGTTGAAGTCGCCATGGCAGACGTTGGTCTCGAGCTTCATGCCGTCAAGACGCTGCAGCAGGTCGTAGCGCGTGGAAGCGTTGAGCTCCTCGAGGGAGTTGATCATACGCGCATACTTGTCGCGCTGACGGGGGAGCAGCGGGGAGCGGAAGGAGTGAATCTCGATCTGCAGGTCCACGAACTGCTCGAGGTACTCGTAGAAGCGAGCGGGCTCAGCGACCATCTTCTCGGCGAGGGTGGTGCCGGGGACCTTGCTGGTGACAAGCGCCCAGCCGCCGTCCTCGATCTGCGTGACCTCAAGGGCGCGCGGGCTGCGGATGCCGCACTCGTTGATGCGGGCGAGGTTCAGGGCCTCGTTGAACACGTCCGAGACGGGCTTGGTCTCGTTGAAGACCTTGACGATCTTGTCGCCGAGGTCGTAGACGACCTTGTTGCCGCGGCGGGCGAGCTCGACCTTGGTATCGGGAAGAATCATGGCGCTACCGTCCTTTCTGTGGTTTGCACCATCTACTTATACCCGGGGAACACGCGGGCGTATCCCCCGGGCGACACGCACTTTCGAGGATGTTCCTCGATTAGGCCTCGTAGCTCTGGGGCTCGCGGCCGTAGTAGGCGTCGAGGTAGAGCTCCTTGATTTCGCTGATGAGCGGGTAGCGCGGGTTGGCGCCGGTGCACTGGTCGTTGAAGGCCTGCTCGCTCATCTCGTCGAGGGTCTCGAGGAAGTACTTCTCGTCGACACCGTACTCGGCGATGGTCTTCTTGATACCGATGGACTCCATGAGCTCCTCGAGCTTGGCGATGAAGTTCTCGAAGACCTCGTGGTCGTCCTTGCCGGTGCAGCCGCAGTAACGGCCGAGGTCGGCGTAGTCCTTGAGCGCATGCGGATACTGGTACTGGGAGAAGGTGCCCATCTTGACGGGCTTCTCAGCAGCGTTGTAGCGCATGATGCGGGTGAGGATGACGGCGTTGGCCAGGCCGTGGGGCAGGTGATGGTAGGCACCGAGCTTGTGGGCCATGGAGTGGTTCACGCCGAGGAAGGCGTTGGCGAAGGCCATGCCGGCGAGGCAGGAAGCATTGTGCATCTCCTCGCGGGCGTGCGGGTCGGCGGCGCCCTTCTCGTAGGCCGCGGGCAGGTTCTCGAAGACGAGCTTGGCGGCGCGCATGGAGAGGCCCTTGGTGTAGTCGGAGGCCATGATGGAGACGTAGGACTCGATGGCGTGCGTCATGACGTCGATACCGGAGGCGCAGGTGAGGCCCTTGGGCGCGGTCATGGCGTTGTCGACGTCGACGATGGCCATGTTCGGCAGCAGCGCGTAGTCGGCGATCGGCCACTTGATGCCGGTCTCGGCGTCGGTGATGATCGCGAACGGGGTCACCTCGGAGCCGGTGCCCGAAGAGGTCGGGACGGCGACGAAGTAAGCCTTCTCACCCATCTTGGGGAAGGTGAAGACGCGCTTGCGGATGTCCATGAAGTCCATGGCGGCATCCTCGAAGTTGACCTCGGGGTGCTCGTACATGAGCCACATGATCTTGCCGGCGTCCATGGCGGAGCCGCCGCCGACGGCGATGATGACGTCGGGCTCGAAGGCGCGGATGCGCTCGACGCCCTTCATGGCGTCCTGCAGGCGCGGGTCGGGCTGGATGTCATAGAAGGAGTCGTGAGCGACACCCATCTCGTCGAGCTTGGCCTCGATGGCGCGGCAGTTGCCGTTCTTGTAGAGGAACTGGTCGGTGACGATGAAGGCGCGCTTCTTGCCCATCACGTTGCCGATCTCGTCGAGAGCGACGGGCGTGCAGCCCTTCTTGAAGTAGATCTTCTCGGGAGCCCTGAACCAGAGCATGTTCTCGCGGCGCTCGGCCACGGTCTTGATGTTGAGCAAGTGCTTCACCCCAACATTCTCGGAGACGGAGTTGCCACCCCAGGAGCCGCAGCCCAGCGTGAGGGACGGCTTCATGCCGAAGTTGTACAGGTCGCCGATGCCGCCCTGGGAGGACGGGGTGTTGATCACGATGCGGCACGCCTTCATGGTGTCCTCGAACAGCGCGATCTTCTCCTTCTCGGCGGGGTGCACGTACAGGGACGCGGTGTGGCCCGGGCCGCCGGCGAGCACGAGGTGCTCGGCCTTGTCCACGGCCTCCTGGAAGGTCTTGGCGTGATACATGGCCAGGACGGGGGAGAGCTTCTCGTGGCTGAACTCCTCGGTCGCGGGGTCGGTGGAGGTGACCTCGGCGATCAAGATCTTGGTCTTCGGCGGCACGGAGATACCGGCGAGCTCGGCAATCTTGGCGGCGGGCATGCCGGGGATGCGGTGGTCGAGCGCGCCGTTCTTGAACATGGTCTCGCGCAGGGCCTCGAGCTCCTTGCCCTTCTTGACGAAGTAGCAGCCGCGGCGCTCGAACTCGGCCTTGACCTGGTCGTAGACGGAGTCAAGCGCGGTCACGGACTGCTCCGAGGCGCAGATCATGCCGTTGTCGAAGGTCTTGGAGTGGATGATGGAGTTGACGGCGTTCAGGATGTCGGCCGTCTCGTCGATGACGACGGGGGTGTTGCCGGCGCCGACGCCCAGGGCGGGCTTGCCGCTGGAGTAGGCGGACTTGACCATGCCGGGGCCGCCGGTGGCGAGGATGATGTCGACATCGCTCATGAGCTTGCTGGTAAGCTCGAGGGTGGGCCGATCGATCCAGCCGATGATGCCCTCGGGGGCGCCGGCCTTGACGGCGGCGTCGAGCACGACCTTGGCGGCGGCGATGGTGCACTGGGCCGCGGCGGGGTGCGGGGAGATGATGATGGCGTTGCGGGTCTTCAGGCAGATGAGGCACTTGAAGATAGCGGTCGAGGTCGGGTTGGTGGTCGGGATGACCGCGCCGACGACGCCGATGGGCTCGGCGACCTTGGTGATGCCGTAGGCCTCATCGCGCTCGATCACGCCACAGGTCTTGGTGTTCTTGTACGCGTTGTAGATGTACTCGGCCGCGTAGTGGTTCTTGATGACCTTGTCCTCGAGAACGCCACGCTTGGTCTCCTCGACGGCCATCTTGGCCAGAGGGATACGGGCCTTGTTGGCCGCCATGGCAGCCTCGTAGAAAATCTTGTCCACCTGCTCCTGGGTGTAGGTGGCGAAGACCTTCTGGGCCTCGCGCATGCTCGCGAGTTTGGCCTCGAAGGCCTCAATCGAATCTACGATTGCGGGGGCGGCTTCGACCGTTGGCTTTTTTGCCATGCTGAGCTCCTTTTCATCGGTGCCTGCCTATGACTCGTATTCTATATAAGGTGACCCGCGCGAAGGGTGTCTTTGAGAAATCTTTGCCGTAAACGGTCGATTGAAACGCTTCAACAAGCGAAACATGACCGATATATGACAAAGATATGAAGAAGGGCTGATGCGCAAGTACCCACATGTACCTAAATCAACCTCGCAAAACCGTCAGTTCATCCAAAATGAGTCCACTTTGACCACAAAACAAATGAAACGCTTCAATTATTAAGGCGTAGGGGAGCGCATTGGTGTTAGATGATTTCGTGCCGTGCCATTGGGTCGGAGGTATCGCCTCGTCGGTGTCTCCGAACGGCGGGAGATGTAGGGCTCGCTGGACCCCCTATGGTGATATGACGTTCGCTACATATTCATGTGTCCAAATGTTCGGCTGCCGGAGATGTTCTTGCATATGCTGCAGGGGCGGGGTACCCTGTCTCCACCGCACAAAGCACGGGCTTATGTAGATTCCGCACATATCCCGTGTTCTGTGCTATAGTGCAATGCTGTTTGTTCATGCGGCTGTCCGACTGCCGTCCAAGGAGGTTACCTGATATGTCTAAGGTTTGTGAGATCTGCGGTAAGCACCCCGTTGCTGGTCGCTCCATTAGCCACTCGCACCGCGTCGCAATTCGCAAGTTCCGTCCCAACATCCAGCGTGTCTACGTTGTTGTTGACGGTCACCGTCGCAAGATGAACGTTTGCACCAACTGCCTCAAGTCCGGCAAGGTTGCCCGTTCCTAATTCGCCTTAACGGCAGACAGCGCGTGAACCGAGCAATCGGATAGCAAATGTTCAGGCACCCCACGGGGTGCCTTTTCTTTTCCGTACCGACCTTGCGAATCTCCTGGTCTGGCTACAAGGACCGATCGCTTTGCCAGGACGTTTGCCCGCCATCGAGCAGGGCTGTTGGTCAAGACGCCTTCATGGCGCGTTGTTTGGTGTTTATGAATCGCGAGCGCCCAAGATAGGCCGAACGAAATTCGGAAAGAATAGGTTCCGCACGAACATGTAGATATATAAGAGGGGAGAGCGGCACGTGACGATCTTCCGGTTTCTCAGAGCGCATAAGCTCAACTTCCTGATCGCCCTGGTCCTGCTCTTTGCGCAGGCGAACTTTGAGCTCACGCTTCCTGGCATCATGAGCGATATCGTCGATGTCGGTATCGGGCAGGGCGGTATCGCCAGCCCCGTGCCGGAACAGATCGGCTCCGACGACCTTTCCCGTGTCGAGCTGTTCCTAACCGATAAGGAGGCGGCGCACATCGAGTCCTCTTACAGCGCTCCGGATGCCAGCGGTGTTCGCACCTTTACCGGCACCGAACAGGACCGCGAGACCATCGAGGGACCTATGGCCGAGGCCGAGGCGATCGTCTATCAGGTCGATCAAAGCGCTTCTGGCGACGCGCTCGCCGATGCGAGCGGTGCCGGCAACCTTGCTTCTGGCTCCCTGTCCGACCTGCGCGGTCAGCTGATCGAGAAGCTCGGGGACACGGATGGGTCTCTCGTCCGGTCGCGTGCCATTCAATATGTCGAGCAGGCGTATCGCGACGCCGGCGTCGATCTTGGCCGCGTTCAGTCCGACTACCTGGTGCGACAGGGCCTCATCATGCTCGGCATCGCGCTCGCCTCCGCTGCCTGCGCGATCCTCGCGGCCCTCAACGCGAGCCGAACCTCTGCCACGATTGCGCGTGACCTGCGTCATGAGCTCTTCGAGCACGTCTTGGACTACTCGCCTGCCGAGATGAACAAGTTTTCCGCCGCCTCGCTCATCACGCGTGCGACCAACGATATCCAGCAGATCCAGATGGTCACCGTCATGTGCCTTCGCATCGTGTTGTTCGCCCCCTGCATGGGGCTGGGGGCCGTGGTACGCGTCCTGTCGACGCCTACAGGTATGGAGTGGATCTTGGTCGTGGCGATTGTCGCCATCGCGATCGCTATCGGCGTCCTCATGGGGGCCACGCTGCCCAAGTTCAAGATCATGCAATCCCTCGTCGACCGCAACAACCTCGTCGCGCGCGAGATCCTCACTGGCATCATGCCCATTCGCGCCTTCGGTCGCCAGCAGTACGAGGAGGAGCGCTACGACCGGGCGAACCGCGAGCTCACCGCGACCTATATCTTCACCAACCGCTGCATGACCCTGCTCATGCCCGTCATGATGATCGTCATGAACGCGACGACCGTCGGCATCGTGTGGTTCGGCGCCCAGGGAGTCGATGCGGGCAGCCTGCAGGTCGGAACGCTCATGGCGTATATCAACTACGTCATGCAGGTCATCATGAGCTTCATGATCCTCACCATGATCTCGGTCATGCTGCCGCGCGCCAGTGTGGCGGCCGATCGCGTGCAGGAGGTGCTCGACACCGCGACGTCCATCCGCGACCCCGAGCCTCAGGCGCGCGTCTCGCGCGAGGGCGATGAGGGCTGGCGCGGCGTGGTCGAATATCACGATGTGACCTTCTCCTACCCGGATGCGGACGTGCCGACGCTCGAGCACATCAGCTTCACGGCCGAGCCGGGGCGCACGACCGCCATCATCGGCTCCACCGGCTGCGGTAAGTCCACGCTCGTGCAGCTCATCCCGCGCCTCTACGACGTGACGGAGGGTGCGATCACGCTCGACGGCGTCGACATCCGCACCATCGACTTGGCAGAGCTTCGGCGCACAATCGGCTATGTCCCGCAGCAGCGCATGCTGTTCAGCGGAACCATAAAGAGCAACATCAAGTTCGGTGACGAGGCGATGGACGATGACGCCATGGTCGAGGCTGCCTGCATCGCCCAGGCCGTGGAGTTCATCGATGCGAAGCCGGAAGGGTACGACAGCCCCATCAGCCAGGGCGGGTCCAACGTGTCCGGCGGGCAGAACCAGCGCCTTTCCATCGCACGCGCGCTTGCCATCCATCCGAAGGTGCTCGTCTTCGACGACTCGTTCTCGGCGCTCGATTACAAGACCGATGCGACCCTTCGTGCCGAGCTCGCCCGCAGCAGCGCCGGTGCGGCCATCATCATCGTGGCGCAGCGCATCGCGACGATCATGCACGCTGACGAGATTCTCGTGCTCGACGAGGGACGCATCGTGGGACGTGGAACGCACGAGGAGCTGCTGCGCACCTGCCCCGAGTATCTCGAGATCGCCAAAAGCCAACTCTCGGAATCCGAGCTCGGGCTGGCGGGCGGCTACGCCGGCGACGCCGCCGCGCCCGCTTCCGTCCAGAAAGGGGGTGAGCGCTGATGCCCGGTCCGCACCGCCGCGGTCCCGCGTCCGAGCGCGCCCGCGATTTCAAGGGAACCCTCAAGCATCTCGTCATCTATCTCGCGCATGAGCGCATCCCGCTCGTCATAGCGCTCGTATGCGCTGTGGCGTCGGTCGTGTTCAACGTCGTGGGGCCGCGCATCTTGGGTCAGGCCACCACCAAGCTGTTCGAGGGCGTCGCTGCCAAGGTGATGGGCACCGGCTCGATCGATTTCGCCGGCATCGGCTACATCTTGGCGGGGCTGCTGTGCCTGTATGTCACCTCGGCGGCGTTCAACTTCTGTCAGGGATGGCTCATGACCGGGGTCACGCAGCGCGTGTGCTATCGCATGCGCCGCGAGATCGTCGAGAAGATCGACCGCATGCCGCTGTCGTATTTCGAGAGCAACGCGGTGGGCGACGTCCTGTCGCGCATCACCAACGACGTCGATACGGTCGGCCAGTCGCTCAACCAGTGCGTGACGCAGCTCATCACCTCTACGACGCAACTTGTCGGCGTGACGGTGATGATGCTCTCGGTGTCGCTTCCGCTGGCGGGCCTGACGTTTCTCACGGTCCCCGTCTCGCTCGTCCTCGTCGTTCTCGTCGTCCGCGTCTCCCAGCGCTATTTCCGCCAGCAGCAGGCGCTGCTCGGTCGCGTGGACGGCATCATCGAGGAGAGCTTCTCGGGGCAAAACGTCATCAAGGTCTTCAATCGCGAACAGCGCGCCGTGGCCGATTTCGACGGCGACAACGACCTGCTGTTCCAGGCGGGATGGCGCTCGCAGTTCCTGTCCGGCCTCATGCAGCCCATCATGAACCTCGTGGCGAACCTGGCATATGTGGCCGTGGTCTCCTTCGGTGCCTTCCTGGCTATATCCGGCGCGATCACGGTCGGTGACATCCAGGCGTTCATGCAGTACGTCCGCAACTTCACGCAGCCCATCACCCAGCTCACGCAGGTGTCCAACATGCTCCAGATGCTGTCCGCGGCGGCGGAGCGCGTTTTCGAGTTCCTCGATAGCGAGGAGGAGACGCCCGATGCCGTGACGCCTGAGCTCCCTGCTCGCGAGAGGGGAGCGGTCCAGTTCGAGCACGTGCGGTTCGGCTACGTTCCCGATAAGACGATCATCCATGATTTCAGCTGCGACATTCAGCCCGGCCAGACCGTCGCCATCGTGGGCCCGACCGGTGCCGGCAAGACGACCCTCATGAAGCTGCTCATGCGCTTCTACGATGTCGGCGCCGGCTCGATCCGGGTGGACGGCGTCGACGTGCGCGACTGCGCTCGCGATGACCTGCGTGCCAACTTCGCCATGGTCCTGCAGGACACCTGGCTGTTCAAGGGATCGGTGCGCGAGAACATCCGCTACGGACGGGAGGGCGCCAGCGACGACGAGGTATGCGCGGCTGCCCGCGCGGCGCTCGCCGACCACTTCATCCGCACGCTTCCCGGCGGCTACGATTTCGAGCTCAACGAGGACGCCTCCAACGTGAGCCAGGGCCAAAAGCAGCTGTTGACCATCGCGCGCGCATTCATCGCCGACCGCCCGATCCTCATCCTCGACGAGGCGACCTCCAACGTCGACACGCGCACCGAGGAGCGCATCCAGCGCGCCATGGACGCCCTCATGCAGGGCAGGACGAGCTTCGTCATCGCGCACCGCCTGTCGACCATCCGCAACGCCGACGTCATCTTGGTCCTGCGCGACGGCGACATCGTCGAATCGGGCACGCATGACGAGCTGCTCGCGCGCGGCGGTTTCTACGCCGAGCTCTATAACTCCCAGTTCGAGGAGTAACGCACGCGAAGGGCGGGCGTGCAGCGATGGTGCGCCCGCCCCTTTCTCGTCGATGCGCTGGGATTTCTTGTGCACCGGGTGCGGGGTCGCTTGTGTTACGGTTTCAATTCTGACTAAAAGGGTATGATTAACGATTACAATGACCCTACCGTCTTTTGCGCGGTCGCTGCCGTCCGCGCACTTCTGAAAGGATCAACCCCATGTCCAGCACCTCTCGCAACAACATGCATCTTATCGACCGCCGGAGCGCGCTGATCGGCTTCGGCGCCGTCGCGGGCGTCGCCGCATTCGGTCTTGCCGGCTGCGGCGATGTTGACGCTCCCGCACCGGAAGGGTCGGGCGACGCCGCCGAGTCCTCTGACACCGAGGAGATTCAGCTCGATACGCAGGCGTACGACGAGCTCGTCGCCTCGGGGCCCGTCGCCGACGCCGCCGCCGTCGAGGCCAGCACGTGGGCGAGCAAGGTGAAGGAGGCCGGCAAGCTGCGCGTCGGCGGCGTGCAGACGTCCATGCTCTTCTGCCTCATGAACGAGAAGGACAACAAGGTCCGCGGCTTCGATGCCGGCCTGTTCCAGATGCTCACGCGCTACATCCTCGGTGACGAGAACGCCTATGAGCTCACGCAGGTCACGTCCGACACGCGCGAGTCCGTCCTCACGAACGACCAGGTCGATACCGTCTTTGCCACCTACTCGATCACCGACGACCGCAAGAAGCTCATCTCGTTTGCCGGCCCCTACTACACCACGCAGCAGGGCATCCTCGTGATGGCCGACAACGGCGACATCAACGGGGTCGACGACCTCGCGGGTAAAAACGTCGCCGCCCAGTCTGGCTCCACGGGCCCGACCGTCCTGGAGGAGTACGCCCCCGAGGCGAAGATCCAGGAGTTCACCACCGACGAGGAGGCGCGCACCGCCCTCGAGCAGGGTCGCGTCGACGCCTACGTCATCGACGTGACGATGCTCATGAGCGACATGGTCAAGCGCCCCGGCAAGTACAAGCTCGCCGGCGAGGAGTTCGGTCCCGTTGACGCCTACGGCATCGGCCTGCCGCTCGACTCCGACGGCGTCTCCTTCGTGAACGGCTTCCTCGAGCAGATCGAGGAGAGCGGCCTGTGGGCCGACCTGTGGCAGGTCTGCATCGGCGACCGTGCCGAGATCGACGAGGCGCCCGAGCCTCCCGCGATCGGCGCGTAAGGACGCGTCCGCCCCGCGCGCGGGGCGCCCCACGTTCGGTTGCGGCGGCGTACGGGATGCTTCCTGTGCGCCGCCGTGCGATATACCGTGCTCAGTTCATCTTCGACACACGCTAGGGAGGTCGCATGGGACTCAACGAGCTGCTGTCCACCTACGGGCAGGACTACCTGTCCGCCCTGCTCACCACCTGGTGGATGACGGCGGTCGCCTTCGCCTTCGTGATGGTGCTCTCGGTGCTCATCACGGTGATGCGCATCTCGCCGCTCAAGCCCCTGCGTATCGTGGGCGACCTGTACGTCCAGATCTTTCGCAACATACCCGGTATCGCCTTGCTCGTCATCATCGTGTACGCCCTGCCCAACCTGCGGCTCGTGCTCGACTACACGGTGTGCGTCATCGTCGCCACGATCCTCATGGGCTCGGCCTTCGGCTCTGAGAACTTCATGAGCGGTATCAATACGATCGGTGTCGGGCAGATCGAGGCCGCCCGCTCCTTGGGCCTCACGTTCGGGCAGATCATCCGCCAGATCGTGATCCCCCAGGCGCTGCGCTCCGCGGTCCTTCCCATGACCAACCTGCTGATCGCCGTGATGCTCACCACCTCGCTCGGCTCCCAGGTGCCCATGAGCCCGGAGGAGCTCACCGGTATCGTCTCCTACATCAACACGCGCTCCACCGGCGGCGTGCTGGCCTTTTTGATCGCTGCCCTCGGCTATGTGGGCAGCGCGGTTGTCATCAGCTTCGTCGGCAACCGCCTGGACAAGAAGGTGAGGATTCTGCGATGAGTGCTTCCACCAAGCCCTTGAGCATCCGCGACGCCCTGTACGAGCAGCCCGGTCCCCGTACGCGCCGCCGCATGATCGTCGGCACGGCCGTCTCCGCCGTGCTCGTCGCCATCGGCATCGCGCTTATCGTGCGCCAGTTCTATATCACCGGCCAGCTCGCGCCGCGCTACTGGACGTTTTTGGCGCAGCCGACCACCTGGCGCTACCTGCTCCAGGGTTTCAGGGGGACCGTCTCGGTGGCGCTGGTCGCCGGCGCCCTGGCGCTCGCCTTGGGCCTCGTGCTCATGCTCGGCCGCACGAGCGGCGTAAAGCCGCTGTCTGCCGCGTGCCGCGCGGTTACCGATTTCTTCCGCGGCGTGCCGAGCCTTTTGCTCATCTACTTCTTCTTCCTGGTCGTTCCGCAGTACGGCATCAAGCTCTCGGCGTTCTGGATGATCACCTTGCCCGTCGCGCTCGCCGCCTCGGGCGTGCTCGCAGAGGTCCTGCGCGCTGGCGTCAACGCCGTGCCGCGCGGCCAGGTCGAGGCGGCCCTGTCGCTCGGCATGCGCCCGGCGCGCATCATGTTCAAGATCGTGCTTCCTCAGGCGATCCGCTACGTGATCCCCTCGCTCATCTCGCAGCTGGTCGTCGTGGTCAAGGACACGACCGTCGCGTATGTGGTGAGCTATCCGGATCTCATGCAGAACGCGCGCGTGCTCATCACCAACTACGACGCCCTCGTGTCGATGTACTTCACGGTCGCCATCATCTACATCCTGTTGAACTTCGCCATCAACAAGCTGTCCGCCCTTGTCGCCGATCGCTTGGGTGTGAAGATCATCCGCTAACCGTAGTCTCCCATGACCGAAAAGGGGATTCGCATGCAACCGCAAAAAGCCCAAGAGACGCCCGTCATCGAGCTTCGCCATGTCGACAAGCACTACGGTGACCTTCACGTGCTGCGCGACATCAATCTCAAGGTGATGCGCGGCGAGGTGCTCGTCGTGATCGGCCCGTCGGGTTCCGGCAAGTCGACCATGTGCCGCACGATCAACCGCCTCGAGACCATCGATTCGGGCGAGGTCCTCATCGAGGGCAAGCCGCTGCCGCGCGAGGGACGCGAGCTCGCCGCGATGCGCGCCGAGCTCGGCATGGTGTTTCAGAGCTTCAACCTGTTCGCGCACAAGACGATTCTCGAGAACGTCACGCTCGGCCCGATCGACGTGCTCGGTATGAAGCGTGAGGAGGCGGAGCGCCGCGCCATGGAGCTGCTCGCCCGCGTGGGCGTGGCCGAACAGGCCGACAAAGTCCCCGCGCAGCTGTCCGGTGGCCAGCAACAGCGCGTCGCCATCGCGCGCTCGCTTGCCATGAACCCCAAGGCGATGATGTTCGACGAACCGACGAGCGCGCTCGACCCCGAGATGATCAACGAGGTCCTCGACGTCATGGTCGAGCTCGCGCGGGGCGGCATGACCATGGTGGTGGTCACGCACGAGATGAACTTCGCGCGCCGCGTCGCCGACCGCGTCGTGTTCATGGCGGACGGGCAGATCGTCGAGATGGGCGCCCCTGACGAGTTCTTCGATCACCCCCAGACGCAGCGCGCCCGCGACTTCTTGGATTCCATCAAGGGGCACTGACGGCATCCCGATCAGTTCCGACTGTTCTGTGCGAGTCGGGCGTTCCCTCGTCTCCGCGCACCCGATATGAGAAATGAGGCATCATGGCCAAGCTAGAGGACATCACCGCTGCAGCTCAAGCGGGCGACCGCCCGCTCATTCTTGTCGCGCCGCGTCTGGAGCAGTGCCAGCCGTGCCTCAAGATGCCCGAGGCCCTGGCTCCCGAGGAGACCGCGGCCACGGTGTTCCTCGACGCGATCCTCGCGGCGGGTGGGTTGCCGCTCATCATGCCGCTTACCGAGGATGACGGGGTGCTCGCGCGCATGGTGGACATGGCCGACGGCATCGCGCTTCCGGGCGGTCAGGATGTCAATCCGGCGCTCTGGGGCGATGAGCGCCCCTACGACGAGGCGCTGCTGTGCCATGAGCGCGATGCGTTCGAGCTCCGTCTCATCCGCACTGCGCTCGCGGCGCATAAGCCCCTGTTTGCCACCTGCCGCGGCGCCCAGATGCTCAACGTCGCCCTCGGCGGGTCGCTGTGCATGGACGTCCCCAGCTTTGAGCCGGTCGACGGCATGGCGCTGTGGCGGCACCGTCCGATTCTGAGCGACCCGGCGCACCCGGTCGAGATTCGCGGCGGCTCGCTGCTCGCGCGTGCCGTGGGCGGCTACACGCTCATCCAGGCAAATTCCAGCCACCATTGCTGCGTCGACCGGCTCGGCGACGGCGTGGAGCTCGTGGCGCGCGCCACCGATGGCGTGCCCGAGGGCATCGAGGTGCCCTCTGAGCGCTTCTGCCTGGGCGTGCAATGGCATCCTGAGTACACGTGGCGCACGATGGAGACCGACTTCAACCTGTGGAAGGCCTTTGTCGCGGCTGCGGCAGGCGCTTAAGGACGCAACGGTGCTGACGGCGGTGCGTCAGACTGACGCGGCGACGTCGAGGTATTCCCATACGTTTGCGTACACCGGTATTCCCGCGGCGTTTGCTTCGGACACGAGCTTGGCGCATGCGCCGTCGCCGTTGCCCGAGGGCGTGGCGCAGCAGATGAGCGCCTCGCAGGTGCGCAAGACCTCAAGCGCCTCGCGCACGGCATCCTCGCATCCCTGATCTTCTTCCTGCTCGAAAACAGCTCGCGTCGCAAGCGAGCGCGCGAGGGCGCCGTTGATGTCGCGGTTGCGCAGGATGCCGGTGGCAAAGGGGATGCCGTGGCGTTGGAGCGCCCTGAAGCACGCGGCGGCGTCGTTTTCGCCGACCGCAACGAAGACCCGTGCACACCCGTTCGGACGCGGCAGCTCGACGCTTCCGAAGCTGCCGTTGAAGGTATGGGGACGCAGGTCGTAGAGCCGCTCGATTCGCTGCGGCTCGAAGATCTCCTCCGGCGTTCCCTGCGCCCAGATATGACCCTCGCGTATGCATACGATGCGGTCGGCCGCCTTCATCGCGAGCTCGATCTCGTGGAGGGAGGCGAGGACGGCGACTCCCTCGGTGCGCGCGTGATCCCGGAACAGCTGCAGCATGTCGAGCTGCGCGCGGATGTCCAGATATGAGGTCGGTTCGTCGAGCAGCAGGACGTCCGTGCGCTGTACGAGCGCTCGCGCGATGAGGGCGCGCTGTCGCTGACCGTCGCTCATGTGGGCAAAATCACGGGCGCGAAGCTCCCAGATGCCTGTCTGCTCCATGGCGTGCCGCACGTGCGCGTGATCCTCATCGGTGAGCACGCCGAGGCGGCCGGTGTACGGATACCGCCCCATCTCAATGATATCCTGGCAGGTGAGAAGCTCGGTTTGAGGGCGCGCCGTGAACATCGCGGCGAGTGCGCGCGCACGTTCGCCGGAGCTCAGCGCCTCGAGTGGACGTCCGGCAAGCTCGATGCGCCCCGCCAGCGGAGACAGCTGTCCGGCGATCGTCCGAAGCAGGGTCGTTTTGCCCGATCCGTTGGAGCCGATCAGGGCGACGACTTCGCCGGCCGCCACCTCAAACGAGACGTTCTCGATAAGCGGACGCGCGCCGTGGCCGACAGCGAGCCGGGTGATGCGCAGTGCGGGCATCGGCGCGTCCTGAGCGGTGTGAGCGGTTGTCGACGCGGGGCTGTTCATCATCGGCCTCCTCGTCTGGTCAGCAGAAGGCTGATGACGATCGGCGCTCCGACCACCGCCGTGACGGCAGACACCGACAGCTCGACAGGGGAGAACAGCAAGCGCGCGACGAGGTCGCATCCGCAGCAGAACACCGCCCCGCACAGAAAGCAGGCGGGCGTCACGTGGAGCGGTTTGGATGTTCGAACCGCAATTTTGGCAAGATGGGGCGCGGCGATGCCGACAAAGGAGATGGGGCCCGCGAACGCCACGACGCAGGCGGACAGCAAGCTCGAGACCATCACGATATAGAGGCGCAAGGCCACGATGTTGACACCGACGGTGCGCGCATAGGCCTCGCCGAGCTGATAGGCGCCCAAGGGTTTCGACAGGGCGAAGACGCTGATGGTCGCGGCGGTGACGAAGACGGCGAGAAATGCCGCGTCCGTCCAGCTTGAGCCCGCGAAGCTGCCTTGCGACCAGTTCTGCAGGTTGACGATGTCCTGCTCGTCGGCAAACGCGATCAGAAAGCTGGTCGCAGCGGAGCAGATGTAGCCCACCATGACGCCGGCGACGATCAGGATGCTGACGGATCGGACTCTGCGAGCGATGATGAGGACGAACCCCATCGTCATCAAGGAGCCCAGAAACGCGGCGCCCACCGACATGGCAGGTGTCATGATGCGGCTCGAGCCCAGCACAGCGATCATGACGATCGCGACGGTCAGGCGCGCCCCGGAGGAGATGCCGAGCACGAAGGGGTCGGCGATGGGGTTGGCAAAAAACGTCTGAAGCAGAAAGCCGGATAGCGACAGGGCGCCGCCGAGCAGGATGGCGACGACGATACGGGGTAGACGAATGTCCCAAAGGATGCGGCTTGCCGTCGAGGTGTCCGGGCCTGCTGCTAGCAGGGAAACGATGTCGCTCGGTGCGATGTCGACGCTGCCGGCGACGAGGCTGGCGGCGGCGATGGTGACGAGCAGCGACGCCAGGATGATGTCGACCAGGACGGCGCGCGCTGCCGGTCGCCGGTGTGCGATCGCACCCATGGCGTCAGTCCAATTTCCAGATGAACCCGGCGTTGCCATCGTGGCCCTCCAGAGCTGCGTGAAGGTCGCCGATGATGCGGTCAGCGCTCGTCATGGCCTGATAGATGTTCTCGTCGCAGGCGAAGACACGGCCGCTCTTAACAGCGGTAAAGTCAGCGAGCAGCGGGTTTTTTGCGACAAGGTCGTCAAGCGAGGTGACGCTCGCATCGACGGTCGTGTTGTAGATGATTACGTCGGCGTCGTGCGCGTCGGCATAGAAGGTTTCCAGGTCGATGACGGCCTGCACCGATGAGGAGGCGCCCCCATCCTCATCGGCCGGGTCAAACGAGAGGAAGGTGCCACCGGCCATCTCGATCATCTGCGAGAAGTAATCGGTCGACCGGCGCGTGACGGCCGCCCCGTCCTCGTTGATGTAGAAGAACGCCGCTGTCTTGCCGAGCGGCTCGTCGGCGGATGCGGCATCGATGCGCGCGGCGAGGCGCTCAAAGCTTTTCTGCGCCTCGTCTTCGCGACCAAAGATGGTGCCCATGAGCTTGATCCACTCAAGACGTCCCAGCACCTCTGGCTCGGTGCTCGACTGCTCGGTGAGCACGACGCATCCGAGGTCCTCGAGCTTGGCTTTGATATCGGGCGCATGGTTGATCTTGGTGTTCTCGATCGCCAGCGTGCAGCCCTTGTCGGCGATGAGCTCGAAATCGGGCGCGCTGTACTTGCCCCCGTATACGGTGGAGCCTTCCTCGAGCGCTTGCGTGAGATGGTCGTTCGGGCTGTCTTCGGCGGTCACGGACGATACGGTCACATCGTCCAGGGTATCGAGTTCGTCGAGCAGGCAGATCATGCCCGTCGAGACGAGATAGACGCTGCTCGGCTGCTGCTCGATGATGGCGATGTCCTCGTCGAGCCCCTGCGGCACCTGTGCGCCCTCAGGGACGATGAGGAAGCGGTCGCCGTTGGAGATGCACACCAGGCGGTACCCGTCCTCGAAGGTGTCGATGGTGAAGTTGCGGGCATAGGAGAGATCTAAGGGCTGCGCGTCTCCGAGGTCGCACCCGACGTCGATATCGTGCCAGTCACTGGAATCCTGCAGCGTGGTGCTTGTGTGCTCGGATGCTTCCCGGCTCCCGGCAGCCGTGGGCTGCGAACCCGATGGTGACGTGTTGCCGCATCCGCCGAGCAGTGAGGCGGACAGCAGGCAGACGCAGGTGAACAGGAGCGCGACAGCACGGCGTTTTGGAAGCTTTGGGTGACGGTTCATGGGCAGGTGGCTTTCTCGTGTGATGGGATGCCGTCCGCGGTGTCGAGCGGAGGCACGTTCACCATGATAGTCTCTTGCGCCGATGTGGAGTACGATGGCACGAAATCGAACTGTGCGAAACGGAGGCATCGATGCCCACCCCTGAGTTCATCGTGCGCCTGAGGGAGCGCATCGGTCACGACCCGTTGTGGCTTGTGGGCGTGACCGGCTATATCGAGGACGAGTCCGGCCGAATACTACTCGGCAAGCGGACAGATACCGGGCGCTGGGCGCTCATCTCGGGCATCAACGAGCCGGGGGAGGAGCCTGCCGATACGCTCGTACGTGAGGCGGCCGAGGAGGCGGGCGTTCGCATCGCCGTGCGCGAGCTGGTGTCCGTCCATGCCGACCCGCGCGAGGTTACCTATGAAAACGGCGACCGCGTCCAGTATCTTGAGCTTCTCTTTACCTGTCGGCTTTTGGACGAACCTTGCGCGGCGTGCGTCTCGGACGAGGAGAGCTCGGATGTCGGCTGGTTCGACCTGGCCCAGCTGCCCGAACCGCTTTCGGAAAGCTCGCGCGAGCGCATCGAGCTCGCAGCGCGCTATCGTGCCCGCGCGGGGTGCGGCGATGCGCGCACCCTGTTTCGATCGGCGGACAGCTGGCTGCCGTATGGGCGGACGGGGAGCACCGCAGGCGACGTCGTGCTGCGGGAGCGTGATGCGCGGTGAGTTGGTCTGCATGGGACTTTGCTTCGACATCGGGTTTTACGGCAAGCCTGCCGCTTGCTCAATCGACGATCGATCTCGATGTCGCCGGCCGCCCCGATGAGCGGGTCGTCGAACGGGCGCTCGACGACCCGATGACGCAGGTCATGTTCGTCAACGGGCCGCGTGTGGCGGTCTGGCGAAGCGACGGAGTACAGGCGCCTGATGCGTTGATGTGCGATGCGGACCCTGCGGCACCCAGGCCCGATGCGTCTGCGCCCGTCGGGCATCTGAACATGGCGTTTATCGCGGGGCCCGCCGTGCGCACCGAGGCGCTGCGCGAGGGAGCCCTTGCCGTCTACCTGGGGCGCGACAGAACGGAAGATCGCGTCGTCCGCTACATCGCCCTCGATGTCACGCGCCTGGGGGAGCAGACGGGCCCTCGGTATGAAAGCGACCTGCTGGCCCGTATCGGTGCGTCCTGCGACTGGGTCGAGCTGCGCTCCTTTGCGCCTTGCGCGTCGGCGCGCGAGGCGGGGCTTGCCGTCAGCGCCGTCGCGGTCTGCTCCTGGCATGCCTCGCAGCGCTTCTGCCCGTCGTGCGGCGCTCCGACCCGTCCCATCTTAGGGGGATGGGCGCAGGCGTGCACGAACCCCGAGGATGCTGACCGGCTGCTGTTCCCGCGCATCGAGCCTGCGGTCATAACCGCTATCGTCGATGACTCCGACCGCATTCTTCTGCAGCATAATCGCGCGTGGCGTCCGCGTTTCCATTCCGTCTCGGCGGGGTTCGTTGAGGCGGGGGAGAGCCTTGAGCATGCCGTCAGGCGAGAGGCCGTCGAAGAGGTGGGCATCGCGCTCGGTGACGTCGCCTACCTTGGATCGCAGCCCTGGCCCTTTCCGGCCTCCATCATGCTCGCTTTTCGTGCGCGGGCGCTCGACAGCCACATCGCCGTTGACGGCGACGAGGTTGAATCCGCTCGCTGGTTCACACGGGACGAGCTCGTCCGCGCCGTTGCCTGCGGTGCTATCGAGCCGCCGGGACGTGCCTCCATTGCGCGCCACATGATCGAGTCGTGGCTGGGGCGCGAGCTTGCCTGATGCCGTCGGCGGCCGATTTGCGCACGATGGGCGATGCTTACCGTGAGCTGACCTAAGCCTAACCGCTTCTTGTCCTGCACGGGCTATCAGTAGAACAAAGACCGATAGCGAGGACATGGAGGCCGATCATGGGCGAGTGGGATGAAATCATCGGAAAGCGTGAAAGCGAGTTCACGGGGCTCAAGGGCACACTTCTGCGCTACGGGGGCGCCACCTTCGTCTTGCTGGTAGTGATTCAGCTCATCAAGGCGCTCATGCTGGTGTTCGGTTTTACGTCTGCCCAGCTGGATACACCTTTCTTGGTCGTCTCGGCCATCGCGTTTTTCGTCTATCCGGTTGTGGCTGCCTGTTCGCGTGGTCGCAGGACCCGCTGACGCCTCGGCGCTGAAGGCGCGTCAGGAGTCCAGCTCGCGCTCGAGGGCCGCGATATCGCCGGTGAAATGATGCGCGCGCATGCCGGCACGCTCGGCGCCGCGGCAGTTGTCGGCGTTGTCATCGACAAACAGGCAACTCGCCGGATCGAGATCGAACCGTTCGCAGAGGAGATGGAAGATCGCGGGGTCGGGCTTCATGATGTGCTCGAAGCCCGAGACGACGCGTCCGTCCATGAGCGGATAGGCCGGACAGCCCGCAAGCTGCCGGTCGATCGTGGTCGATGCGTTGGAAAGCAGGTACAGCCCGTAGCCGTCCCGTTTGAGGCGGGCCGCGAGGTCACAGACGGGCATAAGGGGGCGCGAGCGCTCCGGCCAGCGCTCGAAGCAGTCGATGAGGTTCGGATGGAGCCGTGTCGGCAGGTGCCACGTGGCTATGTTCAGCATGGTTTCGTGGTCGATGGCGCCCGCATCGAGGAGCGCCCATTCCGGACGTGCGAAGAGCGCCCCGTGCAGCATGCGCGCATCGGTCTCGTTGTCGGTGAACATCCGTGCAAAGACAAGGCCGTCAAACGTCATGAGGACGTTTCCCATGTCGAAGACGACGTTTCCGATAGGCATCTTATGCCGCTCCTTCCGTCAGCGTCGTCGGCTTGCGCGCAGAGGGTGCGCCTAGACGCACAGCGCCTCGTCGGCCGCGCGCTTGATTCCGCTCCACATGGCAAAGCCCCAAACCGGCGTCTTCTGGAGGTAGCGGATCTCGCCGGCGACGGGATCGAGGACGGTCGCGAGCTGGAAGGCAGCGTACTTGATATTGGGTTTCTCCTGCACATAGCGCAGCGCGCCGGGATTGATGGGGTGCTGAAGGATGACCGGATAGATGGCGATGCCCTTCTGCAGGCCGCGCGGAACCCCTTGATAGTTGTTGAGCGCCCATGAGGTGCAGGCTTCGCTGTAGGCGCGCATCTTCTCGTAGTCGGCGCTGTCGTCCGCCACGATGAAGTAGTACTGGTGCATATTGGTGAGCGCGGCAGAGAAGCGCGTCGTGAGGAAAAGATAGGCGCCGAGTTCGGGGACAAACTGCGGATCCTGCTGCAGTCTCGCGGCGACCCGCTGAAGGTAGGAAGAGAGCCGATCGCCCATCGGCGCACTTACCGCGGACTGTACGGGCTGCGCGGGCGCAAGGGGTGCGACGGGTGAGGGGGCCGCCCCTGTCGTCGCAGGGGCGGCCGGCGCGCTCACCGGTGCGCCGCATGCATTGCAAAAGCGGGCGTTGTCGGGAATCTGGTTACCACAGGTGCTGCAGAACATGGCTCCTCCTGCCGTGCGTGATCGAATCGGATCGTGGTCTACAGGATAGTCCCCGACGAGCGCGCCTCCGCGTTGCGCAACTAAATCGGCGCGGCGGAGCGCTCGTCGGTGCCGGAGAACTCGATGACGGCGTACGGGCTGCCGGATTCGTCGGCGAGCTCCACGACCGTGTTTCCGTCGAGCTGACCGACGGCGGGATGCAGGGTATCGCCTAAAACCGCCGCCTTGCGGTAGTCCACCCTCACCTGGCTCGGCAGCACCTCGCGAGGGAGCTGGTCGAGCGCGATCTGGATGTACTGGCAGTTGTTGACATGCTCGTTCGTGTCGATGAGGCCGCGGCCCACAGCAAGGGGCTCGCGCCGCTCAAGCTGTTCGGGCATGTTGATGCGCCGGCTTTCGCGCGGCATGGGAAGCGGCTCATGGGACCCGTAAGGTGCGACGTGGCGTTCGTCCGGTTTGGCGAGGCGCCCGCTTGCAAGATCGAGGAACGCCCAGGTGGAGTCCGCCCGCGCGATCAGCGAACCATCGGCTCCCTTGAGGTAGAAGTTGCGGCGTCCGGTCACGCCCTTAAACGATGTGGCGAACGTCCCGACGGTCACGCTCTCGCAGAGCGCGGGATAGCGGTCGATGACGATCTGCCAGTGGGTGAGAAACCAGGCGCGATGCTCGCGCTTAAGCCACTCCATTCCGACGCCGAGCACCTCGGACTGAAAGGTGCTGCAATCCTGAAACGCGTTGACGAGCGCCGGGAGCGTCATGACGCCGCGATGTCCGACCTCGCTGTAGCGGACATGCCAGGAGTACTCGAAGGAGTTGTCGTCGCGAACGAGCGATCGGATATCAGAATCCATGGGGCGATGCTTTCTGCCGCGTGGCGGCGTCGGAGTCGGAGTCTAAGTCGGAGTCTAGAAGTTCGAGCCGTTCCATCCGAAGTGGGCGGTCGCGTGATAGTCGATGTAGATGCGGGCCGGATCGATGCCGAGCGTGTCGCTGACGGCGCTGGTGACAAGACCTGTCAGCTCCTCCCAGACATCCCGGGAGATCTCGGCGCGCGCAAAGATGCCGACCTCGATGAAGGCGCTGGGCTCCGCATCGTCACCGGCGAAAAAGATCGGCGCGCCCCCGTCGAAAAGGCACATGAGCCATTGCTCCGATTTGCCGGGAACGGTCGAGATGGCATCGCCGAACGCGCGCTTGAGATCGAGCTGTGCCTCGCGGGGAATATCGGTTGAGGCGTGGACATGGATGACGGGCATGGTTGCTCCTTTGCGCAGAAATGAGAGGGGGGGGCTACGCGACGTCGGGGCCCTGAACGAACCACTCGAGCATGCCGGCCCTGCCGGTATCGTCGAGGTCGATGGCGGCGATACCGGCGGGCTTGAGGCCCAGGCTGACGCCGGACAGGCGCTCGACGACGTTGTTCATGAAGGGGATGTGGCCGACGGCGATGAGGCAGTCGGCGTCCGTTGCGGCGAGCTGCTCCAAAAACGCGTCCTCGTTTTGCTCCCACAGGCTGTCGACGTGCACGATCTCGTGGTCGCCGCCGAGCGAGCGATCGATTTCGGCTGCGGTCTGAAGCGCGCGCACCGCCGGGCTCGACCAGATGGTCGCGTGCGAGGCGCTATGGGCGTCGAGCAGGTAAAACGAGCGCATGAATCCATCGACCGACGCAAGCACCGCCCGCGCGGAGTCGGTGAGCTCGCGGTCGAAATCGGATTGGCCGGGCTCGAGTCCGCGCGCTTTGCCATGACGGACAAGGATGAGCTTCTTTATCATGATGCGAGTCCTTACTCGGGGCGAAAAAACCGTCGCTTTCGATTCTACCCGACCGTGACGCGAATGGTTCGATTTCCGGGCATCAGTCGCCCGCCCGCCGCTCGCGTCGCGCCGCACATGTGGAGCGTCGAGTTTGAGCGGAAACTTTACCGCGTACGTTGTAGAATACAAAGGATTGCTCCCTGAGGCGATGCGCATGCGCATCCAGGAAGGAGATTACCGTGTCTGAGAACATCGCCGGCACCTTGAGCGTCTCCAACGACGTCATCGCCGATATCGCCGGTTACGCCGCCCTGTCCTGCTATGGCGTGGTCGGTATGGCCGAGCAGCAGCAGGGCGTGGAGTCCGTGCGCCTGCTCGCCGGGCAGCGCCTGCGCAAGGGCGTGCTCGTCTCTTCCACCGAGGAGGGCCTCGCGCTCGATCTTCATATCGTCATCGAGAGCGGCGTCAACATGAAGTCCGTGTGCGAGAACCTCGCGAGCTCCGTGTCG
Organism: Collinsella tanakaei; assembly: GCF_030373545.1. GTDB lineage: Bacteria > Actinomycetota > Coriobacteriia > Coriobacteriales > Coriobacteriaceae > Collinsella > Collinsella tanakaei_C. The sequence goes on along the minus strand of NZ_JAUDCO010000006.1, from coordinate 110,615 downwards.
TTCGCCCTCGCCGAGATCGCCCAGATCGATCCGACGCACCTCAAGATCGCCATTCACATCGACGCGCTGAAGTCGCGCAGCTAGCACCGAATCGAGTTTTGGAGATACGCAAAGATGATCGCGAAAACCATCCGCACCTGCTTCCCGATCGCGGCTAAGGCAGTTGCCGACAAGGCGGAGGACATCAACAAGCTCAACGTCTTCCCGGTTCCCGACGGCGACACGGGCACCAACATGTCGCTCACGCTCGCCTCGGTGGTCAAGGAGCTCTCGTCGCTGCCCGCCGACGCCGACATGGAGGGCATAGCCGCCGCCATCACGCACGGCTCCCTCATGGGCGCCCGCGGCAACTCCGGCGTCATCACCTCGCAGATCCTGCGCGGTGCCGCCGAGGGGCTTGTCGGCGCGGGCAACCCGACGACGAGCGCCGATGTCGCCGCCGCCCTGCGCCGTTCGGTCAAGGTGGCCTTCCAGGCGGTCCGCAAGCCCGTCGAGGGCACCATCCTCACCGTGCTGCGCGACATCTCGACCAAGGCCGACGAGTGCGAGAAGAAGAAGCTCGCCCTCGACGAGACGCTCGACGCCATCGTCGTGGAGGCCTATCAGTCCGTCGCCCGCACCCCCGACCTGCTGCCTGTTCTCAAGGAGAACGGCGTCGTCGACTCCGGTGCGTTCGGTTTCGCCATCTTCCTCGAGAACTTCGTCTCAGCTGCCCTCGGCCGCACGGCGCAGGTCGAGGAGATCTCCACCACCTTCGATGCCGGGTCAGCGCGCGAGAGCGCTCTTGGCCGCGTCGAGATCGAGGCGAACGACGACTGGGAGGGCTCGGAGTTCCGCTACTGCAACGAGTTCCTCTTCAAGGCCGAGAAGCGCTTCGATGAGGACGAGTGCCTGAAGTTCCTCGCCTCCATGGGCGACTGCGAGCTGCTCGTCGGCGCCTATCCCGACTACAAGATCCACGTCCACTCCAACACGCCCAACCTCGTGCTCGAGCACATGCTCCAGTTCGGTCAGATCTACGAGGTCTTCATCCACAACATGGACATGGAGTCCCATGAGCGCACCGCCAAGATCCATGCCGATCAGGATGCCGCGGCAGAGCCCGCCAAGCCCCTGGGCTTCGTCGCGGTCGCTGCCGGTTCGGGCGAGGCCGAGATTCTCACCTCCATGGGTGTGGATGTCGTCGTTTCCGGCGGCCAGACCATGAACCCCTCCACCGCGGACCTGCTGGCAGCGGTGGAGCAGGTCAACGCTGACGCCGTGATCATCCTGCCCAACAACGGCAACATCCGCATGGCGGCCGAGGCCGCCGCGAGCGCATGCTCCGACAAGCAGGTGCTCGTCGTTCCCACCAAGACGGTCCCGCAGGCGTTCTCCGCGCTGTTCGCCGTCATGCCCGATACGCCCGCCGACGAGGTTGCCGAGGCCATGGCCGAGGCCGCCGGCGAGGTGCGCGACGGCGAGGTCACCTGCGCGGTGCGCGATAGCTCCGCCTCCGACGGCAGCCCCATTCACGCCGGCGACGTCATGGGCATCATCTCCGGCTCCATCGACGTGGTGGGTGACGACGTCAAGCAGGTCACGCTCGACTGCATCGCGCGCATGCAGGACGAGGAGGAGGGCGACACCCTTACCATCCTGGCCGGCTCCGACATGTCCGATGAGGACTTCGAGGACCTGATCGCCGCCATCGAGGATGCCCAGCCCGACCTCGAGATCGATTCCCATCGCGGCGAGCAGCCTCTGTATCCCGTGATCTTCTCCATCGAGTAGGCCGTGCCCGAGCAGGTTCGCGCCGCCGTTCTGCGCGCTGCCGACAGGCTTGCCCGCATGTCGGTGCTCGCACAGGACGTGTCGCGGCTCAAGTATGTTTCAGGAGCACGAGAGGAGGCCCTTCGTCGGCTCGGCATCGAGTCGGTGGGGGACCTCCTCTTTCACATTCCAAGGCGCTATCTCGATTTCTCTCATGCGTATACCATCGAGTCCGCGCCCTTGGGCCAGGTGTGCACGATCGCTGCGACCGTGGACCGCGTCGTCGAGAAGCGTCCCCGGCCCCGTATGAGCGTCACCGAGGTTCATCTCGTCGATGAGACCGGTGTGCTGCAGGTCGCCTTCTTCAAGCAACCGTGGATCGCGCGCGACATCGCGGCCGGCGACCGCCTTGCCGTCATGGGCAAGGTCGAGTTCGCCTACGGCTTCAAGCAGATGAGCTCGCCCCACTACGAGAAGCTCGATGCGGGTGCCGCCGGCTCGATCATGCCCGTCCATCCGGTGGGGGAAGGCATCAGTCAGGCGTGGATGCGCCGTATCGTCTCGGGCGCGCTGGAGTGCGCGCAGACGTTTTCCGATCCGCTTCCCGCACGCCTGAGGGCGCACCGCAAGCTCATGAGCGCATCGCGCGCGCTGCGCGCCATCCATTTCCCGTCATCGATGGGGGAGCGCGACCTTGCACGCCGCCGTCTTGCCTATGAGGAAGTGCTGCTGCTCCAGCTGGCGCTGAGGCTGCGCAACGATGCGAACCTGCTCGACGTCGCCCCGGTTTCCCATCGGCGCGGGGAGCATGTGGAGGCGTTGCTCGCCGCCCTTCCGTTTGCCCTGTCTGACGAGCAACGTCAGGCCGCCGACGAGATTCTCGATGACATGGCTCGCCCCGACCGCATCATGAACCGCCTGCTGCTGGGCGATGTGGGCACCGGCAAGACGGCGGTCGCCTTGGTGGCCGTCGCCTCGGCTGCGGACAGCGGGTCCCAGGCCTGCATCATGGCGCCGACGAGCGTGTTGGCGCAGCAGTATGCCGCAACGAGCGCCCCGCTCCTGGAACAGGTGGGTGTCACCTCGGCCCTTCTGACCGGAGCGACGCCTGCAGCCGAGCGGGAGCAGATCCTGGAGCGGCTGCGTGCGGGACGCCTTGACGTGCTGTTCGGCACTCACGCGGTGCTTGCCGACGACGTCGTCTTCAACCGCCTTTCGTTTGTGGTCATCGACGAGCAGCATCGGTTCGGCGTGGGGCAGCGCAACGCGTTGCGGGCGAAGGGCCCGGGTGCCGACCTGCTCGTCATGAGTGCCACGCCCATCCCGCGCACACTTGCGCTGTCGGTCTACGGCGACCTCGAGACGAGCATCATCCGCCACAGGCCCGTACCCGGAGCGGGCGTCACCACGCGTGTGCTCGATGAAGCGAACCGCGACATCGCCTACGGCGCCATACGCGACGCGCTCGCCGCCGGGCACAGGGCCTACGTCGTGTGCCCGCTCGTCGCGGAGAGCGATAGCTCCGAAGAACTCGAAGACGTCCCGGGCATCGAGCGCGATGACGAGGGGCGCCCGGCGGCGGGCCCGCGCCTGCATGCGGTCGAGACCGAGGTGGAGCACCTCACCCATGTGTTTCCGGAGGCTCACGTGGCCATGCTGCACGGCCGCATGACCGCGCGCGAGAAGGACCGGGTGATCGACGAGTTTCGCACCGGCTCCATCGATATCCTCGTCTCCACGACCGTGGTCGAGGTCGGCGTGGACGTCTCCGCCGCGACCGTCATGGTCATCGAGAACGGCGAGCGATTTGGCTTGGCGACCCTGCATCAGCTTCGCGGCCGCGTCGGCCGTGGCTCTGACGCGGGCACCTGCTTCGTCATGGCCCCGGCGTCGGGGCGCAAGCGGATCTCGCCTGCACTCGAGCGCCTCCGTGCCCTCGAGCAGACCTCGGATGGCTTTGCCCTCGCCGAGCTCGACTTGCGTCTGCGGCACGAGGGCGAGATTCTCGGTTTGCGCCAGCACGGCGGTGTCACCCTGCGCTTCGTCGACCTCGATGCCGACACCGATCTGATCGAGGCGGCGCATGCGGACGCCGTGGAGCTTTTGCGCTCTGCGCCGCGCCTCGACTCGACGGCGACGCGCCCGGTGCGCTACTGTGTCATCGACAAATACGGCGACGTGTTCAAGGAGGTGAGCGGGGGATGAGAATCGTATCGGGCGAGTGGCGCGGACGCCGCCTGTCGGAGCCGACCGGCCGTGACGTCACGCGGCCGACGACCGACCGCGTGCGCGAGGCGATGGCCTCCATGATCGAATCGGCGCGCGACGATGGTATCGAAGGGGCTCGTGTTCTCGACGCCTTTGCCGGTTCCGGTGCGCTCGGCATCGAGATGCTCTCGCGCGGAGCCGCTTTCGCCTCGTTCTACGATACGGATCGCAAGGCCGCCGTCCTGGTTCGCTCCAACCTCGAGGCGCTTCGCTGCGAGCGCGAGCGCTATCGTGTGACCTGCGGTGACGTGCTTGCGTGCGCGGCGCGCGGACGCGTGGTCGGCGCCCCGTTCGACCTCGTGTTCATCGACGCCCCGTATGCGCTCGGCTCCGAGCCCGCCTGCGAGCTGCTGGTTGCGCTCGCCCGGCACGGGTTGCTGAGCGCGCACGCCCTGGCGATCGCCGAGCGCTCGGCGAGCGATGCGGGCCCGCGGCCGGAAGGCTTTTCCGTCGTGCGCGAGAAGCGTTACGGCACGACCGCGGTTGACCTGCTGCGGCTCGACTGACGCAGCCGCCTCTTCGTTTCGTCCCTTCGATCAGAAAGTTCACCCATGCAGACCGTTATCGAGCACGCGCTTGTCCCGGGAACCTTCGATCCCATCACCTTTGGCCATATCGATGTGGTGACGAGGGCCCGCAGGCTCTTTCCGCGCGTGACCGTCGCCGTTGCCGCGTCTATCGGCAAGAACGGCTCCGGTCCCACCTTCAGTCTCGAGGAGCGCGTCGAGCTCGCGCGCGAGGCGCTCGGGGACCTCGATGGGGTCGAGGTCAGGCCGTTTCGCGGGCTGCTCGTTGACTTCGCTCGCGAGGAAGGGGCGGGCGCCCTGGTGAAGGGTCTGCGCGCCATGACCGACTTCGAGTACGAGCTTCAGCAGGCCGACCTCAACTATCGTTTGGATTCGGATCTTGAGTCCATCTTCGTCATGAGCGCCCCGCAGTACGGCTACATCTCCTCGTCCGTCGTGCGCCAGATCGCCTCGTTCGGCGGGGATGTGTCCACGCTCGTTCCCGCAAATGTGGTTGCGGCCTTGCGGGAGCACTACAAGTAAGGAACACAACGGTGCGGCCATCTCGGCCCGCCATGCGGCATGTGATACTATTAGCTGTTGATAGCAGCCAACGGAAGGAGACTTGATGGCTGGCGACAACTTCCCCGGCGAGAGGATCGAGAGCCTTGTCGACGAGCTTGAGGGCATCATCGACGAAGCCAAGCCCCCTTTCGGTAAATCCGCCCAGTTCAAGGTCATCGAAACCGAGGTGTTCTATAACATCCTCGACGAGATTCGCATGAGCTACCCCGAGGAGTGGCAGAAGTCCCGCCGCATCCTCAAGGAGCGCGACGAGCTCATGGCGAGCGCGACCGCGCAGGCCGACTCCATCATCGCCGACGCCCAGCAGCAGGCGCTCACCATCGCCGGCGAGCAGGAGATCGTGCGCCTGGCCCAGCAGCAGGCCGACGATATCCGCGAGCGTGCCCAGCAGTACGAGCGCGAGACCCGCTACGCCGCCGAGGATTATGCCGAGCAGGTGTTCACCCACCTCGAGGAGAACCTGAAGTCGCTCACCTCCACGGTCGCCCGCTGCCGCCAGCAGCTCAACGAGGGTGCTAACAACCAGAACGGTTCTTGGTAGCGATGGACGGTATGAAGCCGGTTGTCATCGAGCTCGCCGACCGCCTCGAGAACCCCGGCGAGTCGCTTGCGCTTGCCGAGACAGTCGCGCTCGACGGCTATTCGACAGGGGAGAAGGACTTCTCTCTGGCCGACGGCGTCTCGTACGATGTCGTGCTCACCAATGCCGGAGACGGCATCTTGGTGACAGGCATCGTCCGCGCTCACGCTCAGGGCGCTTGCGACCGCTGCCTCGAGCCCGCCCACTTTGACATCGCGGGCGAGATCGAGGAGTACTACCTGTTCGAGGAGCCCGAGGACGCCGACGCCTACGAGGACGGTTTCGAGCTCGTCGGCCCTGAGCGCACGGTCGATCTGTCCGGAGCGATCTGGGACGCCATGGTCATGGACACGCCGTTTGTCGTGCTGTGCCGACCGGACTGCGCGGGGCTGTGCCCGACCTGCGGCGCCAACCTCAACGAGGGGCCCTGCGGGTGCGAGACGGCCGCCGAGCAGGCTTGGGTCGACAGCGACGACAACCCGTTTGCCGCGCTGAAGAACCTGAAGCTCGACGCGTAAGGGTCGGGTGAGCGCCCTCAGGGGCAGCTACCTGCATGTGGAGATTATAAAAAGCTGGACACACGCGCACACTATGCTAATATCGCTACTTGCGCGTAATCGTGCCGAGACACAGTAAAAGAGAGGTTATCATGCCAGTACCTAAGCAAAAGAAGGGCCGCGGAGCCACTCACACCCGTCGTTCCGCCAACATGAAGATTGACGCCCCGTCCCGCTCCGTCTGCCCTCGCTGCGGCGCCGTCAAGCTTCCCCATCACGTCTGCCCCAACTGCGGCTACTACAAGGATCGCGAGGTCATCGTCACCGAGTAGCGTGTGGCGTCTCTTCGATCGCGCAGGTGTCTTTGGCAGCGTGAGAGATATGGAACCGTATGGCCGGCTCGCAGAGTCGGCCATTTGTCGTTAAGGGGGATTGCCCTATGAGGAAGGTACGCATCGCCGTCGACGTCGTGGGCGGCGACGAGGAGCCGAAGGTCGTTCTCGACGGCATCGACGCGGCGCTTGCCGCCGATCCCGAGCTCGAGGTCATCGCCGCCGGCCCCGCCGACATCGTCGAGCCGTTCGCCGCCGAGCGCGAGCGCGTCGAGGCGCTCGTCGCGCCCGACATCATCGCCATGGAGGACGACCCCATCCAGGCCGTCATGCACAAGCGCAAGTCCTCCATCGTGCTTGCGTGCCGCGCCATCAAAAAGGGGCAGGCCGACGGCTTTTTCTCCGCCGGTTCCACCGGTGCGGTCACCGCTGCGGGCACGGCGTACGTCACCCCCTTCAAGTACGTGAACGCGGAAGGGGAGAAGCGCCCCATCCGCCCCTGCATCGTCAGCGAGATCCCCAACCGCGCAGGCGGTTTCACCGTTCTTGCCGACATGGGCGCCAACCCTGACGTCGAGCCTGAGGATATCGTGCGCTTCGGTCAGATGGGAGCGACGTATGCGCGCATCGTCTGCGGCATCGCCAACCCGCGCGTCGGCCTGTTGTCCAACGGCACCGAAGACAAGAAGGGCTCGCAGTTCACCAAGGAGTGCTTCCCGCTCATGCGCTCGAGCGTCAAGGGCTTTGCCGGCAACTGCGAGGGCACCGATCTGACCTCCGGCAACGTCGATGTGGTCGTCTGCGACGGCTTCTCGGGCAACATCGCGCTCAAGTGCACCGAGGGCGCGGCGAAGCTCTTGCTCCACGAGTTGAAGGGCGTGCTGCTCGGCTCGCTCGGCGGCAAGGTGGCGGCGCTTCTCGTCAAGCGCGGGCTCAAGGCCATCCAGGCGAAGCTTTCCGGCGACGCCCGCGGCGGCGCGGTGCTGCTCGGCCTGCGCGGCGTGGTGGTCATCGGACACGGCGCGACGAGCGTGGAGGCCGTCAAGAACGGAACGCTGACCGCCGCCAACGCCGTGCGCGGCAATCTTGTGGAGATGCTTGCCGCCTCGATGGATAACATCGTGCGCTAGGCCGTCGCGCTTTCAGCCACGTGTGCGAACGGGTAGAATCTTGAGGTGCCGGGCACCCCGCCCGCCCTCATGAAAGGAGTACGCTCATGGAGCGCACCGAAATCTTCGACAAGGTCGCCGACATCGCCTCCGACATCCTCGGGGTCGAGATCGATCAGATCACCGAGCAGACGACCTTCGATGACCTCGACGCCGATTCGCTCGACCGGCTTCAGCTCGTCACCGCCATGGAGGACGAGTTCGGCATCGAGTTCGACGAGGAGCGCCTGCTGTCCATCTCGTCGGTCGCCGACGCCATCGACGCCATCGCCGCTCAGGAGGGCTAACGCGTGCCCGTATCCGATAAGATCGCCCGGGTGGAAGCGATCTGCGGTCACACCTTCCGCGACCGCGTGCTGCTCCGCTCGGCCATTACCCATCCCTCGGCGGTCGAGGGGCAGCCCGTCGACGCCTCCTATGAGCGCCTCGAGTTCCTTGGCGACTCCATCCTGGGTTCCGTCGTCGCGCTCGCGCTGTATCGCGCCTATCCGCAGTTCGACGAGGGCAAGCTCACACGCCTGAAGGTCTCCTTGGTGTCGGGCATGACCCTGTCCGAGGTGGGACAGGAGCTTGGCATCGACGAGTGCATCATCTTCGGTTCGTCCGAGATGGGCACCGGCGCGCGCGGCATGCACTCGGCGCTCGAGAACGTCTACGAGGCGCTCGTCGGTGCCCTGTACCTCGATGGCGGCTGGGATGCCGCCGAGGCCTTCATCAATCGCACGCTCAAGCCGCATCTTGCCACCGAGCGCGCCGAGCATCCGACGAATCCCAAGTCCTATCTGCAGGAATGCGTGCAGCGCGACCACATGGAGGCGCCCGCCTACAAGCTGGTCGACAGCAGCGGCCCCGCCCATGAGCCCACGTTTACCGCTGTGGCGATCGTCGACGGCGTTCGCCGCGGTCGGGGAAGCGGATCTTCCAAGAAGGAGGCCGAGGCTGCAGCCGCCCTGGACGCCCTTGAGCGCATGGGTTATACCCATAACGGTGTGATCTTGAAGCGCAAGCTCGGTTAGCGGGGTGTTCGCGTGTATCTCAAGTCGCTGACCCTCAAGGGATTCAAATCGTTTGCCGATCGCGCCCACATGACGTTCGAGCCCGGGCTCACCGTTATCGTGGGCCCCAACGGGTCGGGTAAATCCAATATCTCCGACGCCATCCTCTGGGTTTTGGGCGAGCAGAGCGCCAAGCAGCTCCGCGGCCAGGCCATGGAGGACGTCATCTTCTCCGGGTCCTCTGCCCGCAAGCCCGTCGGCGTGGCCGAGGTCACGCTGGTCCTCGACAACTCGGACCACGTCCTGCCTGTCGAGTTCGACGAGGTGGCCATCACGCGCCGCATGTACCGCTCCGGAGAGTCCGAGTATCTCATCAATTCGAGCCCGTGCCGTCTCATGGATATCCAGGATATCCTGCACGATTCGGGTTTGGGCAAAGACACCCACTCCATCATCAGCCAAGGAAAGCTCGACTCGATCCTGCAGAGCCGGCCCGAGGAGCGCCGTGCGCTGATCGAGGAGGCCGCCGGCATCTCCAAGCACAAGCGCCGCCGCGAGCGCGCCGCGCGCAAGATCGCCTCCATGGATGAGCACCTGACGCGCGCCCGGGACATCAGCCGCGAGATCAATCGCCAGCTGAAGCCGCTCGAGCGCCAGGTCGATCGCGCGCGCAAGCATCGCGACCTGACCGCCCGCGCCCGCGAGCTCACGCAGATCCTCGCCGTCGACGAGCTGCGCAGCCTCCAGGCGAGCTGGACCGATCTGGAATCCCGTTCCAAGGAGGCCGCCGCCGCTGTCGAGCTCTCCCGCTACCGCCTGTCCGAAAAGGAGCGTGAGCTGGAGAAGCTCCAGGTCATGCTCGAGGAGAAGGGTCTGTTCGTCGGCGATTTGGGCGAGCAGCGCCGCCATATGCAGGACGTCGTCGGCCGCATCGGCTCGGATATGCGCCTGCTCGAGGAGAAGGGCCGCAACATGGTCGCCCGTCTCTCCGAGATGCGCGGTTCCCTTTCCGGTGCCGAGCATCAGCGCAAGCGGGCTGCCGAGGAGCTCGCCGACGTGCGCGCCAAGCTCGATGATGTCCGCGCTGCCGCCGACGTGGCGCAGGCCGACGTCGCCGAGCTTGCCCCTGCCGCCGAGCAGCTGCACGCGCGGCGCGTCGAGCTCGATGAGCTCATTGCGCGCCTGACCCGTGAGCGGCGCGAGGCACAGCGCACCGCTGACGACGCCGCCCTGAGCTACGTCAAGGCGAAGGAGACCGTATCCAACGCCGAGCTCGAGGACTCCATGTACGCCTCGCGTCTCGAGCAGATCGATGCGCAGGCCGAAGAGGTCCGCGCATCGCTGGAAAGTCGTCGGGTCCGCGCCGAGGAGCTTGACGCCGAGCTCGCCGATGCGCGCGCTCGCCGCGACGAGGCGAAGGTGTCTATCGAGGCGGCCCGTGCCGCCGTCGACGACCGCCGCGCCAAAGAGGCCGAGGCGCGCACGCGCCACTCTGAGGTGACCTCGGAGCTTGCAAGCCTCAAGCGCATCGACGAGCGCATGTCCGATTCCTCTCCGCTCGCCGCGAAGGTCCAGCGCGCTCACGCCGGCACCGTTCGCGCGCGCTTGGGCGATGTCATCGAAGCTCCCGCCGAGCTCGAGGACCTGGTCGAGGGCCTGCTTGCCACCGGTATCGACGCGCTTGTCGTCGACAATGCCGAGGCGCTCTCGTCGCTTGGCGCATACGCTCTCGAACAGCAGGGGTCCGACGGCGAGGCCGTGCTCGTTTCGCGCGCCGGCGCTGCCGATGAAGCCGCCGCCGGCGCTGTCGGCTACCGCCTCGTCGAGCGCCTGCGGGTGCGCGAGGGCTATGGGGCCGCTGCGGCCGCGCTGCTCGGCTCCTACTATGTCGTCGACTCGATCGACGAAGCGCTCGCGGCACCGCGTATCAGCGGTGTCACGTATGTGACGCCTGACGGCGCGCGAATCTTTTCGGGGGGCGCGGTGCGCATCGGCAGCGCCGCCGACGCGCACGCCGGCACGCTCGAGCGCAAGCGTCGTATCCGTGAACTTGAGGACCTGGAGCCCGAGCTCTCGGTCGTTCTTGAGCGCGCGACCGAGCGCACGGTCGAGGCGAACGAGGCGCTTGCGGCCGCTCGTTCCGCGGATGGCGATATCGCTGGCGACATCGCACGACTCGAGGGTGAGCATCGATCGCTGCTCTCCGAGATTGGCCGTCTCGAGCAGGCTCTTTCCGCCGCCGTCGCGGAGCACTCCCAGGTGGAGCGCCGGCGCGCTCAGGCGGCCGAGGCTGTTCGCGCCGTGCAGCCGCAGCTCGACGAGCTTGCAAGCACCCGTGACGATGCTCGCGATCAGGCCGATGCCCTGGGCGCGCAGATCGAGGACGCTACCGACGACCTCGAGCGCGTCCGTCGCGATGACACCGAGGCTGCCGGCAAGCTCGCCGATGCGAAGGTTCGCCTCGCCCAGGCTACCGAGCGTCTCCGCAGCCTCGAGACCCGCTCGCCCGAGCTCGAGCGCCGTCTTGAGTCCATCGATCGCCGCATCCGCGCCACGCGTCAGTCCTCGCGCTCCCTTGAGGTGCTGCGCCTGCGCGTCGATCCACTGCACGACCGCTACCAGGCGCTGTCCGAGCGCGCCCTGGATTGGGCGGCGCGCCTGCGCGATCAGGCGTCGCTCGAGGAGGCTGATTCCGCATCCCTCAAAAAGACGATCGAGACCGCCCGTGGCGAGGTCGCGCGCGTAAAGGAGGAGGTCGAAACGGCGACCGCTGCCGTATCCCAGCTGAGCGTCGAGCGCGGTAAGCTCGAGGTCCAGGTGGAAAACGCCATCTCCGCCATCACCGCCGACGGGACCACGGTGCTCGAGGAGGCCCTCACGCTGCCCGCCCCCGACGATCGCGCGGCCTGCGAGCGCGAGCTCGCCGACCTGGTGCGGCAGATCAACAACCTCGGACCCGTCAACCAGGTTGCGTTCCAGGAGTACGAGCGGCTTCGCGAGCGCGCTGACTTCATCGCCGCACAGCTCGCCGACCTCGAGCACGCCCGGGGGGCCCTCACCAAGATCACTGCGGCCATCGATCGCAAGATGAAGCGCCAGTTCCTCCTCACGTTCGAGAAGGTCGACGCGAACTTCCGCGAGGTCTTCGGTATGCTGTTCCCCGGCGGTCAGGCCCACCTTGAGATGACCGATCCCGAGCGGCCCACCGAGACCGGCATCGAGGTCGTGGCGCAGCCGCGCGGCAAGCGCATCTCCAAGATGACGCTCATGAGCGGTGGCGAGAAGAGCCTGACGGCCCTTGCGCTGCTGTTTGCTGTATACCGCACGCGCACCGTGCCGTTCTACGTGCTCGACGAGGTCGAGGCGGCGCTCGATGACTCCAATCTCGGCAAGCTCATCGGCGCGATCGACCACCTGCGTCGCACCACGCAGCTCCTTGTCATCTCTCACCAGCGCCGGACGATGGAGGACGCCGACGTCCTCTACGGCGTTTCCATGCAGGCAGACGGCGTGAGCCGGGTCGTAAGCCAAAGGCTCGACCGGAAGACCGGAAAGGTCGTGAACGCATAGATGGGACTTTTTGAGAATCTTTCCCGCGGACTGCAGCGCAGCCGTGAGGCCCTGAACGAGATCTTCTACTTCGGCGGCGAGGTCGACGAGTCGTTTTGGGAGGATCTGGAGGACACGCTGGTGATGGGGGACATGGGCGCCGACATCGCCATGTCGGTCACCGACGATCTGCGCGAGCTCGCGGCGCGCAGGAACCTCAAGACATCGCGCCAGCTGCGCGAAGCGCTCGCAGACCGGCTTGCCGAGACATTCGTCGAGCCCCAGGAGGACCCGTTCACCTCAGTTCCCTCGATCGTCCTGTTCGTCGGGATCAACGGCGCCGGCAAGACCACGACGGTCGGCAAGATCGCCAGCGCTTCGGCCAAGGCCGGCATCAAGACCATCATCGGTAGCGCCGACACCTTCCGCGCCGCTGCCATCGAGCAGCTCGACGTGTGGGGCGAGCGCGCCGGCGTGCCGGTCGTGAAGCGCGACCGCGGCTCCGATCCGGCGAGCGTGTGCTACGACGTGCTCGATGTCGCCGACCGCGAGGGCAGCGACCTTGTCCTCATCGATACCGCCGGGCGTCTTCACACCTCCGCTGACCTCATGCGCGAGCTCGCCAAGGTCGTCAACGTGACGCGCAAGCGCGCCGAGCGCTGCGCGCGCGGCCCGATTCCGGTGCGCGTCGTGCTCGTCATCGATGCGGCCACCGGGCAAAACGGACTTTCCCAGGCGCTTGAGTTCAACGAGGCGCTCGGCATCGACGGCGTCATTATGACCAAGCTCGACGGCACGGCCAAGGGTGGCATCGCCATGGCGGTCGCCTCTAAGCTCAAGCTGCCGATCCTGCGCGTCGGCGTGGGCGAGCAGGTCGACGACCTGCAGTGCTTCGACGCCCGCGATTTCTGCCGCGCACTCGTGGGTGCAGACGAGTAACCTGCCCGTCATCATCCGGTACATCCGATAGGAGTTTCACGCATATGTTTGAGAGCCTTTCCGATCGCCTCAATTCCACGTTTGACCGCCTGCGCGGCAAGGGCAAGCTCACCGAGGCCGACATCACGAGCGCGATGCGCGACATCCGCATGGCCCTGCTCGAGGCCGACGTTAACTTCAAGGTGGTCAAGGACTTCGTCGCGAAGACGCGCGAGCGCTGCCTGGCCGCCGACGTCATGGAATCCCTCACGCCGGCGCAAAACGTCGTCAAGATCGTGCTCGATGAGCTGACCGAGCTGCTGGGCTCGACCGAGAGCAAGCTCGTGCTCTCGAGCCGCATCCCCAACGTCATCATGCTCGTCGGCCTGCAGGGCTCCGGTAAGACGACGGCTGCCGTTAAGCTCGCGTACCTGCTTAAGAAGCAGGGCCACTCTCCGCTGCTCGCCGCCTGCGACGTCTATCGCCCCGCCGCTGCCGACCAGCTCGCCACGCTCGGCGGCGAGATCGGTGTGCCGGTGTTTCGCGGCGATGGCGCCGATCCGGTCGGCATCGCCCGCGCATCGGTGCGCGAAGCCATCGACAACCTGCGCGATGTGGTGATCGTCGACACCGCCGGTCGCCTGCAGATCGATGAGCAGATGATGCAGGAGGCCGTCGATATCAAGCGCGCCGTCAAGCCCGATCAGGTGCTCATGGTCGTCGACGCCATGACCGGCCAGGATATCGTCAACGTCGTCCAGACGTTTGCCGAGCGCACCGATTTCGACGGCGTGATCATCTCCAAGCTCGACGGCGACGCACGCGGCGGCGGTGCGCTGTCGGTGCGCGCCGTTACCGGCAAGCCCATCAAGTTCGTCTCGATGGGCGAGAAGCCCGATTCGCTCGAGACGTTCTATCCCGATCGCATGGCCAAGCGCATCCTCGGCATGGGCGACGTCGTCGGCATCATCGAGAAGGCTCAGCAGGCGGCTGATGCCGAGACCATCGCGAGCGCCGAGCGCATGCTGCGCGACGGCTTCACCATGAACGACATGCTCGAGCAGATGCGTGCCGTCAAGAAGATGGGCGGTATGAAGTCCATCCTGGGCATGCTTCCCGGCGGTCAGAAGATGCTCAACCAGATGGGCGGCAACCTTGACGAATCGGTCTTCGCGCGCAACGAGGCCATGATCATGTCCATGACGGCCGAGGAGCGCCTGAAGCCCTCGATTATCAACGGCCAGCGCCGCGCCCGCATCGCCCGCGGTTCGGGCGTCACCCCCACCGATGTGAACCAGCTCATGAAGCAGTGGGGCGAGATGAACAAGATGATGAGCCGCGTGCGCGCCATGTCGCAGCAGGCCGCCGGCAAGAAGGGCAAGAAGGGGAAGAAGGGCAAGAAGATGCGCATGCCCGGCATCCCCGGCATGGGCAACATGGGCGGCCTCGGCGGTCTTGGCAACATGGGTGGTCTGGGCGGCCTGGGCTCTGGCGGCTCGTCCGACATGGACATGCTGCGCGAGATGGAGCGCCAGATGCGCCTGAAGTAGTCCGCCTGCGTCTTCGACAGCCTGCGCGTCGATTGCGACGAAGGCATGTCGATTGCGGCGAAGACGTATCGGGCTTGCCGCGACGAGCTCGATTATCGGAAGATAGGGGGGATGTGCGTCCGCGCATCCCCCCTTTGCGGTTTATAAGATCCCGCCGTACGCGCGGGGGTCTCGCTTGTCACGGTGGGGTTTCCGATATCGCGATGGGCGCGCGTGTCCGCTTTGGAATCATCGTGTCACGTGCGATGTCGAATGTCTCGTGCGCCGTGTCGGCGGTCGGCGCGCGCCTCATGTCATGTACAGAGCGGTATCTCGATGCGCGTCAGGTATTCGTTTGGATCGGCGGTATCGCGGTTGTCCAGCTCGTAGATCTCGAACGCGGAGGTTCCCACATCCAGCTGTTGCCGGTGCGCGTAGTCAAGCATCGAGCGGAGGACATCGCCGTTTTGCTCATAGCTTCCGCGGTAGCGAAAGACGAGGTAGTTGCCTGCTGGCAAGCGATAGTCGCAGTCAGCCGAATCGTTTTTCAAGACGAAAAAGACCGAGTCGTAGATGTTGGTGGCGCCGGCTTCAAGATCTTTGCGCGAGAGGTTTGCTCCGATGGTGATGTCGCTCAACTGGGGCGTGACGTCTTTGATCCGATGGCGCAGCCTTTGAATCGCAACGTCCATCTCCTCATCAGCCTCCATGCGCACAGCAAGCTCGATGCATCGACGCTCCGGCCGTCGCTCTATGAGGAATCGGCCCGTCACCGCCGTCCGCGCGGTATCGATGGTCCGAAGATGGCGTTCAATCGCCGCCTTTCGTTCCTGCAGGCGTTTGATCTGCCGGTCGATAAGCACCGATTCCTCGGTGAGCAGCTTGCCTGTGCTTTCAAGGGTCCGATCGTCGAGATAGGTTTTGATCTGCTGCATCGAGAACCCGAGCATGCGCAGGTCTTTGATCAAGGACAGCGTGAACATGTCGTCGAGCCCGTAGGCGCGATAGCCGTTGGCCTGCCGTTTGGGGACGACGATGCCGAGCCGCTCGTAGTAGCGCAAGGAATCCTGCCCGATACCGAACAGACGCGACACCTCGCCAATCCGATAGTGCTGCTTGAGCAGGGCTTCGTCCATAGCTTCTCCATGTTGCCGTTGACCTTGGTATCGTACCAAGGTTTAGTCTATCAAAGGAAATCAAGGCGAACCAAGAAGGGGTGAGATCCCATGGATCTCAGGACATATCTGTGCTGCAACCATGCGGACATACTGAAAAGGCTTGCGCTCATAGCGGCAGGTTCCGCACTTCTCACCTTCGGTATCCACAACATCCATCAGGTTGTCGGTATCACCGAGGGCGGCGTCATCGGTGCGCTGCTGCTCGCCAATCATTGGTTCGGCATTCCCTCGTCGATCGTCTCGCCGATACTCGACATCCTGTGCTATGCAGTGGCTTTGAAGCTGCTCGGTGCCGGATTTCTCGGGTGGTCGGTTGTCTCGAGCGCGTTTATCGCTGCTTTCTATGCCATCTGGGAGCGCCTGCCGTATCTTCTGCCCGATCTTTCCGCGCTCCCGTTCGTCGCAGCCATCGCGGGCGGTCTGTTTGTCGGTGTCGGCGCCGGCTTGGTGGTGTGCGCCGGCGCCTCTGCGGGCGGAGACGACGCCCTGGCGCTGTCTATCCAGAAGGTGTCGGGTTGGCGTCTGTCGCGCTGCTATCTGGTTACCGATCTGACGGTCCTGCTGCTGTCGTTGAGCTACATCCCGCTCACGCGCATCGTCTTCTCCCTCATCACGGTGTTCATCTCCTCACCGCTTATCGACCTGATCGTAGGGTTCAACCCGTCGCGCGACACTCGCGAGGCCGTTGCGGAATAACCGATGGTTACCTGCGGGGTGTCCGCTCCTCCTGCCAACGGGTGCCATCGCCCTGCATAAAACATGGGGGATGGCTGGTTTGACGACCGATTCCGTCGGGCATCATCGTACAATGGAGATTCGATTGCATCGATGGATCGGGAGTGCGTATGAGCAAGGCAGATAAGCTGTTCGTGTCCATGTGCAGCGATATTCTCGCTCACGGGACGACGACTGAAGGCGAGAAGGTCCGCCCCCATTGGGAGGACGGAACCCCCGCCTACACCATCAAGGCTTTCGGTGTCACGAACCGCTACGACCTGCGCGAGGAGTTTCCGGCGCTCACCCTGCGCCGCACGGCGCTCAAGTCCGCCATGGATGAGATCCTGTGGATCTACCAGCGCAAGTCCAACAATATCCACGACCTCAATTCCCATATTTGGGACGAGTGGGCCGACGAGACCGGTTCGATCGGCAAGGCGTACGGCTACCAGATCGCCCAGAAGTCGCATTATCCGGAAGGCGACTTCGACCAGATGGACCGCGTGCTCTACGATCTTGCGCATACGCCGTTCTCCCGGCGCATCATGACCAATATGTACACGTTTGCCGACCTGTCGGAGATGCACCTGTATCCGTGCGCCTACAGCGTCACCTATAACGTGACCCACGAGGAGGGCGCGGACAAGCCGGTCCTCAACATGGTGCTCATGCAGCGCAGCCAGGACATCCTTGCCGCCAACAACTGGAATGTGTGCCAGTACGCCATCCTGCTGATGATGGTCGCGCAGGTCTCCGGCATGGTTGCTGGCGAGCTTCTGCATGTCATCGTCGACGCGCATATCTACGACCGGCATGTGGATATCGTTCGCGAGCTCATCGCGCGCCCGCAGTATCCCGCGCCGAAGGTTCGCTTGAACCCCGAGGTCGCCAACTTCTACGACTTCACGACCGACGACCTGATCGTCGAGGGCTACGAGCACGGCCCCCAGATCAAGAACATCCCTATCGCTATCTAAGGAGTCTGCCTGTGAGCTGCAAGCTTTGTGCCATCGTTGCCGTCTGCGACGACTGGGGCATCGGATATGAAGGGGACATGATCGTCTCCAACCGCGCCGACATGCGTCGTTTTGTCGAGCTGACGAGCGGACACACGGTCATCATGGGCCGTAAGACGCTTGAGAGCCTGCCGGGCGGCCGCCCGCTCAAGAACCGTCGCAACATCGTGCTCACGCGCGATGAGGCGTTTGCGCGCGAGGGCGTCGAGGTCGTCCATTCACCTGAAGAGGCGCTCGCTGCGGTCGAGGGCGAGGATGAGGCGTGGGTCATCGGTGGGGCCGAGGTGTACTGTCAGCTCCTGCCGTATTGCAGCCGCGTCGCCGTGACGAAGAACCACTGCCGTCGCCTGGCCGATACGTTTTTCCCGAATCTGGACGAGCTGGATGAGTGGCGTATCGCCGACACGTCGGAGACCTTCACGATCGCTCCCGAAGAGGAGGATCACGGCATCGCGTTCGAGTTCGTCGACTACGTGCGGACTGATGCCGACGACGCGAGCGACGACGAGGTCTGCGAGGCGCCGGTCGAGGCCGACGGTGACGCATCCGAGCCCGTGCACGTCAAGACGATGATCCTGTATCGCTCCAAGCACCACGGCAACACCAAAAAGATCGTCGACGCCATCGTGGCGGCGTTCCCGGAGGATGTCGACGCGGTGGATGTGGCGACCCTCGACAAGGGGCAGACCGTCGATTTGTCCGACTATCCGCTGGTCGGCGTGGCGAGCGGTATCTACTACGGTGAGATCGATAAGGATCTTGCTCGCGTGCTGCAAAACTCGCTCATCGAGGGCACCTTTGTCTTCAGCCTGCTCACCTACGGCGGTGCCAGCAAGTGGTACGGCAAGGATATCGACGGCATCTGCCGTGCGCAGCGTGCCAACTACCTCGCCGGTCACGGGTGTGTCGGCTTTGATACGTGGGGCCCCTATAAGCTTACGGGCGGCATGAACAAGGGCAGGCCCGACGATTCCGATCTTGCCGATATGGTCGCGTGGTATCGCAACCTGGTTCAGGGCTATGGCGAGCCGCTCAACGCCGAGCTCGAGAAGCGGCGTCGCCGCGAGGCGTGGAATGCGGCGCATCCCGACCCGACCATTCTGGACAAGCTGAAGCATACCGGGCGCAAGCTCTTCCGTCGCGGCGGGAAGTAACGGTCGTGTCGAGCGCCGTGAACATCATTCACATCGACGATCTTTCCGACGAGCGTCTGGCCGCCTATACGCGCCTGACGGAGCGCGAGCTCAGATGCGTGCTCGAGCCCGAAAAGGGCATCTTCATCGCAGAGAGCGCAAAGGTCATCGAGCGCGCCGTCGAGGCCGGACTCGAGCCGGTCAGCTTCCTTCTAGGCGAGCGCTGGCTGGATCAACTGTCGCCCCTGCTTGAGCGTGTTGCCGAGGAGCGCGGCGAGGTTCCGGTGTTCATCGCGTCGATGGAGCTCATGGAGCGCCTTACCGGTTTTAACGTCACGCGCGGCGCCCTGGCGGCGTTTCGCCGTCCTGCGCTGGCTTCGCCTGCGGCGTTTCTCGACGGGTTGGTCGAGCGCGCGAAGGGGAGGCCGGTGCGCGTCTGCGTACTCGAGGGCATCGTCGACCACACGAACGTCGGCGCCATCTTCCGCAGCGCCGCCGCGCTCAACGTCGATGGCATCCTGGTAAGCCCGACGTGCTGTGACCCGCTCTATCGCCGTGCGGTACGGGTGAGCATGGGAACCGTGTTCCAGGTCCCCTGGTGCCGGATCGGCAGCGATGCCCAACGCTGGCCGCACGATGGCTTGGTGACGTTGCATGAGAGCGGATTTACCTGCGTCGCCATGGCGCTGACCGACGAGTCCGTCTCGCTGGACGACCCTTCGCTTGCCAAGATCGAGCGCATGGCGATCTTTATGGGAACCGAGGGTGCCGGGCTTGCGGCAAAGACCATCGCCGGCGCCGACCTGACGGTGCGCATACCCATGGCGCATGGCGTCGACTCGCTGAACGTGGCCGCGGCGAGCGCGGTCGCCTTCTGGCAGCTGTGCCCGCATGTGGACAACGCCTATCACTATCGACCCGGCATGTTCGCCTAACGTGAACTCATGGGTTAACAATACTAGGTATTATAAGATACTAATCTGATAGAATGGAAAATGCGTTGAGCATTTGACCATAGCTGTCATCTTGTTCCAAACGGAGCAAGCGTTCTGCTGTATCAAGATGCAGTGCTGCATCCTGTGCTCCGTGTTTCTCGAACCAGATTGACCACTTGTAATCTAGTTCTGTCTTCTGTTCCCAACATAATGAAAGCTCATCTAGTTTCAATTTGTAATTATATAGTTGGCGCCAATAGGAGTCGCACGTTTCATCATCTATTACCTGCCTATCATTGCGATCTTTTATTAAGATTGATAATCTGTTTAGGGCAAACTGCGTGCTAGGTCGCATGTCGCTAGAAACCCGATTCCTTTCCATATACTGCGCATTAATCTTGATGCAACACAGAATAATTGCGCTAATTAGAATGATGGAGCATATTCTCATCACTCTTTTCATCGTAGCTGTACCTCCAATTCTGATTACATTTCAGTAAAATGCAGAAAAACAAAACTCTTATAATTTCTATCCATTATATCGTATCGTTACTGTTTCTATGGATTGGAGGATGAAATGAGACAGATGACAAGTAAAAGATTTTTGATTGGCTGCGTCTGCATGCTTTTTGTAACATTGCTATTCTTGCCAATTCACAGGGCTTCTGCACTGTCGCCTTTGAATTCAGATGATGGCCAAGTGTATTATTCAGATACATTGACTTCAGAGTTAATCGAATCTAATGACAGTATATCTATCGATTCCGTCTCCATATCTAACGATTCCTTTAGTTTCGATGGCTCTGTATTGAGTGATGCTGAGTATGATTTCTCATATTATGGGGAGCTGAACAAACTTCAGTTTTCTGATGGAACGGCTTCGCTAATCGGTTCATGCTTCTCGTCTTCAGAGAGTTATGAGCTTATTAGACTTGCGATTATTCCTGATACACTTCAAGCAAAACTCGTGCTGTATTCTAAAATCAATGATTTCTATCTGTACACAAACTATGATATTTCCAAATTCATATCGGCGGAAACACTCTCCAGTATTATGAGTGCTATGGACGAGTTGCACGACGAAGAGGCTTTAGACGCCTACTCGCTTCTTTCAAGTCAAGAAGATGGATATGGTGTCCCAACGGAGGTCAACGACTCCTCATCGATGCAGTTTTCCAGTAGTGGCGGAATTAGTACGTATGCTTCTTCATATTCAGGATATCGTGATCTCATCGATGATGTTAACAGTGGAATAACTGTTAAGCCTTCTTCATACGATGTAGATCTATCTGCATTTAACACTACTGGATGGCATCATGATAAGGATTGGGGGCTTAATCCATATGCGTTCGCCTCTCTGGTAGTTAATAACGGTCCAGATGAATACCTCGTTCAGGTTTCGATGTGCGATCTGTATAGAATTGGACAAAGCACATCATTTTTCGATGGTATGGGAACTGTTGGCTTGGAAATGCAGTATAGGGGTGGATTTGTTGGAGTTTATGATCGATCTAGTGGAACTCTTTCCGTGCGATTTTCTGATTTGGGCTTAATGGTTAAGAATGCTCAGGTTGCTGCCGGAGGTTTGACGAATAAGGCAGTCTTTATCTCGCAGGAGGCGGATGTGGTCTGTGGCGGAGGTATGTCAATCTCCGCATTGATTGACTTGAGAAGTCCTACTTCCGCAATTTCTAGCCTGCTCGACTATCTCACAACTCAGCGCACTCAAAGTAGTGCCATTTTCCTCAATTTTGATGATTCTTACGCTGCGCAGTTGTCGAGATATGACGGTAAAGTAATTAGGACTATTTCTACAAAATGCAATTCTGGATATCTCAATTATTATGAAAGTCCTGTAACTAATAATCATCGTGTAACTACACGAGGTCTTGTCCGCCTCTATAACAATGTCGATACAGAATATTCTTGGAGCTGGAAGTACACATGCGAAGGTTCGATCTAGCCGAATCAATTCCCTGCCGTTGTAATTCGTTTATATTGATTAATTAGGGTGCGGGTTCACGTAAACAGCAAATCAAGTTACCACAAGGTTAAATTGTAGGCTGAAGATGTCGAGCTTATCGATTTGATAGGGCTCGGCATCTTTTCTGATTCTAGGTACAGCAGAATACTTTATAACTTATCGAAGAATGAAGAACAGTTTTTGAGGATTAGCACTATCATCAATATTGCGACTACACCACGCCGCCTGCGCTCAGGTGGGCGGCTTTGTGCTCGGCGTGGCGCAGCCAATGTCCCCAGTGATGGTAGGCCACGAACAGGATGGCCGTCAGAATCCAGGTGACGGGGTAGACCAGCAGCATGGTCTCGATCGTGTGGTGCGCGGGCACGACGGCAAGCAGCCAGATGACGCGAAACACGACGGTGCCCAGAATCGTGAGCAGCATCGGGCGCAGGCTCTCGCCCGAACCGCGGATTGCGCCCGAGGTGTTATCCACGATGGAGTAGAACGCGTAGAACGGCGCGATGAAGTGAATCATGACCGTCGTGTAGCTCGTGACGGCCGGGTCGTCGATGAAGAAGCGCGACAGGGGCTCCACGAACACGACCAAGCCTGCTGACATGCTGCCGATGACGAGGACCGTGATGATGAGCGATGTATGGTAGCCGGCCCGCATGCGCCCGTAGTTGCGCGCACCGAAGTTCTGTGCGGCAAACGTCGTCATGGATACGCCGAGGGCTTCGGTCACCATCCAGATGAACGCGTCGAGGCGCGCCGACAGACCCCAACCGGTCACCGCGTCGGTGCCGAAGGTGTTGACGGTGGACTGGACGATGATGTTGGAGATCGAGTAGAGCGACGACTGGATGGCGAGCGGCAGCCCCGTTCCGAGCATGCTCTTGCAGATGCGCGCGTCGATGCCCAGGCGGCGCAGATCGAGACGCCATGCGCCGTCGGCGCGCATGAGGCGCATAGTCATGAGGGCCGCGTTGACCGTAAGGGTGATGGCCGTCGCCATCCCGCAGCCGGCGGCCTCGAGACCGAGCACCGCGACGAAGACGATGTCGAGCACGGCGTTGATCAGGCAGCCGCTCGCGATGATGAGGGCGGGCGTGCGCGTGTCGCCTACCGAGCGCAGCAGCGCAGATCCCATATTGAGCACGAGCGAGCAGACCATCGCAGCGGCGTACCAGCGAGAATAGGGGACCGCCTCGCCCATAAGATCGGCCGGCGTGTCCATGAGTGCAAGGATGTGCGGGATGAAGATGACGCCGGCGACGGATATGCAAAGGCCGAGCACGAGCGCGATTGTCATGGCGGTGTGGATGGCGCGCGAGAGGCGCTCGTCATCGTGGCTGCCGAAGAACTGGCCGGAGATGACGGCGCAGCCCGCGCCGAGGCCGACCGAAAAGCCGACGGCCAACTCGAACAGCGAGGCGGTCGATTGCACACCGCCCAAGGCGAGCTTGCCGCCGAATTGGCCCAAGATGAACGTGTTGATGAGGGCATGCGCCTGTTGGAAAAACGAGCTCAGGAAGATCGGTACGCACAGCAGCAGGAGCTGCTTCCAGATGACTCCGTGCGTCACATCGAGCGATGCCGCCCCGGCATGCCGCGACGTGCGTTTTCCGAACGCCATATCCCATCCCTTCCACGTTGTGTGCCCTGAGCATGATAGCAGGTGGCAGATAATGGTTGGCAAAGGTTTGGTCAGCAGGAAGCATTGCATATGTGAAGTTCCGCCTGAACCCATTCCACGTCATCGCTATGTCCCCAGATGGAATCGGGGTAGGAGCGTGATTATCATCTGCGCATTCGGGTATCTTTGTACCATTGCAAACCGTACGAGACGGAGTATTCGATGGAGATGGATGACCATAAACGTAGACGGAACATGATCCTCTACGTGCTGATCGCGTTCGCGCTGTACCTGGTGCTCAACCAGGTGCTCTTCCCGAACATCGCTCGCCAGCAGATGACAATCAAAGAGGCGAGCTATTCGACCATGATCTCTGACCTCAAAAACGACCGGGTCAAGGACATGGAATACACGGTCGGATCGGATTCCGACGCGCTGTACACCCTCAAGGGCGATGATGAGGGCGTCGCGTATCAGACGACCGTGCTTCCCGGCGCCGAAGACTACCTGTCCGAGCTGATCGCCGATTCGGGCGCCAACGTCGTCGTTTCGATCGCGACCAACAACAGCTCGACGTGGCTGTACCTGCTCATCACCTTCGGCCCGCTCATCATCTTCTTCCTGGTGGGCTGGTGGCTCAATCGCAAGATGAAGAAGGCTATGGGCGACGATAATCCCTCGATGGACTTTTCGAGCGGCTTTGGCGGCTTGGGCGGTGGCGGCCTCGGCAAGTCCGGCGCGCGCATCGTCGCCTCCAAGGACGTCGGCGTGACGTTCAAGGACGTCGCGGGCCAGGAGGAGGCCAAGGAGTCCCTCAAGGAGGTCGTCGACTTTCTTGAGAAGCCCGAGCGCTACGAGGCCATCGGCGCCAAGCTGCCCCGCGGCGTGCTGCTCGTGGGCCCTCCGGGCACCGGTAAGACTCTCATCGCCAAGGCCGTAGCCGGCGAGGCGGGCGTGCCGTTCTTCAGCATCTCAGGCTCCGAGTTCGTCGAGATGTTCGTCGGCCGCGGTGCCGCCAAGGTGCGCGACCTGTTCAAGCAGGCCAAGGAGAAGGCCCCCTGCATCGTGTTCATCGACGAGATCGACACAATCGGCAAGAAGCGCGACGGTGGCGGATTCTCGGGCAACGACGAGCGCGAGCAGACGCTGAATCAGCTGCTGACCGAGATGGACGGCTTCGATAACAAGAAGGGCATCGTCGTCGTCGCAGCCACGAACCGACCCGACTCGCTCGACCCGGCTCTGCTGCGTCCCGGCCGTTTCGACCGCCGCGTGCCCATGGAGCTGCCTGACCTTGCCGGCCGTAAGGCGATTCTCGAAATCCACGCCAAGGACGTCAAGACCGAGCCACCGATCGACCTCACGGCCATCGCGCGCGCTACGCCTGGTGCCTCGGGTGCCGATCTGGCCAACATCATCAACGAGGGCGCCCTTCGCGCCGTCCGTCTGGGTCGCAACCGTGCTCGCCAGGAGGACTTCGAGGAGTCCGTCGAGGTCGTCATCGCCGGTCAGCAGCGCAAGTCCACGGTGCTGTCCGACCACGAGAAGCAGGTCGTCTCCTATCACGAGATCGGTCACGCCATCGTGGCGGCGAGCCAGAAGGAGGGCGCGCCGGTCACCAAGATCACGATTGTGCCGCGCACGAGCGGTGCGCTTGGCTACACCATGCAGGTCGAGCAGGACGAGAAGTTCCTGACCACCAAGCAGGAGGTGCTCGACAAGCTCGCGGTGTACTGCGGCGGACGCGCCGCCGAGGAGCTCATCTTCGGCGAGATGACCACCGGCGCCGCCAACGACATCGAGCAGGCCACCAAGCTCGCGCGCAACATGATCACGCGCTTCGGTATGTCCGACGAGTTCGGCATGATGGCGCTCGGCACCGTTCAGAATGCGTACCTCAACCAGGACACGTCGCTCACCTGCGCCCCCGGTACCGCCGAGCGCGTGGACGCTGCGGTGCAGAAGATCATCGCCGACGCGCATGCCCGCGCCCTCCAGATCCTGCGCGAGAACAAGTTCAAGCTGCACGAGCTCGCACGCTACCTCTACAAAAAGGAGACCATCACCGGCGAGGAGTTCATGACCCTCATGCGCCGCGAGAATCCCTTCATGCCGCCGAAGCCCGCAGAGTAAGGGTTCCTTCTCATCGGTATCTCAGTGCGTTTGAACGCCCCGCTTCGGCGGGGCGTTCTCGTGCTTGGTATCCGCTGTTCCGCATGTCGTATTGGTCCGATCGTAACGTCATTGCGGGTATCATGAATCAGAACGATAACCTATCCGCTTCGACCGGGCGCCAGATC
Organism: Collinsella tanakaei; assembly: GCF_030373545.1. GTDB lineage: Bacteria > Actinomycetota > Coriobacteriia > Coriobacteriales > Coriobacteriaceae > Collinsella > Collinsella tanakaei_C. The sequence goes on along the minus strand of NZ_JAUDCO010000006.1, from coordinate 85,054 downwards.
ATCGCGTGCCCCGCTTCTACTGAAAGGCATCTATGGCAACTGAGACCTCACGTGACTTACGATTTGCGATTCTGATCGACGCTGACAACATCGCGCCGAAATACATCAAGGTTATTCTGGACGAGGTGGCGAACTCCGGCGTCGCCACGTACAAGCGCATCTACGGCGATTGGACGAGCCAGCGGCTTTCCTCGTGGAAGACCTGCCTGCTCGACAACTCGATCATCCCTATGCAGCAGTACAGCTACACGACGGGCAAGAGCGCCACCGACTCCGCCATGATAATCGACGCAATGGACATTCTCTATTCGGACACCGTCGACGGCTTCGCTATCGTCAGCTCCGATTCTGATTTCACGAGGCTCGTCGCGCGCCTGCGCGAAAGCGGCATGAAGGTGATCGGCATGGGCGAGCAGAAGACCCCTCAACCGTTCATCTCGGCGTGCAATCAGTTCAAGTACCTCGATTTGCTCTATGCCGCCAGCTCGGTGGCCGACGACGAGGATGAGGAAGATACGGCTTCGACCCCCCGTACCCGTCGGAAGCGCGCGCAGCGCGGTGGGCGCCAGGCCTCCGATGACGACGTCTTCGAGCCTTCGTCGACAAGCCCCAAGAGACGTCCGGGCGACGAAGGGGGAGCGCGCGGCGCCGCGTCCTCGACCGAGGCCGTCGACGATGAAGATGATGCCGGCGAGCTCGCCTTCGGTGAGATGAGCCGTGCCGACCGCCGTCGCCATCTGAAGAAGATCAGGGAGAACATCGATGCGATCGCGGAGAAGTTTTCCGATGACGACGGGTGGGTCTCCCTTGGGCTTCTCGGTGACCAGCTTGGAAAGCGCCTGCCGGACTTCGACGTCCGCAACTACGGCTTCAAGAAGCTCCATCCCTTCCTCAAGTCGCTGGGCACCTACGAGTTCGATGAGCCGGACGTCAGCGGCGGCAGGCGTCAGATCTACCTTCGCCTCATTGAAAATTAAGGTGGAATCAGCCGCGTCCCTATGATTCTGGGTGCAGGTGCATTTGAAATATACGATACTGGTATGCGTCACGGCGTCTTGAAAGGAGCACTACCGTGGGTTTTCTCGATGATGTGCAGGCTTCCGTCAACCGGGGTATGGCCGGCGCCAACCGCGGCGTGGAGTCGATGAAGCTTAAGAACCAGATGAGCGATGCGATGAAGCGTCGCCAGCAGCTCGCTGCGCAGCTCGGTGCGAGCCTGTACGATGTAACCAAGGACGACCCTGCGATGCGCACCGGCCGCGAGGCTCTCTACGACGGTATCGCGGCGATCGATCAGGAGCGCGCGAACATCCAGGCTCAGCTCGATGAAATCGAGCGCCAGGCTGCGGCCGCCGCGCAGGCTGCCGTTTCGATCGAGTGCCCGTTCTGCCACACCCGCATGGCGGCGACCGATATGTTCTGCTCGGGCTGCGGCAAGCCCATGGCCGAGGTCCAGGCTGCGCTCGCGGCAGCTCAGGCGCCCGTGGCCGCTCCTGCTGCCCCCGCAGCTCCGCAAGCTCCTACTCCGGTCTGCCCCAACTGCGGGGCCGCCGTGGGCGAGGGCGACGCGTTCTGCATGAACTGCGGTGCCAAGCTCGGCGCCGCGCCGACCGCTCCTGAGCAGCCGGTCAAGCCGATGCCGGTCGAGCAGCCTGCTGAAACCCCCTCTGCGCTCGAGGTCGAGGAGTAAGGGTTTCACGCAGCGTCGTCGATCGCGTGACTGCGTACACAAGACGGGTGGGTACCGACAGCATCGGTACCCACCCGTCGTCATATGGCTGAGATTTCGTTAGGAAAGGGAGCGACCAAACGCGTCGGCGGCCTTCATGGCTTCGATGAAGCGCGTGTCGTCGAACGGTTCGGGATTCGCCTGCTTCCATTCGTTGGTCTCGTGGGCATATGTGCAGATGGCCTCGAGGTGGCTTTCATCCAGATCGAGCTCGGCCAAGGTCACCGGCAGGCCCATGCGCTTGTTGAACTTCGCGTAGCGTTCAAGCTCGGCGTTCATGTTCGTGTAGGCGAACATAACGAGCACGCCGAACGAGACGACCTCGCCGTGCAGATGCACCTTACCTTCGCGGTGAACGCCGGTCGAACCGTTGTAGAAGGCATGCGCGAGCGTCGAGTTGTAGTAGAAGTCGGGCTGATTGGTCAGATTCGACACATATCCGGTGTTCACGACGACATCCAGGGCAATCTGGCGAACCGCCTCGCTGGAACGATTGCTGCGCACGTCCTCGAGACCCTGGACGCCCCATCTCATGAGCGGCTCAGTGCAGGTATGCGCAAGCGCCAGGCCCAGGCTTGCGGTGTGGCCGAGCTCGCGCGTGCTCGTCGCCCATTCCACCTCGGGCTGCTTTGAGAGGGCATCGCCCACGCCCGCCCAGAAGTACTCGGCGGGAGCCTCGGCGATGATGCGGGGGTTGATGAAGATATGGGCGGGGCAGGGGGGATAGGCATAGCCCTTCAACGATCCGTCGTCATGGTAGATGACCGCGATGGCGGTTGCCGCGGAGCAGTTGGAGCAGATGGTCGGTACCGAGAAGACCGTCTTGTTCGTTGCCATAGCTGCCGTCTTGACGGTGTCGATGGCCTTGCCGCCGCCGATGGCGAACGCAACGTCGGACTGCGCAAAGGCAGGGGTCGCGGCCAAGCGGTCGACGTTGGTCTGCGTCGCATCGGTGCCGTAGACGATGGTGTCAAGAATCTCGATATCCGTGTTCGCAAGCGCGTCGGCGATGCCCGGTGCGGCGGCGGCCAGCGCGCGCTTTCCGCCGACGAGCACGACGCGTTTCGCCCCATAATTTGCCAGCGTGGCGGGAATCGCGTCGAACGCATCCTCGCCAACGGTATAGTCGCTCATTTGAACCGTGCGCATCTGTTGTGCCTTCTTTCCACGAATGGTGTCCGTCTTGTCGATTATACGTGCGAAATCGCGCTCTCAAAGGAAGGTCATTGAAACGTCGGCACTACCGCTCGAACGGAAAGACGATGCCGAACTGAGCACGAATCCGATCGAGCAGCCGCATGATTGCGAGCGTCTCGTCATGGGGCATCTCGGGGCATTCGATGCGTTCCTCCTCGATGGTGCGCTTGCAGGAAAGAATCTCGTATTCATAACCGGTGATCTGCGCTGGAACCTCGATGGATTCCCGGAGCGAGCAGGTGAGGCCGTCGGCGTCGTAGACGTCGATACGCTGCGGGTTGTTGATGTTCTCGACGCTGATGAAGCCTTTCGTACCGCAGATGAGGCCGCGCCGGTCGGTCATGGTGTGCATGGTCGTGAACATGGTCGCCATGCGTCCGCCGGGATAGGTGAGGGTGACCGAATCCTGGCCATCTACGCCCGTCGCGATGGGGACCATGTGCGCATCGATGCGCTCGATGTCATTACCGAGCACCATGCTCGCGAAGTTCAGAGGGTACACCGTAAGGTCCAGCAGGGCCCCGCCGGCCAGCGCCGGATCTGTCATGCGTCGGTTCATATCGACTTTATAGCCAAGGTTGGCATCGACGGTAACGACGTCGCCGATCGACCCCTCGGCAAGCAGGTTGTCGATGATGGTTCGCGAGGGCATGTACCGGGTCCAGATGGCCTCGGCGAGCAGGACGCCCCGTTTGCGGGCTGCCGCGATCATCTCGCGTGCCTGGTGTTCATTGGCGGCAAAGGCCTTCTCGCACAGGACGTGATGGCCTGCCTCGATCGCCTTGAGCGTCCATTCGTAGTGATGGGAATGGGGGAGCGCTATGTAGACGAGGTCCACATCTGGATCGGCAAGGAGTTCCTCATAGGAGTCGTATGCCCGCGTAAAGCCCCAGCGCTCGGCAAAAGCTTGGGCGCGTTCGTACTCGCGCGCTGCGACGGCGAAGTTCTCCGCCTCTTCCATCCGCATGATCGTTGCAGCCATCTGGCTTGAGATGTTGCCCGCCCCAAGATATCCAACGCGCATCGGTTGCTCCTTTCATGGTGTGTTATCGTGCGCAGGCGGGCCCTGCCGCATTTGCGTCACAATATGCCCGGTCTCGATCGCCTGCGATGCTCTTGAAGGAGTGTATATGAAGCTCACCATGTTGGGCACCGGAAACGCACCGGTGACCGAATGCTATAACACGTGTTTCGTCATCTCCGATGACGATCGTCACCTGCTGGTTGACGGAGGCGGTGGCAACATGCTGCTCGCGCAGCTCAAGCGCGCCGGAATCGATTGGAAGGACCTGCGCGAGGTCTTCGTCACGCACAAGCATATCGACCACCTATTCGGCATCGTATGGCTCATGCGCATGATCTGCCAGAACATGCGCCGCGGGACCTACGACGGCGAGGCGACGATCTATGGACACGACGAGGTCATCGCCATCTTGCGCGATATGGCCTCCACGCTGCTGGCATCTAAGGATGCGGCGTATATCGACGATAGGCTTCACCTCGTCGTCGTGGGTGACGGGGAGACGCGTGAGCTTATCGGCCATGCCGTGACGTTCTTCGACATCGCCTCGACGAAGGCCAAGCAGTTCGGCTTCCATATGGACCTGGGAGAGGGCCGCAGCCTGTGCTGCTGCGGCGACGAGCCGTACAACGATCGCGAGGAGCCCTACGCCGCCGGCGCCACCTGGCTTTTGCACGAGGCGTTTTGCCTCCATGCGCAGGCCGACGTGTTCCGACCCTATGAGAAGCACCATTCCACCGTCAAGGACGCCTGCGAGCTTGCCGAGCGACTTGGCGTCAAGAACCTTGTGCTCTATCACACCGAGGACAAGAGCATCGCACATCGGCGCGAGCTCTATTCCGCAGAGGGCTTGGTCTATTTCCATGGCAACCTCATCGTGCCCGACGATCTGGACGTCATAGAGCTGTAGCAACCTGCATCAGCGCTATCGCAGTTCATGTGAAGACCTCGTGATGTGCGATATACGTGTTCGCGCACGGGCGACGTGCTACAATTCCTGCCATGGCTGTGAAGGGGAGGAGTAGCCGGCCCCCGCGCGCACAAGAGAGCGGACGGTAGCTGCAAAGTCCGCGCGCGCGACCGAGCGAATATCACCCTGGAGCTGCGGCCCGAACGAAAGGAGCGATCCTTTTCAGTAGACGTCGCCGGGACGACCGCCGTCATGTGGTCGGCCGAGTACGGGCACCATGCGTGCCTAAGCTGGGTGGTATAGCGAGGAGCTCGCGCGGACCTAGGTCCGTGCATTCAAGGCGCTTCGTCCCAGCTTGAAGGGACGGGCGCTTTTTTCATGCGACAAGCGCCCAGTAGAACGAAAGGGGTATTCGTGGCAAACGAGTACAAGGGCAGCATGAACCTGCCCAAAACCAAGTTCCCCATGAGGGCTGCGCTGGCGCAGCGCGAGCCTGAGCGCCTGCGCCGCTGGCAGCAGGATAAGGTTTACGAGCAGATGCTCAAGAAGAACGAGGGGCACGACAAGTTCATCCTGCACGACGGTCCTCCGTATGCCAACGGCCCCATCCACATCGGCCATGCCATGAATAAGATCTCCAAGGACATCATCGAGCGCTATCAGGCCATGCAGGGCTTCCAGACGCCGTATGTTCCCGGTTGGGACTGCCATGGCCAGCCGATCGAGCACAAGGTCGAGGAGATGCTCGGCACCGAGAAGTTCAACGCGACGCCGGTGGCCGAGATCCGCGAGCTGTGCCGCAAGTTCGCCGTCGAGAACATCGACCTGCAGCGCGAGGGCTTCAAGCGCCTGGGCGTGCTGGGCGATTGGGACAATCCCTATCTCACCCTGTACCATCAGCACGATGCCGCCGATATCGAGGTCTTCAAGGCCATGTTCGACCGCGGCATGATCTATCGCGGCCATAAGCCGGTTCACTGGTGCAAGCATTGCCACACCGCGCTCGCCGAGGCCGAGATCGAGTACTCCGACGAGACCTCGCCCTCCATCTACGTGCGCTTCGAGCTGACGTCCAAGCCCGCCGGCCTGGAGTCCTTCGCCGGTCCGGTCGACTTCATCATCTGGACGACGACCCCGTGGACCATACCGTCCGACCAGGCCGTCTCCTTGAAACCCGGCGCTATCTACACCGCCATCGAGCACGACGGCCGCGCCGAGATCATGCTGAAGGATCTTGCTGCCAAGGTCTGCGATGTCGCCGGCTGGGAGTGCACGCCGGTTGTGGTCGATGGCAAGCCCTACGAGGTGCCTGCCGAGACCTTCGACCATCTGCACTACCGCCAGCCCATCTTCGACGACGTCGAGGGCGTGGCGCTGCTCGCCGACTACGTGGGCACCGAGGACGGTACCGGCATCGTCCACAACTCGCCGGGTCACGGCGTCGACGACTACTATGTCTGCATGAAGGAGGGCATGGACATCTGCATGCCCGTCGACGACGACGGCAGGTTCTACGTCGGCGACAGCTTCGGCACGGGCGGTCCGTTCTCCGGCATGGATACCGATGAGGCCAACCCCCACATCATCGAGTTCCTGCGCGAGCGCGGCACACTGGTGGCGTCCGTCAAGATCACGCACAGCTATCCGCACTGCTGGCGCTGCAAGAACCCCGTGCTGTTCCGCGCAACCGACCAGTGGTTCGTCTCCATGGACAAGACCGGTCTTCGTGAGCAGGCGAGCGATGCGATCCAGAACCACGTGACGTGGTATCCCGCTCACGCCGCCAACCGCATCGGCGCCATGGTCGAGCAGCGTCCCGACTGGTGCATCTCGCGCCAGCGCAACTGGGGTGTGCCCATCCCGAGCTACACCTGCGCCGACTGCGGCGAGAAGATCATGAACGACGACACGCTCGACGCCGTGATCAAGCTGTTCCACGAGAAGGGCTCCGACGCCTGGTTCACGGATGCGCCCGAGAGCTACCTGGGCGACGCCTGCGTATGCCCCAAGTGCGGCGGCCATCACCTCAAGGCCGACCGCGACATCCTCGATGTGTGGTGGGACTCCGGTGTGTCCTGGCGCGCGGTGTGCCAGGGTCGCGACGAGCTCGAGTATCCCGCTGACGTGTACCTCGAGGGTTCCGACCAGCACCGCGGTTGGTTCCAGAGCTCGCTGCTCACGAGCGTGGGCGCCAACGGCATCGCGCCGTACAAGGCGGTCGTGTCCCAGGGCTTCACGTTGGACGGCCAGGGGCGCAAGATGTCCAAGTCGCTCGGCAACGTCATCGACCCCAACAAGGTCTGCGACGAGATGGGCGCCGACATCATCCGTCTGTGGGTCGCGAGCGTGGACACCTCCACGGACGTCGCCATCGACCATGAGATCCTTGCTCGCACCTCGGATGCGTACCGTCGCTTCCGCAACACCTTCCGGTTCCTGCTGGGCGAGCTCGAGGACCAGTTCGACCCGGCGACCGAGGGCGTTGCCTTTGCCGACCTGCTGCCGCTCGACAAGCTCATGCTTGCGCGCTTGACGCAGGTTCAGGCCGAGGTCGACGACGCCTTTGCCGCCTACGAGTTCAATCGCGTCTACCGCACGCTGTACGACTTCGTCGTCACGGAGCTCTCCAACGTGTACCTCGATGCCCTGAAGGATCGTCTGTATTGCGAGAAGGTCGGTTCGCTGGCACGTCGCAGCGCCCAGACGGTGCTGGCTGAGCTGCTCTCGATGCTCCTGCGCGACCTGCAGCCCATCTTGGCGTATACCTGCGACGAGGTCATGGAGTTCGCGCCCGCAGGCTGCCGCGACAACCAGCGCTATGCGGCCCTGCTCGATTGGTACCACGCCCCGATCACCCTCGAGGAGGCCAACGAGTACAAGCCTGTCCTCGAGGCCGCCCTCGAGCTGCGCGGCGCCGTGACCAAGGCCCTCGAGGAGGCGCGCGCTGCCGGCACGTTCACCAAGAGCCAGGCCACGCGTGTCGTCGCCACCGCGCCGGCGGAGGCCTACAGCCTGCTTACCGGTGACAAGGCCTGCGATCTGGCAGAGTTCTTCATCGTCTCCGAGCTCGAGCTTACCTGCGGCGATGAATTCACCGCTACGGTCGAGGCCGCGCATGGCGAGTGCTGCGACCGCTGCTGGAACTTCCGGACCTCCACCGGTGTCCACGGCGAGCATGCGCACATCTGCGATCGTTGCGCCGAGGCCATCGGAGCGTAGCGCCGTGCGGTTTCGACGTGCCGGGCGCGTCGATGGAACGTAGCAACCGTCCCGCCGAGACCGAGCGCCTTGGCGGGACTGTTTCGTATGGGAATGCCGATGGGGAGGAACATGACGGGTGGAAACCGGGGCCGCGTGCCCTCGCTTCGCTGGCGCCTCGCGGTCGCAGGCGTCCTTGCCGCTGTATTTCTGCTCGCTGACCAGCTGACGAAGCTCGCCGTTCGCGACGCCGTGGCACACGGGTTCACGGGCGCCGATCTTGTGCCGGGCGTTGTGGGTCTGCGCTATGTCGAGAACATCGGTGCCTCGTTCAGCATCGGTGAAGGTCTGTCGCCGCTGTTCGCGCTGTTTGCCGTCGCCGTCGTCTGCGGCAGCGTCGCCTACCTCATGCGCGCCCCGCTCGTGTCCCGGCTGGAGGTCATCGGGCTCGGCATGGTCGCGGGCGGCGCCATCGGCAACGCCATCGATCGCGTCGCGCTGGGCTTCGTCACGGATTTCATCGCGACGGAGTTCATCGAATTCCCTGTCTTCAATATCGCCGACATCGGAATCACCTGCGGTGTGGCCATCGCGTTTATCGGCTTCGTCATCTCGCCGGCGAACCGCGAGCTCGCGGCGGATACCGACAGGGGAGGAGCGGGACATGGGCGCTGACGTCTACCTGCTTGTCACGTCCGAGTTTGCCGGTTCGCGCCTTGACGCCTACCTGGGCGCCCAGGCTTCCTGTCCTTCCCGCTCTGCCTGTGCGCGCCTGATCGAGGGCGGGGCGGTGGATGTCAACGGCGATGTCTGCACGTCCAAGAAGTACGTCGTCTGCGACGGCGACCGCATCGAGGTCGAGCTTCCCGAGGTGCGCGAGCCCGGTGCCTTGGAGCCCCAGGCCATTCCGCTCGATATCCGCTACGAGGACGATTATCTCATCGTGCTCTCGAAGCAGCGCGGCCTTGTGTGCCACCCGGCGCATGGGCACGAGTCGGGAACGCTCGCCAACGCGCTGGTCTACCATTGCGGCGCCGACCATCTCGGGACGTTACAGGGCGAGGACCGGCCCGGCATCGTGCATCGCCTCGATCGCGATACGTCCGGGCTCATGCTCGCCGCAAAGGATGACGACACGCAGCGGGCGCTGCAGGACCTCATCAGGCTCCGTACGCTCGATCGACGCTATATCGCCTTGTGCCATGGATACATCGCCATGGATTCGGGGACCATCAACACCGGCATCGCGCGGTCCACAAAAGATCGCGTCAAGATGGCCGTCTCCGACGACCCCTTCGCACGGCAGGCCATCACCACCTTCAAGGTGCTCGAGCGCTTCGAGGCCTATCGGGGCGACGAGGGGTACACGCTCGTCGAATGCCATCTGTATACCGGGCGTACCCATCAGATTCGCGTGCACATGCGCCACATCCATCATGCGCTCGTGGGCGATCCGCTTTACGGCACCGGCTCTGATCGCGCCAACCTCGGTCTTGACCGCCAGTTCCTTCATTCGTGGCGCGTGCGTTTCGACCATCCCGTCACCGGCGTGACGATCGAGCGACGCGACGTTTTGCCGTGGGATCTTGCAGCCGCTTACGACGAGATCGCCGACCGTTCGATGGGCCGCACCGAGGAAGGGGAGCGTATCGTTCCCTACCTGCTTGAGGAGTAGCTGCATTCGATGTCGGATGCCGATACGGCGCGTACGTTTTATCGGCACCGATGCTTTTCTCGCTGTGTGGTACCTCTCGTGACACATAAGCTTCACCACCGGTTGACATCCCTGCGCTACACTGGCACAACGTGTGGTACCGATAGGAGCCGGCATGCTGTTTGATTTTTCGCACATCACGCCGATCGTGGCTTTCAATTTCATCGTCAGCGGTCTGTTTGGCGTCTGCTTTTTGTATCAGGTCGTCTTTTTCCTTTTGGGCGCGATCCGCGGCGAGGTGAAGCTGCCGCGCGCCAAGCGACAGCATCGGTATGCGTTTTTCATCGCGGCCCATAACGAGGAGGCGGTCATCGCCAATCTCGTCCATTCCATCCAGGATCAGGATTATCCGGCGGAGCTGATCGACATCTTCGTCGTCGCCGACGCGTGCACCGACGACACGGCGCGCGTTGCACGCGAGGCCGGCGCCATCGTGTACGAGCGCAACGATCTGGCGCGCAAGGGAAAAAGCTGGGTCATGGACTACGGCTTCGACCGCATCCTCAACGAGTATCCCGGAACATACGAGGCCTTCTTCATCTTCGATGCCGACAACCTGCTGTCGCGCGACTACGTCACCATCATGAACGACGCCTTCGATATGGGGTATCTTGCGGTGACGAGCTATCGTAACTCCAAGAACTACGGAAGCTCGTGGATCTCGGCGGCATACGCCACGTGGTTTTTGCGGGAGGCGCGCTTCCTGAACAACGCGCGCATGATCTGCGGCACGTCATGCGCGGTCTCGGGCTCGGGGTATCTGGTCTCGGCGAAGATCATCGAGGGCATGCATGGCTGGGATTTCCATACCCTGACCGAGGACATTCAGTTCTCCACCTTCTGCGCGATTCACGGGGTGCGCATCGGATACGCGCCCGCCGAGTTCTTCGATGAGCAGCCGTTGACCCTTGCGGCGTCCTGGAAGCAGCGCATGCGCTGGACGAAGGGCTTCTACCAGGTCTTTTTCACCTATGGCGCGCATCTGCTCAAATCCATCGCGTTTTTCCGCCGTTTTGCCGCCTACGATCTGCTCATGACCATTGCGCCGGGCATGCTGCTCACGCTCATCTCGGTGCTGGTGAACCTAACCTTCATGATCGTCGGGTCCTTGAGCCACGGCTTTTTGGCGACCGACGCCGAGCTGTCCATGTGCTTCGGGTCGCTCATCATGACGCTTCTGTCCATGTACGGGACGTTTTTCCTTCTCGGGTTGCTGACGACGGTCTTCGAGTACCGGCACATCCACTGCCCGAGTAAGCTGCGGATCTTCACGAACCTGTTTACGTTCCCGCTGTTCATGTTCACCTACATCCCGATCACGGTGGCGGCCCTGTTCCTGAAGGTCGACTGGGTGCCCACGCCGCATGACGTCTCGGTGACCCTCGACGAGGTCATGGAGGGTGCGAAATAGCGCGCATTCGCGCCGTGCGTCCGGTTATCGGGTTGAGATGCGGCTCTCGCTCACGTCGGTCATTTCGACGAAGCCCCCGTACGGTCGCATGAGGGCCGTATCCTCGCGCAGGATGCCCGAGGTTTGACTTGTCCGTACGGCGACCGAATAGAGCAGCAGCCCTAAGGAGATGCCGATCAGCGCGAGAACACCGAATGCGACAGCGAGCAGCGTAAAGGCGAAACGCGAGTCGTTTGCTTGGTCGCGCGTGGAGGCGCTTGCGCTTTCGATCGGTCTTCTCAGGCTGTTTGCCGGCGGGTATGTGTTGCGTCCGTTCGCTTCGATGTTCATGCGTTCCTCTCTTGGTGCTTTGCCCATTATAGCCAACCCGCTCTTTCTTAAACCCACCCATGTCCCGACTGGTCGGTTGGGTTTTTGTCGGACAGTGAGGTAGAGATTTCGCGCCCCGTCAGCCCCCTCGGTTTTACGACGTAGCATGTTCGCACCGGCGTCGTCATGCAAAGGGGAAAGCATGGGGCTATCGAGCGAATGCATTGTGAGCGCATGGTGCGCAGCCTATATCGCAGTCCTCTCGATCGCTGCGGTCGTGGACGCGCGCACGCGAACTTTCCCCAACCGTCTGGCTGGCTTGCTTCTGCTGGTCAGCGCAGCCTACAGCCTGTGCGGGCGGAGCCTTGCGACGACGGTGCGCGATGTGGCGATCGCCTTTGCCGTCTGTTCGGTTCTTGTCGTTATCGAGGTGGCTTGGCGACGCGCCGTCGGCCGCGCGGGCCTTGGCATGGGCGACATCAAGTTTCTGTTCGCCTCCGCGTGGTGCGGTTTCTCTGTCGCCGTCCTCTCCTTTGCGGCGGGCTTGATTGCGCTGGGCGCTTGCGCCCTCGTGTTCAGGCGCGCGTCCTGGCCGCTCCTCCCGTTCGTCGTTCCTTTTCAGGTCCTGTTCACCCTTGCGGTTTGATGCGTCGACGATATCGCCGAGCGCTCTGTCCAGGCGATGTGCGACTATGTGTGTGAGAGAACCCTGAAGGAGGCTTGCTATGACCCCACGTTTCGATACCTCGCTTGACGCTACCGCTGTTCGCGAGCGCATTGCCTCTATACCCGACACGCTATCTGACGAGCTGACCGCCCGCATGATCGAGGACCGTGAGCGCGGGTGGGTGAATCCCTATCGAACCGATAACCGCCAGGCTATTCGGCGCGAGGCACGGCGCAGCGACGAGGCGAGCATCTGGCGCCCCTCCTTCGTGCGCGATGTCGAAAAGATCATCCATACGCCCGCGTACAACCGCTATGCGGGGAAGACCCAGGTGTTCAGCTTCCGCAGCAACGATGACCTGTCGCGTCGCGGCATTCACGTGCAGCTTGTCAGTCGCATCGCACGTGACATCGGGTATGCGCTCGGCCTCAATTGCGACCTGATCGAGGCGATCGGGCTGGGACACGACCTGGGCCACACGCCGTTCGGGCACGCCGGGGAGCGCGCGCTCAACGATGTGTACCATGCGCGTACCGGTCGCTGGTTTTTCCACAACGTCCATTCCGTGCGCGTGCTCGATGCGCTGTACGGCCGCAACCTGACGCTGCAGACGCTCGATGGGTGCCTGACCCACAACGGCGAGTACGAGCAGCGCGTGTTCGAGCTCTCGGGCCTCTCGTCGTTTGACGAACTCGACGAGACGGTCGAGGCGTGCTGCTCGGATGGCGACCTCGCCATCGGCCGGCTTCGTCCCATGACCCTCGAGGGATGCGTGGTGCGCATCTCGGATATCATCGCCTACGTCGGTCGCGACCGCCAGGACGCCATCGCCGCCGGCCTGCTCGACGAGGACGTCTTCGCCGATGGGCTCGGCGGGCGCTATAACTCGTGGATTCTGTCGCATGCGTCGGTCGACATCATCGAGCACAGCTACGGCAAGGATCGCATCGAGATGAGCGAGGAGCTGTTCGCCGAGATCTCCCGGGCGAAGGCGGAGAACTACGCGAAGATCTACCGCTCGAGCGGTATCGAGGGCGAGCGCGCCGAGGTGCTCGCGCGCGCGTTCAGCCTGATGTACGAGCACTGCCTGGGCGATCTGCGCGCCCGCGACGAGTCGAGCTACATCTTCCGTCATCACATCGCCCGCATCGACGCCACCCTTCGCCATTACGGCAAGCGCTACGAATGGGAGCGCGATCTGGACCAGACGGTCGTCGACTATATCGCAAGCATGAGCGATGGCTACTTTGCCGAGCTCGCGACCAAGCTGTTTCCGGAAATCAAGTTTCCGCAGCGCACCTACATCAACGAGCGGTAGGGCGAGCAATCGGCATCGGCGTCTCGCGCCTGTATTGAGGTACACTGTCTGACATGGAAACTCTCTTCAGCGATAACGAGCGCGCCCAGCGCCTGCGCTACGCGCCGCTCGCGGTGCGCATGCGCCCCACGACGCTCGACGAGTACGTCGGGCAGAAGAAAGCCGTCGGTCCCGACTCGTGGCTGCGCCGCGCCATCGAGCGCGATGTGCTCTCGAGTGTCATCCTGTACGGTCCCGCAGGCACGGGCAAGACCACCCTTGCCCATATCATCGCCGCCCATACGCGCAGCGAGTTCGTCGAGGTGTCTGCTGTTACCGGCACGGTAAAGGACCTGCGCCGCGAGATCGAGGCGGCCAGCCACCGCCTCATGGCGTTCGGACGCCGCACCATCCTGTTCATCGACGAGATCCATCGGTTCTCGCGCTCGCAGCAGGACGCCTTGCTCCATGCCGTCGAGAACCGCACGGTCGTGATGATCGGAGCCACGACCGAGAATCCCTACTTCGAGGTCAACTCTGCGCTGCTGTCCCGCAGCCGCGTCGTGGAACTCGAGCACCTGTCCGATGACGACATCGCCGAACTCGTCCGCCGCGCGATTCGCGATGAGCGTGGTCTGGCGGGCGCGTTCAGCGCTTCGGATGAGACCGTAGGCGCCATCTGCACGCTTGCGGCCGGCGATGCGCGCAGCGCGTTGACGACCTTGGAGCTCGCAAGCGAGATTGCCGCCACGCGCGATGAGGAACCGAGTCCGGACCATCCGGTCGCCATCCTCGTCGAGGACGTTCAGGCCGCCAATCCCCGGCGGGGCCTGTCCTACGACAAGAGCGGCGACATGCACTACGACATCATCTCGGCGTTTATCAAGTCCATGCGCGGGAGCGATCCCGACGCGACGGTCTACTGGCTCGCCCGCATGATCGATGCGGGAGAGGACCCGAAGTTCATCGCGCGCCGCATCATGATCCAGGCGTCTGAGGACATCGGCAACGCCGATCCCCAGGCCGTGCTCGTGGCAGAGGCGGCGTTCAAGGCCGCCGAGGTGATCGGGTATCCCGAATGCCGCATCAACCTCGCGCAAGCTGCCCTCTATAACGCGCTTGCCCCGAAGAGCAATGCGTGCGAGGCCGCCATCGATGCCGCGCTTGCCGACGTGCGCACGAGCGGCCAGCGCGAGGTCCCCAGCCATCTTCGTGACCGCCACCGTCCCGGATCGGAGAACTACGGCACCTACCGGTACCCTCACGACTACCCGAGCGGTTGGGTCGAGCAGCGCTATCTTCCCGAGGGCCTCGAGCGCGGCGCGTTTTGGAGGCCCGCCGGTCGCGGTTGGGAGGAGTGGCGCTATGAACAGTCCTCCCGGGACCGCTCGGGTGAGGGCCCCCAGGCGGTGGAGGGCTCGTGACCGTCCGGGGCCGCTCGCGCATGGAAGGCGCGCAAGCGGGTACTATGCAGTAATGCGCCCGTAAAGGTTTCGGGCTGCGGTTCGTTTCGTACGTTGGGAGATACCATGGACCCCCTTCAGATCGCACTGATCGTGCTTGCCGTCGCCGGCGTCTGGGCCGTCGTCGAGCTCGCCTTGACGCTGCGCCGTGCTCGCTCGTCGGTTGACGCGCTCGATCGGACCCTCGAGTCCGTCAACGCCACCGTCGCCGAGGCGCGCCCGGTGATCGCCAAGCTCGACGGGGCAATTGACGACATCCAGCCCGCGCTTGGCCAGGTGGAGCCCCTGCTCAAGCAGGGCAGCATCGCCGTCGAGGCGCTTTCGGCCGACCTCATCGAGGTCAATGGGGTCCTGCGTGACGTCTCGAGCGTCACGGGAAGCGTATCGACCGCCTCGGGTGCCGTGACCGGTATCGCAAATGCCGCGTCAGAAAAGGTCCAGCGTCTTTTCGCCAAGCACCATGACGACCCTGCAGCAGGCAGCCGTGTGCTGTCCGATACGGCTGGCGACGCCGCCGTGGCGGGGGAGAGCGATGTCGCATCCGACGATGAGGCCGTACCCCCTGCCGCCGATGAGGGCGAACCGAAGCGCCGCTACTACACCTATTCCGATGACACCGCGTCGACCGATCAGGAGAACTCCGATGAGTAGCACCAACTCGACCGTCAAGCTGACCGTCACGGCCGATCCCCACCTTGCGCGGCTCGTCCGCATGACGGCCGCGAACGTGGCGACGCTGAGCTCGATGAGCGTCGACCGCGTCGAGGACATCCGCATGGCCGCCGAGGAGGCGTTCGTACTCGCCTGCGCCGTGGCACCCGGCAGCGATGTCCCCATCTCGTTCACCTTTGACGCCGATGCCGTGTCCATGCTGTTCGACCTCGAGGGCTCCTCGTTCGAGGCGGCTTCCGACGCCGAGTCCGCCGTGTATGCCGACCTGATCTTGGGTGCCGTATGCGATTCCTACGAGAAGCGCGCCTGTCCGGCAGCCATCCTCATGACCTTGAAAGCAGATGTGCGATGACCGATAAGACCGCTTCCGGCAAGGCGGCGTGGGACAAGGAGAAAACGCACGAGCTCTTTCGTCGTTACAAGGAACTCGGCGACATGGACGCTCGCGAGAAGCTCGTCATGTCCCATCTGAACCTCGTCCGCTTCCTTGCCAACAAGTTCAAGAACCGCGGTGAACCGCTTGACGACCTCATGCAGGTCGGTTACCTTGGCCTGCTCAAGGCGATCGATCGCTTCGATCCCGATCGCGGACTCGAGTTCACCACGTACGCCACGCCCACCATCCTGGGCGAGATCAAGCGCCACTTTCGCGATAAGGGCTGGAGCGTTCGCGTCCCCCGTCGTCTGCAGGAGCTTTCCGCAAAGGTGAACCAGGCTACCGATGCCCTGACCACCGAGCTCCAGCGCTCCCCGACGGTCGAGGAGATCGCCGAGTACCTCGGGGCCTCGGTCGACGAGGTCCTGGAGGCGATGGAGTCGTCTTCGGCCTACACCTCGGTTCCCCTCGAGGCGCCGGGCAGTTCGGACGCCGACGATACGCCGTCGGTGCTCGACCGCTATGCCTCCGAGGATAGCGACCTGTCCTTCACCGACGACCGTCTCGTCATCGAGGAGGCGCTCAAGGGCTTTTCTCCCCGTGAGCGTGAGGTCATCGAGATGAGGTTCGTGCGCGGCATGACCCAGATCGAGATCGCCGAGCAGCTCGGCGTCTCCCAGGTCCAGGTGTCGCGCCTGCTGCGCCGCACGCTCAAGAAGATCCAGGACAAGATCGATCCCGAGGGGGTTATGGGCAAGCGATGAACCAGACCCCGCATACCGAAGTTCGTCATGACCGCACGCTACGCGACACGCGCATCCTGACGTTGCGCATCTGGTCCGTCGTCGGCGTGCTCGTCATCGGTGCCGTGCTGCTCAACGTGGTCGGTGTCCTGGCGCCGGTCATCGAGTTTCTGGCGGTTGGATCGCTCATCGCCTTCGTCGAGGCGCCGATCGTCAACGGGCTTGAGCGCCGCGGTGTGCCCCGCGGCATCGGTGCGCTCATCGGCCTCATCGTCGTGATCGCGGTCGTCGTGCTGCTCGCGACGATGCTTCTGCCCATGTTCATCGAGCAGATCGTCGACGTGCTCAACCAGATGCCGCGCTACTTCTCGGCGATCTCCGTGCAGATCCAAAGCCTCATCGAAAGCGTCCGGGCGTTTACCTCGAGCGACATGGTCGGCGGCGTGAGCGATGTGCTCACGACGGTGCAGCACAATGCGGCCCAGTTCGCGACCGATCTAGCGACGGATCTGGGACGCGGTGTCATGCCCGCCATCGGCGGCGTCGCCAACACGATGTTCATCGTCTTCCTCGGGCTCGTGCTCGCGTACTGGCTTGCGTGCGACTATCCGACCATCCACGGCGAGATCGGATTGGCGCTCGGCGAGGGCAAGGAGGACGACTACCGCTTTATCGTCGCGATCCTTTCGCGCTCGGTGGGCGGCTACATGCGTTCGATGATCATCACCTCGGCGATCAACGGCGTGATGGTGTTCGTCGGTTTGCTTATCGCCGGGCATCCGTATGCCGGGCTCATGGGCGTCACGACCGCCATCTTCCATCTGATTCCGGTCATCGGACCGTGGTTCTCCGCCGCCATCGCGGTGATCATTGCGGTGTTCTACAGTCCGGCGCTCGCCATATGGACGCTCGTCATCGTGATCGTCGCCCAGAACGTGACCGATAACGTCCTGTCGCCGAAGGTCATGCAGTCCACCGTCCAGGTCCATCCCGCCATGAGCCTGGCCGCCATCGTCATCGGCTCGACGCTCATGGGCCCGATCGGCATGGTCGTGGCCATCCCGCTCTGTGCCGCCCTGAAGGGCCTGTTCATCTTCTATTTCGAGAAGAGCACCAAGCGTCAGCTTGTCGACTACAACGGGGCGATTTTCCGCGGCACGCCATATCGTGACGAGCACGGCGCCCCGGTCCCCGCGTTCGACGCGTTGGGGGATGACACGTTCGTCAGCGATTCCGAGCTCATCTCCGACGATGCGGTGCCCGATGCCGTTGCCGTTCCCAAGCCCAAGGTGGAGCTCGACAACCCGTGGGTCAAGCTCACCGGGCTTCAACCCGGTGCGACGGGGGTGTTCAAGATCCCCTTCGGCTCTGCTCCGAGCGATGCGGGCGATGAGGACAAACCCTCCGACGACGACGGTCGGTGAGACGACAGCATAGGTCACAAGGGCGGCTCGATTGGTTTTCGGGCCGCCTTTCGTGTGTTTCAGGGGCTTTCGGTGTGCGTCGCGCTTTTTGCGCGGCCCCTGTTCGACGTCCGCTATACTAGGTGCGTTTCCGCCTATCGAACGTATCGAACCCGAGGAGATTGAAGCATGACCGCTCAAGTTCCGACCATGACCACCGCGGAGATCCGCTCCGCGTTCCTGAAGTTCTTCGAGGATCGCGGCTGCAAGCTGTTCCCCAGCTCCCCGCTGATTCCCGACGACCCCTCGCTGCTGCTCGCCAACGCCGGCATGAACCAGTTCAAGCAGTACTACCAGGGCAAGAAGACCATGCACGAGATCGGCGCGACCTCGTGCCAGAAGTGCGTGCGCACCAACGATATCGACATCATCGGCTCCGACGGCCGTCACGCCTCGTTCTTCGAGATGCTCGGCAACTTCTCGTTCGGCGGCGTCTCCAAGGAGCAGGCCTGCCGCTGGGCGCTCGAGCTGTCCACCGAGGTCTTCCATCTGCCGATCGAGCGCCTGTACTTCACGGTGTTCACCGACGACGACGAGACCCATGACATCTGGCGTTCGCTCGGTGTCGCCGAGGACCACATCTCTCGCCTCGGTGAGGACGACAACTTCTGGGCCGCTGGCCCTACCGGCCCCTGCGGCCCGTGCTCGGAGATCTACTACGACATGGGCGAGGACGTCGGCTGCGGACGTCCGGACTGCGCGCCGGGGTGCGACTGCGACCGCTTCCTGGAGTACTGGAACCTTGTGTTCACGCAGTTCGATCGCCAGGAGGACGGCTCGATGCCCGAGCTTCCGCATCGCAACCTCGATACGGGCATGGGCCTCGAGCGCATGAGCGCCATCATGCAGGGCAAGACCTCGTTTTTCGACAGCGACATCATGCAGGGCCTCATCAAGCTCGGCGAGGAGATCTCGGGCACGACGTACGTGAGCGATGACTACGCCGGCGCGAGCCGTTCGCTGCGCATCATCGCAGACCACGCCCGCTCCGTTGACTTCATGATCTCCGACGGCATCCTGCCGGGCAACGAAGGCCGCGGCTACGTGCTGCGCCGTCTGCTGCGCCGTGCCGTGTTCCACGGCCGCCTGCTCGGCGTGACCGAGCCGTTCCTCGGCCGCTTCATCGATCGCGTGAACGAGCTCATGGGCGATGCCTACCCTGAGCTCACGAAGAACGTCGCGCTGGTCAAGGGTATCGTCGGTGCCGAGGAGGAGCGCTTCTCCACGACGCTCGACAACGGCCGCGTCTATCTTGACGAGGCGCTCGCCAAGCTCGGCGAGGGCGAGGTACTCGACGGCGCGTCCGCCTTCAAGCTGCACGACACCTTCGGCTTCCCGATCGACCTGACCGTCGAGATCGCCGAGGGCGACGGCCATGCGGTCGATATCGATGGCTTCAACCGCGAGATGGAGGCGCAGCGCGAGCGCGCCCGCGCCAACGTCAAGGGCGATGCCTGGGGTTCGTTCAACGACGTGTGGACCGAGCTTTCCGATACGCTCAGCGCGACCGAGTTCTGCGGCTACGATGCGAACGAGATCGAGGGCGCGCGCGTGCTCGCCATCGTGCGCGACGGCGAGGCTGTCGACGCCGCTCAGGCTGGCGATACGGTCGATGTCGTCTTGGACCGCACGCCGTTCTACGCCGAGATGGGCGGTCAGGTGGGCGACGCCGGTACGATCTCACTCGACGGCTGCGAGCTTTCCGTCACGGACACGAAGGCCCACAACGGGCTGTACGCCCATCGCGCCGAGGTGGCGTGCGGATCGATCAAGGTCGGCGACACCGTCTGCGCGGCCATCGACGTCAAGCGCCGCGAGCTTATCCGCCGCAACCACACGGCGACCCACCTGCTCGACGCGGCCCTGAAGGAGGTCCTGGGCGATCACGTCAACCAGGCCGGCTCCCTCGTCTCGTCCGAGCACCTTCGTTTCGACTTCACGCATTTCGAGGCGCTTTCCACCGAGCAGCTCGAGCGCATCGAGGCGCTTGTCAACCGCGAGATCTTCGCCGCTAAGCCGGTCGTGACCCGCGTGATGGGCATCGATGAGGCGCGCGCTTCCGGCGCGGTCGCCCTCTTCGGCGAGAAGTACGGCGATGTGGTGCGCGTCGTCTCGGTGGGCGAGGAGGAGCGCCCGTTCTCCCGTGAGCTCTGCGGCGGCACGCACGCCCGCAACACCGCCGAGATCGGCCTGTTCAAGATCGTCTCCGAGTCTTCCACCGGCTCCAACGTCCGTCGTATCGAGGCCGTGACGAGCGAGGGCGCCATCGCGTACCTCGAGGACCGCGCCCGCATGCTCGCCGAGGCCGCGCAGGCTCTGAAATGTCGTCCCGACGAGGTCACAGCTCGCATCGATGCCCTCCAGGCCAGCCTGCGCGATGCCAACCAGAAGCTCAAGGCGGCGCTCACCGGCGCCTCTTCCGACGCGATCGGCTCTGCTATCGAGGGCGCTCTCGATGCCGGCGGTTACCAGCTCGTCGTCGCCGAGCTTTCCGGTCTCGAGGGTTCCGAGCTGCGCAACGTCTGGGATACCATCCGTCAGAAGGTTTCCGGCCCGGTTGCCTGCGTCATCGCGACGGTGACCGAGAAGGGGACGCCCGCCCTGCTCGCCGCCGCGACCGACGAGGCGGTTTCCGCTGGGTTCCATGCCGGCAACATCATCAAGCAGATCGCCCCGTGCGTGGATGGCCGCGGTGGCGGCAAGCCCACGATGGCCCAGGCGGGCGGCAAGAACGCCGGCGGCATCGCCGATGCGCTCCAGGCGGCGCGCACGGTGCTGGGCCTGTAGGGGAGCACATGGTCGCCCTTGCGCTCGATATCGGGCAAACTCGCATCGGCATCGCCGTGTCCGACCGTACGGGACGCGTGGCGATGCCGGTGAAGGTGCTGCCTGCCGCCGAGGTCATCGGATGCGCGCGGACCTTTCGCGCCATCGTCGAGGATCATGAGCCGGATATCCTGGTGTGCGGTTTGCCCCAGACGCTTTCCGGCGAGGACGGGCCGCAGGCCGAGCGCATCAGGGCCATCGCCTGCGAGCTGTCAGAGCGATTGGGGCTTCCTTTGGCCTTCGCCGATGAGCGCCTCTCGTCGCGCGAGGCGAAGCGTATCCTGCGCGAGCAGGGTCTTGACGAGCGCCGCATGCGCGGCAAGGTCGATATGGTCGCCGCATCCCTGTTTTTGCAGGCGTGGCTCGACAGCACCGATCGAAAGGACGAACGTGCCTAACACGATGAACAACGATCCGAGGCGAAGCTCCGCTGCTCGCCCCACTGCGCGCTCCGCTCGACCGGCGGGCAAGCGTTTCGCCGACAACCGCCGCACCCCTGCGGCGGGCGTGCAGTCCTACCGGCCGTCGAGCTATTCGTCGGGAAGGCCCGCTGCCTCCGCGCATCGCCGCACCTCGCAGCGACAGGGCGGCATTCCGGTTGGCGGCATCATCGGCGCCGTCGTCGCGCTGGTCGCCATCGCCCTCATCGTCTGCTACATCGTTCCCGCCGTGCGCGGCATGTTCGTTGACGACACCCCTGCGGTCGAGGCGGGCCAGGAGGTTCGCCTAACGATTCCCGAGGGAGCGTCGGGCGATGCGATCGCCCAGCTCATGGCGGAACATCATGTCATCGACAACCCGAAGGACTACTACGCTGCGGTTACGGCCGCCGGCGCCGAGACGTCCATCAAGCCCGGCGAATACCTGCTGTATACCGGGCAGGATCCCGCTGAGGTCGTCGAGCGGCTTGTTGCCGGTCCCAACGCCGGCACCTCGCTTGTGATCCAGGAAGGCCTCACGGTCGCTCAGACGGCCGCCCGCGTCGAGGAGACCTACGGCATCTCCGCCGATGAGTTCCTGGAGCAGGCGAAGGCGTCCAACTATGTCGATGACTATCCGTTCCTCGAGGGCGCGTACAACGATTCGCTTGAGGGCTATCTGTATCCCAAGACCTATTCGATCAGCGATCCGACCGCCGATTCGGTCATTCGCGCCCTACTCGACCAGTTCGTTACCGAGACCGCCTCGCTCGATCTGGACGCCGGTCCGGCGGGCCTGAGCGCGCAGCAGGTGATCACGGTGGCCTCGCTCGTCGAGCGCGAGACCGCGGTCGACGATGAGCGCCCGACCGTGGCGAGTGTCATCTACAATCGACTCGATATCGATATGCCCCTGCAGATCGATGCGGCGATCGTGTACGCGCGCGGCGGCGGCAGCGATCCGGTCACCTATGACGACCTCGAGATCGACTCGCCCTACAACGTCTACAAGAACTACGGTCTGACGCCCGGACCCATCTGCAGCCCGAGCCTCTCGTCGATCCAGGCGGCGCTCGCCCCTGACGATACTGACTACCTGTATTACGTCGCCTCGGCGGCGGGGGATGGCACGCACCGGTTCACCGATGACTATGCGGAATTCGAGCAGTTCAGCCAGGAGTACGGGGAGTCGCTGCAATGAGTATCCTTTCCCCTGGACGCTACGTCGCTTCCGTTGACATCATCGATCTCGAGGAGCTCTACGCATCCGGCAAGCGCGCCATCATGCTCGACCGCGATAACACGCTCGTCCCACGCGATCGCACGACGGCGCCCTCTGAGGTCGCGGCATGGCTCGACCATGCCCGAGAGCTCGGATTCTCGCTGTACATGGTTTCCAACAACTGGCACCGCGACCAAGTGGAGCGCTCTGCCGGCGAGCTCGGGCTCGGTGCCATCTGCTTTGCCTGCAAGCCGTTTCCTTTTGCTATCGATGCCGCGCTCAAGCGCATGGGGCAGCCGCACGAGGCGGCCGTGCTCATCGGAGACCAGCTCTACACCGACGTGTGGGCCGGCAAACTTGCAGGGGTCGACACCATCCTCGTCAAGCCTCAGACCACCGTCGATTTGTGGTACACCAAGATCTTCCGTATCTTCGAGCGGCTCGCGCTGCGCGGCGTTCCTTGCGAGGAGCGCTAGGCGATGGCGTGCTGCGACAAGCGGGGATGCGACCACATCTTCTTCATCGGGTTTCTCGGTGCGGGCAAGTCAACGCTCGCGCGCAATCTCGGTAAGATGTTCAACAGGCGCTATGTCGATACCGATCGCATGGTCGAGCGCTGCTGCGGCCAATCGGTGACGAAGATCTTCGCCACGCGGGGCGAGCACGCCTTCCGGGTGCTGGAGACCGACGCGCTGCGCTCGCTGCGCTCAGAGCGCAGCCTGCTCGTGTCTTGCGGCGGCGGCATCGTCGAGACGCCGTGCAACATCGAGCTCATGCACGAGATGGGCTACTGTGTCTACCTCGATGGCGATATCGATGACTCCCTGCGCCAGATCAGGCGGCGTGACACGCGGCCCGATTTCAAATCGGAGTCCCACGCCGTCGAGCTGCTCGAGCACCGTCGCCCCCTGTACCTTCAGGCAGCTGATTTCACCGTCGATATCCGCGGCCGCGGCTTTACCGACGTTTCCTACGATTGCGCCGAGATGCTTTTGGAGTGTGGTTTGCTATGACCGTCCGTCGCCAGCTCGTCAACTTCGGTCGCACAACGACCGATTTTCGGATCGGGTGCGGCGCTTTTGCCGAGCTTCCGCGTCTGCTCACCCATGTCGTCGGAGCGCCCAAGCGCGCTCTCATGGTTCTCGAGGACCCCGTCGACGAGGCGATTCGCGTCGAGGTGGAGCGCGCGCTTATCGACACCGGCTTCCAGGTTTTCACGTGCACGTGCGCTTCCGCGCGGCTTTCTCGCGTAGAGGACGCCGTCTTACTGTTTGCCGAGTTCGAGCGCAGCGCCTTGACGGCTGACGACCTGGTCGTCGCGGTCGGCGGCTATGAGCTGTGCTCGGCCGTCGCGTTCTGCTCGGGTATGTGGTGCCAGGGCGTCTCGAGCGTCGCCATTCCGCTCACCCTCGATGCGATGGCGCGGGTCGCCACCTCCATGGCCCCGCTCGGATACGGCGAGGCGTCCGAGATGATCTCGGTGCAGCCGCGCTGGGACATGGTCGTCTGCGAGCTCGACCTCGTCATCGGCAGGGACCCCGAGACGCTTGGTCCCGGCTACGTCGAGTTGCTCTCGTGTGCGCTTGCCGAGAGCAAGCGCGCGTGGGAGCAGTTCCCCGGTCTTGCCGAGGGCATGGTCGCCGGTCAGGAACGGGCCTTTGCCGATGCGCTCTGCCGTGCGCAGACCGCCCGCAGCATGTCCATACGCTCTGCGAATCCCTCGTCGCGCCATGCGGTCGAATACGGTGTCGCCACCGCCCGCGCTCTGCGTTCGTGCCTTGACGCCTCGTTTCCGTGGTATCGCCTGCTCGCCGAGGGCATGCGGTTTGAGGCGCGCCTTGCGCACGATGTCTGCGGCCTTGATGTCGACGTCGTCTTCGACCAAGATGATCTGTTCGAGGACCTTGGCGTCGAGGAGCTGACCTTCGAGCTTTCGGCCGATCGCTTCGTGGAGGCCCTGAAGCGCGAGCGCTATCGTCGCTCGAATCGATTCATGCTTGCGCTTCCGCGGTTCGCTGGCTCGATTCGTCTCGCCAACATCGACGACGACCTGCTCATGCGCCACGCTGAGGCCTATCTTGCGTCGAGATCCCAAACCGAGGACGATTAGGGGAGTCTGATGTGCGCCGGCCGCCATCGCATGCGCGGATGCGTGCTGGCGCCTTGTATCGAAAGGAGAATCTATGGCTGAAATCGTTTCGGGTCCCGCCGCCCGTATCGAGCGCGTGAGGGCAATGATGGAGGAGCGCGGCTACGACGCCGTCGTCGTGCGCGACGAAGCGAACCTTCGCTGGCTCACCGGCGCCATGGGCGTGTTCGACTACACCTATGAGTTCCCCCACGCCGCGTTTATCACGCGCGACGCGTGCTTCCTGCATACCGATTCGCGTTATTTCAACAGCTTTACCGAGAACCTTCCCGAAGGGCACACCTGGCAGCTCGATATGGACGGCCATGACATCCCGGGTTGGGTAGCCGAGCGCGCGCTTGCGTGCCGCTGTCGCGTCGTCGCGATCGAGGACGACATGCAGCTGTCCTTCTACCAGGGCATCGTTCGCGGGCTCGAGGATCGCTCCATCGTCTGCCAGCTTCCGCTGATGCACGGCGACCTTCGTCGCATGCGCGCCGTCAAGGACGATGAGGAGATCGAGCTCATGCGCCATGCCCAGGCCATCACCGACGCTGCCTTCGCCCACATGCTCGGCTTCATCAAGCCCGGCATGACCGAGAAGCAGATCAGGGTCGAGCTCGAGAGCTTCATGCTCGACAACGGCGCCGACGGCCTTGCCTTCGATTCCATCGTCGCCTCCGGTCCCAACACCGCCAACCCGCATGCCATCCCCAGCGATCGCGTGGTCCAGAAGGGCGATTTCGTCCTCATGGACTACGGCGCGCGCTATCGCGACTACGATTCGGATATGACCCGTACCGTCGTCATGGGCGAGCCGACCGCCGAGCAGCGCGCCCTGTACGACCTGGTCCAGCACACGCACGAGGAGTGCGTGCGCGCCATCCACGCGGGCGTCGACGGGCATGATATCCATATGCTGTCCGTGAAGATCATCTCGGATGCGGGGTACGGCGACTACTACGGCCACGGACTCGGACACGGGGTCGGCATCGACATCCACGAGCTGCCCAACTTCGGCCGCGCGAGCAATATCGTCGAAGCCGGTTCGGTCGTGACGGTCGAGCCCGGCGTGTATCTGCCTGGGGTGGGCGGCGTCCGCCTCGAGGACTACGGCGTGGTCACCGAGGACGGCTATATGCCCTTCACCTCGTCTCCGCACGAGCTGCAGGTTATCGACTGCTAGGATACGGTCGGGCGCGCTCGATATGGCTGTTCTGTCGCATTTTGCGCCCGCAGCCGCGCCGTGTCGTATACTCTTCCTGTTCTGTGTATTGAGTGAGAAAGGTCATCCATGGCATCCATCACCACCGCTGATTTCAAGAACGGCCTCGGTCTGCGCATCAAGGACAAGGTCTGCACCATCGTTGAGTTCCAGCACGTCAAGCCCGGCAAGGGTGGCGCGTTCGTCCGCTACAAGACCAAGGACATCAAGACCGGTCGCGTCGTCGAGCAGACCTGCAACGCGGGCTCCAAGTTCGAGAGCGTGACCCTCACCACCACCGAGATGCAGTATCTGTACAACGATGGTGACAACTACTACTTCATGAACATGGAGACCTACGACCAGGTCGCGGTTCCCGCCGACTTCATCGGCGACAACGAGAAGTGGCTCAAGGAGAACGACGTCTGCCAGCTGCTGTACGCCGACGACGAGCTCATGGGCGTCAATCCCCCCATGTTCATCGAGGTCGAGATCACCGAGACCGATCCCGGCTTCAAGGGCGACACCGTCCAGGGCGGCACGAAGCCCGCGGTCATCGAGACCGGCGCCACCATCCAGGTCCCCATGTATCTCAACGTGGGCGAGACCATCAAGGTGGATACGCGCGACGGCAAGTTCGTCTCCCGCGTGTAGCGCGCGCTCCATATCGCGTATGTCTGGGGCGGGACACGTGTCCCGCCCTTTTTTCGTTGCCGAGCGCACATCTGACTTTATGCGGTGTTTTGCTTGGGGTATCCTGTTAAGAGGTTTTGTGGCTTCATGCCATCCGCGTCTAATGCCGAAATGGGTGAGAGCATGTCTGCAGAGATCAAGATAGACGGTATCGCCATCGCGCCCGAGGTCCTTTCCATCATCGTCTCCCGTGCCGTGGAAGGCGTCGAGGGAGTCGCCTCGGTGGGCACCAACGACCTCGCCTCCAGCCTGGTCTCCATGTTTTCCGCGAAGAGCCCGCAGCCCGCGCTTCCTGCCGTCGAGGCGGAAGTCGTCGACGGTGCCCTTCGCATCACCGTCCGCCTGACGGTGTTTTTCGGCTATCCCTTCAAGAAGCTTGCCGAGAGCGTGCGAGCCGCCGTGGTCAAGGCTATCGACGGCCAGGTGGGCGTTGCCGTCTCCGCCGTCGACGTGTGCATCGACAACCTGGTGTTTCCCAAGGAGTAGCGAGTGAGTCTTAAAGTTGAGCGCGGGCGCACGCTCGCCCGCAGCCAGGCGCTGCAGATCCTTTTCCAGGCTGAGGCGCTGGACAAGCCTGTCGACGAGGTGCTTGAGGGCGATTTCTTGCTGTCGTCCGACAAGCCCCTGCAGCCCTATGCCGAGCAGCTTGCCCGCGGTTGCTACGAGAACCTCGATCGTATCGACGACGCCCTGCACGAGGTCTCCGATAACTGGAGCCTCTACCGCATGCCGTCGGCCGACCGCAACCTGCTGCGCATCGCCGTCTATGAGATGCGTCTGCTCGAGGGCGATGATGCCCTCGACGATTCCATCGTGATCAACGAGGCCGTCGAGATCGCCAAGGCGTATGGCACCGATAGCTCCGCCCGTTTCGTCAACGGCGTGCTCGGCCGCCTTGCGCGCCAATCCGAGCTGCCGAGCGTCTCCGAGGGCGCATCCGATCTTTCCGATACCGATGGCAGCGAGGACGCCGTCGAGGTGGAGGGATAGGTCAATGGCTGACACCGCGGTCAATTCGTTCGACGATATCACCGCTCGCCTGGACGAGATCATCGCCACCGTCCGCTCGAAGGACACGTCGCTCGAACGCAGCCTCGATTTGTTCGACGAGGCGATCAAACTCGGTTCGCGTGCCGTCGATATGGTCGACACGTTCGATCTTTCCGAGCGCGAGGCGGATCAGCTTGCCGCCGCCATGGACGAGGACGCGGCCGCTGAGCCCGATGCTCCCGTCGCCGACGAGCACGTTGCGCCTACCGAAGCATGAAGCGCGTTCGACTCGACGATGAACTCATAGCGCAGGGCCTGTGCGTCGATCGTGACGAGGCCCTGCGCTTTTGCATGGCGGGCCTCGTCTCATCGGGCGGAGAGCGCCTAGAGTCCCCTGCGCTGCGCGTTGCACCCGGATGCGACCTGCACGTCAAGGGGAGGATTCCCTATGTCGGTCGAGGCGGCATCAAGCTCGCCGGCGCGTTCGATACCTTCGCCGTCGACCCGAAGGGGCTGTCGTGTCTGGATATCGGCTGCTCCACCGGCGGGTTTACCGACTGCCTGCTGCAGCGCGGTGCCGCCCGCGTCGTCGCGGTGGACGTGGGGCGCGCGCAGTTCGCGTGGAACCTGCGCAACGACGGGCGCGTCACGCTGCTCGAGCGCACCAACATCGTCGACGTGCCCGGCCTCGGATACGTCGGCGCCTTCGATCTCGCCGTATGCGACGTCTCGTTTACGAGCATCCATACGGTGCTGCCGGCCGTGCTCGACCTGCTGGGCGCGTGCGGCCGTTTCCTGACTTTGGTGAAGCCTCAGTTCGAGGCCCCCTCGAACGAGGTGGGGGAGGGCGGCGTGGTACGCGACCCTGCGGTGCACGCGCGTGTGCTTTGCGATGCGATCGAGCTGTTCGCCGGCAACGGTCTGTATCCGGTGGATGTCTGCGCCTCGCCCATTCACGGCGCGAAGGGCAATCGCGAGTTCTTCCTCCTCGGTGACCGTGCCGCCTTCGCTGCGGCCACCTCAGAGCAGCGCTCACTCCAGGTCGATGAGCTCAAGCGAAAGGCTGGTTCATTATGAAGATCCTGCTCGTTCCCAATTACAGCAAGGATGAGGCCGTCCAAAGCGGACTCACGCTCGAGCTGTGGCTGACCCGTCAGGGGTACGACGTCATCTGGGCCGCCGACAAGGAATCCAAGATCGCCTCCCGCGAGGCGCCCGCGATCGACGGGTGCGAGCTCGTCATTTCACTGGGCGGCGACGGGACGCTGTTGAGGGCCGCTCACCTTGTCGGCCGCCGCGAGATCCCGATCCTTGGCCTTTCCTACGGCCATCTGGGCTTCCTTACCGCCGCGAGCCCCCAGGACCGCGATATCCTCGCCGTCGTCTCCGATGCGCTTGCGGGCGAGATGCACGTGAGCCGCCGTGCCACGATCGACTGCGACGTCCATGTGGCCAGCGATGACGGCACTGAGCAGGTTATCACCGCAACCGGCTTGAACGACATGGCGCTCGCCCGCGGACCGCTCTCCGAGATGGTGGAGTTCGATATCGCGGTGTCGGGCCACCACATCGACCGGCTTCGCGGCGACGGCGTGGTCGTCTCCACGGCCACCGGCTCTACCGGGTACGCGCTGTCGGCGGGCGGCCCGATCGTCAGCCCGGACTTCGATGGCATGGTGTGCGTGCCCATCGCCCCGCACACCATCCAGGCGCGCGCGTTTCTGACCTCGCCCGCCGACGTCATCGAGGTGACCATGTCCCACGATCGGCCCTCCCAGCCGGCGATCGCCGTCGACGGTCAGTTCATCGAAGCCGATGGCACCGTGGAGCGCGTCGTATCGCGACGCGGGGCTGCCGATATCCTGCTGCTCGACTACGGCCCCGAGAGCTTCTACAACTCCGTGTCCCGCGTGTTCTACGGGGTGAGGCGCCATGATCGATGAGATCCACGTCACCGACCTCGCGCTGATCCGCGACGCGGTGCTTTCGCCCGACACCGGCCTTACGGTGCTCACCGGCGAGACCGGCGCCGGCAAGACGGCGCTGCTCTCTGCCTGCCGTCTGCTCATGGGGGATCGAGCCGACTCGTCGCTTGTCCGCGAAGGGCAGGATGCCGCCCATGTCGAGGGGCGCCTCTTTCGCGATCCGCATGATACCGAGGGAATCGTCGTTTCCCGTCGCGTGGGCGCCGACGGGCGCAGCCGTGTCAAGATCGACGGAGCGTTGGCAAGCGTTCGCGAGCTAGCGCAGCTCGTCGGCTCGCAGATTGACCTATGCGGCCAGCACGAGCACCAGCGCCTGCTCGACCCTGCAACCCATGTCGATATGGTCGACGCCTGGGCCGGGGCGGCCATCGCAAAGCCGCTTGCCGCCTACCGCGAGGCCTTCGCCGCCGCCCGTGACGCCGCCCGCGAACTCGAGCGCGTCGAGGCCGCGGCGCGCACGCAGGGCTCGCGCCTCGAGGAGGCGCGCTTTGCGCTCACCCGTATCGACGAGGTCGACCCAGGTGAGACCGAGCTCGAGGAGCTCGAGGAGGTCCTGCCGCGCGCCGAACACGCCGAGGCGCTCGTTGGATGCGCCCGTGATGCCGAGTCCGCCATCGGTGACGAGGGCGGTGTCCTCGACTCGCTGAACGAGGCGATTGCGGGGCTCGCGCGTATGGGTTCAGTCGATGCCAAGCTCGCTCAGTTCGCCGACGGGCTCGCCGGGGCGGCGATCACGATCGAGGACATCGCTGCCGATCTTCGCCGGTATCGCGACGATATCGAGTTCGATCCCGCTGAACTCCAGCAGGCGCAGGAGCGATATGGAGAGCTCAAGGGCCTGCTTCGGCAGTTCGGGCCAACTATGGACGATGTGCTGCGCCGGCGTGAGGAGGCTCATGAGCTGCTCGCACTCGTCGACGACGGCGAGGCCCGCATTCGCCGCGCCCGCCAAGAGCGCGACGAAGCCGAGGCGAATCTGTCTCGATGCGCTCGCGCGCTGATGCGCGCCCGCAATGCGGCGGCGCCCCGATTCTGCCGCGAGGTGGGAAAGCAGATGGCTCGCCTGGAGATGGGCCACGCCGAGCTCGTCTGGGATTCCCGCGAGCTTCCGCGCGATCGGTGGACGACTTGCGGTTCTGCTGCCTGCGAGCTGCTCTATCGCAGCGGCGCGGGCATGACGCCGCGTCCCCTGCGGCGCATCGCCTCGGGTGGCGAGCTGTCCCGCGTCATGCTTGCATCCAAGGTCGTGCTTGGTCAGGCCGACGGCGTCGACACGTTGGTGTTTGACGAGGTCGATGCGGGAGTCGGCGGCTCTACCGCCCGTTCGCTCGGGCTTGTCCTGGCCGACTTGGCCAGCACGCATCAGGTTATCGTCGTGACGCACCTCGCGCAGGTCGCGGTTATGGGCGACACCCATTACGTCGTCTCGAAATCCGACGACGACCTTCCCGAGACATCGCTTGTGCGCGTGAGCGGACAGAATCGCGTTGCGGAGATCGCGCGCATGCTGTCAGGCGACGCGAGCGAGACCTCGCTTGCGCATGCCCGCCAGATGCTGCGCGAGGCCGGGCACCTGGAGCGCTAGGCGCTCGGACCGATTGATCGCTTTGAGGCTACTTCGCGTCCTTCAGATGCGTTGCCAGCAGCTCGAGCGCGTGGGCGTAGCCATCCAGCCCTTCTCCGGTGATCGTCGCCATGCACGCCATGCGTGCGTAGGAAATCTGACGAAAGTCCTCACGCTGCTCGACCGCGGAGATGTGAACCTCGATGGCGGGCAGCCCCACGGCCTTCAGAGCGTCAAGGATCGCCACGCTGGTGTGCGTGTACGCCGCCGGATTGATGACGATGCCGTCGGCGGTGCCCCATGCGCCCTGAATCGCATCCACGAGAGCGCCCTCGTGGTTGGATTGGAAGACCTCGACCTCGTCGAATCCGGCGCGGCGACCGGCATCCTGGCAGATTTGGACGAGGTCGTCATAGGTCCTGCGCCCGTAGATATCCGGTTCTCGCTGCCCGAGCATATTGAGGTTCGGGCCGTTGATAACCAATGCCTTCATGGGGCTCCTTTCAAGCGCGGGTCTTACGCGTCGGCGACCGGCATCTCGAGCATAGGGGGCAGCAGGGCGCGCACCGCGAGCGCCGTCGCCTTCGCGTGCTCCCGCGAATCGACGATGTCGTCCGCCCAGGCGCGGTAGCGGGGCATGCGCTCGGTCGCAAGGCGCTCGATGCCGTCGCGCGCGGTTATGGGGCGGTTCTTCCGGGAGAGCTCTTCGAGCGGGCGGTTGAGCATGACGATGCGGCTGTTCTGATGGAGCAGGTCATAGTTCTCCTGCCGTGTCACCACGCCGCCGCCGCTGGAGATGACCAGACGCGAGCGGCCGGCGATGTCGCGCAGGCATGCGGTCTCGCGCTCGCGGAAGGCCTGCTCTCCGTGCTGCTCGATGAACGTCGCGCACGTGCAGCCGAGGCGTAGCTCGAGCTCGTGGTCGATATCGATGTGCTCGCGGCCCAGCAACCCTGCGAGCTGTTGGCCGACGCACGTCTTCCCGGAGCCGGGCATGCCGATGAGCGCGATATTCTGCTCGGTCGCAAGCAGGGCGTCGCATACCTCATGGATGCGCGCGGCCGAAAGGACCCGTCCCGTGTAGCGCTCAACCGCCTGCGCGGCCTGAGCGACGAGCATCAGCAGACCTCCGGCTGTCGGGATGCCGCGACGCTCCGCGTCCATCATGATCTGGGTGCGCGCGGGGTTATAGACGATGTCGACCACGGCTTTGAGGTTCTCGAAGCCGTCGAGCGAGCACGGTGTCGCCGGACAGGCCGGAAACATGCCGACCGGCGTGCAGTTTACGATGGCATCGGCCTGCGCATAGCGTGCAAGGTCCGCGTAGGTGACCTCTCCGCCGCGATTGACCGAGACCGCCTGTGCTCCCAGGTCGGCGAGCACCTTGAGGGCGGTCGACCCGGCGCCGCCGTCACCGCCCAGGACGAGCACGAGCGCGTCGGTGTAATCGACACCGGTCGATTCGAGCAGGAACTTGAAACCGAAGTAGTCGGTGTTGTCGCCCCGAAGCCGTCCGTCTGCCAGTCGGGTCACCGTGTTGACGTTGCCCATGCGGCGCGCGATGTCGGAAAGCTCGTCCAGATAGGGAAGAACGGCTTTCTTGTAGGGAATCGTGACGTTCACGCCCTCCCATTCGTTTCCGCGCAGGAATGCTTCGAGCTGATCGGGCTCCCGTTCGAATTTCACGTAGTTCAAGCCCGCGAGCTCACGGTAGATAACCGGCGTATAGCTGTGGCCGAGTTTCTCGCCCAGTACGCCGTAGGGTCGCGTCTGCTCCATTTAGAGCACCTCCGTATATGATCCGAAATATCTCAGATGCTCGCATACGTCATCGAGCGCGTTGAGCAGGCCGATGAGCCGCTCATCGGCCGCGCACTCAAGATCGAAGTAGAACGTGAACTCGAAGTCACGTCCCACGATCGGTCTGCTCTCGAGCTTCACCATGTTGACATCGAGCGCGTAGAGCCGTTCGAGCACGCGGTAGAGAGCTCCGGGCTCGTGGGGAAGCGTGAGCATGAGCGAGGTGCGCATCGCGCCCGGGTAGATCTCGAGCTGTGGCGCTATGACGACGAACCGCGTGTAGTTGCTGTCCGAATCCTGGACGTCCGATGCGAGGACATCGAGCCCGTAGAGTTTCGCGCAGTCGCGCGAGGAGAGCGCGGCGACATCGCGACGGTCAGACGAGGCCACGAACTCCGCGGCCATTGCGGTGTTATCGAAGACGTTGACGTGCGCGCCGAGCTCGGCAAGAAAACCCGAGCATTGGGCGACCGCCTGCTCGTGCGAGTACACCTCCCGGATGTCGTCGAGGGACGATCCGGGCTTGGCCAGCAGCTGATGGTCGATCTTTTGCCGCAGCGATTTGACGATGGAGCACGAGTAGGCAGCGAGCAGGTCGTATACCGCGTTGACCGATCCCGCCGTCGAGTTCTCGATGGGGACGACGCCGTAGTCGCATGCGCCGTCGCGGACGGCGCGGAAGACGTCCTCGAACGTATTGCAGTAGGTGATCGTGGGGAGCCTGAAGAGGCGACACGCTGCAATCTGGCTGTACGCCCCCTCGACGCCCTGGCAGGCGATGCGCGCGGAGCGAGGAAACGCGGCTCGCGGTGCGTCGAGCTCGCGCCTGACGGCGCCGGCGGCATCGGATGGGTTGCTTCCGTGCAGCACGCGGAGCTGCTCGGCTTTGTTCATGCTCATGAGCAGCGAGAACAGGCTGACCGCCTGGTCGCGGAAACGCTCGGGCGCCTGTGCGGCGACCGCAGCGAGCTTATCGCGCTCGCGTGCCGGATCGAAGACCGCCTTTCCCGTCTCCTTTTTGGAGCGGGCGACCTCGGTCGCGATCTCCATGCGATCAACGAAACGCTCGAGCAGCTCGTCGTCGATGCGATCGATGCGTGTGCGGATATCGGTCAGGTCCATGGGGTCTCCTTTGTGCTCGGGCGAGAAGCGACGTCTCTACAACGCGTCGTACGGCTCCGCTGAGGTGCCGAAGGCACGTTGGCCCTCATCTTCCACCAGGGCATCCATGAGTGCGAGCGCACAGGCCGCCTCGGCGACCGGTACGGCGCGCGCGACGATGCACGGGTCGTGCCGTCCGCGTACGGATAGGTCGGCATCGATGCCCGCGTCAAGGTCGACGCTTCGTTGCGACTGGGCAATCGAGGGCGTGGGCTTTATGGCCATGCGCCAGACCACCGGCGCCCCATCGGTGATGCCGCCGAGGATGCCTCCAGCGTGATTGGACACCGGGTGCGCGCCGTCGGACCCCATGCGATACGGGTCGTTGTTCTCGCTGCCCCGCAGGCGGGCGGCGGCGAAGCCGGTGCCGAACTCGACGCCCTTGACGGCGGGGATACCGAATGCGATGTGTGCGATGCGGTTCTCGATACCGTCGAACATGGGGTCTCCGATACCGGCGGGCATGCCATAGGCCGCGCACTCGATGACGCCGCCCACGCTGTCGAGCTTTTCGGCGGCGTCAAGGATGCACGCCTGCATGCGCTCGGCGGCATCTGAACTGATGCAGGGGAGCTTGTTGGCGCCGATGAGCGTCGCTTGGGCGGGATTGTATGCCATCGCATCGAGCGGCATGTCGGTGATGGGCTTAGGACCGAGCGAGGCGATGTGGGCGACGATGTGGATGCCACGGCTCTCGAGAGCTTGGAGCGCCACGCCGCCCGCTGCGCACAGCGCGGCGGTAAGACGGCCGGAGAAGTGGCCGCCACCCGCGACGTCATGGTTGTTGCGGTACTTGATACGTGCCGGCAGGTCGGCATGGCCCGGGCGCGGGATGCGTCTGAGCTCGTCATAGTCGTGCGAACGCGCATCTCCGTTGCGGATAATGGCGGCGAGCGGCGCGCCGTTGGTGTGGCCGTCGGTGAGGCCTCCCAAAAACTCAGGGGCATCGGCTTCGCGGCGTGCGGTGGAGGTCCGAGCCCGGCCGGGCGCGCGCCGATCCATGAACGCCTGGAGACGCTCGGTGTCAACCGGGATGCCGGCGGGCACCCCGTCGAGCGTAAAACCGATGGCGGGGGAGTGTGACTGGCCGAAGATCGAGAGCTTCAGGGCGTTGCCGAACACCGATGCCATGGGACCCTCCTAATCCTGGGAGAGCTCGACGTCACCGCCGAGCATGCGGTAGTGCTCAAAAAAGGTCGGATACGATTTGTCGACCGCCTGCGCCCCGCGTATGACCACGTCGTCGTCGCAGCGAACCGCGGCCACGGCGGCCATCATCGCGATACGATGGTCGTTGTGCGCCTCGACGACGCCGCCGCTCAAGCGCGGCTTGCCGCAGATGACCAGGCTGTCGCGGTCGATGGAGACGTTCGCGCCGAGCGCCCGCAGCTCCGAGGTGGTCGTCGCGAGGCGATCGGACTCCTTGATGCGGAGCCGAGCGCAGTCGCGGATGATCGTCGTCCCCTCGCAGCAGGCGGCCACGGCGGCGATCACCGGAACAAGATCGGGGATATCCTGTGCGCTCATCGAGAACGCATGCAGGGCGTCGGGTTGCACGATCGCCGACTCGGCGGTCCTGCGGGTACGCGCACCGAAGCGCGAGAGCGCCGCGAGGACGTTGCGGTCGCCTTGGGCGGAGGTGAGCGATACGCCCTTGACCTCGATGGGCTCGCTGCCCAGGGCTCCGGCGCACAGCCAGAAGGCGGCGTTGGACCAATCGCCCTCGACGCGCACCTCGCCCGGCGAACGGTAGGGGCGCCCCGTCGAGCGGAATCGCGTGAGCTCGGTGATGCCGTCGGGCGCGGTCGTGCGCTCGACGGCGACATCCACGCCGAACATCTTGAGCGCCTGAAGGGTCAGATTGATGTAGGGCCGGCTTTCGATGCGGCCGGACACCTCGATCTCGCAGGCGCCGGGAAGCACCGGGAAGGCGAGGAGCAGACCTGAGATGAACTGAGAGCTTACCGTGCCGGGCAGTTTGAAGACGCCCGGACGCAGACGGCCTCCGGCGGTCATCGGAAACGCGCCGGTGGCGGCGATATCGCACCCCGCAGCGATAAGCTCGTCAACCAGCGGACCGAGGGGCCGTTCGGCGAGACGCGCGGCACCGGTAAAGGACGCATTCGCACCCAGGGCGCAGGCGACGGGCAGCATGAAGCGCAACGTGCTGCCCGACTCTCCGCAGTCGAGCGTGGCACCCTGAAACGCTTTGAGAACGCCGAGCTCGATGCTCTTCGGTACCGGATGGACCTCGTAGCCGTCGCCAGTCGCCTCGATGCGCGCGCCCAGGGCGGTCAGGCAGCGGATGGTCGCCTCGATATCGTCACACGTCGTGTTGCAGACGACGTGCGTCGACGAGCTCGAGAGCGCCGCGGCGATGATGAGTCGATGCGCCATGGACTTGGACGCGATGGCGGGCACGGATCCCGCAAGTTCTCGTGGGTGAATGGTCGCGATCATGCCTCGACGCTCCCTTCGGTTTCGATACCGAGTGCGATGAGCTGCTTGAACTCCAGAAGCGGAACGTTTGCGATACGGCAGGTTCCGATGCCCTCGGGTAGCACGAGATCGATCGCGTCCCCCGAGCGCTTTTTATCATGCAGGGCGGCGGCGTACAGCTCATCGGCGGTGAAGTCGCAGCTCGTGGGAAGTCCGTGTGCGGCTGCAAGCGCGCGGATTCGGTCGCGCACGGAAGGTTCGCAAAGACCGGTGCGAACGCATGCCGTCGCCATGGCGACCATGCCGATCGCCACGCATGCGCCGTGGCCGAGGCGAAAGTCCGAGCACGCTTCGACGGCGTGGCCGATGCTGTGGCCAAAGTTGAGCAGCTTCCGTACGCCCGCTTCCCGCTCGTCGGCGCTGACGACGGCGCGCTTGATATCGATGTTGCGCGCGATGAGGTACGCGACGCGGGAGAGGTCGGCGAGCAGGAGCTCCCGGGTGAGCGGCGTTTTCTCGAGCTCGCAGAACAGTTCCTCATCGGCGATGACAGCGTGCTTGACGACCTCTCCGCACCCGTCGATAAATTGGTCGGGCTCAAGCGTGGCCAGGCACCCGACGTCGGCGATGACGACATCGGGCTGCCAGAAAGCGCCGACAAGGTTTTTGCCGCAAGCGAGATCGATCGCCGTCTTTCCCCCGACCGACGAGTCGACCATGGCCAGCAGGCTCGTGGGAACCTGGACGAAATGGCAGCCGCGCATGTAGGTCGCCGCAGCGAAGCCGGCGACATCGCCGACCACGCCGCCGCCAAGGGCGACGATGACATCGCCGCGCGTCATCTCATGACGAGCCGCGTCCTCAAGTATGGCAAGGTAGGTCTCAGCCCGCTTGTGCTCCTCGCCGGCCTCGAAGACGTGGACGCTCGTTTCGTAGCCCGCCTCCTCGAGGCTGCGACGTACGGGCGCCGCGTAGAGCGCGCCGACGTTCGTGTCGGTCACGATGAGCGCGCGCGAGCCTCCGCTCGCTTCGCGCACGATCTCGCCGCATTGCTCGAGCAGCAACGTGCCGATGAGTACACGATAGGGACGTTCGGTATCGATATCTAGGGTATACACGCTGTACCTCCCGACTACTCATTCATGTCGCCGTCGTCCAGTGAGCGCTTGATGCGATCGCCCTCGGCAAGCAGCATGCGCAGGCGATCGCGATCGTTTGCATCGAGCGCGTCGCGGTAGGCTGCCAGCGCATCTATGAGCCATCCGATCTCGCGGCTCAGGTTCTCCGCGTCGTCGCACATGAGCTCGGCCCACATGGAGGCGTTCAGGTGGGCGACGCGCGTCAGGTCGCGATAGCTGCCCGCTGAAAACCCATGGTGGACCTGGGCAGTCGGACTCTTGACGTACGCGTTGGAGACGACGTGGGCGAGCTGGCTGGTAAAGGCGATCACCTCGTCGTGCGCCTCGGGGGTCGTGACGCTGTAGCTGCCGAATCCAAGCGGTTCGAGCAGCGTGTGGGCGCGGTCGAGCAGCTCGAGGCGATCCATGTCGCCGCACGGCGGGGGCGTGAGGACCATGGGTGCTCCGCAGAACAGGTCGGCGCGCGCATGCGCGAATCCCGAGTGCTCGGTTCCGGCCATGGGATGGGCGCCCAGGAAGGAAAAACCATAGTCGAATGCCAGTCGAAACGCCTCGGAGCAGATCGCGGTCTTGACGCCCGCGGTGTCGACGACCAAAGGTCCGCGCTTCTCGTCCGCAGACGAACAGGCGCCAAGCACCTTGGCATGCTCGCGCAGCCAGCCAAGGCAGGCGTCCGGATAGGCGGCAAGCACGATGAGGTCGCATGCGGGAATCGTGTCGTCGTCCAGCGTTCCCGCAATGGTCTCGATACGCGCGGCGCCCATCGTGTCCTGGTCGGGATCATAGGCATACACACAGGCGCCGTGGGCCCGGTAGCCCCGCGCAAAGCTCCCGCCTATGAGACCGAGTCCGACGATTCCCACCGTCAGGGAGGTGGCAGACGCGCCCATGCTACTCATCCGCCGGTGCGATCACGGAGCGGATGGCGCGAATGCGCTCCATGGTGCGGTCGAATTGGTCGGGCGTGAGCGCCTGGGCACCGTCGGACCACGCGCGCTCGGGGCAATCGTGCACCTCGATCTCGAGGCCGTCGGCACCGGCGGCGCAGGCGGCGAGCGCCATGGGCTGCACGTAGCGCGTGTAGCCGGTGGCGTGGCTCGGGTCGGCGACGACGGGCAGGTGCGACAGATGATGGAGCACGGGCACGGCGTTGAGGTCGAACGTGTTGCGCGTGCGCGTCTCAAACGTGCGGATGCCGCGTTCGCACAGGATGACGTTGGGGTTGCCCTCGCTCATGATGTACTCGGCAGCCATCAGCAGCTCGTCGATCGTGCCCGACATGCCGCGCTTGAGCAGCACGGGCACGTTGGTCTTGCCGACCTCTTTGAGCAGCGGGAAGTTTTGGGCATTGCGGGCGCCGATCTGCATGACGTCGATGCCCTTGTCGCAAAACAGGCCGACGTCGCGCGGGTCCATGATCTCGGTCACGACCGGCATGTCGAGCTCGCCTGCCACGTCGAGCAGGATATCGAGACCGTGCTCGCCCATGCCCTGGTATGCGTAGGGCGACGTGCGCGGCTTGTAGGCCCCGCCGCGCAGCATCGTGGCGCCGGCGGCGTGGACGCGGCGCGCAATGGGGGCAAGGTTTTCGCCCTCGACCGAGCAGGGGCCGGCGATGACTTGGAAATGCCCGCCGCCTATGAGCACGCCGTGGCCGCAGTCGACGACGGTGTCTGCGGGGTGGAACTTGCGGTTGGCTTTCTTGAACGGCTCGGATACGCGCTGGACGCGCTCGACGATATCCATCGATTCGAGAAGAAACGGATCGATCACGGTGGTGTCTCCGACCAAGCCGATGACGATCTCGTTTTCGCCGCGGGACACATCGGTCTTCAGGCCTTTGTTCTCGATCCAGCGAACGAGCTGGTCGACAGCCTCATCCGAAGCGGTCTTGCGAAGGATTGCGATCATGGACGTCCCTTCCGGCCGTATGCGAACGGCGATTCGTTTTCCAGTAATGGAGCAGTGTATACCAATGCGGCGTCGCGCCGATGCGCGCGTGAAACTTTAATATAGCGAAGCGGCGATGCATGCGGCGGCGACGCGAACGCGTCGTGCGCGGGCGGCATAATCTTTGTGTGCCGGGTGGCGCGGAAATCGGCGCATCGCTATAATGGCTTGCGTCGTGCCCCATTAGCTCAGGGGATCAGAGCGTCTGCCTCCGGAGCAGAAGGCCGTTGGTTCGAATCCGACATGGGGCACCAGTTGTAACAATCGCAATGCTCGCGCAGCATTGCTCGCGTATCGGAGAGCCGCGCGATTCCATCGCCGGTTCTCTTTTCATATCGATGGGTATCGAAAAGGGGAGTTCGTGGCAGACAAACGGTCTGATAACGAGGAGAGCCCAGCGCGCGATGCGCGGGTGCTGCGCGGCCTTTCGCTTGACGAGGTACAGCAGCGCATCGACGCCGGGAAGGTCAACGTCAACACCGACCTGAAGACCAAATCGGTGCGCGAGCTCGTGCTCGAAAACGTCTGCACGCTGTTCAACCTCATCAATATCGTCCTTGCGGCCCTGGTCATCGCGACCGGCTCTTATAAGAACCTGACCTTTCTTTTGATCGTCATCCTGAATACCGGCATTGGCATCTTTCAGGCTCTGCGCTCGAAGCGTATGGTCGACAAGCTGACGCTTCTGGTGAGCAAGCGCGCGACGGTCATCCGGGAAGGGGAGGAGTGCGAGGTCGATCTTGACCAGATCGTCCAAGATGATCTGGTTCGCCTCGGGCGCGGCGATCAGATCCCCGCTGACGCCGTCGTTGTCCAGGGCGAGGCCTACGTCAACGAGAGCTTGCTGACCGGCGAGAGCGACCTGATTCGCAAGACGCCCGGCTCGCATCTCATGAGCGGAAGCTTCGTCGATTCCGGTATCGTCTGCGCGCAGGTCGAGCACGTCGGCGCCGACAACTACGTCGCGCGCATCAACAATGAGGCGAAATACGTCAAGAAGGTCAACTCCGAGATCATGAACGCGCTGAACGCCATCGTGCGTTTCGCGAGCATCATCATGCTGCCGCTCGGTATCGCCCTGTTCTACGCGAGCACGCACGAGAGCTACGAGGCGTGGGCGCAGACGTCGCCCGACTCCATGACCACCATGATCCATTGGCTCATGTCCGACACCGCTGCCTGGAGCGATATCGCCGCTGCCATCTTGACGACGGTCGGTGCGCTGCTCGGCATGATCCCGCAGGGCCTGGTGCTGCTGACCTCCTCGGTGCTCGCCATCGCGACCTTTCGGCTTGCGCGCCGCAAGGTGCTCGCCCAGCAGCTCTACTGCATCGAGACGCTCGCGCGCGTGGACGTCCTCTGCCTCGATAAGACCGGCACCATCACGTCCGGCCGCATGGAGGTCGAGGGGGTCTACGTGCTCGACGGCGACGGCGATGTGGTCTTAGCCGATCAGGCCGACCGCGATGCCGCCTCAGTCGTGGACGGCGCGCTGGCGGGCATCGCGCGCGCCACGGAAGCGGACGCAAATGAGACCTGCCGCGCCGTGCTTTCGTACTACGCCCTTCGCGAGACCTGTGAGGAGCGTGCCGTCACGGTCGTACCGTTCTCGTCTACGAAGAAATGGAGCGGAGCGACCTTCGCGCAGGGATCGTTCATCATGGGCGCCGCCCAGTTCTGCCTGTCGGAAGACACGTTCGCACGTGTCGAGTCCATCGTCAACGGGTTTGCCGAGACATGCCGCGTGCTGGTGATCGCCCGCGTCGATGGGTTCACGGATACAGGCGACATGGTGGGAGAAGCTATACCCATCGGATTCGTGACCATCCGCGACGAGATCCGATCCTCGGCAGCGGAAACCATCCGCTACTTCAAGCAGCAGGACGTGACGCTGAACGTCATCTCCGGCGACGACCCGCGCACCGTCTCCTCGATCGCCCGCAGTGTCGGCATCCCGCACGCCGACGCCTATGTCGATGCGACGACGCTCGATACGCCCGCCAAGATCGAGGCGGCCGTCGACCGCTATCACGTGTTCGGGCGCGTGACCCCCCAGCAGAAGCGCGAGCTCGTGGTCGCTCTGAAGGGGCGCGGCCACACGGTTGCCATGACGGGCGACGGCGTGAACGACGTGCTTGCGCTCAAGGAGGCCGACTGCTCGGTCGCGATGGCGGCCGGCTCCGATGCCGCCCGCAACGTTGCCGAGATCGTCCTTGTCGACAACGATTTCGCCTCGATGCCCGAGGTCGTGGCCGAGGGCAGGCGCTCCATCAACAACCTTCAGCGCTCGGCCGCGCTGTTTTTGACCAAAACGCTGTTCTCCATGGGTTTGGCTGCGATCTGCGTCTTTTTCCCGCCCTATCCGTTCCAGCCCATCACGATGACCCTCATCAATTTCTTCTGCATCGGGTTCCCGAGCTTCGTGCTGGCGCTTGAACCCAACCGCTCCCGCATCTCGGGTCGCTTCCTGACAAACGTCTTGCGCCGCGCCTGTCCCGCGTCCGCCGCGGTCGTCATCGCGTGCGGGCTGTGCATGCTGATGGTCAGCGCGCTCGGTTTGGACGAGCTCTCGCTGTCGACGATGTGTCTCATCTGCACGGCGTCGGTCGGATGCTGCCTGATATGGCGCATCTCCTGGCCCTTCACCCGCTTGCGCCTCGCCGTCTTCGTCTTCGTCGTCGTAGGCCTGTGCGGCGGCGTGCTGTTCTTTTCCGACCTGTTCTCCATCGCGCCGCTATCGCTGCGACTCGCCATCGCGACGCTCGTCGTCGCGTTCATCGGCTGCGTGAGCTTTTTTGGCCTGTGCCGTCCCTTGGAGAAGCTCGGCGCCCGCTCGAATCGCTCGGCGACGGGCTTCGGCCGCGGCGTCAAGATGTCGCTCGGCCGCGGTTCGAGGCGCGTCACGTCGACGGGCTCATCTGCGCGCCGCACCCTGCAGGCGCTCGCGTCCTCCGTGTCGGGCAAGCGGCAGCTCGAGCGCGCCCGCACCTCGGCCGCAAAGGCCGTGGAGCAGGAGGGGGAGCGTTCGCGCGCCGAGCGCCGCAGGCGCATCGTGAAATCCTCGTCCGGCATCAAGGTCTCGATGGGCGGGCGCAAGCGCTCGTCCAAATAGCGCATTCGTCCGCATGGGCGCGTCGTGCGTCGGCGTGGTATTCTTGCGTGGATAAACCTACGGCCGCCCTTCTGAACCCGTCCTGCGAAGCGAGGAACCTGTGATCTGCCCGCATTGCCTAAAGACCATCGACGACACCGAGACCTTCTGCCCGCATTGCCACGGGTATGTGGGCTCTGCTTCCAGTAGCGAGTTCGTCTTTTGCGACGGCTGCGGCGCCCGCCTGTCCGCGCACGACCGCACCTGTCCCAAGTGCGGACGTCCCGCCCCCGGCATCCTTTCGGTCGAATCGGCATCCTCCGATCTTGCGGCGGGCAGGACCGCGAGCTTCCCGCGTCTCACCAAAAGCGCCATTCAGACCGAGGCGCCCCAGGTCGAACCGACGTCTGCTGCCAGGACGCTCGACGATTCCGTCGACCCTTCCGCCACCAACGTCCTCAACCTTGACGATATCCAGCGTGCGGCCGGGGTGACGCCGCAGCCCGTCGGCGAGGATCCCTATCATCCCGCTCGGCGTTCGCATGCTCGCCTGATCGGCGTTCTCGTCGCGATCGCCGTGCTTGCCGGCGCCGCGTCATTCGTCGTGTATGATCCGCTCGGCGTCATGCCCGGTTTCTACGATTCGTTCAAGTCGGCCGCTCGCGAGGCGTTCCCTTCCCGCCAGCTCGCCGAGACCGGCAGCGCGTCCGTGTCCGCCCCCGCCGCTGAGACCGAGGCACCCTCCGATGACGATGAGGGGCGCGTTCTGACCGATGACGAGGTCTACGTGCGCGTCACCGAGGCCTACGACCAGCTTGCCGCCTACGATTCGGATGAGGTGATCGGCGAGGTCATCGATTCGTTCAACAGCTACTATCTCGAGCCCGACCTTACCGAGCGCACCGAGCGTTCAAAGTCCGCTTACGAGCTTCGCGATGCCGTGCAGCAGACCATCGACGACCTCGACGCCATCGTCTGCGAGCCCGACTGCGCCTATCTTGAGGATCTCGAGCATGTGCGTCAGCTCGCCGAATGGTTCATGGGCAGGGTCGACCAGATCTGCGCCTCGTGGGACGTCTCGCTGGCGATTCCGGAAGGGGAGTCCACGCTGGCCGCGCAAGATGACATCTTGCAGCCCATGCGCGAGGCGGGCTCCTCTGACCTCGAGAACTTCGACGCGCATTTCTACGAGTGGGATCCCCGTTCTCGATAGCGCGAGGCGCGATGCAGCCGTTCTCCCATATGCCAAACGTGTGAACCCCCGTTGTTCTTGATAGAATAGCGAGGATGTTCAATTTCTCTGCGCAAAGGGGTCCAAGATGTTTGGGAAGAGGCTCTACACGCCCGAATACGCCCCCGTGGGCGATGAGGTCGCAGTGATCGAGACGTCCAAGGGCACCATCCGCGTTCAGCTCGACGCGGCAGGCGCTCCCATCCACGTCGCCAATTTCTGCGAACTTGCCCTCCATGGGTTCTACG
Organism: Collinsella tanakaei; assembly: GCF_030373545.1. Lineage (GTDB taxonomy): Bacteria > Actinomycetota > Coriobacteriia > Coriobacteriales > Coriobacteriaceae > Collinsella > Collinsella tanakaei_C. The sequence goes on along the minus strand of NZ_JAUDCO010000006.1, from coordinate 40,794 downwards.
ACGGGTTGAAGTTCCATCGCTACGTCCCCGGATTCGTCATCCAGGGCGGCGACCCCAACACGCGCTGCATGTCCGGCGAGGATGTCGCCCGCGGCGTCGCAGGCCCCGAGGGCCGTCCCGGCACCGGCGGTCCCGGCTACGCCATCAAGGGTGAGTTCGCCACCAATCCCAACAACAGCCATGAGGACGGCGCGCTCGCCATGGCGCGCTCCATGGATCCCGATTCCGCCGGCTCTCAGTTCTACTTCTGCCTCGGCCCCCAGCACGGGCTGGATTCGGGCTATACGGTGTTCGGCCAAACCCTCGAGGGTCTCGACGTCATCTCCGAGCTTCGCGCCGGCGATACGATCGAGCACGTAGAGATCGTCCATAAGGAGCAATAGTGAACGCACAGTACTTCGATCGCGCCCGCGCGGCCTACCGTTCCGGCGACTATTCCGCCGCTGCCCAGATGTTCCTCGCCGCGAAGGAGCCCGGCGAGCTCGCCGGCGAGGTCGATCACCTTCGCGGCAACTCGCTGATGAAGCTCGGCCTGTTCGCCGACGCCGCCCAGGCGTATGCCGACGCCCTCGCCGACACCTCCTATGGCAAGGCCGGTGCCCTGCTCACCAATCAGGGCAAGGCCCTGACCGCGAGCGGCGACCTCGAGGGCGCGGTCAACTCCTTCACCGCCGCCACACAGGACTCCTCCTACGCCACGCCGTACAAGGCCTATATCGGTCTTGCCAACGCCCAGCTGAAGCTCGGCAACGTTTCCGAGGCCGGCGTCGCCTATCGCTCCGCCGCCATCGACGGGACGAATCCTGCGCCCGCCTCTGCGCTCGCGAGCCTGGGCGAGTGCTTCGTCAAGCTCGGCCGTCCCGCCGATGCCGTCGAGTCGTATCTCACCGCCCTCGACTATGTCGGCCCGCACGACGATCCGCGCGCCATCGAGGCGTCGCTTGGCGTCGCGTACCAGAGCGCCGGCCGCTCCGCTGACGCGGTGGACGCCTTCACGCGTGCCACCTCCGACGGCATCTACCAGCTGGACGCTGACCAGGAGCAGGCGTTCGCCGCCGCGCGCGACGCCCTCGCTGCCTCCAACGCCATGGTCGCTGCGACCGGGTCCGTCCCCGCAGCCGTTGCCGATCCGCTCGACCCCATGGGCCAGACCGGTAACTTCATGCCCGACCCTTCAGACACCGGCTTTTTCACCATCACCGAGTCCGAGATGATCCAGGAGGACCGTCGGCGTTCCAAGGTTCGCCGCAAGCACCGCCACACCGGCCTCAAGGTCTTCCTCGTCATCTTCCTGCTGCTGCTGATCGCTGCCGGCGCACTCGGCTTCCTCTATACGAGGGGCTTCGGATTCCCGTCGCAGCAGGATGCGCTGAGCGGCCTGTTTACCGCTGTGGCTGAGGGCGGCGACGCCGACCAGTACCTGTCCCCGCGCCTCTCCGATGCCGACAAGAACACCATTGTGAGCACGGTCGAGGGCCTCGGTGACGCCTCGCCTGAGGTCTCCGGTCTCGATGCGAGCATGACCGAGTGCGATGCGACGGTCACCGTCGAGCTTTCCCAGGGCGGTACGCTCACCTATGACGTGCACTTTGTCCGCAGCTCCAACTACATCGGCTGGGCTGTCGAGTCCTTCACGCCTGATTTCGGCGATCTTGACTCCGAGCCGCTCGACGGCAGCGATGCCCAGACCGACGCGAGCGCCACGGACGATCAGACCGTGACGCCTTCCGACGGCGAGCAGGACACGAGCGCTGCTGACGAGGGCGAGGCCGAGCCGGCCGCCTAAGCGCGATGTATTCTTTGCCGAATCGCACCATACTGTGCGATTCGACCTGTTCGTGCAGTACACTGCTACGGATTGACACCTCGACCGTATCGGCACAAGACCTTTGGAGCGGTTTTGTTTTCTTTGATGGACATGTTCTTCGGTCAGTACGGGGGCGATCTCGCCATCGACCTCGGCACTGCCAACACGCTCGTTTCCGTCCGCGGCAAGGGCATCGTCATCCGTGAGCCCTCCGTCGTCGCAATCGACAAGAACGACGAGCGCATCCTCGCCGTGGGCATCGACGCCAAGCGCATGCTCGGCCGTACGCCCGGCAACATCGTCGCCGTTCGCCCGCTCAAGGACGGCGTCATCGCTGACTTCGATGTCACCGAGGCCATGCTTCGCTACTTCATCGACAAGGCCTCCGACAAGCGTTATCCGTGGACCCCGCGCCCGCGCGTCGTGGTCTGCGTTCCTTCCGGCGTCACGAGCGTCGAGAAGCGCGCGGTCTTCGAGGCGACCATCTCTGCCGGCGCCCGTCAGGCCTACCTGATCGAGGAGCCCATGGCCGCAGCCATCGGTGCCGACCTGCCCGTGGAAGAGCCCACCGGCTCGATGGTCGTCGACATCGGTGGCGGTACGACCGAGGTTGCCGTCATCGCCATGGGCGGTATCGTCGTGTCGCAGTCGATCCGCATCGCCGGCGATGAGTTTGACCAGGCCATCCTGTCGCATGTGCGCGATGCCTACAACCTCGCCATCGGCGAGCGCACGGCCGAGGACATCAAGATCAAGGTCGGCTCCGCCGTCCCGCTGAAAGACGAGCTTGATGTCGAGGTCAACGGCCGCGATGTCATCTCGGGCCTGCCCAAGACCGTTCGCATCGAGAGCGAGGAGATCCGTCGCGCGCTCAACAAGCCGCTCGACGAGATGACGAAGGCGGTCAAGGAAGCGCTCGATGCCACGCCGCCCGATCTTGCGTCCGACCTCATGTACTACGGCATCCTTCTGACCGGCGGCGGAGCGCTGCTCCGCGGTCTCGACGTGCGCCTGCGCGACGAGACCGGCGTCGCCGTCAACGTGAGCCCGACCGCTCTCGACAACGTCGTCAACGGCTGCGCCCGTGTCCTTGAGGCCAACGCGTTCGACGGCGGCTTCGTCCAGAGCAACGCGTAGGCGGAAGGGTTTCGTCCGGTGCCACGCAAGCAAAAGAGAAGCTTCGCCTCAGCACATCTGAATACGAAACGGCAATCAACGGGAATGCGCCCGTTGATTGTTTTGTGCATCGTCTCGATCCTGCTGCTCACGTTCTATATCCGTGAGGGGCAGTCCGGGCCGATCCATGCCGTCCGCTCCGGCGTGACCACCATCACGACCCCGCTGCGGCTCGCCGGCTCCGTTGTCGCGACGCCGTTCAACGCCCTCGGCAACGTGGTTTCCAACCTCACCGCCTCGCAGGAGACCCTCTCCGACCTCAAAGAGGAGAACGCGCGTCTCACTGCGCAGGTCGCCGAGCTTTCCGAGGCGAAAAACACCGCCGATCGACTCCAGGAGCTGGTCGGTCTGCAGTCCTCCTACAACTTCGAGTCGACCGCCGCGCGCATCATCGGGGGTTCCAGCGATGCGTGGACCCAATGCGTCACGATCGATAAGGGTTCCCTCGATGGCCTCGAGCTCGGCATGCCCGTGTGCAACGCCTACGGTGTGATCGGCCAGATCATCGACATCGCCCCGAACGCTTCGACGGTGCTGCTCATCAACGACGAGACCTCGGGTGTTTCCGCGATGGACCAGCGGTCCCGCGCTCAAGGCATGGTGCGCGGCCAGCCCGATGGCACCCTGCGCCTCGAATACGTCTCCACCGATGATGACGTTCGCGTCGGAGACATCGTGATCACCTCAGGTCTGGGAGGCGTGTTCCCCAAGGGGCTTCCCATCGGTACGGTGACATCTGTCGAGCGCAGCGATAACGACATCTACTACACCATCGTCGTGCGCACGCAGGCCTCGACCGAGAACAATGAAGAGGTGCTCGTCATCACGTCGCTCACCACCGAGGAGCTGGCAACGGACGAGGATGTCGCGGCCGCCAACGATGCTGACGCGCCCGAGGTCACCGACGACGGTGGGGATTCGACGGATGCCGATGGTTCCGACGAGTCGTCAGCGGATGATGGGGAACAATCCGATGGGTCCGATGCGGACTCTGACGCCGAGTAAGAGGGGAGGAGACATGCAGATTCGCGATACCGGTCGATCGACGCGCTCGATCGCGATCATGTGCGCCGTTGCGGCCGTCTGCCAGGTCGCGCTTTCTCCCCAGATCAGCATCTTGGGCGGAAGCATCAACTTCATGCTCGTCTTGAGCTGCGTTCTCTCCCTGTCGAGCGATGCCCCGAGTGCGGTGTATATCGGCTTTTTCAGCGGACTGTTTTTCGATTTGACCTCCGCGGCCCCCATCGGGCTCATGTCGCTTCTTCTGACCGTCTCCAGCTTCCTGCTCGCCGGGTCCTCGCGCGGCGCGCTCGGCGGCCTGACCCCTGATTCGCTTCGCTTGGTTGTGGGCACCATGTTTGTCGTCAATCTCGTCTACGGATTGTGCCTGTTCTTCATGGGTGTGCAAAGCGACCTGCTTTGGGCGCTGCTGGGCCATGGCATCTCCTCGACGGTGCTCGATGCCATCGTGTCCGCGCTGTTCCTCATGTTCAATCCGTCATCTGCCCCTACCCGTTCGTTCAGCGCCCGGGGACGCGGATCGCGCTATAAGATGACCAGGTAGGAGGGTGACGTGGACGCTCAGATCGTAGTCGTTATCGCCGGCGTCATCCTCGTTTTCGTCATCATCGCATCGCTCGTCGTGCTGAGGACCAACGGGGGCCGCTTTACTTTCGATACGCAGAACGGCACCCGCCCCCGTGCGACCGAGGGCGAGGGGAGCACACCCGGCGTGACGTTCAAGGGCCGCTTCACCATGCTCGCCATCGGCGCCGGCTCCATCTTTGCCGCCATCATAGCGCGCCTGTGGAGCATGCAGATGGTCTCCTCTGACTACTATGAGGACCTTGCGGTTCAAAATCAGACGCGCACCGTCACCACGCCCGCCCCGCGTGGGCGCATCCTCGACCGCAACGGCCGTCCGCTGGTGACCAACCGCGCCAGCCTGACGGTCGCCGCCTATCGTGACATGGCCGACAACACCATCGTGGTCCGTCATCTCTCAAACGTGCTCGGCATGCCCTATGTCGCCGTGCGGCGCAACATTCAGGACTACAACCAGGGTGCTCAGAGCCTGCATACGATCGCCACCGATGTCCGCCGTTCCACCGTCGCCCACATCCAAGAGCATCCGGTCGATTTCGCCGGCGTCGAGGTCGTCGAGCGCACGGAGCGCGTCTACCCGGAAGGTGACCTCGCCGCCCATGTGCTCGGCTATACCGGCACCATCACGCAGGAGCAGCTTGAGGGTCAGTCGGAAGACGGCACCGATGCCGGCGCTATCCACTACGAGTCCGGCGATATCGTCGGCCAGGCGGGCGTTGAGATCCAGTATGAGTCGCTGCTGCAGGGCATTCGCGGCGAGCAAACCGTTCAGGTTGACGCCTCCGGCAACGTCACGGATGCGACGGCCGCCATTCCACCCGAGCCGGGCAGCGATATCAAGCTTACGCTTGACATCGACATCCAGCGTGCCTGCGAGGAGGGACTCGATCGCGCCCTCGAGGTCGCTCACCAGTTCGGCTTCACCAACGCGAAATGCGGCGCCTGCGTGTGCCTCGACTGCACGAACGGTGATATTCTCGGCATGGCGAGCGCGCCCACGTTCGACCCCTCCGTCTTCATCGGCGGCGTATCAAACGATGACTGGGCAATGCTCAACAGCGAGGACGGCGGCTATCCCATGATCAACCGCTCGATCGCCGGCGAGTACATGTCCGCCTCCACGATCAAGCCGCTCTCCGCGCTCGCTGCGCTCGAATACGATATCTTCACCGACACCCAGTCGACCGTCTGCGAGGGATGGTGGACCGGTATGGGCGAGAGCAACGGCCGCTGGTGCTACAACCACTCCGGACACGGCACCATCAACCTGCAGTACGGCCTCACCATGTCGTGCGACGTCGTGTTCTACGAGATCGGCAAGGGCTTCTACGACAGCGAGAAGAACCCCGAGGGCCTCCAGGAGGTGTTCCGCCGGTGGGGCCTTGGAGAGGCAACCGGCGTCGACCTGCCCGGTGAGGGCGTCGGCCGTGTCCCTGACGCCGCATGGAAAAACGAGTACTTCTCCAGCTGGGACGATGCCGATCGAACCTGGAATCCCGGCGATATGTGCAACATCGTCATCGGCCAGGGCGATATCCTCGTCACGCCGCTCCAGATGGCGTGCGTCTATGCGGGCATCGCGAACGGCGGAAAGGAGTTCACCCCGCACATCCTGCTTTCCGCCCTCAGCCGCGATGGGGTCGGCGATGCGGTGACCTACGAGCCGCGCGAGCGACTGACCGGCGAGTTCCGCAAGGATTCGGATCTGGAGCTCGTCAAGAACGGCCTTATCGGCGTCATCTACGACGAGTCCCCGAGCCAAGCGGCCCACTTCACCAATCTGGATGTGACCGTGGCGGGCAAGACCGGAACCGGCGAGAAATCCGGGCAGGACGACTACGGCTGGTTTGTCGCCTACGCGCCTGCCGACGACCCCAAATACGTCATCGCCTCCGTGATCGAGCAGGGCGGATTCGGCTCCAACTCGGCCCTGTACGCCGTCCGCACGGTTCTCGGTTCCATCTACGATTCGCCCGACACCGCTTCGGTCACCATGGGCGAGTCCCAGTAGTTCGCCTGCGAGAGGAGGGTTCACGACATGCCTCAGACCGCAACAGACGCATCCAGCGACGCGCTCAAGCGCGTAAACCGTCAGGTGAGCGCCACGCGCGGCTCGTTCTCGCGCAATGTGAACATCCCGCTGCTCGTCGCCGCCGTGCTCCTGATCGCGTACGGCGCCCTGGTCATCTGGTCCGCCTCGCTCACCATGCCCGAGGCCTCCTTCCCGCGCCATCTGCTCGGCATCGGACTCGGCGCCGTGCTCGGCGTGCTGTGCTGGCGCACCGACCTGCGCGGGCTTTCCAACATCACGACCCCGCTGCTCATCCTGGATGTTATTGTCATTTTCTCGCCCTATATCCCCGGCCTCTCCTATAACGCGATGGGCATGACGGGCTGGATTCAGATTCCCTTCATCGGCCTTACGTTCCAGCCGGTCGAGCTCGCCAAGATCATCACGGTGTTCGTGATGGCGGCATACGGTGCCCAGTACAACGGCCATATCGAGACGGTCAGGGACTACGTGAAGATCTGTGGCATGCTGGCCATACCCTTCTGCGCGATCATCCTGGCGGGCGATCTGGGCAGCGGTCTGGTTGTCTTCTTCTCCGGTGCGATCATCATCATGATGAGCGGCCCAAAAAAGGAATGGGTCCTTTCCACCATCGCCATCATCATCGGCCTTGTCGCCCTGCTGCTCGCCGCCGATTCGGTGGTGGATCGCCTGCTCGGTCACGACGTGCTGCTCAAGCAGTATCAGATCAATCGCCTGCTGGTCTTCATCGATCCCACGGCCGACACCTCGGGGTCGGGCTACAACCTCATGCAGTCGCTCATCGCCGTGGGATCCGGCGGATTTTTCGGCAAGGGAATCGGTGCGGCGACGCAGGCTGGCGAGGGCTTTCTGCCCGAGGCGCACACCGACTTCGTCTTCGCCCTGCTGAGCGAGGAGTTCGGTTTCGCAGGCGCCCTCGTGCTGCTCGCCCTGTTCGCCCTGCTGATCTTTTCCGCCATCCGCGTCGCGTTTCGCAGCTCATCGCTCTACCTCAAGCTCGTCGCCGTGGGTGTAGTGGGAATCTGGATGTTCCAGCTGCTCGAAAACGTCGGCATGTGCATCGGCCTCATGCCCATCACCGGCATCCCGCTGCCATTTATCAGCTTCGGTTCCAGCTCCATGCTCATGCAGATGGCAAACGTCGGTATCGTTCAATCAATCTGGCGGCTTCGTTCCAAGACCGCCTAAGCATATCAGAGGAGGTATGGCCATGCGCATTCCGTTTGAGAAGATGGGGGAGGCCTTGAAGATGGGCGTGTCCACCCTGCGCGACGCCGACGACCCCGTTCGCGTCGCGGTGCTGGTGGACGATAGCGCCACCCCATTTCTGATCGACTCCGTCAAGGAGGCCCTCGTTCCGCAGACAACGTCCGCGCTGGTTCGCGTGGCGCGACTGTCCGATACGGTTGAGATCAAACCCGATACCGACGTCGCCATCGTCATCTCGTGCGGCTCCAGCCAGCTCGAGAGCGCCGTGCAGCGCATCGTGGTTGCTGGCGCCCCGACGGTCGTGCTCTGCGAATCGAGCGTGGAGGTTCCCTTCATCGCGCAGGATACGCCCATGCTCGGCATGATTGCCTCGAGCGATCGGACCTACCTGCTCGAGACGCTGGCCCGCTGGATTCTCGACCGCAGCGAGAAGCGGATCGCGTTTGCTGCCAACTTCCCCTTCATGCGCATTGCCGCCGCTAACCAGATCATCACGTCCTGCGCGCTCACGAACATGGCGACCGGCGCGCTGATCTTCATTCCGGGTGCCGACTACCCGGTCATGGCCGTCTCTCAGGTCGGCATGCTGCTCGATCTTGCCGCTGCCTTTGGAAAACCCATCCGTCCTGAGCGCGGATACGAGATCGGTGCGCTCCTGCTATCCGGTCTTGCCCTGCGCGCCGTCGCCCGCGCTGCGGTCCAGAGCGCTCCGCGCCTCGCCTTTGTCACCAAGGCGTTAATTGCGGCGGGCGGAACGGTCGCCATGGGGCGGGCGCTCGTGCTTGCCTATGAGCGCGACATCGATTACACCCGAGCCAACGAGCTTGTGGGCGGCGCGTTTTCCCGCGTGCGCCAAGCGGCCTCGGCGCTCACCGATCGCCTGTCGTCCCAAGCGGGGAGGGCGTAGCCGTGCGCGTTGCATACGAAAACCGTTTCGCCGAGCTCGAGCCGCTGCTTCCGCGCGTCGAGAAGCCGAGCCGCTATATCGACCATGAGTGGGGCACCCTTTCGAGCTCTGAGGCGCGCTATCGTGCGTGTCTGATCTATCCCGACGTCTACGAAGTCGGTCTTCCCAATCAGGGCATCGCGATCCTCTATGCGGCCCTGAATGCCCAGGAAGGCATCTCCTGCGAGCGCGGGTACGTGCCGTGGGTCGACATGGCCGACCTCATGCGCGAGGCGGGCGTTCCGCTGCTGTCGCTTGAGGGTGCAGCGCCCGTCGCCTCCTTCGACGTCGTCGGCATCCATATCCCGCACGAGATGGCTGCCACCAATGTGCTCGAGACCCTCGATCTTGCCGGCATCTCGCTGCTGTCGTCCGAGCGCGGCGAGGACGACCCCCTCATCATCGCCGGCGGGCCTTCGGTCTACAACCCCGAACCGCTCGCTCCCTTCATCGATGCGTTCCTCATCGGGGAAGGGGAGGAGCACATCGTCGAGCTCTGCCGCGAGCACGAGCGCCTGCGCGACGCCGGGGCATCGCGCGACGAGATCTTGCGCCGCTTGGCCGATATCCCCGGCACCTATGTGCCGAGCCTCTACGAGGTGCGCTTCGACGAGCCCTGCACCGCGCACGGGTTCGCGCGTCCGCGCGCCGGCTCGCATGCGCCCGAGACGATCTACAAGCGCATCGTGGCCGACTTCGGAGCTACCGATCCGGTTGCCCAGTCGATCGTGCCGTTCGCTCAGCTCGTGCACGACCGCTTGTCCATCGAGGTCCTGCGCGGCTGCGCGCGCGGATGCCGTTTCTGCCAGGCGGGCATGACCTATCGACCCGTCCGCGAGCGCACAAGCGACCAGATCGTCTCCGCCGTCATCGCCGGCCTCGAGAAGACCGGCTACGACGAGGTGTCGCTCACGTCGCTTTCGACGACCGACCATTCCTGCTGCCGCGAGATCCTCGGCCGCCTGAACGCACGTCTGGGGGACACCGGCACGCGCATCTCGATTCCTTCGCAGCGCCTTGACTCGTTCGGCATCGACATGGCGGCGAGCGTCGCCGGCGAGAAGAAGGGCGGCCTGACGTTTGCACCTGAGGCGGGAAGCCAGCGGCTGCGCGATGTCATCAACAAAAACGTCACCGAAGAGGACCTCGAGCGCGCCACCCGTGCCGGCTTTGAGGCCGGTTGGCGCCGCGTGAAGCTCTACTTCATGATGGGGTTGCCGCAGGAGACCGATGAGGATATCGTCGCCATAGCCGAGCTGGCCGATCGCACCTATGAGCTTGCGCGCGAGGTCGTTCCGCCCGCTCAGCGCGGCGGCATATCTGTCTCCGTTTCGTGCTCGGTGTTCATCCCCAAGGCATCCACTCCGTTCCAGTGGTGCGGGCAGCTCGACGACGCCGAGGTCAAGCGCCGCCAGCAGCTCCTGCTCCATTCCGTCAGGAACCGTGCGGTCCGCGTCCATTATCACGATGCGGACACCTCGCTTATCGAGGCGGTGCTTTCGCGCGGTGGCCGCGATGTCGCCGACATCGTGCTGGGCGCTTGGAAGCGCGGCGCGCGTTTCGACGCGTGGACCGAGCAGTTCTCGCTTGACGCCTGGGAGCAGGCGGCATGTGCAGCAGGGCTCGAGCTGCGCTCGATCGCGCAGCAGCCCTATGACCTTGTCCAGCGCCTGCCTTGGGAGCACATCAGCACCGGCGCCTCGCGCGGTTTCTTTGAGCGTGAATACCGTCGGGCGCTGAATGCGCAGACCACCGCGGATTGCACGCGCACGTCCTGCACGGGGTGCGGCATCTGTCCCACCTTGGGTGTCGATAACGTTTTGGTGGGTGATAGACGATGAGCGAGACCTCCGCAACCGCCCTGTTCAGACTCAGGTGCGCGTTCGTGAAGCGCGGCCGCCTGGCGTATCTCGGCCATCTCGAGGTGCTGCACACCATCGAGCGCATCGTGCGGCGCGCGGGCCTGCCGTTTGCGGTGACGCAGGGCTTCTCGCCCCATATGCGCGCGGCGTTCTCCTCCGCCTTGCCGGTCGGGACATCCTCTGAGGCCGAGTATTTCGATCTGTTCATGACCGAGTACATCGAGCCCGAGCGGGCGCTTGCGCGCCTTCGCGCCTGCGCTCCCGAGGACCTCGCGCCCTATGCCGTCTGCTATCTGGATGTGCGCGCGCCGGCGCTGACCGCTGCCATCACCCGCGTGTCCTACCGCATCGACCTGTTCTTCCGCAGCGATGCCCCCATCGACGCCTCCGCGATCCGCCGCGCGCTCGAGGGGCTGGTTACCGACGGGACCATTGCGTATGTCCGCGGCAAGAAGGACAAGGTGCTCGATGTGGCGCGCCTGCTCGTGAGCGCATCGGTCGAGCAGACGGGGGCCGATTGCTGCACGCTTCTGCTTGACACGCGCATCAGCAACGAAGGGTCGCTTCGTCCCGAAATCCTCGTCGCCGCGCTCGATCGCGCGCTTGAGGACGGCCCCGTTCGTGAAGGTCCTATCGTTTCCACGGGAATCCAAGACCTTTCGGCCTTCAAGCGCTATTCTGTATGTCGGACTGCCCAGTACGCGGAGGATGCTGACGGATCCCTCTTGAGTCCGCTGCGTACCGACGAGACGCCTGCTGCTCCCAAATCTGTCTCGTCTGTGCCGTCCTTGTGAATTAGCAGGGCGAATGCCAATTCGCTCTGTTGACGCACGCAAAACCACCTGATAGGATATTCGGCTGTTGCACTAACTGATGCATGAAGGGCAAAACAATGTACGCAATCGTTACAACCGGCGGCAAGCAGTACAAGGTCGCCACCGATGATGTTCTGAACGTCGAGAAGATCGAGGGCGAAGTCGGCGACAAGGTCGAGCTTCCCGTCATCTTCCTGAACGACGGCAAGAAGATCATCACGGATCCTGCCAAGCTTGCGAAGGCTAAGGTCACTGCTGAGATCGTCGAGCAGTTCAAGGGCAAGAAGCAGCTTGTCTTCAAGTTCCACAAGCGCAAGCGCTATCGTCGCCTCCAGGGCCATCGTCAGCAGCTCACCCGCCTGAAGATCACCAAGGTTCAGGCGACCTCTCGCGCCACCAAGAAGACCACGGCCGAGGCCGAGGCTCCTGCGGCTGAGTAACCGCACCGAGAACTGTAGAAAGAAGGAAACACCATGGCACACAAAAAAGGTCTCGGCTCCTCCCGTAACGGCCGCGACTCCCGCGGTCAGCGTCTCGGCTGCAAGCGCTTTGCCGGCCAGACCGTGACCTCCGGCACCATCCTCGTTCGCCAGCGCGGCACCCACATTCACCCCGGCGCCAACGTCGGTCGCGGCAAGGATGACACTCTGTTCGCTCTGGTCGACGGCACCGTCGAGTACACGCGCGGCCTCAAGCACCGCGTGAACGTCCGTCCGGCTGCCGAGGCCTAAGCGACGCTCTTCATACCTCGCATCAACGGAGACCCTTGGATGCATCCAAGGGTCTCTTTTTGGTACGCGGACGCAGGGCTACAATAGCTGATACCGACCGCACACGATCAAGGAGCACGATGTCCCAGTTTACCGATATCTGCCGCATCAACGTCAAAGGTGGCGACGGCGGCGCGGGATGCATGTCGTTCCGTCGAGAGGCCTATGTTCCCAAAGGCGGGCCCGACGGCGGCGACGGCGGCCGCGGAGGCAACGTCATCATCCAGGCGTCGGCCCAGCTGTCCTCGCTGATCGACTACCGCTTCAAGCATCATTTCCGTGCGGAGCGCGGCACCCATGGTCAGGGTTCTCGCCGTGACGGCAAATCCGGCGAGGATCTCGTCCTGAAGGTCCCCATGGGCACCGTCGTCCGCGAGCTCGACCCCGAGACGCAAGAGGTCGCCTACGAGATCGCCGACCTCACGCACGACGGCGAGCGCGTCATCGTGGCGCCCGGCGGCACCGGAGGGCGCGGCAACACGCACTTCGTCACGCCCACGCGTCGAGCTCCCGCATTTGCCGAGAAGGGTGAGCCAGCCGAGGAGCATTGGATCGAGCTCGAGATGAAGCTCATGGCCGACGCCGCCCTCGTCGGCATGCCGAGCGTCGGGAAATCCTCGCTGATCGCGCGCATGAGCGCCGCCCGTCCCAAGATCGCCGACTATCCCTTCACCACGCTTGTGCCCAACCTTGGCATGGTGAGGGCGGGGGATTACTCCTACGTGGTCGCTGACGTTCCCGGCCTTATCGAGGGGGCGAGTGCGGGCAAGGGTCTGGGCCATCAGTTCCTTCGTCATATCGAGCGCACGGCGCTCATCCTGCACGTCGTCGATATCACCGGCGGCTTCGAGGGCCGTGACCCGGTGGAGGACTACCGCATCATCAACAACGAGCTCGAGGCATATGCGTCCGAGCTCGCCTCGCGCCCGCAGATCGTCGTCGCCAACAAATGCGACGCGAGCGGCGTGACCGATCGCGTGGCCGAGCTCAAGGCGGCCGCCCTTGCCGACGGCCATGAGTTCTTCGCTGTTTCCGCTCTCACCGGCGCCGGCATGCAGACGCTTATGCTCGCGTGCGGCAAACGCGTGGCGGAACTGCGCCAGGAGCTCGCCGACAGCGATGAGTCGCATGAGATGTTCGACGAGCAGTGGGAGCGCCGCCGTCGCGAGCGCGATCGCGCCTTCACCATCGTCCCCGAGGGCGGTAGGGTCTGGCGCGTCATCGGTCGCGGAATCGAGCGCATGTGTGTCAAGACCGATTGGGAAAACGAGGAGGCGGTCATCTACTTCCAGCGTGCCCTTGGCAAGATCGGTGTCGATGCCGCGCTCGAGGAGGCCGGCTGCGTCGCCGGCGACGAGGTCCGTATCGCGGGATACTCCTTTGCCTATGAGGGCGCCGAGGAATACGGATACGAAGACGTTGAAGACGAGGGTGAGCGCTGATGCACGCTGCGCCGCGCCTTCCCGAACTGGGAGCCGACCGTCAGCGCGAATATCGCCTGGGTATCATGGGCGGAACCTTCGATCCCATCCACTACGGCCATCTCGTTACCGCCGAGCAGGCTCGCGAGGCGCTCGAACTCGATCTGGTCCTGTTCATGCCCGCCGGTATTCCGGCGTTCAAGCAGGACAAACGCGTGACCGATGCCGAGGACCGCTATGCCATGACGGTGTTGGCGACGGCCGCCAATCCGGCGTTCGACGCCAGCCGTTTCGAGATCGACCGCGATGGCGTCACGTACACCATCGATACCCTGCGCGCGCTGCGGGCGAACTATCCCGATAACGTGAAGCTGTTCTTCATCACGGGCGCCGACGCCATCCTCGATCTCGTGACCTGGCACGATGCCGCCGCCATGGCGGAGCTCGCGACGTTTATCGCCGCGACGAGGCCGGGATACGACATCGAGCAGGCGCGCCAACGGGTGGCCGCTTCGGGCGTTCCCTTTGATGTCCGCTACATCGAGATCCCTGCGCTCGCCATCAGCTCGACCAACATCCGCGCGCGCGTGAGCGCCAAAAAAAGCGTTCGCTACCTGACGTCCGAGTCGGTAATCGGCTATATTCGAAAAAATGGCCTTTACAGCTCTCATGCGGTCGAGCGCGTTGACGGCGCGACGGCTCGCTGATGGGGAGGGATGCATTCTTGCACGACAGCTACGATATCGCTGATACGAGCGCGTACCTTGCACGCATGCGCGATCTGCTCGACGTGCGCATGGCTGACCATCCGCGCCGCCATACGCATTCGCTCGGCGTCGCCCGTACCGCTCGCCAGCTTGCTGAGACCTATGGGGTCGATACCTTTTTGGCCGAGGCCGCCGGCCTTACCCACGACTGGGACAAGGTGCTGACAGATGACGAGCTTTTAGCCCGTGCGGTCCAGTACAACCTTCCCGTTGTCGGCTCTGCTGCCAACGCGGTTGCCGTGCTGCACGGTCCGGTCGCTGCTGTCGAGCTCCCCAATCTGTTCAAAGAGCTTCCCGCCAGCGTTTTCCAGGCCGTCGCACGGCACACGTCGGCCGCTGTCGATATGAGCCCGCTCGATATGGTCGTGTTTATCGCCGACGCCATCGAGCCGCAGCGCAAGGGCGACTACGCCGAAGCGCTTCGCGAGCAGGTGGGGAAGGTTTCGCTCGAACGCCTCTTCTTCTCCTGTTTCTCCCAAGGTATCGTCTACGTGATCTCCACGGGACGGTACCTGTATCCCACCGCCTTGGACATCTACAATCGCTATGCGCTCGAATGCGCTCGCTAGAAAGGCCCGCTATGACCGAACTGACCCCTGAAACCATCGAGGAGCTCCCCGCCGACGCGTTCACTGCCGATGAGGAGCGCACCGCAGCCTCCGTATCCTCTGCCGGTATCGAGGCGCTTGCGGTGGCCCGTGTAGCCGCGCAGGCCGCATACGACAAGAAGGCCGAGGACATCGTCGTCCTCGACCTCACCTCGCTGTCGGACGTCTGCGACTACTTCGTCATCGCGACCGCGTCCAACCGCCGTCTCGCCGACTCGGTCATCGATGAGATCGAGGAGAAGGTGGCCGCGTCCTGCTCCGAGCACCCGTTTTCCATCGAGGGTCGCGATGAGGGAAGCTGGATTCTCATGGATTACGGCTCGGTGATCATACATGTCTTCACGCCTGAGGCGCGCGACTACTACCGCCTCGAGAAGCTGTGGGGCGACGCGCCCGAGCTCGCACTCGAGCTTGACTGACGGCGTCTCCTGCCATCGTCTGCATACGGGGCCGAACGGCCCCGTTTTTTGTTGCAGCGCCTTCGTCGGCGGCAGGGACTCGCGCTTTCGAGTGTATCGGCGCGGCGGGGTATACTGTATCCATGGACAACCGTGCCCCTCAGGATTCAAACGCCCCTGCCTTCGAGCTGTTCGGCCCGTGGGAGGGAAGTGCCATCGGTCTGCTCGACCTCGACGCATTCTTCGCAAGCGTCGAGCAGCTCGACCATCCTGCATGGCGCGGCAAGCCCGTCATCGTCGGAGGAGACCCCGACAAGCGCGGCGTCGTCTCGACCGCCTCGTATGAGGCGCGCGTGTTCGGTGTCCGCTCGGCGATGCCCTCCGCACAGGCCAAGCGCCTGTGCCCGCAGGCGATATGGACGCATGGGCATTTCGATCGCTATCGCGAGATGAGCGCCCAGGTGATGGCCATTCTTGCCGATGAGACGCCCTTTGTCGACCGCGTCTCGATCGACGAGGCCTTTTTCGACATATCGCCCGGTCGCTATTCCTCCGAGCATCCCGTCTCCATCTGCCAGCGCATTGCGGCTCGCGTCAGCGATCTTGGCGTGACGTGCTCCATCGGGCTCGGAACGAACAAGACCATCGCGAAGATCGCCAGCGAGCGGGAAAAGCCGCGCGGCCTCACCGTCGTGGTGCCCGGTACCGAGCGAACGTTTTTGGCGCCGCTGCCGGTAAGAGCGATGAGCGGGATCGGGGCCTCCGCCGAGCGCGAGCTCAAGCGGCTCGGCATCCATACGCTCGGCCAACTTGCCGTGGCCGATCAGACCGCCCTGAGGCGCGTCTTCGGCGTCAACGCCGATGTCATGCGACGTCGCGCACAGGGCGCGGAGGTAAGTCGCGTATCGGCGCTCGATGAGGCCGATGAGGTGAAATCGGTCAGCAACGAGCGCACCTTTGCCCACGACTTGCGCGAGCGTGCTGACATCGAGGCCGCGATCAGCCTTTTAGGTGAATCGGTCGGTCGCAGGCTCCGAAAGCGCGGGCTCGCAGGATGGACGGTCACCTTAAAGCTGAAATACTCCTACGGCTCAGGGAAAAGCGCCCAGCGCAAGCTTTCCCATCCGACGGACGACGAGAACGTATTCGTCCCGGTTGCCCGCGAGCTGCTGGACGGCATCTGGTCTCAAGGCATGCCGGTCCGCCTCGTCGGAGTCGGCCTGAGCGATTTCAACCTGCACGGCGGCGTGCAGACCGATCTGTTCTGCGAGGTCGATGAGCGCGGTGCCCAATCGAGCGACCGGCGCGAGCTCTCAGTCGCGCTCGATCAGGTTCGCGAGCGCTTTGGCGCCTCATCGGTCGGCTACGGCCGTGCGGTGCGCTTCGACGGCGATCTTATCCGTCAGGATAAGTTTTCCGATCTTGACGGGAAAGACCGCGATCGCTCATCGATTTTGTGAAGGCCTTGCATTCGCATCGCAAGTGGTCAAAATATGGATTTGCCTATGGCCATTCCGAAGAAGTTACTCTCACGGACTTCACCTGCTCGGGCCGTTGGCGTATTATTACAAACCGTTTGTTTTAACGTCGCAGCTTATCAGCTGCTCGGTTGGAGGAGTTTTCATTGGCAGTTAAGATCCGCCTCGCTCGTCACGGCTCTCACAAGCGTCCGTACTACCGCGTTGTCGTCGCTGATTCCCGTTCGCCCCGCGACGGTCGTTTCATCGAGGAGGTCGGCCGCTACAACCCGCTGACCACGCCGAAGACCATCAATCTCGATCTCGAGAAGATCGCCGACTGGCAGGCCAAGGGCGCTCAGCTCACCGATTCCGTCGCCGCGCTCGTGCGCGCCGCCGAAGCCGGCCCCAAGACCGAGACGGTCGAGAAGAAGTCCAAGAAGCAGCTCGCCCGTGAGGCCGAGGAGGCCAAGCGCGCTGCCGAGGCTGCCGCTGAGGGTTCCGAGGAGTAACTTTGTCCGAGGAGCTTACCGAGCGCATCGACGCCGAGTCCGCGCCTGAGGACGAGGAGCTCGTTTCCGATCGCATTGCCGATCTGGTCGAATATCTCGTCGTGAGCATCGTTGACGACACCGATTCCGTCAGCCTTGAGGTCATCGATGGCGAGGCTTCCTCGACCATCGAGGTCTCCGTTGCCGACGACGATGTCGCCAAGGTTATCGGCCGTCATGGTCGCACTATCAAGGCCATTCGCACGCTCTCCCGTGCGCTCGCGGCCCGTCTTGGCACGTCCGTCGAGGTCGAGGTTCTGGGCTAGCCTTGTCGATCGCTTATCGGAACATAGCCCGTGTGGTTTCCCCGCACGGTACGAAAGGGGAGGTCTCCGTAGCGCCGCTACGGGGGCTTCCCTTTCTGTTGCGCGATGGCATGACCGTCGCGCTCACGCCGCCGTCGCTTTCACGCGACCGTTTCTGCACCGTCGAGCGCGTGAACGATCAGGCGGCGCTCGTGGCGTTCTCCGGCATCGACAACCTCGACCGGGCCGAGTCGATCGCGGGCTGCTACGTGCTGGCCCGCGAGGACGAACTTGAGCTCGGTGCCCTTGAGCTGCCGTTTGACGACCTCATCGGCCGAGAGGTTCACGATGAGCGCTACGGTGCGCTGGGAAAGATCGTCGAGGTGCTCGAGACCCCTGCCAACAACGTCTGGGTCATCGAGGGCGCTTCGTATGGCGAGGTGCTGATTCCCGCCATCGAACAGGTTGTTCTCGATATCCCTGACGAGGGAGGTATTCGGGTCCACATCATGGACGGCCTTATCGACTGCGCGGCGCCGACGGGGGAGGAAACATGATCATCGAGACCCTCTCGGTGTTTCCCGAGATGTTCGACAACGTTATGGCGACATCCATTCTCGGGCGCGCGCAGCGCTCGGGGCTGTTTTCTTTCCAGGCATACGATCTGCGCGATTGGACTCATGATCGGCACCGCACGGTGGATGATGAGCCCTATGGCGGCGGCCAGGGTATGCTCATGAAGGTCGAGCCCATCGCCGAGGCCGTGCGCGACATCGCTTCGACCGGACCGCGCCCCCATGTCGTCTTTTTCAGCCCGTGCGGGCGGCGTTTCGACCAGCATATCGCCGAACGTCTTGCCTCAAAGGAGCGCATCCTGTTCGTCTGCGGCCGATATGAGGGCATGGACGAGCGCGCGTACGCCTTGGCTGACGAGACGCTTTCGATCGGAGACTTTGTCCTGACCGGTGGAGAGCTGCCGGCGATGGTCGTGACCGACGCCGTCGTGCGGCTGATCCCCGGGGCACTCGGTG
This sequence comes from Collinsella tanakaei, assembly GCF_030373545.1. Taxonomy (GTDB): domain Bacteria; phylum Actinomycetota; class Coriobacteriia; order Coriobacteriales; family Coriobacteriaceae; genus Collinsella; species Collinsella tanakaei_C. The sequence continues at coordinate 22,073 of NZ_JAUDCO010000006.1, read as the reverse complement.
ACGAGATGTCAAATAAGGACGAGTCGTTTTCAACGGCAGGCGATGGCGGGCTTCTCGAGTATGCGCAGTACACGCGTCCCGCATCCTTTGAGGGCGCTGAGGTTCCTCCGGTGCTTCTATCAGGCGATCACGCCAAGGTCGCTGCCTGGCGCCGTGCCAACGCGATCGAGCGCACGTGCCGTTGGCGGCCGGACCTCATCGCCACGGCGCGCCTCAACGATGAGGAGCGGGCCCGTGCGCATGAGCTCATCGCACGCTATCATGAACAGACGCCTGCATCTGAAAGCGCAAAGGAGGAGCTGTGACCCCGCACGTGCATTCGTTTTTTCGCAGCCTCGTCGAATGGGTCGCGATCATCGCCATCTCCGTGCTCGCCATGCTGTGCGTCCGCACCTTTATCCTTGAGCCGTATGTCGTTCCGACCGGGTCCATGGAATCCACCATCGAGATCGGTGACCAGGTGTTCGCGCAGAAGGTGACGACGAACCTCAACATGGCGCCTTCGGCCGGCGATATCATCGTGTTCAGGAACCCCGACGGCTCGTCCGATCACGACGTGCTCGTCAAGCGCGTCATCGCGACCGCCGGGCAGACCGTCGATTTCGAAGACGGCCGCGTCGTCGTGGACGGCCAGCCCCTGGATGAATCCTACACGCTCGGCGAAAGCTGGCCGCTTGCGAGTGTGGCACCGGGTACGGTCGTCGGGTATCCCTATGAAGTTCCCGAAGGGTGCCTGTGGGTCATGGGCGACAACCGTGAGAATTCCGCCGATTCGCGCTACTTCGGCGCCATCTCGGAAGACGACGTCATCGGTGTGGTCGTACTGAGATACTGGCCCCTCAATCGTTTCGGTTCGCTTTCGTAGCTGAAGCGGGGCACTTCACGGACCGTTTGGTCTATCATGACAAGCTATCTGTCCATAAACCACTGACGAGGGGAATCAGGAGCATGGAAAAATCCGCTCTCACCTTCCAGGAGATCATCTTGCGCCTCCAGCAGTTCTGGGGCAGCCACGGCTGCGTCATCATGCAGCCCTATGACTCCGAAGTCGGCGCCGGTACGTTCCACACGGCCACGACGCTTCGCAGCCTCGGTCCCAAGCCCTGGCGCACCTGCTACGCGCAGCCCTGCCGCCGTCCCGCAGACGGCCGCTACGGCGAGAACCCCAATCGCATGCAGCACTACTATCAGTTCCAGGTGCTCATCAAGCCGAGCCCGGAAAACTCGCAGGAGCTCTACCTCGATTCCCTCAAGGCTATCGGCATCGACCCTGCTGACCATGATGTCCGTTTCGTCGAGGACGACTGGGAGAGCCCGACGCTCGGCGCCTGGGGCCTGGGCTGGGAAGTGTGGCTCAACGGCATGGAGGTCACGCAGTTCACCTACTTCCAGCAAGTCGGCGGCATCGAAGTCGATCCCGTGCCCGTCGAGATCACCTATGGTCTCGAGCGCCTCGCTATGTACGTGCAGAACGTGACGTCCGTCTACGATCTGGTGTGGAGCTACCTGCCCGACGGCACGGCCATGACCTATGGCGACGTGTTCCTCGAGAACGAGCGCGAGTTCAGTGCGTATAACTTCGAGGTCGCCAACGTCGAGATGATGCGCCAGAAGTTCGATGACTACGAGCGCGAGTGCCATTCCTGTCTCGATGCCGGTCTTCCGCTTCCCGCCTACGACTGCGTCATGAAATGCAGCCACGCCTTCAACATCCTCGACGCGCGCGGCGCCCTGTCCGCCGTCGAGCGCGCCAACTACATCCTGCGCGTCCGCACCGTCGCCAAGGCCTGCTGCGAGGCCTATATGGCCGAGGTCGCCGGCGCCGACGATTCGCATGGGGAGGTCGCCTAACATGGCCGAGATTCGTGACTTTCTGTTTGAGATCGGCACCGAGGAGATGCCGTCTGCGCCCCTCATGAACGCCGTGAAGCAGCTGCCCCGACTGGTCGCCGACGGACTCGATGCCGCCGGGCTCGCACACGGCGAGATCCGTGTGATCTCGACCCCGCGTCGTCTGGCCGTCCTGTCGAGCGTGGCGACCGAGACCGAGGCGATTCATGACGTCAAGCGCGGCCCCGCTGCCAATATCGCCTTCGACGCCGACGGCAACCCCACGAAAGCTGCTTGCGGCTTCGCGCGCAAGTGCGGCGTCGCCGCCGCTGAGCTCATCCGCCGCGAAGATTCCGACGGCCGCGAGTATGTGTTCGCCGAGAAGGACATTCCCGCCGCGCCTGCCATGCCGCTGCTCTCCAAGCTCTTCCACGATGTGATCGCCAATCTTGAATGGCCCAATTACCGCAGCCAGCGCTGGGGCACCTCTCACGATACGTTCGTGCGCCCGATCCGTTGGATCTGCGCCCTGCTGGGCTCTGAGGTCGTTCCCGTCAGCTACGCCGACGTCACGAGCGGCAACACCACCCGCGGCCACCGCGTGCTCGGCCCCGGTGAGCATGTCGTTGCCGAGCCCGCTGCCTATGAGCAGGTACTCGAAGACGCCGGCGTCCTATCCGAGGAGCGCCGCCGTCAGGTGATCGCCGACGGCATCGCTCAGATCGAGGCAGAGCGCTCCGGCGCGCATGTCGACACGCCGCGCAAGGTCCTCGACGAGGTCGTGAACCTCTGTGAGTGGCCGACCGTGCTGGTGGGTACCTTCGATGAGGAGTTCCTCCACGTTCCGCACGAGATCATCTGCGAATCGATGCTCTCCAACCAGCGTTATTTCCCGATTTACGACGCTTCCGGCGCCCTGACCCGCGAGTTCGTCGTCGTCGGTAACGGTCGCCCCGACAACGCCGCCGTCATTATCGACGGCAACGAGCGCGTCGTGCGCGCACGCCTCTACGACGCGAAGTTCTTCTATGACGAGGATCTCAAGGTGTCGCTCGAGGACTTCCGTGCGCGCCTGGCCGACGTCGCCTTCCAGGAGAAGCTCGGCAGCGTGTTGCAGAAGTCCGAGCGCATGGAGGATCTTGCCCTTGCCATCGCGTCGGCCGCCCGTATCGGGGCACATGCCGCATCCGATGCGCAGCGCGCCGCCCATCTTGCGAAAGCTGACCTCGTGAGCTCCGCCGTCGTCGAGTTCACGAGCCAGCAGGGCGTCATGGGCGGATACTACGCCAAGGCGGCAGGGGAGAGCGATGCGGTCGCCGACGCCATCCGCGACCACTACCGCCCCCGCTTCGCCGGAGATGAACTGCCCGCCGGCATCGCCGGCTGCGTCGTCGCCGTCGCCGATAAACTCGACACCATCGTCGGCATGTTCGCTATCGATGAGCCGCCCACCGGCTCGAAGGACCCCTTCGCCCTGCGCCGAAGCGCCATCGGCGTCCTGAATATCCTGCGCGAGCGCCTGCACTGCGGCTACGAGGAGCTCGTCGGCCCCGCGCTCGACGCCTACGCTGAGCAGGGCCTTGCCTTCGATAAGGACGCGGTCGCCCAGGCGGTGTGCACCTTCATCAAGGGCCGCATGGAGCAGATGGCGCGCGACGAGAAGATCGCACCCGATACCGTTGCCGCCGTTTCCGCCGGTAGCGTTTCCGCTCCGGTCGACTACTTCGCGCTCGCCCATGCCCTCGAGGACGCGCGCAGAATCGATCCCGAGACCTTCGAGAACTTGGCGACCGCCTATGCACGTGCAAGCCATCTGGCAGATGCCTCTTTGGGCAGCGAGGTCGATGAGGCCCTGATGGGCGATGCCGAGCGCGCGCTTCTGCGTGCGACCGACGACGCGAGCGGCCTTGTTCGCGATGCCCTCGAACATAAGGATTTCCAGCGGCTTATCCTGAGTCTCGCCGCGCTGCGCGAGCCGATCGATCGCTTCTTCGATGACGTCATGGTCATGGACGAGGACATGGCCTTGCGCGAGAACCGCCTGCGTCTGCTCAACCGCTTCGAGGCTGTTTTCGCCGACGTCGCCGACATGGGTGCGCTCGCTAAGAAGTAACCGACGTGGGGTTTCGTGGACGTCCTTCGAAATCCCACGTTTTTCCTTGCGCTCCCTTGCGGTTTGCGTATACTTATCACGTTTGTTCAACCCATGTGCCGTCGGACGCGGCACCTCTGGCAAGAGTTAGGATCGAAACATGGACTACATCCGCGCTATCGAGCGCCAGGACATGCGCGAGGACATCCCGCAGGTCCGCGTCGGCGACAACGTCAAGGTTCACTACCGCATCAAGGAGGGTGACCGCGAGCGCATCCAGGTCTTCCAGGGTGACGTCATCCGCATGAGCGGCGGCTCCTCCCGCGAGACCTTCACCGTGCGCAAGCTTTCCTTCGGCATCGGTGTCGAGCGCACCTTCCCGCTTCACAGCCCCAAGATCGCCAAGCTCGAGGTCATCCGTCACGGCCGCGTCCGTCGCGCGAAGCTCTACTACCTGCGCGACAAGATCGGCAAGGCTGCTCGCATTCCCGAGAAGCGCTAAGAAGCCCGCAAGCCATCTTCAGGTTTTCAAAGGCCGCCTCGATACCGAGGTGGCCTTTTTTGCACAAGGAGGCCCTATGGCAAATATGACGAGCTCGCGCTCGGCCGCCCACGTTGCCGCCGAACTCGCAAGCGCTCCGTTCGACCAGGTGCCGTCCCTCATCGAGCGATACCGCGACGACCCGCGCGTTCAGGTGCAGAAGGCCATAGAGCGCGCCGCCAAACGCCTTGATCGCGAACGCGCGGAGCGCGAGCGCGTCGAGGGCATGTACCGCGCGATGTTCGAGCTCGGGGGAGATGGCGTCATCATCGGTGTCGACGAGGTCGGCAGGGGATCGGTCGCCGGCCCGCTGACCGTGTGCGCCGTGTGTCTTCCGCCGGAGCCCCTCATCTGGGGCATCAACGACTCGAAGCAGCTGACGCCTGCGCGCCGCGAAGTGCTCGCGGCTCGTATCGCCGAGGTCGCGACCGCCATTGGCATCTGCCACATTCCGCCCGCGGACATCGATACGCAGGGCATGGCGCACTGCCTGCGCCGGGCTGTCGTCGGCGCCGTCGAAGATTGCGGGATCGAGCCGGACTGCGTGCTCATGGATGGCAATCCGCTCGGGGCCCTTGCCTGCGAACGCGATGTCGTCCATGGGGATGCGACCGTGGCGTGCATCGCCGCCGCCTCCATTGTCGCCAAAGTGACTCGTGATGAGCTTATGGTCGAGCTGGACGCCGAGTGTCCCGGCTATCACTTCGCGCAGTCGAAGGGATATGCGTCTGCCGAGCACATCGCCGCCATCAAAAAGCTTGGGTTGAGCCCTTACCATCGCGTCAGCTTTTGCGGAAACTTCCTGGAGACCGGCCGCCTGTTCTGAATCGCATCCTCACGCCCATGCATGCGATACGCGCTTCGCATGCCCTGCATGCTCCCGTGTTGCATCCTGGTCGGGTTTCGTGCGAATCCCGGTCTGATATGCGTCGGAACAACGTATTCCTGCGGTCAGTTTGGCCCTTCATACTCCTTGCATCCACCGATGAGAGGAGTTTCAGATGGGCAGGAAACGCGACGATAGATTCGATCTGCTGCGGGAGTGCACCGACGATCCCGCCCTGGTAGAAAGTCTGAGCACCAAGGAGATCGGACGGCTCGGCGAGCAGATCGCGCGCGCGTATCTGGAAACGCGCGGATACGTCGTCGAGGCATGCGGCTACCGATGCCGCGAGGGTGAAGCCGACCTCATCGTGCTCGATGCCGACAGCGGCGAATGCGTCCTCGTTGAGGTTAAGACGAGAAGGGCGCCGTCAGATGAGGCCACGTATCCCGAGCTTGCCGTCGATGAGCGAAAACGCGCCCGTTACGCCCGGATAGCAGCCTGCTACGTCCTCGAGCACTTCCCGGTCTTCGCCGTTCGATTCGACATCGTCGCCGTCACGCTCAGGCCAGGTTTCAACGCGGAGATCGAGCACCTCTTCAGCGCCTTCGAATGGGACGGCGACCGATGAGCGGGCCGGTGCGCGGCATGTTCGCCGTCCATGCCGCCTGCATTCGCGGTGTCGAGGCCAGGCCGGTGACCGTCGAGGTCTCCATGACCGGCGGCATCCCCGGCATGTCCATCGTCGGCATGGCCGATTCAGGCGTGCTCGAGGCGCGCGGTCGAATTCGATGCGCCCTGCGTGCCGCAGGTTTTGAGATCCCGCGCAGCAGCATTACCGTCAATCTCGCCCCGGGAGACATGCGCAAGAGCGGGTCGGGATTCGACCTGCCGATCGCCGTGGCCATCCTCGCAGCCTCGCGACAGATACCGCCGGCAGGCCTTGACGATTGCCTCTTCGTAGCAGAGCTTGGTCTTGACGGATGCACCAGCCCCACCTCCGGAGACATCGCATATCAGCTGCTTGCACGCGAGCAGGGTCTGACGCTCGTTTCCGCGCGAGCCGCCACGGATGTGTCAATTACCGGTGTGCAACGGCGCGTACTCGACCATATCGGCTCACTGCGCCTAGGTGTCCTCGAAGCGACATCGCTTCCTCTCATGAGCGAGACCGATCGCAAGCCGATGCACAGCTTGGATTTTGCCGATGTCATCGGGCAGGATGTCGCGAAACGCGGAATGGTCATCGCCGCGACCGGCGAACACGGTCTGTTGATGATCGGTGCGCCGGGAGCCGGCAAATCGATGCTTGCCAAGCGTATGACCTCAATTCTCCCAGCGCTTGACGAGGCGGAGCGCCTTGAGGCCCTCTGCATCCACTCGGTTGCCGATGAGCCGCTCGATGACATCCTCGCGGGGACACGTCCCTTCCGCAGCCCACACCATAGCATTTCGACTGCGGGGCTCATCGGCGGCGGAAAACCCGTGCGACCCGGTGAAATCAGCTTGGCTCACGGTGGGGTGCTTCACCTCGACGAGCTCGGGGAGTTTCCCTCCAGTGTCCTTCAGACGCTCAGACAGCCCATGGAATCTGGAGAGGTGAGAATCGTTCGCGCGGAGGGCGCGTACACGTTTCCCTCGCGCTTCCAGCTGCTGGCGGCAAGCAATCCCTGTCCCTGCGGGCATCTCGGGGATCGAGAAGTGCCCTGTACGTGCACGCCTGCCGCGATCGACCGGTACCGATCCAAGCTCTCGGGGCCCCTTGCCGATCGAATCGATATGACCATCGACGTGCTTCGACCGGACCCGGAGTTGATCGTCAAAGGGGAAGAGGGCATGGATTCGAAATCCATGGCAGCCGACGTCGAGCGGGGACGGGCGTTTCGCCGTTGGCGTAAGGCGCACGACGGCAAGCGTGCGCCCGGAGACGAACGAACCCTCGAGGGAGTGACGGCACCGTACCAGCTTGACGAGGCGGCACGGACCGTTCTGGTGCGCCTTGCCCACGTCGGGGTGCTCTCGGCACGCGGCATCGTCCGGCTGTGCCGCGTGGCGCGCACCATCGCCGATCTTGCGGAGAGCAAACAGGTCAGCGATGCCCATATCCTGGAAGCATCGATGTTTCGCGGGGTGGTGGAGGATGGGAGATAGCTATCCGAGATACGAGCTTGCTCCGGACGATACCCGTTACCCTTCATGCGTGAAGGACCTCGCCTGCGCACCAATGCTCTACGTCATCGGCAACCTTACCGCGCTCTACGGCCGCGCGGCAGCCGTTATCGGTTCCCGCCGGGCTACGCCCTATGGCATGGTGGTTGCCGACATGATAGCCACGGCAGCTGCCGAATCGGGCATCACCGTGGTGTCCGGCGGAGCCAAGGGATGCGATTTCGCTGCCGGAACCGCAGCGATTGATGCGGGCGGCGCCCACGTTATCGTTGCCGGGACAGGAGCGGATGTCATCTATCCGCGTACCTCAGCCGAGCTCTTCGACCGTACGCTTGCGTGCGGCGGTGCGATCGTATCGCTTGAGCGATGGGGGACCGGTCCCAGACGATTCGCGTTTCCCAAGCGAAATCGCATCATCGCCGCGCTCTCCCAGGCGGTCTTCATCGCCGAAGCCGGACTGCCGTCCGGTACGTTTTCCACAGCAGAGGCTGCGCTCGAACTTGGACGCGAGGTGCTTGCCGCACCGGGTGCCATCACGTCTTCGCTCTCTCGCGGGGCCAACCACCTCATTGCCAACGGTGCGGGATGTCTGATCGACGAGGAATCCGTTGAGGTCGCGATATCGAGGATATTCGGCACGCTGCGGTATCAGCGTTTAGCCCCGAATATCAACCCGGCGAGCGATGAATGCTCTCAGGTACTCGACGCGCTTTTTGCGAGCCCCTTGCGCCTGGAGGAGATTGCCGCCATGCTATCGATGAGCCCTATGGACTGTCTTTCCCACTTGAGCAGAATGATGATGCAAGGGGATATCGAACGAATGCCCGACGGCACCTTTACGCCGACCGTGCGCGCCTTTCGTGCGCGATCGGCGATTCTGTCGAGCGGCAAGCACAGCGAAGCGGAGGTATAGGATGTCAGCGATGCAGGCGACCGTTGTCGGCGGCGGCTTGGCGGGATGCGAGTGCGCGTGCCAGCTTGCCGACAGGGGAGTGGACGTCACGCTCTATGAGATGCGGCCGCTCGCGAAATCTCCCGCTCACCATACCGATCACCTCGCAGAGCTCGTGTGCTCCAATTCCTTCAAGTCCACGCGCTATGATTCTGCGGCGGGCCTTCTCAAGGACGAGCTGCTTGCGATGGGGTCCCAGCTCATCCGGTGCGCCAAGCAGGCCGCCGTTCCCGCAGGAGGCGCGCTGGCCGTGGATCGCGACGTGTTCTCACGTCTCGTCGAGCGCAGCATCGCCGAGCGTCCGCGTATCACCGTTGTACGCGAGGAAGTTCGCGAGCTTCCTGTCGGCCATACCGTCATCGCAGCCGGTCCGCTGTGCTCAAAGACGCTGTGCGATGCGCTGCTCGCCCGCGTCGGCGGGGATGCGCTTTCGTTCTTCGACGCCGCCGCGCCCATCGTGGACGCCTCGACGCTCGATATGGATGTCCTGTTCGCCCAGTCGCGCTATGACGACGGGACGGGAGCGGATTATCTCAACGCTCCGCTCAACAAGGAGGAATACGAGGCGTTTATCGAAGCGCTCGTGGGCGCAGACCGCGTCATCCTGAAGGATTTCGAGCGTCGCGAGCTCTTCTCCGCCTGTCAGCCCGCCGAAGAGGTGGCTCGTACCGGCAAAGACGCGATTCGATTCGGCGCGATGAAGCCCGTCGGCCTTACCGACCCCAGAACCGGACGCAGGCCTTGGGCCGCCGTACAGCTGCGTGCCGAGAACGCTGAGCGCACCGCGTACAATCTCGTCGGGTTCCAGACCAATCTCACTTTTGCCGAGCAGAAGCGCGTCTTCCGCATGATTCCCGGCCTTGAGAACGCTGAGTTCTTCCGCTACGGCGTCATGCATCGCAACACGTTCGTCGATTCTCCGCACGTGTTGGACGGGACCTTCCGCATTCCCGATACGCATATCCGCCTCGCCGGACAGATCACCGGCACCGAGGGCTATACCGAGGCTATCGCCTCGGGCCTTCTCGCAGCTCTGAACACCTACGCCGACCTTGCCGGCATCGCGCACGCAACGCTTCCCGTGACCGGCGCCTTCGGTTCGCTGGTCGCCTACGCCACCGATCCCAACACGCAGGGCTACCAGCCCATGCACGTCAACTTTGGGCTTGTGCCGCCCCTGGACGACGGAAAACGCCGCTCCAAGCGCGACCGTTACGGCCTGTATGCCGCACGCGCCATGGACGATCTTTCGCGCTATATCGAATCGCGACCGGATCTGTTTTCCGCGGAGACGCGATGAGCGCCCCTGACGCCGACGCCCTTCCCGCAGACGTCGAGCGGTTTTTGGACTATATAGCCAAGGTCGAAGGCGTTTCCCCCGAGACGGTGCGCGCCTACCGATCGCATCTTTCGGCCTACGTCCGATGGCTCGCACGCCGCGATGCGAGCCTTTCAGGTGTTCGCACGCGCGATATCCGCAGCTATCTCGCCGAGCTCAAAGCCGCGCGCTACGCGCCCAAGACGGTCGCTGCCCATCTGTCCTCAATACGGGCGCTCTATCGCTGGCTTCTGCTCGATGAGCGCATCGATTCCGACCCCGCCTGCCCGCTCGCGACGCCCAAGATCCCCAAGAGCCTGCCGCATGTTCTGACCGAGCAGCAGATGGATGCGCTCATGGCAGCCCCGCAGCTCGACTCGCCTGAAGGGGTGCGCGACGCGGCGATGCTCGAGCTCCTGTACGCAACAGGCGCCCGAATCTCCGAGGTAGCGGGACTGACGCTTGATTCGATCGATTGGTCCGGATCGTGCATCCGCCTGTTCGGTAAAGGGTCGAAGGAGCGCATCGTGCCGATCTATCGGCGGGCGGCAGACGCCGTGTCCGGCTACATCAGCCATGCGCGCCCTCAGCTGCTTGCCTGCCGGCGCGACGGCGAGGCGGCGACCACACGGGCGCTGTTCATCTCGACCCGCGGTCGCGCTATGAGCGCGGATGCCCTCCGCCACCGTTTTCGCCTGCTCGCCGCGCGCGCCGGCCTGCCGAGCGACCTTACGCCCCACGCGATGCGCCATACGTTCGCAACCGACCTGTTGAGCGGGGGAGCCGACTTGCGAAGCGTGCAGGAGCTCCTCGGGCACGCGAGCCTTTCGACCACGCAGCTGTACACCCATCTGACTCCCGAGCGGCTCAAAGGGGCGCTCAAGGGGGCCCATCCGCGCGCCTGAGCCCCACAAGCTGCACACAAAGGCGTGCGATCGCTTGGATTTGCCCCTCGGAGCTGCTATCATGCATCAGGTTGCGTCTGGCGCAACCGTATCCATCACACACGCGCGGCTACTCGTCCTGCCGTGGTGCCCGGCTTCCAGGTAGCTTTTGGCCGGGTGGCGAACGAGGTTAGACGCCTGCGCGGAGGCGAACCACAGGAGGTATCAATGGCTACCAAGATCAACATCCGCACCCTTCTCGAGGCCGGCTGCCACTTCGGTCACCAGACCCGTCGCTGGAACCCCAAGATGCGCCCCTACATCTTCGGTGAGCGCAACGGCATCTACATCCTCGACCTCAAGCAGACCATCGTCGAGGCCGACCGCGCCTACACGTTCCTGAAGAACACCTGCGCCCATGGCGGCAAGGTGCTGTTCGTCGGCACCAAGAAGCAGGCCCAGGAGGCCGTCAAGGCCGCTGCCGAGCGCGCCAGCATGCCCTACATCAACCAGCGTTGGCTCGGCGGCATGCTCACCAACTTCGTGACCATCCGCTCCCGTATGAACCGCATGGAGGAGCTCGAGGGCATGGTCGCCGACGGTTCCATGGCCCTGCGCGGCAAGAAGGAGCAGGCCGTTCTCGGCAAGGAGCTCGCCAAGCTCCAGACCAACCTCGGCGGTGCCCGTGACATGAAGTCGCTGCCCGCGGCCCTCTTCGTCATCGACACCAAGCGCGAGGAGAACGCCATCAAGGAGGCCAAGCGCCTGCACATCCCGGTCGTCGCCCTCATCGACACCAACTCCGATCCCGACGACGTCGACTACGGCATCCCCTGCAACGACGACGCCATCTCCGCTGTCTCCCTCATGTGCGAGCTGTTCGCCGACGCCTGCCTCGCGGGCTCCGGCAAGGAGCAGATCTCCGAGGCCGAGATGGCCGGCGCCGCCGAGCCCGCCGCTGAGGAGGCCCCGGCTGCCGAGGCTGCCACCGAGGCCGCTGCCGAGTAAGCAATCTATACGCCAATCGTTCGTTCATCATTGAGTTCGAAAGGAACCAGCATGGCTCAGATCACCGCCGCTATGGTCAAGCAGCTCCGCGAGATGACCGACTCCCCGATGATGGAGTGCAAGAAGGCTCTCGTCGAGGCCGAGGGCGATATGGACGCCGCCGTCGACATCCTTCGTAAGAACGGCATCGCGAAGGCCGCCAAGAAGGCCGGTCGTGCCACCAACGAGGGTGCCGTCGCCGCCTACATCGCCGAGAACGGCTGCGCAGGCGCGCTCGCCGAGGTCGCCTGCGAGACCGACTTCGTCAGCTCCAACCCCAAGTTCACCGGCTTCGTCGCCAAGATCGCTCAGGTCGTCTGCGAGACCGAGCCCGCTGACGTCGACGCGCTGCTCGCCACCGACATGGGCGGCGAGACCGTGAACGAGGCCCTCACCGAGATGATCCACGTCATCGGCGAGAACATGAAGCTCACCCGCTTCGCCATCCGTAAGCCCGCCGCCGGCGCTGTCGCCAGCTATATCCACATGGGCGGCAAGATCGGCGCCCTCGTCGAGTTCGGCTTCGATAAGCCCGAGACCGCCGCAAGCGACGCCTTCAAGACCTTCGCTCACGATGTCGCGATGCAGGTCGCTGCCACCGCACCTATCAGCGCTGTGCGCGAGGATGTGCCCGCCGAGACGATCGATCACGAGATCGCCATCTACAAGGCGCAGGCTGCCGAGTCCGGCAAGCCCGAGGCCATCCAGGAGAAGATGGCCCTCGGCCGTCTGGAGAAGTTCTTCAAGGGCTTCGTCCTGAACGAGCAGGAGTTCATCAAGGACCCCAGCATCACCATCAAGCAGTACGCCGAGAAGGTCTCCAAGGAGGTCGGCGACACCGTTCGCGTCGTCGCCTTCGACCGTCTGGTCAGCGGCGAGTCCGCTAACTAGCGCGCATTCGCGATGCCTACCGAGCAGGCTGTGGGTTTCGACCTATGGCCTGCTTTTTTATGGGTCGACCACGCAAGTACGCTAGAATGTCTGAGATATACCTAGATAAGGAGGACACTGTGTCTGAGTACCTCTACAGCCGCGCGCTGCTCAAGCTGTCCGGTGAGGCCCTGATGGGGGAGGGTCGCTATGGCATCGACCCTCAGGTCACCGAGCGTCTCGCCACCCAGATCAAGCAGCTGCACGACGATGGCGTCGAGATCGGCATCGTCGTGGGCGGCGGCAATATCTTCCGCGGTCTCGCGGGCTCGGCAAAGGGCATGGACCGCGCGCAGGCCGACTACATGGGCATGCTCGCGACGGTCATGAACGCGCTTGCGCTGCAGGACGCCTTCGAGCGCGTCGGCGCATCGTGTCGCGTCATGAGCGCGATCCAGATGAACGAGGTCTGCGAGCCCTACATCCGCCGTCGCGCCATCAACCACCTCGAGAAGGGCGATATCGTCATCTTCGCCGCCGGCTCGGGCAACCCCTACTTCACCACCGACACCGCCGCCGCGCTGCGCGCCTGCGAGATCGGCGCCGACTGCCTGCTCAAGGCGACGAAGGTCGACGGCATCTACGATAAGGACCCGGTTTCCAACGACGATGCCGTGCGTTTCGAGCGCATCACGCACCACGAGGTCCTCGTGCGCGGTCTGCAGGTCATGGACTCCACCGCTGCGGCCCTGTGCCAGGATAACCACATGCCCATCATCGTCCTCAACATCGAGGGCGAGGACAACATCAAGCGCGCCCTCAAGGGCGAGCCCGTCGGTACCGTCGTCGTACAGGAGGATTAGCAATGGCCGATATCACTGCGCAGATGGACAAGACCATCGAGAACCTGAAGCATAATTTCGCCAAGGTCCGCACCGGGCGCGCCAACGCCAACGTCCTCGCGGACATCACCGTCGACTACTACGGCGTCGCCACCCCCATCACCCAGGTGGCGGCCGTCAAGGCTCCCGAAGCCCACATGCTCATGGTCGAGCCGTGGGACAAGGCACTGCTCAACGCCATCGTGAAGGCGATCTCCGCCTCAGACCTAGGCATCACGCCCTCCTCTGACGGCACCGTCATCCGCCTTCCGTTCCCGGCGCCGACCGAGGAGCGCCGCCGCGAGCTCGTCAAGGAGTGCCGTGAGCTTGCCGAGCAGGCCAAGGTGGCTATCCGCAACATCCGTCGCGATGCGAACAACAAGCTCGACCGCGACGAGGACCTGACCGAGGACGATGTCCGTCGCGAGCAGGCCAAGGTCCAGAAGCACACCGACACCTACGTCGCGAAGATCGACGAGCTGCTCAAGGTTAAAGAAGCCGAGGTCATGGAGATCTAACGTGCTGGTAGACGAAGCAAAGCGAGCGGAGTACTTCAGCGATCACCCGTCCGACGTAACGCTCGACATGGTGGATATGGCGCGCATCCCGCGCCATATCTCCTGCATCATGGATGGCAACGGCCGATGGGCCACCTCCCGCGGCCTCGCTCGCACCGAGGGCCACAAGGCCGGTATCGTCTCGCTTCGCGAGATCATCACCGCCTGCGTGCGCCTCGGTGTCGATGTGCTGTCGGCGTATGCGTTTTCCACTGAGAACTGGAATCGCCCCAAGCATGAGGTCAACGTTCTCATGCATCTGTTCGCCAAGACCTTTATCGACGAGCTGCCGCTGCTCAAGCGCGAGAACGTTCGCGTCGTCTTCCTCGGCGACATCTCCGCGCTTCCCGAGCGTACGCGCCAGGTCTTCGAATACGGCCTGACCGAATGCAGCGAGCACACGGGAATGGTCCTTGCGCTCGCCGTCAACTACGGTGGACGTGCAGAGCTCGTCCGCGCCGCGCGCGAGCTTGCACAAGAGGCAGCTGCCGGTACGCTCGATCCCGACCGCATCGACGAGGACACCGTCGCGTCACACCTGTATACCGCTGGCCTTCCTGACCCGGAGTTGGTCATCCGCACGTCCGGTGAGCTTCGCGTATCCAATTATCTGCTGTGGCAGATCGCCTATGCGGAGTTCTACATCACCGATACGTATTGGCCTGATTTCGACCGATGGGAGCTGATTCGCGCCATCCTTGCCTTCCAGGGCAGGAATCGGCGTTTCGGAGGTCTGAACACCGCCTCGTGACCGAATCTTTCCTATCCTGAGGAGCATTTTGTTGGAACAACGTCGTCAAGACACATCGCGTCCCCGTCGTGACTCGGGGACAGGAAGCGCACAGGAATCGAAGCGACAGCCGAGCGGTCTTGTCGTAAGAACCGCCTTCGGCCTCATCTACGCTGCGCTGTTCATCGGCTGTCTTATTGCAGGAACGCTTCCGACCGCCCTGTTCGTCGCCGCCATGAGCTGGCTGTGCTGTTTCGAGTTCTTCCGCATGATGCGGCTTGACGGCAAGGTTCCCAACGAACTGCTCGGCCTTGCCGCGGCGGTTCTTTTCCCGCTTTCCGCTCTCGTCGATCCGTTGTGGCTCTCCGCCCTGCTGTTCGTGCTCGTGCTCTCGCTCGGCCTTTGGTACGTCTTTTTTCCGCGGACGCGCCTGGCCGATGTCGCCATCACCGCGTTCGGCGCGATGTACACCGGCTTCATGTTGTCGGCCATCGTGCTGCTGCGCGATTCGGTTGCCGGCTTTCCCGGCGCGCTGCTCTCGGTTGGGGTGTGCGCTTCGCTTTGGGCGAGCGATTCGTTCGCCTACCTCGTGGGCAGCAAATTCGGCAAACATAAGATGGTCCCCAAGATCTCCCCTCATAAGAGCTGGGAGGGCTTCGCAGGCGGTCTTGCCGGCTCCGTTGTCATCTGGCTTATCCTATGGGCCACGGGGCTGTATGGATTCGACCTCGTCTTCGCCGTTGCTACCGGTCTTGCGGTATCCGTCCTCGGCGTGTTTGGCGACCTGATCGAGTCTCGCATCAAGCGCGGCGTCGGGGTCAAGGATTCCGGCAATCTCATCCCGGGGCACGGCGGGATGCTCGACCGCTCTGATTCCCTTATCTTCGGTTGTATCACCGCCTATCTCATCCTCAAGATCGGGGGCGTCATCTAATGGAGCTCGCTGATACCGCGTTGAACCAACACGCCGCGCGCCTTCGCGTGGCGATTCTCGGCTGCACCGGATCGATTGGCACGCAAGCGCTTGACGTATGCCGTCAGCACGCCGATCGATTGCAGGTCGTGGCCTGTTCTGCTCACAGCCGCACCGAGGATCTCGTTCGCTTTGCCCGCGAGTTCTCGCTGAAACGCGTCGCCGTCACCGACCCCGCTCATGCTGACGACCCGATTCTTGCCGAGCTCCCCGACGGATGCGCCTTCTATACGGGTCCTGACGCTGCGCTGTCGATCTGCCTGGAGGACGATGTCGACTGCGTCCTCGTCGCCATCGTCGGAGCCGCGGGTCTAGCCGCGAGCGCGGCGGTCCTCTCATCCGGCAAGCGACTCGCCCTCGCGAACAAGGAGTCCTTGGTCGTCGGCGGCGATCTACTCATGCCGCTCGCGCGTAAAGACCAGCTGATCCCGGTCGATTCTGAGCACTCTGCGATATTCCAGTGCTATCTGGGCGAAGACCCTCGTCGCGCCCATGCGATCTGGCTTACCTGCTCGGGTGGCCCGTTCTATGGATACACGCGCGATCAGCTCTCCCATGTGACGGTCGCCGACGCGCTCGCACATCCCACCTGGAACATGGGCGCCAAAATCACCATCGACTCCGCCACCCTCATGAACAAGGGCCTCGAGCGTATCGAGGCGATGCACCTGTTCGCCGTCGATATGGATTTCATCCAGGTCGTCATTCAGCGTCAGTCTAAAATTCACTCCATGGTGGAATACGATGACGGATCGGTCATCGCCCATCTGGGAGCCTCGGATATGCGCATTCCCATCCAGTTCGCCTTCTCGTATCCCGATCGCTGGCAGACGCCTGCGCCCCGCGTGGACTTCCGCACCATCGGGTCGTTGGACTTCGCTGAAGCGGATGCCGACACGTTCCGCTGCCTTGCTTTAGCCGAGCAGGCGGGCAGAAGGGGAGGGACGCTTCCGTGCGTCCTGAACGCCGCCAACGAGGTCGCGGTCGCCGCGTTCCTCGCCGGATCGTGCTCCTTCACCGATATCGACACCGTCGTTGCCGCCTGCATGGATGCCCATGACGTCCAGCCGGTCCAAACCCTCGAGCAGCTTTCCGATGTCGACGCGTGGGCTCGCGCATACGCGCGATCCGTGCTGTCCGCACGTCGCTGACGGTTACGTTCGGAACGCACGATGATTGACATCTTTGGAATCATCAGCACGGTCTTTTGGGGACTGCTGACCATATCATTACTCGTGTTCGTCCACGAAGGCGGACACTATCTCGCCGCCCGCGCATGCGGAGTGCGCGTGACCGAGTTCTTTTTAGGGCTGCCCTGCCGCTATCGCCTTGCGCACACCTCGCGGCGCTCAGGTACGACGTTCGGCGTGACGCCCCTTCTGCTCGGCGGATACGCCGCCGTCGCCGGCATGGATGACACGAACGCTCCCTGTGCGCCCGCCGTGCTCGCCGCCGTGCACCGCCGTGGCGTCGCCACGGTGCGCGAGCTTGCAGAAGAGCTCTCGTGCGACGTGGAGGAAGTCGAAGACGCCTGCATCCAGCTGCTGGGTTGGGGCTCGATCGCCCCGCGCTACCTTGATGGGGACGGCCCGCGCGGCTCCTATTATCCGAGCTGCTATGCATCCGTGCCCCGCGACACCCATGGCAAGACGGTGTTTGACGGCCGCTCGTTCGATCTCCTTCACGCCACAGCGGAAGGGGAGCCCTGGTCGCCTCCGATGAGCGATGCCGATTTCTTTGAGCAGGAGCGTCTCCGTACCTATAGCGGCATCGGGTTTCCTCGGCGCGCCCTCATCCTTGTCGCCGGCATTCTGGTGAATATCATCGTTGCCATCGTGCTCATCATGAGCGTGTATTCCATTATCGGGGTGGATGTCGCCATCGATACCAACCAGATCGGCTCTGTCGAGCAGGGCTCGCCGGCTTGGGAGGCCGGCATCCGCGCCGACGACCGAATCGTCACCATCGACGACATCGAGGTCGACTCCTGGAGCGCGATCGTCGACACGCTGTCCTCTGTGGAGTCCGATCGACTCTCCATAACCTACGAACGCGACGGCTCGACCCATGACGTCACGCTCGAGCGCGCATCCGATGGGCTCATCGGCATCGGAATCCGCTATGAGCGCTATCGGCTCGACCCGATCACCTCGTTCCAGGTAACCCTCGACTACATCGCCCAGACGGCGCAGGGTGTCGCCCAGCTGCTCATTCCGACGCGCACGATGGAGGTCCTCGACAGCTCGACATCCATCGTCGGCATATCGGTCATGTCCGCGCAGGCCGCGGCAAGCGGTCCGAGCATCTATCTCACCTTTGCGGGCCTGATTTCGCTGTCGCTTGGCTTCATGAACCTGCTGCCCATCCCTCCGCTTGACGGAGGAAAGCTGCTCATTGAGGCAATCGGCGCGCTGGCGCATAAGCCTGTGCCCCGTCGCATCCAAACCTTCGTCTCGTACGCGGGAATCGCCCTGTTCCTAGCTCTGTTCTTCTACATGCTTCACCTCGATATCCTGCGCTTCCTATAACGTCCAGAGAAAGGCTCCACCATGAGCGAGCAGCTGTTGCCCCGTGATCGCACGCGTCCCGTCTCGGTCGGCGGCGTAACCATTGGCGGCGGTGCGCCGGTGGTCGTGCAATCCATGACCTGCACCGATACCGCTGACGCTGAAGCCACGCTCAAGCAGGTTCGCCAGCTTGCCCAAGCCGGATGCGATATCGTTCGCGTCACCCTGCCGCGTGCCGAGGCATGCGACAGTTTTCGCACCATCTGCGCGCAAAGCCCTGTCCCCATCGTCGCCGACATCCATTTTGACTATCGGCTCGCCATCGCAGCCGTCGAGGCGGGGGCGGCGAAGCTGCGCATCAATCCCGGCAACATCGGCTCTTGGGAGCGCGTCGACGCCGTGATCGACGCGGCGGGCGAGGCTGGAGCCGCCATCCGCATCGGCGTCAACGCCGGCTCGCTCGAATCCGACATCGCCGAGCGCTCCGAGCTCACGTTGCCCGAAAAGCTCGTCATGTCGTCACTTAAGTTCGTCGAGCATTTCGAGGCGCGCGGATTCACCGACATCGTTCTTTCGGCGAAAGCCCATAGCGTCCCCACGACCATCGAGACCTACCGCGCGCTCTCGCGGGAGCTCCCGCACGTCCCGCTTCACCTCGGCGTCACCGAGGCCGGTACCCTCCGCCAGGGCACCATCAAGAGCTCCGTGGGACTTGGCGTCCTGCTCGCCGAGGGCATCGGCGACACCCTGCGCGTGTCGCTCACCGCGGATCCCACCGAGGAACCGCCCGTGGCCTGGGGCATCCTCGAGTGCCTGGGGATCCGTCGGCGCGGGCCCGAGCTCGTGAGCTGTCCCACATGCGGCCGCACGCAGGTCGACCTCATCCCGATCGCCCAGGAGGTCGAGAGGCGCCTGCTGTCGGCAACCAAGCCCATCACGGTCGCCGTGATGGGATGCGTCGTCAACGGCCCGGGCGAGGCGTCCGACGCCGACGTGGGCGTTGCCTGCGGCAAGGGGAGTGCACTGCTGTTCCGTCACGGCGAGGTCGTCCGCAAGATCGCCGAGGCCGACATCGTCGACGAGCTCATGGCCGAGATCGACCGGCTGTGAAGTCGAAGTGACCCCGCAGGCCCCATCGCATGCACGCCGTGTATGCGGTACCATGCTGCAGATATGCAAGTACGTCCACATGAGGAGAGAGCAACCGTGACTGCACACACCCGCGTCATGAAGATGTCCGCGCTCTACGCGCCCACCCTGAAAGAGGACCCCGCCGAGGCGGAGCTCGCGAGCCATCGCCTGCTGCTGCGCGCCGGCATGATCCGCAAGCAGGCGGCGGGCCTGTACTCCTACCTGCCGCTCGCCTGGCGCTCCCTCAAGAAGATCGAGGCCATCGTGCGCGACGAGATGGATTCAGCCGGCGCCCAAGAGCTCCTCATGCCGATCCTGACCGACGCTGAGCTCTGGCGCGAGAGCGGCCGCTGGAACGCCTACGGCCCCGAGCTCATGCGCGTCACCGACCGCCACGAGCGCGAGTTCGCCCTCGGCCCCACACACGAGGAGACGGTCACCGATCTGATCACCAACGAGCTGCGCAGCTACAAGCAGCTTCCCGTGAACCTCTACCAGATCCAGGACAAGTTCCGCGATGAGATGCGTCCCCGCTTCGGCCTCATGCGCGGCCGCGAGTTCATCATGAAGGACGGCTACTCGTTCTCCGCCACGCAGGAGTCGCTGCAGGAGATCTACGACGACATGAAGCAGGCCTACGCCAACATTTGCGAGCGCTGCGGCCTGCACGCCCTGCCGGTCGTGGCCGACTCCGGCCAGATCGGCGGCGACACCTCCGTCGAGTTCATGGCGCTCGCCGACGCCGGCGAGGCAGCGCTCGTCTACTGCGACGAGTGCGGTTTCGCAGCCGACGAGGAGGCCGCCACGACCAAGATCGAGGTCACCGAGGGCCCCGGTGATGGCACGCTCACCAAGGTCCATACGCCGGGCCTCGGCACCATCGAGGCGGTCGCCGCGTTCTTCGGCTTCCCCGAGAACGGCACGCGCAAGTCGCTCGCGCTCATCGCCGAGGACGGCACGCCGGTCGTCGCCATCGTTCCGGGCAACCACGAGCTGAACGACTGCAAGGCCGAGCACCTCTTCGGTGCCTACCACCTCATGACCGACGAGGAGCTCGTCGCCCATGGCCTGCACAAGGGCTTCATCGGGCCGGTGAACCTGCCCGAGGGCATCCGCCTGGTGGTCGACGAGAACCTCCGCGACTCCAAGAAGTGGGCCTGCGGCGCCAACGAGGTCGACTACCACTACACCGGCGCCTGCCCGGATCGCGACTTCACCGTCGACGAGTGGGCCGACCTCGTGACGGTCAAGGCCGGCGACCCCTGCCCGCACTGCGGCCGTCCCCTCGAGGGTGCGCGCGGTATCGAGGTCAGCCAGGTGTTCCAGCTCGGCACGAAGTACTCCGAGGCCATGGGTGCCACCTTCGCCGACGAGAACGGTGAGGAAAAGCCCTTCCTCATGGGCTGCTACGGCGTGGGCATCTCCCGTACGCTCGCCGCGGTCGTGGAGCAGCACAACGACGAGAACGGCATCATCTGGCCGGTCTCCATCGCGCCCTACGAGGTCTCGGTGATCGCGCTCGACAAGAAGGGCGAGGCATTCGATGCGGCAGCCCAGCTTGCCGACGATCTTGCCGCCGCCGGTATCGAGGTTGTGTTCGACGACCGTGCCGAGCGGCCGGGCGTGAAGTTCGCCGACAACGACCTCATGGGCTTCCCGTACCAGCTCATCGTGGGCAAGCGCGGCCTCAAGAACGGCACCGTCGAGATGAAGGTGCGCGAGACCGGCGAGCGCGAGGATATCGCGCTCGATGAAGTCATCCAGCGGTTGACGGATGCCGTCGTTTCCGCCCGAAGCTGATTGGTTCAGTTGACTTCGGGTAGACAATTGTAAAGGCTCGGTCAGGGGAGGGTCCGCGCATCAGGAGCGGACCCTCCTTGCCGTATTATGACTTGCAGCGCAAGCAAGTCCGGAGGGATGCAGACGCCTCATGCGCGTACTCGATTTCGACAATACGATCTACGACGGCGAGAGCCCTCTGGATTTCTACCTGTTCTCACTGAGGTATCGTCCGAGCAATATCAAATACATTCTGCCTGTTATATTCCATCTGATCCGGTATAACCTCTCACGGACCTCACGAGAGGATGTAGAGCGAGCCATCAACCGCCATATTCACGCGTATCTGTCTTCGTTTGACGACATTCCGGCAATGGTCAGAGCATTTTGGGACACCCATATCCACAAGATCCGTTCATGGTACACGCCGCGTCCTGACGACGTCATCATGACCGCCTCGTTTAACTACACGATGGACGAAGTCGTCAAGCGTCTGGGCATCCGATGCTGCATCTGCTCGACCATCGACTACGAGACCCTGGACCTGATTCATCTGAACTTCGGCGACAACAAGGTCAAGTCGTTCAAAGAAGCCTTCGGCGACGACGCGGTACCCGACGAGTTCTATACCGACAACCTCGTCGACCTGCCGATGCTCAAGCTCGCGCGCAAAGCGTATCTGGTGAAGGGAAACACCGTCACGCCCTTTGATCCGAAAGAGGCGCGCGAGCGCACAGGCACAAGATAATAAAAACGCCGCCCAAATTGCGGAGCGGCGAAGATGACTGGTGGGCCCAGCAGGATTCGAACCTGCAACCCAGGGATTATGAGTCCCCTGCGCTAACCGTTGCGCCATGAGCCCGTATAAAAAGAAAGCAGCCTTCGAGAAACCGAAGGCTGCGAAGTCTCTTGGGTGGAGACGAGGGGGATCGAACCCCTGACCTCTTGACTGCCAGTCAAGCGCTCTCCCAGCTGAGCTACGCCCCCAA
>NZ_JAUDCO010000005.1 GCF_030373545.1 Collinsella tanakaei | reverse complement strand
GGGCGGCCGCTGGGGGGGGCGCTGGGTGGGGCCGGCGTTCGTTCCATCCCATAGCCGGGCAGGCAGGCCCGGCAATGGGATGGAACGAACGCGTCCCCAACCATCCGCCACACAAGGCGGCCGCCAGGCCGCGCACACTTCATCCCAAGCCGCGAGCCCGCCCGGGACGCGGGGAGGCCCCGGTGTGTTCCCGTAGGGCGTTTCGCGAAGCGCACGCCCGAAGGGAACACACCGGGGCCTCCCACCAAGAAGTACCGGGTATAGCGAGCCTACATGAGGGAGCACACGCTCGCGGCGAATGCCACGGGATCCTCGGGCAGAATGCCCTCGACCAAAAGCGCCTGGTCGTACAGCAGACCCGCATAGCGCTTGACCTTCTCGTCGTCGCCGTCCTTCTGCGCCGCGACGAGCTTGGCGAACACCGGGTGCTTGGCGTTGAGCTCGAGCACGCGCTGCGACTTGGGCATGCCCTCCATGTCGCCCTCCGGACCGCGCTGCAGGACCTTCTCCATCTCAAGGGACAGCATGCCCTCGGTGGTGATGCACGCCGGGGACTCGTCCGCGCTCACCAGGCGAGCCGATACCGCAACCTTCTCGACCTTGTCGCCCAAGGCTTCCTTCATGGCGTCGAACAGGCCTTCGTTCTCCTTGGTCGCCTCCTCGGCGTCCTTCTTCTCGTCCTCGGTCGCCAGGTCCAAATCGCCAGAAGCCACGTTCTTGAGCTCCAGGTGACGGTCCTCGAGCTCGGGCTCGGCGCCGTCGGCCACCGCCTTCTCGGCGACCTCGCGCGCGGCGTCGTCCTCGTACACCTTGGGCAGATCGCGGGCAACGTACTCGCGCATGGACTGGAAGGTGAACTCGTCCACGTCGGCCGTGAGCAGCAGCACGTCGTAGCCGCGCGAAAGCACGCCGGTCACCACCGGCATCTTGGACAGGCGCTCGCGGTCGTCGCCGGCGGCATAGTAGATGGCCTTCTGGTCGGAGGGCATGGCCTTCGCGTAT
Organism: Collinsella tanakaei; assembly: GCF_030373545.1. GTDB lineage: Bacteria > Actinomycetota > Coriobacteriia > Coriobacteriales > Coriobacteriaceae > Collinsella > Collinsella tanakaei_C. Next base: position 215,570 of record NZ_JAUDCO010000005.1, on the reverse strand, counting down.
TCCGCGAGCGTGACCATCTTCTTCTCCTTGGCGCTCCAGAACAGCAGCAGGTCGGCCAGCTCGTCGGCCTTCATGCCATAGCTCGAATAGATGCCGTACTTGAGTCCGCGGCCGAAGTTCTCAAAGAACTTCTCGTACGTCTCGCGGTCGTTGTCGCGCATGTCGGCGAGCTCGCTCGTGATCTTCTTCTCCACACGGCGGGCGATGGCGCGCAGCTGGCGGTCGTGCTGCAGCGTCTCGCGCGAGATGTTGAGCGACACGTCGGCAGAATCGATCACACCGCGCACGAAGTTGTAGTAATCGGGCAGCAGATCAGCGCACTTTTCCATGATGAGGACGTTGGAGCTGTAGAGCGCCAGGCCCTTCTCGTAATCCTTGCTGTACAGGTCAAACGGCGCGCGACCGGGCACGAACAGCAGGGCGTCGTACTCGAGCGTGCCCTCGGCGTGGAAGCTGATCGTGCGCGCCGGGTCCTCGAAATCGTGGAACGTCGCCTTGTAGAACTCGTTGTAGTCGGACTGCTCCACGTCGGAGCTGCGCTTCTTCCAGATGGGCGTCATGGAGTTGATGGTCTCGAGCTCCTGGTAGTCCTCGTACTCGGGCTTGTAGTCCTCACCCGCGTCCTCGGGCTTGGGCTTCTGGCGGCTCTTGGTGACCAGCATCTGAATCGGGTAGCGCACGTAGTTGCTGTAGCGCTTGATGAGGTCCTGAAGGCCCCACTCGGAAAGGAAGCGATCGTAGTCGTCGCCCGCCTCGCCGTTGGCGTCGGCCTCGCTGTCGCGCAGCGTCAAGATCACATCGGTGCCGTGCTCAGCGCGCTCACCCGGCTCGATGGTATAGCCCTCGAGGCCATCGCTCTCCCAGACGTTCGCCTCGTCGGAGCCATAGGCGCGGCTCACGACGCGAACGTGCTTGGCCACCATGAAGGCGGAATAGAAGCCCACGCCAAACTGACCGATGATGTCCACCGCGTCGCCCTGGCTCTCGGCGTTTTCCGTCTTGAACTCCTGGCTGCCGGAGTGGGCGATGGTGCCCAGGTTCTTCTCGAGCTCGTCGGCCGTCATGCCGATGCCGTTATCGGAAATGGTCAGCGTGCGGGCGTCGCGGTCAAACGAAACGCGGATGGCGAGGTCCTCGTCGCCCAGCTTGACGCTCTCGTCCGACAGGCTCTTGAAGTTGAGCTTGTCCACGGCATCCGATGCATTGGAGATCAGCTCGCGCAGAAAGATCTCCTTGTTGGTGTAGATGGAGTTGATCATGAGGTCGAGCAGCTTTTTGCTCTCCGTCTTAAACTGGCGCATGGGCGTACGACTTCCTTCCTTGCTCCGATTTGCGCATGCCGGCAAACCGGATCTGCCATTTTTCAACAGTGACTATACTACCCACAACAGCGCTCATAAAACCTGAGCGCTAAAGACTTAGATTTATCTCCAGATAGCCGCCCCTCGGTCTTCGCTCTCGGGTCGAAGCGCGCTTCACGCAGCGCGTGTTCGTTTTCGCTGTCGTGGTCACGAACGATGCTGGGGTCCAAAAGGGCAGCGAACCGGGTCTACGAAAGGCGCTTGGCCATCCACAGGTGCGGTTGCCCCTCGTCCTCGTAGTCCACGTCGGAAATCTGGACATACCCCAGCTTGGCGTACAGATCGCGCACGTATTCCTGGGCGTGAAGCTTGCACACCTTGGCGCCCGCATCGCAAGCCGCCGTATCGCTCATCTGAACGATAGCCGTCGCAAGCCCACGACGCCTGAACTTGGGCAGGACCGCCACGCGCCCGAGCAGGTACACCTCGGACAGCTCAGCGCCTTCGTCGAGGGAGCACGCCGGCGGGCAGGGCGCATCGGGAGTCAAAGCGCGCTCGACGGAGGCAGGGAAGGCACGCGCGCACCCGGCGAGCTCGCCGTCAACATATAGGGTTATGTGCAGGCAGGAAGGATCGTCATCGATGGCATCGAACTCGTTTTCGTAGCCCTGCTCGTCCATAAAGACGCGGCGGCGGACCTCGAAGGCATCTTCACGCATGCCGACCTTGAGCTCGATGGCCATAGAACCCTCCCCTATACGCGCATATGCCGGCCGCGCACGGAGTATTTCTTCCGGGCCTCGGCAAGATAGCGGTAGTGCTCGGGCAGATGCGCATCGCTCGCGATGTAGGTGTACATCATCTTGTCGAACATCGCCTTGGCCGGGCGCTTTTCGCGGCCAAGCCTTCCGCCGGCGATGAAATCGGCAGACGCCTGCAGCTTGCAGCCCATGCGCATGAGATTCACCGCAACGTTGACGTCGTCCTGGATGGCGCGGTAGCGCTCGGGATGGGCGATGATCACCTCGTAGCCCCGGCCCTGCAGCTCGAAGATCGTGCGCTCGTACTCCTGAAACTCGAGCTTGCCGGCGTGCGTCGAAAGCTCGAGCAGAAACTCGTTGCTGCCATCGAAATGCAGGTAGTCGGCCCAATCCATGCCAAGATCCATGAGCTTGGCATGGTTGACCTCAAACCCCATCTGGAGCGGGAAGCCACCCGCGTGCGCCCGCAGCAGCTCGAAGGCATCCCACATGGCGTCGTAGTCAAAATAGGGGTCGCGGCAGTGGGGCGTGCAGACGATGCTCGTCACGCCGGCGGCCTTCGCCGCCTCGATCATGGCAAGGCTCTCCTGCAAGTCGGCAGCGCCGTCGTCAACCCCGGGCAGGATATGGCTGTGGATATCGCGCATCGAAGGCGTCGTCTTCTACTGGCGGGAGAAGCGGCTGCCCGTAGCCTGCACGGCAGGCGGCACGACTCCCTGGGCGGCACCGCGCGACGAGCCCTCCGAGGAACGGGCCTTCTTGCCGTCCTTGGTGTAGTAGGAGTAGTAGTACTCGCTCGTCTCGGTCTCGCAGTAGTTCATGACGGCGCCGATCACGTGCACCTCGGCGCGACGCAGCTGGTCGAAGGCGGCCGTGACCTCGGTGCGCTTGGCGAAGTTCTCGCGGACCACAAACAGCACGCCGTCGGACAGCTGTCCGACCTCGGCGGCATCGATGAAGGTGCCCACCGGCGGGGTGTCGAAGATCACGTACTGGAACGACGCGCGCAGACGCTCGACCAGACGCTTGAAACGGCGGGAGACGATGATGTCAGCCGGGTTGGGGATGTGCGGCTCGGAATCGAGGAAGTACAGGTTCTTCTGGCTCGTCTCGACCACGGCTTCCTCGAGCTTCATCTGCTCGGAGAGCACGGCGTACAGGCCGCCGCGCGAGCGCACGCCAATCATCTGGCCCATGGAGCGGCGACGCATGTCGCACTCCACCAGCACGACGCTCTTGCCGCTCGTGGCGATGGCCTGAGCAAGGTTCAGCGCCACGGTCGACTTGCCCTCGTTAGGGGTCGACGACGTGATCGTGATCACGCGGATGGGATCGTCCACGCTGGCAAAGCGAATGTTGGCCAGCAGGGTCTTGGCGGCGTTCTGGACAACGAGCTTGTCCGCGCCCATCTTCTTGCGAGCCATCGGTTACTTACCACCCTTCATAGCGGGGATGCGGCCGACCACGGGGATGCCGAGCAGCTCCTCGACGTCCTCGGAACTGCGGACGCGCGTGTCGAGCATGTCCATGAGCACCACGATCGCGACGGCCATGAACAGGCCGGCGAGCAGGGCGACAGCGACGTAGAGCGGGCGGTTGGGACCGCTGGGGGCGTCGGGAGAGACAGCCTCGTCGATGACGTTGATGCTGTCGGCCACCTGGACATCCTGCGCGACGATGGAGACCTGGCGGGCCATCTCGTTGGCGACGTCGGCCACGCCCTCGGCATTGGGGCCGGTCACGGACAGGGTGACCACACGGGTCGTCGTCTCGCTCGCGACGCTCACGTCGTAGGCGGAAAGGTCCTCAAGGCCGAGCGCAGCGGCGGTGTCCTTCTCCACGCGATCGCTCTCCAGCAGGCGCGCGACGTCGTTTGCGAGCAGCTGGCTGGCGGTCAGATCGGTGTAGTTGGCGCCCTGAGACTGGGACTCGCTCGTGTTGGCCAAGATGTACATGCTGGTCTCGGCGGTGTAGGTATTGCGCATCAGCGCAAAGCTCGCGACCGCCATGGCGAACGCGCACACGAGCGGCAACACGATTACCAGCTGCAGATGCTTCTTGAGCAGCTGGAACAGTTCTAGCAGAGTCATCGAGCGAGCCTTCCCTCTCGTCGTGTTTGTACCGGAGCCGTCGGAGCCCCATCATGGCGCCACAATCCAACCGAACGGCGATTGCACGCCGGCGATGTGCGCCCCTATTCGTCCAACACGTTATCTTAACGCATCAACATCGGGTTCAGGGGAACCGCAGGCACACGTTGGCATCTTCACCAATTTCCAATGGTCAGAGCACGGGCGGCACGCGACGGCGATCATCCCGTCGGAGGGGTGTCGCCGGAGCCCGCAGGCGCGCAGACCTACACCGTCCCCTGCTCCGGCTGCGCCTCCTGCACCGAAACGGTGTCTGCCGGGAAGCGCACGGTGATGGTCGTCCCCTCCCCCAGGGTGCTATCGACCGCGATGGTCGCGTTGTGGAACACCGCTGCGTGCTTGACGATCGCCAGGCCCAGACCTGTGCCTCCACGCGCCTTGGACCGGCTCTTGTCCACGCGGTAAAAGCGCTCGAACACCTTGTCCTGCTCCTCGGGAGCGATGCCGATGCCCGTGTCCTCCACGCTGATAAAAGGCGCCCCGTCCTCGGTGCCGCACCGCATGGTGACCGAACCCGCCGGCTTATTGTAGCGAATCGCGTTGCTGGCGAGGTTGTACACGAGCTCGTCGAGCAGCCGCGGCACACCGAGCACGATGGCGGGGGCGGTCTTCACGGCAAGCGTGATGCCGTTGACGTCGGCCACGGTCTCCAGGCGGTGATAGACGGTGTCGAGTGTGCGCGGCAGATCAACCGGCTCGCGCGACCCGAGCACGCTCTCGGATGCGGAGGCGTCGTCGTCGCGCTCGGCCTCGTCCAGGTTGGACAGGGTGAGGATATCGTTGACGAGCGCCGTCAGGCGGCCCGCCTCGTTGTAGATCCGATGGGCGAAGTCGCGCTTGTCCTCCTCGTCGGAAACCATGCCGCTCGAGATGAGCTCGGCATAGCCCGAGATGGCCGTCAGCGGGGTCTTGAGCTCGTGCGTGATGTTGGCGGTGAACTCGCGGCGCATGCGGTCGTTGTCGGCAAGTACGCGCACCTGCCGTTTGAGCTCCTGGCGCTGCGTCTCGATGCGCTCAAGCATGGGGATCATCTCCGTGTAGGCGTTCTCGACGTTGCGGATAGGATGGTCGAGGTCGACGTCACGCAGCGGCGCAATGATGGCGCGCGACTCGCGCCGGGCGACCACGAAGGACACGACGGCGCCGAACGCCGCGAGAACGGCGAGCGGCGGAAGCATGTTGAACAGAATGGACAGGTAGCCCGCTTGCTCCTGGGACAGGCGCACGACGGTTCCGTTGTCGAGCCGCACCGCCTCGTAGAGCATGACCTCGCCGAGTGTCGAGCTCGCGCGCTCGGAGTCGCCGCGGCCGGTCTCATACGCCTCGACCACCTCGGGACGGTCCGCGTGGTTGGGCATGTCCTCGACATCGGCCTCGGTGTCGTACAGCACCGAGCCGTCGGTATCGATCAGCGTGATGCGTGTGTTGGACAGATTCAGGTTGCGCAGGATGAACTTGTCATCGGGCATGCTGTTGAGCGCGGCGCACACGACGTTTGCCTGGCTGTCGAGCTCCTCGTGGGCAAGCGCCACCAGGCGCCCCTGCACATAGGCGGTGCCGGCAAACGAGAAGACCGCCACCATGACCATGGCGGCGGCGAAGACCGTGGCGAACACACGGCGCGAAAGCGAGCGATGTGCCGTGTTCATCAGGCGCGTCCCATCCGGTTAGGCATAGCCCCTAAGACTCCTGCCCGGCAAACCGGTACCCCACGCCGCGCACGGTCTCGATGCACGAGGCGTGGTCACCAAGCTTTTGGCGCAGGGTCTGCACGTGCACGTCGACCGTGCGCGAGCCGCCGTCGAAGTCCCAGCCCCAGACGCTTTGAAGCAGCGTCTCGCGCGAGAACACGATGCCCGGCTTGCGCATGAGGTACTCAAGCAGGTCGAACTCGCGCAGCGTGAGCTTGATCTCGTTGCCGTCCACCGTGACGCGCCGGTGGCTGGGCGACAGGACGATGCCGTCGGCGGACAGCACGTCGCTCACCTGCTTGACCATGCCGCCGCGACGCAGCAGCGCACGGCAGCGGCTCGTGAGCTCCATGAGCGAGAACGGTTTGGTGAGGTAGTCGTCGGCGCCGCCGTCGAGCGCGACGACCTTGTCGAGCTCGGTATCCTTGGCGGTGAGCATCATGATGGGGACTGTTGCGGTCTCGGGCATGGCGCGCAAGCGGCGCATGATCTCGAGGCCGTCGGTGTCGGGGAGCATGATGTCGAGGAGCACGGCATCGGGAACGCGGCGCGCAACGGCGGCCTTGAACTCGCTGTCGCACGAGAATCCCTCCGCCTCGATACCCTGCTGGCGCAGGGCATACAGCGTCAGGCCCCGGATGTTGTCGTCGTCCTCAACGTAATAGATCATCGCGCTCCGCCTTCCGTGCAGTTACCTCCATCTTACCCTGTCGTCCGCGTCACGGGGAGAACAGTCCCCGTTTTGCCGAGCGTTGCGTCGCAGGCCGCGACGCGCGGCACGCATCGGCGGGTATCAGCCGAAGCGGCCGGTCAGGTAATCGGCCGTGCGGCTGTCCTTGGGGTTGGTGAACAGCTCGCCGGTCGGCGCGTGCTCGACAAGCTCGCCGAGCAGGAAGTAGGCCACCGAATCCGAGATACGCGACGCCTGCTGCATGTTGTGCGTCACGACCACCAGGGTGTAGTCGCGCTTGAGCTCCATGCACAGCTGCTCGACCTGGACCGTCGAGATGGGGTCGAGCGCGGAGGTCGGCTCGTCCATAAGCAGGACCTGCGGCTTCACCGCGATGGCGCGGGCGATGCACAGGCGCTGCTGCTGGCCGCCGGAAAGCCCCAGGCCGGACTGCTTGAGCTTGTCTTTGACCTCGTCCCATAGGCCCGCACCCGTCAACGACTCCTCGACGATCTGCTCGAGCTCGCTGCGGTTCTTGATGCCAAGACCGCGCGGCCCGTACGCCACGTTATCGAAGATGCTCATGGGGAAGGGATTGGGGCGCTGGAACACCATGCCCACCTGCTGGCGCAGGCGCGTCACGTTGTAGTCCTGGTAGATGTCCTCGCCGTCCAGGGTGATCGTGCCCTCGATGCGACAGTCCTTGACCATGTCGTTCATGCGGTTCAGGCAGCGCAGCAGGGTGGACTTGCCGCAGCCGGACGGACCGATGAACGAGGTGATCTCGCGGTCGCGGATGTCGATCGAGACGTCCTTCAGGGCCTGGTGGTCGCCGTAGTACAGGTCGAGATGCTCGACGGACATGCGCACCGGGCGCTCGGGCGCCGGCTCCTGCTGGGGCAAAACGCCCATTTCGCGGTTGTGCGCGTCTTTCACGGCCTCCGCGATCGCGTCGGCCGTCGATGCCGCCATGCTCTCATGCTCCGTGTCGTTCACCCGATACCTCCTCAGGCACGCTGTCATAGCTCGCTTAACGATACGAGCTGCGTTTCATGCGGCCGAAAAGGTATTGTCAGGGAAATGTAAAGGCCCGGCTTGAGCGGGCGGTCTTCCGGCGCGGTGGCCGCGGGCGATCCTCCGGCGGGCGCGGTGGCGGCCAGGCGTTAAAACACCCTAGGGATTATTTTACATGGCGTGTGTAGAAACACACGCCATGTAAAATAATCCCTAGGGTGTTTTAACGCCTGGCCGCCACCGCGCCGGGGGTACCACCGCACGGGTCCTCTGAACCGGGTTGAAACCAGTTTGAACAGCCTACTCCGGCAGGGTGATGGTAAAGACCGTGTGCTCGGGCGTCGACTCACAGGCGATCTGTCCACCGTGCGCGACCACAATTTCCTTGGCAATCGCAAGGCCGAGCCCCGCACCACCTCGGTTGGTGGTACGCGCCGCGTCGAGACGATAGAACTTCTCGAAAATCACCTTGAGCTTGGGCTCCGGAATGGGGTCTCCCCTGTTCTCGAATCGAATGACAACCGAGGCGTCGACGCGCTCAGCGCTGATGCGAATGGCCGAGCCCTCGTAGCTGTAGGCGATAGCGTTCTTCATGATGTTGTTGAACACGCGCGCCATCTTGTCGCCATCGACAAGCACCGTCAGCCCGTTGGGGACGTCGATATCGGCGGTCTTGTCCTGCTCGGCGAGCGTCGGGTAAAACTCGTCGACCACCTGCGCGAGCATAAGGTTCAGATCCACGTAGCCGCGCGTCAACACGATGTCATGGAAATCGAAGCGCGTGATGTCGAAGAACTCCTCGATGAGCGCGTCGAGGCGGTGCGCCTTGTCGAGCGCCACGCCGGTGAACCGCACGCGCTGCTCGACGGGCAGATCGGGAGCCTCGTGCAGCAAGGAGAGGTAGCCCACCACGCTCGCGAGCGGCGTTTTCAGGTCGTGCGCCAGGTAGGTGACAAGGTCGTCCTTTCGGCCCGACTCGTCGCGCAGCGCCTGCTCGGCTGCGCGCTGTTGGTCGCGCACGCGGTTGAGCGCGCCCTCGACCTCGGGATAGTCGCCATCGACGGTACCCCAATCGTCGGGCCGGTCGATCAGGCGCTCTATCATGTGCTCGGCCACCGCATGGTCCGCCTCGATCTGACCGCGCTCGCGACCGTATTGGTACAGCAGACGGCCGATGAGAAACACGCCGCACACGGCGATTGCGGCCAAAAATCCGCAGAACATGAACAGATAGTCTATGCCGAACGCCACGGCGTAGCCGACACGGTTCGCGACAAGCATGCCGACGGTGAGGATGACCAGCCACGGTATGCCGCCGAGCGTGATGACGCGGCGCGCGTTGCAGAAACGGTCGAGCAGGATATAGCCCACAAACAGCACGACGATGAACAGCAGGAAGCTGTCGAGGCCGATCACCGCGAAATCGAGCATGACCAAGACGATCGTCGCGAGCACGCGGTTGTCGAGCACGGCGAGCAGCGTGTCGTACATGGAGAACAGTCGGGCGGACCCGGCGTCGAGCGCCTGCGGCGAGCCCTCGGATGCCGACGCGGATGCGACGGAGGCGTTGGCGGAGACGGGCGCCACCGCCGATGCGGCCGCGCGCTGCGCATCGGTAGGCGTACGGCCGTATCCCACCGCCCCGGTCACAGACGGCACAGGCTGGGATTCAGGACCAGCTGCACCTTGACTCGGCGCGGCATAGGATGGCTGTGCCGACACGTTCGGATGGGGGTCCCACACCGTGCCCCCGGCTACGTTCGGCAGTCCGGTCGCCGGATTCACGGGGGCATGATCCGCACGACGACCGCGGTACTCGCTATCCCTCAATCGTGTACCCCACTCCCCAGATGTTCTTGATGAAGCGCGGGTTGCTCGCGTCATCGCCTATCTTCTCGCGCAGGTGACGGATGTGGACCATGACGGTGTTGGACGAGCTCGCCATGAACTCCTCGCCCCACACGGAGCGAAACAGGTCCTCGACCGATACGACCTTTCCGCGGTGCTCCACCAGATACAGCAGAATCGAGTACTCGAGCGGCGTGCAGCGCACCGGCTTCTCATCGACCGTCACCGTGCGGGCGTCCCGGTTGATCACGAGCCCGTCGACCGACAGCTCGGCGGTGTCCTCGTCCTGCGCGCGCGTCCCGTAGCTGGTGTAGCGGCGCAGCTGGGCCTTGCAGCGCGCCACGAGCTCCAGCGGGCGGAACGGCTTGACCACGTAATCGTCGGCGCCCATGGAAAGGCCCTCGATCTTGTCGGCCTGGGAACCGCGCGCGGTCAGCATGATGACCGGATAGGTGTGCTCCGCGCGGATGGTGCGCAGCAGTTCGAAGCCGTCGATGTCGGGCAGCATGACATCGAGGACGGCAAGGTCAAAATCCTGTTCGAGAATCGCCTTGGCGGCATCGGCCCCGTTATAGGCCAACGTCACCTGGTAGCCCTCGTTTTGCAGATATATGCCCACCAGATCGGTGATGGCTTTTTCGTCGTCGACGACGAGGATATGCGTATCCATCGGGCCTCCTTCCGACACCCCTCCATTATGCCCAAGCTGCACGCCTGCCACCGTTTCGCCACGCGAGCTTAAGTCGCGCTTAAGCTCGCGTGGCGGCGGCGCGACGAAAAGGAATTGAACCGCCGGTAAATCCGCACGATTCCGCCGCCGACATAGGTATACTTGCCATACCGAAACCATTCATGAATCCGTAAGCCTTGCAGCGAGTCCATCGAAAGAGATAACCATGAGCAGACTTCACACTTCCCGTGCCCTTCCGCGCCGCGCCGCCTACCTCGCGGCTTGCATCGCGCTCGGCGCCAGCGTCGCATGCTTCCCCGCGACCGCGCTTGCCAGCCAGCCCGATACCGACATCATCTGCGGCGCGCCCGAGTCCGAGCGCCAGGACGCCGCCGAGGACCGCCCGGACATCTCGGCGCGCAACGCCATCGTGGTCGGGCAGGACGGCACGGTCTACTACGAGCGCGATGCCGACAAGCAGGTGAAGATCGCCTCGATCACCAAGGTCATGACCGCCATCGTGGCCCTTGAGAACGCCGATCTCGACGATGAGGTCGTCGTCGATCACGAGGCCGCCACCGTGGGCCAGTCCTCTGCCGATCTGCGCGAGGGCGACGTGCTCACCATGGAGGAGGCGCTGCGCGCTCTGCTCATCCCGTCGGGCAACGACGCCGGCATGGCGATCGCAAGCACCGTGGGCGCGATAATCGACCCGAAGAGCGACGACCCGTATGCCGTCTTCATCCAGGCGATGAACGACAAGGCGGCCGAGCTCGGCATGGACAGCAAGTTCACCAACCCCCACGGCCTTGACTTCGACGGCTGGGAGGGCGACATGCACTCGTCCGCGCGCGACGTGGCGACCATGTTCGCCTACGCCATGAAAAACGACACCTTCCGCTCCCTCACCGCAAGCGATGAGAACGTGATCGAGGTGACCGGCGCCGACGGCGAGGAGCGCAGCATCGCCATGATCGAGCGCAACACGATCCTGGGCAAGGAAGGCAACATCGGCGGCAAGACCGGCGGCACCTACGATGCGCTCCAGTGCTTCGTGGGTGCGTTCTCGCGCGAGAACGGCGGCGAGGTCTACACCGTTGTGCTGGGATGCGACGGCGACAAGGAGCGTTTCGCCGACACGCTGACGCTTGCCAACTGGTACTACGACCATGTCGTCGCCTACCCCGTCACCACCTCCACCGTCACCGCGATGAACGGCGCTCCCCTGGTCGCCCGCGTTCCGCATGCGGACTGGACCGATAAGGACGTCGACGTCACCGTCGTCGACCCGGAGGCGACCGTCCCGGTGTTCAGCCTTGCCGGCGATGTCGAGCAGGACATCCAGGTCGACACCGTTTCGGGCAACGTGACCGAGGGACAGAAGCTCGGCACCCTCACGCTCACGCAGGACGGGCGCGAGATCGCCTCTGTCGAGCTCGTCAGTGCCGAGAACCAAAACGCTCCCGACCCGGTGAGCTGGGTGCTCGTGCAGATCGACCGCCTGGTGCGCCTGGTCACGGGCGACCCGGCCGATACGGACACCGAGATCGTCAGCGAGCCCGTTGCGGTAACGGAGCTCGACGCTGCGTAAGCCGCACCCGAAGCCCCGCACCCGATACTTCAGCAACACGCAAGCGGCCCGGATGGGATTCTGACATCCCATCCGGGCCGTTTTTGCTGTCTTGGGTGGCTTCCAAACGCGTCGCGCCGCAAACGAAACCGCCCACGCAACCAAAACCCCGTTTAGGGGACGGTTTTGGTGGGGCCTTCCGAGTAGACGGCGTCTGCACCCCATAAAACCTGCAGGTAGGCGCGGTGCTCAACTTCGGCCTACTCAGGAGGTACCCACAAAACCGTCCCCTAAACGGGGGTATGGCTTGCGAGGGCTCTGTCGGCAGCTGCGTCAAGGCTCCCGTTAAAACACCCTAGGGACTTTTTTGCATTGGTGCGCCCGCTAGGCGCACCAATGCAAAAAAGTCCCTAGGGTGTTTTAACGGGAGCCTTGACGCACTTACCGGCTACTGCTGCTCCGCGCGACGCTCGGCAGTACGGCGCTTGCCCTGCACGCGGGCGACGACCAGGAAGACGAACGCCAGCGCAAACAGCGCAAAACTCGCCACATGGAAGAAGCCCGACACGTCCTCGAGCGGCACGAGGGAGAAGATGTACGAAAGCACGTAGCACGCGACGCCTACGGCAAGGGATGCGATCATGGCCTTGCCCGTCGGAAGCCCGAACAGGATGTCATTGTCCACGGAGCGCGGCTTGCTCGGCTCGTTGCGCAGGTTCTTGATATGGCGGACCTGCGAGGTGTTACCGCCTGTCCGCTTGGGCTTCGGGGTTTCCTCCGGGGCGGTGACGACGGTGCGACGCTTTTTCTTCTTTGCCATCTTTTCATTCCCCACGATCGTGCAAACGAGACATCTGATACGGCGCGACGGCCAACTGAGCGGTGGGGGCTACTCGCCCTTCTGTTCCTCGCGCTCGCGCTTCGCGCGGGTGAGCTTCTTCGCCGCCCCGTAGGCATGGAAATACGCGAGGCCGCCGAAGATCAGCAGACAGAAGCACACCACCGTACCGGCGCTGAACAGAGGCTGGTTACCAAAATGCGCGCCGACGCGCGACAGGAAGTACGCGACGATCGCGCCGACGGTCGCAGCATACACCGCTTTCATCCCCGGCATGTTGTGAAGGATGTCCCGGTCGACGGCGCGCTGGGTGCCCGACGATGCGGTCGACGCCTTCTTCTGGGAGCTCTTCTTGATCTGCTTTGTATCCTTCTTGGACATGCGCGGCCCTTTCCGCCCGTACGTATCGCGTGATGCGCCGCAGCAGGGCGCAACGTACCTTATCGTACCTGTTCGACGCAGCCCCTGCCACTACCCGAACAGTTGCAGTGCACTTTCGCTCGCAGCAGGAGGTCAAAAGCCTCCGGCCTTGTTTCACCTCATGCGAACAGCTGAAGGGCATTCTCCCGCGCGGCGCGCAGGATAGTCTCCGCATCTTCACCGGTGCGTGCAGCGCGATCGGCTGCGAGGACGGCCGCCGTCTGGCAGATCATCGCCGGCTCGCATTCGATGCCGCGAATGGGTTCGGGCGCCATGTAGGGGCAGTCGGTCTCCAAGACGATCCGGTCGAGCGGGCACGCCGCAAACGCCTCGCGCACCTCGTCGTTGCGCTTGAACGTCGCCGCACCCCCGAACGCGATGTAGCAGCCCAGGTCGACGAAACGCTCGGCGGTCGCCCGATCCTCTCCGAAGCAGTGAAGCACGCAGCCTGCTGCCGGCACGCCCACCTCGCACAGCACGCGGTAGGCGTCCTCGTGCGATGTGCGCGCGACGTCGTCGTTCTCGTGGCGCAGATGCAGCTCGACGGGCACGTTGCGCTCGCAGGCGAGCGCAAGCTGGCGCGCCATGGCGGCAATCTGCACGTCGTGCGGAGCGGCCTCGATGTTGTCGTCGGCGTCAAAGTGGTAATCCAGGCCGATCTCGCCGATGCCTAGGCACAGCGGGTCGTCGAGCGCCTCGGCCACAAGGGCGTGCGCCTCATCGTTGTAGTCGGGCGCGCCGTACGGATGCACACCGGCAAGATAGCCTACGTGATCGAACAGCTGCGGGGTCGCACGTGACACATCGACGACGCCCTCGCGGACGCCCTGCTCGTACAGGGCGCGCGCCTCGGAGGTCCATTCCTCAAGCAGCCTATGGTAGACGGCGGCCGTCGGGGCGTGGCGAGCGTCCGACAGCGGGTCCCAGATCGTCACGATGCGCTCCACGCCGGCCGCCGCGGCACGGGCGAGCGCGCCGACGGGATCCGCGCGCCAAAAGCTCATCAGGTGCGCATGCGTGTCGACGACCGGCACCGCAAGCGCGGGCAGCTCAAAGCGCTTCGTCTTCTTGGTGTACGTCAGCGACAGCGCATCCGCGACGGCAAGGTCGCGCTGCGCGGGACTTCCCGTATCGGCTCCCATCATTCCTCAGCTTCCTGAGCTGTAGCGAGCGCGCAGGCCAGGTGCACAAACGCATCGGTATCGAGCGTCTCGGCGCGGGCTGTCGGTGCGATACCGCATGCCGCAAACGCCGCATCGAGCGCGTCCTTATCAAAACCCGAGGAGGACATGGAGTTGCGAATCGTCTTGCGGCGCTGCGCGAACGCCGCATCGACCACCTGGGAGACAAAGGCGCGGGAAACAGACCTGCCGTCCACGACGACATCCTCGCCCTCGGCCACGCGGTCCAGGCGCACCACGGCGGAATCGACGTGCGGAGGCGGGCAGAAGCAGCGCGGCGGCACCTCGAAACGACCCGTCACCTGCGCGAACAGCGACAGCTTGACCGTGTAGGCTCCGTAGGACTTCGTGCCGGGCTGCGCCGCGATGCGGTCGGCGACCTCCTTTTGCACCATGACCACCGCACGGCGCAGGACGGGCATGGTCTGGAAGTACTGGAGGATGAGGGTCGCCGCGACGTTGTAGGGCAGGTTGGCCACGAACAGCGCGGGGTCCCCACCCGACGCCTCCGCGATATCCGCAGGGCTGACGCGCAGGGCATCGCCCATGATGAAGGCGAAGTTCTCGTGCTGCAGGGCGTGCGCGCGCAAGACGGGCTCGAGTTCGGCATCCGCCTCGATGGAGGTCACGTGCGCGGCCTCCTGGAGCAGCGCAAGCGTGAGCGTGCCGATGCCGGGACCCACCTCGACCACCAGCTCCTTGCCGGAAAGCTCCGCCAGCGCCATGATTCGCTCGATGACGTGGTTGTCCACCAGGAAGTTCTGCCCCAGGCGATGCTTGGTCGCCAGGCCGTATGTCTCCAGCAGGGCGCGCGTCGCGCCCAAGCTCGCCAGCGGCGATGTCGTCATGGTGCTCCCCTATTCAAACGCAGCTCGCCTCGGGCTCATGCGGATGGCCGGCATCTCGCCCCAGCTGCACCGCCGGGCGCCGAAGCCAACCGGAACGTCTCGCCGCCTCGGCGCACGACATGAGGCGGCAGGGCGGACGAGCCGTATGCGAACCTAGTCGACCAGGCGCGGGAAGAGCGCGTCGCCCTTCTCCACCGGCTCACCGCCGGCAAGGCCGCCCCAGGCGCAGGCCGAGACCAGGTCCTCCGTGGCTGCCTCGTCGGCGCACGAGATGCGGCGCAGCGCCTCGGCGCTCGTCGAGGGCATGAAGGGCGCAAGCAGGTGCGCAGAGATGCGGATGGTCTCGAGCAGGTTGTAGATTACGAAGGCGAGCTCGTCGGCGCGCGCCGGATCCTTGGCGAGCGTCCAGGGCTCGGAGTCCTCGATGTAGTGGTTGGCGGCATGGATGAGCTCCATGACCTGCTGAGCGGCCTCGCCATAGGCGAAGGTGCCCATCTTCTCGGCGTAGCGCTCGGCCAGGCCCTCGGCGGCGCGTGCCAACGGGTTGTCAAACGCATCGACCGCGGCGGGCTTGGCCGGCGCGCAGCCGTCGAAGTACTTGGCGCTCATGTTGAGCGAGCGCGAGACCAGGTTGCCCCAGCTGTTGGCCAGATCGGCGTTGTAGACCTGTTTCATGCGGCCGAAAGAGATGGCGCCGTCGGAGCCGGGCACCACGTCGGTCATGAAGTAGTAGCGGTAGCCCTCGACGCCCATGAGGTCGATGACCTCGCGCGGGGCGATGGCGTTGCCGCGCGACTTGGACATCTTCTCCGCCTTGCCGGTCTGCTCGTTGCGCACGGTGAGGAAGCCGTGGGCAAACACGTGCTCGGGCAGGGCCTCGCCGATGGCCATGAGCATCGCGGGCCAGATGACGCAGTGGAAGCGGATGATGTCCTTGCCCACGATATGGGTCTGGGCGGGCCAACGATACGCGAGCTCGGCACGCGCCTCGTCGGAATCCACGCCGTAGCCCACGGCGGTCATATAGTTGAGCAGGGCGTCGAACCACACGTAGGTCACATGGCCGTCGCCGAAGGGCAGCGCGATGCCCCAGTCGATGTTGTTGCGCGACACTGACAGGTCCTGCAGGCCGCCGGCGACAAACGTGCGGACCTCGTTCATGCGGAAGTCGGGCTGCACGAAATCGGGATGCTCGTCATAGAGCTTCAGCAGGCGGTCCTGGAACTCGGAGAGCTTGAAGAACCAGCTCTCCTCCTGGATGCGCTGCAGCGGACGGCCGCAGTCGGGGCACAGGTGCTCGCCTTTGGTACCGCGCTCCTCGTCGGCCTTCTCGACCTGGGTCTCGGTGAAGTAGGTCTCGTCGGGCACACAGTACCAGCCGTCGTAGTTGCCCTTGTAGATGTAGCCGGCCTCCTTCATGCGCTCCCACAGGTACTGGACCGCATGCTCCTGGCGCTTCTCGGTCGTGCGGATGAAGTCGTCGTTGGAGATCTCGAGCTCCTCCCACAGCGCATGGAACAGCGGAGCCTGGGAGTCGCACCACTCCTGCGGCGTCATGCCATGGGCCTCGGCCGCCTCGGCGACCTTCTGGCCGTGCTCGTCCATGCCCGTGAGGAACATGACGTCGTAGCCCATGGAGCGGCGGAAGCGCGCCTGGACGTCGGCCATGATCGTCGAGTACGCCGTGCCCAGATGCGGGGCGGCGTTTACATAGTAGATGGGCGTGGTGATGTAGTAGGACGGCTTGGTGTGCTCCATGATGGCGCTGTCCCTCCCAGTCGGTGGTCGTTGAGCTGATCAGTCATACAAATCGCCATTTTAGCGCAAATGGCACCCGCGGCCCGCGGTGCCGCGCGTCTTGTGGAGTTGAAGCGATGAGGGCGCGTCGGCGCGCGGGGTCAGTTTTGCTGGATGCTCAAGACGAGCTCGTACACCTCGCGCTTGCGGCGCGAATAGCGCTGGGACAGGCGCTTGGCGATCGCCGAGGCGGGCTCGCCCTCCGCGAGCGCGCAGGCGATGTCGCGACGCAGGGCCTCATCCGGGTCGGCCTGCTCCTCCTGTCCGGGGGCAACCGTCGCGCGGGCAGCTTCCTCGGCGCTCGGCGGGGCGACGACCACGACCATCTCGCCGCGCAGCTCCCCGCGCGCACGGACCGTCTCGAGCAGGACGGGCGCACGATCGCGCAGGACCTCCTCGTGCAGCTTGGTAAGCTCGCGGCATAGCGCCACCTCGCGCGCCGGGAATACCTCGGCGATCGCATTAAGCGACGCCTCGATACGGTGCGGCGACTCGTAGAACAGAAGCGCCCCGGGGATGGCGGCGAGCTCGCGCAGCCGGCGGACGCGCTCCCCGTGCTTACGCGGCAAGAAGCCCTCGAAGAAGAAGTGGTCGCAGGGAATGCCGCTCGCCACGAGCGCCGTCACGCAAGCCGACGGCCCGGGCACGACCACGACATCGATGCCCGCCGCGCGCGCAGCGTCCACGAGCACCTGGCCGGGATCGGACACGCTCGGCATGCCCGCGTCCGAGGCGAACGCCAGCGTGTCGCCAGCGAGCATGCGCTCGATGAGCTGCGGGGCGCGCGAGGCGATCACGTTCTCGTCGCAGCGCACGAGCGGACGGGCGATGTCCAGATGGGCCAGGAGCTTGGAGGTCACGCGCGTGTCCTCGCAGCAGACCGCGTCGGCGGAGCGGAAGGCCTCCGCGGCGCGCGACGTCAGATCTCCCAGGTTTCCGATGGGGGTGCCCACCACATACAGGCGCCCCGTGCGGCTATCGGCACCCATGGCTAGTCGATCATGGCGCGCTCGAGCGGGGCGAGCGCCACACGCGCATCCCACGAGGGAATGCGCTTCTCGGTCTTCCAGGTCTGGAAATACCAGCCCGCGGCGTCGGCGAAGCTCGCGAGCTCGCTCGAGATGAACACGCGCTCGTAGGCCGAGCGACCCTCCGGGGTAACGGTCGCGCTGGACAGGACCGCGGCAGCCGACCACTCGCCCACCAGGACGGGGAATCCGCAGGAGCGTGCCGTCTGGATGAGGTGCCTGTTGCGCGCGACGGCCTGCGAGATGCCCTTGGGCGAGGTGATGTCGATGGCGCGGTCGTCACGGTAGTGGTACAGGTGCAGGTCCATGTACACGTTTTGGTACCTGGAGCCGCTCATGAAACGCTTCCACATCTCCGGATGGCCGGAGGCGGAGAACACGACGAGCTTGTCGTCGGACAGGTGCGTGCGCACCAGCTCATAGGCGTCGCGATAGAAATTACGCAGGTAGTGGGCGGGAATACCCTCCGTCACGTTGAACAGGCTCGTGCGCACGCTCATAACCGGCGAATCGAGCAGCTCGATGCCGAGCAGCGCGTCGCTTGCGGCATAGCGCTCGGCGAGTCGGCCGAGCACATCCAGGGCGACAGCGCGCCCGTTGGTGGACGAGTGCCAATCCATCGCGGTCTCGGACGCGCTCGCGCTCTCGTTGGAGTCACCCTGGCCGCCCGGAACGGTCGCCAGGTCGAGCAGGACGGTCATGTCGTACTTGTCCGCCCACTCCATCGCGCGGTCCACATAGTCGATTGCGGGGATATGGGCGAGCGAATCGGTCTGCGAGCCAAATACGTACCAGGGCACCGGCAGACGCACGGAGTTGAAGCCGATCGCCGACATGCGGTTGAAATCGAACTCGCTCACGAACGTCTCGTAGTGGCGGCGCAGACGCTCGCTGTAGGCGGTCGAACCGAGGGTCTGCTGCAGCTCGACCGCGTTCGAGGCGCCCGTGGCGGCATACAGCGAAGGTGTGACCCAGGGCTCGGGGATAAACCATCCGGACAGGTTCACGCCGCGGATTCTCTCTGGCATACCGACCCCTTTCTCGGTGTCTCCTATGAAAAAAGCGCCCGACGTATCCACGCCGGACGCTTTTCGCATCATATGGTGGCCAGAAAGGGATTCGAACCCCTGACACGAGGATTTTCAGTCCTCTGCTCTACCAACTGAGCTATCTGGCCAAGTCTGCCGCGAACGACAGCTCGTTTAGTATACCGAAACCAGAAAACCGGTCAACCCCGTTTTCTTCCTTTTTTGGAAAGCCTGTGGCGGTGTCGACAGCCGTCGCCCGCTCGAGCGTGAAGGCCGCCGTGCGGCACGAGACCACCCGCCAGGGAGCAACCCCCTTGTGCAGCCGTATCACGTGTCCCGCACGGTCGGCGAAGGCGATGTCGAGCGCATAGCGCATGAAGCAGGTGTGCACCGAACGCGTGCGCGGCAGGCACATGACGACGGGCGTGCCCGCGCCGCGACAGGGAGCGCGTACCGTCATCCCAAACAGGCGCGCGGCAAAGCCGTCCGCCACGACAAGCCCCGCCGGATCCCAGCCGAGCTCGGCGATCGCGCGCAGCACGGGCTCGGGTGTCCCGCCCAGCCGCCGCCTCATACGACCACCCCCGGCTTCCACGGATCGATGACCACCGCGCGCTCGTGCTCGAGCGCAAGCGGCGCCCCGAGGTCGACGCCCGCGATGGACAGCCCACCCGGCCACGGCTCATAGCGCATGGTGCACCGATAGGTCGTCGGGCTCACGGCAAGATCAAACATCGATGCGGTCGCTGCACCGCCGCCCTCGCACGCCACGTCGACCTTGACGCGATAGCCCTCCATGGCCTCCTGCAGGTATCCGGCGACGCGCCCCGGCGTGCCCGCACCGCCCTCCCCTTCCGGCGAGACCGCATGGGCCATGACGATGTCGGGGGCCACGCGGTCAAAGCGCGTGACCGCGGCGGAGAAATCAGCCACGTTGTACGCGATGAGCGCAAGCACAATCATGACCGGCGCGACGACGACCATCTCGACGGTCGCCTGGGCGCGCTCCTCTGTCAGCAGACGGCCCATGCGCGTCACCTCCCCGCGCCGACGATGTCGCGCAGGCGAATCGTCAGCGGGACGCTGCCCCCGAGCGGAAGCGGAATCTCGGCCAGGGTGAACTCCGCCGCAGCGATGCGCTCCCCCACCTGATAGCCCGCCGCCTGCAGCAGCGCGGCAGGATCGGTCGAGCCCAAGGGGATCGAGCGCAGCAGCCCCTGCGCATCCGCAAGGCCGGCGATGTCGGACCGTTCGATCACGCGCGCCGAATCCACCAGGACGGGCTTTTTCAGCCGCAGGTCGACCGGAGCTATGTCGAGGGCCTCGACGGCACCGGAAAGGCGGTCTTTGAGCCAGCTCGCAATCGGCCCTGCACCGAGCGCCGTGACATCGCCGAGCAGGCCGTCCGCCATGTCGGACAGGCCCTCGCCCAGGTCCCCATAGGAGACCAGCAGGCTTCCCCACAGGTCCATGACGCTTCCGACCAGCCCCACCACCCCATCGGATGATGACCGCTGCTCAAGGCTCGCAAAAAACGACGAGAGCACGTTGTTCTCCTTCGTCGCGGCGTCAGGGGCGAGTACCGCGGCCGAGATCGCGCCGCGCCGGCCGAGATCGACCTGTTCGGAAAAGGCCGTATCCAGCGTGTCGGGCGAGGCGATCTGACCCGAGACCGCGAGCGCGACGCACCCGTACCGTCCGGGAGGAGCGATACGCGGCCGCTTGGAACCAAGAATCTGGAGCGCCTCGTCAAACGCGTCGCCGGCGGCTTCGGCGGCACCCTGCGCCTGCTTCTCGAGCTCGATCTCATGATCGCGGCAGGCCGCGTACTCGTCGAGCGCCAGCGTGAACTCGCGCAGGTGGTACTCGAAGCCGTTGTCGATCGAGGTCGAGGCAGCGGGCGTCTTGCCCAGATCGCCCACGTCGAACCGGCAGGTTTCGCATTCCCGCGCCCCTCCTCCCGCCAGCGTCGCCAGCGAGATGAGCCCTCCCAGCTCGCCGCTGATGCCGGGACAGTCGGCGCCGTAGTGCAGCGTGAGACCGCCCGGCTCGTTGCTCGAGGGCCACACGGGATCGGTGTACAGCGACGTGAAGCGGACCTCTGCCGTGTTTTTGGGGAGCAACGGCACCGTCGAGACAACCCCGGCATCGGTCTCGTCGATGCGCGCCTTGCTCATGCAGCGATACGCATAGCGGTAGAACGCGAGGCGAGCTGCCGAATCGGCGCGGGCCTCGACGCTCGTTCCCTGCGGCTGCTCGTGCTCGAAGCGCCATCGATAGTACGCGCGCGCCCGCTCAAGTCCCACCGACGGCTGCCAGGTGATGCTCGAGGCGTAGTCGGGATTGTCCTGCGCGCTCAAACCCGTAAGCTGTGCGGCGCGCTCCTGCATGTTCATGCCTTCGCGCCCGCAATCCGCAATCCAGGCGCGCCGCTTCGCCGCCTCAGTCGCCTCGCTCGCCTCCTCGAGCTCAGACGCGACCTCCTCCAGCTCGGCGGCGGTATCCTCAAGCCCTGACGTATCGACGCCCGACCCTCCGAGCGCGGGGAACTCCGACGCTGAAGCCTGGGGCACCGCAAGCGCGATGCCCGTATACGAGATCTCGTCGCTCGACTGCGCGGCGCAAAGCCGGGCGGCGTTCGCACCGACCAGGTACGGCAGCGAGCTCTCGAGGGCCTTCAGACCCTTTGAGGCCGAGGTCGCAAACCGGTTGCGCGCGTTCAGGATCCTGATTCCCGCATCGACCACCTTCGTCGCCGCAGCGCTCGTGGGCGGGATCAAAAGCCCCACCATCCCCACGCCCGTCGTCACGAGCCCGACCAAGCCGAGGCTCGCCACGCTCGCGTCGACGACCGTGGCGGCCGTCGTATACGACGAGATCACGTTTGCCCCGGCAAGTGCGGCGCTGTCGGCGCTCGTTTGGACATCGCCCGCGCGCGAGAGGCTCCACGCAGCGGTCGCCGACGAGAACACAAGCGTGAGGACCACTAGGATGGTCACCGCGGAGGCAAGCGTCGTGTATGCGCCGTCCTCGATGAACAGGTCGATACCGAAACGCGGCGCGGCGCGTCCCTCAGTCATCCCACATGGCGATCCATGTTTCGTAGTCGCCTTCCAGCCAAGCGGGCCTTCCCTCATAGTCGACGCTCACCTCCAGCCGTACGTCCCCCGAAGCGTTCGTCACGCCGAACGCCCGGGCAAATGCACCTATAATCGGCAGCGGGCGCACCGTCCCTGCGATCGTGACACCGACCTGCCCGCCCGTCGCCTCCGCACGCGTCAGCTCGATATCCCACGACAGCGGTCCTCCCGCATGGAACACGCTCACGTCGGGAACGGCGGCGAGCCTGCGCAGGGCGAAAGCCCGGCAGGCCTCGTCGGACTCCGCGTCCGCCGTGACCATCAGGCGAGCGGTCTGCGCCGCCGCCGACTCCATAACCGCCTGCGTGTAGAGCAGACAGACCGGCTGCAGGGCGAGCAACACGAGCGTCAGAAACGTCGGCAGCAGAAACGCCGCCTCCACCGTCGCCTGTGCCGTCCGCTCGCACAGCAGCTCAAAACAGTGCGATATCGAGCGCGCCGGTCGCCCCCAGCGCATGCGAGGCCGCCTGCTCGACCAAAGCCGACAGTGCCCCGCGCTCGCCGGCGCGCCAAAGCGCCCCGAGCGCGATGACCATCGCGAGCAGCGCCGCAAACGTGATGGCGTACTCGAGCGTCGCCTGCGCCGCGCACTCGTCCGCCAGCATGCCAATATGCGCAGGCTGGCGTGGCTGCCGCATCCCGGCAGCCCCGTGCTCCCTATCCCATCGCTTCATCCCATCCTCCCTGCTCATCGGCGTGTAAACGGACCACGCGCACACGCGTTTCGCGCGCGTCCTCAGCGACCGAGACGACCACCACATCAACCCAATCGCTCCCGCCGCGAACGGCAGCTCCCCACAGGTTTCCCTTCAAATCCAGGTATCCGCTCACGACCAACGTGGTGCCGTCCGCATCGCGATACGCGGTCAGGATGTCCTCGACGGGCTCGACCAGGTCGCCTTCGGCCGTCCAGCCGACGGCCTCGACATCCCCGCCCTCCAAGTCGTCCAGAAATCGATCGGAAGATGACGGCTGCGGACTTCCGTCCAGCATGTCCGTCACAGAGCGCACGTCGAGGACCCCAGCATCCGTTCGGTCGTCCGTCGAGGCGTCGACCAAGCCGCCCGGGCCGACCGTACGAACGACCGCCCAAAACGCGATTGTCGCGCACAGCAGTCCGAGGACGCCCATCGCCCGCGCCGCGTCGGAACGCCTGCGCATCACAGGCTATTGATGCCCGACGATATGGCTTCCCACAGCTCGCTCACCTTGTCGCGAAACGCTACGATCGCGAGGATCGCTATGACGACGAGCACACCGACCAAGATCGCGTACTCCGTCGTTCCCTGCGCGCGCTCCTCGCGCAGGACGGGCACAACAGCCGTTGCCCGCAGCCTCTCCATCGCAGCCCCCAGTCGTCTTCCCATCGCAAACTCCCTCCTTCACCTGCCGGTCCCCTCACAGCATCCCGCCTGCAGCGAGCAGTGGACCGACGATTGACAACAGCAGCGCGGGCAGGATGAGCGTCCCTGTGGGGATCAGCATCTTCACCGGCGCCCGCTCGATCTCGCGCTCGACGGCGGCGCGGTGCGCGTCGCGCATCTCCCGCCCCTGGCGCGCGAGCGTATCCGCGAGCGGCGCACCGAGCGCATGCGCCTGACCGACCGCTGCGGCGAACGACTCGAGCTGGCGCACCCCCATATCGCGTGCGGCGGCGGCCAACCCCTCCTCGCGTGTCACCATGCCCATCTGCCACGACATGCGAGCGCGCGCCATACGGTCGGCAAGCTCGCCCATGCGCTGGGCGCAATACAGCCCGAGCGCCGCATCAAACGAGAGCCCCGCACTCAGCCCAAGGCGGATGACATCGACCATCTCGGACGCCTCCGAAAGCGCGGCGCGACGCGTCTTCGAACGCCGCGCCGCGCCCGCCTTTCTGCGGACCCGACATATCTGCCGAACGACATCGACCACCGTCCGGCAGACACCGGCCGCATCGACCTCAAGGGCTCCGTATGCGCCCAGCGCCACGAATCCGCCGATCGCCGCCGCGCCCACATTCCAGTCCACCGCGCACCACCTCACAGCTCGATATCCATGATTCGCCTGATGGCAATCCAGGCGGCGACGTTGAGCACAAGCGCCGCTGCAACCGAACCGGCCCCCGAGACGGTCACGAGCCCCGTGCGAAAATCGCTCGACAGCAGCGACAGCAGTCCGACCATCGCCACGGGCATGCAGGCGACCATCCGCGCCGACATGCGCGCTTGCGATGTCTTGACCTCGAGTCTCCGTCTCAGCTCGATACGCTCGCCCACCAGACGGGTCGCTTGAGCAAGCAGGTCGTTGAGCGGCGCGCCGGTCCGCTGCGACACCTTGAGCGCCAGCACCACCAAATCGAGCCCGGGAGCCCGCATATTGGCAAGCATCGCGTCAAGCGCCTCCACAGCCGGGATGCCGCAGTCGACCGAGAACGCGACCCGCGTGAATGCGCTTCGCAGCGGCTCAGGCGAGCGTTGGCCGACGTAGAGCATGGCCTGGGGCAGCGAGTATCCCGATCCGAGCGAGACCGACAGCGCGCCGAACGCCTCGGGCAGGGCCTCCTCCAGTTCACGCTGGCCGCGCGTCCTTCTCCGAGCGCGCGCAATCGCCAGGGCGACGACGGGCGCCAGCGCCCCAAGCAGCAGCGCAGGAAGCGCTTGGGACACGAAAAGCAACGTGAGCGCTGACAGGACGCACGCCGCCGCGACCGCCCCCAGCGCGGTGACGCGGTCGATGCCGGACGCCGGCAGCCCGCGCCTGGCGGCCAGCTCGGCAACCTCCACGCGCAGAGCATCCGCCCAGCTCGCAGGAAGCATCCCGAGCCCCCAGATCCCAGAACCGATCCGGTGCACAAACGCCAGCAGCGCACCTGTAGGATCGCGCGCGCATGCCGCGACGCCCGCACCGGCGCCGCGCTCCTCGCCCGCCAGGGCAAGT
Source organism: Collinsella tanakaei (assembly GCF_030373545.1). Taxonomy (GTDB): domain Bacteria; phylum Actinomycetota; class Coriobacteriia; order Coriobacteriales; family Coriobacteriaceae; genus Collinsella; species Collinsella tanakaei_C. The sequence continues at coordinate 190,696 of NZ_JAUDCO010000005.1, read as the reverse complement.
CCTAGGCACAATGCCGCAAGGATCCCGACGCAGCTGGACACAGCGACCTCCATCGCTCCACCTCCTTCTCCCTCAGGGCTCCCGAGCGCAGGCCCTCCGCGATGAACGGCGGTTCCTCGATCAGATCCCAGGTGCGCGTGGCGGCATCGAACGACACGTACTCGGTCAGCTCGACACCGCCCGCGGCACCGCGCGCCACGCCGGTATACGACGACACGTAGCGATGGCCGTCAGGTGTGCGAACCGACATGACGATCGCATCGAGCGCCATGGCGATCTGCTCCTCGATCAGGTCGCCCGGCAGGTCGATGCCGTAGCGCGCCAGCAGCGTCAGGCGCACGATCGCCTCGCGCGAGCTGCCCGCGTGCAGCGTGGTGAGCGACCCGTCGTGCCCGGTGTTCATCGCCTGCAGCATGTCGATGCACTCAGCTCCGCGCACCTCGCCCACCACGATGCGGTCGGGCCTCATGCGCAGCGCATTCGTGACCAGATCGCGGATGGTCACCGCCCCCTCGCCCTCGATGGAGGGCTCGCGCGCCTCCAGACGCACCACATGGGGGTGGCGCGAAAACTTGAGCTCGGCGGAGTCCTCGATGGTAACGATGCGTTCCCCGAGGGGAATCTCGCAGGACAAGGCGTTGAGCAAGGTCGTCTTTCCCGACCCCGTGCCCCCGGCGACCGCAAGGTCCTGCCGCAGCGCCACCGCGCACGACAGCATGCCGGCATACCACGCGGGCAGCGACCCCATCGCCACCAGCTGGGCGAGCGAGCTGATGCGGTCCGAGAACTTGCGGATGGTGAGCGTTGTTCCGTCGATGGCGATAGGGGGAATCACCGCGTTGACGCGGTACCCGCTCGGCAGGCGCGCGTTGACGATGGGGCTGCGCTCGTCCACCCTTCGACCGAGCGGCGAGATGATGCGGTCGACGACGATTCTGATCTGCTCGTCGTTGTCGAAGATCCCCTCGAGGGGATGTAGTACGCCCGCACGCTCAAAAAACGCCGACGAGCAGCCGTTGACCATGATCTCGCTGACCGTGTCGTCCTCGAGCAGCGGCTGAAGCGGGCCCAAGCCGACCACGTCGTTGAGCACCTCGTCCACGATGCGCGTACGCGTATCGGCACCAATCCCCTCGCGATCGCCCGCGTTGATGACCGCCTCGATCGCGGGCCTCAGCTCCTCCCGCGACCGCTGCGCATCCGGCGCGTTCGCCATGCGTGCGACCTCGGCAAAACCGACGCGCTCGAGCATCTGGCGCTTCACGTCGCGCTTGAGCGCACGGACCCGCTCGTCCTCTGCTCCCTGCGCGCCGGCGTCGAAACGCTCCGAAGCGCGCACGCGCTCGAGCACGCTCATCGTGCCCCCACCTCCTCTCGTTTCCAAGGCAGACGGATGCGCGATCTGCGCTGATCGATCGCGCCCGCCACCCGATGCCGCTCGTCCCACGCCTCGAGCGGACAGCCGAGCTCTTTGAGCAGCTCGTAGGTGCGCGCCTGGATGTCGCGTGAAAACGCGCCGGGCGTCACGAGCAGATCGCCGATGCGGCCGTACGCAAGCAGGTCGCTGACATAGGAGCCGCCGTCCGCGATACGCATCCGCGAGCGCAGGGCGACGGCCATCTCAAAGCGCAGCGCGCGCTCCTCGTCACAGCCCGGTGCGCCGAATCTGTTGAACACGCATGTCATGCGCGTTTTAGGCACGCCGATGCGCGCCGCGAGCGCCACGGCGCGCGCGGCGGACTCCCCATCCGACACGCCCCCGGTGCCGACCACCAGGCAGCGATCGCAGCGGGAGACCGCCGACGCCGCCGCGTCTCCCCAAAACACCGAGGTGTCCGCGAATATGACATCGGCCTCCCGCCGCAGCACCTCGATGAGCTGCTCGCTGGGGACCGAGAGGAGCTCGGCCTGTTCCGGCGCAGTGCACGGACCCCATAGCGTTAAGCCGGGAGCGATCCGCATGGCGGTCGCCTCGATGGCGGGGCGCGTGCAGGCAGGTGCCCCATCCGCCGCGACAAGCCCGGCAAGGTCGCACACCCGCTCGACCCCCATCAGCTCGTAGAGGTTGCCGAACATGAGGTCCAGGTCAACCACTGCCGCCTTGAGCCCCATATGGGCAGCCCACCACGCCATCGCCACGGTGATCGTCGACTTCCCGCATCCACCCCGCCCCGATATGGCAACCACGAGCGGGGCGGGGCGGCGATCGTCGGACGCTTCGGCCGTGTCGCTCACACGGCTGCCAGCAGCCGTGGCGCCGGCCGGAAACCGCCCCTTGGCAGCATCAGCGCTCGCATCCGTCGACACCCTTCCGGGCGCACCCGATTCGGTGTCCGCAGGCGGAGGCATCGCGCCGCCAGCATCTTTCGCAAGCGGCTCCTGTTCCGCACGCGGCGCCGCAGCCGATACGCGCTCATCCCAGGGCGGCGCCTCCGCCGGCGCTTCATCGTCCGCAGGGGACGGCACCCGACACAGGTCGCCCTTTCCCGTGCATGCCTGAGACTCTCTCGCAGCGGGGCTCGCACCCCCTGCGGCGATGACCTCGGTTGCACCCGCATGGAACAGACGCGCAGCGTCCCCGGCATCCAGGTGGTCGACAAACGCCAGCACGGGCACGTGCGCCGCCTTTGCGCCGGCAAGCGCCGCCCGCACCCCATCGACCGGCCCGACAACGCGCACCGCGATGCCGGCGAGCAGGTCATCCGATGCCCGCACCATGCGGTCGACCGCTTCGGGGTCTTCAAAACGCAGCAGCTGGGCACCGGGCTCGCGCAGAAAGATCTCGTCCCGCAAGGGCTCGGCGCCGTCCGCGGCGCAACACATCAACCAGATCGGCGAACTCATGATTCATCCTCCTGACCCGTCTTCGGCATCTCCCCGGGAACGACCAGCGTCACCTGGCCGAGTGACATCGCAGCGAGCAGCTCCTGCACGCAGGAGGGCTCGACCGCAAGCGTCACCCAGCTCACCTCGCCCCCGCCGGTCGCAAGCGCGCTCGTGTCCAGCACGCGCGCAGAAGTGAGCCGGTCGGCGACGGCATCTTTCGATACATAGACGTCCACGGCATCGCCGCGCGCGAGCGCACCGCCCACCGCGTGCTCGGCGTCGCTCGCCACGCTCACCGCCACGCATCCATCGGGAACCTCAAGGTCCCCGGCACGAGCCTCCACATAGGCCGGGCACAGGACGGCCCGCTGGGGAATCCGCGACGTCGCCACCTTTCCGGCAACATCGGCCAGCGATGTCACGGCATCGGGAGGAAGCAGGCTCGCGACCCACTCCTCGACCGCGACGTTGCTCTCGTCAAGCGTGTCCCCCGGCTCGATATCGCGCGTCGCCACGCACACGGCGACCAGGTCGCCCCCATAGCTCTCGAGCGTCTCGCGGCGCATCCGCTCCGCTTCGGACCGCACCGACGAGGCATACGACAGTGCGAGTGCTGCTGCCGCGACCCCGCAAAGCGCGCTGATCGCGATTCTTGTCCTACGTTTCACCGCGTACCCCTTCGCCGATGCCAGCCCTCACCCCCACGCGATTCCGCAGCGCGCTCACCGCAGCCGATGGGGTGGGTCCCATTGTGTTGAGCGGCAGGTGGCAGCAGCCCATCAAATTGAAAAAGTCCGGCGCGCTCCGACAGGATGTCCCCCTCAAACCAAACACACCCGTTTGACGGGGCCTGGAACAACGCCCGCTGTCGGCATGCCCGATGTCGGGCGCCCGTGAGAACCCCGTCTCTTGCATGAAAAAACCGCCCGCCGTCCGGGCTCATCGGACGACGGGCGGCATCTCGGCCATATGGCTGCATCACATATCGGGCTAAAGCTTTACATCAGGGTCCAGGCTCTGGGCGCTCACGCGCATCTCGCCGGCGAGCGACAGAAACGCCTCGAGGCGCACCGGGTCGATCGAGCCGTCCTCCACGGACGCGCGCACAGCGCACCCCGGCTCATGGGTATGGGTGCAATCGTTGAAGCGGCACGCGTGCGACGCCTCGACGACCTCGGGAAACGTCCGCGCGAGCCCCCGTTCGTGGCCAACAAGGGGCAGGCTCCGCAGGCCCGGTGCATCGGCGATGATGCCGCAGGGCTCGGGCAGGGAGACCATCACGCGCGCGACCGTCGTGTGGCGACCCATATCATCGCGCTCGCGAACCTCGCCGGTGGCGAGCGCCTCATGGCCCAGCAGGGCGTTGAGCAATGTGGACTTTCCCGCGCCCGACTCGCCGAGAATCATCGCGCACGTGCCGGCGGGCACGCAGGAGCGCACCTCGTCAAGCCCCTCGCCCGTGGCGGACGAGGTCGTCACCACGCGCACGCCGTCCCCGGCAAGGCGCACCGCATCGGCGCGGACGCGGTCCAGCTCGTCGCGCGTGCAGCGGTCGGCCTTGGTGAGCACCACCACCGGCGTCGCCGCGCAGTCGTTGATCAGGACGAGACAGCGGGCGATACGGTCGCGGATAAGCTCCGGGGTATCGCGCGTGGAGCCGAGCGGCTGCACGATGAAGATCGTGTCCACGTTGGCAGCAAGCACCTGGCGCTCACCGCGGTTCTTGCCGCGCCAGCGCTCAAACGCGGTGCGGCGCGGCAGCACGCGCTCGATCACGCCCATGTCGTGCCCGGGGGCGACGCGCACCGCAACGCAGTCGCCGATCGCCGGCAGCAGACGCTCTGCCTCCCCGCGCGTCTTCGCGAAGTTGACGGAGTGCTCGGCGCGAAACGTCGCGTCCTCGGTGGCGATCAGCGGAAAGCCGCGATCGAGCCGCACGACCCATCCGAGGCGCATCTCGGATGAGGCCACGGCATCGGCGGCGGCAAGCTCGCTGCAGAACTGCTCGAATGAGGCGCGCTGCGCGTCGTCGACGCGCAGGTCATCAAACGAGGGAACATCGTGCAGGGCGTCGACCTTGGGCAGCGATGCCACGAGCGCCGATTCGTCCGGCATGCAGCGCCGCTTTTTCCCTTTTGCCCTGCTCTTGCCCACGCGCGCCTCCTTCGTCGTCCGGTTTTCCACACCGTTGTCAACAGCACAGTGTACCGCAGGACACCGCCGAACACAGCGGTGCCCCGGTGTGGAAAAGCTCCGATGACACCCGACACGCAGCAGCACCGCGGCAGCCCGCACCATCGGCAAAAACACAAAGTGGGCGAGCTTCAGCCTTTTCACCGTGAAAGGAGTAAACCGGCAAAAAAGCTGAAGCTCGCCCACCCATACAACGGCGCCGTCAGACCGCGCGTCGGCCGTCGGCAGGCCCCGCCGCAAGGCGCACATCGCACTGCGGCGAAGCTTCGGGTAAGGCACCCGGGGCATCCCCTGAGCGCGATCTTGCAGCCGCACGCCACATCGCGCACAAGGGACGCCCCGAGCGCCGCAGGGGGCTACTTCTCCTCGGCGGTGCGATCGCCCGACATGTAGCGCATCATCGCATCCGCAACGTCCTTGGCGACCGCCACGGCGCTCACCACGTTCTTGGAACCCGTCACCACGTCGCCCGCGGCGAACACGCCGTCGACGGTCGTCATGCCGTTGTCGTCCGTGAGCAGAAGACCCGTCGCGGAGCACTCGAGACCCGGCGTCGTGAGCAGCAGCTTGTTCTTGGGACCCTGGCTGATGGCGATGATCGTCGAGTCGACATGCACCTGGTCGAGCTCGTCCTCGCATCCGATGATGTTGCCGTCCTCGTCGAGGATGTTCGTGCGGAACAGCGGGCCCTCCTCGGTGATCTTGACCACGTCTTTGCAGTAGACGAGCTCGGCGCCCTCGAGCTGCGCGTACGCGAGCTCGTCGGAGCTTGCCGTCACGTGCTTGGAGCGCGCGTACATGCGCACGTGGCGCGCCCCGTGGCGCAGCGCGGTGCGGGCCACGTCCATGCCGGAGTTGCCCACGCCGATGATCGCGACGTTCTCGCCCAGGTTGAACGCGGACGGATCGCTCAGGTAGTCCACGGAGAAGTGCACGTTGGGCAGCGACTCGCCCTCAAGGCCGAGGGTGCGCGGACGCCACACGCCCGTGCCGATAAAGACCGTCTCGTAGCCGTCGCGCAGAAGGTCGCCGATCTCGAGCGCGCCGCCAATCGTGGTGCAGGCGCGGAACTTCACGCCCATCTCCTCGAGGCGCTTGGCGTAGCGGTCCAGGATGGTGCGCGGCAGACGGAACTCGGGAATGCCGTAGCGCATGACGCCGCCGATGCGGTCCTTGGAATCAAAGACGGTCACGCCGTAGCCCTCGCGCGCAAGCCTGATGGCGACGGTGAGGCCGGCGGGGCCGGCGCCGATGACGGCGGCCTTGTGGCCGTTCGCAGGCTTCTTCTCGATGACCATGCGGTCGAGGTACAGATCGGAGATGAAGGTCTCGATGGCGCTGAAGTGGACCGGGGTCTCCTTGCGGCCGCGGATGCAGTGGCCCTCGCACTGCCCCTCGTGGTTGCAGACCATGGAGCAGACGAGCGAGAAGGGGTTGTTGTCAAACAGCATCTCGCCGGCGGCCGTGATCTCGCCCTCCTTGAACAGGCGGATGACCTCGGGGATGTTGGTGGAGATGGGGCAGCCCTTCTGACACAGGGGCCGCTTGCACTGAAGGCACCTATTTGCTTCCTCAACGATACGAACGGCCATGCCGCCCTCCTTTCGCCCGACCGCCAAGCGGCCGGCTCGATCCGCATCCCCGAATGCGCGACGCCGCATCTTCGCGGTTGCGCGCTGCCCTGTTCGCGGATTGTTTCTCATGCTAACAGCCGCATTTCGGGCCTAGGTGTACTTGTGGTGTATACCTGATATGACTATATGCGCGCCGTCGATGCGCTCCTATGTTCCAAAGGCCACGATGCTGCGTCGCGTCGGCACGAACATGCGTCCCTGAGCACAAACCACTGGTCCGACAGAGCGAAAACGGAACGACCGCGCCCACCGTCATACAAAAAGGCGGCACCCGGAGCGCCGGATGCCGCCTTCACGCAATGGAACGATGCTTGCTGGCGCTTAGCCCTGCAGCTTCATGTCGTTGACCATCTCGTACCACTCGGCGATACCGGAGTGATCGTCCTTCTCGTGGCCGTGGGCCTTGAGGGACTGCATGATCTCCATGGCGAGCGCGGAGAACGGCGAGGACACGTTGATCTGATGCGAGGTGTCCATAACGTTCTGAAGGTCCTTGATGTGGAGCTCGATGCGGAAGCCGGGCGTGAAGTCGCCGTCGAAGATCTTCTGGGACTTCTGGTCCATGACCGTGGAGCCGGCCAGACCGGAGCGGATGGCCTCGTAGACGCGCGCCGGGTCGACGCCGGCCTTCTTGGCAAGGGAGTAGGCCTCGCAGACGCCAGCGATGTTGATGGCGACGATCATCTGGTTGGCGAGCTTGGTGATGTTGCCGGCGCCGACCTCACCCACGAGGGTGACGGTGGAAGCCATGGTCTTGAGCAGGTCCTCGTACTTGGCGAAGACGTCCTCTTTGCCACCGACCATGACGGCGATGGTGCCGTCGATGGCCTTGGGCTCGCCGCCGGAGACGGGGGCGTCCAGGAAGTCGACGCCGATCTCCTCGAGGCGCTTGGCGAAGTCACGGCTCGCCAGCGGGGCGATGGAGCTCATGTCGATGACGCACTTGCCGGCGGTCAGGCCCTCGGCGATGCCGTTCTCGCCAAACAGGGCGCTCTCAACGTGCGGGGAGTTGGGGAGCATGGTGATGACGACGTCGGAGTTCTCAGCGACCTCCTTGCCGCTGGCGCACGCGACGCCACCGAGCTCGACGAGGTCGTTGGCGTTCTCGATGTGGAAGTCATACGCATAGACCGTATGACCGGCCTTCTGAACGTTGATGGACATGGGCTTGCCCATGATGCCCAGACCGACGAAACCTACGTTCATTGCACGATCCTTTCTCGTATATAGGTGCAGTGTTCTATCTATGTTCACGCTCGACTCCACCCGAGCGGGAACCCCAGGGTATGAGGCGTTGCCTCTCAGAACGCGAGCCTGCGTGCGCACGCCTTGGCGCCCACGAGCAGGGTGCGCACAACGTTCTCGCCCGCGATGGGAACGAGGGTATCGGCGTGCTCGACGCTCTCAGCGAGCGTTATGGGGCCCGTAGCGATCGAGAGAACCAGGTCGATCCCCTCGTCGTAGACCCCGCCCAGGTCATCGGCACGGCCGCCGACCACAGCGACCACGGGGATGCCGTGGTGCTTGGCGCGGCGCGCGACGCCCACGGGAGCCTTGCCGAAGGCGGACTGAGCGTCCATGCGGCCTTCGCCCGTGATGACCAGGTCGACGCCGACCATGGCGTCTTCGAGCCCGATGAGGTCGAGCACGGTATCGATGCCGCGGGCGATCTTCGCGTTGCAGAACGCGACGAGCGCCGCACCCAGGCCTCCCGCGGCACCCGATCCCGGGACGGCGTCGATGTCGCGGCCGACGGTATCCTTGAGGATCCTGGCGTAGCGGACCATCATCCCGTCCATGTGCGCGATGGCGTCGGCAGGGATGCCCTTCTGCGGGCCGTAGACGCACACGGCACCGTCCGGACCGGTCAGCGGGTTCGTGACATCGGTGATGGCGATGATCTCGATACCGTTCAGGGCATGCGTCATCTGGGAGCAGTCGATGGAGTCGAGTTCCTTCAGGCCGATGAGCCCGCACGGGATATCCTCGCCCTTGCTGTCGAGAAACCGGACGCCCAGCGCCTTGGCCATGCCCGCGCCGCCATCGCTGGTGGCGGAACCGCCCAGGCCGATGTAGATGCGCTTGGCGCCGTGCTCGACGGCGTCGAGCATCACCTGGCCGACGCCCCACGTGGAGGCGCGGCCTGCGTTTTCGCTGGTCTGCTCGATGAGCGTGATGCCGCTCGCCTCGGCCATCTCGATGACGGCCGTGTCGTCGCCGATCATGCCGTAATGCGCGGTGACGTTGCCGCCCAGCGGATCGAGAACGTCGACGGACATCAGCTGCCCGCCGAGAGCGGACATGACGGCCTCGACGGTGCCCTCGCCCCCATCGGCGATGGCGAACTTGCGAACTTCACAGCCAGGGCTAACGCGATGGATGCCCTGCTCCAGCAGGTCGGCGATATCCTTGCTGGAAACGGAGCCCTTGAAGGAATCGGAAGCGATCAGAACGGAAAGCGTGTCCATGAGTACCTCCTTTCGGTCAGATCAGGCAAACGGAGTATTCGGTACAGCCGAAGTCGGCTAGCAAGTTGCGCGCGCGGAGCGGAAAATCGAGGGGGGAGGCGCTCCGCGCACGGGAGCTGAAGCCGGACGCCGCGGTGCAGGCGGCATCGGCCAGGGAAAGGCGTTAGTCGAGATAGCCGCCGGCCCGCATGGCAGCCTTCATGCCCTCGAGCACGGCTCCCTTCGAGGCCTCGGTGGGCAGCACGGAGGGGCCCACGTTCATGCCCATGAGGTTGGCCATGTCCTTCGTTGCGGCCGGGAAGCTCGCGGCATCCTGGGACAGGCGGATGGGGTTCAGCTTGAACTGGCACTCGCGCGAGCCCTCATAGTCGCCGGCGACGAACTTGTCGTAGATGCCGCACACGAGATCGGGGAACATGTTCGAGGTCGAGCAGACCGCGCCGTCGGCGCCGCAGCACAGACTGGGGAACACGGTGGTGTCCTTGCCCGCGAAAATCGCGAAATCGATATCAGAGCACAGACGAACGAGCTCCTGCAGGCGCGTGATATCGCCCGTGGAGTCCTTGATGCCCAGAATATTGGGAACCTGATGCGCCAAGCGCGAGATGAGCGCGTTGGACATGGCGTAACCGCATCGACCGGGATTGTGGTAGATGAAGACGAACGTATCGGGCACCGCGTTCGCGATCGCGGTGAAATGATGCTCGAGGGCCTCCTCGGTCGGCTGGATGAACATGGGGTGAAGAACGGAAATGGCATCGATGGGAAGCTCCGCCGCCCGCTTCGCCAGGGCGACGGCGTGCTTGGTCCTGATGTGGCCCAGTCCGAAGATGACCGGCACGCGACCCGCGGCCTCCTCGATAATCGCCTCCGTCGCCTCGAGCATCTCGTCGTCGCTGAACATGTAGAACTCGGAATTGCTGCCGAAGGCGAGGATGCCGTCCACACCATGTTCGATGATGTAGTTCACGTGCTCGCGCAGGCGGGGGATGTCAATGTTCTCGTTCTCGTCAACCGGGGTGATGATGGGTGGAATGATGCCGTGCATCTTCGTGATGTCGATGGGGTTGGACATGACTGGTTCTCCAATCTCTAACGCACGAGGCAGGGGCGCTTCGCGTCGAACTTCCATCCGGGAATGAGGTACTGCATGGCGATCGCATCGTCGCGCGTGCCGAGGTCGTTGTCCAGGTAGAGCTGGTGCGCCTTGGCGAGCGCGTCGCGGTCGATCTCGATGCCGAGGCCGGGCACGTCGTAGGGCACCTTGACCTCGCCGCCTTCGATCTTGGGCGGGTTCTTGGTGAGGAACTGGCCATCCTGCCAGATCCAGTGCGTGTCGCAGGCGTTGTAGAAGCCCGGCGCCGCGGCGGCGCAGTGGGCGACCATGGCCAGCGAGATGTCGAAGTGGTTGTTGGAGTGGACGCCCCAGGTGAGGTCCATGTCGTGGCACAGCTGCGCCACGCGCACGGCGCCCTGCATGGTCCAGAAGTGCGGGTCGGCCAGCGGGATGGACACGGAGTCCAGACGGATGGCGGCCTTCATCTCGCGCCAGTCGGTGGCGACCATGTTGGTGGCGGTGGGCAGGCCGGTCTGGCGATGGAACTCGGCCATGGTCTCACGGCCGGAGAAGCGGCCCTCGGCGCCACAGGGATCCTCACAGTAGCTCAGGATGCCGACCATGTCGCGGCAGTTCTCGACCGCCTCGGCGAGCGACCAGGCGCCGTTGGGGTCGAGGTCGATGCGGGCGTTGGGGAACTCCTTCTTGAGGGCGCGGATGGCCTCGAGCTCCTCGGGGCAGGAGAAGACGCCGCCCTTGAGCTTCCAGTCCTTGAAGCCGTAGCGCTCGTAGGCAGCCTTGGCGAGCTCGACGATCGCCTCGGGCGTCAAGGCCTCGTCGCGGCGGATGCGACCCCAGGCGTCGGAGTCGTCATCGTCATGGATGTAGGGCAGGTCGGTCTTGTTGCGGTCACCGACATAGAACAGGTAGCCCAGGAAGCGCACGGAGTCGCGGACCTGGCCGTCGCCAAGCAGGGACGCCACGGGGACGTTCAGATGCTTGCCCAGGATGTCGAGAAGCGCGGTCTCGATGGCGGTCTGGACGTGCACGGTGGTGCGCAGGTCGAAGGTCTGGTCGCCACGGCCGCCGGCGTCGAGCGCGGAGTACTTGTCGTGGATGGACTTGACGATGTTCTTGTACTGACCAATGGGCTGGCCGACAACCAGGTCGTCGATCTCGTTCAGGACCTCGGTGATCTTGGTGGAACCGGGAACCTCGGAGATGCCCTCGACGCCATCGGAGTCGGTCAGGATCACGATGTTGCGCGTGAAGTACGGACCGTGTGCGCCGGAAAGGTTCAACAGCATGCTGTCGTAGCCGGCAACAGGGTAGACTTCGATCTTCTCAATGACTGGTACCATAGTCCTCACCATCTTCTTGTTTGCAGCTTCGTGCGAAGTCCTTCGCGCTCGGGTGGTTCCACTCTATGGAACACACGGCGGTTCTTCTATATTCCAGGAGCCTTATATCGGCTCGTTGACCTTTGCCAAATTGGTACCGATACCAATACCGGCGATAATCGCTTGCTACGGGTAGCCCACATCGCACCAACGGTTTGAGGCAAATGCCATTTACAGCTGCAGAATCGGCCACAGCGTCTGCAGCGCTTACCCTACCGAGGCGATGCGCCCCCTGTTTTGCATACCAGGCGAGCACATGCGCAAGGCAAGCCGCCGCGGTACGCGGCGGCTCAGCTACCTTACGAGCGCCGGCCGCTTGGGGTCGTACCTCCATCCGGGAACGATGAACTGCATGGCCGCCGCATCATCGCGCGTACCGCAACCGTTCTCGACATAGAGCCGATGGGCCGCCTCGAGCTTCGCGCGGTCGATCTCGATACCCAAGCCGACGCAATCGCGGGGAACCTCCAGGCAACCGTCTTTGAAGCAAGGTGCGGTTGTCCCCAGATGCTGACCATCCTGCCAGATGTAGTGGGTATCGCAGGCGTTCACGCGCCCCGGTGCGGCAGCGGCGCAATGCGCGACCATGGCGAGCGAGATGTCGAAGTGGTTATTCGAATGCACGCCCCACGTGAGATCCATGTCGTGGCACAGCTGGGCGACGCGGACCGCGCCCTGCATGGTCCAGAAATGCGGATCTGCAAGCGGGATCGTCACGGAGTCGAGGCGGATGGCGGCCTTCATCTCGCGCCAGTCGGTATCGACCATGTTGGTCGCCGTGGCGAGCCCGGTGATGCGGTGAAACTCCGCCATCGTCTCGCGTCCGGAGAACACACCCTCGGCGCCGCAGGGATCCTCGGCATACGCGAGCACGCCGCCCAGATCGCCGCAGAGGCGAATCGCCTCGTCAAGGGACCAGCAGCCATTGGGGTCGAGCGTGATCCGCGCTTGGGGGAACCGCTCCTTCAGGGCGCGCACAGCCTCGACTTCTTCCTCGCCTGGGAATACACCGCCTTTGAGCTTGAAATCGTGGAAGCCGTACCGCTCCCGAGCCGCCTCGGCTTCGCGCACGATTGCATCGGGCGTGAGCGCAGGCTCACGACGGATGCGACCCCATGCGTCAGAGTCGTCATCGCCTGCGAGATAGGGCAGGTCGGTCTTGGTGCGGTCGCCGATATAGAACAGGTAAGCCAGGAACCGCACCGAGGTGCGAACCTGGCCATCGCCCAGAAGCGAGGCGACGGGCACCTCGAGGTGCTTGCCGAGAAGATCGAGAAGCGGTGCCTCGATACCGGCAAGCGCATTCGTGACCTTCTTGAATATCTGAGCATGGGCCGTCTCCGCCCCGAGGGCGCCTTGATCGCGCAGGGAGGCGGTCAAGTGATCATTGCAGGCGAGCAGAATATCCTTGTAGCGCCCGATCGGCTGCCCCTCGACGAGGGGGATGCACGACTCCAGGCGACGTGTGATGACCTCGCCTCCGGGCACCTCCCCCACGCCTGTGAATCCGCTGCTATCGGTCATAACAACGATATTGCGCGTGAAGAACGGCCCGTGCGCTCCCGCCTGGTTCAACAGCATGCTGTCATAGCCAGCAACGGGAATGACCTCCATACATTCGATTACCGGTACCATTACCACTCCTTATTTGAGGCAAGAATAAGGGAAGTTCCGCATCGCGATTACCCGCGGGAAACAAGGTTGCGCGGCTGCTCGCCGCGCACGAAGCGACCGGCGTTCTCGATGCAGATATCCACCACATTGGCGAGCGTCTGCGCCAAGTGGTAGCCGCCTGCGACATGCGGGGTTATCACGAGGTTGCGGACTCCCCACAACGGGCTGTCTGCGGGAAGCGGCTCGGGTGTGGCGACGTCGATTGCCGCTGCGGCGATCTCGCCGTTTTCAAGGGCCTGGCGCAGGGCCTCCTGATCGACCAAGCTTCCGCGGCCCGCGTTCACGAAGTACGCGCTGCGCTTCATCCGGGCAAAGAAGGCGGCATCGGCCATGCCGTCCGTCGAGGGCCCCGAGGGGAGGAACGACACCACCACATCCATATCCGGCAGGACGCGCTCGAGATCCTCCGATGTGCACACCTCGTCGCACCCGTCGGGGATAGCGGAGGCGTTGCGTTTCATGCCGATCACACGCGCTCCCATAGCGCGGACGAGGCGCGCGAAGGCGCAGCCGATATTTCCGCAGCCCATGACCAAAACGTTTGCCTCGACCAGCGAAGTCGCACTTCCCTCGTCGACCCACTCGGACGACGCCTGATGATCGCGATACAGATAGAGCTTCTTCATGAGGCAGAGCAGGAGCGCGAGCGCGTGCTCTGAAACGGCCTGACCGTAAGCGCCGCTCGCTGTGGATAGAAGCGTCGTGGGGGCAAGGCCCTTGATGTGGTCGGCACCGGCGGAGTTCAGCTGCATGAACGCCAGGCGCGGCGAACCCGCGATTTTCTCAGACGCTACGTTGCCTAGAATGATGTCCGCAGCCTGCGCTTGCTCGGGTGTCGCATCCTTAATTGTCGAGTACTCGATCGTGCAACCCGGCGTAGCCGCCTCGAGACGGGAGCGCTGCTCCTCGTTCATCGGAACCACGCACAGAATCGTGCGGTTGCCCTGCTCTTGCATCATCTTTATCTTCCTTTCGTTATCGCTTTCAGCCTGCTTGCCGGCACGGGACCGGCCAACATGCCTACGCGATATCCAATACTTCGAAATCTCCCTGAGCGATCTGGCAGACCTGGTCCCAAACGCGCCCGTCGACGTGCACGCCTTCGGACATGCTGCGCTTGCGGCGTTCGAGCGTGTGCTCTCCGGGATAGGCAACCGTATCGCCCTCGTGCTCAGGATGAGCGCTGTGGAGCGCTTCGAGCCGCCGCTCGACCATCACGGCTGAGCTTCCCTCATCTCCAAAGAGATTCGGATCGAACGCCATGAACACCTGGCTGCACCCGCCGCAGCTCCCCTCGGTTTTCGCGTCGATATCGGTGCCGCAGCGCCCGTCGGCGAGCATCGCCGCGGCAAGATCGAGCGCGAGCGCCAAGCTGCTGCCCTTCCAATATCCCGTCGGCAGCAAGCGCCTGCTTGCCTGAATCGCCCCGGGATCGCTGCTGAGGTTCCCCTCCGCATCGAACCCCCCGGGATAGGGAAGCTTCTTTCCCGCAAGCTTAAGCATGCCGAGCTTGCCATAGGAGTACTGGCTCATGGCCATATCGACCACCACGGGCGCGTCCCCGTGAGGAATCGCGATGCAGAACGGGTTGTTCCCCACGCTCTGCTCGTCGCTGCCCCAAGCGGGCATGACGCTTTCCGTGTTCGTCCAGCAGATACCCATGAACCCCGCATCGGCCATATGCCACGCATAGGTCCCGCCGCGCATCCAGTGCGTCGTGTTCCTGAGCGTCACGACTCCGATACCGTGTTCCCGCGCAAGCTCAATCGCGCGATCCGCGCAGAATAGCGCGTTCGTTACCCCAACGCCGCGATGCCCATCGTAGTTCTCAGCAACGCCACGTGACGCGACGAGCTCGGGCTCCGCTGCAAGGTCGACCATGCCCTGGCGAACGTAGGTCACGAAACGCGGCACACGGTTGAGACCATGGCTCTCGATACCGTCGGCGCTTGACTGCGCATGTACGGTCGCGCAGACCTCGGCCTTGGCCTCATCCATCCCGATAGCCTCGAATGCTCGCTTGATCGTGTCCTTCACCACATCGAAGGGATAATTAGCGTCCAAATGTTACCTCCGCTCTATGCCAAGCAGGACCCGAGCGACATACGCCCGAGTCCCGCCACGTCACGTTGGAAATCGAATCCCGGGCATTACAGGAATGTCTGCACGACCGATACGATGGCCAGAACAGTCGTGATGACCAAAACGATGTTCTCGGCGATATTGTTCGTATGGTCGCCCATGTACTTCTTGCTTGCCGTGACGAGAAGGACGCCCACGGCGATGAACGGAACAACGAAGACCTGGAGCGCGTTGGTGAGCAGGGTCATGTACACCTGGCTGGGCATCATGGGCAGCGACCACAGGAAGGCCACCGCGATCATGATCGCGAGCAGGACGGTGTAGAGCTTATCCTGCTGGATGAACTCGGCGCGGCTCTGACGGTTGGGGAAGAGCTCGTTGAAGTTCGCCACGAAGAGCTTGGTGTAGCCAAGCGCGCAGCTCGCGCCAGCACAGAACAGAGTTCCGCCGATGCCGAGGTAGAACAGCTTCGCACCGAAGACACCGAGGTACATCTCGAGCGCAAGGCCGATGTCCTGAAGCGTGTTGACCTCGATACCGTTGGGGCGAAGAATCTCGGCGCCGACGACCCAGACGCAGAGGATGAGGATGGCACCCATGACGACCGAGAAGAGCAGACTCTTGGTCTGTCCCTTGTACGCGGAGGCATCGCGCACGCCGCCCTCGGCAAGGTTGATGCCCTGGAACAGGTTGCCCATGGAGCCAGCAACGGCGCCGACCATGCCGAGGATAACGATCATGACGTCATACGCACCGTCGTTGGAGGGAATCGAGAAGAGCAGGCCCTGCGCGATGTCAACGGGGTTGGGCGTGCAGGTGACCGCAAGAACGATGAGGATGAGAACGACTGCGGCGATGAGCACCTTGAAGACGTTCTCCAGCTTAGAGAAGACGCTACCGCCGAGCAGCACGAACATCAGCACCGCAAGGATAAGAGCGTAGACGATCTGGTCGCCGAAACCGAGAAGCCACATGAGGCACTGCGCGGCGCCAAGAAGGATGTAACCAACCGTCATGTTGCCGATGATGAGGGAACCGAGGCACAAGATGATCGGGAACAGCTTGGTCATCTTCGCCCAGGTATGAATCATGCCCTCGCCGTTGACGTTCATGAGCTCGAAGCGCTGCATGCAGTTGACGATCACGAAGCGAATCAGGTAGGAAAGCACCAGAACCCACATAAGGGCATATCCGTAGCTTGAACCGGACACCGCCGAGGTAATGATGTCGCCTGCACCCAGCCAAGACAGCACCGTAATAATCGACGGACCGAGCTTCTTCAGGAATTCGATGAATCCGCCTCCCTTCGCTGCGGTCGCCGTGCTCTCGTTGTTCTGAGCCATATCCGCCACTCCTTTCCATTGCTACCGGTAAAAGGTAACCCATACCACCTGCTTAAGATGACCGTTACCGTTACGATGCAACAAAGGATGCCGTGGCGCCTTCAGCGGTTCTATAGTCTGGAAACTACAGTTGCGGGGGCTTCTCCTTTTTTCGGCAACGACGCCTCTTTGCGGAAATTGATAATAACAGTCGGAAATCGTGCGTTTTATCGATATACAGGGGATGGAAATGCCGTTCACTCATGTTTAGCAACCGTTCACAAGATTTATCTCACGTACCACGTGCACGGCAGCGAGCCCGTTCGATTTACCTTTGCCGACAATTAAAGGCACAGGCCGAATACCCCGTGCCCCGCGTATTCGATAGACACGCTTCATTAACCAAAGGCAGTACGGCGGAATCGCATCCTGTATGCAGACGGCCGTTCTCTCCAAGCTTCACAGAACGATTTCGTTTCCGCAGGCGGCGTCGCTCCCCCTTTTGCCGAAAGGGCACACGGCACAACAAGAAACGCCCCATGACCATCTTCAGGCCCTGAATTTCAGAACATGCTTGGTACACGTACCATACTCGCCGGTTGGAAATCTGGATACACTGATGACACTGCAGCAGACCGCGGAGGCGCTCATGAATCTCGACCCGAAGATCGCCGAGACCATCGTCGATAACCTTAAAGACGTGATCAATCACGAGATAAACCTGTTCGACACCACGGGTACCATCATCGCGAGCACCGATCGCACGCGCATCGGCACCACACATGAGGGGGCACGCCTTGCCATTGAGACGCAGCAGCCCGTGCCCATCGACAGCGAACACCAATTCAAGGGGGCAAGACACGGCATCAACGTACCGGTCATGTTCCAGGACACAGCGGTGGCGGTTATAGGTATCACCGGCAAGCGCTCCGAGGTGGAGCCGTTCGGCAACGTCATCAAGAAGATGACGGAGATCCTCATCCGCGAGAACTGGGATCACGTGGAGCGCTACGACCGGCGCGTGCGCGTATCGAACCTCGCCGGCATCCTCAAGCTGCGCCGCCACGACGAAAGCCTCGCTGCGTATTACGCATCGATGCTGCGCGTCGACCTCGATATTCCCCGCCTCATGCTCGTGGGACGAGCGCAAACGGAGGACGACAGCGCTCTCGATTACAACGACCTGTACGAGATGTACCACGCGCGCTTCGAGTCGTTCAAAACGAGTTTCTTCGCGTTTTTGGAACGCGGCATCTGCCTGTTTATCGACGCCCGAGACGAACGGCGCATTCCTGCGCTGGTGAATGAGATGAGCGCCGACGCGAAGCGCATCCTCGGCGTTCCCCTCATCTTCGGAGCCGGACGGGTGGAAGAGTCCTCGAGCCTCTATTGGCGCAGCTACGACGAGGCCTGCAGCGCGCTTGAGTGGCTCTCATTCGACCAGGCCGGATCGCTCATGCGCTACGAGGACATGGACTTGGGGCTTATCCTCTCCTCCGTTCCGAACGATAACGCGGCGCAGCTGGTCGAGCATGTGTTCCGCGGCCTCAGCGAGGATGAGATCGATGAGTACCAGCGGGTCTTCGACGCCTACGTACGTCACAACGGCAGCATCGTGCACTGCGCCGAGGAATTGTTCCTGCACAAGAACACGCTGCAGAACCGCCTGAACAAGATCGCGGACAAGACCGGGTACAACCCGCGCCGCCTTGCCGACTTCGAACCGCTCGCCCTGGCGTTTTTGCTGAGGCGCTATCTCAAACGATAGGTGCGACGCTGTAATGCAGCGGGGCACCGAGGCGGCACCCGGGGTCATTGCGCAGCAGGACATCCCGCAAGCTGCAGCAGGAACTTCCACGCCGGGACGATCTCTATCTCGACCCCATCCCGCTCGATTACGCCTTCCTCCCCCTTCGTCACCACGACAAGACGCGTCTTCTCGCCCTGCACGCGGGAGAGGCGCAACAGGTTTTCCAGCTCGCGCTCACGCGCCGCGCCCTCGATGGTATAGGCGACCTGTACCGCAAGCTTCTCTTCAGGAATATAGAAATCGATGTCTATGCCGTGTTTTGGCGACTTGAGGTACTGGAGCCCCTCACCGAAGAGATCGTACAGCGCCACGGCGATCTCGTTTTCGAGCAGGGCCGTATCGCGATCGATAAGAAACAGGTTCAACAAGCCGTTATCGACGAAATAGTACTTGGGATTCCCCATCCGCTCGACAAACGGCGCGACGGCATTGGTGATCTTGAACAGGAGATACGCCGCATGCGCATACCCGATATATTCGATCACGCTGTCTTTCGAAATCTTATAGCCGATCGACTTGAGCGTATGATGCAACGCCGTGTAGGAGACCTCACTGCGCACCGTCTCGGCAATCTTTCTCACGAGCACGCGCAGCGCATCGGGATTTCTCACGCCGAAGCGGGCAACGATATCGCCAAACAGCACCTTCTGGTACACGTTCTCGACATACTCGCGTGGAGACACAAACCGCAGCGCTTCGGGAAAACCGCCGTCATGATAGAACCGCTCGAACAGCGCTGTAATTCGTCCAATCTCACGGGATGTGTAAAGAGCGGACGTATCGTACGCCTGGTTTTGCGCGTCGAGGTACTCGTCAAACCGATACGGCATGATGCGTCGGACGAAATAACGGGCTCCCAGCCTCTGTGACATCTCGTCGCTCAACATCGTGGCATTACTTCCCGTAATGTATACGCGCTCGCCCGCATCCGCCATGCGGCGCGCAAACCGCTCCCACCCCTCGACGTTCTGGATCTCGTCGAAAAAGTAGTACCCGACGTCGCCGGAGAGCTCGCTTTGCACAAGGGGGATGTCCTGAAAGTCCTGCAGGGAGAAACCGGACAGGCGCTCGTCTTCGAAGTTGATGTAGATGATTTGATTCCACGCGACACCGCGCGCGATAAGATCCCTCACCACCCCGTAAAGCAAGGTGGATTTTCCAGCACGTCGCAGCCCTGTTATCACGTAGTTCGCATTGGGGTCGATCGTGTATCGACGCGGTACGATCGAAGCCCGACGGATGATGCCATGCTGATCGAAGATGACACGCTTGAGAACATCGTGATTCATGACGACCCCCATACTGTCGAGTATAGTCGACAGTACTATATCAATCTGTCGACTATACTCGACAGATTCTCCTGTATTTGTCGAGTATAGTCGACAGATTGCACAACTCCACCACTACGCGTATCAGATGGCAAGATTGCACCTGGCCCACCTCGTCGTATTCCCAAGACGGCTTTATCCAGATATCCCGCTCATGGGGTCGACACATCACCAAACTGGTAATGTCACGTTACCAGTTGAGAGGAAACTGGCAATGCGGCTTTACCAGTTTTGAAGTTGTAAAGATACATCACCTGAGGCGCTCCACCGTCAGCAGGCGCCCTACGCGCTCCCATGGGAATTAAGGCGGGCACCTTTCCCCACGGCTCCCGCCCCCGCCGCATATGGCCGACGGGCGCGCGGATCGCCGCGTTGCCCATGGGGCCGGACGCGCCTCGTCTTTGGCCTCGTTTGTGACCAAGGGGGTTCATTTTTGCAAAAAGTCGGGACTTTGTATCTCTACGGAGCACCGGGTCCACATGAGCGCCTTTTCTACCTGCAAGAACATCGAGGTCAGAAGGGTGCTTGTCTGGACCCGGGCCTCCCAAGACGTACAAAGTCCGAACTTTTTGCAGTATGGGGCGCGCAGGACCGGTCTTCCCACAAGCCCTACCGCTATGGGAAAAAAGAGCCTGCCCCCAATTTCCCAAAAAGAAAGCCCCGAGGGATGAGCCTCGGGGCCTTGATGCAAGCTGTGTCGCGCGGGAGCGTTACTGGTTCTTCTCCACGGCGCGCATGATGGCCTTGTAGACCTCCATGATGGGGATGATCAGGAAGGCCAGGCCGATGGCGCAGGCGAGCGCCTCAAGCGGCAGCTCCATGAAGCCGAACATGACGGCCAGCGGGTGGAACTCGACGACCACGACAGTGAGGACGAGCGCGAGCAGCGCGGCGCCCCACAGCCACTTGTTCTGCTTGGGCATGCTGAACAGCGACGCACGGCGGCTGCGCATGTTGAAGCAGTGGAAGATCTCGACCATCGACAGGGTGATGAACGCCATGGTGACGCCCTCTTCGTCGGCAGTACCGGCGATCATGTCGGCGATGTTGATGTAGCCCATGTCGAGGTACACGCCCACGAAGAAGGAGGCGAGCACGAGGATGGTGATAACGACGCCCTGGAACAGGATGTCCACGCCCATGCCGCCCGCGAACACGCCGTCAGTGGCGTTGCGCGGCTTGCGCTTCATGATGTCGCCCTCGGCCTCCTCCATGCCGAGCGCGAGCGCCGGGAAGCAGTCCGTGATCAGGTTGATCCACAGCAGCTGGACGGGCTGGAAGATGGTGAAGCCCACGAGCGTCGCCACGAACACCGAGAGCACCTCGGCGATGTTGGCGGACAGCAGGAACTGGATGACCTTGCGGATGTTGTCGTAGATACGACGGCCTTCCTCCACCGCATGGATGATGGTGGCGAAGTTATCGTCGGCAAGGACCATGTCGGCGACGTTCTTGGTGACGTCGGTGCCGGTGATGCCCATGCCCACGCCGATGTCAGCGCGCTTGATGGAAGGCGCGTCGTTGACGCCGTCGCCGGTCATGGCGACGATCTTGTCGCGGCTCTTCCACGCGTCGACGATGCGGGCCTTGTGCTCGGGCTGGACGCGCGCGTAGACGCTGTACTCGGTGACCTTCTCCTTGAAGTCCTCGTCGGAGATCTTGTCGAGCTCGGCGCCGGTGATGGCCTGGCTGGCGTCCTCGCAGATGCCGAGGTTCTTGGCGATGGCGACAGCGGTGTCGATGTGGTCGCCGGTGATCATGACGGGGCGGATGCCGGCGCCCTTGGCCTCGACGATGGCCGGGGCGACCTCGGGACGCTCGGGATCGATCATGCCGGAGAGGCCCACGAAGGTGAGGTCATGCTCGAGCGCCTCGGGGCTGCAGTCAGCGGGCTGCTCGTCGTGCAGACGGATGGCGGAGGCGAGCACGCGCAGCGCCTGGTTGGCCATGTCCTTGTTGGCGGCCATGATCTTCTCGCGGCGCTCGTCGGTCAGCGGCTCGACGGAGCCGTCGGCGTTCATGACGGTGGTGCAGCGGCCGAGCACGACGTCGGGGCCGCCCTTGGTGTACTGCTCGAAGGTGCCCTCGGGGGTCTTCACCACGACGGACATCATCTTACGGCCGGAGTCGAACGGAGCCTCGCCCACACGCGGGTACTTCTCGGCGTTGCCGCCCTCGTAGAAGCCGAGTTTGGCAGCGTCGTTGACCAGGGCGCACTCGGTGGGCTCGCCCACGGACTCGCCGGCCTCGGGATCCCACTTGGCGTCGGAGCACAGCGCCATGGCGCGCACATGCAGGGCGTCGGGGCCCTCGACCTCGTGCTTGACGACGGTCATCTTGTTCTGGGTGAGGGTGCCGGTCTTATCGGAGCAGATGATCTGGGTGCAGCCGAGGGTCTCGACGGCGGTCATCTTGCGGATGATGGCCTGGCGGCGGGACATCTTGGTGACGCCCATGGACAGCACGATGGTAACGACGGCGACAAGGCCCTCGGGGATGGCCGCGACGGCGAGCGACACGGCGACCATGAAGGTGTCGAGGATCATCTCGGGGTTGGACCCGAGCTCACCGCCGTGACGGATGAGGTCGACGGCGAAGATGACCACGCAGATGCCGAGCACGAGCTTGGTCAGGATGCCAGAGAGCTCGTTCAGCTTGATCTGCAGCGGCGTGAGCTCCTTCTTGGCGGTGGTCAGCGCGTCGGCGATCTTGCCCATCTCGGTCTTCATGCCGGTGGCGACCACGACGGCGGTGCCGCGGCCGTAGACCACGGTTGAGCCCATGTAGCACATGTTCTTGCGGTCACCCAGCGGCACGTCGTCGGTGCCCTCGGCGAGCTCAATGGCATTGACGTGCTTCTCGACGGGGACGGACTCGCCGGTCAAGGCGGCCTCCTCGATCTTCATGGACGCGCTCTCCAGGATGCGGCAGTCGGCGGGCACGGAATCGCCGGCCTCCAGCAGGACGATGTCGCCCGGCACGAGCTCGGCGCTCGGCAGGTGAACCATCTTGCCGTCGCGGATGACCTTGGACTGCGCGGCGCTCATCTCCTGCAGCGCCGCGAGCGCCTGCTCGGACTTGGCCTCCTGGACCACGCCGAGCACGGAGTTGATGATGACGACGGCCATGATGATGATGACGTCGGCCCACTCCGACTCGCCCTGGATCATGCCGGTGACAGCGGAGATGACCGCAGCCACGATAAGCATGATGACCATGGGGTCGGCCATCTGCTCGAAGAAGCGCTTCCACAGCGGGGTCTTCTCTTCCTCGTCGAGCTTGTTGGGGCCGAATTCCGCCAAGCGCTGCTGAGCCGCGCTGGCGGAAAGACCGGTCTCGGCGTTCGAGGATTGGTCCTCGAGCACCTCCTCGGCCGAAGCCAAGTATTCTTTTTGCATACTTTCGCTTCCTCCTCCTGGGGTTTGTACCAACCAACAGGTTGATGCCCGATCATAATTCCCCAGGAGCGGGGCAAGGGCTCATCAAGGCTGCCATGTCAGCTGGCGTCTTGCATGTCTGCAATAGTACCCTATAACGACGCTACTAAGCATATTTGTTCGTGTTCTTTTGCACTATGTTACAAATCGTGGGAAAACGGTCGCCCGAGCGCACGCCAGATGTGCTGCAGACCATTGGCGACAAGTTGGCGACAAGCTCAATCTTGTCGGCTTGACCGTCTTCACTGGGAGCCCCCGTGTTAAAACACCCTAGGGATTATTTTGCATTGTGTATTCTTGAATACACAATGCAAAATAATCCCTAGGGTGTTTTAACACGGGGGCTCCCGCACAACGGGTCGCATCCAGGCCAGACAACGAAAGGGCCCGCCCCGGAGCAGCTCCGAGACGGGCCCTTGAGCCAACTATCTGCTGGAAGGCTACTCACACGTGCGCTTGCGCAGCCAGACACCGTAGCCGATCGCAGTACCCGCAGCGAGCGCGGTGCCGCCCACGAGAGCGACGGTGGCGTCGCCGGTTTGCGGAATCGACTCACCGGGCTTATCGGTATCCGTCGGCTCGTCCGGAGTGCCCGGGGTATCCGGCTCGGACACGGTGGTGCCCCAGACGAGCACGAAGGGCGAGAAGCCATTCTCTGCGGTAAATCGGATTCCATGCTCGGTGTTCTCTACCTCCACGTACTCTTTCGTGGAGTTCTGGACCTCAGATTCGATGTCCTCGTTTGCCATCTCACGGTCCAAACCCTGGAAGTGCACAAGGCGGAACTCAGTGTTCTCGTCGGTGCCCTCGGGATACGGCCAGTAGACGTCAACGGGCTTGTCGGTGGTCAGCCACGCGTTGCCGTTGTTGGCGTCAACGAGGTCGATGTAGCGCGCTTCGTGACCGTCAACCGTAAAGGACGCATCCTCGGTGGCGATGGTATTGACCGCCTGGTCAAGGAGCAGCTCGTCGAAAGCAGACGTCTCCTCGCCCGTCTCGTCACTCACGATGCGGTCAAAGAGCAGCGACGGATTGACGTTCTGGTTATCAACCGTCACATCAATGCCGCTCTCGTTCACGAAGTACGTGGTTCCCGGCTGGGTCACGGCAATGCCGAGATCAGGATTGTCGGCGCGCATGGCAGCGAGCTCGCTGTTGAGGTCATCGCTCGTCATGCCCTCTTCCATCTCGATGGCGTCGGTCACGACATCCTGCGGATTATCAGCGGTGACATAGCGGACGGTAAGATTGCCTCCCGCGCCCTCTTCAGGAGCGGCCAGCACGCAGAGAATGGGCTCAGCGACATCCGGCACGTCAATCTGAAGGATGATGTTGTCGCGGTTGAGCTCACCGGTGTAGATAAGCATCTTGTACTGCTTGAACAGAGCGTCCTCGGCCGCAGGATCAAACTCGTCGGAAAGATAGGTCTCACCGGTCTCGGTATCGGTGAACTGCAGGCGAAGCGGCTTGGTTCCCTCGAACTGCGGATCGGGATCGATGCGATAGAGGAACTTGCGGGAACCGCCATCGACAACCGAAGAATTCTCCTCGCCGTACCGGGTTACCTTCCAAGTGGACTGGCCATCTACCGTGTAAATCGTCAGACAATCGCTCAGATCGGCGCCGGCATCCGCATTCGCGATTCCGGCCTCCTCGAGAACATCGTTCACCTCGTCAGGGAGCGTAAAGTAGAAGCCGGGGTCAGGCAGTGAGTTCTCAGAGACGTAACTTCCGTCCGCGCCGTTGATGACACCCTCGTAGCCCTGATCGCCACCCATGTAGATGGTGATGTCCGCAGGCTGGATGCTGGCGACGCCTGCCTCGATCCAGCCGGCGTAGACGACGGTCCAGTTGGCGGTCAGAGACTGGCTGAAGTCAAAGCGCTCGGTGCACTCCTTGTCGGCAAACCAACCGGCAAAGACCCACTTCGTGTCAGGGTCAGTCGATCCGCGCTTCGGGTCGGCGGTGGGCTGCTCGGCGGTGCCTTCGTACTCGATCGCGGTCTGGTCGTCGGGCATGCCGGTGACCTGGTCCGCCTCGTCCTCAGGAACGTTCTTGTCGAACGTGACGCCCACAAGCGGCGCATAGACGTACGTGCCCTCGCAGTCGAAGCTGTTGGGATGCTCGACAAGGTTATCGGTATAGGTCGAGCAGACGTCGGTGCACTCGTAACGCTTCACACCATAGGTGTCAGACGTCGCCGGGTCGGTCACCTTGCTGTTTTCCCAGTCATACTTGTGATGGGAGAGCTGCGCGGTAGTAAGCGTGCCAATCTTGGCGGTCTCGCCTCCGATGACGTAGTTGCGGTCCGCCGAAGTTCCGTCAACCTTATCGTCGTCAAACAGGTCGGCGTCGTTATTGCTCTTGCCTTTCTCGGCGTTGCCGCGCGCGTAGTCCGACGTCATGAAGGGATTGAGGAACAGCGTGTGGCCATCCTGGTCATCTTCATTCAGCGCAAGCGTCGCGTTCGTGAGCACGGGCTCCGTGTTGCTCTTGAGATTATCTGCGGCGTTCGAATTGAGATCGTAGGCGACGACCGTCGTATCCCCAATCGTCTCAACCGTGCCCTTCCTACCAACACCGCCAAGCCACGGAGAGCCGGGCTGCGCCTCAGAGGCACCGCCGGAAACAGTAAGCTTGTGACCGTTGAGCCACAGGTCGCCCGCAGAGTAGGAGAGCAGTTTCTCGCCATTACAGCGGAGGTCGACCGTGCAGTTCGTCAGCGAGGAATCCGTTGACTGGATGTAGACGCCGGCATAACCGTTATGAAGAACTTCAAGCTTAGTATCGGTCATCTCGAAGCCGATGCACGAAAGCGCGTGACCGCCCTTGTTGCCATTCATTTGAATCGTCGAATTATTGACAATCCAGTAGCCCGAGTTGCACGCGTTACCCTTGTTGTTGTTTACCAGGATGTCGGAGTTCGCAACATGAATGTTGACGTTGTTGATGGCGAAGCCGCCGGCGGCGTTGTCCTGGAAGTCGATCGTGGAATCTTCAACGAAGATGGCGTCATAGCCCGTCTTGTTGTCGCCGGAGTAGAAGCAGTTGATGTTGCCGCTGTCCGTCGTCGATCCGGTCGCGCTCATCGTGGAGTGGTTCACGAGCCTCAGCACGGAGCCTGCGTACATGGCGTAGCTCCAGCCGTTCTTGTTGTTCGTGGTCGATATGTCGCACCCATCGAACGTCACCGAGCCGTCAGAACCATACAGACCGAGAAACTGACCGTTGTAGCCGGTGGCACTGAGCTTGCAGTTCGCAAGGTCGATGTCGCCGCTATAGAAGTAAATCGCAGCATCGTAGCCAGCGGTCGTAGTCTTTGTGGCGCCCTCGGCCGTAACGAACTTGCAGTTCTCAAACTGAACGTTGCCGCTGATCCACAGCTTGGTTACCACCTCGCCATTGTTATAGGAAATGGAATCGCCTTCAGCATCCTGCTGGGCACCGGAAATCTTGACCGTCCCACCTGCAAGGTTGAACACGCAGTCCTTAAAGACAATGGGGTTGTCAGCCGACGCATGCTGACCGGAGATCATCACGGCCTTGCCGTCACCAATCTCGAAAGTCTCGCCCGTCGCCCCCTGGCTGACAACGTTCACCCCGTCGTCCAAATCATAGGCGTACGCGGCAGGCGCTACGGCAAGCGCCAGCACAAACGTGAGCAGACAGGCAATCAGCGCCGCAGGACTCCTCCTTACCGTTTCCATACCGAACTCCCTCCATCTTCCGACACAAGCGCATCGGGTCGGAGCGACGTGCACCCCGACCCGATGCGGGGAATCATCCAACACGTCGCCAACAAAAAAAGCCTTTTGAGCGTACCCCCCCCTGCACGAAAAGTCAAGGTCAAAGCGCTAAAAGTAACCACATCGGGTATGTTGAACAACCCCACGGGAATGAATGTCAGTCTTGGTACGAAAGCAATTCCCCGGTGTCGCCCGCGACAAGTTGGCGCCAAGCCCAATCCTGTCGCTCCGCGGGAGCCCCCGGGTTAAAACACCCTAGGGATTATTTTGCATTGTATATTCTTTCGAATACACAATGCAAAATAATCCCTAGGGTGTTTTAACCCGGGGCTCCCGCGCAACAGGTCGCATCCAGGCCAGACAACGAAAGGGCCCGCCCCGGAACAGCTCCGAGACGGGCCCTGAGACAGGTTTGTACCTGGCTCCAACTTGTCGGTTACTTGTCCTTCTCCACGGCGCGCATGATGGCCTTGTAGATCTCCACCAGCGGGATGATCAGGAAGCCGAGCACGAGCGCGGTGATCATGCCCTTGGGCTCGAGATGCTCGACGCCGAAGAAGATCATGGACAGGGCGTCGACCTCGACCACGATGAGCGTCAGGATGAGCGCGAGGATCGCAGCGCCCCACAGCCACTTGTTCTGCTTCTTCATGTGGAAGATGGAGGCGCGGCGGCTGCGCATGTTGAAGCAGTGGAAGATCTCGACCATGTTGAGCGTGATGAACGCCATCATGACGCCCTCTTCGTCAGCCATGGTGGTGGCGAGCTGGGAGAGGTCGATGGTGCCCAGATCGTAGTACACGCCGCAGAAGAAGCTCGCAAGCACCAGCACGGTGATGATGAGACCCTGGATGATGGTGTCGAGGCCCATGTTGTTGGCGAACACGCCGTCGGTGGCGTTGCGCGGCTTGCGCTTCATGATGTCGCCCTCGGCCTCCTCCATGCCCAGCGCGAGCGCCGGGAAGCAGTCGGTGACGAGGTTGACCCACAAAAGCTGAATGGGCTGGAACAGCGTGAAGCCCATGAGCGTGGCGGCGAACACCGAGAAGACCTCGGCCAGGTTTGCGGACAGCAGGAACTGGATGACCTTGCGGATGTTGTCGTAGATGCGGCGACCCTCTTCGCACGCGCCGATGATGGTGGCGAAGTTGTCGTCGGCAAGCACCATGTCGGCGACGTTCTTGGTGACGTCGGTGCCGGTGATGCCCATGCCCACGCCGATGTTGGCGTGCTTGATGGACGGGGCGTCGTTCACACCGTCGCCGGTCATGGCGACGACCTTGTTCTTGGACTTCCACGCCTCGACGATGCGCGTCTTGTGCTCAGGCTGGACACGCGCGTACACGCCGTACTTCTCGATCTGACGATCGAGCTCGGCGTCAGACATCTTGTCGATCTCGGCACCGGTGATGGCCTGGTCGCGGCTCTCGACGATACCGAGGTTCTTGGCGATGGCCACGGCGGTGTCGATGTGGTCGCCCGTGATCATGACGGTGCGGATGCCGGCGCCGTGAGCCTCCTTGATGGCCGGGGCCACCTCGGGACGCTCGGGGTCGATCATGCCGGACAGGCCGCAGAACACGAGGTTGTTCTCGAGCGCCTCGGCGGAGAAGTCGGTCGGCTTGGTGTCATAGGTGCGGCTGGCGAGCGCAAGCACGCGCAGCGCCTCGTCGGCCATGGCCTTGTTGGCGGCGAGCAGCTCGTCGCGCTTGGCGTCGGTCATGGGAACGATCTTGCCGTCCTCGTAGACCTGCGTGCACAGGTTCAGGATGACGTCGGGCGCGCCCTTGGTGTACTGCTCGAACGAGCCGTCGGCCTCCTCGACCACGACGGACATCATCTTGCGGCCGGAGTCGAACGGAGCCTCGCCCACGCGCGGGTGCTCGACGTCCAGACCCTGCATGCCGGCCTTGCCCGCATCGTTGACCAGGGCGCACTCGGTGGGCTCGCCCACAGCCTCGCCGGCCTGCTCGTCCCACTTGGCGTCGGAGCACAGGGCCATGCCGGCCAGCAGCTTCTCCTCGGAGGAGGCGAGCTCGTGCTTGACGACCGTCATCTTGTTCTGGGTGAGGGTACCGGTCTTATCGGAGCAGATGACCTGGGTGCAGCCGAGGGTCTCGACGGCGGACAGGTTGCGAATGATGGCCTGGCGCTTGGCCATCTTGGTGACGCCGATGGAAAGGACGATCGTCACGACGGCGACCAGGCCCTCGGGGATGGCGGCGACAGCCAGCGACACGGCGACCATGAAGGTGTCGAGCAGCATGTGCGGCTCGGCCATGACGTTGCCGATGCCGGAGCGCAGCAGGTCGACCGCGAAGATGACCACGCAGATCACGATGACCATGATGGTCAGGATCCGGGAGAGCTCGGCGAGCTTCATCTGCAGCGGGGTGAGCTCCTCTTTCGCCTCATTCAGAGCGCCGGCGATCTTACCCATCTCGGTCTTCATGCCGGTGCCGACCACGACGGCGCGACCGCGGCCGTAGACCACGGTGGAGCCCATGTAGCACATGTTCTTGCGGTCGCCCAGCGGCACGTCGTCAGCGCCATCGAGCGAGATCGGGTTGGTGTGCTTCTCGACGGGGACGGACTCGCCGGTGAGGGCGGCCTCCTCGATCTTCATGGAAGCGCTCTCGAGCACGCGGCAGTCCGCGGGCACGGAGTCACCGGCCTCGAGCAGGACGATGTCGCCCGGCACGAGCTCGGAGGAATGGAGCGAGACCATCTTGCCGTCGCGGATGACCTTGGACTGCGCCGCGCTCATCTCCTGCAGCGCCTCGAGCGCCTCCTCGGACTTCGCCTCCTGGATGACGCCGAGCGCGGAGTTAATGATGACGACCGTCATGATGATGACGACGTCGGCCCACTCGGACTCGCCCTGGATCATGCCGGTCACGGCCGAGATGACGGCCGCGCAGATGAGCATGATAACCATCGGGTCGGCCATCTGCTGGAAGAAGCGGATCCACAGCGGGGTCTTCTCCTCCTCATCCAGCTTGTTGGGGCCGAACTCGGCCAGACGCTGCTGCGCAACGTCGGCAGAAAGGCCTGTCTCGGCGTTCGAGGATTGGTCCTCGAGCACCTCCTCGGCTGAAGCCAAGTATTCCTTCTGCATACTTTGCCTCCCCCTTTTGGGATGTATGCTGGCCGGCGGCACGGGGATTTGCCCGATCTTAATTCCCCGCAAGCGGGGCAAGGGCCTCTTGAGGCTACGCGCCGGGCAGCGGCTTGCAATGGCAAAAATCATACCGTAAATCTACATAGAATCTCCCTTTATATCCGTAGGCGGTCAAAGTGGTACACGTGTCACGAAACGCCACGTCACCGCTGCTCGCGCCCGCGCGCGCCTGCAGCTCGCACGCTGCGTTCACCGTCGCTACCGTGCGAAAACACTTTGAGAACACTTTTGCCCGAGGCTGTCGGGAGCACCGTCCGATGCCGCCCCGCCGGTGGAGTGTGGCCGGCGGAGTGCGCCACGTTTACATCCCCGCCCCGACAAGTTTGTACCTGGCACCATCTTGTCGGGCGACAAGTTTGTACCTGGCACCAACTTGTCGGGCGAGCACAAGCGATCTCCCGCCAGATGTGGACTCGATACCATTGCCATGCGCGCACGCAGGCATCAACATACCTATGAGATATGTAAATCTGCTCTGAATCTGTGAAAAGACTGAGCAATAATCGCGACATTACATTGCCCTGTTATCCGATTGCCTATAATAACGGCGTTGGCAAATCGTTTTATCAGCGCAAAGTCGACGTCAGATGGAGGTCTGAATGTACAAGCGCACTAAGATCGTATGCACCATGGGTCCCGCCTGCGACAGCGACGATACCCTCCGCGAGATGATCAAGGCGGGCATGAACGTCGCCCGCTTCAACTTCTCGCACGGCTCTTACGAGGAGCATCACGAGCGCATCGAGCGCGTCCGCCGCATCTCCCGTGAGCTCGGCATCCCCGTGGGCATCCTGCTCGACACCAAGGGCCCCGAGGTCCGCACCGGCCTGCTCAAGGATCACGCCAAGATCACCGTCCACGAGGGCGACAAGATCATCGTGACCGCGCAGCCCACCAGCGAGGACTGGCTCGGCGACGAGACCCACATCTCCCTCGACTACCTCGAGCTCCCCTCCGAGGCCGAGGCCGGCTCCCTCATCCTGATCGACGACGGCCTGGTTGCCCTCGAGGTCGAGTCCGTCGACGGCCAGGACATGCACTGCATCGTCAAGAACACCGGCGAGATCGGCGAGCGCAAGGGCGTCAACATCCCCAACGTTGACATCTCCCTGCCCGCCATCACCGACCGCGACCGCGAGGACATCCTGTTCGGCATCAAGGAGAACATCGACTACATCGCTGCCTCCTTCATCCGCAACGCCGCCGCCGTCGAGGAGATCCGTAACCTCTGCCGCCTGAACGGTGGCGAGCACGTCACGATCTTCCCGAAGATCGAGTGCGCGCTGGGCGTCCAGAACTTCGACGCCATCCTCGAGGTCTCCGACGGCATCATGGTCGCCCGCGGCGACCTGGGCATCGAGATCGCTCCCGAACTCGTTCCCCACATCCAGAAGGACATCATCGCCAAGTGCAACGCGGCCTACAAGCCCGTCATCACCGCGACCCAGATGCTCGACTCCATGCAGCACAACCCGCGCCCGACGCGCGCCGAGGTCGCTGACGTCGCGAACGCCATCTACGATGGCACCGACGCCGTCATGCTCTCTGGCGAGACCGCTGCCGGCCAGTACCCGGTCGAGGCTGTGAAGATGCAGGCCCACATCGCGCACGAGACCGAGAAGCACCTGCCCGTTCACGCGCCGCTCGACGCGCCCGAGAACGCGCACGGCACCCGCGTGATCAACAACGTCGTCGGCATGTCCGCCGTGAACATGGCCACCGTCGTCGGCGCCAAGTGCATCACCGTGCCCACGACCACCGGCCGCACCGCGCGTCTGATTTCGCACTTCCGTCCCAACGTGCCCATCTGCGCCTTCTCCCGCCACGAGTGGGCCGTGCAGCAGATGATCATGTACTGGGGCGTCGAGCCGCACCTGGCCGCCATCACCCAGGGTACCGTCAACGGCACCATCATCAAGGCCATCGAGACGGCCAAGGAGCTCGGCTACGTCAAGGAGGGTGAGCTCACCGTCGCCACCGCCGGCGATCCGCGCATGTCCATTCACCTCGACGGCAAGGCTACCTCTACGAACGTGGCCTACGTCGCCCAGGTTCGCTAAGCGCACCGTCCGCGCCGCATAGCGCTCATCAGCACCGCCCGAGATACCTCGGGCGGTGCTTTTTTATTCTGCGCTAGTTGCATTTTGTATTTTAGTTATATTTCTATGATATATTCACAGTATGTCGAAGTTATATCTCACAGGACAAAGCGCCCTTCAGCTCATGCGGACCGACACCTTCCCGCGACCGTACGAGGCCATGCTGCTCGGCACGAACGACCTCGATGACGCCGCGATACATGCCCGGCAAATCAAAGAGGTCGAGCGGGCCTCCAGCCCCTTGCTCGTCACGCCGCCCTACTGCATCCTTGTGCCGGACAAGCGATCGCGTCGGTCCTCGAAAAACGCGATATGCCGCGTGCTTCCTGAGGGCCTCACGGCACCGAGCTTCGTCAGCATTGACGACGCATGCGCCTGCACCATACCGGAGCTCACGTACTTATATATATGTCAAAGCGGAGAGCTGGCAGACCATGTCCAATGCGCCATGGAGCTCTGCGGCACATATGCGCTCGGCCCGAATGAGCACGATAGAATCACGCGGTACGGTCTCGCGCCCCTCAGCACAAAGGCGAGCATCCGGGAATACGCAGAGGTGAATCGCGGCGTCAGGGGTTCAGGCAAAGCGCTTTCGGCGCTCCGGTACGTCTGCGACAAATCCGCTTCGCCCATGGAAACGGCATTGTGCATGCTGCTTTGCCTACCTACGAAATCAGGCGGTTACGGGCTTCCGCTCCCCGAGCTCAATGCCGAACTGCCGGTCATTAAGCTCCTGGGAAGCAGGCGCGTAGAAGGCGTGCGCTACGGGGACCTCGTGTACCGATCCGCGCACCTTATCATTGAATATCAGAGTCGCCTGT
This sequence comes from Collinsella tanakaei, assembly GCF_030373545.1. Classification (GTDB taxonomy): domain Bacteria; phylum Actinomycetota; class Coriobacteriia; order Coriobacteriales; family Coriobacteriaceae; genus Collinsella; species Collinsella tanakaei_C. Next base: position 157,618 of record NZ_JAUDCO010000005.1, on the reverse strand, counting down.
TCCATGAATATGCAGGCACTTCCGACGAGGATGAGGAGCGACGCGACGATCTTGAGATGATGGGCTACCACGTGATGTTCGTCACACCCAGTCGCCTCAAGAACTTTGAGCGATTCGAGGGAATCGTTCAGCGCATCGCACATCACGTGGGTTTCCCGCTCGATCCCAAGACGATGGGACCGACTCATGAGCGGCTTGAATTGCGCAAGAAGCTGCTGGAAACAGAGTTCGTATACTAAACGCCGTTCTCGCAGATAAGTTTTCTTGCCCATGAATACAATCGCGCTCATGACCCCATCGGAGAAACCTGTATCGTCCTGGGGCGCGGTTTTCGGGTGGGAATTCAAACCTATGGCGATACCTCGTCATAACGTCGCAGGAAACAACTGGGCTTTTGCGGACGGCCTCCGGACGATGGGAGTTCGTCACCGAAAAACCGCGCCCCAGGACGATACAGGTTTTGACGCGAGCACATTGAATGAAAAGCTATGCAAATGCCCGGCGGAAAGCGGCGGAAATATGCAACGTGTAATCGAAGCTGCCAAAGCCGTCTAAATTAGGCTCCACCACGCCATCGGCATCCATTGACGACGCGGCAAGGACGACGAGCCCTCTCGATTCCTTTGCACAGGGCGCGCGGCACGCCCGAGAAAAATCACAGCTCCGGCGCGTAAGCGCCGGAGCTGTGAGAATGATCGCGAGCCCGCGCCTAGCCCAAACGCTCTTCGAGGGCCTGCTCGGTCACGTCGAGCACTTCCTCGAACACCGACGTAAAGAACTCCTCGGTCAGTAGCATATACGGCGCATGCTCCGCCACGCCGTTGGTGCGCACAATCTCGTGCGCAACGACCAGTGCGTCATGCACCTGCATGCGGCCTATGGCATACTGCGGAAACTCCGCAGCGGCCGCCACCAGGGCGCTCGTCTCACGCGGGAGCGCATGGATCTCGAGCGTCTTACCGAACCCGTCAAAGTCGTTTTGCTTCTTGATGCGAAACTGCTCGCTCGGTTTTCCGCCGTGCGCGTCCAGAAACTCGTTGACACGGGTGTTCCACAGGTTATCGGCCATGAGATGCGCCCATGCTCCAAGGACCAGATCAAACCGGGAGCGCTCGTCCCGCGGCGCGGGCGCATCCCCGCTCGCACCGCACTCGTCCGCAGCGACGGGTTCCTGGTCGCGATACCGATGCGCGAAGTGAATGCGATTCACGCGATCGATCTCGCGGCGGATATCTCCGGGCTCGACAACCGTGCAGGTACGGTCGGCTTCACCCATCTGAGCAGCCAACGGAGCCACGAATTCATCCCAAAACTCGCGCTCGCGCGGCTTGGGGATGGGCGCGGGCTCGGCGCAGTGCGTGATGCGGTACGGGATGGGCTCCTCGATCCCAGGCACCATATAGCCGACCTGGATATCGGGCACGAGGTTGCCGAACAGAAACGCATTGGCATCGCGCACCGTATGCGCAACTGCACCGCCGCGCGCAAGCAGGCGCTCGGTTTGGGCGATATGTATGTTCCAGCTGGGCATCCGCCACATCCCTTCCAACACGATGGGGGTCCGCGCAGCGCGCAGACCCCCACAAGTATACGACTCAGTCGGTAAGCCGCAGGTAAACGATAGCGCCCGGAAACGCTACGAACGCACCTCGCCGCCCGTGGCCTTGCACACCTTGGTCACCAGCTTGGAGTGGGCGCGCTCGACCTCTTCCGAGGTCAGCGTGTGGTCGTCCGAGCGATACGTCAGCGCGAACGCCATCGACTTCTTGCCCTCGCCCACGCGCACCGGATCGCGGTACACGTCGAACAGGCGCACGCCGGAGAGCAGCTTGCCACCCGCGCTCGTGATGCGACGCTCCAGATCCTCGCAGGTCACGCTCTCGTCGACCACGATGGCCAGGTCGTGCTCGACGCTCGGGAAGCTCGAGAACTCGTGATAGGCCTCCTGGCCGCGTGCGCCGGAGAGCAGCGCATCGAAGTTGAGCTCGAACGCCACGACCGGCAGGTCGATGTCCATGGCCTCGCGCGCATCGGGATGGATCTCGCCGACCCAACCGAGCACCGTGCCGCCCGAAAGGACCTCGGCACCGCGGCCGGGCTGCAGGAAGGCGTAGCCCTCGCCCTCGGCGGGACGGAAGCGCACCTTCTCGATACGCAGCTGGGCCAGCAGCTCCTCCACGACGCCCTTGCCGTCGAAGAAGCGCAGCGGACGGTACTTCTGCAGCCAGGTCACGTCGTCCATGGCGCCGGACAGGACGCCGGCGAGGCTCATGCGCTCCTTGGGCTTGCTCGCGTTCTCGCGGCCGTGGAACAGACGGCCGATCTCGTACAGCTGCACGTTGGCGGTGCCGTGGGCCTCGTTGTACGCAACGGAGCGCAGCAGGCCCGGAATGAGCGAGCGGCGCATCTCGGTCTGGTCGGCGATCAGCGGATCCATGAGGACCACGGGACAGCCGCGGCCCTCCTCGGACATGCCGATCTTCTTGAGGTCGTCAGCGGCGGCAAAACCAAAGGTCGTCGTCTCGTTGAGCCCGCAGGCGCGCAGGATCTGGCCGATCTTGCGCGTGAGGTGCTGCTCGCGCGTGAGGCCACCGATGTGGTTACGCGCAGCGGGGATCGTCGCCTCGACGCGATCCATGCCCCACAGGCGCAGGATCTCCTCGATGAGGTCGATCTCGCGCGGAAGGTCGGGGCGGAAGCTCGGGGTCACGACATGGAAGGTGTCGTCGTCGATGCGCGAGACCGTGCAGCCGAGGCGCGTCAGCGCGCGCTCGACGAAATCGGCCTCGATGTCGGCGCCGCAGATGGCGTGCACGCGCGACAGGCGCAGCGTCAGCTCAGGCTGCTGCTTGGGCGCGGGGTACAGGTCCACGTAGCCGGGCGCGACCTCGCCGCCGGCGAGCTCCTCGATCAGGGCGCAGGTGATGTTGGCGACGTCCACGCAGCCGGTCTCGTCGACCTGGCGCTCGAAGCGGATGGAGGCGTCGGAGATGAGCGACAGGTCGCGGCTCGTGTGCGAGGTGCGGCCGGCATCGAAGCAGGCGCTCTCGACCATGACGTCGACGGTGTCGTCCTCGATCTCGGAATCCATGCCGCCCATGACGCCGGCCAGCGCCACGGGGCGCTCGCCGTCGGTGATGAGCGTCATGCCCGCAGAAAGCGTACGCTCGACGCCGTCGAGGGTCGTGAAGGTCTCGCCCTCCTGCGCGGCGCGGACCACGACGGAACGCTTACCGTCGCGCGCAGCGAAGGTGGAGAGGTCAAAGGCGTGCAGCGGCTGACCGGTGAGCATCATCACGTAGTTGGTGATGTCGACGATGTTGTTGTGCGGGCGGATGCCGAGCGCGGTCAGGCGCTGGACCATCCAGTCGGGGCTCGAGCCGACCTTCACGTTGCGCACGATGCGCGCCACGTAGCGGTCACACATGCCCTCGCCGTCGAAGGCGACCGTGAGCTCATCGGCGGTCGGGGTGCCCTTCTCCTCCTTGATCTGGGGATAGTCCACATGGTAATCGCGGTCGTAGATGGCGCCGACCTCGCGGGCGATACCCACCATGGACAGGCAGTCGGGACGGTTGGGCGTGATCTCGCAGTCGAGAACGGTCTCGGAGGTACCCTGATACTGCGCGAACGGCACGCCCACCGGCGCGTCGGGCGGCAGGATCATGATGCCCGAGTGATCGCCGGAAAGCCCCAGCTCGCGCGCGGAGCAGTTCATGCCGCAGGACAACACGCCGCGCAGCTTGGACTTCTTGATCTTGATGCCGCCGGGCAGCTCGGCGCCGATCATGGCGGTCACGATGTGGTCGCCCTCGTTGAAGTTCTGGGCGCCGCAGACGATCTGCAGCGGCTCGGGCTCGCCGTCCTCGCCCACGTTGAACTGGCCCACATCGACCTTGGTGACCCACATGTGGTCGGAATCGGGATGGGGCTCCTTGGACAGCACCTGAGCGGTGACCACATGGTCGAACGACTCGCCCACGGTGTCGACGGACTCCACCTCGGTGCCCGTGCGAATGAACTCTGCGACCAGCTCAGCCGGGTCGCTCGGCAGCTCGATCATCTCGCCGAGCCAACTATACGGAACGCGCATCGCGTCTTCTCCTCTCGATATGTGAAATAACCCTAGGGGTTTTCTTACATCTGCAACGGAGCCGGCTTTTCCAGGTGCCCGAGATTGGGGTGAAAGAGGAGGGCGCACGCCTAGCGTGCGGTGCCCGACGATTGAACCTCAAGGTCGGGTGCCCGGGAAAGCCGCAGGGACTAGAACTGATTGAGGAAGCGCATGTCTCCCGTCATCAGCGTCCTCAGATCGGGCAGGTCGTAGCGCAGGGCCGCCACGCGCTCGACGCCGATGCCGAAGGCGAAGCCGCTGTAGCGCTCGGGGTCGATGCCGCAGTTGACGAGCACGTTGGGGTCGACCATGCCGCAGCCCAGAATCTCGATCCAACCGGAATGCTTGCAGAAGCTGCAGCCCTCGCCGTGGCACACGCCGCAGCTCACGTCGACCTCGCAGGAGGGCTCGGTGAACGGGAAGAAGTGCGGACGGTAGCGCGTCTTGCGCTCGGAGCCGAACATGCACTTGACGAAGTAGTCGAGCGTGCCCTTGAGGTCGCCGAAGGTGATGCCCTCGTCGACCACGAGGCCCTCGACCTGATTGAACTGGGGCAGATGGCAGGCATCGGGGGTGTCGGGACGGTACACCGTGCCCGGCGCGATCATGTAGATGGGCGGCTTCTGGCTCTCCATGATGTGCACCTGCACGCCGGAGGTCTGGGTGCGCAGCAGGACGTCGGACTCGCCGTGCGCGTGCGCCTCGGAGTGGGCGCAGGTGCCCGGCGCGTTGTCCACGACGTAGAACGTGTCGCGCGCGCTGCGGCTCGGATGATCCATGGGGGCGTTCAGCGCGGTGAAGTTGTAGTAGGTCGTCTCCACGTGCGGACCGTCCTCGACCGTATAGCCGATGCCGCAGAAGACGTCCTCCATCTCCTCGATGATCTGGTTGATGAGGTGCTGATGGCCGATCTTGGGGCGAGCGCCCGGCAGGGTGACGTCCACGGCCTCGGTGGCCATGAGGTCGCGCATAGCCGCGCGCTTGAGGGCGCTGCCGCGGTGCTCGACGAGGCTCTCGGCCAGGCGACGCAGCTCGTTGGCGCGCTTGCCCAGCACGGGGCGCTCCTCGGGGGCGACCTTGCCCATCATGTGCATCACCGAGGTGATCTCTCCCTTGCGGCCGAGCAGCGCCACGCGCGCCTGCTCGAGCGCCTCAGGCGTGCTCGCGCCCTCGATCATCTCCTTGGCCTTGGCTTCAAGCTGCTCAAGGTCTTCGATCAGACTCATGAATCATCCCTTCTCTAACAAAAAACCGTCCTTCGCGCTCGGGGCTGTCCCTCGCGCCAAGGACGGATAAATCCGCGGTACCACCTTGTTTGGCTGCCGGATGTCAGGCCCGGCATGCCCTCTTTTGCCCTCTGTCGCTCGGGCGGACGGCTTCCCTACTGAGCGCGGGCAGCTTGTGCTGCACGCGGCGCCGTTCAGGTCGCTGCTCGGGAGTGAACGCTGTGCCCTTGTCCACGCAGGAAGGCTTACAGCCGGTGACCTTCCCTCTCTTGCCGGGACGCGGCGGACACAACCCTCTCCGTCAACGCGTTGCGAGCTAGGATAGCACACCGGGCTGACGCATGCATGCTGCAGCAAGGGTGTCCATGGTATTGGCAAGATGGAGAGGGTGGGCAGCAACCTCGCGCAGACGGCAAGGGCGGGCCGGACAGGACGGCCGATGGGGATGGTGAAGATGGACCGGACAGGGCGGGCCGATGGGGATGGTGAAGATGGACCGGGCAGGATGGGCCGGACAACGGGCCGATGGGGACAACGGCGACCGCCCCGCTCCACCCGAACCCCGCGCCGCGCCTACCGCGGAGAACCCGACGCATCTTGTCGGTTTTGCCGCGCCGCATCCGCCCGACCCGCTACACTGGAAGGCGCAAGACGATTCACCCCAAGGAGGAGACCGTGGGCAAGAAGAAGGACGCCGGCGCCAAGAAGCTCGGCAAAAAGCTGCGCGGGCTCGAGCGCAAGCTGAGCACCTATGACTACCTGATGAAAGTCACCCAGTTCGACGGCGCGACCATCGCGCCCGAGAACGGCGCCGCAGCGCGCGGCGAGGCCCTGGCGGCGCTCGCGGGCGGCTACCATCGCCTGCTGACGAGCGACGACGCCGTCGAGCTCGTGCACGACCTGCACAAGGCCGCGGCCAAGGGCAAGATCGGCGACAAACAGCTCGCCGCCGAGGTCCGCGTGCTCGCACGCGACCAGCGCGAGGCAAGCGCCATCCCCGCCGAGGAGGAAGAGGCCTGGACGCGCCTGACCTGCGAGGCAGACGCCGTGTGGCACAAGGCCAAGGCGGCAAACGACTGGGCGTCCTTCGAGCCCTACGTAGATCGCATCGTCGAGGCTTGCAAGCGACGCGCCACCTGCCTGGACAGCACGAAGGACCCCTACGACGTACTGCTCGACCAGTACGAGCGCGGCCTCACCATGGCCGATTTCGACGCCTTCTGCGACCAGGTCCGCGAGACCGTCGTGCCGCTCGTCCACGGCATCGTGCAGCGCGGCTACCAGCCCGACGCCCCCTTCCTGGCCGAGCGCGTTCCCGAGCACGTGCAGAAGCAGCTGTCGTTTGACCTGATCGACCTCGTGGGCATCGACCGCGCCGACACCACGCTCGCCTTCACCGAGCACCCGTTCTCGGAGGGCTTCGCGCCCGGTGACGCGCGCATCGCCACGCACATCTACGAGGACAACCTGATCTCCAACGTGTACTCGATCATCCACGAGGCGGGCCATGCCATCTACGAGCTTGGCGTCGACCCGGCGTATGCCTACACCTGCCTTGCCGGCGGCACCTCCATGGGCATCCACGAGAGCCAGTCGCGCTTCTTCGAAAACATCGTCGGCCGCAGCCGTCCGTTCATGGGTCCGCTGCTCAAGGTGCTGCGTCGCCGCGTGCCCGGCGTGTACGGCGACGTCTCAGAAGACGAGCTGTACCGCGCCGTCAACATCGCGCAGCCCTCGCTCATCCGCACGGAGGCCGACGAGCTCACCTACCCGCTGCACGTCATGATTCGCTACGAGATCGAGCGCGCCCTGTTCGCCGGCGAGGCGACCGCGCACGACATCCCGGGCATGTGGAGCGACCTCACGGCCAAGTACCTGGGCATCGAGGTACCTGATGACACGCACGGCTGCCTGCAGGATACGCACTGGTCGGGCGGCGACTTCGGCTACTTCCCCACCTACGCGCTCGGCAGCGCCTACGGTTCGCAGCTGCTTCGTGCCATGGTGGCAGAAAGGGTCGACTTCGGCGAGGCATGCGCCTCGGGCGACCTCGCACCGGTGCGCGCTTGGCTGGGCGACAAGATCTGGCGCTGGGGCCGCTCCAAGGATGCGCCCGAGCTGATCGAAGGCGCGTGCGGTGAGCCGTTTGACGCCACGTACTACTGCAGCTACCTCGCCAAGAAGTTCGGCGCCCTCTACGCGTTGTAACCTGCATCCAACAGCAAAAGCGCTGCGCCCCCTGTGCCATCCACGGCACAGGGGGCGCAGTCTTATCAGGCCCTCACGGCAGCGTGCCCACGCGCGCCTTCACGGCAGCGCATCCCCGCGCCCGCCTCCAGCGCAAAGCACCCCGACCGGCACCAGACCGGTCGGGGCGCACACACCGCAGGTAAAACCGCCGGTCGCCGGCGGGCAACCACCCTACTCCACGCGGAACGGCTCCAGCGCCTTCAGGGTAAACTCGCTCGCCTCGCGGCACAGCTCGTCGGTCGGAGCCTCGGCAAGCACGCGAACCAGCGGCTCGGTGCCGCTCGCGCGCACGAGCACGCGGCCGCGGTCGCCTAGGAACTCCTCGGCCTCCTTCACGGAGGCGAGCACGGCCTCGTCGGCCATGGCGGCGTCGCGATCGGTCACGCGCACGTTGGTCAGCAGCTGCGGGTACAGCTTCACCGGAGCGCACAGCTGGGAGAGCGTCTCGCGCTCGGCGCGCAGCACCTCCATGATGCGCAGGGAGGTCATGATGCCGTCGCCGGTGCACTCGATATCGCCGAAGATGATGTGGCCGGACTGCTCGCCGCCCAGGCTGTAGCCGTTGGCGCGCATGCAGGCGTAGACGTTCTTGTCGCCCACCGCGGTGGTCTCGTAGGACAGGCTCGCCTCGTCGAAGGCCTTGAACAGGCCGTAGTTGCTCATGACGGTGGGCACCACGGTGCCGCCGGTCAGACGGCCGTGCTTGTTGAGGTACACGCCGCACACGTACAGGATCAGGTCGCCGTCGACCACGTTGCCGCGCTCGTCCACGGCAAGGCAGCGATCCGCATCGCCGTCGTAGGCAAAGCCCACGTCCAGGCCCTGCTCCACCACATGGCGGCGCAGTCGGTCGAGGTGGGTGGAGCCGCAGTCCACATTGATGTTAAAGCCGTCGGGCGCATTGTTGATAACGCGGACGTCGGCGCCCAGCGCATCGAACACCGGCTTGGCAACTGACGACGCGGATCCGTTAGCGCAGTCCAGGCCGACCTTCACTCCCTGCAGCGAGAAGTTGGCGCTGGCGATCAGGTGGGCGATGTAGCGATTGCGGCCCTGCATGTAGTCCACCGTGGCACCGATATGGTCGCCCGTGGCCAGCGGCACCTCGACCTCACCGTCGATATAGGCCTCGATGAGCTCGAGGACGTCCTCGTCCATCTTGTAGCCCTCGCTGTTGACAAGCTTGATGCCGTTGTCGGTGTACGGGTTGTGCGAGGCGGAGATCATGATGCCGCAGTCGAAGCGGCCGTCAACCGTCTCGTAGGCAACGCCCGGCGTGGGGATGACGTGCAGCATGTAGGCATCGGCGCCGGAAGCGACGAGACCCGCCACGAGCGCGGACTCGAACATGTAGCTGGAGCGGCGGGTGTCCTTGCCCACCACCACGCGCGCCTTGCGGTCCTGACGCGCGCCGTAGTACCAGCCCACGTAGCGGCCGATCTTGAAGGCGTGGTCGACGGTAAGGCCCTTGTTCGCCTCGCCACGGAAGCCGTCGGTACCAAAGTATTTCATGGGAATCCTTTCGGACACAGTTTGCACCCCGGGCGGCCCCCTGCCGCCCCCGCGGGCTGGTCTGCGCCAGCCGGCGAGCACTATTGTACCTTCTAGGGGCGCAGGGCATCAAAAAGGGACAGTATCCGTGCAATTGGGGGGCGGCGCGCAGACAATCAAAAAATAAGGGGTTTCCCTCTTTGAGAGACCCCCCTTTGCAAAACGGCAAGCCGTTTTTCGTTGTATTGGGATGATAGCGCATATGCACCGATCGAAAAGCCATGCCAGGACATCTGCCTGAAAAGCATCGAGACCTTCTCGTTGCAGCAGCCGTTAAGGCACCGTCCTATCGAATGCGCGCACTGCTTGTTCCATCATGCAGCCATCGCAATTACTTGCGTATCCTAGTCACTTTGATAGCATCTTAGTCATTATTCGGCAAATGACTAAGATACCTTGGAGACGTCCATGATTCCGCTCGACTACCGCACAAAACTCAACGGTCTCATGAAACCGGAAATCGTATCCGCGTTGGGCGGCGTGCGCGAGCATAAGGGACGGCAATCGCTTTATACCGCCACAAAACCCGATGTCTTCAACAAGCTCTGCGAAGTGGCAAAAATCCAAAGTACGGGTGCGTCCAATCGCATCGAGAACATTTCGACCTCCGACAAGCGCCTTCGCGAGCTCGTAGAACAAGATGCTGAGCCCAGAAACCGCAATGAGCGCGAAATCGCCGGATATCGCTTTGTGCTCGATATGATCCACGAACGACACGATGACATACCCGTGACCCCTGGAGTCATACTCCAGCTTCATCGAGACCTCTATCGTTATCTTGACACTTCATTTGCTGGCAAGTGGAAAGATGCCGACAACACGATTGCGGAAAGGCTGCCTTCCGGTGAGCTTGTCACCCGATTCAAACCGACGCCAGCCGCGTTGGCGCCCGATGCCATGCAACGGATCTGTGAGGAATATAACCGCGAAATCGAAAGCGGTGTGCATGACCCCCTGCTCATAAGCCTTGTTTTCGTCTTTGACTTCGTGAGCATCCATCCCTTCAACGATGGAAACGGCAGAATGAGCCGACTCATAACCCTTCTCTTGCTTTATCGCAACGGCTATACAGTCGGAAAATACGTGTCCATTGAAGCGGAAATTGAGAGAACGAAACGAACGTACTACGAAGCGCTTCGTGCGAGCTCAGCTGGCTGGGTGGACGGACTGAACGACTATGCGCCGTTTGTAACCTATATGCTCGGAGTAATTGAAGCTTGCTACAAAACGCTGGACGAAAGAGCCTCCGCCCTCCTGTCCGGCACCTCGAGCGAAGATGTCCTCAAGAGCTACTTTGACTCCTTGATCGGCGGGGCGAGCAAGCGAGACATCATGGACGCAAACCCGACATTAAGCCAGAAAACCGTAGAACGCGTTTTACTGAAGCTGCAGATAGAAGACTATATCGAAAAACTAGGAGCAGCCCGGGCAACGCGATATAGACGAAAGCAGTAGAACCTGAACGAAGCTTCCTACGCAAGAAAGAGGATCATTTCTGATGATTCTATATCGAACATATGTTCCTATACTATGCTACGATATCTCTAGCGAGCGGGCGGTGCCCTCCGAGTCCAACAGAGAGAACAGGAGGGATCTCATGGCCAGGCTCACCGCGCTGCTTCTTGCAGCAGCAACGCTTCTCGCGTTCGCCGTTATTCTGATTCTCGTAATCGGCTAATATACGGCGGGTAATGCCTGCATAGGAGAACAGCCGCCTTTGGGGAGACGACTGTTCGATGTGGGCGTTGCCCACTTCAGCATATCCACAGGAGGGGTATAAACCTTCTGCTTGTGCTGAATATACCCCTATGGCGTCCCTATTTGCCGGGGCATTCCTCGGGGCGGCGGGCGTTCGATGGACGGTCACACACACTGTACTGAGAACGCCTGAATCGTTCGATTCGCATCGCATGCACCTCACGCAAAAGCGCACTATTATTGCGCTTTTACTTCATGCGCAACATCTTTGCGCATGAAGTACCGTCAAGGGCATCGCCCTGCAAGCAGGCCCTTAACAGCGAACGCGGAATGGAGGCCCTTCATACCGGTAGGCACTCATTGCCTATTGTCGAATTAAGCCGAATGAATTCCCAGAAACAGCCTACTGCCCCTGCTCGCGGTACCGGGCCTCGGTCGCTTCCTTGGCGGGGCGCCACCAGGACTCGTGGTCGCGGTACCACCGGATCGTCTGGGCGAGGCCCGCGTCGAAGTCGGTGTGGGCGGGCCTCCAGCCCAGCTCGCGCCGGAGCTTCGTGGGGTCGATCGCGTAGCGGTGGTCGTGACCGGGGCTGAAGGCACTCGTCGTGACGAATACCCGCCTCGGGCGTTAAATCCTATGACCATTGCACTGCTCGGTCGCAATCCCAAAACGGCGAGCCCAGGTAAAACCGGGGCTCGCCGTACATCTATTCATCCGGAGCATTGGAACGAAGCTCGTACGAACCAAACGACGCCATCGCTCTCAGGGCGACGGCCATCTCATTCCTCCCCCTTTTTCCCGAAACAACATCCTGAATCCATCGGTACGCTTCGTTTTTGGATGGATCTCTCGGGTCGGGAAGCTCGACGACAACCCCTTTCGTGTTCATGATCGCAAGCGATACGACCAAAGCGGTGCGCTTGTTCCCATCGGGGAATATGTGGTCCCGCGCCAGCATTTCACAAAACGAAGTGACCTGAAGAAAAAGATCTCCTTCGTATCGCTCGCTGGGGCCGACGCCAAAGATTACGCCGAAACAGGCATTGACGGCACTCGCAATCCTCCCGATAGCAACATCCACCGTCTCCTGAGAAGCGTTGGAAGGCGGGTCGAAGCACTTGCTCATCCCGGCAACCACCTTATGGGTGACGAAGATGGTTTCCGCCATGGCGGCGATGATGTCTTCACCGCCAAGTGTGATGCAACCGAGCGACCGCGCCTCTTCCTCTGTCACGAGTTCTCCAGCATCTTGAGCGCGTTCGGTATCGCCCGCATCACGCCCCTCATTCCGGCCTCGAATGTCCCGGATACCCCGCCGATGCCCTTAAAGTCAACAGAATCGATGATGTCCTTCGAGCTAATTATCCGGTCGGCATGAGGATCGAACACCCGGCTCCAGGCGCCGCCGTCACGATGGGACAGGGAGACGAGATCGAATGCGGTCATCGTGCCGTAGCTCCGGGCAACATAGTCGACGACCTGCATCTCCTCATCAGTGAGCTGTGCCCCACGCCCGCAGTCGCGAATCACGCTTTTTCCAAAGCGCTTGAACTCGTGATAGACCGCAGGCTCGACAGGGCCGTATTCCCACGCCTCAACCGTATCGTCGAAAAGCTCAACGCCTCTTTGCCGGAGCGACTCGACCTGTGCGAAGTAAACCAGCTTGTTGAGTTTTAGATTTGTCAAGGCGAGATCGCCATGACAAATAATGAAAGCATATGCTACATCAAATGACTTGACCATTTCGCCCCTCCCCATCTTCGCTCAATAGTGATTCGAGTATACCCGGTGCCGGCCGGCTATTCCCCTCTCTTTCAACATGCGCAGCAAACGCAGAGAGACATATGCTCTATTGCCCCTGTGCGCGGTACCGGGCCTCGGTCGCTTCCTTGGCGGGCCGCCACCAGGACTCGTGGTCGCGGTACCACCGGATCGTCTCGGCGAGGCCCGCTTCGAAGTCGGTGTGGACGGGCCTCCAGCCCAGCTCGCGCCGGAGCTTCGTGGGGTCGATTGCGTAGCGGCGGTCGTGGCCGGGGCGGTCGCGCACCCGGTCGAAGTCGTCCTCGGCGCGACCCATTGCCCGCAGGATCGCGCGGAGCACGTCGATGTTCGAGCGCTCGCCGTCGGCGCCGATAAGGTAGGTCTCGCCGATGCGGCCGCGCGTGAGGATCCCCCACACCGCGGAGCTGTGGTCGTCCACGTGGATCCAGTCGCGCACGTTGCGGCCGTCGCCGTAGAGCACAGGCCGGATGCCGCACAAGACATTGGTGACCTGCCGGGGGATGAACTTCTCCACGTGCTGGTAGGGCCCGTAATTGTTGGAGCAGTTGGAGATGGTGGCGGCGAGACCGTAGGTGCGCACCCAAGCGCGCACAAGCATGTCAGACGCCGCCTTGGTGCTCGAGTAGGGCGAGCTCGGCCGGTACGGCGTCTCCTCGGTGAAGCGGACGGGGTCGTCGAGCGCGAGGTCGCCGTAGACCTCGTCGGTCGAGATGTGGTGGTAGCGCACGCCGTGCTTTCGGCACGCCTCGATAAGGGCGAAGGTGCCGTGCACGTTGGTGCGCACGAAGGGCTCCGGGTCGGCGATGGAATTGTCGTTGTGCGACTCCGCGGCGAAGTGCACCACGGCGTCGGTGCTGGCAACCAGCCGGTCGACAAGCGCGACGTCGCAGACGTCGCCCACGACGAGCTCCACGCGGTCGGCGGGCAGGCCGGCGATGTTGGCGGGATTGCCGGCGTAGGTGAGCTTGTCGAGCACGGTCACGTGCACGCCGGGGTGCTCCCGGGCAACCCAGCGCACGAAGTTGGACCCGATGAAGCCGCAGCCGCCGGTGACGAGAATACGGCTAGGGTTGAAGGTGCTCGTCATGGCGAATTCCTGCCTCGGATGTTGAAACCTGTGGCCATTGTACTGCCTGGGGCGGGTGAACGCTGATCTCGGCGATCTGTTTAGATGCGCAGTCGCCCTCGCCCCTTTCTGCAAATGCTCGAAGGCAGCTCTAGACTCTCCTTCTGTTATCACTTATCCCTATCTCTCGCTTCTCTCTATCACTGCAAGCGAGAGAAGTGAGTGAGGGGACAGAGAGCGGGCACCTGCATGCAATGAAAAGCACCGAATTCATGCTGTGTATTTGCCGAAAATAATAGGATAATACGGCTTCGTGGGCATATATCTTTGTGGGCAAATTGGGAAGAACAACGCTTGGAAGCAGCCGCGATGCCCGACCTATCCCCCACGCCTTCGCCAATGGGAACGATGTTTTGAGCATTCGTCCGCCGGAAACGAACGTTAAAGCCTCCCGGATATCAATTGCTAACACGGTTTTCTGGTGCAGTTGGCCAAAATTGGTCATCCTTTGCAAAGGGATAAAGTTGCAAAAAGCACAGCTATGCAGCGTTTTTGCTATCCTTTCGCATCCCTGCCATGGGCACCTAAACCAGATATCTGGTTTAGGTGCCCATGGCAGGGATGCGAAACGCTTTAGAGGCGCCGTAGCACGATGCAGGGGTCATCGCTACAGGGCATCCAAAACCCATCGGCTAGAAATCAAATCCGATCGATCGACGCCCTCCATATTGGCGACTACTCGGTAAGCGGACTTTCTTAAATAACCCATACAACATATAGCGCTCTTGTTTACTCCGTATTCCATTTTTGCGCAGCTGGCATATCTTAACTAACACAATATATAGTGTTACCGTTCGCAGAGAAATACAAGATATCTTGACACCGAACAGATGTACTTGTGTATAGTGGCTCCGGAAAACTTCGACGTATGGAGCGTGATGTCTGTATGCTTAGAATCACTTATCTTGTTGGCAACGGTTTTGACCTGCAAGCCAAACTCCCAACAAAACCGCTTAGCATTATTGATAGCTACCTACAGGAAGTCAGTAAAGAGCTGTCGGCCGAAACGCTCAAAAATGGTCCCAATTCTGTTTTGGCAAAACTTCTCTCGACCATTCAGTCCGCCATCACGAGTGATTACGAGTCATGGGGCGATTTCGAGACAGCGCTTGGCAGCAAACTCGCAGAAGCTTGTGCGAACGCAGGCATCGACTCTGAGCAGTATGCGTGGGCCATTGAGCACTTCACGCGCCATTTACACGTATATATCACTAAGATCAACCAGCGTATCGACGCACTTCAAATCACGCCAGCGCTTGAAGAGCGATTCTACCGTTCGGCCATCAACTGCATGCGAGATGGCATGCGCGGCGATCAGCGCGCAAAGATGCAGAAGGTTCTTGCCGCCCACGCCAAGGACAATTGGTCTATACGCTATGTCAATTTCAACTACACCACACTGCTCGATCGCGCGCTCCTTGCTGCATCCAAGTCAGGCAAGTTTTCGCACTCTGTTTCATTCGGATACAGCAGCTTTGGGCGCAGACTGGATTCCAGCGTTCTGCATATTCACGGCAATTTAGCCGATAGCCATGGCATCATCACCGGCGTTGACGATGCATCGCAAATTGTTGTTCCGGAATACCGAGATAACCCCGAGGCGCTCGATACGATTGTGAAGCCACGCCTCAACTTGGAACGTGGGGATCTCGTTGAAAACGAGACGCTGCAGCTCATCGCTCAATCGGACATCATTTGCATCTACGGCATGGCAATGGGCAAAACAGATGCTACGTGGTGGAAGGCAATTGCGGAATGGCTCGACAGTGACAAGGAGGAGCGCATCCTCGCGATTAACGCATGGGGCAACAATGCGGACATCCTGCCTCGTGACAATCAACGGGCGAACGCCGCCGCACTTGCTCGCTTCTTTAACGGAGCTGGCATTTCCGACAACGATATAAGGTCGCGCCTTGAGTCGCGAATCGCCATTTCTAGGAACTCTAAGGTTTTCGATCTTGGCATAGATCTTTCGGAGAATTCCAAGGATTCCGACAGCAATTCCTGGTGGCACCTTGATCACGGACGTCGTAGTCAAGAATAAGCCCACGTCCATCGGAGACGTGGGCTTTGTCAAACCGGCGAAATGAGTCAGTCAAATTACTGAGCCAACACGTCCGCGATCCGCTCGCTTGCGTGGCCGTCACCGTACGGATTGGACGCATGCGACATCGCCTCGTACTCAGCCGGGTCGTCGAGCAAGCGCGTGAATTCGCGATAAATCGTCTCTTCTTCGGTCCCCACAAGTCTAAGCGTTCCGGCAGCCACGCCCTCGGGGCGCTCGGTCGTATCACGCATCACCAGTACGGGCTTTCCCAGCGAGGGTGCCTCCTCTTGGATACCGCCGGAATCGGTGAGAATAAGATGGGACACAGCCATGAAGTTGTGAAAATCTACGACTTCAAGAGGATCGATGATGCGCAAACGGTCAAAACCATCAAGCTCCTCGTGTGCAGCTTTCCTAACCTGGGGATTCATGTGAATGGGATAGATCGCCTTTGTGTCCGGATGCTCCTCCATAACGCGACGGATCGCCCGGAACATCCGGTGCATGGGCTCACCCAGATTCTCACGGCGATGGGCGGTGATAAGGATCAGACGGGAATCTCCCGCCCAATCGAGTTCCGGATTCTGATAACCCTCATCGACCGTAGTACCAAGCGCATCGATACCCGTGTTACCCGTCACAAAAATACGCGCAGCGTCTTTGCCCTCGGACAACAAGTTTTCCTTGGCAGTATCCGTCGGAGCAAAGTACCAATGCGAGATGACGTCCACGGCCTGACGGTTAAACTCCTCCGGCCAAGGTGAATACAGGTTGTTTGTACGCAAGCCAGCTTCGACATGGCCGACAGGGATCTGCAAATAAAACGCTGCCAACGCCGCCGCAAACGAGGTCGTCGTATCGCCGTGAACCAGCACTAGATCGGGCTTCTCAAGTTCTAAGACCTCTTTGATCTTGAGCAATACATCGCTCGTCACATCAAAAAGCGTCTGGCCGGGCTTCATAATCGCGAGATCATGATCCGGTTTAACGTCAAAGACGCGAAGCACCTGATCGAGCATCTCGCGATGCTGACCGGTTACGCAAACGACAGTTTCGAACTGCTCAGGACGCCGCTTGAGCTCGTTTACAAGTGGGCACATCTTGATTGCCTCTGGGCGAGTGCCAAAGACAAGCAGTATTTTCATAACAGACATCGGCTCTCCATTCGCACGATCAAACTAACTCAGTCCCTACGGAACAGATCGCGGGTATACACCTTCTCCGCCACGTCCGAAAGCTCATCGCTCCAGCGGTTAGCGATAATCAAGTCGCAGCGCTCCTTAAACTTTGCGAGATCGTGCATCACCTCAGAACCAAAGAACGTCGCATCGTCCAGCGTCGGTTCATAGACCACCACGGGAACGCCCTTGGCCTTCACGCGCTTCATAATGCCCTGGACAGAAGACGCACGGAAGTTGTCCGATCCGCTCTTCATGGTGAGACGGTACACACCCACGGTCGGCGCGGAAACGCCCGCGTACACAAGCTCGTTCACACGCGTGAGCACCTCGTCTGCCACGTGGTCTTTGCGCGTACGGTTGGAGTCCACAATCGCCTCGATGAGGTTCTGGGGCACGTCCTTGTAGTTGGCGAGTAGCTGCTTGGTGTCCTTGGGCAAGCAGTAGCCACCGTAGCCGAAGGACGGATTGTTGTAGAACGACCCAATACGCGGTTCGAGGCACACGCCGCGGATGACATCAGTGGTGGAAAGTCCACGCACCTCGCAATAGGTATCGAGCTCGTTGAAGTAGGAGACGCGCAGCGCCAGATAAGTGTTAGCGAAGAGCTTGACCGCCTCGGCCTCCGTGAGACCGAGTACGAGCTTGGGAATACCAGTCGAACCATCCTCGTTCACGCGATCATGCTCTGCAGGATCGGCACCCTCGGCAAGCAGAGCCGCGAAGCGCTCCGCGGCAGCGCGAGCCTCGTCGTCATCCGTGGGGGCCCCCACTACTATACGGCTAGGATGAAGATTGTCATAGAGCGCATGTCCCTCGCGTAAGAACTCCGGCGAGAAGATGATTCTACCATCTCCCCTCTCCTCGCGGAGACGCGAAGTGTATCCTACAGGGATGGTCGACTTGATCACCACCCATGCATGGAGATTCACAGAACGGACCGCATCGATTGCCGACTCAACGGAAGAGGTATCGAAAAAGTTCCGCGCGGAATCGTAATTGGTCGGCGTTGCAACCACAACGAATTCCGCATCGGCATATGTCGTTGCCACATCAGTTGTTGCCTTAATATCAAGCGTCCGGTCACCCGCCTTGGTTTCTGCAAAAAAACGCTCAATTTCTGCGTCGCGAATAGGTGACACAAAACGGTTGAGCATCTCAACTTTTTCAGGCACAATATCCAACGCGTGCACTTCGTTATGCTGCGCAAGCAGAACAGCAAGCGAAAGACCTACATAACCAGTTCCGGCAACGGCAATCTTCATCTCAGTCTCCAATTTTCAAAGAACTTGAATCTATCTCTCCTGATGTTCGCTGAATGCGCACCAACTCAACTAGGGACTCCGAAGACCCAGGAGCGCATTCGATGAGTCTCCAGGCAAGCCAAAGACCTCGCGCAATAGCCTGTGTTTGGCACCCACGCCAATACTATCATTCTCATGTAGATATTGATTTACCAGTACCTTAATCAAAATGAGCTCTATTTGATGATTTGCCCTGCGCTCTCGACCAGCCAGTTTGACCGCAAGATCGACGAAACTTTCAGACTCACCAATAGCGAGCAGGGCAAACAACTCGCCCAAGCAGCATCCGAACGATTCGTCCTCGATACCAAATAGATAATCCACGGTTGCCCGACCATCAGCGGCATGCGAGACAACAGAGCCCATGAAGCCGTATATTATACTTATCGAAACAGCAGAGACAAATCTACGGGACCGCGTCATTGCATCCGAACGACTCTTTATTCCGTCCGATATAGATTTATTGATGCCACTGACCAATCCATCAAATCGATCATCTATATCCGTAATTGCGAGAGCGGCAGCACCCTGAGGAATCTGAAAAACGGCTTTCCTGATTTCCCTCTTCGCCTCCCCCGGCATCCGCGCAAAATGCTTGACCAAGTATCCAGCTGCCAATTCGGCATACTTCACCGCCATGAGCGCGCGCACAATTGGTATCTTCAGCTCCCTAAGGTCGTTGTCGTAGTAATCAGCGTACTCAATGCTCCCAATCCTCGCGTTCCCATCATCCTCGATGCAATCCTCGAACAGGGCTACCTTCTGCGATCTCTCCCTGTTCATCATGGAAACCTTTAATCCAAGGAGCGGTTGCAGGGATAGATGCTTTCCGGGATCGAGCAAATCCTGTGGCGCCCCATCCCCCACAATACGCCGTGCACGTTCAATAAGCCTCGTCGGAAAATCAGAACTCAGCCTAAGATGGGCAAGGAATACGATTATTTCCCGATTTACTGGGAAACAGATTTCATCCAGCAGTCGATCGATTTGACCATCAGTATCAGGCTCGCCCAAATCGAGGGCGTCATCGATGCGCTTAGCAACGAAGTACGCGTGCATGTACAGGCTCGAGAACATATAGCTGCTACCGTCCTCGAGAAGCGTCAGGATTCTTGCCTCCTTGGCCGCTTCGATGACATCGCGGGGCACGATATTGACTTCGTGCGATTCCGCATAGGAGACTATCGCAGCACTCAACTCATTGACATCCATCACGGACCTTCGACCGCGATGCATCCGCAGCGCAACGTCCTGAAGCGCCGCAATCGCAGCGTCAATAGTTTGAGCGTCCCAACGCTTTTTGCTGCTAGATTTTGCCTTCCTGCCCATCTCCTCGCGAATATTGGCATCAAAGATATATTTGAAGGGAAGCTCCTCCTGCGAGAGCATCTCAATCCGATGCGCCAAGAAATAGTTCACGTATTGCGTCACAAAAGCAGGAGTAAGCATAAAAAGTCCAGCGTGAGCGCTGACGGCCCTGTCCACGGCCTTAATCATCCTCTTTGTATCCTTACCATCGAGCCCAGCGGCGTGACAGAGCCTCGTCACTAACGGCTCGCGTACCTGCTTGGTGCATGCGCAAAGTCGGACCCTTCCGCATGCCACGTATTCGCTCGCATCACCTTCCAGCAAAGCTCGCACGACCGTATCGTTATCATCAGGCACCGTGATGACAACCTTGCCAAACGATTCGAGCATCTCCAATACAAGTCGTTCAGGATTGTTTTGTTTTTGCTTTTTTATCCTATGGAAATCGTCCGCGATTATAATCCGCTTCTCCCTGGGCGCCTGCCGAAACGCTGCGACTGTCGTTGGCTCCTCGCCATATTGTTCTGCCACCAAGGCGGTGAGAGTCGTCTTAAATGCATGAGTTGAATTGTTCGGATGAATCAGCACGGGGATGAGACCACGACGCGTACATTCGATATAGATGTCCTTCGCAAGGCAGCTCTTTCCCGACCCGGCAGGACCAGCAACCTCCACGAAATCCCACTCTTCAAGATAGGAGAAGAAGTCCTCTGCAGACTGTATCTCAACGGACCGGCTCGCTGCCAGGCCGTCACCCTCCGGTAATAACAGTCCCTCGCTCCTGAGCCTCGGAAACGAGAACGACTCATTAAAGAAATCTCCTCTTTCCATATCGTTGGAAAGACCTTCTAGATACTCCTCCTTTGGCCTCGGAACCTGTGTCTTTAGCCTAGCGTTCAAACTCCCGCTCAAACGCTTATTAAAGCTCCGAGAGGAGGAGTCCCACTGGAACCTGGTTTCGTCGACCGGGTATTTCCCATTTTTCAAACGGCCCACATTGAGCACAGTGAACGTGCATTCCCCCTCCTCACCAAGCGAAAACGTACCGCCTTTGAACATGGGCAGTTTGTTCCCAGAAAGTCCGCACTCAACAATCGTATCGCCACGGTGCTCGTGGCCGAACAAAAGCAAATCAGTGGATTTTGATGCTTCGGCAATAAACTCAAGTCTTGGTGCGTCATCGAGCCACTCTGGTCCGTGGTGCGCAACTACGACGGACAGTTCCAAGGGAGAGTCCTTCCTCAGTGATGAAAACGCGCTTTGTGAAAGGATATGAATACCCTTGTCAAAAGTCCTAGTTGAGAAGGGGGCGGTATTCAGGCAACAAAAGCGGACTCCAGAAAAGCCGGATTCAGTCGGAAGAGAGAATCTGACGGCCAGAGCGCCCCTATCCTCCCAGTCCATATCCATACAGCAGGCAAAGCAGAAGAAGCTATCCATCTTCGAGAGCTGCTCCTCCCACCCTGCCGCCCCCCGCTTTGTAGGAATGGACTCAGGAGGATTGTCAACGTCGTGATTCCCAGGGACTATGACTAGCTCAACGCTGCCCTTATATTGACCTCCGATGGTATCGCGGAGACATGAGAAGAGTTTTGCCGCCTCATCGTATTCTGCTGCAGCGCCAGAAAATGCGATATCCCCAGAGACGACGATGAATAATAGCCCACTATCGACCGCTGTCATCGCGGCTTCAACAGCGTGTACTATTCTTTGCTCGTAACTGTTGGGCAGCTGATCGGAAATGTGGAAATCAGTAATATGTAATATGCTGAAAACCGACTTCAAGCGTCCCTCCTCCCTTGCGGGCAAATGCTTCTACAAACCCCTACAGCCTAGCGAGGTAATACTCCCGATACCACTTGGCAAAGGCGCGGAGGCCATCCTCGAGCTTTGTAGCAGGCTTGTATCCAAAATCTCGCTGAAGTACTGAGCAGTCAGCGTATGTCTCCACCACATCGCCCGGCTGCATGGGAACGAGCTCCTTATGGGCGTCAAAGTTATAGTCCTCCGGAAGAATGCCCTCCTCCACGAGCACATGCTGAAGCGTATCAACGAACTCGAGAAGCTGCACCGGCTCTGAATTGCCGATGTTATAGACCTTGTACCTCGCGCCCGTACCGCAATCCTCAGGAGCGCGGTCCATGACGCGCGCGACGCCCTCGACGATATCGTCTATGTAGGTAAAGTCGCGCCGACAATCGCCCATGTTGTAGATCTGGATTGTTCCTCCCGCACGAAGCGTGTTGGCAAACTTGAAATAAGCCATGTCAGGACGGCCCATAGGGCCGTAAACCGTGAAGAAGCGCAAACCCGTACAAGGTATGCCGTAGAGCTTGGAGTATGCATGGGCCATGAGCTCGTTAGCCTTCTTAGTAGCAGCGTACAACGACACGGGGTGGTCTACCTGATCTGCCTCCGAAAACGGAACCTTCTCGTTGCCACCGTAGACCGAAGAAGACGAGGCAAAAACAAGATGCTTCACCGGATGGTGGCGGCATGCTTCGAGAATGTTGTAGAAGCCGATGAGATTGGAGTCGATGTACGCCTTGGGGTTGTCGATCGAGTAGCGCACGCCCGCCTGAGCGGCAAGATTTACAACAACATCAAACTCGTTCTCCGCAAAGAGGCGCTCGACGAGAGCAGCATCAGTAAGGTCGCCTCGAACAAATTTGAAATGTCCACACGCATCAGCCTCACCGAGCATATGCAACCGATTCTCTTTGATATCGGGGTCATAGTAAGCATTCAAGTTATCAAGCCCAACAACGCAAACGCCTTCGCAAGCTAGTTTTTGTGACAGAAACGCTCCGATGAAACCCGCAGCCCCAGTCACAAGGACGTTCTTATACATGGCTTCCCTTCAACAATTCATTATTGATCCATTGCATTAGTATTGAACTTCGACCTGCAAAAACGCGGGCCGATGGCTTATCGACAGAAAAACGAAGAAGTCGATTTATCCGTCGCGCAAACTGATTACCGAGATTCATACTCACTCCAACTTGAGTGTCCGTTTCGCATCGGATTATTTCGGACTAAAACCCGTGGCTTTTCGAGAACGACTGTCGAATTAGGAGGCACGTCCTCGCACACAACGCAGTTAGCACCAATTCTGCATCCGTCTCCAACAGTAATGCCGCCGATAACCCTTGCTCCTGAACCAATCACGCAGTTATCGCCTATACGAGGCGCACCGGGATGACGGCTTCCATTCGTCGTTACGGAACCGATGGTTACATCCTGAAAAATAACGCACCTCCCTCCAACTGAGGCACCGGAAGAAATAAAGACACCGTGAAACCCATGCGGCGCTGTAAACGGAGAGATAGACACAGACAAAGGAATGCTGCAACAGGGATATTTATTTAAAACCCATCTCATTCGCACGCGTGCGGAAAGCCTCGCTATCAAGCCACTTCCGGATGCCAAAAGAACCTCCCGGGCATCAAAATACATTGCAACAGCTTCCTCATCGTTCATATATATCTCCCACAAAGCCTAGGTTGCGCAGGACAAAAGCCGTTATAGCCTACCCAGTACGTTTTTTTTCAAGAAAGCCCTTCCCTCCGGAAAAAGCAGGGTCACCAAAACGTAAACAATGACGCAAGCGATAATCGCCATCGAATTGAAGAGCCAAGAACCACCCGCCCACGCAACAAACAAAAGACCGACAGCACCCATTATGAACGACCCAATCAAAGGAGTGCGAACGCCCAAGAGAATCCGGCTGAATCGAATATCTGCAATACGCCCCACCATGATTTGATCAACCAATACGCCCACAAACCTAACCGCAGAATTAGCAACGACCAATTGGTTAAAACCAGCGGATGCAGAAACATATAAGGTCGGAACCATGGCGCACATATAAACGCACTGGCACAGCAGAGACGTCCTAGGCTTGCCAACAGCGCGAAATACTTCGCTGCAATAATGCCCGAACACCACCATAATACCTGTAGACAGCCCCCAACATCCAAGCATGAGGGCTGCATCATGCCATTGGCTACCAAGCAGCAAGTCGATTAAGAAATCTCTGAAACAGTATATTCCGAAACCGAGAGGGAGAACGAACATGGCAACGTTAAACTGGAAGCGATAAAAGAACGATCGAAACTCCTCCATAGAATCCTGAAGCCGCGACAGCGATGAAAAAAGCACAGGTGTCGTGGCGTTCGTAATCAAATTAAAAGCCGAATTGACAAGCGTCATAGGCTGTCGATATAGCCCTAAATGGTAAGCGTCTAGCAAGTTTCCAACGACAAATGTACCAGCCCAAGAGGTCGCCCAAATTGCTATCGCTTCAAGCAGCGACCATCCACTGAAAGCAAACATCTCCTGCAAGAGAGCACGGGAGTAATATGAGCGAGGCTTCCAGGGTGACAAAGCGGTTAATGCAAGCGCAGTAACAACATTACCCGCAATCGTACCGCAGATGAGCGACCAAAACCCAGCGCCCGCTAGAGCGAGTGGCACGGTAACGATAAACGGCACCAACGCCGTCGCCACACGAACAGGCATGATGGTCTTGAAATCAAGCCGACGACGATATAGCGCAAGTTGTATGCTAGAGAACGAAGTGAGCGGAAGAGATGCACATGCCACTGCTATAGGAAAACCAAGACCCGGACTCCCCACAAGAGCGGCGATTTCATCGCGAAACAAAGCGAAACCCGCCCACAAACCGAAAGAAATACCGATGTTAGTCCAAAAAGCCACATCAGCGCTATGGTATAGATCATCATTGTTTTCAAATTCGTGTTGGACTAGATATTTCTGAAAACCGGAATCAGAGAACATGTCAGCAAAGCTCGTTACCATGGTGACGGTGGCAACCATACCGAATGCCTCGGGCGCAAGAATGCGTGCGAGGACAAGCTGCGTTATCGGCGAAACTACTTTAACAAGAACTTCAGTGGCAATAGACCACTTGGCAGCCGATGCTGCGCGACGATTTAAGCTGTTCGGCATTTCCCTCCCCTTCGTGATGCAGACATGCCTTTGAGAGAAAGCATCTCCCCAACGTACCGATTCCACTCCTTAGGATTAAATGGCATAAAGCCGAAACAAGGATGAAGCGTCATCTCAGAAAACTGCGGCTTGCCTTCGACGTCATAGAAATCAACCCGTACAAACGGTATGCCCTCAGATATGCTGCGCGCAAAATCGATCATTTTCTCAAAGCTTGCAGGCTTTTCCGGAAGCTCATCGATGCGGGGTGATCATCACGAGCAAACGGAACAAATTCCCAATCGAGAGTTAGGAAGCTAATGCGAGCAGCGTCGTGATTCTCAAGTCCCTGGGAGACGTACAGGAAGCGAAACTCCCCGTTAAAACAATGAAACTTGTAGTCTATAAGCTCTGTAGAAGCAGCCTGTCTTTCGAGCTCATGCGCCCAGATTACCCAAGAACTATTCACGAGAAGCAAGCCCCCGAGGAAGCTCAATCCAAGAGCCGAGCGTCGTATCCCATACCCGCGGATCGAACTCTTCAAAACCGGAACCGGGGTAGAACGTCAGCTCACCAAAGTATAGGCTGCCCGCAATTTCATAGAAGTCAACACGAACAAACGGAATCGCCTGTGCCAGACGCTCGGAAAGCAAGACCATCTCCTTGAATTTCTCTGGAACAGAGGGCGGTACTTCAGCGTTTGGATAATGCCGCGTAAACGGCAGATGCTTCCACTCAAGATCAAAGAAATCCACCCGAAGATCATTATCGCTGCGGCCTGTACACGTAAATACGCAGCGGGCCTTGCCGTCAAAACACATAAACTTATAATCAGTCAACCCCGATGCGCCAGAGTCGAGGTACTCCTCTGCAAAAATGCAAGGTTTCACCGCTTTATACGGCCACTCCCGCCCCTCCCAGAAATAATTCCGCTTTAGATGATGGGCTAATTTCGCTTTTGCTGCATCCATATCGAAAGTTGTCCGATCGCGGCAGATTACAATTCCACCGCAATCATGGTTAGTTTTTAGTACAAACTTCTCAGGTAACTGGTCGAAGTTGATATCATCAACTTGATCCCAACGAGCATACGTTTTAGTTACGTACTCAGAGCCGATTCGCTCGGCAACCCACTCCTTTACCGCATACTTATCAACAAGCACGTTATAAAGGGGATTTCGATCGTGGACTTTAAGCCACTGAAGCTTTTCATTAAAGCCAATTGGGTTATTCCAATTTAGTTTCTGCCCGAGAAGGGCATGATACTTGATGGATAGGTGAATCTTATCTGGAACCAGATGGCATAGCCCTCGCCTAGAAAGCGCCAGGTAAACTCGCTCTAATAACGTCATGGTATCCGCCCGTCAATAGCCCATTGCATGTCTGATGCAGTCTTTCCAACTTTGCGTGACAGCGGACTTCGAAAAGCGATTGGGCAGATTCTTCGCCTGCTCGCCCATGGTCTTCCGCAGCGTCGCATCATCAATCAGTTCGATACAACAGTTGACGAACGCCTCCTGATCATTCCGATCAATTAGGAACCCATTGACTCGATTATCGACAATCTCATGTAACCCCTTATGGCATTCAAACGCGACACAAGGAAGACCAACGGCCATTGCCTCGCAAAGCGCATTCGGAAAACCTTCATACTTTGAAGTCATAAGGTAAATATCCGAATCTGCAAGCACGTCGTACGGTGCCTTAGTTGGACCGTGGAGAACGACTGCATCATCTATAGCCTTTTTCTTAATCAGATCGACAAGCTTCCGCTCAGTAGAGCCGCCAAGTGATCCATCCCCATAAATATGGAGCTCTGTTTCCCGCCTAAGGGAATGAACCCTCTGGAACAAATCAACCATCGACTCAAAATTCTTCTGTGGAACGATTCGCCCTAATGAGATAAAGCGAATCTTTCTCGATGACTCTTTAGGTTCATAGCTTTTTGTACGCGTTGGCGTGTTGATGTAATTTGGGGTTACGCAACACTTTTTCTTGAACAGAGAGCCGTATATTTCCCCGTAGTGCTTGAATTGGACGCTAACACTATCCGACCTGCAATATCCTATAAAACGCATTATGTTCGCAGAAAGACGGAGAGGTTCACGTTTCGGATCATTCCTTTCGCAAGCAATCAGTCTCCATGGCGCGCCGATAGACGCCATGCCGGCAAAGGCAACAAGCTGGCCAAGAAAACAAATAACTAGTTCTGGTCGATACTCTTGAAGAGACTTTCTGAGCTTATCCACCTGAATCTTGGTTCTTCGAAGCTTCCCGAAACCAGAGACACTCAGATTTACAATACCGCATGTCACATTTGGCATACTGTATCGTTTATCCATCGTATGCTGCGATGTAAACAACAGGGTTACTTCATTACCTTCCTTTGCAAGCTCCCCCGCTAATAGCTGGGCTATATTTCCTGCCCCTCCTGTTGGGGCATCAACTAACACTATTATCCTCATATCATGCTCCATATGAATCTCACCGCAGCCTATCTCCGTGCTGCCGCAACGCTCACACCCGGCTGCTCGCAATCATCGTAAAAGAAAAGCGAAAGAAGGAAGTATGCTACAAAGGTGATGGTTTGGTTGCTCCCAGAAAACAGGACTGCAGAAATAATGAGTATCGCTAATATCGGATTTGAACGTTTGGGGCAGCGCCTAGCCATAACGATCAGCATCCCATAATAGGAGATGGTATACAGAGCACCTTCTTGATACAGGCTGGAGACCAAATTGCTGTCCGCACCAATGGTTGTGACATTCCCTACGCCAAATAGCAGAAGAAGCGGCTCATGGAACAGCATTTCCCCAAGATTTATGAACGGAACGGTCGTTCGAGATAAAAAAGAAAAGTTTTGTTCAGCATTGAGGGGCTGGAAGAGGCGCTGGAATATTCCCGTCCTTACATCAAAGAATGCAAAAACAAAGAGCAGAATCATTGCTCCCAGACAGCTGAACAGCGCTATGTATCGCCAATCCCGTTGCTCCCAATAGTCCGTGAGACAAAAGCATTCGACAACGAACCATAATACGATGCCCGTTCTTGTAAGGCTCATCACATGGAAAACAAGCAATAGGACTGATAGATAGTGCTTATATCTAAAATCAGTTAGATATAAAAGATACTGAACAAGAGCTAGATAGATGGAAAAATAGAACGGACTGACAAATAGCCCGGTCACTCTCTGACCGATCGAAACATATTCAGATGAGGTAGAAAAGAAAACCGCCTTGCTGCTTTCCAGACTTGTAATGAAGAATCCCGAGAATTGAAGCGCCCCGTTAATCAGATGGAAGGGCAGCGTAAATAACGTAGCTAAGCAAACAGCACGCAACATATTTGCCCTATCGAAAACAACTGATCCCGCAGCCACTAGTACTAAAAGATCAACATTTCTAGAAACATAATTGACTAGATTGCTTGGATGCAGCAATACCCCCTGATTTCCCATTCCCTGAGCACCAAACTCTACATAGCTTCCCTCGATAAGCCGTTCGGGATACAGGCTATGGACAACTGATAGGACGACGGCGAAAGATAGGAATAGGATCAGGAACGCAGGCATCTTCGCCTGTCGCATCCCCCTTCGAGTCAGACAGATCGCCAGGCAAATTGCTATCACGATCTTTAGCCCCAGTAACACAGGTGCTAACAACTCAAATGGAACGGGAAACGGATTGTATATCCGGTCGAAATAATCGCAATAGTCTCCAAACAATAGGTTAAGGAAAACAAAGACTGGAACCACCTTGAGCAGTAATCGCTGCATGATGTCCGTATTTCCCGTACCGCCAAACTCAAAACTCTCAACCGATGCAAGCCGACTGGCGGATGCCCCACTTGAGCACTCCTTAAATGGCATTGTCATTTCCCCCTACGCCGAAAGACCGTAGTTGTTGGGCGCGATTGCAAATCGTCTAAGCTATGCTTGCAGCCCTCTCATATAAAGCCTCATATGTTCTCGCAACGGTTTTAACATCATATGTTTGAACCAGTTCAAGTGAGCGGTTTGACATTTCCCTCCAAACTTGATCGCTTTGCAGCACTGTCTCCATGGCGTGTTTTAGCTCATCAACACTTCCACGCTTGATCAGAATACCGTTGCCGTCAATGAGTTCAGGAATACCCCCGACATCGGTAGCAACTACGGGCAAACCAGCAGCCATTGCCTCAAGTACAGACATCGGCAGGCCTTCGTAGTTGCTTGGCAGGACGAAACTCTTTGCCCTGTGCAAGAGTTCGGAAATGTCGTCCCTCCAGCCAAGAAAAACAACGTTGTCTGTTATTCCAGATTCAGCAGACTGCGCCTTTATCGTATCGAGAAGAGACCCCGTTCCAACAAGAGCAAGCCTGAGATCTGAATGGGGCTGCTCATGCACGATTTTAGAAAACGCTGAAAGCAGCACACGATGATTTTTTTCTTCCTCAAACCTCGCAACACAAATATAGTCATAGACGCGTTCACGAAGGGGCGTTGGACATTCCATGCGAAACGCATCAATATCAACAGGATTTACAATCACCTCTACTTCATTAGCTGGAATCTTATAAAAGGAGGAAATAAGTTCACGATTTAGCTCGCTGATGGCAACCGGCAGCGCCTTGGCAGATCTGTACAAAAACGCCATAACATGTCTTCGAAGCGTTGACTTGGCTTCGAACGCTGGCTCCGCATGAATCGTATGTAGCATCGGAACGTTATGCGCTAGTATCCAAGGGGCGCAATACATGCAAGCGTTCAGATGAGTATGAACTACATCTGGTTTAAACGCCGACAGCTCCCGCCAAAGCCTCAAAAAATGCCTCAGCGAAAAACCAAGTCTTTTACGAATAAAGGTGATTGGAACTCCGTGGCGAAGAACTGCCTGCTCCATATTATTATTTAGCGGGTCACCAAATATACAAAACGCTCTTACTTCAAAACGTGACAAATCAAGGTGGGAAACAAGTTCTGAAACCATACGCTCCGCACCGCCGTTTCCGAAATACATCAGAACGATGGCCACCCTGATTCGATTGTGTGCTGGTAAAACGCTATTACATTCAGGTAAGCAATGCGCTGCGGAACCGTCGTTATACTGTGCATCCATATTTGCGTACTTTCTTTATATCATGCGATTCTCGGCTCGTTCTACAGCTTATATACGCTATTGCCCTCGCCCATGACATTTCGAGGATCGATAAGGATCCGATTGCCAAAAAGCTCCGGCTTTCCCTTCACCTGCGAATGGCCAACCATCACGATGACCATCTCCAGCCCCTCAAGAAACTCCTCCATGGAGTGAACCTGATTCGGGGCCACATCGGCCTCGACCCACGGATCATAGACCTTCATCTGGGCACCGCCCAAATGCTCTGCCTGGGCTTCGAGCATCTGCAGAGTCGGAGATTCGCGAACGTCGTCGACGTCCTCCTTGTACGTGAGACCGTAGATGCCCACCTTAACGGTATCGGTAATGCCGTGCTCCTTCATCGCCCCATAAGCCCGCTGCAGTACATACTCGGGCATCGAGAAGTTTGTCTGAAGAGCAAGGCGGATGAAGTTCGCCGTCTCGGGATAATCACCCACCAAGAACCATGGATCGACAGGAATGCAGTGTCCACCGACACCAGGCCCGGGCTGCAGGATGTTCACACGCGGATGCTTATTCGCGATGCGGATGACCTCGTAAACATCCATACCGCCGATGCGACAAACTTTCGCAAGCTCGTTCGCAAAGGCGATATTCACGGCACGAAACGTATTCTCGACAACCTTGGTCATCTCAGCCGTACGAATATCGGTAACCGAAATCTCTCCCTCGCAGAAGCTTGCATAAAGCGAGGCAACGCGCTTCCCCACTTCGGCATCATCGGCACCAATGGTGCGATTGTTATGCACCAACTCGTAAACCATGTTGCCAGGAATGATGCGCTCGGGAGCATGAACGAGCGCGATATCCTGACGTCCCGCCTCTTCAAGCAAAGGCCTCACAAAGCGGTCGATCGTATTCGGCGAAATCGTCGACTCAACGACGAGCGTTGCGTCTTGAGGAGCAATGTCGAGCACGGTCTTGCATGCTGCAACCACGTAGGAGGGATCGATCTTCTTATCAATCTTGTCGTAAGGTGTCGGAACGCTCACGATATAGGTGTCACAGACCTGGTACTCGCTGGTAAAGACAATGCCGGCTTCCACCGCCGAAGCAAATAACTCGTCAAGACCGTCCTCTTTGAACGTCGTCTTACCAGCATTGAGCGTGGCGACGAGTTCCTTGTTATAGTCGGTACCGACCACCTCCACACCATGGGACGCCATCATGAGCGCGGTGGGGAGACCGATATAACCAAGACCGATTACGTTAACCATCAATACTCCAAACTATCGCAAAGCTAATCTAGGATCGTGATGTCGTCACAGCATTCAACAGCTTCCGCATGCTTAGTCCGCAAGAGTACTTACGATGTCATCGATGTACTTTTCGATATAAAACCGTTCAGCAGACCTCAGCGAGGCGTATTTCATGCCCATAAGCATTTGCCTATCGGAATCAAACTTGCGGATTGCAGAAGCAAATGATTCGGCTGAGATGTCGGTAAGAACAAATCCCGTCTCGCCATCTTGAACGAGCTCACCGTTGAAACACCTATCAGACGCGATTGTCGGCACGCCTGCCATTTTCGTTTCCACGAGAACGCCTGGGACTCCCTCGTTAGGACATAGCGAAGGGAATAGATGGATGTCGTACTGAGAAAGCTCCGCGATGGCATAACCTTCGACGGAGTCAAAAACCCCGTGATAATGCACGTTATCAAGCTCATCGCAACACTTCAGGAAGCCATCTTCGATTGCAGGGTCGATTCTCCCGTACATATGGAAATCGACGCTGGGCAGCATGCTCGCAACATCGAGAATCAGCGGGGCACCTTTTTCCTCACTGATAAGAGAGAAGTAGACACAGGAAAGCCTGCCTTGATGACCACCGATGACAATATCTGCCTCTCGGCGCTTCCTACAATTTGGAAAAACGCGTACATTGAGCAGCCCCATGGCTTCGTAGTTGCGCTTCATGCCTTCCGTCTCTACATAAACTGCCTTATAGTTCGAAAGCGCATGAGCATAACGTGGATCATCCAAGCTTGACCCGCCCATTACGAACACGACAGACCGACGCATTTTGCCACGATTAGTCCGGTTAAGAGCCATCGTGATTCGACGGCGCCACGAATCAGATGTACCGATAACAAGACCCCCTGAAGGGCTTGCCATCTCTTTTATGAAACGAGAAAGATCGACGAGCCGAAAGCGCTTCACCATCGAAAGATCGACTCTTGTAATCCCCATCCTGGAAGAAATGCTGTCAAATAAGAGGGAATTTTTCACGGTAACGCCTCCATATGGCGGAGGGAAGCTACCAATGTACGCCAACCTATTCATCAAGCTGCCCGATCTCAAGCCTTGATGTAACGGTTCCAAACGCGGCAACCTTGAAAACCTGCGCACTGTTTAGAACTCCAAATTCTGGTGAATAGAGGTATTCATCCGTCGACAGGTCACCATCAGTTGAAAGGGCAACGGTGTTGATGCCCGGAAAGAGGTGGAACAGGACAGTAACGGCGTCTTTCCCATCGCTGAGCAGAGCGTCCGATATCGTAACCACGTCTTCTTTTAGAGATATGCTCCTGCGTATACTCTTGCCATCATGAAGAACCATCTCGCCAATCAAGCAATTGTCTGAGAGCCGCCTAGCGCTCGAATGTCGGTATGCCGTTCCCACCCGATGCTCTCCCCAGCACTCCATCTGCTCTTCACCGTCAACCACCACAGTGTTATGCGCAGCGGTCGAGCGAAAGTAAGGGCGCAGCTCGCTTTGGTACGCATAGGTACCCGAGTTGACAATCACCGGTTCGCCTTTGTAGGAAAGCTCAAAGGATAGGCAGTCGCAGTGTGCATGGCCAAGCATGTAACTCGGACCCGGCTCCCCCGCGTCAAACATCACGGCAATATCGCCATCGTACAGCTTGTAGTAGCCCGCATTAGGAAAGGCAGTTATTGAATCATCTGCATTCATCCCAAGGAGACGTTTGCAAGCAACGACAAGCTGACCGCAGGTCTTCGCAACGCCATCTGCCGCGTCGTTGAAAAACGGGGTTTTCCCCATCCCCTTTTCCAAAGATGCCATGGCATTGAGCATTGCCTGGACCTTTGGCAAAAAGATCTTCGGTAGCGGGTACCCAGTCTGTTTCGCAGTAAGCCAAACGCGCAGCATGCCCTCAAGTACGAGCTTGTGGTACATAAGGCTTCGCTCGAAGTGAACCCCATCTGGAAGAATCTGCTCGTCGAGTTGACGCTCAAAACCACGCATAACGCGTCGATACACATCTTGCTCATCGAATGCCGCCGCACAGATGAGCAACGTTTTAAGATTCTCCCAGTAATGGTTAGCGCGAAGATGCGTCTCCTGATTGATTAGTAGATGCCTGTACTGAACATACATGCTCTTTGTAAGGGCATCCATAAAGGCATCGTCTTCGCTCAGCGCAGAACCGAACAAATCGATGCAGATCAGCCAGTTTACAAGGCGAAGCGAAATAGTATACGGATGCCACGCATCCCCATCGGCATAAGGACATGCGTGCAGCCAGGACCGCACAAGCCTCTTAAAGCACTCGAGATACTTAGCATCGCCGGCACGCCGCCAAGCAGCGGCGAGGGCAACACAATACTCAAAGTAGTGAAGGTTGAAGTTCCAGAGATGCGATGCATCGGAAACGTTCCAGACCTCGAGGTCAACATGATGACGCTCATTGATCAGTAGGAATTCATCTCGCAGCAGAGCGTCGACATCGAAACGGGACACATATCCCTCTTCGAGATCGAGCTGCGGAACAGCAATATCCAAATGCCGAAAAGCACCTATCCGTTTAACAACATCCTTGGATACGCGGCGGCGCCTGCGAAGACGCGCGATTACCATGCTCGGCTTCATGCGCCGGATGGTACGAGCATATAAGAGTAAGGACGCTCTCATGCCATACCCTTTTCGACCATATGCGGAGTAACGCGCTCAGAAGTTTCCGAAAACAGCATTTCGATAGCATCCGCAAAAGAAATGGCAGCAGCCTGTCGGGAGTAACGATCGCGAACCACCAACTCGGAATGAAGTCTCTCTTCCCGAGTCCACTCACAGGAAACAACATCCGAGAAAGCCTGTGCAATTGCGTCAAGGTTCTCCGGTGCCGCAGCAAAGCCCAACTCACAATCGTTAAGCACGTCAACAGAATCCCCCGCCGCTGCAAGCACAACTGGACAACCGCAACCCAATGCTTCATATAGCTTCGTGGGAATGCTATCCACCATATCCGAGTTCTTAAGCGACACGAACGCGCAACGCGCATGGCGCAATAGCGTTTTTGCACCCCGGTCGTCGACACGACCGCATAGGCACACGTTAGTCAAACCTTTCTTGCCTATACGGTCACGAAGAAGCTGCTCTTCTGCGCCGCTTCCAAACAACAGGAAGCGAATGTGCGGAAAACGAGAAGCCATGTCGAGAAGTGAGGATAAGCCCTGCGCAAGTCCAAGATTTCCGATATAGACACATGGCGGATCTTGATCGAGCTCATACTGCGCAACCAGCTCTTCTCGCTCAGCAAGATCGAGAAAATCGAGATCGAGCCCGTTTTGAGCAAGAACGACCTTGTCAGCACTTGCTGTCGGAAGCAACGATTTGATCGCTGCAACCTTAGTGGGAGTGACAGTCGTAATCAAGCTTGCAGCTTTATATGCCCTATCCGCAATGGCGCGGAACACTTTTCCGTAAATGCTCCCTTCCGTGAAACTACCCATCTGATATGCAACTTCAGGCCAAATGTCGCGAACATCAAAAACTAAACGAGCATGCGCTTTGCGAGCGATGGTCATTCCACTGAGCGCAAGCAGCAGCGGTGGCGATGTGACTACAACGACGTCAAATCGACCAAGCGTCGCAGCAATGCGAAGCGAGCCGTTCTTTTCGCTCAAGTTATTACGCAAACGGTTGATAACCGTTTTCTTCCCCATGCGAAAAGCGGGATACAGATGCAAATACGACGGAAGCTCGGAGTATTCCTTCGCATTATCGAGACTGGTCTCTGAAGCAAGGACATGTACATCATACCCGCGCTTCAACAGTTCTTTGGCCATGACCCCCATGCGCTTCGCGCATGCGTCGAGCGCAGGAGGAAAATGCTCGCAAACGATCAGAACACGCTGAGGAACCTGGCCAGAACCAGGCAAAGGTCTGCCGAACAATTTTCCGTGCCCCTGAGGATACAACCTCATGAGCACTGGCTCGAACAGTTCCAGCTTCCAAACAAGCCATAGCGCCACAACAAAATCGGCGGCGACGCATGCAAGTCTAAGAGCAAACCCGGAATTCGCGATTAGCACTCCGGTAAACGCGAAGATAGAGCTCACAGCATAGATGGTAAGCACCACGTGCTTTTGATCATACCCCAACTTCAGTAGGCTGTGATGAATATGCCCCGCATCCGGAGTGTCAAATGAGACATGGCCGCGCAGGCGCCTGATAATCGCCGCAAGGGTGTCCAACACGGGAACACCGGCGATGATAATCGGGACGGCGATAGAAGTAATGGTTGAGACTTTCATCGTTCCCACAAGGGATGCAAGGCCAAGGGCAAATCCCAAGAACAGCGAACCGGAATCGCCCATAAACGTTTTGGCGGGATGAAAGTTCCAGCGAAGGAAACCGAGCGTCGAACCTGCAAGGCCTGCACAAATGAGGGCAGAAGCCAAATTGCCGGTCTGCCACGACACGCCAATTAGGCCCAACGAGGCAATGCAGACGATTCCAGCAGAAAGGCCGTCGAGGCCGTCAATGAGATTGATGATGTTGCAGAACGCAACCAAGTAGACAACCGTTGCCGGCCATGACAAGGCGCCCATCTCAAAAACCACCTGGCCGCCGTACGACCGAATATCATCCACAAGGGCACCCGATGCCGCCGCAATGATGGCTGCAATCACCTGAAAGGCAAGCTTGACTTTGGGATTGAGCTGCCTGGTGTCATCGATGCATCCCGCGACGAAGACAACGACCAAAGAAAGGAAAAGTCCGACAAGAGAAATCTTATTGCTTACCCCGAACGACTGTTTTCCCATCAAAAGAAAGGCTATGCAGAGGGGAATCATAACCCCCAGAAAAATAGCCACGCCGCCCATACGTGGAGTCGGATTTTCATGGATATGCCTGCCGCCAGGAGCATCAACCGCGCCGACTTTAAGCGCCAGCTTCATACTCAATGGAGTGCAAAACAAGGCGATGAGGCATGCTACGATAGCAACAAGCGCAACGACAACCCAATTACTCACGACAGCCGTCCTTCGTGTTTTTCAACAGTTTCAATCCCCCGACCAGCAAGTCCCCTACGACTTGCTTACAATCTCCAACCCCACCTTTACGACTTTGGTGCGGCCAAACATATGCATCTCAAGCCAAGCCAGACGCTTGTGGCGATCTACCTTGACGATCTTTGCCTCCTGGCCCTTCAGTGGGCCCTTGGTCACCTTGACCTCGTCGCCTTCGATCACACCCTCGGAGAACTCCACCGTGTGGGTCTCCGCGTTGGTGAGCGCCAGCAGCCAGGCAACCTCCTCGCGCGTAAGCGGCACATACTGCTCGTCGTGCCCGCCGACCACGCGAACAAAAAAGGGCAACTCGCCCAAACGCTGGGCGATGCCCTCGATATTCGGCGTACTCACAAACACATATCCCGGAAAGAGCCGGCGCACCTCGCGGCACCACGTACCCTGCTCACGCCTCATAGACTCGTACAGCGGGACGAAGCACTCGCCCACCATGTCGCCCATCAACCTTTGCAGCAGCTCGCACGCCGCGCGCTCGCGCCCACCGGGCACCTGCAGTACGTACATGTTCACGCGAGCATCGGTCCTTGGCTCATGCTGCGGACGAGGCGCTCAGGGCTCGGCTTTATCGTGCACGTCGGAGGTCTTGCCATCGGGTCGGCGCGGCGCGGGTGACGCCTACCGCCGGGTCGGAACACGCAAAAGCCCAGACGCGCCCGTGCGCATCTGGCCCTGTGTACGGAAAATCGTGCGGCCTCGTTGCCAAGGCCGCACGCCCGACCGCTTAACCTCCGACGGCATAGCCAACGCGCGCTCAGCGACGATTGCCCGTCCGTTCGGATATGTGCATCCTGTTCAGGCGCTTTTTAGCGTCTCAACAGGATGTTTCGTATGCTGCGGCAAGCGTGTGCCCGCATGACGAAACGCATCAACACTATATCATCTTAAGGTTGACGTAAGGTTGGGCATACAGGGGTCGCGCGCACCCGAAAAGCGCCGGGTGTCCTTAATCCACCGTCTTTTATCTGCATGTATTCCAAGCAGGAAAAAGATTCGTAAAGGTATTCCAAGACGCCCTCCCCCCGCATCACAAATAAGACACGTTTGTAAGGAGGAAGTAAGGGCCGGTTTGTCCCTGTTGGTAATACTTCCAATGCGCTATCGCCGCGGACCAACGAAAATGAGCGTCCAACGCTCTCCTGCCAGCGTCATCCCCCGGAACTCACCTACACCGTGAGGAACATCATCCCGATGATGAGCACGAAGCCGGCGATGTCGGTCGGGGCAAAGGCGGTGCCCAACATGAGCGCGCTCGTGATGGTTGCCGACACGGGCTCCACCGTGCCGATGAGGCCGGCGCGCATGCTGCCGATGTCCTTGACGCCCTGCATGTACAGCAGGTAGGCCAAAAACGAACCGAGCAGCACGAAGACGGCAAGGGTCTCGATACCCGCCATGTCCAGTGCAGGCGCGTTGTTCCACGGCTGCACGAAAATCGACGTCACGATGCCCGAGAGGAACATGGCCGAACCCGTCACGATCGTCGAGCCGTACACCGGCAGGATCTTGACAGGCAGAATGGTGATAAGCGCCGCACCCAGGGCGGTGAGCAGGCCCATCGCCAGGCCCATAGGCGGAATGGACAGCTTGGTAAGGTCGCCGCCCGTCGAGATGAGCACCGTGCCTGCAAATGCCATGAGCAGGCCGGCAATTTCGCGCTTGCGCGGACGACGGTGCCCGCTCACGCAGGCGTACCCCATGATGAACACGAGCTGCAGGCACTGCAGGACCGTCGCGGTGCCCGCGTTGGTCAGGCGCACCGCGCTGAGATAGAAAAACTGGTTGGCCAGCAGTCCGAAAAACGTAAACACCAGCTGGATGCGGCGATGCTCGCGCGTGGTCCACAGCTGGACGAAGCGCTTGCGGTCAAACAGCAGGATGATGATCATGAACAGCCCGCCCGCGAGCAGCTGACGCACGCTCATGAGCCACATGGTGTCGACGTGGTACACGTCAAACAGGGCGCTGGCCGCCGTGCCCGAGAAGCCCCAGAACGCGCCACCGAGCAGCGCTGCCAACGCGCCGATCAGCAGCCTGCGCGTCGCCTGGTTGTTCAGGCGGTCGCGCCACGCGCGGCGCTTGGCGCGGCTGGTGGCGTCGGCGCCGTGCGGCACGTTCTCGCGCATGATCTTGGCCATGTCCTCGGACATATATCCCCCTGGTGCGTCGTGATTCCGCCGACTACCTTAGCGCATACTTTTTGCTGGTTGTAGCGTGTTTTTGCATAAAAGCAAAGTCACTGCGGCAAGCCGGAGCACGCCCTTGGCAAACGGCGGTGCACGCGCGGACTTGTAGGCGAATCATGGACGGGGCGGGGCTCGGGGCGGAGGCGATGCGGGGCTTCGCGCGCGTCGCGGACGGTCTGTGGGCGCGGCAAATGGACCGCTCCGCTCGTCCCTGACCCCCTCAGCTCACGAAGTGAGTGCTTCGCTTCGGAATTCCGGAGTAGAGCCGTATGCTCGATGCACAGAACCCCAGGTACAGAAATTGCTACCACCAAGATATACAAAGCACTTCCGATTTCTAGCACACACTTCGCGAGGCAGCACGATCCGGGGCGCGACAGACGGGCCCTTCCGCCCTCCCCCGCATCCCCCATCGCGCGCGGCAAACACCCGGCAAGCGTCCCGTTTTCGCCCGACGGTGTCGACTCCGCGCCGCCCCGAGGGGTATAACCTTGTGCATGCACTGTTTCGGAAAGGACCCCTATGAGCGAATCCGCCTCCCCATCCGTCGCATCCTCCGCGCGCGAGCGCGCCGCCGAGCGCCTTGTTCCCGGCGCGAACCTGCACGG
The DNA here is from genome assembly GCF_030373545.1 of Collinsella tanakaei. Taxonomy (GTDB): domain Bacteria; phylum Actinomycetota; class Coriobacteriia; order Coriobacteriales; family Coriobacteriaceae; genus Collinsella; species Collinsella tanakaei_C. Next base: position 118,873 of record NZ_JAUDCO010000005.1, on the reverse strand, counting down.
TTTTGACCTTACCCGCAGCGAGGACGTTCCCGAGCTCGACGCCGACGCCTACGTGATGCATCACGCCGCGTCCGGCGCGCGTCTGCTCTACCTGGCCTGCGAGGACGAGAACAAGGCCTTTGCGATCGGCTTCAAGACCCCACCGGTCGACGACACGGGCGTGTTCCACATCCTGGAGCACTCGGTGCTCAACGGCTCGCTGAAGTTCCCGGTCAAAGAGCCGTTCGTCGACCTGATCAAGACCTCCATGCAGACGTTTTTGAACGCCATGACCTACCCGGACAAGACCGTCTACCCCGTGGCGTCCACCAATGAGCAGGACCTGCTCAACCTCATGGACGTGTACATGGACGCGGTGCTCAACCCCGCCATCTACCTCAAGCGTGCCATCTTTGAGCAGGAAGGATGGCACATGGAGCTCGACGAGGAGGCAGCCGACGGCTACGCGGCCGACGGCAACGCGAACGCCGCCGCGGGCTCCGGTCTGCGCTACAACGGCGTCGTGTTCAACGAGATGAAAGGCGCGCTGTCCGACCCCATGGACGTGCTTGACAACGCCATGGGCCGCGCGCTGTTCCCCGACACCGCGTACGCCTGCGAGTCGGGCGGCAACCCGCGTGCGATTCCCAACCTCACCTACGAGCAGTTCCTGGACACGCATGCGCGCCACTACAACCTGGCCAACAGCTACATCGTGCTCTACGGCGACATGGACGTCGACCGCGTGCTCGCGTTTCTGGACGAGCGCTACCTGTCCGACGAGGCGCGCGCGGCCGCGGCTGCCGCCAAGCGCGGGGCCGGCACGCTCGTGGAGACGCCCGGCGAGCCCAACCCGCTCGCGGCTCAGGCGCCCGTGATCTGCGACTATAAGCGCGTCGACATGGTGACGACGCCCGAGAACGCTTTGGTCGGCATGGCCTACGTGCTGGGCAGCGCCCTGGATCGCAAGCGCGTCATCGCGGCGGACATCCTGTTCGAGGCCCTGCTCGGCTCCAACGAGGCACCTGTCAAGAAGGCCATCATGGCCGCCGGCATTGGCGGCAACGTGGTGAGCTACACCGACGCGTCGTGCCTGCAGCCCTATGAGCTCATCATCCTGCAGAACGCCAAGCCCGAGGTCGCGCGCGAGTTCCGCCGCGTCATCGAGGACGAATGCCGCCGCCTGGCCGACGAGGGCATCCCCCGCGACCGCCTGGAGGCCGTGATCTCGAGCAACGAGTACGACCTGCGCCAGCGCGACTACGGCATGGCCGACGGCGTCGCCATCGCCTGCGACGCGCTCACCACCTGGCTGTACGACGACGATGCCGCCACGCTCGCGCTCAAGTACGGCCCGGTCTACGCCGAGCTGCGCGAGGAGCTCGGCGGCTCCTACTTTGAGGACCTGCTGCGCGAGCTCGTGCTTTGCAGCGAGCACCGCGCCCTGGTGGAGCTCGTGCCCCGCGAGGCCGGTGCCGACGACGATCCGAGCATCGTGCGCCTGCCCGCCGACGAGCTGCCCTCCCGCGATGAGGTGGCCGCCAACGTGGCCGCCCTGCGCGCCGTGCAGGAGGCCCCCGACACGCCCGAGGCCAAGGCGACCCTGCCGCGCCTGCACGTGTCGGACATCGGGCCGGCGCGCCCCGAGCCCGCGCTCACGCTGGACACCCTTGCGCCGCTGCCGTGCCTGAAGCACGACATCCCCACGCATCGGCTCGCCTACCTCATGGTGTACTTCGACCTGACGCACGTGAGCTACGCCGAGCTGCCCTACGTGACGGTGCTCGCCCGCCTCATGAAGCAGCTGGGCACCGCGCGCCGCTCCGCCTCCGAGCTCGACAGCTATATCGGCTCCAACCTGGGCTTTTTGGCATTTGCCCCCGAGGTCATGCCGCAGCCCGGCTGGAAGCTCGCCCACCCCGTGCTCACCGTGGCTGCCGGCGCCCTGTCCGAGAAGATCGACATGCTTGCCGCCATCCCCACCGAGGTGTGGGGCGAGACCGTCTTTGAGGACACCGACCGCATCCGCGACGTGCTCACCCAGATGCGCATCGGCATGGAGCAGGCGTTCCTGAACGCGGGACACCAGGCGGCGCTTGCCCGCTCGTGGTCGTACGTGTCGCCCGCCGGCGTGGTGAAGGAGATGCTCGGCGGCGTGGACTTCTACCGTTTCCTGCGCGACCTGCTCGAGCACTTCGACGAGCGCGCAGGCGACCTGTGCGCCAAGCTGCGCGACCTGCAGCAGCGCATCTTCACCTCCACCCGCACGGTGGCGAGCTTCACCGGATCGGACGAGGACTACGACCGCTTCTGGGCGGCCGCCGGCACGATGGGGCTTGCCGAGCGCGGCGACGCGGGCAAGGAGCTCTACGTTCCCATGCCCGAGCCCAAACGCGAGGCATTCATCATCCCCAGCGACATCTGCTTCGTGGCGAAGGCGGCCGACCCGCGCGCCTTGGGCATCTCCATGGACGGCACGTGGGGCGTCGCCTCGACCGTGCTTTCGTACGACTACCTGTGGAACGAGATCCGCGTGAAGGGCGGCGCCTACGGCTGCGGGTTCCGCGCCGTCGCCGACCGCCAGCTGAGCTTTTACACCTATCGCGACCCGGCGATCGATCCCTCGATCGAGCGGATTGCCGAGGCGGGAAGCTGGCTGAGCAGCTTTGAGCCCGACCCTCAGGATTTCGAGGGCTTCATCGTGTCGTGCGTCGCCGGCCACGATGCCCCGCTCAAGCCGTACGCGCTCACCCGTCGCCAGAACGCGGAGTTTTTCACCAAGCGTCCCGTCCACTGGCGCGAGCAGCTGCGCGCGGATATGCTCGCCGCCACGCCCGACAAGCTGCGGGCGCTTGGCGACGACATCTCGCGCGTGGCGCAGGAGGCGCCGGTCTGCGTCTTCGGCGGCCGCGAGGTCATCGATCGCAGCCGCGCCGGCCTGACTCCCGTCGACCTGCTGGCATAGCGACAAGATGGGGCCGGGTTCAAACCTGTCGCCCGACAAGATGGGGCCGGGTACAAACTTGTCGCCCGACCCCATCTGCGTTTTCCTGAAAGGCGCCCCATGAGCGAGGTTGTCACCCATACCATCGAGCCGGTGTTCGACGCATCGTCGCGCGTGCTCGTGCTGGGCACGATGCCCTCGCCCGCCTCGCGCGAGGTCGGGTTTTACTACGGGCACCCGCAAAACCGCTTCTGGCGCGTTATGGAGCGCCTGTTCGGGCTGGAAGATCACACGCTGGTGGATAACGACGCGCGCACGGCGTTTCTGCTGGAGCGGCATATCGCCCTGTGGGACGTGCTGGCCTCCTGTGCAATCGAGGGCGCGTCGGACGCGAGCATCTCCGACCCTGTGCCCAACGACCTGACGCGCATCTTGGACGCCGCGCCCATCGAGCGGGTTATCTGCACCGGGGGCACCGCGGAGCGCCTGTGCCGCCGCTTCAACGGCAAGCTTTTGCATGAACGGGGCATCGAGCTGGTCGGCCTGCCGTCTACAAGTCCTGCCAACGCGCGCATGCGTCTGGACGACCTGGTTGCGGCATATGCTCCCGCGTTTACGCCGTTGCGTCAGGCCCACCTGCTGCAACACGATAAACAGGCAATCCGCGCGGCCGCGCTGTCGGCTCGCGATGCCATCGATCCCGGCGAGCGCACGCGCCGCTCAGCAGAAATCTGCACGCAGCTGACCTGTGAACTCGGACGCCTGGCTTCTCCTGCAACCGTCGCCGTCTACGCTGCCATGCGCTCCGAGGTCAATCTGGACGAGTTTGTCCGCGCCGCTTACGGACGCGGCTGCCGTGTGGCGTTCCCCTGCATGCAACGCGCCGCCGACGGACGCCAGACCATGGTCATGCGCGCTGTCACCGAGGACGACCACCTTGCAGGCAACGTCCCGTTTATCAACCGGCCCGTCGCCTCCTTCGTACCCACAGGCCCGGATGCCCAGCGCTTCCCGTTGGTTGCCCCGCAGGATATCGACCTTGTCGCCGTGCCGCTCGTCGCCTATGACGACTCGGGCAACCGGCTTGGCTACGGCGGTGGGAACTACGACCGCTACCTGCCGCAGCTGCGTACCAATTGCATCGTTGCCGGCGTCGCCTTCGAGGCTCAACGCGTGCCCGAAGTTCCCACCGAGCCGCACGACCGCCCGCTCCTGCGCATCATCAGCGCGTAACGCCTGATTCGGGCCCCGCCACGCATCGTATCGACCCCAAGCGGGACAATTTGTTCAGATATGAAGGTTTGGGCCGCGGAAATCGGGGCGCCCAGACATGCTGAAGCGCCGACAGACTGGCGAACGCAGGCACCGGACAGATTTTATATTGTCATCACGTCACAAAACGATAGCATCCTGAAGCGACAGCTTTCGAAGGCCCTGATCCTGCCAGATTATGGCCGCCCAAACCTTCATATCTGAACAAATTGTCCACCTAGAGCCGCGCCGGCGCGCAAAACGCGCTCGCGGCGTCGTCCGCCGCTGCCGTTACGCGCCGCCGGCCTGGCGGATGTCGTAGGGCGTGGTCTGGTAGACGTAGTAGTTCAGCCAGTTGGTGTAGAGCAGCTGCGCCTGCGCGCGCCAGACGTTGAGCGGCGGTTGTGCCGGGTCGTCGTTGGGGAAATAGTTGACCGGGATCTCGGGGTCGATGCCGCGCTTGACGTCGCGCTCGTACTCGAGCCGCAGCGTGTCGGCATCGTACTCGGGATGGCCGAAGATGAAGAACCGCCGGCTGTCCGTCGACTTGACGATATACAGCCCGACCTCGTCGGACACCGCGATGACCTCGAGTTCGGGCACGGCCTCCACGTCCTCGCGACGCACGCCGGTGTTGCGCGAATGCACCGCCCAGAAGCGGTCATCCAGTCCACGCACGAGCGGGCTCGACGACTTGACCAGCCGATGCTCGAACACACCGGACGCCTTGGCCGGCAGGTCGTACTTGTCGATCCCGTAGTGGTAGTACAATCCCGCCTGCGCACCCCAGCAGATGTGCAGCGTGGAGTGCACGTTGGTCGTCGACCACTCCATGATGTCGCACAGCTCGGGCCAGTAGTCGACCTGCTCGAACGGCATCTGCTCGACCGGCGCGCCCGTGATGATGAGGCCGTCGTAATGGCGGTCGCGCACCTCATCGAAGGTGCGGTAGAACGTCTCCAGGTGGCTCGCCGCGACGTGCGTGGCCTCGTGGCTCTTGGTGCGCATGAGCTCGACCTCGATCTGCAGCGGCGTGTTGGACAGCTTGCGCATGATCTGGGTCTCGGTGGCGATTTTGGTGGGCATGAGGTTCAAGATGAGCACATGCAGCGGGCGAATATCCTGATGAATGGCCCGGTACTCCGTCATGACGAAGATGTTCTCGCCTTTGAGTGTCTCGGTGGCGGGCAGCGCGTCGGGAATGCGAATCGGCATGTGCGGATCTCCTTGTGCCCGACGCGGCGGCGAGCGGTCGCCTGAACGAGTCGGACGGACGAAGCGTTCGGTTTGTCCATTGTACCGCGCTAAAATGGGAGCAGGTAGAACTCGAAGGAAAGGCGGCATCATGAGCGACGCGAGGACGGTCGGCATCATCGGACTGGGGCACGTGGGGGCCCATGTGGCTAACACCCTGCTGTTGCAGGGGCTCGTCGACGAGCTCTACCTGTGCGACATCGATGCGCAGAAGCTTGCCTCCGAGGTCCAGGACCTACGCGACTCGCTGGCCTTTTGCCCCTATAACGCCGCGATCGTGAACTGCGGCGACACCTACGAGAAGCTCGCCGGCTGCGACATCATCGTCAACGCCGCGGGCGACGTCTCGCTGTCTGCCACCAACCGCGACGGCGAGCTGTTCTACACCACGGACGCTTGCCGGACCTTCGCTAACCGTGTGGTCGATGCGGGCTTCCAGGGCATCTGGGTCACTATCGCCAATCCCTGCGACGTAGTGGCGACCGAGATCTGGCATTTGACCGGCTACGACCCTGCGCGCATTATCGGCAGCGGCACGGGCCTTGACTCGGCGCGCCTGCGCTCGCAGATCTCGCTTGCTTGCGGCGGACTGGACCCCAAGTCCATCGACACCTACATGATTGGCGAGCACGGCTTTTCGCAGATTGCGGCTTGGAAGTCCGCGAGCATCTCCGGCGTGCTGCTCTCCGAGCTTGCGGCGGCCGATCCTGAGCACTTCGGGTTTGACCTGGCTGAGGTCGAGGAGCTCGCACGGCGCGGCGGCTATGTGACCATGGCTGGCAAGCACTGCACCGAGTACGCCGTTGCCGGCGCTGCTGCGCGGCTGGTCGCGGCGATCTTCCACGACGAGCACGCCGTGCTTGCCGCGTCCACACTGCTCACCGGCCAATACGGCGAAGAGGGGATCTTCTCGTCGCTGCCGTGCATCATCGGGCGCAACGGTGTCGAGCGCGTGCTCGAACTGGACCTGTCCGACGACGAACGCGCAGGCTTCCACGCCAGCTGCGAGCACATCCGCGACAACATCGCGCGCCTGACCTGGTGGTAGGGCGGAACATGCAGCGAGCGGGCGCGGTCCGCGATAGTACGACGAAGCAAGGCGGCCGGCGATAGCACAACGCTGCATACAGCACGCGGCGCGGGCGACTTCATGCACCCGCGCCGCTTTTCGGTTCGATCCTCGGCAGCTAGTCGATGTCGATGGTCTTGAGCGTCTGCGCGATAAGCTCCATGCTGTTGTAGGCGACGGTCCCGTTGCCGCGCACGGCGATGACCGCGTTGCCGTCGCTTGTCACCCCGAGCTTTTCCATGCCGCCCGCATCGGTGATAGTGCCGGAAACGTCCTCGTCGCCCACCATGACGTCGATCGTCAGGATGGTCTCGCCCTCGAGCTTGATGGAATGACGCGCAAGCACGTCCCCGCCACCGCTGGCGACATTGATCTCCCATGCCGCAGGCAAGTCGATCTCGAAGAAGTCGCCGTCGTAGGTCTTCGTGTTGAGACCCGAGGAGCTCGTGGATGAGGAGGGAGTGCGGTCGTCATCGTCGTCCTCGTCGTCGAAATAGCGCTCGTACGCCTTGTCCGCCAGCTCATCGGCCTCGTCGTAGCCGCCGTTCAGCGCGATCTCGCGCGCCCGCTCGATACCGTCTTCCGTGAGGTTGTCGGGATAGGTGAGCTCGATCTGAATCTCATCCGACAGGTCGATCAGGATCTTTTCCTCGAGGTCGTCATCGACCTCGACCGTGAACGGGTCGACCGTGTAATCGTACATGCGCCCGTATTCCGCAAAGGGCGATGCGGCGACGTCGATCGTGTAGGTTCCCGGCAAAAGCGAGATGCCGTTGCCGGCGCCGTCGACGAATTGGATCTCCTCGTAGGTGTCGCCGGCGTCGGTCATCCCCTCGACATGCACCGGCAGCGGCGTGCTGCCGTCATCGGTATCCCATCCGTTTGCGGAAACACCGATTCTCACATCGTGGGCAATCGAAAGCCGTTCGAGGCGCTCCTCCTGTTCCCGCTCGCGCTCCGCACGCTCCTGCTGGGCGATGCGCTCGGCCTCGGCGCGCTGTTGCGCGAACACACCGATACCGATGGCGGCGATGACCACGACCGCCACCGCGATGGCGATGGGTATCCAGCGCTTCGTCGATGCGACGTCGGCGCGGGAACCGCTCGGCGCATGCGACGCAGCAGGGGCATCCGAGGTAAAGCCGGCTGGGGGCGCGGCGGCGTCGGCGTGCGCGGCGTCATCGGATGCGGATGCGGTGTCTGTCGCGGCACCGACGTTCGCGGCGTCATCGCGACCGACCGCGGCGTCCGTCGCGGCGAGCCCATCGTTCAACGGCTCGGCGACCGACACGCCATCGTCCGCAGGCTCCCGAGCGTCGGAGGTCGTGCCGTCATCGACGGTCGCCGCGTCGCCCTCGACCTGAGCCGCATCGTCGTCCACCTCGACGTTCTTGCCGCAGTACGTGCAAAAATGCGAGTCGTCCGGCAGCTTCTTCCCACAGTGCCTACAGAACATGATGACCCCCGATCAGGACGGCGTGCGTGGGTCGATTATCTCACGAGGTCCGGTTCAATCTCCGATTGAGCAGGTAGGCGGCACGTTCCGACCCGTCGCTGCCGCCACCCTTCCCCAGTAGACGGCGAATCCTTACAGCCGCTCATCCTCGAACTGCCGGATGGCCGACAGGAACGCGTCGCCGAAATCGTCGGCCTTCTTCTCGCCGATGCCGGGAACTTCCAGCAACTCATCGCGGGTGAGCGGACGACGCCGGCACATGCCGCGCAGCGCCTTGTCCGAGCAGACCATGTAGGGCGCCCACTGGCGTTCGGCGGCGAAGTCGCGTCGCAGCTCTCGCAGACGCTCGAACAGCTCCGCGTCGTCTCCCACGTGCGGGCGGGTCGGCGCGGACGCCAGGTCCTGTTCGGCCTCGATCTGGCTGCGCACGCGGTCGACCGCCCGCTGCACGCGGGTCTTTGCCCGTGCCTGCGCCGCGCGCCGCTTCATCGTGAACGAGAACGGCTGCTCGCTGCTGTCGGCAAGCGCCTCGACGGCGTGGGGCCCCAAGCTCACAACCGGATATTGTCCCTGCGACTGCACGAGGTAGCCGCGGCCGATCAGCTGACCGATCACATCCTTGATGTGCGCGGTCTTTTCGCCTGCCAGCACCCCGTAGCCCGCAACCTCGTCCAAGCGGTAGCCGCGGATCTTCTCGTTGTTGGCACCGTGCAGCGCGTCCGCCACGATCGCCCGGCCGAAACGCCCGCCGGTATCGCGCACGAACTCGATCGCGGCGCGCGCGATGTCGGTCACGTCCTCGGTCTCGTACGGCGTCGTGCAGTTTGAGCAGGCGCCGCACCCCGCGGACGAACCATCCGCCGTGCCGCCTTGCGCAGCGGAGATGTCCGTCCCCAGCGCACCCTCGTCGCCGAAGTAGCGCAGGATGTATTCGTGCAGACAGCCCGTCGTCTGGCAGTAGCCCTCCATGGCGCCCAGCAGCCGATAGCGATTCTGGCGCGCGAACTCGCGCACCTCGGTCATGAACTCGTCGCCGTCGTATTCGCGGTCTATGAGATAGCGGCGCAGGCGGAAGTCGTTGCCGTTCCACAGCAAATAGCAGCTCGCCGGATCGCCATCGCGACCGGCACGGCCCGCCTCCTGATAGTAAGCCTCGATGCTCTCGGGCACGTTGTTGTGGATCACGTAGCGCACGTTGGGCTTGTCGATACCCATGCCGAAGGCGTTGGTCGCCACGATGACCGGCGCCGTGTCGTTGATGAAGGCAACCTGGCTTTCCGTACGGTCCGCGTTGGACATTCCCGCATGGTAGCGCACCACGTGGACGCCCTGCGGCTCGAGCGCGTGGGCGAGCTTGAGATACAGCTCGTCGACGGCCTTGCGGGTCGAGCAGTACACGATGCCGCTCTCGTCGGCGTGGGCGAGCGCGTAATCGCGGATCCACACCGTCTTGGCCTTGTCGCCCATCTCCTCCACGCCGAAGAAGAGGTTCGCGCGATCAAAGCCGGTCACCACGGTCTCAGGGCGGTGCAGCCCGAGCATCGAGACGATATCGGCGCGGACGCGCTCGGTCGCCGTCGCGGTGAAGGCCGCCACGACCGGACGTGCGGGCAGCGCGTCCACGAACTGCGCGATCTCGAGATACGACGGGCGGAAATCTTGGCCCCACTGCGAGATGCAGTGCGCCTCGTCGACCGCCACGAGCGGCACGCCGATGCCATCGGATGCGGCCGCAGCCTGGGCGAACGCGAGGAAGCGCGGCTCGAGCAGGCGCTCGGGCGCCACGTACATGATCTGGTACCAGCCCTCGCGGGCGCGCTTGAGCACGGTGTTTTGCTGTGCGGGCGAAAGCGACGAGTTGAGAAAGCTCGGTCGCGCGCCCGTCGCCTTGAGCGCGCGCACCTGGTCGCCCATGAGTGAGACGAGGGGACTCACCACGAAGGTGATGCCGGGCAGCATGAGCGCGGGGACCTGATAGCAAATGGATTTGCCCGCGCCCGTCGGCATGACGCCCAAGGCGTCGCGGCCAGAAAGAATCGCCTGGACCAGACGGTCCTGGCCGGGGCGAAAGGCCTCATAGCCAAAGTAGCGCGAGAGCGTCTGCCTCGCTTCGTCCATGATGTCGGCCATGCCGCTTGCCACCTCCGCCCCCTTGCCGCGAGCGCTCTCCGCCCCGGCGCGGCCCCTGCCCCAGCATGCTCTCCGTCCCGACGAGGCCCCGTCGGCACGGCCTTGCCAAAGCGTGACCTCCGCCTCCGCATAGCTTGCCAGAGGATTATACGACAGAGGTCGCTATACCGCCGGTGGGCAAAGCGCACCTTTCGCTACATACATAAGTAATAGAACACAATATAAAGCTACTGACCCTTACGAAGTGAGCGCTTCATTTTGAAATCGCTCGGTACAGACCGTCTCCGCGACAGAAAAACGGCAGGTCACAAGCTCGTCCCTAATCGGTATATGTCAGGCCCGCCGATCCAAGCGCTCACTTCGCGTCGCCAAGCCGCCAAGCCGCCAAGCCGCAAGGGCGCCAGGAGCGCCAAGCCGCAAGGGTGCCAGACCGCCCACAGCGCACCGGCGCAGCACGGTCAGGCGCAGCGAAACCCAAGCGTGTGGACGGCATGACGAAGCCGATACCCCTGCGGGCCCTCGCGTTGCGGCGCGGCGCGCGTGATAGAATCGGCGCGATACCCGCCGATACCCATAAGGAGGACCTGTGGCAGCAGCCGATACCCTGACCGATCGCGCCCACGAGCTCGCACGCCTCACCGTCGTCCGCCGCATCATCACCGCGGTGGCAGTCACGGCATCTGCCCTACTCCAAGCGTTCCTCATCCAGGCGTTCGTGAACCCCGCCGACCTGCTGCCGAGCGGTTTTACCGGCATCGCCGTGCTGCTCGATCGCATCACCTCGCTTGGCGGCGTGCGCATCGACACCTCGCTCGGCATGCTTGCGCTCAACGTGCCCGTCGCCATCCTGTGCTGGAAGAGCATCAGCCACCGCTTCGTGCTCTTCTCCATGATGCAGGTTGCGCTGTCCTCCCTGTTCCTGCAGATATTCCACTTTGAGCCGCTACTCGACGACAAGATGCTGCTCGTGGTGTTCGGCGGCTTTCTGTCGGGCATCTCCATCGCGCTCGCGCTCAAGGCGGGCGCGTCCACGGGCGGCACCGACTTCATCGCCCTGCTCGTGTCCAACCGAACCGGCAAGACCATCTGGGGCTTCGTGTTCGCGGGCAACTGCCTCGTGCTCGTGATTTTCGGCGCGATGTTCGGGTGGGACAACGCCGCGTACGCCATCGTGTTCCAGTTCATCTCGACCAAGTCGATCGACAGCTTCTACCACCGGTACGACCGCGTGACGCTGCAGGTGACCACGAAGTACGCCGACGAGATCATGACCGCCTACATCGAGCGCTTCCAGCACGGCATCAGCTGCGCCGAGATCATCGGCGGCTACAGCCGCGAAAAGATGTACCTGCTGCACGCGGTGGTTTCCACCTACGAGTCGGAGGACATCGTCAAGCTCATGCGCGATATCGACCCCGGCGTGGTGATCAATATCCTACGCACCGACAACTTCATCGGCGGCTGGTGGCACGGGCACGTCGACGAGCCGGTACCGACCGCCGTGCCCGACCCGGACAAGCTGCCGCCGCGCTCGTCGGCGACCCGCAAGCGCAATGCGCTGCTGCAGGACGACGGCAGGTAGCGGCGACCGCGAGCGGTATTGCCGCAGCGGGCTGCGATCCCGAGCCGGTTGCGCACGACAGGCGATCGGTTTTCCGCAGGCCCCGGCAACCCCTCCCTATCGGAAAGAAAGAGTTTCTGCTTGCCGATAGGCTCCTCTACCCCATAGCTATCGGAAAGAATCAACGATTTCTTTCCGATAGACGTGAGCAACTCGATGCTATCGGAAAAAATACGCTATTTCTTTCCGATAGCATAGAAATACGCTAGACTATCGGAAAGAAATTACCGATTCGGGGAGGATGCATGGCATACGCAACGCTTGAAAAGCTCTTCTATGCTGACGGTTCCTCCGATAGATATCAGAATCATGAGCTCTTGCTCCAACAGCGACTCGAAAGCGAATCGACATTCCGTACGGGAATCCACCTGGATACGGGCGAACTGTACCTCGCCGTTCCACGCGAGTTGTCATTGATGAACGAGCAAGTGCTGAGAAGAGAGCGCAAGGTATCTGCTCTGTGGCGCAGCCTTCCAACCGCCGCACTCGGCGCCTATATTCGGACGCTCATCATGGATGAGGTGGTCTGCAGCAACGAAATCGAGGGCGTACACAGTACGCACCGCGACATTGAGCTGGCCCTCGAGGAAGCACAGCGCAGATCGGTATTCAGCGAATCGCCGGGGCGACATGCGCCGTTTTTTGAATTCGCGAAGCTCTACCTCGGACTCATCGATAACCCTCAACCCCCGCGGACCCTTCAAGATATCCGTAGCTCGTATGACGCGATCGTAGTGGACGCACTGGACGAAAAGGATAAGCTAGGCGACAGCTTGTTCCGTACAGGGCAGGTCGTGGTCGAAACCGGCACCGGAAAAGTGGTGCACGTTGGAGTTTCCCCGGAGGCGAAAATCGAGAAAATGCTCGAACAATGGCTTGAGCTTTCTCGTTCCGAAGCCATTCCAGAGACATATAGCGCGCTGCTCTGTCATTTCCTATTTGGCTATATCCATCCGTTTTACGATGGGAACGGACGCACGGGCCGATATCTACTCGCGCTACACCTCAGCAAGCCGCTATCCCTGCCCACGGTCTTATCATTGTCAAGAACGATTGCCGAGCATAAAAGCGTATATTATCGCGCGTTCGATGTAACGGAGCGAAAGCTCAATTGCGCAGAGGGCACGCATTTCGTCATGACAATGCTCGAGCTTGTTGCAGAAGCGCAAGAACAACTTATCGCCGAACTCGACGAAAAGCGTCATCTACTCGACACACTTGAGGAGTGCATTGCCAGCTGCAAACTCGACCTCTCCAAGCGCTCGCTCGATGTCCTCTTTTACGCGGCGCAGATGGAACTGTTCGATGCGTTCCGCGAAACACGCATGGCGGATGTCGCCGCGTGGTTGGGTGTGAGCAAACCTACGGCACGCAAGTCCTTCGATGAGCTGATCTCGGCGAACCTCATCGTAAGGGTAAGCAAAAGACCTCCGGTTTTCCGTTTGAGCGATACGGGGCGGAGCATCTTGAAGTTGTAAAACTCGCCCCGAAGCGTACTCACTTCTCGATAAGCCGATCGACGGCGTCGGCCAGGTCCTCGGTGACGCGCTCGCCGCGGGCGGAGGCGGTCTGCTCGAGCGCATCGGCCGACTGCTCCAAGCCGTGGCGAATCGTCGAGGCGAGCTCGAGCACAGGGTCGTCCGGCGGTGTGCCGTCGACCTCGGTGGGCAAGGGCTCGTCGGCGGGAGCGCGGTGGAAATTGCCCACGAAGTTCTCGGACTTGGTCACGTTGATGACGGCGCGCGGATCGACGCGGCGGATGAGTCTGATCACGTCCTCCGACTCATAGGAAGAAATCACGCTCACGATAAAGGTCAGCGGCTTTTTACTATAGCCTCCGTACGCCTCGAAGCATGTCGACCCGTGATGGAACACGTCGTTGTACGCCGCGAGCACCTCGTCGGCGCGATAGGTGGCGATCTGAAGCGTCACGCGGTCGTAACGGTGGTAGAAGCTGTCGATCGTCTTCGTGGACAGGAACTGGAACACGATGGAGTACGCCGCATGCTCCCAGCCAAAAATCGCGCCGAAGATCACCAGGATGATGCAGTTGAATAAAAAGACCTGGCCCCAGATGGTCTTGCCGGTCTTGTTGGACACCATGAGGGCGATGAAGTCGGTGCCCGCCGTCGAGGCGCCGCTTTTGAGCGCGATGGAGATGGCCAAGCCGTTGAGCACGCCGCCGAACAGCACGCACAGAATCGTATTGTCGAGCAGCGGCTCAAAGGGAACGAACTGCAAGAAGAAGCTCGCGAGGAACACCTGCGTCATCGAGAAGATCACGAAGCGCTTGCTGATGCTTCTCCAGCACAGGATGGCGACGGGGATGTTGAGCGCGATCATGCCCGCCGACGTGGGGAAGCTGACGCCAAAGAGGCTCGTGATGCGGTCGATGAGGATGGCGAGGCCGGTGAAGCCGCCCGAGAGCAGGTTGGCCGGGTCGACGAACACCCGGATGACGAATGCCTGCAAAAGTGCCGCAATCGCGACGCTGCACAGCGTGACGAGGCGCCGGATGAGAACATAGCGACCGAGACGCCTGATCTGGCCAAAGCCGCGCTGGTCCTGTTCGTATGCCATGGTGCATAGCTCCTTGCGAACGCGGGCACTGCGCCCTCAGTATAGCGCGGGGCCATGACGACAAGATGGTGCCAGGTGCAAACTTGTCGCCTGCCGACAAGCTTGCACCTGGCACCATCTTGTCGGTTGTCGGTCAGTCGTCGTCGCCGGAGGCCCCGAGCTGCACGAGGATCGCCAGCGCCGCCGCCACGACGCCGGAACCGTTCTCGCCGGTGTCCACACCACGGCCCACGCCGCTGCCCGCGCCCGCGCCGGGGCGCGCCGGCACCGTAAACTTACGGCTCTTCGGATAGTTGATTGCCCCGAGCCTGCCCTTGAGGTCGAACGCCACCGTCTTGGGAACGTCCACCCCCTGGTACACCAAGCGGCCCTGCGTGAGCGAGATGCTCTCGAGCCCCAGGCGCTCCGCGCGGATGCGGATGCGCGCGCGGTCGAACAGGTTCGCCGCCGCCAGCGGCAGCTCGCCGAAGCTCGCCTCGGTCTGCTCCTGCACCTCGTCCACGACCGACAGCAAATCGGCGGCGGCCAGCTTGCGGTAGATGAGCACGCGCTGGTCGACGGCGGGCAGGTACTCCTCGGACAGGTAGAAATCGGCCGGCAGGTTGATGGCGACCTGTGCCTGCTCCAGATCGGCACCGCCCTCGCCGCGCGCCTCGGCCACGGCCTGCCCCAGCATCTGCGTGAACAGGTCGAAGCCCACGCTCGACAGGTTGCCGTGCTGCTCGGCGCCCACAAGCGAGCCCGCACCGCGGATCTCCAGGTCGCGCATGGCGATGCGCATGCCGCTACCCAGGTCCTGGTACTCGGAGAGCGCCGTCAGACGCTCGGTGGCCTCCTCGGTGAGCGGCAGCTCGCCGGGGAACATGAAGTAGGCGTAGGCCTGCGTGGCGGAACGACCCACGCGGCCCTTGAGCTGGTAGAGCTGGGCGAGACCCAGGCGCTGCGAGTCCTCGATGATGAGCGTGTTGGTGTGTGGGTTGTCGATGCCGCTCTCGATGATCGTGGTCGCCACGAGCACGTCGATCTTGCCCGTGGCAAACTGCACCATCACGTCCTCGACCTCGCGCGCGCTCATCTTGCCGTGCGCCACGCCCACGCGCGCCTCGGGCACCACGTCGTGCACGCGTTCGACCGCGTCGTCGATGGTCTTCACGCGGTTGGACACGTAATACACCTGCCCGCCGCGGCCGAGCTCCAGACGGATCGCCGCACTCACCACGTCGGGGTCGTACTCGCCCACGTGCACCACGACCGGTCGACGGCCGGTGGGCGGCGTGGTGATGAGGCTCATGTCGCGCACGCCCGAGATGGCCATCTGCATGGTGCGCGGGATGGGTGTGGCCGACAGCGTAAGCACGTCGATCTGCTCGCGCAAGTTCTTGAGCTGCTCTTTGTGCTGCACGCCGAAGCGCTGCTCCTCGTCGATGATCACGAGGCCCAGGTTGTGCGGGTTCACGTCGGCCGACAGCAGGCGATGCGTGCCCACGAGCACGTCCACCTTGCCCTCCGCGAACGCCGCGAGCGCACGCTTCTGCTGCGCCGGCGTGCGGAAGCGCGACAGCACCTCCACCTCGACGCCGAACGGCGCGAACCGCTCGAAGAACGTCTCGAAATGCTGCTGCGCGAGGATCGTCGTGGGGCACAGGACCATGACCTGCCGCCCGCCGTCCACGCACTTGAACGCCGCGCGCAGGGCGACCTCGGTCTTGCCGAAGCCCACGTCGCCACACAGCAGACGGTCCATGGGCTTGGCGCTCTCCATGTCGCCCTTGATGTCGGCGATGGCCTCGAGCTGGTCGCGCGTGGGCTCGTAGGGGAAGCTCTCCTCCATCTCGATCTGCTCGGGCGTGTCGGGCCCGAAGGCAAAGCCCGTGATGGAGCTGCGGCGCGTGTACAGGTCGACAAGGTCGAAGGCGAGCTTTTTCGCGCTCTTGCGCGCCTTGGTGGTCGCGCGGCTCCAGTCGGCGGTGTTCAGGCGGGTGAGACGCGGGTTGGCGCCGTCGGGACCCACGTAGCGCGAGATGCGATCGACCTGCTCGAGCGGCACGTAGAGCTTGTCGCCGCCCGCGTATTCCAGCAAAAAGTAGTCGCGCTCGCGCCCAGCGACCTCCTGACGCACGATCTCGGAGAACAGGGCGATGCCGTGCGTGGCGTGCACGACGTAATCGCCCGGCTTGAACGGGAAGGTGACCTCGGTGATGTCCACGTGGCGTCGGGCGCGGCCGCGGGCGCGCTTGGCGTCCATGCGGGCGTTGAGGTCGGCGAGCGAGAACACCGCCAGATGCGCGTCGGGCACCACCACGCCGGAGGGGATAGGCGCGTCCACGAAGGTCACGCGGCCGCGCGTGATCGTGGGCACCGTGACAGCGGGCTTTCCACCGATATCCGCCGCGTTGAGCTTGTCGGCATCGCGCTTGAGCAAGGTCACGTTCACCTGGGTGTCGCCCGCCACGGCGCCGGCGTTTTCAGGCGCGTTTTGGAGCGATTCCTCGAAGGGGATCGACTCGTCGGTAAACGACAGCTCCATCGACTCGCGCGCCCCGCGGTCGGGAATGGCGAACGCCACGGCGTAATGGTTGTTGACGACCTCCTGGATGCGGGAGATGAAGCGGTTGTCCGAGCCCGCAAGCGCCGGCTGCTCGATCTTGAGCTCGGCGGTCACCGCACCGCCCGCCCGGATGAGCGAGACGTAGTTCAGGCGCTGCTGGCGGCCGAAGTCGAGCTGCTGAGGGCGCACGTACAGGCCGTCCAGGTGCGAGATCTTGGCCTCGCCCGCGCGCCGCTCCAGGTCCTCGTAGGCGCGCGAGCAGTCATCAAACAGGCTGCGCGGCTCGGAGAGCACCACGAGCGCGTCGTCGCTTATGTGCGCCAGCGGGCTGGCCGTGCCCTCGTACATGAGCGGCATGAAGCGGTCGAGCTCGGGCGTGACGATGCGCGCCTTGATCATCTCGAGCATCGCCGCGAGCTCGGTGTCGTTCTTGGCCGACGCATACAGGGCCGCGGAGATGCGGCGGACGGCGTCGTCGGTAAGCGCCAGCTCGCGCACGGGGAAGATCTCGACGGCGTCCTCGTCGCCGATGGTCTGGCCGGTGGAGCTCACCATGCGGCGGATGCGGTCGATCTCGTCGCCGAAAAACTCGATGCGCACCGGAGCGCTCGCCTGCGCGGGAAACACGTCCACCGCGTCGCCGTGCACGCGGAACAGCCCCGGCGCATCCGCCGCGTCGGCGTTGGTGTAGCCCATGCCCACCAGGCGCGCGGGAACCTCCTCGTAGGGGATCTCCTCGCCCACCGCAAAGGTGGTCGAAGCCCAATAGCGGCTCTCGCGCGGAGGCACGCAGCGCAGCAGAGCGCGAGCCGAGGTCACCATGATGACCGCCTCGCCGCGGGCCACGCGCCCGAGCGCGGCACAGCGCGAGGCCACGACGGCGTCGTCGGCCTTGGCCTTCCACGGGTAATCGGTACGCTCAGGGAAGCGCACGACGCGCTCGAGGCCCACGTAGGCGGCAAGGGAGCGCGCGGCGCGGTCGGCGGCGTCCTCGCCCGACACGACATAGACCACCGGGCGCGGGGCGCGCGCGAACTGCGCGGCGAGCATGAGCGTGCGACCGGACTGCGACACGGCGAGCGTGGCGTCTTGGCCCTCGGCAAGCGCCGCCTCGATGGTCTGAAGCGCCTCGGCCGTGTAGAGCTGCGCTGCTATGCGGTGTATGAGCATGCATGTCTCCCGTCCGCGGGAAAATGGGGCAGGCGCCTTTTCCCACGCCGAAAGCCCACCTGGACGAATCCAGGCGGGCGATGCGAATCGTTTGTCGCCCGCTATCGTACCTCACAGAACTCCGGCGGGCATCGGCTCATCGCATGAAATTGCGTCTGACGCAATCCCCCTACATTGCGCCGGACGGGGCTGCCGCTACGCGCGGCCGGTGGCCTTCAGGTGATACTGACGCTCGTAGCGGCGGGCAAACGCCAGCAGAAGCAGCACCGCCACGATGGAGAACGGCACGCCGGCAAGACCGATCCAGTTGTATGCCGCCCCGGTGTTGAGCACCATCTGGCCCACCTGGGCGCCGATGGCGTTGCCGCCGTTGAAGGCGATCTGCACGCAGGCGCCGCCGAGCAGCTCGCCGCCGCCCTGGCCCACCTCGACCATGAGGATCTGCTGCGGACTGGACACGAAGAACAGGCCCACCGACACGAGGAACATGAGCAGGGCGCACAGCACCGGTCCGCGGCCGAACAGGAAGATGAGCACGAGCGCGACACCGGCAAGCGCCTGGCCCGCCGCCGCGGCGACACCCGGGCTCTTGCGGTCGCCCGCGCGCCCGCCGAGCGTGGACCCCACGACCATGCCCGCACCGGCGAGCACGAGCAGCATCGGCACCGCCGCCTCGGCAAAGCCGCCCATGTGCTGCAGCCAGGGCGACACGTAGCTCCACCAGCAGAAAATGCCGGTGTTGCCGAGCAGCACCGCACCCAGGATGAGCCAGGGGCCCGGAGCCTTCAGGAAGGCGAACTGGCCGGCAAGGCCCGCATCGGGAATGGCGTCGAGCGCGGGCACGAAACGCATGATCAGCACAGCGGCGAGCACCGCCCATGCCGCAGCGAACACGAAGGGCGCGTGCCACGAGAACATGCTCGCCATGAGCGTGCCCGCGGGCACGCCGATCATGTTGGCCACGGTCTGGCCGAGCACCATCGTCGCCACCGCCTGGCCCTCGCGACCCGGATCGGCAAGCATCTTGGACGCGAGCGTTGCCGTGCCGAAGAACGCGCCGTGCGGCAGACCGGCGATGAAGCGGCCGATGAGCAGCATCGTGGGGTAGCCCGACACCGCAGACAGCGCGTTGCCGGCGGCGCAGATCGCCATGAACACGATGATAAGCGTGCGCGGCGGCACGCGACGCCCCACCACGAGCATGGTCGCGCCCGCGCAGACACCCACCGCGTACGCGGTGATAAAGTTGCCCGCCCACGCGACGCTCACGTTTACGCCCTCGGCTACGACGGGCAGGATACCCATCATGACGAACTCGGCGAAGCCCAGCACGAACGCGCCCATAGCGAGGGCGATCAGACTCTTCTTCACAGGCTCTCCGCCCTTTCCTCAGCATACGGGCCGGATGCGCATGCAACCCGGCCCGGTTTCGTCATTTTTGCCACGCGGATGGTACCATCATCGCAATCGGTTTCGCGCGGCATCTTGCATCTTTTCGAAATGTTTGCGCGATGGTGACGGCCGGCAAACAGGGCGCCTGCACCCATGCCGACCTGCGCGATGCGCCCCCGCCAGCTCGGCTCACACGCCTACGCCAACCCGATACGCCACGTCGCGAAGGCGCACAGCGCACCGACCACGCAGACCACAATCGCACCGGACAGATCCGCCGCCATGCCGCCCAGCCTGCGGTCTTCCTTCCAAGCGCCCAGCTCGCCGGGAATCTTTCTCCAGATGCGCCACAGCAGCAATGCACAGCCCAGCACGCCCACGGCGTTTTGCAGCATGAGCTCGCCGCAGATAAGGGCGATGAGGTTACCGGCGGCGTATCCCCCGTCGCCCGCCTGGTAGTGCTCGCGCACGAACTTGAGCAGCCACGCCACAAGCGGCTGACACATGGCAGAGATGAACGCAACCGTGATCGTCGGGTTCTGCTCCATGGCGTCGCGAAGCCCATCGACGGAACCGCCCCCCGCCATCCACACGTAGGCGACCATGGCCACGGGAACCACCACGAGCAACACCTGCACCACGGTGAAAATCTTGGCGGTGCGCGCCTCGTAGGTGGACTGCGGGCGAGCATGCAGATCCCGGCCTGAACCGGCCGCGATGACCGCAGCATCCACCGTGCGACCGGCATCCCGCTTGGTGCCCCGGGCGGCAGCTTGCGAGCGACTCATCTTTGCCATGGCGTCCCCTCTCAGGCGGGCGGAATCCCAAGAAACCGACCCGATTGTACCGACTTCCCACTCCAGGTGGACAATACGTTCAGATATGAAGGTTTAAACGGGCGAAACGGGCGCGTCGGAGCGCTCTTGGACGCTTTGACGGTGATTCGCAACGCGCACTGAATCGGCTTGCTATATCAAACGCAACATAACATGTTATCCCGCGCAACGATGCACCCCTCATGCGGCGCGGCCCGGTCACATCAGCGGTGGACAAACCTTCATATCTGAACAAATTGCCCCATTTCGGATCCCGCCGCGAAATCCGCAGGGGTTTCCACGGGTTTCGCGGGACGCGACGGGACCTAAACCTCGCGGCGCAACCCTGCGAAGCCCGAAGGGGGCTGCGGACGCGCAGCCCCCTTCGCGAAAACCCTAGTGCAGCTCGGGCCAGTAGCCCTTGTTGGCCTCGATCAGGTCATCGAGGATGAGCTTGGCGACCTTGGCGGAGGGCACCGTCGCGGACAGCGACAGCGCCTGCCACAGCTTCTGGTAGCTGTGCTCGACCCACGCCTGGACGACGAGCTTCTCGACGGAGACCTGCTGCTCGAGCATGCCCTTCTGCCACTGCGGCACCTGGCCCTGGCAGATCTTCTCGTAGCCGTTCTTGCCCACGATGCAGGGCACCTCGACCATGGCGGTCGGGTCGAAGTTCGACACCGCGCCGTCGTTGGGGACGATCAACAGGAAGCGCTCAAGCGTGTTCTCGGCAAGAGCGCACGCGAGGTCCACGATGTAGGTAGCATGCGCATCCGCCTCGAAGCCGCAGCCCTCGGCGGTGCCCTTCTCGATCACCTCGCGGCAGGCGCCGAACACGCGCTTCTCGCGGCCGTCCATGACCTCGTTGGCGCGGGTGTACTCGGGGTTGGAGGTCTCGACCACGTAATCCGGGAAGATGTAGTACTTCAGGTACGTGTTGGGGATGGTCTCCGGATCGAGCGCGTAGACATCCTTGGCCTTGCCAAAGGTGTGAATCCAGGACTCGTCGATGTGCTGCTCCTGGCCCGCCTCGTGGCTGATGCCGTCGAGGTAGCCGTTCTTGGCCATGTGCTTCTTGATCTCGGGCATAAGGTCGTTTCCGTCCTTATCGTAGATCTTGGTGAACCAGCCGTAGTGGTTCAGGCCGTAGTAGCTGTACTGCAGCTCACGACGGTCCTTGATGCCGCACATCACGGCCATCTTGTCCATCAGGTCGATGGGCATGTCGCAGATGTTGATGATCTTGGAGTTCGGGCGCAGCACGCGGCAGGCCTCGGCCACGATGGCAGCCGGGTTGGAGTAGTTGAGCATCCACGCGTCGGGGCTCCACTTCTCCATGTAATCGAGGATCTCGATGACGCCGCCGATGGAGCGCATGCCGTAGGCGATGCCGCCGGGGCCGCAGGTCTCCTGGCCGAGGACGCCGTACTTCAGCGGGATCTTCTCGTCCTTCTCGCGCATGGCGTACTTGCCGACACGGATGTGGGCGAGCACGAAGTCAATGCCGGTGAAGGCGGTCTCAGGATCGGTGGTGTAGCTGAACTCGATCTCGGGCGCGTTCTCGCGGAAGTAGATCTCGCAGGCCTTCGCCACGATCTCCTGGCGCTCGGCGTCGTTGTCGTAGAAGGTGATCTTGTTGACCGGGAAGCGATCGTGCTCCTCGAGCAGCATCAGCGCGATGCCCGGGGTAAAGGTGGAGCCGCCGCCGGCAATGGTGACTGCATACGACTTCTTGGACATGGTGTCAGTCCTCCTTGGTTTCCGGTCGCTCGAGGTTTCGCTGCTCGCCGGTGCGACCGATTCGACGGGCAGATTATCAAAGGGAGCGGACGGGGCAGCCGAGGGGGTTCGCAGTAGGCCGCCCCGTCCGATGGGAGGGACGCACATCCCGGATTACAGGAGCTTCTCGAACTCGTCGCGAACCTTGGGCACCTTGAGTCCGATGATGATCTGGACCGACTTGCCCTTCTTCATGCAGCCGCTCGTGCCGACGGCCTTGAAGTCCTTGTCGTCGGCGACGAGGGTCTCGTCCCTGACGTTCAGGCGCAGGCGGGTGACGCAGTTGGTGACGTCGACGATGTTGTCGGGGCCGCCGACGAGCTCCATGCACGCGGCCGCGGTCACGGCGTAGGGGTTCTCCTCGGCGCCGGCCTCGATGGCCGCCGCGCCGCCGCCCTGCTTGGCCGCGCGGTACTCGGCCTTGCTGCGGAACTTGATCTCCTCCTCGTCGTCCTCGCGACCGGGGGTCTTGAAGTCGAACTTGAGGATGAGGAAGCGGAAGACGACGAACCAGATGCCGGTGAAGACGAGGCCCACGACCAGACCGGTGAGATAGGTCATCCAGTGGTTGGCCCACAGCGGGATGAGGTTCAGCGAGCTGATCTCGATGAGGCCGCCGGCGAAGACGCCCACGACACCCACTGCATTCATTGCCGTGGCGAGGCACGCGGCAAGCGCGCAGTGCACGATGAACAGCGCGGGCGCGATGAACAGGAACGTGAACTCGATGGGCTCGGTGACGCCGCAGAAGATGGCGGTGAGGGTAATCGGGATCAGCAGGCCCAGAAGCTCCTGGCGCTTCTCGGGCTTCGCGGTGGCGTAGAAGGCCAGCGCGATGCCGGGGCAGCCGAACATCTTGGACCAGGTGGAGCAGGTGAAGGCCGCGTAGGGGGCGAGCTCGGTGAGCGGGGCGGACGAGGCCGCGATCTCGGGGAGCTGCTTGGCGAAGGCGGCGTAGATACCGCCGTTCACCACGGCGTTGTCATAGTAGAACGGGCTGTACAGCAGGTGGTGCAGGCCGAACGGGATGAGCGCGCGCTCCAGGAAGGCGAAGATCCACACACCGGGCAGGCCGACCGTTGCCACGAACCCCTGGAAGGCGCGGATGCCGTCCTGAACGTGCGGCCACACCAGGCAGGCGACGAGCGCGGTGGGCAGCATCACGAAGAACGCGATCATGTAGACGAACGTGGAGCCGGAGAACACGCCGAGCCACTCGGGGAGCTCGGTCTCGAAGAACTTGTTGTGCAGCGCGATGACGATGCCGGAGATGGCGAGGGCGCCGATCATGCCCATGTCGAGCGTCTTGATGCTCGCGACCATGGCGAGACCCGAGGAACCGCCGGTCTCGGCGGAGAAGTCGACGCCGAAGGTCGGCCCCCACTGGGAGAGCATCGTGGAGACGAAATAGTTGAAGGTGAGGTAGGCCACGAGCACTTCCATGCAGCAGCGCGCGTTCTGCTTGTTGGCCAGGCCGATGGGCAGCGAGACCGCGAACAGCAGCGGGAGCTGGTTGAACACCGTCCAACCACCCTGCAGGATCACGTTCCAAACGCCATACCACAACGTATCGGGAGCCGCCAATGGGCCGAAGATGACCTCGGTGGTGAACAGCGTGCCGAGGCCAATCACCACGCCAGCGAACGCGAAGAGAAGCACCGGCGTGAACATCGCTCCGCCGAACTTCTGGATCTTTTGCATCATGACGGGCTTCCTCCTTTCCTGTACGAGTCGTCCGGGCAGGCGAACCCGGATGTCTTCCTCTGACGATAACCTGCATCCCCCCTGCTCAGACACGCAGCCGGCTATAACGCGCCAAACATGTTCGTACAAGTTATGGCCATAGTATGCTTTTCTTGTTCGTACAAGTCTAGGCTCATAGGGGAACGCCCCGCGAACGGTCGGATTTCTCCGGTGAGCGTTTATCTTGTTCGTACAAGTTTGGTAGGTATTCGCGCTGCTCGCTAGGAGCGCATTGCCGGCGAGGGAGCGACGAGGCCGGAGCCCCTGCCGGCATGCGGCCCAACCGTCTCCCGCACAGAGACCGCGTGCCCCGGGCATTTCGAACTGTCTCCCGCGCTGAGGATACGGTATGCCGTGACGCTGTTTCGGTCGCTTTCCGCACTTGACGCCGCGGGCCGCGGCGTTGATCGGAAGCTCCCGCCCGTTCGTTTTCCGGGTGGCGGCGACGAACGGGGGGCTTCGCCCGTTCGTTTTCCCGAGCATGGCAGAGAATCGCCGTTTGGGGGAGGGTCGCTCGGCACGCCGTCCCGATAGATGATGACGCTTTGTCTGCTTTGGATGATATGTCCGTTACATACGCGTCGGTTCTCGATCCGGTACGCCCTCGGCGGCCCGATCCTACCGTCCGGGAAGCCGGTTCGCGCTCGGGAAGCGGGAAAACCGCCTCCGACCGACGGACACCCCTCCCCCAAACGGCGATTCTCTGCCATGCTCGGGAAAACGAACGTACAGCACCGGAGATCCGACGGAAACGGCCCCGAAGCTACCCCACCTGACGCCGCAGCGCGGTCTCGTGATAGGCGAAGAAGCCCGGGCGCTGGCGCGACACGGTGTATTCGATCATGACGCCGTCCGCGTCGAAGGTGTGCGACCGCATGACGCCCACAGCGTTGAACTCACCGAGGTCGATGTACTTGTAGTCGCTCTCCGTCGCCGCCTCCACGGTTATGGTGCGCTTGCTCGTCCCGATCTTCATGCCGAGCTCGCCTTCCAGGTAGGCGTAGACCGAGTCGGAGATGATCTCGAGCGTGAGCCCGGGTACCTCCTCGGACAGGTAGAAGCTCTCGTCGGTCGAGATGCGCATGTCGTCCGCGCTGCGCGCGCGCATGATATGGGTGAGGTTGCTCCCCACCGCGAACCCGGTCATCTCCGCGAGCTGGTCGTCGGCGATGAGCTCCTCGAGCAGTACGGCATCCGTGTGGGGCGTGAAGCGCAGGCGGGCGGCAAGCTCGTTGAACGTCTCCAAGCCGTTGTAGCCGCTGATATCGTGCAGAGCGGGGTTGCGGATCACACGGACGCCCTTGCCCTGCTGGGACTGGACGTACCCGTCCTCCGCGAGCATACGCAGCGCACGGCGCACGGAGCTGCGCGAACATTCAAACCGCGCGGTAAGCTCCGCCTCGGAGGGTAGGAACGATTGATATGCGAAGGTCCCGTCCTCTATGTTTCCCTTGAGGGCGCGATAGATATCCTGAAATACAGACTTGGGCATGGGATCCACCTATTCGAACAACTTGTTCTCCCCAGTATACCCCGTCGGCATTTCGAACCGATTGCGCACCCTGCGGAACCTGTTGCGAAACGGCGCCTTCAACCCGATCGAACGTGCAGCGGCAGCACGCCTCGGCACGATCGAGCCCCTGCAGACGACGCACCGCCGGATCGGCGAAGTCCCTGCAGACGACGCGCCGCCGGATCGGTAGGGCGGCGCAAGCCGGAGCGCCGCCGGATCGGGAGGGCGGCGTGAGCCGGAACGCCGCCGACTCGGCGAAGCCCCTGAGTGGATGAGCCCTTTACCGTTTCCCGGAAAGCGACCGGACGTATCGCCGGGCACGCCTACGCGGACTCGGCCCGTACGCTGGGGCAGATGTCCGCAAGCGGGCACTCCCCGCAGCGCGGCCGGCGCGCGTCGCAGATCTCCCTGCCCAGCATGATCCACTGATGGTTGACGTCGTTCCAGTACTCGCGCGGCAGGATCTTGAGCAGGTCCTGCTCGGTCTTGAGCGGCTCCTTCTCATGCGTCTTGGGCGAGAGCTTGAGCCGGTGCGCGATGCGGTTCACATGCGTGTCGACCGCGATGCCCTCCACGATGCCGTACCCGACGTTCAGCACGATGTTGGCGGTCTTGCGCCCGACGCCCGGAAGCTTCACGAGCTCCTTCATATCCGCGGGGACCTGCCCGCCGTAGTCCGCCGCGATCATCTGGGCGCACTCGACGCAGTGCTTCGCCTTGGTCTTGTAGAACCCCAGGGACTTGATGACCTCGGCGATTTCGGCCGGGGTCGCCCCCGCCATGGCCTCCGGCGTGGGCCAGCGGCGGAAGAGCTGCGGCGTCACCTTGTTGACCTGGGCATCCGTCGTCTGAGCGGAAAGCAACACCGAGATGACCAGCCGGAAGGGGTTCGCATGGTCCAAGAAGCACTCGACCGGGCCATAGCGTTCGTTGAGACGTCGGCACACCTCGATCGCGCGTTCGCGCTTCGCGGCATTCGTTTCCCTCGGCATCACGCATCAGCCTCCCCGGGCGCATCCTGCTCATCCACTTCGACCTCTACGGCCACCGGCACCGACTCGTCATCCTCGAAGACCCGCGCGGCCTCGCGCTCGTCCTCCATCGCCGTCACCGACCGCAGCTTGCGCTCGATGGCGCGGGTGCGCGTGGTCATGATGCTCTCGACAGTGGAACCGGCACGGTTGATCTGGTCGTACGCCTTCTGCAGCGCCGCCTGGTACCGCGGCAACTCGGCCTTCACGGCCGACAGCACCCGCTGGATCTCGTCGGCGCGACGCTGGAAGGCGAAGCTCTGGTAGCTCATCTGCAGGCTGTTGAGGATGGCCGCCATGGTCGACGGGCCCGCAACGCTCACCTGGTAGTCGCGCTGCAGCGACTCGATGAGGCCGGGAGTGTCGACCACCTCGGCGTACAGCCCCTCAAACGGCAGGAACATGATCGCAAAGTTCGTGGTCTCGGGTACGGAAATATACTTGGTCGAAATGTCCTTCGCCTCGAGCTTGATGCGCTGTTCGAGCTGTTTTCGGGCCGCAGCGAGCCGGTCGGTATCCCCCGCCTCCATGGCACCGCGCAGGTGCTCGTAGGTATCTCCGGGAAACTTGGCGTCGATGGGCAGCCACACGGGATCCGCGCCCTCGACGGGAATCTTCACGGCGAACTCGACGCGCTCGGCAGAACCCGGCCTGGTCGCCACGTTGCGCGCGTACTGCTCGGGCGCCAGGATGTCCGCCAGGATCGCGCCCAGCTGGACCTCGCCCAGCATGCCGCGGGTCTTGACGTTGGCAAGCACGCGTTTGAGGTCGCCCACGCCCGCGGCAATGCCCTGCATGTCGCCAAGGCCCCGGTACACGGCTTCGAGCTGATCGCTCACCTGCTTAAACGAGCGCGCCAGGCGGTTCTCGAGCGTGGCCTGGAGCTTCTCGTCGACCGTAAGGCGCATGCGCTCAAGCTGCCGCTCGTTGTCCTCGCGGATAAGGCCGAGCTGCTGGTCGACGGTTGTGCGGACCTCGCCGATCTTGGCCTCCATGACGTCGCGATTCTGTCCAAGCTGGTTTTGCACCTCGCGGCGAAGAGCGTCCATGCGCACGACGGAGCGGTTGAATTCGCGGGCGACCACGTCGAAGCGCTCGGCATCGACGGCAGCGTCGCTGGCGGCGCGCTGCAGCAGCGCGGCAAGCGACGCATCGGCCCGTGCGCCCGTCGCCGCCAGCTCATCGAGCGCCGCAGCAAGGCGCTCGGCATCCCTGGTCGACGCATCCGCCCGCTCACGGCCTTCCCGCACCTCGCGGGAAAGCCGCACCACAAGCACCACGCATACGGCAGACAGCAGCACGCACACGGCGGCAAGCGCGGCCACACCTATCAGAATGCCCGTATCCACCGGCATGCCTCCCATCGCCCATCGCACGGCGCGCATCTATCGATCCGCCTGCCATTATATCCGGATACCCGCCGCCCTTCGCAGCCGTCACACCATGCCGAGCAGATGGAACGCGGCTCCCTGGAGACGGCTCCACAGATTGCGCAGCAGCTCCATGACCTCTTCCGGCGTGGCGCCGCCGGCGATGAGGGTCAGCACATAGGAAACGACGAATGCGACCGCAAGAACCGCAGGTATGGCGACGAGCATAGCGACGATGCGGAGCACGCCGTGCCACCTGTGCCGGCGAGAGCGCCTCTGGTCATGGATGATCTCGTCCCGATACGCCTGATAGCTTGGAGCGCTCGCTGTTCCCGCTACCGGCAGGCCCCCCGTTGTCCCGCACGCATCATCGCAAGCCGACGGAGCCGGCGGGTGAAACACGCCCCGGCTCTCCCCAGAAGGGCGGCTCGGCGCGCAATCGGCGCGAGATGCACCGGCAAACGCCATCTCGCCCCCATCGCGGGAGGTTTCGATAAATAGATTCATGGCACGCCTCCTATCGAGGCATGCACGGAGAAGGGCCTCCTCATTATGAAACGGACAAGGCGGACTGTCAACGCGATCCTGACAAACGGGAAACCGAGCGTGCGAGCGGCGCGCCTACGCCGCCAGCCTGCCCTCGAGCACCTGAGCGATCAGCCGGTCGACCTCGTAGTCGGGTGCAGGCGTGCCGTCGAGCGACGCGAGCACGGCATCAGCCTGCTCGGACTCGCCGATCGCGGCGAGCACGGAGCAGGCGTAGACGGCAGGGTCGTCCACCAGGGCCCGCGAATCGGAGGTCATCGCCCAGTAGTCGACCGCCTTGTGCCAAAACGCATCGGAAAGATGCTTGACGATGGCGCGTGCGCACGGCGCGATCGATGCGGAGAGCGCGTCGGACAGCCCCGTGCCGGACAGCCCGCGCTCATGGTCGATCTGCGCGCCGAAGCAGCGCATCTGTGAACAGTCGATCCCCAAGGCGTGCGACAGGTTCAAGACGTCGGCAAAGCTCATGTCCAATGTGGAGGTCATACCGGCGACCTGGTCAACATCCTGCGGCCCAAACGTCACCAGCGTTCCGACAGGCGCCGTCGCATCGTCAAACGCGCCGACGACCACCGACGCCTCGCAGGCCATGAGGTCGCCCACAAGCGCACGCCCGTACTCCATATGCGAGATAACCTCGACCTCCGAAGGAAGCATGTACCGGTCCCTCAGGTATGCGGCGACCGCCGGACCGAAGCCGTCATCGCCGTGAAAATCGTTACCGACACAGATGATGGATACCCTCATGGCCTATTCCCCCGCTGTCCAAAAGCCGCATTTCGGCTTCCGTTTTGTCAATCTGCTACCAACTGTACGCAAAGAGGTATAGTCCAGCAGCGCAAAATGGAGTGAGCGGCACCAGAATGGCGGTGGGGGCCAGCACGGGGCGTGCGCACAAAGCAGCCCCGCCGCAACCATGCGACGGGGCCGGCAGAAGAACCTCGAAACGAAGCGCTAGTAGTTGACGACCTGCTCCTCGAAGTAGCTCTTCGGATGAGCGCACACGGGGCACAGCTCCGGAGCGGTCGGACCGACGTGCAGGTGGCCGCAGTTGCCGCACTTCCAGACCTTCACGCCCTCGCGCGTGAAGACCTCGCCCTTCTCGACGCGCTCGGCGAGCTTGAGGTAACGCTCCTCGTGGGCCTTCTCGACGGCACCGACGCCACGGAACTTGGCGGCGATCTCCTTGAAGCCCTCCTCGTCGGCGGTCTTGGCGAACTCGTCGTACATGGTGGTCCACTCGTAGTTCTCGCCTGCGGCGGCATCCTTGAGGTTGGTCAGCGTATCGGGCACGGCGCCGTCATGCAGGTACTTGAACCACAGCTTGGCGTGCTCGGACTCGTTGAGCGCGGTCTCCATGAAGATGTTGGAGATCTGCACGTAACCGTCCTTCTTGGCACGGGACGCATAGTAACGATACTTGGTGTGAGCCTGGGACTCACCCGCAAACGCGGTCTCGAGGTTCTTCTTGGTCTGGGAATTCTCGAAGTCCATTGGTAGCTCCTCCTCTGTGTTGCAGGATCCGAAGACGGTGCGCTTCGGTGTCCTTATTGTAAATGATTCCTAATAAGAAATCATTCCACCCAATGGTCGTATACCCAACTCCACCGACGCTACACACCCTGCCGCTCGCAGCCGAATCGGCACCGGCCCCGGTCACGGAGCGTCGGGGGTGAAAACACCCTGCTGCCGGGGGCGACCGCTTGCGAGATGGCGTTCGGCCGAGGGGCGGCGTGTGTGGAAGTTGCTGGGAAGCCAGGGGTTAAAACACCCTAGGGATTATTTTACATGGCGTATGTAGAAACATACGCCATGTAAAATAATCCCTAGGGTGTTTTAACCCCTGGCTCCCCAGCAACCGGGCTCTCACGCAGCGCCCCCAGCAACCGGGCGTTTTCGCCTCTGGCGCCGCCGCAGCAGGGTGTCCTCGCGCAACACGACCCCGGCAGCAGGGTGTTCTTGCACGGTGCTCCCTCAGCTTAGGCGATGCTCCAGGTCCCGTCGGTTTCGCACGCGAAGCCCTCGCGGACCAGGTCATCCAGAATCGACACGACGTCGGACTCCCCCACCCGCTCGCGTCCCGCGCTAAGCTCAAGCTCGTCCACGCCCGCACGCACCTCATCGAGCGTCAGCGCGCCTGCCCCCGACGCACGCGCATCGAGCAGCATGCGCACGATGTGCGCACGCTTCTGCCTGCGCGACCCCTCGAAACGCGACTGCCTGGTATACGTGCTGGACCGCCGGGATGGATTGGGGATCGTCTTTTTCAGATACGCGCCGTAATCGAGCATCGCGTAGTACCACGAGCGCGGCGTGTCCCCCTCATCAAACGGGACGGCAAACGGGACGCCCGCCTCCTCACCCGTCCCCGGACACGTCGATGCAGCCAGCGGGATGAGCTCGCGGTCGGGCACGCCCGGCACGTCCGGGAAGAAATGGTGCAACAGCACGGTGCGCACATTGGTCTCGAGATAGACGCCCGGAAGGTCGAACGCAAACGCTCGAATGCCCTGGGCGGTCGCTGGACCGATTCCCGGCAGCGCCTTGAGCGCGGCGGTGTCGCTCGGAAAGACCCCGTCGTAGTCGGTGCACACGGTCTCAGCGGCGGCCTTGAGCGCAAGCGCCCGCCGGTTGTAGCCCATACCCTGCCAGGCGGCTAAAACGTCCGCGGTATCGGCGCAGGCGAGCGCAGCCACCGTGGGAAACCGCTCGAGCCACTCCTGCCAGCGCGCAAGCACGCGGGGCACCTGCGTCTGCTGCAGCATGACCTCGGACAGCCAGATCTCATACGGGTCGCGCGTACGCCGCCAGGGCAGGTCGCGATACAGACGGGCCCCTTCCGCCCGAACCGTTGCGCGAAAGGGGTCCTGTGAGATCACGAAGCGCTCCTTAACCTCGCGGCAGGGCGAGCGCCACCCTGTGCCCTACTGGGCCGACCGGCATGCCTCGCCGCACGAAACGTACGAACAGAACGCCGAGCGATCGGCGAACTTGGGGTCGACAGCGGGCGCTCTCTTGCAGTTGACGACATCGTCGAGCGTGACGGAGTCGAGATAGCTGTACACGAGCGCCTGCGTACCGGCCCAGAGGGGATGATAGCAGCAGTCGGCGCTGCGCGCGCAGGAACCGTCGGGAGCGGTGCAGTCGTTCATGGAAAGAGGGCCCTGGACGGCCTCGACGATCTGCCTGATCGTCACCTGGGCGGGATCGACCTTGAGCCGCATGCCGCCATGGACACCGCGCAGGCTCTCCACGATACCGGCCTGCACCAAGCCGTGCTGAATGGACCGTGCGAACGAGTAAGGAACGCCCACCTGCTCTGCAGCGGTGCGCACGGATAGCAAGCCGTCTTCGCCCTGTACCAGCATGGAAAGCATGCGAAGGGCGTAATCGGTCTTACGGGAGATATCCATATCCCCTCCTCGCAGCCGTGCGGCCGACCGTGACGCATCCGAAATGCCCGGACAATCGGCCTGTCAACGCAACCTACCCCCAACCGGGTGAGATTTACTATACACCCAGACATCTGGTGTTCTACATGCTAATTAGAAAATGACCCCTCAATGGGAACAGAAGCATGAAAAAAGGGCATGATGTCGAGACGAACGGCTGCGAAGCAGTCCGCTTCGTCGCCGCCTGGCGGAGCCTCCGCGCAACCAAACGCGGCCCGCGCGCCGCCGCATTGGCCGACCCGAACGTCGGCCCCTGCATGCATTCCCTTGCTTTGGAAATCCGATGGGACGACTCGCGGCCCACGGGAATCGCCCGCCGCAGCCTCACCCATCTGCTCGAAATAGCAAAAAGCCCCGCACAAGGCAGGGCTTATTTTGCGATGGCGGGAAGTACGGGGCTCGAACCCGCGACCTCCGACGTGACAGGCCGGCGCTCTAACCAAACTGAGCTAACTCCCCAGACAGCTCTTTGCTGCGAGAGCTAGTATACACAGACTTCCTCAGGCGGCGCAAGAACTTTTTTTAAAAACTTTGGCGATGCCGCATCGACGCGCAAACAAGACGTCTACCGGCGCACATAGGAACCATCCCCACCTGCTGCCGACCCACAGCCCCCTACAGCTCGACGATCTCGGCGCCGAGAATCTGGCCGGCGCGCACCTGCAGGCGCGCCATGGTGGCGCCGCGCATGCTGCGCGGATAGGTAGGCGAACCGGGGTTGATCAGAAGACCGGTCGAGCGCGGCACGATCACAGGCTTGTGGGTGTGTCCGCACACCGCGACATCCACGCCGCGTTCGGGCAGATCCTCGCGATAGTGCGCCATCGCAAAGCGAAGCCCCTCGTACTCAAAGGTCGCCTGGCGGCGCACATCCGATCCGTAGTCGTAGAAGAAATCGTTGTTGCCCAGCACCGCCTTGAGCGGGGCGATAGTCGCCAGCTCGAAGTAATCGGCCTCGGAGGTCAGGTCGCCGGCATGCAGGATGAGATCGGCGCCCTCGAGCTGCGCGAGCAGCCTGTCGGACAGCCGTCCATGCGTATCCGAGATGATGTCGATGCGCTTCGCACCGTCGCTACCCATGCATGCGACCTTTCTGGGACAACCTAGAGGTTGAGCGCCTTCTTGAGCGGTACGACGCGGCGGCGAGAGACCGGGATACGGTCATCGACCCCGGTGACGCCCAGCTGGATGGCGCCGGTCGCCGCGGTCTCGACGTCCTCGACGCAGGCGAGGTTGACGATGTAGCGACGGTGCACGCGGAAGAAGCCGAAGTCGCCCAGCTTGGACTCGAACTGCGCGAGCGACGTGGTGGACAGGTACCGGTCGTCCTCGGTGAAGATGCAGGAGTAGTCGTCCTTGGCCATGATGTAGCGGATCTGGTCCACCGGGATCAGGACCTTGCGACCGCCCTTCTCGACCGGGATGCGCTCGATGGGCGCCTTGCTCTCGGTCACGGGTTTCACGCGAGCGAGCACCTTGCCGATGGCCTGATCGAGTCGGGCCTCCTCGACGGGCTTGAGCAGATAGTCGACCGCGTCGACGTCGAAAGCCTCGACGGCATGATCGCTGTAGGCGGTCACGAACACGATCGCGGGGGGATTCTTGAGCTTATGGAGGGCCTCAGCGAGCTGGATGCCCGATGCGCCCGGCATGGAGATGTCCAGGAACACGACATCGACCCGATTCTCCATCAGCATCTCGATGGCGGAGCGGACGCTCGCCGCCTCGCTGATGGATCCCATCTTGCCGGTCTGCTCCAGCAAGAAGCGCAGCTCGGAGCGTGCAGGCGCCTCGTCGTCGACGATCATTGCACGTAGCATAAGCGTGTAAATCCCTTCCCGTCAGATTCTGGCGATACGCGGCGCCCCGGCGGCATCCGCGAGCCGTGTAGCTATTCTACAACTCTCTGCCCCAGAATGCTGTTTTCCAAATCCAGCTTGAGCGAAACGGTTGTGCCCCGCCCCTGTTCGGACTCCACATTCGTGGACGAACGCGGACCGTAGAAGCGCAGGATGCGCTCGGAGATGTTGTGCATGGCGACCCCGGCTCCCCCGCCTTGGGGCGCATCACGAGCGGGCACGTCCTCACGCATGTCAAACAGACGCGCCGCCGTCTTGGCATCCATGCCGGCGCCGTCATCCGCCACCTCGATGAGCACGATGCCCTCCTCGGGCATGCTCGCGCGCACCGAGATGTGCAGGGCGCCTTCGTCCTTCATGCCATGGCGAACCGCGTTTTCAACGAGCGGCTGAATGATGAACGAGGGGACGGGCGCACCCTGCGCATCCGACGTGATATCGAAGGTGTCCAGGATGCGGTCCTCGCCGAAGCGGGCCTTCTCGAACAGCAGGTAGCGCGCCGTCTGGGAGATCTCGCGCGACAGCGGGATGAACGAGCCGGAGTTCTCGAGCGTCGCGCGGTAGAACGATGAGAACTCGCGCAACAGCTCGCGGGCGCGCGTGGGGTCGGTCCGGGTAAACGACGCGATGGTGTTCAGGGTGTTGAACAGGAAATGCGGGTTGATCTGGGCCTGCAGGGCGCGCAACTCGGCGCGGGCGGTGAGCTCGTCTTGCAGCTCGAGCTCGTGGATGGCGAGCTGCGTGGAGAGCAGCTCGGCGAACCCGGAAGCCAGTGCGTACTGCGTGCGGTTCACATCATGCGAGCGGCGATAGTAGAACTTGAGCGTGCCCACCGCCTTGTCGCGCACCTTGAGCGGCACGATGATGCCGGCGGGGATGGCGCGATGGGGCGTGCGCTCGCTCGGCACGTCGACCATGTGGGTAAACGACTGGGCGACGCCGTGCTCAAGCACATAGCGCGTCGCGGGCGTGTGGATGAGCGAGCCGGGCGGAAAATCCGAGGCGAGCTCGCCCACGCAGGCGAGCACGCGCTTGTCATCGGTCACGGCGATGGCCATGGCGCGCGTCTCGGGCAGAAGGCGGCAGCAGATGTCCTGCGCGCTGCGCTCGTCCAGGCCCTCCTTGATGATCTCGAGCATCTCCGATGCCGTCGACAGGGCCTGCTCGGTGTAGAGGGAGCGCAGCGAATCGGGGTTCAGGCACAGGTAGATGAAGGCCACCAGGAAGACGCACAGCAGGGCGCAGGCAAGAACCGCGATGATGGGGTCGAGCCCGTGGGACAGGGCGTAGACACAATATGAGGCGAGGCCGAGGGCGCACACGATGGCAAACAACCGCAGCCGCGGCAAGATCCGCGAGCGCGTCGAGATCCGTTCGCTTAGGTGCTTGAGCTTGCGCGGCATGTGCATTCCTCCAACATCTGGGCCAGCTCCGTATCGTTCCACAGGCCGTCCATGATGCTGGGCCAAAAACTCTGGAACTTCAAGTACTTGGTTTTATTCTCGTTGGCATAGCGCTCGGCGCGTGCGATGCCGTCGCGCCAGATGCGCCAGTAGCCCTCGTGCTCGGAGGTAAACATCATGCGGGCGGCAGCGGTCTTGCGGACGCGCTCGTCAAGCTCGCGCGAGAACCACGGCCCGGGATAGGGCATGAGCGAGGCGGGGGTCACAGGCGTCAGGTCGTGCTGGCCGGCGGCATAGCTGAGCTTGGCGCGCTCGTAGTACCAGCGATAGACGTTTTGCATGAAGCGCGGCGAACGGTGGTCGCTCGCGGGCGGAAGGTGCTTGACCGCCCACTCGTTGTCAAACCAGACGTCCATGCCGTGCATGCGCATGTTGAACAGGTAATCCAGGTCCTCGCCGCGCGTGATCCACGGGTCAAAAGCCACGCGCGTGTAGGCGCGGGCGTGCAGGGCAAAGCAGCCGCCGCAGACGTAGTTGGACCGCGAGATGCGCGTCCCCGCAAGGGCGCGGCGCATCCAGCGGTTGAACTCGATGCGCTTGGTCCACCAGCGATGGTTGATGTCGGCTTTGGACGTATCGGCCAGCGGCGAGCCCGAACGGTCGTAATAATACCCGCTCTTGGCAAGAATCGGCAGGCCTTGGCGCGTCAGCTGTCCCAGGGCGTACAGCGCTTGCTTCATGAAGTCGGGGCCGAGCACGAGCTCGTCGTCATCCAAAAAGATCACGGCGTCGTGGGCGAGGATGTTTGCCACGGCGAGCCCCATGTTGCGGATGGCGCCGTATCCGCGCAGCGACACAGGCTCGCCGGGCGCCCGAGGCGCGATCTCGCTCACGCGGTCGCGGATGCGCGCGGCCTCGGTGTTGGAGACGACGGTCACCGTGAGCGAGGGGTGGGAGCGCGCGATGGTCTCGACGCGCTC
Source organism: Collinsella tanakaei (assembly GCF_030373545.1). Lineage (GTDB taxonomy): Bacteria > Actinomycetota > Coriobacteriia > Coriobacteriales > Coriobacteriaceae > Collinsella > Collinsella tanakaei_C. The sequence continues at coordinate 82,988 of NZ_JAUDCO010000005.1, read as the reverse complement.
GCGCGCCGCCGCGGTCGTGGCTGGCGGGCACACCACCAAAACGATGATGCGGCAGATATCGCGCACTTGTTCGAGCGACTTCAGGCACGCGTCGAGCTCGGGCGCAGGGCTGTGCAGGTCGGTGCTGTGGTCGTACGCACCGGGGGCATGAGTATCAGCCGCATCGGCCGCCCAATAGGTCGGTATGACGATTGCGGGATTCATAGGCACCCCTTCCCCGCGCCGCGCGTGACATGCGGGACGGGGGCGCCCGACGCCTCTCGCCCGCTTACTTGCTTGTTGTACCCATCTCGGCCATGCCCTTTTTCACGATATGCGTTTTGGACAGCGAGCGGTACAGCGGATACCCCAAAGCATACATCACGACCGCTTCGCCCACACCCGTGGTCACCAAACCGAACAGGTACATGAACGGCCAGGAGCCGTCGAGCGAGATGGACGTGAAGGGGATGGTGTAAAAGCCGGCGCCCATAAGCAGAATCGGCAGGTAGGCCGGGACGATCAGCGCATTGGCGAGCACGGGGCCGGCAAGCGCCACGAGCGGGCGCTCGCGCATCTTCCAGGTGAACAGGGCGCCCGCGAACGTCGCGAGCGAGCCGAACGTTACGTCGAGCAGTCCGAGCGCGCCGGTTCCCGAGATGGCGATGTTGGCGACGTTGGCGATGACGCATCCCAGCGTCAGACCGGGCACGGCGGCGGGCGTCACGAGCGCGAGCGCGCACAGCGCCTCGGAGATGCGGAACTGGATGGGGCCCCAGGCGAGACTTCCCAAAAAGAGCATGGCCACCAGGGTGCAGGCTGCATACGCGGCGGCGATAACCCCGGCGTGGGCGATGTAGGTCGATTTCATCTGTCGGTCACCTTCTACAAAATCGGAGGGCTTTGCTAAACCGCAGCAAAGCCCTCCGTGTACAAGGCGCGAATTCATGGGCGGCGCCTGCCCATGCGCGTGTCGCACGCGCCCTACGCGACGCCCCTCATGCGGGAGAGCTTTGCTAGCATGACAAGGCCCACAACCAAGAGGATCCCGATGGAAAGCACTCCTAAAGAAGGATTCCCCGTGAGCGATGTCACAACCGATACTAGCAGAGTTCCCATGACGGACGCATACCGTCCGAAAATGTCAAAGAAACCGTAATACTCGTTGGCGCGCTCCTTGGGGATGAGCTTGCCGAAGTAACTGCGCGACAGCGCCTGGATGCCGCCCTGGAACAGGCCGACCGCGATGGCGAGGATCCAAAACTCCGTCGCGGTCTTCAGGAAGAACGCTGCGAACAAGACGATGCAGACATAGGCGGTCACCGCGATCATGATCATGCGCAGCGTGCCGTACGTGCCGGCGAGACGCCCGTAGGCGATCGCCGAGGGGAAGGCCACGAACTGCGTGACGAGCAGCGCGAGGATGAGCTGGGTCGAGTCGATGCCCAGCGACGTGCCGTAGGTGGTGGACATCGAGATGACCGTGTGCACGCCGTCGATATAGAAGAAAAACGCGATCATGTAGATGAGGATGGCGCGGTCGGAGGCGATGCGCTTGAGCGTGGCGAGCAGGCCCTTGAACGTGCGCACGACCTCGCTGCCGAAGGTCTCGCCCGGCTTGAGCTCCTTGGCGAAGCGCTGACGATAGGTGCGCAGCAGCGGCAGGGTGAAGGCAAGCCACCAGATGCCGGTGATGACGAAGGACAGACGCGTGGCGAGCATCATGTCGAGCCCGAGCACGCTGGGACCGAGCATGATGAGCGCGATGCACACGATGAATGGCACGCAGGAGCCGATGTAGCCCCAGGCGTAGCCCGAGCTGGACACGTTGTCCATGCGCTCGTCGGTCGTGACGTCGGGCAGCATGGCGTCGTAAAACGTCATGGAGGAGTTCAGGCCGATCGTGCACAGCACGTAGACGACCAGGAAGGGCATAGCGCCCATGGGGATGGCCTGGGCCAGGCACAAGACGAGTCCCGTCAGGAAGAAGCCCAAGAAGAACTTGATCTTGTTGCCCGCAAAGTCCGCAAGCGACCCCAGCACGGGCATGAGCAGCGCCACGACGAGCGAGGCGACGGTCTGGGCGTTCGCCCAGGCGGTCACGAGCTCGGCCGAGCTCGCCCCGGTGTTGATCGCGTCGAAGTAGATGGGCACGACCGACGTATTCAGCAGCACGAGAGCTGAGTTGCCCACGTCGTACATAACCCAGTTGCGCTCGAGCTTGGTGTATTTCATAGCGGGTTCTCCTGGCCGCAGTCGGATACGAACCCATCTATGGTACGGCAACGCTGCGGACCCGCGCGTCAGGATTCGGTAAGCACGCGGCAGGATGCCGCCCGACAAAAAAGGGGCTGACAAAGGGCTTGTCCCCCTGTCAGTCCCCTTTTGGCGTCATGCCAGGTCAATCCACCGGGTCTCAGTCGTCGGCGCGGCACTCCTCGTCGGCGTCGAGCACGCGGCCCGAGTAGTTCTTGCGCTCGGTTATGGGCACCATGTCCTCGCTGCGGACGAAAAGCGCGCTGGCGCGCCCGTAGTCGTCGAGCGCCCGATCGAAGACCTCGGGGAAGCTCTCGCGCGACTCCTGCCCACCAAACGGGTCGGTCCACGGCCGATGGGCAAGGTTCGCCGTGGCAGCCGGCGCCTCATCGGTCACGGGATGCGCAAGCGAGGAGAGCAGGGAGTAGTTGCGCACGAGCCCCTCGAGCGCGCCCAGTGCGCGGGTGTGCAGGGATCCGGCGGGCTCGATGACGCGGTAGGCGAGCTTCATGTCGGCGACCGCGCCGCCGTACTCCGCGGCCCCCACCTCGAGCCCATAGACGCTGCGGGCAACGTAGCTCATGAGCGCGCCGGCCACCCGATCGATACGCTCCGTGGTGACAAGCTCGTCGGCGGGCGGACAGTCCGCGCAGGTGGCACCCGCACGCTTGCTCTGCAGCATCAAGACGTCCAGGTCGCTCTCGATCACGGCGTGCACCTGGCTGCCGGCGCGTGCGAGGTCGGGGTCAACCTCCTGGATTCCCCACTGCTGCGCATACACGAACGGATGCGCGTTGCGATCGAGGACGTAGTGCGAAAGCATGCCGAGCGCAAACGCGCGCCCGAGGTCGGCATCCCGCGCGGGCAGGCGCCCTACGCCCTCGCGCAGCGCGCGGAACTGCTGAGAGATGCGGCCCGCGTGCATGCGGTGTCCGAGCGCGGTGCTTTCCTTGAAGCCCGGGGTGCGCACGCGGAAGAAAAATGGATCTGGCCCCTGGTTGGCGATCAGAAAGGCGCAGCGCTCCTCTTCGGTGGAGACGATACCGGCAGGAAGGCGCTCCACGCTCTCCTCGCCAAACAGATGATGGGTGATCAATGCGGGCATACCGGGTCCTTTCACGATGCAGCGGCCGGCGCACCGGCCCGGCCGCGATAGCTTCTGGCGCTATTATGCCCACCCGCCCCACGGACATACCGCGCCGACGAAGCTTCCAAATCGCGTCGCCGCTCGACCGCCGCGGCGAGCCAGCCGCGCGCTCGCGGCCTTTTGCCTGCACGTTTTGTGCGCACACTGTAATATAGGGAACATCGGCGGCAACGAGGCCGTGAAGGAGGTGCCCCATGGCAGACGCAAGGTCCCGCCGCGAGAGCGGCGAGGCGCGCACGAGCATGCCCCCAGAGCACCGTTCTTCCGGCATTTCCCGCCGCAACGTGCGTTTGGCATCGGGACGCATGCCGACCGGCTACGCCGCAACGGGCACGGGCAGTGAAGCCGGACGATCTGGACGTCGCGCCGAGAGCACACGGCCCTCTTCCTCTCGCGCCTCATCCGCTTCAACCGAACGTGCAGGCACCGTACGCCGCACCACCGCGACCTCTGGACGCAGCCGCGCGCAACGGCGCGGCACGCGGCCCTCGACAATCGCCAACCTCTTCGGCGCCATCGTCGACACGATTCGCGACGCCCTCCAAGGAGGTGCGCGCCACGACGCCCATCCGCGCGAACGCGGATACGGGCACGGGCACGCCGATCAGCTCCATACCACCTTCCGCTCCGGTTCGGCCGCCTCGACCGTCAGCTCGCTTCGCTCGCAGGGAACGTCAAGCGTCCTAGAGCGCGGACGCTACGGATCGGGCCCCTCGTCCGTGATCGGGCACACCCTGCGACGCGGGCAGCCCTCGTTCTCGCGGGGCCGGAGCCGCAATCGCGGCCGCGACTATGGCCGTGCAGGCGGATGGCGCTCCCCGGCGGCACGGCCGCTCTCGGCAGCCTCCATCGCCGTACCGGCCGCGGCGCTGTTCCTCGTCTTGTTCCTCGTCGGCTCCGTCGTGTCGACCACGCCCGCCGGCATCGCGCCGGAGCAGGAGTCCTCGCAGCTCAACATAGGCACGCTCACGCCCTCGCAGTTCCCCGTCTCCACGCCGGTGTCGCAGTGGGAGCAAGGCGAGATGCCGCATCTGTATCAGACGGACGTCGCCTGGTGCAACCTGCCCTACGGCGGCGGCACGGTCGCCCAAAATGCCTGCGGCCCCACCGCCATGACCATGCTGTACGTGTATTTCACCGGCAACACCGACATGGATCCGGGCACGATGTCGAGCTGGGCGGACGCCAACAACTACGCGCCCACCGGCGCCACCGAATGGTCGTTTATGACGGAGGCAGCCTACGCGTTCGGCTTCTACGCCGAGATGGTCGCGCCCACGCGTCAGACGGTCGAGAGCGCCCTGCGGCAGGGAAACCCCGTCATCTGCGTCGTGGGAGCGGGCGATTTCACCATGCTCGGGCACTATATCATCCTGAAGAGCATCGACGAGCGCGGCATGGTGGAGATCTACGACCCCAACAGCCCCGATACCAGCGCGCGCAAATGGGACCTGGTCCGCGTGCTCAACCAAGCCGACGTCGCCTGGGTCTACTCGGCCGCATAGGATCCAACCAAGCGCCCATCCAAACCAAACGACCGATGCAAGCTATCGGCTGCGCCGGCGTCGCGCGGAGTCTCCCCAGCCGACGCGAACGGCACGCCCCGCGCACCCATCCAAACGCAAAACCCCGATGGCTGCCGGGTGGCAGCCATCGGGGAAAGGAGAGAGGACGTGTTCACGGGGCGTCGCGCCGCGGCGCCCGTACAGACATGCTCGATTACGCGTAGATGCGGGTGCCGGAGAGGCCGGCCATGGTCTCGGCGGCCTTCTCGAGCGCGCCGATGATGCACACGCGGCCCTTGCGGCTGCGCGCGAACTTGATGGCGGCGCGGACCTTGGGCTCCATGGAGCCCTTGCCGAACTGACCCTCGTCAGCGAGCTTCTCCGCCTCGTCTGCAGAGATCTCCTCGAGATCGGTCTGGTCGGGCTTGCCCCAGTTGATAGCGACGTGGTCGACCGCAGTCAGCAGGAACAGCACGTCGGCGCCGCAGTCCTCGGCGAGCAGCTCGCCGCCCATATCCTTGTCGATAACGGCAGCGACGCCCTTGTAGCAGCCCTTGTTGTTGTAGTCGCGCACGACCGGGATGCCACCGCCACCGCAGGCGATGACGATGAACTCGTTGTCGAGGAGGTTCAGGATGGAGTCGGCCTCGACGATCTTCTTGGGCTCGGGCGAGGCGACGACGCGACGCCAGCCGCGACCGGAGTCCTCGACGAAGGTCATGTCGGGGTTCTCGGCCATGATCTGCTTGGCCTGCTCCTCGGTGTAGAACGGGCCGATGGGCTTCGTGGGGTTGGCGAACGCCGGATCGTCCGGATCGCACTCGATCTGGGTCACGACCGTGGCAGCGTGCCAGCGCTTATAGCGACGGTGCATCTCGCGGCCGATGCCCTGCTGCAGGTGATAGCCGATGTAGCCCTGGCTCATGGCGCCGCACTCGGGCAGGTCCATGGACGGGGTGCCGATGGCGTCGTGAGCGGCGGCGAAGGCGTTCTGGATCATGCCGACCTGCGGGCCGTTGCCATGGGTGATGATGATCTCGTTACCCTGCTCAATAAGACCGAGCAGCGCGTGGGCGGCGGCGCCGACCTTCTCGATCTGCTCCTCGGGGGTGTCACCCAAGGCATTGCCTCCCAGGGCGACGACGATGCGATCGGGCTTGCCGAAAGGCTTGGACATGGGAAACCCCTTTCTTGATGGCACGCGCGACCTCGTGGCGCCCGCGCGTTTTCATTACTCTATTGAGTATACTCAGCCACCCAGTTTTTATTCATTTCTTTGGCGAGAGCCGGTGAACGGTACCTTTTCGCCGCCCAGCGTATATTTGTGCCTGATTTTTGTATTATCACAGGTAAATAGTATTGTATTTCAGCCAATCCAAAACGGACGAAGCGTCCCGTATTTCGGATATCCAAGCCTTCTGTTCCTCCGTTTTATGCATATGTATCCCTTCTCATGCATTGGTGCACCGCCTTGCTAAAGCGCGCGCTGCACAAAATGCCCCCGGCTCACCAAAGCGAACCGGGGGCATGCACGCAAGGCGCGCCAACCGAGTGCGCGCCGATGTTATCGGGTTCTACAGCGGGCGGATGAGGATGAACGGCGTGAGCTCGGTGCCCTGCCCCGCCGGATTGTCGGCGATCAGGGCGCGCAGGTCGTCGTCGGTCAGCGCAAGCGACGAACTGCGGCCGAGGATCTCGACGTTGATGTTGTTGGCATCCACGATCATCATCTGCACGCCGAGCTCGCGCTCCACCTCATCGCAAACGCCGTCGGGATCCGCCGGGATGCGCACGCCCATGTGGGCATACGTGTCGAACTCCGCTCCGTAGAAGCCGTCGAGACCGGCGACCTCGCGGCCCGTCATCTCGTAGAAGACGCCGTGCTTTCCGAAGAGCTTGGCCACGCCGGCACAGATAGCTGCCCACAGCACGCGCGGGGCACCGCATTCGTTGATCGCGAACTGCATCTTGGCGGGATGCTTCACGCCGAACGCGTCGGGCGTGCCGCTGGCAAACGGCGCCAGAAAGCGCGCGAGCAGGCCCGGCTCGACATCCTTCTCGTACACCACACGCCCCTGGCAAAGCGCCACGACCTTCTCGCTCGAGGACAGGATGTCGCCGGGCTGCCAGACGGGCAGTACGTACTCGCGGATCAGATCGAGATAGCTCTCCCCGATCTCGACGAACCGCGTGCGGATGGCGTGACGCGCGTAGCGCTTGCCGCCGACCTCGACCTCGATGGGGTGCCCCTCATTCATGTTGAATTCCATGGTGTGCTCCTTTGCGTTTGTCCTGGTACCTACTTCGGTCTTGCTAGTGCGATCGCGCTACGCCGCAGCTCGCCCGCAGCTCGCAGCGTCCTTCCGGCCCACTGCACCGCGGCTTTCGCGCCGGTTGTGCGGATACCGCCGCCGCATCGCGCGTCGTCGCCCGCATACAACGCGAACGTCGCGGCCCGCCGGATAAAGCAGGTCGCGACGTTCGCGATAGACCGCTATTCGATTGATGCCAAGCTGCGCCGCGCGCGCAAAGCGCACGGCGGGCAGCGCGATCGCTAGTAGGCCAGGTGCATCCCCGGCGCCTTGAACTCGTGCAGGCGCTTGACGAAGGCAGCTCGGGCTTGCGGCTCGTATGCCAAATGCACCGAACCCCCTCCCGTCACGTTTTTGAGCAACCACGAGGTGAAATCGGGGTTGAGCGGGAGCAGAGGACCGATGATCCAGGTGGCAAACAGGTTGTTGATGCGGAAGCCCTCGAGCTTGCTGCGCTCATCAAGGCCCCAGCCGGCGCGGTCCTCGATAAAGAAGCGCCCTGCGTTGTCGCCGGCGACCTGGGTGAACTGAATCTTAAAGCCCACGACGTCCAGGGGCTCGGCACCCGGAGCGGGTACGAACGAACCGGACTGCACGCACAGGTAGCGCGTAGCGGTATCGCGGGCCACCTCGGCGTCGATGATGCCCAGGCCCTCGATGCGCTCGCCGCGCGCATCGGTAATGCGGCGGCAAAGCGTCTCGGGAGCGTTGCCGGTGAACAGCATGAACACGCCGTCGTCGACGAGCTCGGCCAGGCGGTCGCGATAGGGCTTGAGCTGCTCGATCGCCGTGACCTGCTGGCCTTCGGTCATGCCGCACATGACGATGAGGTCGGGGCGGTGCTCGGCAAAATAGGGCACGTCGCCGTGGGAGGTCTCGATAAACGTCGCATCGGGCAGGCAGGCGCGCAGGTACATGACGTTGCCGTTGTCGCCCGCCTGGTTGCCGTACTCCGGGAACAGCACCTCGATGACCGGGGCAGCCGACGATGTCGGACGCGAGGATGCGCCGCCATCGGACTCGGCCACCGACGGCGAGGCCGGGCCGCCCTGCTCCCCCGCCTCGATGCGGTGGATGAGTCGGCTGCGGCTCTTGTCGACATCGGCGCCGTTGAAGATGTCGTAGGCCCAGAAGATGTTGTCGACGCCGCACGACAGGTCGACGGCGTCGGCCGCCTCGTCGGGCGTCGTGACCATGTAGAGCTTGGTGGGATCGATGCCGGCCAGGCTCAGGCGCAGCAGCAGGTCCTCGTTGGTCACACCCTGCACGATCACCTGCTTGATGGCCGGATCGGTCAGGTACTCGAAGTCGGACTGGTAGTACCAACCGATGTACTCGGTCGTTGTGGGGCTCTCGGCCTTGTGCGCGTCGGCGAGCATAAGGATGACGATCTTGTCGCCCGGCTCGCGTCGGATGGTGTCAAGCGCCACCGAAGTCGCCGTGCTGTTCTCGCCCTTGGATGCAAGCGCCACCAGACGCTTGCCTCCCACTTCCTGCTCAGCGTAGCGCGCGGCGGTCACGTTGATGCCGCGCTCGAGCGACGCGGCGATCGCGGCGGGCGCAAGGCCCATCTCGCGTGCCACGACGGTCGCGGCGAACAGGTTGTACAGGTTGGTGAGGGAATACACGCCGAAGCGGTAGGTGTACTCGGGAAGCCCGTCCGCCGCGTTCTCGCGCACCGTGAACGTATGCGCGTCGCGGTCGACGGCGATGACCTCGTAGGCGGGGTCAGGGTTGGTGAATCCGCACGAAGTGCAGTGCGCATGGCCAAGATGGCGCAGGTGGCAATAGTCGTACTCCAGCTTGCCGCCGCACTCGGGACAGGCGGTGAGGTCGCATACGATGCCCTGCGGGTCAGGGGTGTCCTCGGCCAGCGGGCCGAGCGAGAAATACACGCGGTTGGTGTTCTGCGGCGCCAAGCGGCAGCTGATGAGGTCATCAGCGTTGAGGATGAGCTTGGTCTTGGGCGAGATGTGCTCGCTCATGACCGAGAAGATGAACTCGGGGTTGGCGTTGCGCGCAAACGAATCGCGGTACAGATTGGTAACCAGGATGATCTCGGGCGTGACGTCGGGCAGCACGCGGCGGAACGACAGCTCGTCAAGCTCCATGACCGCGGTGTCCTTGCGCTGACGGCCCGAAAGCGTCGCGTTTTTGACGAACGTGCTCTCGATGCCGGTCCTGATGTTGCCGCCTGCGCGGTTATCGATCAGATCGATACCGTTGTCGGCAAGCAGGTCGTTCAACAGGTTGTTCGTCGTGGTCTTACCGTTGGTGCCCGAGACGAACACGATATGGGCAGGCTTGTCGATATGGTCGAGGAACGCCGGGTCGAACTTCTCGGCGATGACGCCGGGCATCTGACCAGCGTTGCGGCGCAGCAGCTTGAGTCCCGCCACGGCGGCCTTGGCGGCAGCCATGGCCAGATGGAAGCGAGGTCCGCGACGGCCCTGAACGGCAGTGCTCAAGGTTGGCTCCTTTACGTACGAACAGCCAGCCAGGCTGGCAAAACGGTGCAGCTGACCATTATACGGCAGGCATGGATTTGGAGTGCATCCTCAGAATCCCTTCACCCTCTGCTCAAGTGCTCCCCACAATCGGAAGCTCGAGAACCGCCCGGACCTGCCGCAGGAGCCCATGACGATCGCCCGCCATGCCGGAACCCGCCGCAGCAACCCTTTTGCCCGTACAGGCAAGAAACCGCTGAAACCGCGGCAAAATACCGACCTCCGATCGGGAGCCGTCGGCCATTCCCGCCCGCCTCGCGCGCTCGTAATCCTCATCGTGGTCACGAGACAACGATTACTGAAGCATGGCCACCCCTAAAGGCGACCCGCAGCTGCCCGAAGGGCGGCTCACGGCCGCCCGCCGCGAACCAATCCTGCGGAAACACCAGCGGATGGACACCGTCACGCTCACCATGCCCTCCAGATCGTTTCTCTCAGACTCATAAGGGGGTCAAATAATAGGCCAATACGACAATTATCGTTCCCTCGTGACCATCAACGGAAAAACGAACGAATCCGAGGGCCCCTCCTCGCCTGTCGGCCTACCAATGAGGCGGGCGACGGATCTAGATCGGCATCGGTGCCCGCCGGCGCACCGTCGCCTTCGCCAAGGACCGCATCACCGGGGTCGTAGCCATACTTCTCCATCTGCCCGATCACCACGTATGCGCGGTCGATGGCGGCCTGCCAATCCGACGCGAGCGACTCGGGGGCGTTGGGGATTCCCGCCATCAGGACGCACGAGAAATCATCCATCTCGCTTGGCGAGCAACCCAAGTAAGCAGGCGCCGCCAGCCCGATGCCCGTATGGCCCAGACCGAAATACGACGAGTTCACGTACAGCTCGAGAATCTCGCGCTTGTCATATCGGCTCTCCAGGTCAAACGCCATGAACGCTTCGGCGACCTTGCGCGAGAAGCGCTTCTCGCCGGTAAAGAACAGATTCTTGGCGACCTGCTGCGTGATGGTGCTGCCGCCCTCCTCCAAACTCAAGGAACGCAGGTCGTTGACGGCCGCGCGGCAGATGCCGATAGGATCAATGCCCGCATGCCCGTAAAAGCGATGGTCCTCGACGGCCACGACGGCATCGAGGTAGCGCTGCGGCAGCTCGTCGACGGTTGTGTAACCCGGCTGGCGCTTCAGCTGCGCAACCGCCTCGGAAATCGACATGCGGTCGAGCGCGTCGCGATACATCCCGTACCCGCGCCACACGGTCGCGGCAACGAGCAGCAGCACCGCCACGAGCACCACGAGCACCAGGCGTCGCACCGTTTTGGCGAGCATCTCCATCGAGCACCTCCTTAGCGGCTATTGTCCCCCGACATCGAGCGCCCGATAGCTAACGATTTTGAAAGGTAGGGACGCTGTGCCGCGTCACTCCCACAGCTTGAGCACCGCAGCGGCGACATCGCGCCCCAAGCGCTTGGCGACCAGGTTCGCGATGTCGCCGATCGCCTGGCCGAGCAGGTCACGCGAATCAGGATCGAGCTTGTGGGCCACCTCGACAACACGACGAAGCGACTGCTCCCGGCCCTCAAGGATCTCCCGGGCGTCACGCGCGCCGCTCGCGACGACCGCCTTGCTGACCGCCTCCATGATGCGCTCCAGCCGCTCGTCGTCCACGCTGGCAAGCCATTCGGCGGCAACGTCGTGCAGCACGGCCGACATATCGCCCAAGCCGTCGCGATAGCGGAAGTCGTCGCCATCGACCTCCCAGCTGAATACGTCGTGCTGCAAGATGCCCGAAGCACGGCTCTCGACCACCCGGGGCTCAATCGGGCAGTCGAGCATCATCCCGACGATGCTGTCCTGCGGGACGGTGCGGTGGACGCGCCCGCCGAGACGCACGTAGTCCTCATCCGTAAACGTCCCTGGCAGAAATCCCGGCGCATCGTGGCACCATATGCGCTCGATGCGCGCGCGAACGCGATCGCTGCAGCTCAGCGCCGCGAACAGCGCCAAGTTGCCGCCCTTGGAGTGCCCGCCCACGTGCAAGCGGGACGGCAACAGGTCTGCGACCTCCTCCAAGTACGAGCAGGCAAGATCCTGAGAGCGCACGCGAGGCTTGTAGGCCATGTCCAGGTCTTCGCGCCACCCCGTAAAGGAAGCGTCCGTCCCGCGGAACCCAACGTATGCGAACTCGTCGCGCCACACGAAAGCCATGGCACAAAACTGGGTATGGGAGGCTTCGTCGAACACGCTGCGATAGTGGCACAGCTCAAGATCGCGATAGCGAGGGCTCGACGCAAGCAAGAACAAGCAGCGCTTGAGGTCGCCGGGCACAAGCCCGACAAACATCGTGGCAAAGCGCTCGGTGCGCATCAGATCCGCAAAGCGAGCGGAGGGCGAGCGGCCAGCCAAGAGGACGCCGAGCCTGGCAAAAGCATGGTCTGGCTCGCTGGGCACCATCGGCACGACACCGGCACCGTCTATCAGACACGCCTGCGAAAGAACGGCTGAATCGAGCGGGCAGAACGGCTTCTGGTCAAACGTCGCGAGCTCCGACTCGAGATAATCAAAGAGCACGGGCATAGCGACCCCCTTGGAATCTGGTGCTTGTACGCCTTGTACCCACGAGCGATGTAAAAACACCCTAGGGATTTTTTAACATGTCACGGCATCTTCCTGCGAAGCCAAGGTGATCCCAGACACGCATCCTGTCCAGGTGGCCGCCGTTCCCGCTCGAATTTAAAAACGCGAAAAAGAGGCGTCACGCTGCGTCGATGCTCCTGAATCAGACACACGTTTTGTCCCATAACACGCAAGTCCCTGCACGGGCCCGGCATGAAAAAAGGCACCCTTGCAGGTGCCTTCAATCTCAGATGGTGCGGGCGAAAGGACTTGCGCGCGGCCTCCGGCCGCGCCGCCGCCGCGGCGCTTCGCGCCTTGCGCGCTCCGTGGCCAACGGCTCGCGCCGTTGGCTCCACTCCGCGCCTTCCCAGGTTCAAGTCCCTGCGCGGGGCCCGGCACGAAAAAAGGCACCCTTGCAGGTGCCTTCAATCTCAGATGGTGCGGGCGAAAGGACTTGAACCTTCACGGGGTTGCCCCCATATGGACCTGAACCATACGCGTCTGCCAATTCCGCCACGCCCGCGTGCTGTTAAAGTTTAGCAAATCGTGCGCCGAGTGCAAGGAGTTTTTTCGCAAATCTTGCGCCGCAGAAACCGCCACCCTGCGCGACGTCGCTCTTCTCCTACTTATCCGACGTGATGTGGATGGCAAACCCGCCGATCTCCTGCTTGAAGTAGACCAGGCGCGTCGTGCCGTCCGCATTGAGCGCGCGGGACTCCTCGTTGATCTCCATGCCGTGCTCGCTGAACCACTTCTCCGCGGCAGCCATGTCGTTCACATGGAAGCCGATGTGGCCCTTGGTGCCGCGGCCGTTTTGCTTCATGGTCTCGACCAGCGTGCCGGAGAAAACCGACACGGGCGTATCGCGCGCCTCGAGACCCATCAGGTCGCCGAACTCCCCGGCGATGCGGTCGGCATCCGCGGGATCGGTCGCGTTGATGCCCACGTGGGCGACGTACATATCAAACAGCTCGACAGGATTCTGGGTGTTCTCGGCCATAATGCTCCTTCCCGATGCCGCTGCGCCGGCACCTGACCGGCGGCGTCATCGTTGCAATCGCAGCGCGCCCGCCGGCGCGCCGTCACGTATATCCGCTTTACCCACACGCAGGGCAATCGAAACACCAGACCCATATTCGCAGCCCTACAAAGCGCGCGCAATGGTCGGCACGACAGATTCGCCCGCTCCTCGCAGCGAGCGTCCGTGCACGAAGCGTCCGGTTGCGCGATAATACCCAAACGCACATCGTCCGCCCGCGCAGACACGGGCGGTTTTGAGCTGGAGGACCCATGGAGCCGCTGCAGATCCTGACCATCGTCACCATCGTCATGTTCGTCGTGCTGGCGATCATCTCGATTGCCATCGCCATCAACAAGCGCCGCGCGTTCGCGAAGCTGACCATGCTGGTCGAGGAGCGCAAGTTTGACGAGTTCTTCCGCCTGATCGATGCGCCCTTCACGCGGTTGACGTTCCCCGACTACAACCGCACGTACTTCAAGCTCAACGCCTACATGGTGAAAGGTGACGACAAGGCCGCGCTCGAGGTACTCGATGACCTTCTCTCGCGCAAGACGAGCGCCGAGCAGCGCGCCGACCTCATCATCAAGGCCTTCAACGTGTACATCAGTCTCAACAAGGGCAAGAAGGCCAAGGCGATGCTCAAAGAGATCGAGCAGCTCGACCCGTCCAAGTACAAAAGCGCCCAGGATGACTGCCGCATGATGTATGACATCGCCGTGCTCAAGAAGTACAACTACATCGAGCTGATGGAGAGCGCCCTCGAAAAGAAATCGGGCCCCGCGCGCGGCCAGCTCGAGTACCTGCTCGCCCTGCAGTACCAAAACAAGGGCAACATGGAGAAGCGCGACGAGTACCTGAAGCGCTCGGTCTCCCGCATCAACGAGGGCTAGGGCCCGAAGCACAAAGTCTCCGTCGCCGGGACCCGCCATCACTTGGTAGGGATTGAAAGGTTCAATGGGTTGGAGCGAACACGTCCCCAACTGACCCAGACAAGGGGCCCAAAACGTAAAAGGGCCCCGGCGTCGGAGCCCGATTCTACCTGGTAGGGGCGGAGGGACTCGAACCCTCAATCCTTGCGGCGAGAGATTTTAAGTCTCCTGCGTATGCCAATTCCGCCACGCCCCCGTGGTGGGTAAGTGTAGCACGTTCGCGTTGTCCGGAGCCTGTCGGTGCGATCAGCGCGAGAGCTCGGGCGTCCAGCCGATGACCGGCTCGTGCCCCTCCAACACCTCGGCGACCGTGTGAGCCATGCCCACGAGCAGGCTGTTCTCGCTCACCGTCAACATCTCGTACCCCGCCGCGCGCATGAGCTCGCGCATGATGAGCGCGCCGCCCAGCATCACCGGCGCGCGCTTGGGCTGGATGCCCGGCAGCTTGGCGATCTGGGCTCGGGTCCGCACGCGCATGAGCTCGATGCACTTCTCCACGTCTGCAATCGGCAGCTCGCGCAGATGGACAAACGATGAGTCGTACACGGCAAGCTCGTGCGCCATGGCGACAAGCGTCGTCACCGTACCGCCCACGGCGACGAGCCGGTCGGGACGCGACGCCCTGTCCTGCCAGTACGCCGCAAACTGATCGTGCGCCCACGCTGCCGCGCGCCCGATCTCGTCGGCCGTCGGCGGATCGCCCGATAAAAACCGGTCGGTCACCCGGCGGCATCCGATATTCAGGGAGCGGACCGCCTCGAGCGCCAAGGGCTCGCCGGGCACATAGGAACCCAAGGCGAGCTCGGTCGAGCCTCCACCCGAGTCGGCTACCGCGATGCGCTCGCCGGCAAAGTCGTGCGCGACGCCGTAAAACGTCAATCGCGCCTCGATCTCGCCCGGAATCACCTGGGGATGCAGTCCGAGCGCGGCAAGCCCGTCGAGCAGCTCGGCGCCGTTGTCGGCGTCGCGCGCGGCACTCGTCAGCGTGGTGCACACCGCATCCGGACCAAACGCCGCGATCTCGCGCACGAAACCCGCGCACGCATCGACGACGCGCGCGATGGCGGCGTCGCCCAGGCGCCCCGTCGCATCGACACCCTCGCCCAAATCGGTGATCACGGTCCGCTTGGTCGAGTCGACCACCCGTCCGTTCTCGACCCGTGCCGTCAGCAGGCGCGAGGACACCGTCCCCAGATCGATGGCTGCGATGCGCATGGGATTCGTCCTTACTCCTCGCCGGCAGACGTCATGACCTGACCCTCGACGCCGTGGAAGAAGAACACCGCGTCGAGGACCCTGAAGTACCACGGGATGTCCTCCGCGACGGCCTGCTCGGCGCGCAGCGCCTCGCTCGAGGCGGTAGCGTCGTCTCCCTCGTCGGCATCAGAGGACGACCCCCCGGTCACCTCGATGGAGGTCTCGCCGGGAAGCACCATGCCGAGCTCGCGCGCGGAGCGCTCGATGCCGTCTAGGGACAAATCTTGGTCGACCTCATCCCCGAGTTTCTCGTTAAAGGAGTCGCGCAGGGCCACCTGACGTGTCAGGATCTCGTTGGTGCGCTGGGCGATGTAGTAGTCGCGCACCGGAAAATACAGGCCGACGCCGACGGCAAGCGCGACGAGCGCGATGAACAGGGGGCGCGTGGACCCCGTCATGAAGGAATAGGCCGCTTGGATAAAGCGATTGTCGGCGGCATACCGCATGAAGTTGGTCTGGCGGCGACCCGAAGCGGAACCCGCACGCCGGGCCTTGGCACCGCGCGCGGGGGTGCGCGGCTCAGCTGTGCCGTCCTGCCGGGCAGCGCCGCGACGCGACGCCGGGCGGCGGCCGTCGCCCGCGGGCGTCTGCGCGCCGAAGCGGGTCCGTGCCCCACGCCCCGATGCGACCGAGGAGGCCGAGCCCGACGAGGCGCGCGAACCCGCACCCGCGAGCGCGGGGGCGGCAGCGGCATAGGACGGGCCCTGGGCGCGGCGCGCAGAGCCTTCGCGCGGTCGCACCGTGGCGAGGGGAATAGAGCTGTTACGGTAGTCGTTCATAGGCGCCTTGTGTGTTTGAAGTTCGTTTGCGCTTGGTTTGTGCATCTAGTTTATACCACGCGGGCCGATACGCGAACGGCACAGTTCGCGCCCACGCGAAAGCCGCACGCATGCGCGCATCCAACGAACGCGGCGCCGGCCCCTCGAGGAGCCGGCGCCGCGCATGCTCAACATGCTGGGCAGCCGAGCTTTACGCCCGGCAGCCCGCGCACCCGCGCGAAAGAAGCAGGACGCGCAAGCCTCAACGGCTACTTGATGTTGTAGAACGCATCCTTGCCCGCGTACTGAGCGCTCGTGTACAGCTCGTCCTCGATGCGGATGAGCTGGTTGTACTTGGCGATGCGGTCGGAGCGGCACGGGGCGCCCGTCTTGATCTGGCCGGCGTTGGTGGCCACGGCAAGATCGGCGATCGTGGAGTCCTCGGTCTCGCCCGAACGATGGGAGACGATGCAGGCGTAGCCGGCCTTCTTGGCCATCTCGATGGCCTCGAGGGACTCGGTGAGCGAGCCGATCTGGTTCACCTTGACCAGGATGGCGTTGGCCGCGCCCATCTCGATGCCCTTCTTGAGGCGCTCGGTGTTGGTGACGAACAGGTCGTCGCCCACGAGCTGGACCTTGTCGCCGATGCGCTGGGTGAGCTTGACCCAGCCGTCCCAGTCCTCCTCGGCAAGGCCATCCTCGATGGAGATGATCGGGTACTTCTCCACGAGCGCCGCCCAGTAGTCGATCATCTCGTCGGTCGTGAGCTCGCGGCCCTCGCCCGCCAGCACGTACACGCCGCGCTCGGCGTCGTAGCACTCGGTCGTCGCGGGATCCATGGCGATCATGAAGTCCTCGCCCGGCTTGTAGCCGGCCGCCTCGATGGCGCGGACGATGTACTGCAGCGGCTCCTCGTTCGTGGCCAGGTCGGGAGCGAAGCCGCCCTCGTCGCCCACGCCGGTGCTGTGGCCGGAGTCCTTGAGGACGCTCTTGAGCGTGTGGTACACCTCGGCGCACCAGCGCAGGCCCTCGGTAAAGGTGGGAGCGCCGACCGGCATGATCATGAACTCCTGGAAGTCGACGTTGTTGTCGGCGTGCACGCCGCCGTTCAGGATGTTCATCATGGGCGTGGGCAGCAGATGGCCGTTTACGCCTCCCAGGTACTGGTAGAGCTCCAGGCCCGTGGACTGGGCGGCGGCGCGGGCCACGGCAAGCGATACGCCCAGGATGGCGTTAGCGCCCAGGTTGCCCTTGTTGGGGGTGCCGTCGGCCTCGATAAGGGCCGCGTCGACCGCGCGCTGGTCGAAGGCGTCCATGCCGATGACGGCGTCGGCGAGCTCCTTGTTCACATGGTCGACAGCCTTGGTGACGCCCTTGCCCATATAGCGGTCCTTGTCGCCGTCGCGCAGCTCGACGGCCTCGAAGGCGCCGGTGGAGGCGCCGGAGGGCACCATGGCGCGACCGAAGGAGCCGTCATCGAGCACGACCTCGACCTCGACGGTGGGGTTGCCGCGGGAATCGAGAACCTCGCGACCGTAGACATCCAGAATTTCGCTCATAGCTGAGTCCTCTCTCTTGAGCACACTGCTCGGGCTAGGTTACCCAAAGCAAACTTTATACAGTATGCCCAGTTCCCAGGAGCCTATGCACAGCAACGGGGATACGGCGCAAACGGTGGCCGGAGCACAACAAAAGGCAGCCGACAACGGAAACGCCCCCGCTGTCGGCCGCCTGCCTCCGCCATCAGGCTCTTATGGTTCTGCGCCCTTAGGACTCCGCGCGCTTGACGTCGTCCCACAGCTCGTTGAGCTGCTCGGTCGTCAGGTCCTCGACCGTCGTCCCCATCTGTGCCGCACGCGCCTCGACCGCGCTCCAGCGGCGCCTGAACTTCGCCGTCGAGCTGCGCAGGGCGTGCTCGGCGTCGATGCCCTCGCGGCGCGCCACGTTGACGAGGGCGAAGAGCATGTCGCCGAACTCCATCTCGCGCGCGTCGCTGCCCGGCTCCTCGGCCAAGAACTCGCGCCGCTCGCAGGCGACCTGATCCCACACGTCATCGACGGTATCCCACTCGAACCCCACCTTGGCGGCGCGCTTGGACACCTTCTGCGCCTGCATGAGGGCCGGGAACGACGACGGCACGCTGTCGAGCAGCCCCTCGGGCCGTGCGTCGTCGGCGGACTCGCCCGCCTTCGTCGCGCGCGCCTCGCGCTCGGCACGCTTGACGTCGTCCCAGATGTCGAGCACCTCGCCGGCGCTCTGGGCGTCCGCGTGCTCGCCGAAGACATGGGGATGGCGGCGGATGAGCTTCTCGTTGAGCTCCGCCGCGACGTCGGCGATGGTGAACTCGCCCGCATCTGCCGCGATCTGCGCGTGCAGCACGACCTGCATGAGCACGTCGCCCAGCTCCTCACGCAGGTGCACCACATCGTCCTGCTCGATGCAATCGACCGCCTCGTAGGCCTCCTCAATCATGTTCCGCGCGATCGAGGCGTGCGTCTGCACGCGGTCCCACGGGCACCCGTCGGGTTGACGCAGGCGCCAGATGGTCTGGACGAGCGCTTGGAACTCATCGCGCGCATCCGCAAGCGTCGAGGTGTCGCGCGCGGCGGCGTCCTGCGAAGTCTCCATGGCTACTCCTCCTCAAGCACCACGTGGCGGAAAGCCTCCGCCGCGGGAAGCCCGCTCTCGTAGATGCCGTAGCTGTGCGTGCCGTCTTTGGGAATGGAGACGCTGCCCGGGTTGAACGCCCAGATCGACGGGAAGCCCGGGACGGCCTCGTTCACCTTGACGTGGGTGTGCCCGTACACGATCGCCGAGCCCTCGGGCAGCTGCGGCAGGTTGTCCACGCTGTTGTGGAACCCGGCGCCGAACACGTGGCCGTGCGTGCAGAACAGCTGGCGCCCGTCGGGATCCATCACCGTCGCGCTGTCGGCCATGCACGGGAAGCTGAGCACCATCTGGTCGACCTCGGCCTCGCAGTTGCCGCGCACGGCGATAAGACGACCCGTTGCGGCCAGCTCGTTGAGCAGCGGGATGACGCGCTTGGGCGCGTAGTCGCGCGGCAGGTCGTTGCGCGGGCCGTGATAGAGCAGGTCGCCCAGCAGGATGATACGGTCGGGCGCCTCGGTGTCGATGGCCTCCATGAGGCGGCCGGCCCAATAGGCCGATCCGTGGATATCCGAGGCGATGAGGAACTTCATGGGAGGGTCCTTTCAGATGGATGTGAAGCCGCGGCGCCCTGTTGCGCCGAGCGCACAGGTGACTATGAGGACGAAGGGGGCTCGCGGCGCACCCGATGCGCCAGATACGCGTAGGCGACCACGATCGCGGCGTTGATCACGACGGAGAAGATGAACTCCCCTTCTAACACCAGCAGGAGCACGTCGCACGCGTTCGCCCAGATCGCCAGCACGATGGCAAGGAAGAGCCGCCGCACCGCATCGGGCCTGCCTGCAGAAGCCAAGCCGGCGATACCCAAGACGAGCGACATGGCGACGGACAGCACGATCGTCACCACCTGAAGCGGCTCGATCGAGGTGCCGGAGGTGGCGAGCACGCGCGCGGTGATGCTCAGGTCGATCGCTCCGACGATCGCCAGCGCGCTTATAACCCGAAACGCCCGTTGCAGAACAGACATGCCCAACCGCCTTCGCACTCGTACCGAACCGGACGCCTCGCGGCCGCCCGCGACGACCATTGTACCCCGCTCGCACATGCGGACGGACGACGGCTCCGGCGGCAATCACCCGCGGGCAGCGGCGCGGGCGGCGTCCATGACCGCCTGCAGGGCGACGCCCTCGCGGCGCGCGATGGCGGCGCAATCCTCGTATTCGGGAGCGATGCGCGCGCTCCCGTCGGGCAGCGCGACGCGCTTGATGCGCACGCCTCCCCAAGGAGTCTCGACCGACTCGAACGTGCGCGAGAGCACCGTGCGGTCCCATGCGCTCCGGCGGACGCCGATGGTCGTCGTCTCGGCGAAGATGATCGCCTCGAGCCGCTCGACATCCTCAGGCGCCGCTATGACCTGCAGCTGATAGGCAGGGCGATTCTTCTTTGTGTAGACCGACAGCCAATGAACCTCGCGCGCGCCGGCGTCGCGCAGGCGCTCCGCCGCATAGGCGAGCACCTCGGAGGAGCAGTCGTCGATATCGCACTCAAGCTTGACCACGTGCACCGGCGTCCCGGGGACTTGCTCGGGCGCGGCCTCCGGTGCGGGAAGCTCATCGATCAGCAGGGCACGGACGATGGAAGGGCGCTCGTAGGTACGTTTGCCCGCGCCGAGTCCGACGCGACGCACGACGTAGCGCTTCGGAAGCGTGAATGTGGGGTCGAGGGCGGCCACCAGCGCTGCGCCGGTCGGCGTGACGAGCTCGCCTTCGACGTCGGCCTGAGCAAGCGGAAGGCCGTGCTGCGTGCACACATTGAGCGTCGCGGGAACGGGAACCGGGATGATGCCGTGCTGGCAGCGGATGGCGCCGTTGCCGTCGACGAGGACGGGGACGTAGACGCGCTCGACGTCGAGGCTGTCGAGCAGGACGCTCGCCGCGACGATGTCCACGATGGAATCGACAGCGCCCACCTCGTGGAAGTGCACCTGGTCGAGCGGGACGGCATGCGCCGCCGCCTCGGCCGCGGCGAGGATGTCGAGCGTGCGATGGGCGAGCGTCCGGGCGCCGACGGTCATGTCGGCCGCATCGATGATGCCCGCGATGTCGGCGGGGCCGCGATGCTCATGGTGGTGGTGACCGTGGCGGCCGCCGTGCTCGTGCTCGTGCTCGTGCTCGTGCTCGTGCTCGTGCTCGTGCTCGTGCTCGTGCTCGTGCTCGTGCTCGTGCTCGTGCTCGGAGGCAGCATGGCCGATTCCGTGCAGATACGCCATATCGTGGTCGTGGTTTTCGTGCGCCGCGTCCAGCGCGACGGCGAAGTCGCAGCAGTCGATGCCGGCTTTCTTGACGCGAGACACCTCGATCTCGAACCCGTCCACCGGCAGGCTCGCCAGGGCACGGCGCATCGCCGCCTCGTCGGCGCCCGCATCGAGCAGGGCGGCAACGAGCATGTCACCGGCGATGCCGGCCTGGCAGTCCAGATACAGCGCGCTTCCCGTGCGCGCGCAACCGTTGCTGACCATAGGCTATCAGGCCTCCTTGCCCGGAAGATGGTTGATGAGCGACGCCTGGTAGGCAGCGCCGAACCCGTTGTCGATATTCACCACGGAAACCCCGCTCGCGCAGCTGTTGACCATGGCGAGCAGAGCGGTCAGACCTCCCAGGTTCGCCCCGTAGCCCACGCTCGTGGGGACGGCGATGACCGGGCAGGACGCAAGGCCGCCCACGACGGAGGGCAGCGCGCCCTCCATGCCCGCGATGGCGATGATCACCTGTGCGCGGGCGATCTGCTCGCCGTGCCGCAGCAGGCGATGGATGCCCGCCACGCCCGCGTCGTGCACGCACGTGACGCGGTTTCCCAGGAAGCGCGCCGTCAGCGCCGCCTCCTCGGCGACGGCGGCGTCGCTCGTACCGGCCGTGAGCACCAAGATCTCCCCGTTGCCGTCGGGCTCGGGCAGCTCGCCCACCACGCCCGCACGCGCGAGCTCGTGATAGGAAAACGTGCAGCCCAACTCGGCGAGCTTCGCGGCCTTGGCGGCGTCGAGGCGCGTGATCAGCACGCGCCGCTGTCCCGCGTCGCACATGGCGGCGACGATGCCGGCGATCTGCTCGGGCGTCTTACCCGCTCCGTAGATGACCTCCGACACGCCGGTGCGCACGCCGCGCGCCGTATCGACCTGCGCGTAGCCCACATCGACGACGGAATCCATATGCACGCGCTCGACCAGCTGCCGCGGCGTCATGTCGCCCGCGGCAACGGCGCGCGCCAGCTCCTCAAGATCGGATGCATCCATCGCAACCTCCCGCCTTGCACGTGATTGTCCGCCTTTGACGATACCCCATGTGGCGCGTTTCAAGCCATGGCACGCGGAACCGATTCCACACGGGCTGCGCACACGCCGGCACAAAAGCGAGTATCCTGCTGCAAAACGCGCGAACCGCACGGACGCGCGCGGCACGGCGGCGGCTGCACCGCCCGACCCCTGTGGAGGAACCATGGCATCTGACCAGAGCGAAGATATCAAGCAGAACATCGACGACGGCATCGAGGCGGATGCGACCGCACCTGCTGCATGCACGCCTGAGGCCGACACGCCGCGGGGCGACGAGCCCGCCGACGTCGCCTCCCCTTCCGACGCCGATGAGGGCGCCGACGCCGACGAGGAAGCCGATGAGGCCTTCGGCAACCCTGGCCTCTCGGTCGCGACGGCGATCTTCGGCATCGTCGGCATCATCCTCGCCCTGTTCGTTAGCTGGATCTTGAGCATCGTCGCCGGTATCGTCGCCATCGTCTTGGGCACCATGGCCAAGCGCCAAAACGCCCCGTACCCGCGCATGATCACCGCCGGCAAGGTCTTGGGCTTCATCTGCGTCGTCGCCAACGCGGTCATGGCCGTCGGCTACGTGCTCTATCTGATGCAGCTCGGCATTCTGTAGGCGTTCGCCGGCCACGGGCATTGCTCGAAACCCGTTTTTGGCCCCACACGACGCCGTATTTTCACTACCCCCGTTTAGGGGACGGTTTTTGAAAGGGCTGTTGAGTAGACGGGTTTTTAGCACTATAAAACTTGCAGGTAGATGCGGCGCTCAAATACGGTCTACTCAAGAGGCGCGCGCAAATCCGTCCCCTAAACGGGGGTACTGGAAATCTCGCGAAACGCAAACCCCGTTTACGGTTCGGTTTGGAGACGACCGGTCGAATAGCGCACAAAACGGCAAGCTCTGTACCTGCTGATTCTTTGGGCGAAAGAGCGCCTCTACTCGAGAGGCGCCTCCAAAACCGAACCGTAAACGGGGATATGGCATTTTAGCTACCGCGCGCCCTCCCCGGTCGCGCCGTGAGCCCCTTACACCAGGGCCTCGGCCCACGCATCCTCTTTGAACCCGACGAGCACCGTTCCATCGGTCACCACAATAGGGCGCTTGACGAGCATGCCGTCGGTCGCAAGCAGGGCAAACGCCTCGTCGTCGGACATGCCGGCATCCAGTTTGGCCTTGATGCCCAGCTCGCGGTATTTCATGCCGCTCGTGTTGAAGAAACGGCGGACCGGCAGGCCGGATTTCTGCTGCCACGCGGCGAGCTCGTCGGCACGCGGATTGTCCTCCACGATATGGCGGTCGATATACTCGACACCGTGCTCATCCAGCCATTTCTTGGCCTTCTTGCAGGTCGAGCATTTGGGGTATTCGACAAACAGGACGGACATGCGCTGGCCTTTCTCACGCCGCAAACAGGTATCGCGGCGATTGTACCATGCGCTCGAATGTCCTATTGTTGCCCGGCGGCACGGCGCAGGGCCGCGATCGCCTCGTCTTTAGAGGCGACACCGAGCTTTTCGTAGGCGCGCGTGCAATAGGTGCCGATCGTCGAGCGCGACAGGAAGAGCTCCTCGGCGAGCTGCGCCTGGGTCTTGCCCTGATAGATGCCGACCAGGATGTCGCGTTCCCGGTCGGTCAGGTTACGCTCGGCAAGCAGGCGGTCGATACGCGCCCGGGCATCTTCGGCGACACCCGCACCCGGAACCGTCGGCGCGGGCTGCGCGGGAACGGAAGGTCCCGCCGAGACCGTCTGCGCCGCGCCCGGTGTAGCAGGCGGGCAGTCTTGCTTCCTGCTCGAACGCCTTGCGAGCAAGACGACCAGGAGCACCGCCGCGATGATGGGCAGGAGCACGAACAGGAACGTAACCATGATGATGACCCACTCGAATCCTTTGGGGAACATAGCCGACCTCCTTGTCCGACCCCTTGTCTACATGGGGGATTATTCCCTATCGACGCGATTCGGTCTGTCGTGCAGCTGCTTGATTTTTCCAACGTCCTCGCAGATAAAACGTGTCGTGCAGGATGTCTACATGCTCGACGCGACCGATGCGGCGCCTAGCGATGGCGGGCATCCAGCTCGCCGGCGAGCTCCTCGAGGGTGATGCCGTAGCGCTCGAGCGTGACCATCAGGTGGTAGACGAGGTCCGCCGCCTCATAGCGAATGTGGTCGTGGTCGTCGTCCTTGCAGGCCATGATGACCTCGCTCGCCTCCTCGGCAAGCTTCTTGAGCAGGCTGTCGGCCTCGCCCTGCAGAAGCTTGGCCGTGTAGGAGGTCTCCGGCGAAGCCTCGCGGCGACCGTGGATGACCGCAGCAAGTCCGGTCAAGGTCTCCCCGATGTTGCCGTCGGTTACGTTGGCGGTACGAACGCCCATGTTGCGGTCCTTTCTTGAAGGCAGCGGGAAAAAAGTGCCTGCCCCTATTTTCCCAGGGTGCGGAAGAAGCAGGTGCGGTTGCCGGTGTGGCAGGCAGGGCCGGGTGAGTCCACGAGGGCGAGCAGCGTGTCGGCATCGCAATCCACCCGCAGCTCGTGCAGCTGCTGCATGTTGCCGCTCGTCGCGCCCTTGTTCCACAGCTCCTGGCGACTGCGGCTCCAAAACCAGGTGGTGCCGGTCTTAAGCGTGAGACGCACCGACTCGGCGTTCATCCACGCCACCATGAGCACCTCGCCCGTATCGTATTGCTGCACGACGCACGGGATGAGCCCCTGCGCATCGAACTTCAGCTTATCGATCTCCATCGTCATCCCTTCCCTGCGCATGTCCCAATTTTCTCCTGGCCCCTTTTGGGACATCGGACATCAGAAGTCGAGGCGGACGGGGATGCCCTGCGCCGCCATGTACTCCTTCACCTGACGGATGCTGTACGTGCCGAAGTGGAACACGCTCGCGGCCAGCACGGCGTCAGCCTCGCCCTCGAGAATGCCCTCGGCAAAATGCTCAAGCGTGCCCACGCCGCCGCTCGCGATGACGGGAATGGGCACCGCACGGGCCACGGCACGCGTGAGCGCCAGGTCGAAGCCCTCCTTGGTGCCGTCGCGATCCATGCTGGTGAGCAGGATCTCGCCGGCGCCGCGGCGCGCCGCCTCCTCGGCCCACGCCACCGCGTCGATGCCCGTCGGCGTGCGTCCACCCGCGAGGTAGACCTCCCATTTGTCGGCACCGGGAGCACCGGGCTCACCCACGCGCTTGGCGTCGATCGCCACGATGACCGCCTGGCTGCCGAAAGCCGCGGCCGCCTGCGAGATGAGCTCAGGATTGCGCACCGCGGCCGAATTGATCGACACCTTGTCCGCACCCGCCGCGACCATCTGGCGCATGCCCGCCAGATCGCGGAAGCCGCCGCCCACCGTGTAGGGAATGGACAGCTCGCATGCCGCGTGCGCCGCCATGTCGATCGTCGTGGCGCGATTGTCGCTCGTCGCCGTGATGTCGAGGAAGACGACCTCGTCGGCACCCTCGCGGTCATAGGCGGCGGCGAGCTCGATGGGGTCGCCCGCATCGCGCAGCGACACGAAGTTCACGCCCTTGACGACGCGCCCGTCCTTCACGTCAAGGCACGGGATGATGCGCTTGGTCAGCATGCGGCCTCCTTGTTGTCTGCGTCGGCGATCGCACCCGCAGCGTCGCCGTCGCCCTCGCTCGCCGCGGCAAGCGCCTCGGCGAGCGTGAAGTTGCCCTCGTACAGCGCGCGGCCGGTGATGCAGCCCTCGATGACGTCCGGACCCGCAGCCGCGCACGCGCGGATGTCGTCCAGCGTGGAGATGCCGCCGGAAGCCACCACGGGAAAGCCCGCGCAAGCCGCCACGCGCCGGTACGCTTCGACATCGATGCCCGTCTGCATGCCGTCGCGTGCGATGTCGGTGAACACCAGGTGCTTGAAGCCGAGCTCGGTCAGCTGGCCGACCACGTCCTCGACGCTGCGCTCGATCCCGTCGCGCCAGCCGTTGATCTTGACCTGGCCGTCGTGTGCGGCGACGTCGGCAACGAGCAGATTGCCGAACCCGCGGGCTGCGACCTCGGCAAACCCTGGCTCGGTCACGAGCACCGTGCCCAGCGCGATGCGGCGGGCGCCGTACCCGGCGAGCTCATCGATGCGCGCGAGCGAGCGCACGCCGCCGCCCACGTCGACGGACAGCCCCTCGATCTGGCAGATGGCGCGAATCGCCTCCGAGTTGGCGTGGCGCGCGTCATCGTCCTCCTCGAGGGCGGCGGACAGGTCGACCACGTGCACCCACGTGGCCCCCTGCTCCAAAAACGCGTGCGCCTGGGCGACCGGATCCTCGGAGTACACCTTCATGTGGGCGCGGTCGCCGCGCTCCAGGCGCACCACCTTGCCGGCGATGAGGTCGATAGCGGGAAAGACGATCATGAGCGCACCTCCTGGGCCCCCTGCGCGCGTGCCGCGACGATGCGCACGAAGTTCTCGAGCATCTGGTGCCCGTGCGCCGAGGATTTCTCGGGGTGAAACTGGCAGCCGTAGATGTTGCCGTGCCACACGACCGACCCGAAATTGCGCGCATAGAACGTGCGCGCGGCGATGTCGGCAGCGTCCACGTCCTCGTCGAGCGCGTACGAATGGGTGAAGTAGAGGTTCGCGCCCTCGTCGAAGCCCTCGAGCAGCGGGCAGGCGGCACCCGACGGCGTCAGGTGCACCTGGTCCCAGCCCACGTGCGGAACCTTCAGGCGGCGCGACGGCAGCACCGTGCAGGAGCCGGGCAGCACGCCGAGGCCGCGCACCCAGCGCGTTCCCTCGGCCTCGAACACCGCGCCGGGAGCAAGGCCGTCGCCCATCGCATCGTCGGCGGACTCGGCTGCGGCATCAGCCGGCACACCCTCGTCGCCGCGCTCGAACAGCAGCTGCAGCCCCAGGCAGATGCCCAGAAACGGGGTGCCCGAGCCCTGTGCGATCGCGTCGATGACCGCCCGGTCCTGACCCGTGGCGCACATGAACGCCATCGCGTCGTAAAACGAGCCGACGCCGGGCAGCACCAGGCCATCCGCGGCGCGGATGCGCTCGGGGTCGTCGGACACAACCGCCTCGGCGCCCGCGCGCGCAAGGCCGCGCGCCACGCTCGACAGGTTGCCCTTGTGATAATCGATGACGACGATCGTCGGCATATCGCTCCTCTCAGATGTCCCAATCGGGGCCAGGAGAATTTTGGGGCAGGGCACGGGTCGGGTCCGAAGCCGACCGCCGCAGCCGCGCCGTGCCCTTCTCCGGCGCTACAGCGACCCCTTGGTGGACGGCACGCCCACCACGCGCGGGTCGAGCTCGCAGGCAAAGCGCATGCAGCGGCCCACCGCCTTGAACGCCGCCTCGATGATGTGGTGGCTGTTGGCGCCGGCGAGCTCGCGCACGTGCAGGGTGACGCGGGCGTCGCGCGCAAACGCGTAGAAGAACTCGACGGCGAGCTCGGTGTCAAACGCGCCGACCTGCTCGGTCGGCAGCGGCAGGTCGCAATAGGCCTGGCCGCGCCCCGAGATGTCCACCGCCGCCATGACGAGCGTCTCGTCCATGGGGATGGCCACATCGGCGAAGCGCGCGATGCCCGCCTTGTCGCCGAGCGCCGCCGCGAAGGCCTGCCCCAGCACGATGCCGGTGTCCTCGACGGTGTGGTGCGCGTCGACCTCGACGTCGCCGGTCGCGCGCACCGTCAGGTCAAACTGGCCGTGGCGACCGAAGGCGTTGAGCATGTGGTCGAAAAACGGCACGCCGGTCGCGATGTCGCAGATGCCCGTGCCGTCCAGATCGAGCTTGATGGTGATATCGGTCTCGCCCGTCGTGCGGGTCACTTCAGCTGTGCGCGCCATGGGCATCGCACCTCCTCGTTATTCTCGGTCCCGGAGGGCGGCGTATCGCCGCGCCTTATCCGTTAGTCTAGCAGCGCCGCAAGCGCGGCCAGCACCTCGTCGTTCTCCTCGGGCGTGCCCACTGTGATGCGCAGGCAGTCGTCGAGCCCCGGCGCATAGGAGAAATCGCGCACAAGGATCGAGAACTCGTCGCGGAGGCGCTCGCGGATGCGACTCGCCCCCTCCATGCGCACGAGCAGGAAATTGCCCTGGCTCGGCCACACCGTCAGGCGCCCGTCTGCCGCAAGCGCCCGGTACATCCGCTCGCGCTCGCTGCGAATCTGCTCCACCACGGGTGAGAACGCATCGCGGGCGCGCACCATGGCGGCCGCCGCCGCCTGCGTGAGCACGTTGACGGAGTAGATCTGCCGAATCGCGGCGAACACCTCGATGACATCCGGGGCAGCGATCACGTAGCCGCAGCGAATGCCCGCCGCGCCGAATGCCTTGGACAGCGTATGGAGGACGACCAGGTTCGGGCAGTCCTCAAGCAGCTCTTCTGTCGACGCCCCCGCATCTGCGAACTCGATGTAGGCTTCGTCGACCATGACGGGACCGGGACATGCATGGCACAGACGCTCGATGAACGAACGCTCGACGATGTCGCCCGTCGGGTTGTTGGGCGAGGTGATGATCGCCAGGCTCGCCTGCGGCGCCGCCGCGAGCAGGGCGCGCTCGTCGAGGGCGAACGTCTTGCGGTCGCGCCGGACGTTGCGCACGCCGGTGCGGGTCAGCGAGGCGAAGAACTCGTACTCCGAGAAACACGGCGGGCAGTTGAGCAGCTGCCTCCCCTCGCCGCCGAAGGCGAGCAGAAAGTTGAAGAGCAGCTCGTCGCCGCCGTTGCCCACGCAGATGTTCTCGCGCGCCACACCGTGGCGCGCCGCCAGCTCGTCCCGCAGCTCATTTGACATGGGATCGGGATAGCGGTTGAGCGGCGTGGCCGCAAGCGCCGCATCCACCGCCTCGCGCACGTCGGCGGGAAGCGGATAGGTGTTCTCGTTGGCCGACAGGTTGATGCGCGTCGGGGTGAAGTTGGGGTCGTAGGGCTCGATACCCGCAAGATACGGTTGCACCATCGAGCGCATGCGCGCAGAGAGCTCGGCCATGCTACCTCCCCTCCTCCGGCACGCCGGCGCCACGAACCACGACGTCCGGGGTGTCGCCGGGCCACGCGACGGTGGTCAGGTCCGCCTGCGCGAGCGCGTCGATCTGAACCGCCGACGCGCCCTCCTCGAGCACGCGGCGGCGCAAGCCGGCCGAAAGCGCGTGGGCCCACAGGCCTTCCGCCTGCGCGAGACGCTGGGTGGCAGGCGCGTCGGCGAGCAGGCCGGCGGGCGTGTAGCAGATGACCGACGAGCGCTTGACGAAATCGTCGACCGACAGCGGGTTGGAAAACGTCGCGGTGCCGCCGGTGGGCAGCGTATGGTTGGGCCCGGCCACGTAGTCGCCGAGCGGCTCGGAGCTCCACGCGCCCACGAAGATGGCGCCCGCGTTGCGGATGGACCCGAGCAGTCCCAGGGCATCGGCGCAGTGCAGCTCCAGGTGCTCGGGAGCGATGGTGTTGACGGCGTCGACGGCCGCGTCCATGTCCGCGGCGATGATCGCCATGCCCTGGTTGTCCAGCGAGGCGCGCGTGATGTCCGCGCGCGGGCTCGCCGCCAGCAGCACCTCGAGAGCGCGCTCGACGTCGTGCGCGAGCTGCACATCGCAGGTCACCAGATAGCACGCAGCCAGCGGATCGTGCTCGGCCTGCGCCATGAGGTCCGCCGCGATCACCGCCGGCTCGGCCGTGGCATCAGCGAGCACGCAAACCTCGGAGGGGCCGGCGACCATGTCGATGCCAACGTCGCCCGAGACGAGGCGCTTGGCGGCTGCCACGTAGGCGTTACCCGGGCCGGTGATCTTCTCCACGCGCGGGATGGACGCGGTGCCGTAGGCAAGCGCCGCCACGGCCTGCGCGCCGCCCACGGTGTAGACCTCGTCCACGCCGGCGACCTTGGCGGCGGCGAGCGTGTAGGGCGAGATGGGGCAGGCGCCCGGAGCGGCATCGCGCTGGGGCGGCGTGACCATGACCACGCGCTCCACGCCCGCTACCTTAGCGGGGATGGCGTTCATGAGCACCGTCGAGGGGTACTGGGCGCGACCGCCGGGCACGTAGATGCCCGCCGCGGCGACCGGCGTCACCTTGACGCCGAGCATCGTGCCGTCGGCGCGGGTGGTAAACCACGACTGCTGCACCTCGCGCTCGTGGAAGGCGCGAATCTGCGCTGCCGCCTTCTCGAGCGCCGCCACGAACGAAGGGTCGAGCCCCTCGAGCGCGGTGTCGATCTGCTCGAGCGGCAGACGGAAATCCTCGACGTCCACGCCGTCGAACTCGCGACAGAAACGGCGCAGGGCATCGTCGCCGCCGCGGCGGACCTCGTCGATGATGCGCTGCGCAGACGCCGTGATGTCCGCCGGCAGCACGCCCTCGCGCGTGAGCATCTCCGCGGCAAGGCGCTCGCCTGACGCCAGGGTGACGGTCTTCATGGGCTCTCTCCTTACAGCCTTCGGTCGAACCGACGGCGAATCAGCTGGAAAGGGCGCACGGCCATGCGACCGTGCGCCCGCGGGTATGCGCTTCGACTTTATCACGATAAAGTTTCCCCCACAACGCGGGGCGTCGTGCGTTATACGTTGGTTACGAAAGGCGACCGTGCACGACCCTTCGCGAAGTGTGTACGTCATTTCAGAAGCCCTTTGTATACCGGTGAAGTAGCAATTCATCTACCTGCGCATTCTTTATAAGAGCACGTTGTTGTACACGTCGTTTCCAAAACGACGCACTTACTTCGCGAGGCAAGCCCGGATTCCGCTGTGAAATCGGACCACACGGGCGGAGCGCCGCCCGCGCGGGAGCGATCAGCAAGCAGGTGACGAAGATGATGCCGGCACCGAAGCGCCACCCGCGCGGTCGGCGATACCGCTACCCAAGGGCCGCCAGGCGCGTCGCAAGCTCGCGGACGCGGGCGTCGATGCGCGCGCGGCCGGGGTTCACGAAGAAGCGGGCGGTGCAATCCATGATCTCGCCGGTGATGACCAGGTCGTTTTCGCGCAGCGTCGTGCCGGTAGCGGTAATGTCCACGATGCGGTCGGTCATGCCGACGATGGGGCCAAGCTCGATGTTGCCGTGAAGCGTTACGATGTCCGCGTTGATGCCGCGGCGCTCGTACCACGCGCTCGCGATGCGCGGATACTTGGTCGCCACGCGCAGGCTCCCGCGGCGCGCATAGGCATGCTCGGCCGCTCCCGCGGCGGACGCCGGCTCAGCCTCGATGAAGCGGCAGGCGCCAAATCCCAAGTCCACGAGTTGCAGCAAGTTGTAGTCGGCCTCGATGAGCGAATCGCGCCCGCAGATGCCGCAGTCCGCACCGCCGCACGCCACGAAGGCCGGCGCGTCCGTCGGGCGCACGATGATGTACTCGACCTCGCCGATCGACCCCTCGCCACAACGCGTGTCGCGCGCCCGGAAGATAAGATGGCGGCCCGGATCGCGCAGCGGCGACACGTCGAGCCCCGCGCGCTCAAGGACATCCAAGGCATCCCGGTTCAGCGACCCCTTGGGCACCGCGATGCGCAGCGGAGCCGCGACGTCGCGTATGATGGCACCGTCCCCGCCCGCACCCGGGGCGGCGGACTCTACCTGCTCGCCGGCAGGACGCACCGCCTCGAGCCGTTCGAGCGAGAACGCAAAGCCCGCGGCGGGAACGTGCGGCACTCCCTCGAGCGCACCGTCGAGCACCGCGTCGTAGCGCCCTCCGGAGCCCACCGACTCCGACATGCCCGCCGCGTACACCTTGAACACGAGCCCGGTGTAGTAGTCAAACGAGTTCATGATCGAGAAATCAAAGGACAGGCGCGCGGCGATGGCGGGATCGTCTTTCTCGAGCGCGGTCTGCAACTCGCGCAGATCATCGATCGCGTCGCCGTCGACGCCCGCCGCTGTGAGCAGCTCCTGCGCGCGACTGAGCGCGTCGGCGCCCCCGTGCAGGCGCGGCAGCTCGCAGATGGCCCGCTTGACCGCATCGCTCTCGTCGCTGGCGCGCACGAGGTCGTCCACGTCCACCAGGTTGTTGAGGTGCACGAGGTCGAGCACGCGCGCCGCAAGCGACGCGTCGGCGCACCGGTCCAGCAGTTCCTTGAAGGGCCGCACGCTGCCGCACACGAGCTTCCAGTCGGCGAGCCCCAGAAGGCGAACCGCCTCGACGGCGATCGACACGATCTCGGCGTCCCCCTCGACGCCGCCCGCACCGATCAGCTCGTAGCCAAGCTGGGTGAACTGCCGCGACATCCCCGAGTTGCGTGTCGAGGCGCGTACCACGGGCGCCTCGTAGCGCAGGCGCAGCGGCAGCTCGGACCCATGCATGCGCGTTGACACGAGCCGCACGATGGGAAGGGTGTTATCGGGGCGCACCATGAGCGAGCGCCCGTCATCGTCAAAAAGCTTGAACGGCGAATCCGTCAGACGTCCGCCGCTCGCAAGCGCCGCGCGATCCTCGAGCAGGGGCGTCTCCACCGGCGCGTATCCATGGGCACGGAGGCATCCTTTGACGGTCAGCGCGATATCCTCGCGCGCCTGCGCCTCGTCGGGCAAGATATCTCTGAAGCCCCACGGCGTGCTCGTCATGGCAAAAGCCCCCTTCGTCTGAGCCGGTCTCACGGTGCGCCGATCCGCCCGCACCCCTTACGGGGCGGGCGCAGCGGCACGTCAGCATGTCCCAATTTTCTCCTGGCCCCTTTTGGGACATGTGGGCGTCCCGGGCAGGTATTGCGGTACTTTAGCACACTGGAGTGCCATCGCGAATGGCGGCGCTCGAAATGTGCGTCCCGAAACAAGGCGCACCGAGCCGGGCCAGCGGGGCAAAGCAGGCAGGCGGCGCATCCCCCCGACAAAGGCAGGTCGGCGCTTCATCCTCGCCGCCAGCGTCCGTCAGCGGCCGCCCCCTCGCCGCCTCGCCACAGCACCCCGCCTCGGCATGCAAAAAGCGCCCCGGATTGCTCCGGGGCGCTTTTCGTCAGCCTGATGTGAGACCGAGCGACTACTCGTTGTCGCCGGCGGTCATCTGGGTCGCGGAGAGCTCGCCGTCGGTCGCGGCGGCAGCGTCAGGCCAGACCCAGTTGGTGAAGTCGGGGTGATCGAAGCCCTCGTCCACGGCGAAGTGGAACGCCTCCTCGCGGAAGTCCTCCCACGCGTCGATCTGGTCGGCGAACTTGTCGCCGTCGACCAGGCGCAGCGCGTCGGCAGCCAGCGCCCAGCGGTCCATGTTGTTGAGGCGCAGCATGTCGAACGGGGTGGTCGTGGAGCCCTTCTCCTCGTAGCCGTGCACGCGGAAGGACTTGACACCCGGGCGATCCCACAGGATGCGGTGGATGGTGCCCTCGTAGGCGTGGAAGCAGAAGAGCACGGGCTTGTCGCCGTCGCCGAAGAACTCGCAGAAGCGCTCGTCGGAGATGGCCTGATCGTTGTCGGCGAGGCTCTGGATCTTGAGCAGGTCGACGACGTTCACGAACCACACCTTGACACCGAGCTTCTTCAGCAGGTCGGTCGCGGCCAGGGCCTCCATGGTGGGCACGTCGCCGCAGGAGGCGATCACCAGGTCGGCATCCTCGAGGCTGTCAGCGGTGCTGGCCCAATCCCAGACGGCCAGACCCTCCTCGAGCTCGGCCTTGGCCTCGTCGACGGTGATGAAGGTCGGGGACGGCTGCTTGCCGCAGAAGATGGCGTTCACGCAGTTGGTGGACTGGTAGGCGCGCTCGGCCACGGCCAGGGCCATGTTGGCGTCGCACGGATAGTAGGCGTTCACGATGTGCGTGTCGTTGGCCTTGTTGAGCAGCAGGTCGATGAAGCCGGGGTCCTGGTGCGAGAAGCCGTTGTGGTCCTGACGCCAGACGTGGCTGGTCAGCAGGATGTTGAGGCCGGCGATGGGCTCGCGCCACGGAATCTCGCGCACGGTGGCCTCGAGCCACTTGCAGTGCTGGTTGACCATGGAGTCGACGACGTGCACGAAGCTCTCGTAGGTGCTCCACACGCCGTGACGGCCGGTGAGCAGGTAGGCCTCGAGGAAGCCCTCGCACTGGTGCTCGGAGAGCTGCTCGATGACCTTGCCGGAGGTGGACAGCAGGTCGTCGTTGTCGGCGTCGGCGTGATAGCCGGCCTCCCACTGCTTCTTGGTCACCTTGTAGGCATCCTGCAGGCGGTTCGAAGCGGTCTCGTCCGGGCCGAAGATGCGGAAGTCATCGTTGGCGGCCAGCACGTCGGCGGTGTAGGCACCGAAGACGCGGGCGGCCTCGGTGGAGCCCCAACCGTGGCCCTTCTCGGCAACCGGCACCTCGTGGGCGTGGATGTCGGGCAGGACGAGGTCGCGACGGATCTTGCCGCCGTTGGCGTTGGGGTTGGCGCCGATGCGCAGGTCACCGGCGGGCATGAAGGAGGTCACCTCGGGGCGCACCTGACCCTCGGGCGTGAAGAGCTCCTCGGGGTTGTAGGAGCGCAGCCACGCGCGCAGGACGCGGAAGTGCTCATGGGTGTCCTTGGCGCTCGCCAGCGGCACCTGATGGGCGCGCCAGGAGTCCTCGGTCTTCTTGCCGTCGATGTGCTTGGGGCACGTCCAGCCCTTGGGCGTGCGGAAGATGATCATCGGGTAGACGGGGCGGGTCTCGACACCGGTCTCAGCCTTGACCTTGATGTCGCAGATCTCGTTGAAGACCTCCTCGAGGAGGTTGGCGAAGCGCGCGTGGATGGACATGTGCGGCTCGTTGTCGAAGCCGGCCATGAAGAAGTGCGGCTTGTAGCCCATGCCCTCGAAGAACTTGGTGAGCTCCTCGTCGGAGATGCGGGCGAGGATGGTCGGGTTGGCGATCTTGTAGCCGTTGAGGTGCAGGATCGGCAGCACGATACCGTCGGTCTTGGGGTTCACGAGCTTGTTGGACTGCCAAGAGGTGGCCAGCGCCGCGGTCTCGGCCTCGCCGTCGCCCACCACGGCGACCGCGAGCAGGCTCGGGTTGTCCATGACGGCGCCGAAGGCGTGGGACAGGGTGTAGCCGAGCTCGCCGCCCTCGTGGATGGAGCCGGGGGTCTCGGGAGCGAAGTGGCTGGGGATGCCGCCGGGGTAGGAGAACTGACGGAAGAACTTCTGGAGGCCGGCCTCGTCATCGGTGATGTCGGGACGAATCTCGCGGTAGGTGCCGTCGAGCAGGGACTGCGCGGTGCCCGCGGGACCGCCGTGACCAGGGCCCATGAGGAACACGGTGTTCTGCTGGTGATCGGCGATGAGGCGGTTCACGTGGCCGAACAGGAAGTTGATGCCCGGGGTGGTGCCCCAGTGGCCGACGAGGCGATGCTTGACGTCGGGACGACCGAAGTCACGGGTCTCACCGGTCTTCTCGTCAACCCAGTCCTTCTTCATGAGCGGGTTGGAACGCAGGTAGATCTGACCGACGGAGAGGTAGTTGGCGCAGCGCCAGTACTTCTCGACACCGGAAAGGGCCTCGGCGCTCACGGGAGCGTTGAGTTTCTTCCACGGAGTTCCGATCACGGGGTTGGACATGTACTCCTCCTTTTCATCGCACCGGACGGGCTGCCCGGTGACAAAGCACGAAGTTGGATGCGGACGGGCGCGAGCCGACAGTACGAGGCGCGGGCAGGGGTTCCTCGCCTCATGATGCCGCCCGGCATCGGGGTGAACCGCCGGGCCACCGGCACGCACCCGTCACGAGCATCAAGGTGAAGTATAAGTGGTAAAACGTTTTAGCATTCTGAAAAAACGTTTTATCTTTCAGAAAAGTTTTGGTCAGGTGGCGGTAAGCGGGAGTACGGCGTTTTGTCAGGCCGCCGCGACGGCCGCTACCCGATTGCCTAGCCGTGACATTTCCGCAGGATTTAACAGGTATTTTGCAATTGGCGCGGCGCGGAATTTTCGGCTTGGCGCTCCCCTACCGAACGTTTGGGGCCATCCCTCAAAGAGCCGTTCACCTTCGCGCGTGCGCGCTTCCTTCACACGATTTGCCGTTCATCGTCAAAAAGATACCGTTCGCGGTGAGCGGCGCGAACGGTCGCAGGGCGGTCGCGCCCCAGCGCTGCGCTAGGCGAGCATCCGCGCGCGGTCGTCGGCAAGCGAGGCGACGCTTTCCTTGATCACCAGATGGGGCTTGAGCACGCGCTCCACCGGCTCGATACCCGGATTGCCCAGGCGGCGCATCATGAGGCGCACCGCATGGTGGGACAGCTCGCTGACGTTCTGCTCGATCGACGTCAGCGACGGCTCGAACAGCGCGTCGGCGGCGCTGTTGTCGTAACTGACCAGCGAGTAGTCGCGCGGGACGCGCTGACCGTTCTCATGCAGACGCTTGAGCAGGCCGAGCGTGATGTTGTCGGAGCTCGCAAAGACCGCCGTCGCATCGCTCGCGAGCACGTGCTCAGCCGCCTCGTAGGCGCTCGAGATGTAATACTCGCTCTCCACGACCAGCGAGAGGTCGGGCTCCATGCCGGATTCGCGCAGCGCGCGCAGGTAGCCGCTCAGGCGCTTGCGCCCCGTGACCGTCTTGGCGGCGTTCACCATGCAGGCGATGCGTCGATGCCCCTGCTGCAGCAGGTAGCGCGTGGCCATATAGCCGCCGAGCTCGTGGTCGAACATCACCTTGTCGCAAGGCAGCTCGTCCATGACGCGGTCGACCATGACGTAAGGGATGGTGAGGCTCGACAGCTCGTCAAACAGGGCGCGATCGTCGGGCGCCTCGTCGCTGACGACCAGAAACAGACCGTCGACGCCGCGCGTCACGAGCAGATTGAGCAGCTCGAGATCGTTTTCGGCCAAGCCGTCGGAGTTGGTGATGAACAGCGCATAGCCCTCGGCGCGGCAGCGCTGCTCGAGGTTTTTGGCGAGGGACGAGAAGAAGCGGCTCTCGATGTTGGGCACGATCAGGCCGAGCGTCTTGGACTGCTGCGTGACCAGGCTGCGGGCGATCTGGTTGGGAATATAGTGCTCGCGCGATGCAACCTCTTTGATGCGGCGGCGGTTCTCCTCTGAGATGCGGCACGGCCGGTTGTTGAGCACGAGCGACACGGATGCGGGCGACAGACCCACCTCCCGCGCGATCTGCTTCAATGTCACCTTGTTGGCCACGACGACGCTCCTTTGTATCGTTCGCTGTGCCGGAGGGCATCTGATTGGAACTTATACCACGATACGCGCTCTTTATAATAGCGAGCACCCGTTCCTTCACACGGGCGAAACTACGCACCCCCGCTTCGTCCATCATGACACAAGGCGGATTTCAGGCCAATGTCAAAGACATTTGATAGACGACGCGAGCGGCGGCCACCATACTTGGTTCGTGGAGCACGAGCTGGAGGCGTCCATGAACAGAAATACGCGTGAATTCGAATACGACAAGGCGACAATCGGAGCCCGCATTCGCGATGTGCGCACGAAACGCGGTGTATCCCAAGAGGCCCTCGCCGAAACGCTTCACGTGTCACGGCAAACGGTATCAAATTGGGAACGGGGTAAAACCCTGATCGACGTGCAGAGTCTCGCCGAGATGGCCCGCGCGCTCGAGACAACGCTGCCCGAACTGCTGGGAGAACCCGAGATGCGGCGCATGGTCGAGCGCGGCGGCGACACCCGTCGCGAGCTTATGACGATCTACGTAGGGCTTTCCCTATTCGTGCCCGCGGTAATCCTGCTCGAATTCATGCACGGGACAGCAGCGTCCCTTTGGTTCGCGTGCGCTCTGATACCGCCGGCGATTTGGTTTTCGTGGCGAGCCTTTGCGGTGGAGCGCGACCTTGGACTGCGGTGCGCGCGAGAGGTTGCCGAGTATATCGAGCGCGGAACGTTGCCGAAGCACTCCGGGCGCCCACGGTCGTTCGCGGCATATATCGCCCTGGGCACCGGACTATGGCTTTTCCTAGAGTTCATCTTGGGATTGCTTTCGTAATTGCGACATCTCGAAACGAGCGCGCGCCCGCTATTCATTATTTGGCGGAATACACCCGAAATATGCATCGTTAAACCCGACTTAACCGGACGGGAAACTTCGTTTTGGGGCAAGTGGTCATCAACGAACGATTCCTGACAGGATGGAGGCGCTCACCCACGAGCGCCGCATCGGAATCGTCAGTCGATATAATATGAATTGATATCTTATATTGCATTTTGCCAATCGCCGCGCAGTCGGCAGCCGAACCTCGCGAAAGCATATTGCTTGCCGCCAGCTCAACCACCCTGAATATCGCCATCCCGTCAGCCTGCGATGACAGTAATCGTCCATGCGTGACCAAAAACAGACTCTCAAGCAAGGAAGAAGGCACCCCGAGCCAAAATGATGCCTACGAGGAGACTGGCGATGCGAATGTCGGTGGCCCGAGTCCGCGGGCAGCCCCCCCACAAACCGAAAACGGCGCCGCAGCGGCGGCGCCGTCTTGCTTGCTGGTGCCCCCGGGCGGATTCGCGTCCGGCTGCGCCGTCCGCGGCTCCGGGCGCTTCGCGCCCTCGCACGCTCGCTGGCAAACGCTCACGCGTTTGCTCAGCCTCGCGACCCCAACGGGTTCGAATCCGCGGGCAGCCCTACAAACCAGAAACGGCGCCGCAGCCGCGACGCCGTCTTGTTCCCTGGTGCCCCCGGGCGGATTCGAACCGTCGACACCCGCTTTAGGAGAGCGGTGCTCTATCCCCTGAGCTACGGAGGCAAGTAGTGTGCATTCTAACAGAACGCCCATCGGCCCATCGGCCCGATGCGAATCTCCACGCCTTAGAGCAGGCGGTCCGCCGCATCCTTCTTGGCGCGCACCGCGCACACAGCGGCGATCAGTGCCACGACCGCGTACGCGATGTTGTACACGGGAGAGCCGGAACCACCCGTCAGGACCAGCGCCACGCCGGCGACGCTGACGAGCATGATGATGACGCACAGCACGATGAACGTACCGAGCTTCGAGGGATTGTTCGCACCGAGTGCACCGGAGATGCCGGCAATCAGGTAGAACACGCCAGTCGCAATCATGACGATACCGGCGGTCTGGGCCGAGGCGGCACCGCCGTCGACGGCATCGAGCGCGCCGGCGTTCACGAACATCACGGCGCCGAAGATGATGGACAGCACGCCCAGCACAAGCATGATGAGCGCGATGACCTTGACGGTCTTGCACAACGAGGACATAGGTCTCCTTCCATGATGCGGCACGACGACGCACGCGCGACGCAATCGGATTCGAACGAATCAACTTGTCTATTGTAGCCTGCTACAACGGTCTAAGCAGCAGCAACCTGCCGTCTATCCCCACGGATCGCGCTCGAACAGCGGCTCGGGTTCCGGGCGTCGGTCGGAATAGGGATCGTAGCCGTCGTCGTCCTCGTTCTCCGCGCGGATAAACGGGTCGTCCGACGTCGTCGGGCGCTGCTGCACCGTCGCACGGTCCTTCTCCTCCGGTTGAGCCATGGCGTCTCCCTCTCATTCAAAGAAAATGTCCCAAAAGGGGACTGGCCCCTTTTGGGACATTGTACGGCTTACGCCTCGTCCGGCACCTCATAGGTCGGAGCCGGGCCCGTGGCGTCGGAGACCACGTAGAACTTGCCGTCGGAGTCGACGTCGACCGTAATCTGGTCGCCCTCGCGCACGCGGCCGTCGATGATGGCCTCGGCGATGGTGTCCACGACCTCGGTCTGGATGAGGCGCTTCAGCGGACGCGCGCCGAAGACCGGGTCGAGGCCGCCCACGGCGAGCATCTGCTTGGCGCTCGGCGCGATGTCGAGCGTCATGCGCTCCTTGGCCAGGCGCGCGCGGACGTCGGCAAGCTGGATGTCGACGATCTTCTCGATCTGGGCCATGCCAAGCGGATGGAACACGACGATGTCGTCGATACGGTTCAGGAACTCGGGCCTGAACGTGGTGCGCATGGCCTCGTCGACCTCGCGCTTCATGGCCTCGTCGTCCTTGCCGGAGAGCTCTGCGATGGCGTTCGAGCCCACGTTCGACGTCATGATGACGATCGTGTTCTTGAAGCTCACCACGCGACCCTGACCGTCGGTCAGACGGCCGTCATCGAGCACCTGCAGCAGGATGTTGAACACATCGGGATGTGCCTTCTCCATCTCGTCGAGCAGGATGACGCTGTACGGACGACGGCGCACGGCCTCGGTGAGCTGACCGCCCTCGTCGTAGCCCACGTATCCCGGGGGCGCACCGATCAGGCGCTGGACGCTGAACTTCTCCATGTACTCGGACATGTCGATGCGCACGAGCGCGCGCTCATCGTCGAACAGGCACGTGGCGAGCGCCTTGGCGAGCTCGGTTTTGCCCACGCCGGTGGGACCCAGGAAGAAGAAGCTTCCGATGGGCTTGTCGGGGTCCGCCAGGCCCGCACGACTGCGACGCACGGCCGCGGCGACGGCACGCACGGCCTCGTCCTGGCCGATGACGCGCTTGTGCAGCTCGCCCTCCAGGTCGCGGAGCTTCTCGATCTCGCCCTGCATCATCTTGGATACGGGCACGCCGGTCCATGCGGAGACGACCTCGGCGATCTCGTCGGAGGTCACCTGTTCCTGCAGGCCACCCTCGGTCTTTTGCGCCTCGATCTCGGCCTCGCCGTCGCGCACCTGCTGCTCCAGGCTCGGGATCACCGAGAAGCGCAGCTCCGAGGCGCGGGCGAGGTCGCCGTCGCGCGTGGCGCGCTCCTCCTCGCTCTTTGCCTGGTCGAGCTGGGCCTTCAGGTCCTGCACGCGGTCGATGGCGTTCTTCTGGTTGAGCCAGCCGGCCTTCTGGACGTTCAGCTTCTCCTGGACCTCGGCGATCTCCTGGCGCAGGGTCTCCAGACGCTCGGCGGAGGCCTCGTCGGTCTCCTTCATGAGCGCCTGCTCCTCGATCTGCATCTGGGTGAGCTTGCGCTGAGTCTGGTCGATCTCGACCGGCATGGAGTCGAGCTCCATGCGCAGGCGGGACGCGGCCTCGTCCACCAAATCGATGGCCTTGTCGGGCAGGAAGCGGTCGGCGATATAGCGGTCGGACAGGTCAGCCGCCGCTACGAGCGCGCCATCGGTGATGTGCACGCCGTGGTAGATCTCGTACTTCTCCTTCAGGCCACGCAGGATGGAGATGGTGTCCTCAACGGAGGGCTCGCCCACCATGACCGTCTGGAAACGACGGGCCAAGGCGGCGTCCTTCTCGATGTACTTGCGGTACTCGTCGAGCGTCGTGGCGCCGATGGCGTGCAGGTCGCCGCGGGCGAGCGCCGGCTTGAGGATGTTGCCGGCGTCCATGGAGCCCTCGGTCGCACCCGCGCCCACGATAGTGTGGAGCTCGTCGATGAACAGGATGACGCGGCCATCGGACTTCTCGACTTCTTTGAGCACGGCCTTCAGGCGGTCCTCGAACTCACCGCGGTACTTGGCGCCGGCCACAAGGGCGCTCATGTCGAGCTCGATAAGGTCGCGATCCTTCAGCGTGCTGGGCACGTCGCCCGCCACGATGCGCTGGGCGATGCCCTCCACGATGGCGGTCTTGCCCACGCCGGGCTCGCCGATAAGCACAGGGTTGTTCTTGGTGCGGCGCGAAAGCACCTGGATGGTGCGGCGGATCTCGTCGGTACGGCCGATGACCGGGTCGAGCTTGCCGGCGCGCGCGAGGTCGCAGATGTTGCGGCCATACTGCTCCAGCGCCTCGAACTGCGTTTTGTCCTCGGCGGTCTTGACGCGGTCGTCGCCGCGGAGCTCCTGGTAGACCTCCTCGATGCGCTCGGGCGTGACGCCGGCGGCCTTGAGGACCTGACCCGCGGCGCCCTTGTCCTCGGCAAGCGCCATGAGTAGGTGCTCAGTCACCACGAAGTTGTCCTGCATCTTGGTGGCGCGCTTCTCGGCGCGCTCGAGCGTGCGCACGAGGTCGCGCGACAGGCCCATCTCGGCGCCGTCGCCGGAGACCTTCGGGGCGCGCTCGATGGCCTCCGCCGCGGCGCGCGAAAGCTGCGTCGGATCGGCGCCGATGCGCTCGATGATGACGGAGATGTTGCGCTCACCACCCGTGAGCAGCGCGGACAGCAGGTGAATGGGCTCCACCGCACCCGCCTGGGCATCGCTTGCGATGCCGATGGCCGCCTGCAGCGCCTCGCGCGACGTCACGGCCAGTTTCTCGATTCTCATATGCCTCACCTCTCCTGGGGTGTTACCGACCCGCGGGAACATGGGGACAGGCACCGTTTTCCCACGCGGTCAGCCTGCTGCCCTCCGGGGCAGCATTCGTCTGTTCGAGAGGTATTGTTACCGATTTTTGCTGCAGCTATACCTAAATCTAAGTCTCCATATATAAGATTTTCTAAGTGCGGCAAGATGGTGTCAGGTGCAATCTTGTCGGGCGTAATTTCATGCCCATGGGTTTGTCTCAGTTACGGGCTTCTATCTGAGACAAACCCATCCCGAAAAACGCCTTGTGAAAACACCGAGCCTCATTTCGCGCGAGGCCTCATTCTGAATAGCCGACAAGTTTGTACCTGGCACTGTCCTGTCACGTCGGCGACTCCTGTTTCAGGCATTATTAGTTTCAGCCATTATTACATTGTAATAGATACTATTACGGAGGAACCATGGGTACGTTCACCACCGTCAGCGCGCGTATCGACAGCAGCACGAAACAGCAGGCGGATGCCATTCTCCGCACGTTGGGGCTCAGCCCCTCCGCTGCGATTGCCGCCCTCTACGCCCAGATCGTCTTGAATAAAGGCCTCCCCTTTGCCGTTCAGATGCCGCAGGCCTCACAGGATGCGCTTCCCCTCGGACGCATCAAGCGTGTCGTCTCGGATGTCGCACGCCGTTACGGCGTCGAGCGTGCATAGCTGTTCGGTTCTTACGCCCGCGGCGAGGCAAAACCGGACAGCGATGTCGACATCCTTATCGATAAGGGCTCCATGCGGGGACTTGCACTGGGCGGCTTTCTCGATGAGCTTGAACACGAACTCCAAGCGGCAGTCGATGTTGTAACCCTGGATTCCCTTGACGAGGATTTTCGCCAGAATATCCAACAGGACCAGGTGCTGCTCTATGAACGATAAGGAACGAAACGCGCTCAAGCAGATTCTCAGATAGTGCCGTAAAACCGAAGACGTCAGGGCGAGATTCTTCCCCACACGCGAGCGGTTCGATGAGGAGGAGCTCTACCGCGACGGATGTGCATTCTACATCCAGCAGATGGGGGAATTCGTCAACGACCTGTCAGACGAGTTTATCGAACAGCGCGACGACATCGCCTGGCACGAGATACGCGGGTTCCGGAACATCATCGCGCACGCCTACGCCAGTGTAGACACCGATGGCCTCTGGGAGAGCATCACCGAGGACCTGCCGCCCCTGAAGGAGTTCTGCGAGCGTCAACTCAAGTCAAGCTGACCGACGAGATGGTGCCGGGGTGCAACCTTATCGCCCATGTCATCTCGAGTGACGCGGTCGCGGCGCCCAGACCAAAAGCGACCCGCCCCTATTGGCCGCATTCGTTTGCTATGGGAGCGCAAGCGTGAGCTCCACAGCGCCCGACCCGAGCGCCTCCTCCCAGCCCGCGAGGTCGTCCATCCGGGCCAAACGCGTGTAGCTCCACGTGTTCTCACCGTAGAAGCACACGATCTGATCGCCCTGGTACAGGACGATATCGCCGGGAGCAGTCGTGATGCGCTCGTTCTCCACAGGAAGCGAGAACCCCAGGTCACCAACTTTCTCGAACCCCGCATAGTCGCTCAAGCCAAACGTCAGCGGCCCGCCCGAAAGCATCTCGGCGAGTTTTGACGCCGCCATGTTGTCCGCAAGCGTCGCCGCGAAGGGCACACCGTTGACCGTCACCGTGATCTGCACGGCTTCCCCTTTCGTACCTGCATCCGTCTCGATGCCCACCGCGCTCTCGCGCGCGATGGCGCCCGCCATATCCGACAAGCCTTCCGTCGTCGGCGTCTCCGACTCGCCGCATCCGGTCAGACCGGATACGGCGAAAGCAAGCGCCACAACAAGGGTCCTGCGGGCGAGCGCCGGCGAACCGATCCGACGCGACAAGTTTGTACCCGGCACCATCTTGCCCCGGCGTGTCGCTAGGCCAGATAGCGCTCGAAGAAGGCCTGGAGCCCGTCCCAGGGGATGGCGTTCTTGCCGCCGCCATCGTACAGGTCGGTGTGCACGGCGCCCGGCACGAGCACGAGCTCCTTGTTATCGCCCTTGAGCTGAGCGAACGCGTCCTTGCCCATGTAGCAGGAGTGCGCCGCGTCGCCGTGGAGCACCATGACGGCGGTCTCGATCTCGTCAGCGTAGGCGAGAATCGGCTGATTCAGGAAGCTCTGCGTGCCGATGACGTTCCAGCCGTCGTTGGAGTTGAGCGAACGCGGATGGTAGCCGCGCGGCGTCTTGTAGTAGTCGTAGTAGTCCTTGACGAAGAACGGAGCGTCGGCGGGCAGCGGGTCGACGACGCCGCCGGCGCGGTCGTAGGTACCCGCAGCGTAATCGCGCGTGCGCTGGTCGGCGAGGGTGCGGCGCTGAGCCTGGCGGGCCTCGGGGCTGTCTGCCTCGTCGAAGTAGCCCTTGGCGTTGATGCGCGCCATGTCATACATCGTGGAGGCGACCGTCGCGCGGATGCGCGGGTCGAGGGCCGCGGCGTTGATGGCCATGCCGCCCCAACCGCAGATGCCGATGATACCGATGCGCTCGGGGTCGACATCGTCGCGGCAGCTCAGGTAGTCCACGGCGGCGAGGAAATCCTCGGTGTTGATGTCGGGGCTCGCCATGTAGCGCGGCTCTCCGCCCGACTCGCCGGTGAACGA
Source organism: Collinsella tanakaei (assembly GCF_030373545.1). GTDB lineage: Bacteria > Actinomycetota > Coriobacteriia > Coriobacteriales > Coriobacteriaceae > Collinsella > Collinsella tanakaei_C. The sequence continues at coordinate 38,150 of NZ_JAUDCO010000005.1, read as the reverse complement.
CGGATCGAAGGCGATGGTGATAAAACCGCGCTCCGCCATGGTCTGAGCGTACAGGCCGGCGCACTGCTCTTTCACGGCACCGAAAGGACCGCACACGGCGATGGCGGCGAGCTTGGCGTCCGCCGGAGCATCCTTCGGCTTGTAGAGATCTGCCGCCAACGTGATGCCATAGCGGTTGTGGAACGTCACCTTGCTATGGTCAACCAGCTCCGACTGCGGAAACGTCTTGTCCCATTCCTGCGTCAACGTAAGCTCTGCGTTCTGCATATGCGCCCCTTCCTGCGACGATGTAGGTTCACTTCCATTGTCAGGGCGCTGCAGCGGCATTTCAAATACCTATGTCTGATGATGTTTCATGCAGAATATGCATAGTTAGAAAGAGCCTGTCGCAGGAACGAGCATGGGAAAGCGTCGGGCGTAATTTCATGCCCATGGGTTTGTCTCAGTTACAGTCTTCTATCTGAGACAAACCCATCCCGAAAAAATGCCTGAACGTATTTCGCATGTTGATGCAAGGATTCGTCCGCGTCGCTCGTTTCTGTTGTGAAGGAAAGCTTCACAGGCATAGCGACGGAAAGGACGAAGCCATGAAGACGAACACGAAACTCACGATCGCAGCCACGCTGGGGATCGTCACGCTGGGCGCGACGCTTATCGGCGCCGTTCCCGCGCTGGCGGCAGGCACCGGCACCGGCGGAGGCGCCGGCACCGGCGGAGGCGCCGGCATGCAAAGCGGCGTCTGCCAAGCTGCAGGCACGCTTTCTTCCGGAGCCGCTCGCGTCAGCACATCGGCTGCATGCGCAGTATTCGTCGATGCCGACGGCGACGGCATCTGCGACAACCGCGGCACCGGCGCAGGCGGCGGCAACGGAGCGGGCTACGTCGACGCCGACGGCGACGGGGTGTGTGACAACTACGGCACGGGCGCTGGCAGCGGCGCAGGCGGCGGTACCGGCGCAGGCAACGGATACGGCGCGGGCGCGGGCTGCGGTGCGAACTACGTCGATGCCGACGGCGACGGGGTGTGCGACAACTACGGCACGGGCGCTGGCAGCGGATACGGCAACGGCGCAGGCACGGGCACCGGCAACGGCGGCGGCCATCACGGCGGCAACGGCTCCGGCAACGGCGGCCACCACGGCGCAGGCCACGGCCGCTGCTAGCCATCTACCCCTGTCCTCGGAAATCCAAGCGATTGGCCGCGCCCGCACGACGTCTCCCGCCGTGCGGGCGCTGCGGCACGTGCAAGAGCGGTATGCTGAAAGGGCCCGCTGCCATCCTATCGCGACACGCGAGCCCGTCGACGCGGAGAGGAGTGTAACGCGTGCGTCCAGCCAGCGACATCGAGCAGGCAATCGCCGCGTATGGCGATGCCGTGTGGCGCGCGTGCCTTCTGTACCTGCGCCCCGCTGACGCCGAAGACGTCTTTCAGGACGTGTTTCTCAAATTCGCGCTGCACGATGCACCGTTTAACGACGACGCCCACAAAAAGGCATGGCTGCTGCGCGTCGCCATCAACGCCTGCAAGGATGTCCTCAAAAGCGCGCGTACCAAGAACAGCTCAGTCGAGGAACTCACCGATGCGGGGCGCGAGGGGGAACTCGGCGCCGAGAGCGATGACGCGGCACTCGGCCTGCGCGAGATCCTCGACGCCATGGACGCGCTGGGCGATCCGCCGAAAACGCAACTATACCTCGCCCTCTACGAGGGTTATACCGCGCGCGAGATCTCGCAAATGACCGGCATGCCGGAGGGCACCGTGTACTCATGGATCTCGCGCGGGAAAAAGCAGCTGAGGGAGGCCCTGTCATGACCGACAAGCTTGAACAGCGGATGCGCGGGGCCTTCGATCAGGTGCATATGCCCGCCGGCCTCGCTGAGCGCACGCTCGCGCGAATCGAAGCTGAGCGGCAGACGGAGGCGGCCCGCGAGCCCGCAGCCAGCCCCTCCCCTGTCACAACGGAGCCGCTTTCCATCGTCGACGGAAAGCCATCGCGCCGTACGGTGCGCAAGCACCACCGCCTGCCGCTCGTCGCTGTCCTAGCTGCCTGCTTGGCGCTCGTGGCTCTGGGCATCGGCGGCGTGGCATGGGCGTGGCAGCCCTACGCCTACGTGGCGATCGACGTGAATCCCTCCATCGAGCTCGGCATCAACCGCTTTGACCGTGTGGCGAGCACACGTGCCTACAACGACGACGGCGAGCGCGTGCTCGCCGCGGCGAATGTCGATGGCGAGACATATGAGCAGGCCATGACTTCCATCGAACAAGCCCTGCGAGACTACCTCGACGATACCTCGGCCATCGAGGTCACCATCATCTGCGACGACCGACGTGCGGCGAGCCAGCTTGAAGATGTCGGTACGCGCTGTCTGCGCGCATCGGGCACGGATCAGGTCCACTGCTCGCACGCAAGCGAGGAGGAGCACCACGCCGCGGCAAGCGTCGGCATCGGCGTCGGCAGGTACCGCGTGTGGCAGGAGCTCGTCGCCGCGGGCGTGGACATCTCGGCCGACGAGGCATCCAGCATGACCATGCGCGAACTGCTCGACCTCATCGAGGCCGAGGGCGTCGACACCTCGCAGACTGCCGCAAGCGTCGCCGGCGGCGCGCATCACAACGAGGAAGGCCACCGCGGCCAAGGCAAGAGCCAGGGCGGGGGCCAGGGCTCAGGCAGGCGTCACCACGCCGAATAACGCAAAATGCCCCAGGGGCTCTTTCGCAACAACCGGGTCTAGGCCTCGGTGATGTCGATGCCGAAGAACTCCTGCGAAAGCTCGGACAGCGTGCCGTCCTCGCGAAGCGCCGCGATCGCCTCGTTCATAGCAGCAAGCAAGCTCGCCGTGGCCTCCTCACGACGCAGCGGAAACGCCACGTGCGTGGACTCGCCATTTTCCGCCGCAATCTTCAGATCGGCATCCGAGTGCTGCTCCATGTAGTCGTAGAACACGACCTCGTCGTTGAGCGTCGCGTCGATGCGACCGCTTTCGAGCAGCTGGATGGTCTGGTTGAAGTCGTCGACGCCCGTGTTGATGGCGCCGTGGCTCTCCGCCAGAATCGCGTAGCTGGAGCCCAGCGTGTTCGCCGTGGTCCTGCCCTCAAGGTCGTCCATGCTCGCGATGTCGGAGTCGCCCGTCGTGATCACCACGATGCGGTTGTACGCATACGGCTCGGTGAAGTCGTACTTCTCCTCGCGCTCCTCGGTGACCGACACGCCGTTGGCCATCGTGTCGTAACGGCCCGAATCGAGACCCGCGAGCAGGCCGTCCCACTCGCCCTCGGCAAACTCTGCCTCCACGCCCAAGCGCTCGGCGATGGCGCGCGCGACCTCGATATCGTACCCGGTGAGATCTCCGGCCTCGTTGTGGAAGGTCCACGGGCTCCAGGTGCCCTCGGTGGCAAACGTCATGGAACCGCGCCCGGTAATCTGCGCGAGCAGATCGCCATCGCCCGCCGATGACGCAGAGCCGGCCGCACTGCCGTCGTCGCCGCAACCGACAAGACCGAGTGACGCAGCGCCGGCTGCAATCGTCAGGAGCCCACGGCGCGAAATCATCTGAATGGACATATCTCTTCCTTTCTGAAGTAAACGGTTGGGGCATTTGGGTGGGGCATTTGGGGACGTGCTCGCTCCAACCCTTTTTGGGTCATTTGGGGACGTGTTCGTTCCAACCCTTTTTCATCCAACCCGCGTCAAAGACAGTCGGATGGGTTGGACGGAACACGTCCCCATTCAACCCGTCCAACCCGTGCTAGCCCTCTCCTCCGACGGTGCGCAGGAAGATGCGCACACGGTCGTTGGCGGGATGGTCGAAAAACTCGTGGGCGGACGCCGCGGCCACCACGGCTCCGTCTTCCATGAACACCACGCGGTCGGCGACGTTTTTCGCGAAGCCCATCTCGTGCGTGACCACGAGCATGGTCATGCCGCCTTCGGCAAGCTGGCGCATGGAGCCCAGCACCTCGACGGTCAGCTCGGGGTCAAGAGCGCTCGTGGGCTCGTCGAAGTAGATGATCTCCGGGTCGGTCGCCATGGCCCGGGCAATCGCCACGCGCTGCTGCTGGCCGCCGGACAGCTCCGCCGGATAGGCGTCGGCACGGTCCGCCATGCCGACGCGCTCCAAGCAGCCGCGGGCGATTTCCTCCGCTTGGGCGCGCGGCATCTTGCGAGCGACGACCAGCCCTTCGGTCACGTTGCCCAGCACCGTTCTGTTGCGGAACAGGTTGTAGTTCTGGAACACAAAGGCCGTCCGGCGCCGCACCGCCGCCATCTCGCGCTTGGTCGCCTGCGCCAAATCGTAGCGCTCGCCGCCGAGCTCGAGCACGCCGGCGTCCGCGCGTTCCAGGAAGTTCGCACAGCGCAGCAGCGTGGTCTTGCCGGAACCGGACGGGCCCAGGATGGCCACGACCTCGCCGCGGCGCACGGTAAGATCGATGCCGTGCAGCACCTCGGAGCCGCCGAAGGTCTTACGCACGCCCTCAAGGCGCAGCATGTCCTCCGCCATCGCCTACCCCCTCTCCATGCCAAACGATGCGAGCCGCTTCTCGCCGATGCCCTGCAGCCAGGTGAGCACTGTGGAGAACAGCAGGTAGATGGCTGCAACTTCCAGATACAACGGCAGTGCCTCATATGTGCGCGACACAATCTGCTGCGTCGCCATGAGCATCTCGAGCACCGTGATGTTCGCGGCGAGCGAGGTGTCCTTCACGAGCGCGATGAGCTCGTTGGAAAGCGGCGGGAACGCTGTGCGCAGCGCCTGCGGCAACAGGATGCGACGCATGATCTGCATATAGCTCATACCCACGCAGTACCCAGCCTCGAGCTGCCCCGCCGGCACCGACTCCAGCGCGCCGCGGATGGTCTCGGCCGAATAGGCGCCTGTGTTGATGGAAAACACGATGATCGCCGTTGGAAACGGGTCGAGCACGATGCCGAAATCGGGTAGGCCGTAGAACACCACATACAGTTGGACCAGCAGCGGCGTACCGCGGACGATCCAGATGTAGAAGCGCGCGAGCTGCGTGAGCACGGGCACGCGCGCGTACTGCACGAGCGCCACCGCGATGGCGATCACAAGCGCGATGGCAAACGAGATGAGCGCCAACGGGATCGTGGCAGTCAGACCCGGGATGAGGATCTTGGAAAACGAGTCGAGTAGGATCTCGACGACACGGTCACTCATGGACGCCCGCCTCCTTCCCATCGGCAAACAGGTCACGAGGCGCGCACTCGCAGCTCACACGATGGAGCATGTGGTCGATGGCATCGATGCCGCGCTGGCTGGCATGCAGCTCGTCGAGCAGGCGTCGACGCTCGTCGAGCAGTACGCGCTTGGTCTCGCGAACACGCCCCTCCTCGCATGAGCAGCGGGCTTTCGCGGCGCGCGCTTCGTCGCACGCGCAGTCGCACAGACAGCGTTCAAGATCTTCGCTTAAATCACCCATAGGAGCCTCCCATCGTGAAACCATGGTACGACCGGCCTCCTCCCATGTAAAAGACCTATAAGCTATGGCTATCTATACCTAGAAGCTATTGATGTAAAAACACCCTAGGGATTTTTTAACATTCGGGACGCTGGCGGCCATGCCCACGCGACGCGAAACCATCGGAGCGCGAGCAAATCCGTTGTGGAACAATAGAGAGCGATGAACCATCCCCGAAAGGAAGCGCCCATGGCCGTCACCGATGCCGAACTGATCGATCTGCTCGCCCGTCTTTCAGACGCGAAGTCCCCGTCGGGTTTTGAGGACGAGGTCGTCGATATCGTCCGCGAGTTCTGCCGCGGCTGGGCGACCGTCGAGGTCAACAGTCTGCTCGACGTCATCATCACGCCGAACAACGCCGCACCGGACAAACCGACACTCATGTTCGACGCGCACGGCGACGAGGTCGGCGGCATGGTCCAGTCGATCCACGCGGGCGGCACGATGAACTTCGTGGAGCTGGGGCACTTCGCCCCCAACACGCTCGCCGGACAGGATGTCTGGGTGCGCACGACACGCGGCGCGTGGATCCGCGGCGTCATCGGCGTCAAGCCCCCGCACTTCTGGAGTGCCACCGAGCGCGCCGAGGGCGCAGCGCCGCTGACGCTCGACGTGGGCGCCACGTCCAAGGCGGACGCCATCGAGCGCTTCGGCATCGGTATCGGCGAGCCGATCGTGCCTGCGACCGCCTTTACCTACGACGAGACGACCGGCATCGCCATCGGCAAGGCCTTTGACTGCCGCGTCGGCGTCTGCGCGCTACTGCTCGCCCTGCGTGAACTCGCCGCCTGCAACGGCCTCCCCGTCAACGTCGCGGGCTGCATCTCCGCACAGGAGGAGATGGGCGAGCGCGGCATAGGAGCTGCGGCGCGGCAGGTCAAGCCCGCAGCCGCCTTCCTGTTCGAGGGCTGCCCGGCCGACGACACCTTCACCCCGGCCGACGAGATCCAAACGGCGCTCCGTCGGGGCCCCATGTTCCGCTATTTCGACCGCTGCATGATCACCAACCCGCGCTACCAGCGTTTTGTGCTGGGCGTCGCCGCGGCGCGCGACCTGCCCGTGCAGACCGCCGTCCGCACGGGCGGCGGCACCAACGGCGGCGTGCTCCACCAGCTCGATATCCCGAGCGTCGTGGCGGGCATCCCGTGCCGCTACATCCACGCGGGCACGGCCATCTGCGCCGTGGAGGACATCCGCACGACGATCGACGTCGCCATCGCCGTGGCCGAAGGACTCTCCCCCGAGGCACTTGCGTCGTTCTAATCGCAGGGCCGCTGATGGAAAGCGCGGTGCCCGCTTCTGCCGTCTTCCGGCAAGGCGGGCGCCGCATCCTTATGTCGTGCGTCGGTTTGCGATGTCCTTCACGCGCTCGAACTGCCGCATGACGTAGTCGTAGTTCTCCTTGCGGTGCGGCAGGGTGCAGGCGGAGCAGTCCTTGATGTCACCGTTCTCGCCCACGTAGCGGAAATTACCGCCGCACTCAGGTCCCAGACAGTAGAGCGGGCAGAAGCAGAACAGGCAGTTGAGCTCGTCTGCCGGCATGTCATGACAGGGATAGAATTCGCATGCCGTGTGGTTGAAAAACTTGTAGTGCTCCGTCGCTGGGATATCCATGGCGCCTCCGATGTCGTCGCGCCCATCGTAGCAGACCCGTCGGCGATGAGGGCGGGCGACACAACGGCCCATCCGCCCGCCCGCTCGAGTATCACATGTAAAATAACCCCTGGGGTATTTTACACGCCCGCCACGCCCGAGCATGGCGAGGCGGACGGGCCGTGTCCCCCAGAGAGCCTACGCGGGATAGGAGGCGTCATCCACCGGCTCGAGCCACTCGTTGGAGCAGCCCTCACCGGGAGCCTCGAAGGCGATGTGGCTGAACCACGAATCGCGCGCCGCGCCGTGCCAGTGCTTGACGCCGGCCGGGATCACCACGACGGTGCCGGGCGTGAGCACCTGCGGCTCCTTGCCCCACTCCTGGTACCAGCCGCGGCCGTCGGTGCAGATGAGGATCTGCCCGCCGCCTTTGCTCGCGTGGTGGATGTGCCAGTTGTTGCGGCAACCGGGCTCGAAGGTAACGTTGGCGAGCCCGACGCCCGCCTCGGCCGCATCGGTCAGTGGGTTGAGGTACGAGTTGCCGATGAAGTACTGCGCGTAGGCGTCGTTGGGGTTGCCCATGCCGAACATAGGGGCGAACGTCTTGCCCGACCCATCGTCCGCATCCTCGCCATAGACCTTGAGCAGCACGCGGAAAGCCGCCCACGCATTGGGCCAGCCCGCATAGAAGGCCTCGTGGGTAAGGATCTCGGCCATCTCGTCGCGCGTCACGCCGTTGGCCTTGGCGCTCGCCATGTGGAACTCGAACGAGCTGTCGACCATGCCTTTCGCCACAAGCGTCACCACGGTGACGATTGAGCGCATCTTGAGCGAGAGCTTGTCCTCGCGGCTCCATACCTCGCCGAAGAGCACATCGTCGTTGAGCTGCGCGAACTTGGGTGCCACGACACCGAGCTGATCGCGTCCGGCCGTCTGCTTCACTGCCATTCTGGATTCCTTTCAATCGCTTGCCGATACGGTCCGTTGGTATGAAAACGTGCGCTTGGCGCTATTTCACCTGCTGCAGGCCCTTCGCCCATGCTGCGGCGCCCCCGCCGTTGAGTAGGCGGCCGGGCCTCCAGATCGCCGCCGGGCAATGCTCCGCCAGGCTCTTCTCAGCCCGCGCGATGCCGCTGCCGCCCGACGTGGCGAACGGAATCAGGGTCTTGCCCGCGAAATCGTAGGACTCAAGAAACGTGTCGACGATGCGCGGCTCGACGTACCACCAGATGGGGAAGCCGACAAAGACCGTGTCGTAGTCCCCCATGTTCCCGACGACGCCCTCGATGGCCGGACGGCAACCCGCGTCGTTCATCTCGACCGAGCTGCGACTCGATGCGTCCCTCCAATCGAGGTCCGCCGCCGTATAGCGCTGCTTTGGCGCGATCTCGTATAGATCGGCACCCGTCGCCTGCGCGACCTCGCGCGCTGCGCGCGCCGTCGTCCCGCCCGCCGAGAAATACGCAACCAATGTCTTGCCCATAGTCATTCCCTTCCACAGCGCGACACGTTTGTACCTGGTACCACCTTGTCGCTATTTCACGTTGGGGTTTGTAGTGCCGGCCAGCGGCTTTTCGCCCGGGCGGGCGGCGGGGCCCACGAGCTCATGGGCGACATAGGGCTCCTCCAGGTAGGCCACCTCGTCGGCCGTCAGCTCCACGTCGAGCGCCCCCACGGCATCATCCACGCGCTCGGGGCGCGAGCAGCCCACGATGGGCGACTCCACGCCGCGCGCCCAGTGCCAGGCGAGCGCGACCTGCGCCATCGGCACGCCATGGTGCTCAGCGACCTCGGCCACGCGGCCTATGATCTGCATGTCGTTGTCGCGCGCCGCGTCGTACTTGTTGCGCATGGTGGTGTCGGTCGTAGAACGCTTGGACTCGGAATCCCACGTGGGGCGGCACAGGTGCCCCGACGCCATGGGCGAATACGGCGTGAGCGCCATATCGAACTGGCGGCACACGGGGATCATCTCGCGCTCGTCCTCGCGGTAGAGCAGGTTGTAGTGGCATTGCATGCTCGTGAACGGCGTCCACCCGTTGCGCTCCGCCGCGACCTGCATGTTATGCAGCTGGTAGGCGTACATCTCGCTCGCGCCGAGGGCTCGGACCTTGCCGGCGCGCGCAAGGGCGTCGAGCGCCTCCATGGTATCCTCAATCGGCGTCTCGTAATCGAAGCGATGGATGATGTAAAGGTCGAGGTAGTCGGTACCCAGGCGCTTGAGCGTGCCGTCGATCTCGCGGTCGATGGCCGCGCGCGAGAGCTTGCCCTCGTTGAAGTACACCTTGCTGGCGAGCACCACCTGATCGCGAGCGACGCCCAGGTCGCGCAGGGCGGCGCCGATGCACTCCTCGCTCGTGCCGAACGCATAGCAGTTTGCCGTGTCGATGAAGTTGATGCCGAGGTCGAGCGCGCGCTTGATGACCGCGCGGGTGTCGTCGCGCCCGATGGTCCACTGGTGGAAGTCGGGCGACGCCTTGCCGAAGCTCATGCCGCCCAGGCAGAGCTTCGAGATCTCGATACCTGAATGGCCGAGTGTCGTGTACTGCATGGCCGATCTCCTTTCGTGAAAAGGGGCCGCTCCCTACGACTCCACCTCGATCAGGACGTCATACGCGCCGGTGAGCGCACGTAGCGGCGCGAGCGGTCCCTCGATGCGGCCGATGGTGAACTGGTCGCCGTAGCGGCCCGAGTTCTCCTCGTCCTCGACGAACACCGCGAGCCAGCCGCCGCCGGGGTTGTAGTTGATGTCGCCGTTTATCCAGCCGCGATGCACGAGGGCGGCATCGACGGGCATCTCGAACGGCGCCGGTCCGCAGCAACCGACCGTCGATGCGCTCATGCGGATGCGCACGGGAAGTCGCTCGGCGAACAGATGGGCGGCGACGGAGTCGTTGAGCAGGGCCGCAACCGTCACGTCCCCAACATGCATCACGATGCGCCGCGCCATGTCCACCTCCTCCTACAACGTCTCTAGACTCAGTTTCCGTCCGGAATGAGATGAATACAATTGCTTATACTGTATATCGTGATATAAGGAATCGTTATGGTTTGGAGGAGTTCGTGGAGATTCGCGCCTTACGCTACTACCTCGCCGTCTGCGAATACGGCACCATGTCGCGCGCTGCCGAAGCACTGCACGTGACCCAGCCGGCGCTGTCGCGCCAGATCGCCGCACTCGAGCGCGAGCTGGGCTGCGACCTGCTCGAGCGCCATAGTCGAAGCGTTACCCCCACCGAACAGGGCCTGTACTTGCGGCGTCGCGCGCAGGAGATCGTCGGGCTCGCCGACCAGACCGCTGCCGATTTCACCCACGACGAGGGTATCGTCGCCGGCGACATCCACATCGGCGCCGGCGAGAGCGTCGCCATGAGGCAGGTCGCGCAACATATCGCGGACTTCCGCGCACGCTATCCCCACGTGCGCTTCCACCTGCACAGCGCCATCGCCACCGACCTGATCGAGCGGCTCGAGCACGGACTGGACGACCTCGTGGTCCTCATGTCTCACCCCGACAACGACCGCTACGGGCACCTGCGCCTGCAGCCCACCGACGCCTGGGGCGTCGTCATGCGAAAGGACGATCCGCTGGCCGCGCAGGAGGTCATCGGCCCCGCGGACCTTGCCGACGCCCCGCTCGTCATGCCGGAGCGCTCATGGAGCGACGACGGGCCGCTCGGGCCCCTGGGCGCATGGTTCGGCGAACACGGCCGCACGCTCGATGTCGCCGCAACGTACAACCTGTCTTTCAACGCAGCGCTGCTTGTCCAAGAGGGCGCGGGCCGCATGCTCACGCTCGAGGGGCTCACGGCGACGGGCGGCAACACGGGACTCACATTCCGCCTGCTCTACCCACCCGCGGTCTCGATCATCGACGTCGTCTGGAAGCGCAACACCCCGCGCTCGCGCGCGGTCCAACTCTTCCTGGAAGAGCTCCAAGCTTGACCGACAAGTTAGCGCCAGGTTCGATCTTGTTGCCTATGTCTACGTTTGAAAGCAAGTGATATTGGTTAGAATACAATCGTCATTAATTGTAGCAAGGAGCTGACATGGCGAGCACGACCGCACCCCTTGGCAACCGCGTCGATATCAACCTCAAACGAGCATTCGAGGCAACGGCGGAAGATCTCGGGCTCAGCGCCACCTCTGCGCTTACGGTCTTCATGAAGCGCTTCGTAGAGGAGGGTGGCTTCCCCTTTGACGTGCGCCGGCGCGTCCCCAGCGAATCTGAGTACACGGCAGAAATGGATGCCCGCCACCGCTCCATGCGCAACGGGAACGAAGCAGAGCATGATCTCGTGGAGATCTAGAAATGCCGTATCTATGGGACGACCAAGCTTGGATTGACTATCGGTACTGGCTCACGCAGGACAAGAAGACGCTCCGCCGTATCAATGCTCTGCTTAAAGACATCGCACGAACCGGCGGAACCGAGCCGGGCATCGGCAAGGCCGAATTGCTCAAGCACTCAAAAGAGGGCCTGAGCAGCGTTCTCATCGACGGGAAGAACCGACTCACCTACAGGGTTGACGGAGACGTAGTGCGCATCGTCTCCTGCCGAGGCCACTACGAAAACCGCTAATGCCAAAGCGGCAAGATTGAACCCGGTCCCATCTTGTCGTGACAAGTTGGCGCCGGGTTCAATCTTGTCGCCACGCCCCGAACGCATAGAAAGGCCGCGCTATGGAGCTTCGCCGTTTGCAGTACTTCCTGATGGTCGCCCGTGAGGGCACGATTTCGGGCGCAGCGAATGTGCTGCATATCTCGCAGCCGTCGCTTTCGCGCCAGATGCAGGACCTGGAACACGAGCTGGGCTGCACGCTCTTCGAACGCGGCAGCCGCCGCATCGAGCTCACCGAGGCAGGCATGCGTCTGCGCAAACGTGCTGAGGAGATCGTCGACCTCGTGGGGCGCACGGAATCGGAGTTTCTGGTGTCGGCCGACACGCTTGCCGGCGAGGTGCGCATCGGCGGCGGCGAGACGCAGGCCATGGGACTGATCGCCGACGTAATCGCCGAGCTGCAGGAAGCCTATCCCCTGCTGAGGTTTTCGCTGTTCAGCGGCAACGCCGAGGACGTGGGTGAGCGCCTGGACACCGGGCGCATCGACTTCGGCGTATTCATCGGGCAGACCGACCTCTCGCGCTACGAGGCCATCGAGCTGCCCGCGCGCGACACCTGGGGCGTCTTCATGCGCGAAGACGACCCGCTTGTCCAGCTCGACGTCATCCGCGCCGAAGATCTGCTGGACCGGCCGCTCATTTTCTCGCGCCAGGCCAGCCAGGAGATGCGCAGGTGGTTCAAGCATGACTTTGCCGAGCTGGACATCGTCGCCACGTACAACCTGCTGTTCAACGCCGCGCTGCTCGCCCGCCGCGGTGTGGGCTACGTGGTGAGCCTCGAGAATATCGTGGACACCTCGGCAGGCAGCGGGCTTGCGTTCCGGCCGCTCGATCCGCCCATGCATGCCAACATCACCATCGCATGGAAGCGCTATCAGGAGTTCTCGCCGGCGGCAAGTGTCTTCCTCGACAAGATCCGCAGTCTGTGGGGATAGCGATTCGACGCAGCGACCGGACTGCCGCAGCGCGCGAGCGGGCGACTCCGCTGACACCTCTTCAAGGTGGACAATTCGTTCAGATATGAAGGCGTCGGCGCCATCAGCACGGGACAACGGCCCGGAAAGTACCCGCGCACACAATATGAGACATTATGATTCTGCGGATCGGCTTACCTCCGGCAAGCTCCCACCCCGAGCATGGCCCCTTTCAGCCGATTTAGCCGGCCGAAAACCTTCATATCTGAACAAATTGCCCGCAATGCAGCCGGGGCATTTCTTCAATGCCATTGTTTGCGCCATTGGAGGCAGGTACAGATGACCCAATCGCCCGTAGGCACCCGTAATCGGCAAAGCAAAGCGCCCGCCCTTCGCACACCTCATGCGAAGGGCGGGCGCTCGTCAACCGAATGCGATGCAAACCTACAGGTCGCCGTTGCCGAGCAGGCCGCGCAGGACCTGATGGGGGTCGGCCGAGCCGTCGCGCGGGGCGAGCGCGGTGATCTTCTTCTGCATCTTGAACTCGTGGACCTGCTCCTCGAGCTCGCGTACGCGGGCGCGGAGCTTCTCCGTCTCGCGCTCGCGTTCCTCGGCGCGCTCCTTCATGTCGAGAATGCGCACCACGCCGGCGAGGTTGATACCCTCGTCGGTAAGCTGATTGATGAGTTCAAGACGCTCGATGTCCGCACGCGAGTACAGGCGCGTATTGCCGCCCGAGCGCTGCGGGTTCACCAGGCCCTTGGACTCGTAGACGCGCAGGGTCTGGGGGTGCATGCCCGTCAGCTCCGCCGCAACGGAAATCATGTACAGCGGCTTGTTGCGCGCATCATCAGCCATGTTCTATCCCCCAACTCTTCATGACAGCCAGGATATGCTTCCCTGTCATAAATCTACCACGCAAGTGACAAGATTGAACCCAGCCCTATCTTGTCAGCAACGAAGTCGGCCGGCTGAGGTGCCGCAGATTGCCGTGAAAGCCGAGGGCGCACGCCTAGCGTGCGGCGCCCGAAGGCTTGAGCGGCAAGGTGCGGTGCCTCAGCCGGCCGGCCGGGCCGAAGGCACCGACGCTTACACCTTCGCCCGATAGCGGTTCACCTCAGCGCGATAGTCGCGCTGATCGCTCTCGCGAAGCTTCTCGAGCGCCGCCTTCTCGTCGCCCGAAAGACCGGTGGGTACCTGCACGGCGATCTTCACCAGCAGCGCGCCTGTGCGGCCGCGGTGCTTCACGTCGGGCGCACCCATTTCCTTGAACCGGAACGTCTTGCCCGACTGCGTGCCCGCCGGCACCTTCAGGCGCACCGTCGCGCCGCCGGGCGTCGGCACCTCGACCGAGCAACCGAGCGCCGCCTCGTACACCGAAATCGGCAGCTCCATGGTCACGTCGGCACCCTTGCGCTTGAACAGCGGGTGCTCGGCGACGTTGGTGGTCACGACCAGATCGCCGCGCTCGCCGCCGTTGACGCCGTACTCGCCGCGGCGCTTGTAGCGCAGCTTGCCGCCGTCCACCGCGCCCGCGGGCACCGAGACCGTGATAGTCTGCTGCTCGCCGGTCGACGGGATGCGGTAGGTCACCTTGTGCGTGACGCCGCGGAACGCGTCCTCGGCGGACACGTCGACGGAAAGCGACAGGTCGCTGCCCTTGCGCGGACGGTTCGCCGCACGGCCGGCCGCGCCGCCCATGCCGCCGAATCCGCTCGCCCAGTCGGACCCAAACGCGCCGTCGCCGTTGAAGATGCTGCTGAAGATGTCGCTCCAGCCGCCGGCCCCGGCACCGCCCGAATAGGCATAGCCGCCACCGCCGGCGCCCGGGATGCCCCCGAACATCAGCATCTGGTCGTACTCTTTGCGCTTCTTGGGATCCGACAGCGTCTCGTACGCCTCGGAAATCTCCTTGAACTTGGCCTCGTCGCCGCCCGCATCGGGATGGTACTTCTGCGCGAGCTTGCGAAAAGCCTTCTTGATCTCCTGATCGGAGGCGTTTTTCTGGACACCCAGCACATCGTAGAACGTCTTACCCTGTGGCATGGTGCGCCTCCTCCTTTCCACCGTGCGCTCCGGGATGGCATCCCTCGCATGTCCGCCCATCGGGCAGGCCTGGGAAGCGCTCCTGTCGCGCACACTTTAAAAAGGCTCCGGAGCGATTTGCCCCGGAGCCTTCGCGTCTTACTCCTCGGTATCCTCCGGGGCAGCCTCTTCGGGAGCCTCCTCGGGTTCCGGGGCGGGTCGCTTGGCCCCGCCGTAGGTCACCGTGACCATGGCCGCACGCAGGATATGGTCGGCCATGCGGTAGCCCTTCTGGTACACGTCGCGCACCGTCTCGTCGTAGACGTCCGGGTCCTCGACGCGGCCCACGGCCTGGTGCTCGAGCGGATCGAACGGCTCGCCCGCCGGATCGATGGGCTCGACGCCCTCGTGCTCAAACACGCTCATGAGCTTCGCGTGCACCGCATCGACACCGTCGACGAACTGCTTGAAGTCATCGGCGAGCTCCTGGGAGCGCGCGTGATCGATGGCGCGCTCGATATCGTCGACAACCGGCAGCAGAGCGCAGACGAGCTTCTCGGTCGCGCGCTCGCGCTCGGCCAGACGCTCGGCGGCGGTACGGCGGCGGAAGTTCTCCCAATCCGCCTGCAGGCGTGCGGTGCGGTCGACGGCGTCGGCGGCCTTCGCCTCGGCGGCGTCACGAGCCTCGGCGGCGGCGTCGAGCTCGGCGCGAACCTGCGCCAACTCGTCTTGGACCTGCTCGAACTTGAGCTTGAAGTCGTCGTTGGCAGCCTGCTCGCCGGCGCGGATGGCCGCCTCCACCATCTCCTCCTCGGTCATGGTGGGCGTCTCCTCGGCGTTCGCCTGGTCGGCCTGCTCCGGCGCGGCCTGAACGGCCTCGGTCTCGACAGCCTCCGTTGCCTCGTCGGCTGCCTCTACGGGAATCTTCACGTCCTTCTCCTCAGCATCCGCGGAGGCGGCAGCGGCGGCCGCCTCCGTGTGGTCATTGCGGGCGGACATGATTACTTGTCCTCGTCGACAACCTCGTAGTCGGCATCGACGACATCATCGTCGGAGCCGGCCGCGGTACCGGCGGCGCCGCCCTCGGAGGCCTGCTGAGCGTCGGCGTACACGATCTGAGCGAGCTCATAGGCCACGGACTGCAGGTTGTCGCCGGCGGTCTTGATGGCCTCGACGTCGGAGCCCTCGAGGGCCTTCTTGGCCTCATCGATGGCGGCCTGAGCCTTGGCCTTGAGGTCGGCGTTGACCTTGTCGCCCAGGTCGGCGAGGGTCTGCTCGGTGGAGTAGGCGAGGCTGTCGGTCTGGTTGCGGACCTCGACCTCCTCCTTCTGCTTCTTGTCCTCCTCGGCGTGAGCCTCGGCGTCCTTGACCATGCGGTCGACTTCCTCATCGGACAGCGCGGTGGAGCCGGAGATGGTGATCTGCTGCTCCTTGCCGGTGCCCTTGTCCTTGGCGGAGACCTTCACGATGCCGTTGGCGTCGATGTCGAAGGTGACCTCGATCTGCGGCACGCCGCGGCGGGCGGCCGGGATGCCGGTCAGCTGGAACTTGCCCAGGCTCTTGTTGTCGCGAGCCAGCTCGCGCTCGCCCTGCAGGACGTTGATCTCGACGGAGGTCTGGTTGTCGGCCGCCGTGGAGTAGATCTCGGTCTTGGAGGTCGGGATCGTGGTGTTGCGGTCAATCATCTTGGTCATGATGCCGCCCATGGTCTCGACACCCAGCGACAGCGGCGTGACGTCGAGCAGCAGGATGTCGGAGGGGCCGTCACCGGAGAGGATGGCGCCCTGGACGGCAGCGCCGGCGGCGACGACCTCGTCGGGGTTCACGGACATGTTGGGCTGCTTGCCGGTCATGTTCTTGACCAGGTCCTGGACGGCGGGCATACGTGTGGAGCCGCCGACGAGGATGACCTCGGTCAGGTCGGACAGGCGCAGGTTGGCGTCGCGCAGTGCGTTGGTGACCGGCTGCTTGCAGCGCTCGAGCAGATCGTGCGTGATGCGCTCGAACTCGGCGCGGGTCAGCGTGTAGTCGAGGTGCTTGGGGCCGGTGGCGTCAGCGGTGATGAACGGCAAGTTGATGGTGGCCTGCTGAGCGGCGGAGAGCTCCTTCTTGGCGTTCTCGGCGGCCTCCTTCAGGCGCTGCAGGGCCATGGGGTCCTGACGCAGATCGATGCCGTTGTCGGACTGGAACTTATCGGCCAGCCAGTCGATGACGCGCTGATCCCAGTCGTCGCCACCCAGGTGGTTGTCGCCGGAGGTGGACAGGACCTCGAACACGCCGTCGGCCAGGTCGAGGATGGAGACGTCGAAGGTACCGCCACCCAGGTCGAAGACGAGGATGCGCTGGTCGGTGCCCTGCTTGTCGAGACCGTAGGCGAGCGCCGCGGCGGTCGGCTCGTTGACGATACGCTTGACGTTCAGGCCGGCAATCTTGCCGGCGTCCTTGGTGGCCTGACGCTGGGCGTCGTTGAAGTAGGCCGGGACGGTGATGACGGCGTCGGTGACGGTCTCGCCCAGGTACTTCTCGGCGTCGGTCTTCATCTTCTGCAGGATCATCGCGCTGACCTGCTCGGGCGTGAAGTCCTGGCCGTCGATGCAGGCGACGGCGCGGCCGCCCTGGCCCTCCTTGACCTCATAGGGGACCGTCTTGATCTCAGAGGAGACCTCGGAGTACTTGCGGCCCATGAAGCGCTTGATGGAGAACACGGTGTTCTTGGGGTTGGTGACTGCCTGGTTCTTAGCGGCCTTGCCGACCACGCGGTCGCCGTCGGCGCGGAAGCCCACGACGGACGGGGTGGTGCGGTCGCCCTCGGCGTTGACGATGATGGTGGGGTCGCCGCCCTCAAAGACGGCCATGGCGGAGTTGGTAGTACCAAGGTCGATACCAAGAATCTTGCCCATGATGTATCCCTCTTCTTTCCTTTTACTTGCCGGGCCGCCGGAGCCTTCCGAACGTCCCGCGTTTTTTCGTTCGACCATACTATATCCCCTTATAGGCCCAGTTATACAAAATCTAAGTCATTCCATATAAGATTTTCTAAAAAACTGGAGAGAGGGCGGTCGAAGCAGGCAAAAGGTCAGGCAGATGACCTGAAAGGAGGTTTGGGGTCATGCGGTGAGAATCCGAACAGCGCCGTCTGTCCTTCGGCGCGACTCGATGCACAGCACGCGAGCTGCGCATCGAGTCAACCTCGGTTGACTCGGCGAACGGTATGAAAATGCTCCCCTCGGGGCTTGCATTGATGGTCCCTCGTGGTATGTTAAGCCCAGAAAAGTTCGATGCGCGTATCGCCTATCGCATCGAGCGCACCATGTATCGCACAGAGAGAGGATACTATCATGGCCAAGCCTATCATTGATGCTGATGAGTGCATCGCCTGCGGCGTCTGCGTTGACTCCTGCCCCCAGGGCGTTCTCGAGCTCAACGATGTTGCTACCGTGACCGACGAGGATTCCTGCATCGCCTGCGGCGCTTGCCAGGAGGCCTGCCCGGCCGGCGCTATCACCGAGATCGAGGAGTAACTCGCTCGCGTCATCGCGCATTGCACGAAGAGCCCGGTTCCACAAGGAGCCGGGCTCTTTTTTTCATCAGGGGTATCGGTGCGGAACCACAGGCTTTCGCTGAGGTCCCGTCCGCGCAGTGCCCGGCGTTAAAACACCCTAGGGATTATTTTACATTGCGCATTCAATAGAATGCGCAATGTAAAATAATCCCTAGGGTGTTTTAACGCCGGGCACTGCGCCGCAGGGGCACAATTAGTAGGGAGCGCCTGCCGGGGGAAGCTGCTTGATGTAGGCCCACATGCGCTGCTTCTCGCGTGGGTCGGCAAGCGCCGCCTCGAAGCCGTCGAGCGCCAGCACGCGCCGGCCCAGCACATGGGCGACCAGGCCCGGCTTGAGCATAGCGGTGTCGAAATCCTCGATGACGACCAGAGCGTCGGCGTACGCGTCGCGCATGACGTCGGCCGCCACGTCGTCGAGCAGCAACACGGCCTCGGGGTCCAGTGTCTCGAGCGCCTCGCGAAACACGTCGGCAGGAAGCGCTTCGCCTGCGGGAGCCACCGAATCGGCAGCATCGGCGGGACCGGCAACGGCGGCAAGGGCGCAGAAATCCTCCGGAGCGTAGCCGATCGCTGCAAGCGCCGAGCGCAGGGCGGCCCCGTCTGCACCGCCGAGCAGCTCGCCGCACGTGCGCTCTTCGGCGTTCAGACAGCCCTTGACCAGCACGATAGGTGACAACGCGTTGCCGGCGGTGCGCACGCCGCGGCGGGCCAGTGCATCGAGCTCTTGCTCCGTCGCACGCGCAAGCGCCTCTTTCCTGTCTGCGGTTGAGATGTGCACGAAAGGCCCCCTTCGCCGCTCGATTCCTTACGGCATCATACCGCGCCGACGGCACCGGGCGCGCGCGAACCGCCGACGCGCAATTCCCGCAATCCGCATGCAATGCCCGCTGGCAACTGGGTATAACCCCCAACGTACGAAATGCCCCGCGCGCAGACGCGAGACCGCATAGGAGGATCTTATGGCAAACATCGTCGAGGCCACGCTCCAGAACTTTGACAGCCTGCTCAAGTCCGAGCTGCCCGTACTCATCGACTTCTGGGCTCCGTGGTGCGGCCCGTGCCGCACGCTCTCCCCCATCGTCGACGAGCTCGCCGGCGAGCTCGAGGGCAAGCTCATCGTCGCCAAGTGCAACGTCGACGAGAACCAGGACATCGCCATGAAGTACGGCGTCATGTCCATCCCCACCCTCGTGATGCTCAAGTCCGGCCAGGAGGCCATGCGCACGGTGGGCGCGATGCCCAAGGCGCGCCTGGCTGCAGAAATCTCCAAGGCGCTGTAAATCCACTTCTCCCCCTCCTTCCAACAAGGCGCCTTCCCTCAAGACGCGAGGGGCTCGCACGCGGGCCCCTCGCGTCATTTCGTTGCACCTCATGAGCCGCAGCGCGGACACATGGATATGATGTAAGGCACCCGAGCCGCAGGAGCGCCATGAACATCAAGGATTACAGCTATATCGTCGAGATCGCCGACCAAGCGAGCCTGACCGCGGCGGCGGAGCGCCTGCGCATCACGCAGGGCGCGCTGTCCAAATACGTCCGGCGCATCGAGTCCGAGCTCGGCAGCCCGCTGTTCTACCGGCACGGCAAGCGCTTCACCCTGACGCCCATCGGCAAGCTCTATGTCGACCGGGGGCGCGAGATCATCCGGCAGGACCAGCTCGTGGCGGATGGGATCCAGAAACTTAAAGCCAACGGCGCCGACGCCATCCGCCTCGGGTACGGCATGGGCTTTGCCGACTTCATCTTGGACCGCCTGCTGCCAGCCTATTTTGCAAACCCCGGCGTCCGCCCCGTGAGCGTGCGGGAGAGCAGCTCGGCCGAGCTCATCCGCGATACGGAAAACTGCGACTTGGACGTGTGCCTGGCCTATGTGGACAGCTTCCGCTCGGGGCTCACCTACGTCCCGCTCAGCCCTGCGCGCCCGGTGCTCGTGGTGCCCGACGATTCCGAGTTGCTCGACACCGCCGAGCTCAAAAGCGGCTACCCCTATCCGGTCGTCGCCGATGACCGCTGGCTCGATGAGCCCTTTATCCGCATTGCCACCCTGACGAGGTCCGGAGCGACGGCGCAGGCCTATTTTGACCGTATCGGCAAGCATCCCGTCAACCGCCTGTACGTAAATGACGTGCGCAGTGCGCTCGGCGCCGTGTATCGCGGTCTCGGCAACACCATCGTGATGGAGCCTCCCTATCTGCGCAATTCCGTCACCTGCCTCTGTTTGCCGGAAGGAACACGAGAAGAACAGCAGATGTGCATGGTGACATCCAAGGATCTGGACCAGGACGAGTCGCTGATGCATATGCAGAAAGTCGTTAGATTGTTATATGGATATATATCCTAAAGAGTATTAAGAAATAGCATCTCTTGTCTCAACGCGCCTGCTGGGCGCGTTTTTCATGTCATGACCACCCATGCGTCAACCCCTCGCGGTCTGCACTATTCCTTTTTCTCAACAAAACTGAATATTAAGTCATTTTACACATTTCTTCTCGCTTTCTATATTCCACATCGACGAGATATCCACCCATGTGAAAAGGAGGAATGCTGGTTATGGAGCATGAAACGAGAAAGGAGGACCGACGATGAGCGACTATGTCGAATCCGTTCAGTCCGAGGCGCTGCGCATCCGCTGGATCTCAGTCCAGTGCTACGAGATGGTGCTGCCCAACGGCAAGACGATCGTCACCGACCCCTTCTACTGGGAGGGCGACAACCTGCGGGTGCTTCCCGAACTCACGAAGCAGCAGGCGAACTCCCTCAAGGTCTACGCGCAGGAAGGGTTTTCGGTCGACGACTTCACGGGTGCCGACTACATCTTGATCAGCCATGTGCACGGCGACCACATGAATATCGCCGGTGACCTCTGGAACAAGTTCTACGGGCGGGTGCTGGTCCCGGCGGGGGCGGCCGAGGAACTCGCCCGTGTGGAGGACATCCCGTATGGGGCCATCATGCCGCTGTACCCGGGCAACACCTACTACCTGGACGACTTCACGCTCACGGTCTACCCGGGCGCGCACGACAACCGCGCCTTCCGCGAGGGCGCCTTCATGCGTCCGAGCAGCCCCGAGACCCCGTATGCGGCAAGCGATGACTTTGCCATCCCGTGCCCCAACCGTCTGAACGGCCTGGGCACCATGTTCTGCTTCAACTTCCTGATCGAGACCCCGCAGAACTACCGCATCGACTTCTCGGCGGGGCGCGACTACCCCGACCACGTGCGCCACGTGCGCGACAAGGCCCCGAACCTGATGCTTCGCCACCGCATCCGCTCGTACACCCCCGAGGAGTACGCCCGC
This sequence comes from Collinsella tanakaei, assembly GCF_030373545.1. Classification (GTDB taxonomy): domain Bacteria; phylum Actinomycetota; class Coriobacteriia; order Coriobacteriales; family Coriobacteriaceae; genus Collinsella; species Collinsella tanakaei_C. Next base: position 16,654 of record NZ_JAUDCO010000005.1, on the reverse strand, counting down.
CAGATGGAGGCCATGGGCGCCCAGCTCATGATGCCGCTGCACCACAACAACGCGCGCGCCAAGGGCGAGGACTTAAACGAGTACTTCGGGCGCGTGAACGGGGTGCTGAAGGCGGACGGCTACCCCGGCGTGGCGTTCAACCCCAAGCCGTACCAGTGGTACAGCATCACCACCGGAATCTCCGCCCAATAGCGCATCGCCTGTTCCATTTCCAACGTAGGAAGGAGGGTTCCATATGGATATGCAGGTCATGATCTGCTTTGCCATCACCATCTTGTTGATGGTTCTGTTTATCTGGGATCCTTATAAGTCCATCGCCACCACCACGGTGCTCGGCGTCGTCTTGTTCTTCATCACGGGCTGCGTCGACGAGGAGGTCGTCGTCAGCAGTTTCGGCAACACGACGGGTATTCTGACGTGCACCATGTTTGTGGTCACAGCGGGATTTAACAAAACGCAATTCGTCAAGACCTTGGCGCAGACCGTGCAGCGCCTGTCCAGGGGAAGCCTGACGCTCGTGCTTTTGGGCTACAGCATCATCGGCCTTCTGCTCGTGCAGTTCATCCCGAGCATCCTGGTCGTCTTCTGCGTCATGGCCCCGATGCTCGCCGCCACGGTCGAGACCATGGGCTACAGCCCCTCGCGCGTCATGTTCCCCTACGCCGCCCTGCTGATCTCCTGCGTCGTGTGCATGCCCATCGGCAGCGGCGCGACCGAGTACGCCATCTACAACACGCAGCTCGAGGCGTTGGGCTCCGAGTACCGCGCCGGCATCTTCGACCCCTTCATGGGTCGCTGGCCTGTGCTCGTCGCCATGTTCATCTACTGCATCTTCATCGCCCCGCGCTTCACGCCCAAAGAGCCTGTGACCGCCATCATGGGCGTCGAGGAGCAGGACACCAAGGGCCGTGCCAAGGCCGAGCTAGAAAAGCCCAAGCTGAGCTCCTTCCAGGAGGCCTCCGCGCTCATCATCTTCTTTGGCGTCACCCTGGCCCTGATCATCGTCAGCACCGTCGAGCTGCCCATCCAGCTCGATAACTGGGTCGTCACCATGGCCGGCGCCCTGCTCATGGTCTTTACGGGCGTCCTCAAGCCCAAAGAGGCTTCCCGCGCGCTGCCCATCTGGGTCTGGCTCATGTTCGTCGGCGGCCTCGTTATGGCCGGTGCCCTTACCAACACCGGTGCGGGCGAGATCATCGGCAATACCGTCGCCGCCCTGGTGAACACCTTCCAGAACACGTTCATGTACTACATCCTGCTCTGCGTCGGTCCCTACATCTGCACGAACTTCCTGAACAACCGCACGACGACGTTCATCTTCTACCCCATCGCCATCCAGGTCTGCGAGGCTCTGGGCGCCAACCCCATCGGCAGCATCATCTGCGTCATGGCTGCCACCCAGAGCGCCTTCATCCTGCCGACGGCCACCTCGACGGTCGTCTACGCAATGGGCGCCGGCGGCTACGACCTCAAGACCATGCTCAAGATGGGCTGGTTCCCCACCCTGCTGATCTGGGTCGTCCTGGCGGCTTGGCTGTCCATCATCTACCCGGTGTTCTAGACCCTCTTCTTTTGCGGTAAAGCGCGGCAAACCCGAATGCGCGCTTTACGGGCGCGCCGGCCGCTCGACGTTAGACCGGCAGCCGGCGCGTCTGATATACGGTTCGGGCATTGCAGCAGCAGCGATACCCGAACGAAACGCCCGCGGGGCCCGTATCATAAGGTCCCTAACGATTGAGGGGTCCGCGCTCCGGCGCGGGCCCCTCGCCTTGTCCCGGGAGGGCGCCAGAAGGGTCCGGCGGCAAGGGGCGCGGAGACCCTAAAACAGCTATCTACCTGCGGTTATGGTATAATTGAGCTATCACCCGGAGAGCGGGGGACGCCATGCCAGGACCCAGGTTCCGCCCCTGCCGCCAGCGCCAGCCGATGCCGCTGCCGCCCGACGTCTCCGACCCGATCCCCGCGAACGCGATGGTCAGGCTCGTGGACGCGGCCGTCGGGCGCATGGACAGGCGCCTGCCCGGGTCGCCCTGCCCGGGGGGCGGCGCCTCCGCCCACGACCCCGCTATGATGCCCAAGGTGGTCCTGTTCCGCTGCGCGGGCGGCATCTGCTCGAGCAGGAAGATAGCGGCCGCGACGCGGGAGAACATCAACCCCATGCAGCTCACCGGCATGGAGCCGCTCGGCCACTCCACCGTCAACGGGTTCCGCACCGAGCGGGCGCGCTCCGTCTTCGAGGAGGTCTTCGCCGAGGTCGTGGCCGTGCTCGCCGAGGCGGGGCGCATCGCCCTCGAGACCTGCTTCCTGGACGGCGCGAAGGTCGGGGCCGTCGCCAACAGGTTCAGCTTCACGCGGAGGAAGCCGACCCTGAGGCACCGCGACCGGCCACAACATACGCAAGATGTTCCTGGCGGGCCTCAGGGAGGACCAGGGGCAGGAGGAATAGCCCCTCCCCGCCCTTCTTCACGGATGGCTGCGGCATCGCAGGGAACGGCGGCGGCCCGCCCCGGGGAACCGGGACGGGCCGCCTTCACGGGGCTGAGTTCGGGAAACGACTTCTAATACAGCCCCTTCCCGCACGTTAGCGATGCCCGAAGATGGGCGCAGGCCCTAATGGAGCTCGGGCCAGAAGTCCTTGTTGGCCTCAATCATGTCATCGAGCACGGCCTTGGCAACCGTCATGGACGGCACGGTCTTGTTGAGGGTGAACGCCTGGAGGACTTTCTCGTAGGACCCCTCGATGGCGCCCTGGACCAGCAGCTTCTCGGAGTTGAGCTGCTGCATCATGAGACCCTGCCGGTTGATTCGGGACGGTGAACGGCCGACATTTCGCGATGAACGGATGCTCGCGCCTGGCGGCTGCGTGCGGCCTCGATGGCGCCTGCCCCCTTCCGGTTTGCGCTACACTGGACGAAATCGACAAGGAGGCACTATGCACGATACCGGCATGAACATGAGCCAGCTCGCGATGAGCGTCAAGCAGGTTGACGACACCATCGAGCTCGCACGGTCCTGGAGCCACGACCTTCTGCACGCAACCGAGGCGTTCGACATGGAGCGCATCGGCTCCAAGCTGCAGGCGGCGATGGACGCCCTCGGCGAGGCGCGCGCGGCGCTTGCCGGCTACGAGGACGCCATCGAGGCCGACCACAACAGCGTCGGCACCGTGAAGCTGGTCTGATATGGGCGCGGCGGACAGCGCTGAACTTGCCCGGTTTTCCGTGGCCGTCCCCGAGGACCTGCTGCACGAGTACGATGCGCTCATCGCGCGCCGCGGCGAGGCGCGCAACCGCTCCGAGGCGATACGCGACCTCATGCGCGCGGCGCTCGTCCAAGACAGCCTTCGCACTCCCGACGAGCAGGTCATCGGTTCGCTCACGATGATCTACGACCACCACACCGGGGACCTCACGCGCAGGCTCGACGAGATTCAGCACGATTTCACGGCGGAGATCGTCTCGACCATGCACGTGCACCTCGACCATCACAACTGCTTGGAAATCCTCGCCCTCAAAGGCCTGGGATCGCGCGTCTACGAACTCGCCGACCGGCTGCTGGGGCTTCGCGGCGTCAAGCACGGCGAGCTGACCTGCGCCGCAACGGGTGCAAGCCTGGATATCTAAGGTTCGACGCAATGGAGACCGGGCACGCGCACATACACGTCACGGGTATCGTCCAAGGCGTCGGCATGCGGCCGTTCGTCTACCGAAAGGCTCTGGAGCACGACATCTCGGGATGGGTGAACAACGCCGGCGATGGCGTCCACATCGAGGCGCACGGAACGCCGGGCGATATCGACGCCTTCGTGCGCGCTCTCGAGTGCGACGCGCCCGCCGCAGCGCGCATCGAGCACATCGAGGTGCGCGTCTGCCCGGCGACCGACCGCGCACCCGGCTTCTCCATCATCGCCTCGGACGGGGAAAGCGAGCGCACGACGCTCGTCTCCCCCGATATCGCGACCTGCGAAGACTGCCTGCGCGAACTGTTCGATCCCGCCGACCGGCGCTACCATTACCCCTTCATCAACTGCACGAACTGCGGCCCGCGCTTCACCATCATCCGATCGCTGCCCTACGACCGGCCCGCGACCTCCATGGATCGCTTCCCCATGTGCCCCGCGTGCGCCGCCGAGTACGCCGATCCCGCCGACCGGCGCTTTCATGCCCAGCCGGATGCATGCTTCGCCTGCGGTCCGCACATTACCTGGCGCGAGTCCGGCGATGCGGAACCTTCCGTGGGCACGACGCGCGAGACGAGCGATGCGATCATCGGGCGATGCGCCGACCTGCTCGCACACGGTCGCATCGTCGCCATCAAGGGCTTGGGCGGGTTCCATCTCGCCTGCAATGCGGCCGACGAGGCATCCGTCCGTGAGCTGCGCCGCCGCAAGCGCCGCAGCAACAAGCCGCTTGCTGTCATGATGGACCGCGCACACATGGACGCGTTCTATAGGCGCTGCTGCGTGCCCAACAATCAAGCGATCGAGCTTCTGGAAAGCAGCGCCCATCCGATCGTCCTCATGCGACGGCGCCCCGGGGCACATGAGCCCCTCATCGCCGAAGCCGTCGCAGGCGACATGCCCGATGTGGGCGTCATGCTGCCCTATACGCCCCTGCAGCACCTTCTGCTTGCGGCCTGCGATCGTCACGGCGTCGGCGCGCTCGTGATGACGAGCGGCAACATCAGCGAGGAGCCCATCGAGGTCGACGACGCGCGCGCCTGGAACCACCTCGTCGCGACGGGCATCGCAGACGCCCTGCTGGGCAACGACCGCGCCATCCTGTCGCGCTACGACGACTCGGTGATGCGCGTCGTCGACGGCACGGCCCTGTCCGTACGGCGCGCCCGCGGCTACGCGCCGCAGCCGCTTCCGCTGCCTACCCTCCCCCACGCAGGGGTGCGGGCGCCCAGCGTGCTCGCGTGCGGCCCCGAGCAGAAATCAACCCTCGCCCTCACGCGCGAGGAGCAGGATGGCGGCGCATCCTGCTTCGTGTCGCAGCACATCGGCGATCTTGAGAACGCCGCCGCCCTCGAGGCCTGGCACGAGGCGCGCGAGCGCCTGGAGACCCTGTTCGACCTGCGCCCCGCCGCCCTCGCCTGCGATGCGCACCCTGGCTATCAGGTAAGCCGCTGGGCGCGCGAGCAGGCGCATCGCCACGGCACCCCCCTGATCGAGGTCCAGCACCATCACGCCCACATCGCTTCCGTCATAGCGGAGGCGGCAAGCGCGGGCGTCCATGATCTCGCGGAACCCGTCATCGGCATCGCGTTCGACGGCACCGGCGCAGGCGCGGACGGCACCGTCTGGGGCGGCGAGTTCCTTGTCGCCACGCTCTCCGGCGCCCAACGCGCCGCGCACCTGCGCACCTGGCGCCTGCCCGGAGGCGCGGCCTCCATCCGCGACGCACGGCGCTGCGCGTTCTCGCTGCTCCACGCCCTCGGCCTGCTCGAGCATCCCGGCGCCGCGACCCTCCTGCGCGACCTGGGCGAGCAGGAGCGCGCCGTCATCGCCACCATGATCGAACGCGGGCTCAACAGCCCGCTTACGAGCAGCGCGGGCAGGCTGTTCGACGCAGCAGCAGCCCTGCTGGGCATCTGCGGCAAGGCGACCTATGAGGGAGAGCCCGCATGCGAGCTCGAAGCCGCGGCGTGGTGCGCGGTCGCGCAGGGCAGCCCGTACGAAGCACTCCACGGCCCCGACCGCCCGGCCGAAAAAGGCGGGCAGGGGGCATACGTAGTCGACACCCTGCCGATAATTGCCCGGATTCTCGACCGCATCGCCGCCGGCATACCGGTCGATGAGATCGCGCTCGCCTTCCACCGCGACATGGCCGCCCTGATCCTTCGCACGGTATACCTCATTCGCAAGGACACCGGCATCACAACGGTCGCGCTCTCGGGCGGCGTGTTCCTCAATCGCCTGCTGCTCGAGGACGTCACGCATCTGCTTCGCGCGGATGGCTGCACCGTTCTTGTGCCCCGCACCGTCCCGGTCAACGACGGCTGCATCGCCTACGGCCAGGCGTCGGTCGCGCGCGCTCGGCTGGCTCAAGCTCCGCGCTGAAGCCCGACCGCGAGCGTTGTCCTGCCGGGGCGCGCGCGGTACCATGTCCCACAGACAATCGCGGGCCGCGACACCGCGCCCGAAAAAGGAGTGAGCTGCCCATGTGCCTGGCTGTACCCGGGAAAATCGTATCGATGACGCAGGATGGGAGCGCCGTCGCCGACATGCTCGGAGCGCGCCGCGAGGTATCGCTGCGCCTGGTGCCCGATGCCGCGCTCGGCGACTACGTGCTCGTGCACGCGGGCTTCGCAATCCAGGTCATCGACCCCCAGGAGGCTGCCGAGACCATCGCCCTCATGCGCGAGCTCGACGAGCTGGTAGAAGAAGAGCTCCCCGGCGCTGCGGGCGACCGCGCATGAGCGCGGTGAGCGGGCCGCAGGCCGCCGCCATCGATTTCTCCGCGTTTCGCGACCCCGGCCTCGCGCGCGACCTCATCGCGCGCATCCGCGGCGCGGTCGGCAACCGCTCCATCAACCTCATGGAGGTCTGCGGCACGCATACGATGAGCATCGGGCGCTTCGGCTTCCGCTCCGTCATGCCCGCGGGCCTTCGCTTGCTCTCGGGCCCCGGCTGCCCGGTCTGCGTGACCGCCAACCGCGATATCGACCGCGCGATCGCCATCGCGCGCATCGAGGGCGTCACGATCGCCACGTTCGGCGACATGATGCGCGTCCCCGGATCGACCTCCTCGCTCGCAGCCGAAAAAGCCGCCGGACGCGACGTGCGCATCGTCTACTCCCCGCTCGATGCCCTGCGCATCGCCGAGGATGAACCTGGCCGCCAGGTCGTCTTCGTGAGCGTCGGATTCGAAACCACGACGCCGGCCATAGCGGCCTGCCTGCTCGATGCGGCCGAGCGCAACCTCGCCAACTTCTCCATGCTGTGCGCCAACAAGCTGACGCCGCCCGCGCTGCGCGCCATCGCCGACGACCCGCAGACGCGCATCGACGGCTTCATCCTGCCGGGGCACGTGTCGACCATCACCGGTCTTGCGCCCTACCGCTTCCTCGTGGACGAGTTCGGCCTGCCGGGCGCGGTGACCGGGTTCGAGCCCGTCGACATCCTCGCGAGCATCGAGCTGCTCGTGCGCATGATCATCGACGGCACGCCCGATATCGTCAACGCCTATCGCCGCGGGGTGAACGCCGACGGCAACCCGACCGCGCGCGCCCTGACCGAGCAGGTCTTCGAGACGGTCGGCGCCACGTGGCGCGGCCTCGGCGAGCTTTGCGCTTCGGGCCTGCGCATCCGCGAGGAATACGCGTGCTATGATGCGCAACGGAGGTTCGACGTGCACGTTGAGCCGACGCAGGAGCCGCGCGGCTGCCGCTGCGGGGACGTGCTGCGCGGGCGCATCGCACCCGACACCTGCCCGCTGTTCGGACATGCCTGCACGCCGGAGCATCCGGTCGGTCCGTGCATGGTATCGAGCGAGGGCAGCTGCGCGGCATACCATCGCTACCGCGTCTGACGCGACATCGCGACGGCACGAGGCGGCGCCGGCGATACGCATGCCGCCACGCGGCTTTGGAACAAGGAGTCGACCATGGCAGACAACACGGTGCTCTTGGGTCACGGATCGGGTGGCCAGATGATGAAGCGCCTGATAGACGAGGTCTTTCTCGAGGCGTTCGGCTCGCCCGAGCTGCTGGAGGGAAACGACGCCGGCGTGGGCGAGCTGCCCGGCACCGGCCGCATCGCCATGTCGTGCGACAGCTTCGTGGTGACGCCGCCGTTCTTCCCCGGCGGCGATATCGGCCGGCTCGCCGTATGCGGCACGGTCAACGACGTCGCCACGAGCGGCGCCCGCGTGCGCTATCTTTCCTGCGGCTTCATCCTCGAGGAGGGCTATCCCCTCGACGATCTGCGCACCATTGTCCGATCCATGGCCGACGCCGCGCGCGAGGCCGGCGTGCGCATCGTCACGGGTGACACCAAGGTCGTCGGCCGTGGCAGCGCCGACGGCGTGTACATCAGCACGGCCGGCGTGGGCGAGGTGCCGTGCGGCGTGAACCTCTCGGGCGCCAACTGCCGCCCCGGCGACGTCGTCTTGGTGTCGGGCACGCTCGGCGACCATGGCATCGCCGTCATGAGCACGCGCGAGGGCCTCGCGTTCGCAACCGACATACAAAGCGACGCCGCGCCCTTGAACCACCTTATCGCAGCCGCCATGGACGCCGCACCGCACGCGCGGTGCTTCCGCGATCCCACGCGCGGCGGCCTGGCGAGCACCCTCAATGAATTCGCCGACGCGAGCGGCGTCGCCATCGAGGTCGACGAGGATGCCATCCCCGTGCGGCCGGAGGTGCGCGGCGCCTGCGAGATGCTCGGCTACGATCCGCTGCAGGTGGCCAACGAGGGCAAGATGGTTGCCGTCGTGCCCGCCGAGGAAGCCCAGGCCGCCCTCGAGGCGATGCGCGGCGCGCCGTACGGCGAGAACGCCGCGATCATCGGACGCGTGCTCGAGCTCGATCCCGGCCGCGAGGCGCACGTGCGCGTCCGCACCGGCTGGGGCGCCACCCGCATCCTCGACATGCTCGTCGGCGAGCAGCTTCCCCGCATCTGCTAGTACCGCGTCCGTCCAACAGTCCGGAAAGGACCCCCTGTGAGCACTCCCGTCTTCAGCCACGTGATCTTCGATCTGGATGGCACGATTCTCGATACCCTCGAGGACCTCGCGTTTGCCGCAAACCATACCTGCGAGCTGTTCGGCTGGCCCACCTTCCCCGTGCACGCATACCGCTACAAGGTCGGCAACGGCATGGAGCGCCTCGTCGAGCGCATCGCACCGGCGGAGTTCGCCGGCGACGCCACCGTGCTGGGGCGTGCCCTCGCCGAGCTGCGTTCCTGCTATGAGGAGCATAAATACGATCACACGAAGCCCTATGAGGGCGTCATCGACATGCTTTCGGCGCTCCGGACGTCGGGCGTCACGCTCGCCGTCCTCACCAACAAGGACCACACCGCCGCCACCCCGCTCGTCGACCGACACTTTGGAGCCGGTTGCTTTCAGCTGGTGCAGGGCCATATCGAAGGCTACGAGCCCAAACCGGCCGCACCCATAACCCTGCATGTTCTGGAGCAGCTCGATGCCGACCCGAAGCGAACGCTCTACGTGGGCGACTCAAACGTCGACGTCGAGACCGGCCACAACGCGGGCCTGCGCGTCACCGGTGCGGCTTGGGGTTTCCGCGGCCGCGATGAGCTCGAGGCCGCGGGCGCCGACTACATCATCGACGCGCCCGCGCAGCTCATCGACATCGTGTGCGAAGGCTAGGGCAACCCTCGTCCCCGCCTTCCGAAAGCTCCCTACAGCGTCATATTCGGGTCGGCGTCCACGTCGAAGGACGCGAACTCGCCCCGACCGAACTTCTCGCGCGCGACGACAGCGATCATCGCCGCATTGTCCGTGCAGGCGTTCTGCGGCGGAACCGTCACGCGGATCCCCTGGCGGGTGAGCTTGCTCACCATCATCTCGCGCAGGTGCGGGTTGGCGGCGACGCCGCCGCCGATGCAGTATTCGCGGGCGCCCGTCTCGCGCAGCGCGTTTTTCGCCTTCTTGTACTGCACGTCGAAGACGGCCGCCTCAAACGACGCCGCCAGATCAGGCAGGTGGATCGGACGGCCCGCGCGCTGCTCCTGCTCGATGTAGAGCATGACGGCGGTCTTCAGGCCGGACAGGGAGAAGCGGTAATCGCCGCGCCGGTTGAGGGCGCGCGGGAACTCGATGGCATGTGGGTCGCCGGTCTCGGCCAGGCGGGAGATGACCGGTCCGCCCGGATACCCCAGACCAAGCGCCTTGGCGACCTTGTCGAACGCCTCGCCCACCGCGTCGTCGAGCGTCTCGCCGAGCACCTCGTAGTCGCCCCATGCGCGCACGTGGACAAGCATGGTGTGCCCACCCGACACGAGGGTGAAGATGAAGGGCGGCTTGAGGTCGGGGGTGGTCAGCAGGTTGGCGTACAGATGGCCCTCAAGGTGATTCACACAGATCAACGGCTTGCCGGCAGCATAGGCGAAGCCCTTGGCAAACGCGACGCCCACGACGAGCGCCCCCACGAGGCCCGGGCCCTGGGTCACGCCGACCGCCGCAAGCTCGCCCGGCGCGATCGCGCCGCCGGCAAGCCCCAGCGACGCGGCGGCCTCCTCGAGCGCAGCGTCGACCACGCCCACGATGACCTCGACGTGCTTGCGCGAGGCGATCTCGGGCACCACGCCGCCGAAGCGTGCGTGGAAGTCGATCTGCGTGGACACCTGGTTGGCGAGCAGGTTGCCCTGCGCGTCGATAATCGCCACCGCCGTCTCGTCGCACGAGCTCTCGATCGCCAGCACGAGCTGACGGCGCTCGATCTCGGCCCGCTCGGCATCCGTCCGCACGGGCGCAGGAAGCGGCCAGGCGCGACGGACTGCGGCGGTGGGCTCGGGAGAGGCGGCATCCAGGGGCAAGACCAGCGGAAGCGTCGAGCTCATCACGACGGCGTCGCGCCCCTGCCCGTAATAGTTCCGACGGCGGCCGACCTCGGCAAAGCCCAGGCTCTCGTACAGGGCGCGCGCGGCGTCGTTGCCGTCCTCGACCTCCAGGGAGGCGGTCGTGCAGCCGAGCATCTGGGCGTCATAGCTCACGTGCGACAGCAGTTTGCGGGCGATGCCCTCCCGCCGGTGCTCGACGGCCACCGCGACGTCGAGGATCTCGATATCGGTGTCGACGACCATGCCCCCGGCAAATCCGAGCAGCTCGCCGTTGTCGTGGGCGACCCACCAGGTGCGCGCAGCGGCCGCATCGGGGTCGAGCTCCGACAAAAACATCGAGGCGCTCCAGGGCTCATGGCCCGCACCGGCAAAGCTCTCGGCCTCGAGGGCCGCCATGGCCTCGGCGTCCGCGGCCGCCATCGGGCGCACCTGCAGGTGACGGCCGGCGAGCTCGTCGGCGACGCCGGTGAGGGCGGCGTTGGCGCTCTCGGTAAGCCCCAGGCGCTTGCGCTCGTTTTCCTCGGCATCGGAGAGGCGCGTATAGACCGGTAACACGAGCGCGGGATCGCCGTCGCCCGCGGGATAGCCCGCGTCGTTTGCGCACGCAGCGCGCAGCAAGCCCTCGCCGGACGGCCACCACAGCTCGCGGGGCAGACTGTGCCCCATGAGGCCGGCATCCTCGAAGAGCTTGGCGTAGCGCACCAAACCGTCGCCCGTCAGCTGGAGCTCATGCGCGTCGGCGCGCTCGGCCCACTCGTCCGCAGCGAGGGCGGCCTTCACGACGCGCTCGCGCTCGAACAGACGGCGCGGGCCCTCATCGTCAAGCTGATAGAGCGCCGGATAGACCTCGCCGCGCATCGCGTCCGCAGCGACCGCCAGCATGCCGCGCGTTCCCGCCAGCCATGCGGTCCATGCGCTCGCATCGAGCGTCGAGACGCCGTACAGCGCCGCGTTCGCGCCGCGGGCAAGGCCCTTGGCGGTCGAAATGCCGATGCGGACCCCGGTGAACGATCCGGGACCGCGCCCGACGAAAAAGGCGCTCACGTCGGCGATGCCCGCCCCCGCCTCCGCAAGGGCGGCATCAACCGTGTTGACGAGCTCGACGTTGGCATGGCGACGGCACAGATGGTCGCGGGCGGCGAGCACCTCGACCTGCTCGGCGTCGTTCGCGCGCCCGCAGCGGGCGACCGCGCAGGCAAGCATATCCGTCGAAGTGTCGATCGCCACCACCAAGGGGCGCGAGGTGTCGTTTTCCATCCTGTCCATCCTTGCAGATGCGACGGTGCGTCTAGGCGCGCGCCGCGATAATCGAATCTATAGCTTCGGCGAGCCGCTCGGCACGGCCGCCATACGGCTCCAAAACAATCGAGCGCAGCTCGGGTCCCCGCCCATCGCGGGAGATCGTGATCGAGAGGTACTCGTCGGTCAGCTCGTCCTGGAACTGCTCGCCCCACTCGAGCACGCAGACCCCCTCGTATCCGAGGACGTCGTAGATCCCGGTATCTTCGAGCTCGAACGCGTGCTCAAGGCGGTAGAGGTCAAAGTGAAACAGCGGGATACGACCCTTGTCGTGCACCGCCATGAGCGCAAAGGTCGGGCTCGTGACCGGTCGGTCGTCCCCCAGCCCCCGTGCGATGCCCTTGGTGAGGTGCGTCTTGCCCACGCCGAGCCCTCCGGTGAGCACGACCACGTCGCCTTCGTCGAACGCGTCGGCGGTAAGCTCGCCGAAGCGCATCGTATCCTCGGCGGACTCGCTCTCGTAGCGGCATGCCGCCTCGCGCGTCAACGCCATGGCTACTCCTCCACCCGCGGCAGCGCGTCGGAATGGGCGGTCGCGGGGATCACCGGCCCGTCCTCCGGATGTCGGGCCAGGTAATCGCCGAGCATGCGGAAGTCCTGCTCGAGCAGCTCCTGCCACGCCGGATTGCGCAGCGCGGCGGCCGGATGAAACGTCGGCATGACCACGAAGTGACCCATCTGATGGAAGCGTCCGCGCAGCTTGGTGATGCCAATCTCAGTCTTGAGCACGAAGTGCGTCGCCGGGTTGCCGAGCGTCACGATGATGTCCGGCCAGATGCTGCGGATCTGCTCGCGCAAAAACGGGGAGCAGGCGAGCACCTCCTCCGGGCGCGGGTTGCGGTTTCCGGGCGGGCGGCACTTGAGCACGTTGGCGATATAGATGTCCTCGCGCTTCAGGCCGGCAAGCGCCAAGATAGAGTTCAGGTTCTCGCCGGCGCGCCCGACAAACGGCTCGCCCTGCAGATCCTCGTTGCGGCCCGGCGCCTCGCCGACAAACATCACGCGCGCCCGCGGGTTGCCCACGCCGAACACGAGCTTGGTCCGCGTCTCATAGAGCGGGCACAGCCTGCAGTCGCCCATGACGTCGCGAATCTCGTCAAGCGAGACCTCGCGCGGTTTCTGCCGGTCGTGACCGGGAATATGCATAACGCCCATAGCGCTCCTTCAGCAGTAGACCTTCTCGAGACGCATGCCGAATCCGCAGGCGACCTCGTAGCTGATGGTTCCGCGCAGACGCGCCATCTCGTCCATCGTGATCTCGGCGTCGCCGTCGCGGCCGACGATCGTCATGACGTCGCCCATCTGGGCCTCCGGCATCTGGCGCATGGAGGTCTGCTGGATAGCGACCATGAACTGGTCCATGCAGATATTGCCCACCTGGCGCAGGCGCTGGCCGCGATACAGGACATCCATCCGGTTGGACAGCGTGCGCGCAAGACCGTCGGCGTACCCGACCGGAAGCGTGCAGATCTGCACGCGGGCCCGCGGCACACGGTAGGTGAAGCCGTAGCCCACGCCCTCGCCCATCGCGGGATGCACGGTCCGCGTCACACGCGCCCGCACGCTCATGACCGGCTCGAGCGGAAAGACGGGGCGCGTCGCCTCGCAGGGCTGCAGACCGTACAGGCCGATGCCCGCGCGAATCATGTCGTAATGGGACGACGCGTCCAGAATCGACGCGGCGGTGTTGTCGCAGTGGACGATGCCGCACTCAAAGCCGGCGTCGCGCAGGGCGCCGACCGCCTCGTCGAAGCGGGTCCTTTGAAGCTGGTAGTCCCATCCGCTCGACTCGTCAGCCGTCGCGAAGTGGGTAAACACGCCGTCGCACTGGATACCGCGGTGGAAATCGATCTCACGCCTGAAGTCGAGCACTTCGGTGTAATGCACGCCAATACGGTTCATACCGGTCTCAATCGCCATGTGGTACTTGCCCACCGTACCGAGGCTCACTGCGCGCTCACCGTAGGCGAGCGCGAACTCGGACGTGTAGACCGACGGCATCAGGCGATATTCAAGCAGCGTATCGATCGCGGTCAGCGGAGGTTCGGACAGCACAAGGATCGGCTCCTCGATACCGCCCTGACGGAGCTCGACGCCCTCCAGCACCGTGGCGACGGCGAACATGTCGCAGCCCGTCGCGTGCATGACCTTGGCGCACGCCACCGCGCCGTGACCGTAGGCGTCGGCCTTGATGACGCAGCACAGCCGCTGACGGGGACCCAGCAGGTTCTTGAAGGCGCGCGTGTTGCGACGCAGGGCGCCCTGGTCGATCTCGACCCACGCCCACCGGGTTGCCGGCTCCTTGCGACCGATCATCGGCTATTCATCTCCTTGGTCGGCAGAGATTCCCAGATCCTTGCACGCCTCGTTCTCGACGAGCTGCATGGCCTCACCGATCAGATCGATGAGGTCAGTCGCGATCACGCTGCGCTCGCCGTACTCAGCCGCTGCAGCGAATCCGGTATACGAGTGGATCGCCACGGCATAGGAGGCCAGAAGCTCCCAGTGGTCGACCTCGCCGTGCGACGTGGCGACGGCTCCCGCGAGGATGCCGGCAAGCACGTCACCCGAGCCCGCGGTCGCAAGCGACGCGGGACCCGACATGGGAATCAGCACCTTCTCGACGCCCACGATGGCGGTTGTGGCGCCCTTGGCGACGACGATGAGGTTGTCGGAGCCCACAGCCCACACGATGCGCTGCGCGGCATCGATGGCAGTGCCCAGATCGTCCACCGGAGCGTCGCCAACCAGACGGGAGAGCTCGCGGTGATGCGGCGTCAGGATGAGCGGCGCCTCGCGGCGGTACAGCTCCGGCGTCTTGTCGATGCCGTCGATCGCCAAGCGGGCGAGGCAGTTCAGGGCGTCCGCATCGAGAATCAAGGGGATGTCGAGCTCCAGCAGGCCGCTTACCACCTGCATGCAGCCGGCGGCCGTGGTCATGCCGGGCCCGCACAGCACGCAATCGTATTTGGGCGCGATCTCGCACACGACCGAGCGGGCGGCAGCGCCAAACGAACCGCGGGAATCCGAGGGAATGGCAATAACAGGAACGGACGGCAGCGCCATGCGAATCAGGTTGGCGCACGCGTCGGGCGCGGCAACAGCGACATAGCCCGCGCCGGCGCGCGCCGCAGCCTTGGCAGCCATCATCGCGGCGCCGGGATACCGGGCAGAACCGGCCACGATCAGAACGGAACCGCGGGAGTATTTGTTCACGTTGGCAGGCAGGGGCTCCATGAACTCAACCAAGTCACCTGCCTGGACGATCTCGGCGGCATGGTCGACATCGTCGATGACCTCATCGAGGTTGTCATACAGCTCGCCGCACACCAGCTCGCCTACGTAGCTCGGACCGTCAGCGCTGTATAGGCCGATCTTCGGCGCGATCATGGTCGCGGTCTTGTCAGCGCGGATGCAGCAGTCCTCGACGACACCCGTCTGGGCATCCAAGCCTGACGGAACGTCGACGGAGATTACATGCTTGGCGAGCTCGTTGACCGTAGGAATCCAGATGGAGAAGGGAGGACGCACCGCACCGTGAAAACCAGTACCCAAAATGGAGTCGATAACGACGTCAGCCTTTTCCATCAGTTCGGCAAGCTCGTCACGAGAAGGACCGACGACGACCGTCACCTCGCGACCAGCGGTGCGACGGGCGACATGGCGCGCAAGCGCACTCGGGATTTCGTTGGGCTCGACAGGCGTCACGACAACGACGTGGATACCGCGCTGTTGCAGAATATCCGCAGCAACCCAGCCATCACCGCCATTGTTGCCGAAACCGGCAAGCACGACGACCTCGTGGGGCTCGTACCCGAGCGCCAACGTGGCGACAAACTCGCCAGCATGCTCCATGAGCTCGGCTTTAGACGTTCCCTGCCGCTCGATGATATCCTCGAGGCGAACGACTTCCTCGGTGCTCAAAATAGGCTTCATCGCACACTCCCGTCTTTACTGCAGATCGTCGGAATCGACAGCGGTTTCAGATGCGTCATCAATCGATACGCGCTCGAGATCGTCGAGCACCGAGCGTGCATCCCGAAACGACTGGGCTATCATGGCCTTCTCATCCTGCTTGGTCGCCTTGGGCTTCGGGCGCGCAGAATCGGTAATCGCCATGGCATTGGCGACGGCAAGGCCGCTCGTAAACGAGAGCGACAAAGCCACCTCGACAATGCCCTTTTCTTGGGCAATCTCAAGGGCCCTTCCTGAAAGAACGGCGCGCGGACGTCCGTTGGGATCACGCTCGACGGACACGTCCTTACGGCCCACTCCCTGCCCGAAACCGGTGCCCAAGGCCTTAAGCACCGCCTCGCGAGCGGCGAAACGGCACGCATAGTGCGCGGCGGGACGAGACGATCGCTCACAGTAGGCACGCTCCTGCTCGGTAAACATGCGCTGAGCGAACGACGGGGTACGCCGAAGGATCTCCTCGAATCGCTGGATCTCGACGATGTCGACACCGATAGCGGCCTCGGCCATGCAAATCACCAATCTGTCGGATATACACATACGTATGGTTCATTGTACTCGCAACACCACGCAGATGAACCATATATGCACAGACACCACGACGAAGGCCGAGGAGCGGCGATGCAAAAACGAGCAGCACGATCGCGGTAACCAGCGACTGCTCGAATGAGCCGAGCGTCTAATCGTTGAGAAACGGTTGATGGATGAATCATCAACGATGTCAAATTGTCCTTGTAAAAAGAAAAGGGGCCCCCGAAGGGGCCCCTCCTCGAAACGCCGTCCACCGGTCAGCGGCGCCCTGCTCTCCCACGGGCTTACCCCGCAGTACCATCGGCGCTGGCCGGCTTA
>NZ_JAUDCO010000004.1 GCF_030373545.1 Collinsella tanakaei | reverse complement strand
GGGTGCCGTTCGACTTGCATGTGTTAGGCGCGCCGCCAGCGTTCATCCTGAGCCAGGATCGAACTCTCCGTCCAATTGAAGACCCGCGCGAGCGGGTCTGATCGGTCGCAGTGCCCGTCCGGCCGGCGTGACGCCGATCGGATCCATCTGATTCGCGTTCGTTCGTACTGGAAAGTGATGTGGAATCGCGGGGCCTGGCGCTCAAGCCAGACCTCACTTCTTCGCTCATCTGCTTGGTACACGATCGCACCTCGATGGGTGCTCGTCTTCCCTAAGTTCCTCGCAGTATCCGGTTCTCAAGGTGCCCGCCGGCGCGGACCCGGCCGCGCGGCAAGGAGATATATTGCCAGACGCGGGGGCCGGCGGGGGCGGGAATCCAGACATACACATTTCCTCCACATTTAACTCAACTATATAATTAGTTGCGCGCGTGAGAACGGTCTCCCGTTTTGCAATGCGGACGTTCTGCGTAAGCAAGCTCCGGGGCTCCCCACCCCATTTGCATTCTTTGCACTCCCCTGGCGAAAGCCCTCATCGTGCACAGCTCGCTATACAAAACGGGGCGCCCGCAGGCGCCCCGTGATGCAATGCTTTTCAGCTTGAGACCTTACGCCTCGAGCGCCTTCTTGGCGATGGCGGCGAGCTCGTTGAAGGACTCGATGTCCTCGTAGGCCATCTGAGCGAGGACCTTGCGGTCCAGGTCGATGCCGGCGACCTTCAGGCCGTGCATGAACTGGGAGTAGGAAAGGTCGTTCATGCGGGCGGCAGCGTTGATGCGGGTGATCCACAGGCTGCGGATCTCGCGCTTCTTGTTGCGACGGTCACGGTACTGGTACTGCAGGGAGTGCTGGACCTGCTCTTTAGCGTGCTTGTAGGTACGCGAAGCGGCACCGTAGTAACCCTTCGCGCGGCTCATTACGGTGCGGCGCTTCTTCCTGGCGTTCACAGAGCGCTTGACTCGTGCCATATCTGATCAACTCCTCGTCGTAAGTGTTCTTAGGAAAACGGATGGTGCTCGTCGATTAACGACCAGCGAGGCGTGCGGTAACGACCTTCTTGTCGGCAGCGGCGATCTCGCCCTCCTGGCGGAAGTTGCGCTTGCGCTTGGTCGTCTTCTTGGTCAGGATGTGGCTCTTGAACGCCTTGGCGCGCATGAGCTTGCCCGTACCGGTGCGGCGGAAACGCTTCTTGGTGCCGCTGTGGGACTTCATCTTAGGCATGTGCTTCTCCTTAATCGGTTCCTACAACACTAGTTCTTAGCTGCGTCCTCTTTGCCCTCTTCGTTATCGAAGGCGCCCTTGATGGGGGCAAGGAGCATAAGCATGTTTCGTCCTTCGAGCTTGGGAGCGGACTCGACCGTCGCGTACGGCTTCAGGTCCTGAGCGAGGCGCTCCAAAACGTTGAGACCCTGCTCGGGGTGGGCCATCTCGCGTCCACGGAACATGATGGTGATCTTGACGCGCGCGCCCTTCTTAAGGAAGCGCAGAACGTGGCCCTTCTTGGTCTCGTAGTCGCCCACGTCGATCTTGGGACGGAACTTCATCTCCTTGACCTCGACGCGAGACTGGTTCTTACGAGCCTGCTTGGCCTTCATGGCCTGCTGGTACTTGAACTTGCCGTAGTCCATGACCCTGCACACGGGGGGCTCAGCGTTGGGCGCGATCTCCACCAGGTCAAGACCCTGCTCATCGGCGACGCGCTGGGCATCGCGAATGCCGAACAGACCCAGCTGGGAACCGTCGACACCGATCAGGCGGCACGTGGTCGCGGTGATCTCCCCGTTGATACGGGTATCGTCATGATGCTTAGCTATTGTCCCAACCTCCTTCGTAGCGGACAAAACAAAAACCCGAATGCCTACAGGAAGCATCCGGGTACACGGTTCGGATCCACAGGGGCATACGCCCCCAGGCGATACGTTGTACGACCAGACAGCAACCCATGGGCGCCGAAAGGTGGGGGCCATATGCCCCACTTTCAGGCGCTGCTCATCACAGCGCAGCGGCTATAGTACCACAACTCCTCCGCATTCGATTCGCTTCACGGTTTCACCATGATGGTTGTATGGGGGTGCTCGTCACCGTCGCTATTCCCACGACTTCCAGACATCCGGCTCGTAACCGACGGTCGCCCGGCTGCCGTTCCGCACGATCGGCTCGCGAAGCACCTGCTGGTTCTCGAGCAGCTTATCGAACTTCTGGCTCTCGGCGAGATAGGTGATGAGGGCGACGGTATCTTGATCTTTTGCCTTGGGATCAACAGCGGCATCGATGCCTCCGACCGCGCGCAGCACGCTTTGGAGCTCACCTTTGCTCATCTCTTTCTCTTTCAGGTCGATGAACTGGAACTTGATGCGACGCTCCTTGAAGTAGCGCTGCGCCTTTTTGGTGTCAAAACTCTTCTTGGTGCCGAAGATCTGGATATTCATGGGCCCTCACCTGCCATCGGTCGATGCTGTTCAATCGAGACCCAAGCTTATCTGCTGCATGGCGCGATTGCTGCCTCGAAATCCATCTACCGGATAAGAGGATACCGCCGGCAGGGTTCTTTGCCCCGAAAAAGCCCCGAGGCGAGACTCGAAGCGTGCGCCTGCGGCGCCCGCATGCTCCGGGCGCCTACGGCGCGGACCCCCGGGCGCGGGGACGGATGGGCGCATCGCCGACATGGCAGAGAAGCCCGAGGCGAGACTCGAAGCGTGCGCCTGCGGCGCCCGCATGCTCCGGGTGCCTACGGCACCCTTCGCCGCTCGCTGGGAAATGCTCACGCATTTCCACAGTCTCGCGCGCTCTCGCGAGTTCGAGTCTCGCCTGTATAGCGCATCAAAACGAAAGGGCCCCATCGCTGGAGCCCTCACTGTTCTCTATGGTGCCCGAGGCGAGACTCGAACTCGCACGATGTCGCCACCGGTGGATTTTGAGTCCACTGCGTCTGCCAATTCCGCCACTCGGGCACAGCACGCGGACTATAGTAGCATACGGCGCCGCGCTTACACCTCGTGCATTTCGATAAGCTCGATACTGCGGAGCATTTCGTTCTCATCGCACCCGCGGCCCTCTACGCTTGACTCGCCCATCTGGTTGTCGAAGGGGTCGCAGCGCACACCGTTGCAGGCGGGCGTCAATTCAGCCTGATAGCGAGAGTTCGCCACCATGCGCCATGGATCGAGATTGCCGAAGTAGTGCAGGCGGCGTGCCTCGTTGCCCTCACGCCGTGCCGAAGAGCCGAACGAGCAATCCGCCCACAGCCAGCCGAACTCGTCGGTATAAAACATCGCCCAGTCATGCGGGCCGACGTAATCGGGAGACACGTACAAGCCGGACTGCCAGCGCGCGGGAATGCCCGCGATACGGCACATGGTGATAAACGTGAGCGCCATGACGCCGCAATCGCCGCGCAGCGACTTCGCGCAATGGTCCGGGATGCAGTCGAGCTGCGCATAGGAAGGCTGATAGCGGTAGTCCACATTTTGGGTGATGTAGTCGTAGATGGCACGCGCCTGGTCGATCGGGCGCTCGATGTCGCCGACGACGCGCGCGGTCAGCGTGCACAGATACGGCGTAAACACGATATGGGGCGCAAGCTCAGCGAGGTCGTCATCGACAACCGCATCGTCTGCCACGACATGTTCCGCGGGAGCCGGCGCGCAGGTGTCAACATACGGTGCGTGGATGCGGTAGCGGTAGCTCGCCTCAAAGGCGTGAGATTCCCTCGAGCCCCAAAACGCCGTGCGCGCGGGCGCGTCCTCTTTGGCGACGAGCACGCCGGGAGTCCAATCGTAGACGTCGATAGCGGACTGCTGGGGACAGGCCGCCGGCACCGGCAGCCACGCGCGCAGCATCTCGCCCGGCGTCGCCCCAGGGATATCGATGGACGCCTTCAGCGAAATCTCGCAGGTCAGGCCACCCTGCTCATGCATGCGCGCAAGCATGGCGTCACGAAGCTCGAGATCGCGAGACTCGTCCTTCTTGAGTCCGGGCACCTCAGACGGATACACGCGCAGCGAATCGAGGAAGTTGTCGAGGAAGCGCTGCTCGCTCTCGATGAAGCGCCAATCGATACGCTTGCGCGCAATGAGGTCGTCGAGCTGCTCCTCGGTAAACTCCGGCCACTCGGTGCGGATGGCAGCAAGCGCCTCGGCGCGCGTCACGCAAAACTGCTGAGCCAACCTGCCCATGCGATGACGCTCGACACGCAGGCACGCCGCAAGCTCCGGCGTAACGTCGCCCTTCAGCAACTCGTCGCACGCACGAATCGCCTCGCCGAGGTACCCCGCCTGCTTGAGCCGTTCAATCTCGGCAGGCAAGCCCACGACCAGAAAGCGATAATCGTCGTTGGAAACCTCGTCGGCGCACCCGACCGGCCCTTCCACAACAAGCTTGCCTTCCTCAGGCAACGTGGTCTTAACCGTCATCTCTCCCCCTTGTATCCATTGCCGATGGGCCAGGGTCGACAACCCCGAACCATCCCGATTCTACCCCCAACACTCCTGGGCGCGAAGCGCAGCGCAGCGTCAACGACCCCGATTCCCGCCCAGCTTCGCCCGCTCTTCCATCAAGTCGAAACGCCCGGCCCCGTAAACGCAGGAAAGCCCCGGAGGGCTTCCCTAAGCGCGCAATCCCGCAGCCGCGAAGCGGCGAGGACGCGCGCGTGGGAACCCTCCGGGGCTTTCCGAACAGGCACGGGAGAGCAGGCGTTACGCCTTGTTCACAGAGCCGAACTCCTCCATGAGCTCCTTGGTGCGCTCGACGATGGCGTCGCGGCCGGGCTTCAGCAGCTTGCGGGGGTCATAGCCCTTGCCCTGCTGATCCTTGCCGGCCTCGATGTAACCGCGCGTGGCAGCGGCGAAGACGAGCTGCAGGTCGGTGTTGACGTTGATCTTGGAGACGCCCATGGAGATGGCCTTCTGGATCTGGTCGACGGGGATGCCGGTGCCGCCGTGGAGCACGAGCGGCAGGTCGCCGACCTCGGCCTTGATCTCGGCGAGGCGATCGAAGGACAGGCCAGCCCAGTCAGCCGGATACACGCCGTGGATGTTGCCGATGCCGCAGGCGAGGAAGTCGACGCCCAGGTCGGCAATCTGCTTGCACTCAGCAGGATCAGCCAGCTCGCCGTTGGAGGCGACGCCGTCCTCAACGCCGCCGATGCCGCCGACCTCGGCCTCGATGGAGATGCCCTTGGAGTGGGCGAGCTCCACAAGCTCCTTGGTGCGGTCGAGGTTGATCTGGAAGGTCTCCTCGTGGGAGCCGTCGTACATGATGGAGGTGAAGCCGGCCTCGATGCACTTGAAGCAGTCCTCATACGAACCGTGATCGAGATGCAGGGCGACCGGAACGGTGATGTTCAGGGCCTCGACAGCCGCCTTGACCATGTCGGCGCAGACCTTGTAGCCGCCCATCCACTTGGCGGCACCGCCGGTGCACTGCATGATGAGCGGGGACTTGGCCTCTTCGGCGGCCTGAAGGATGGAAAGGGTCCACTCGAGATTGTTGGTGTTGAAGGCGCCGAGCGCGTAGTGACCAGCCTCGGCGTTCTTGAGCATCTCTGCTGCGTTGACGAGCATGGAAAACCTCCCTGTAGGTTTGCTCTGATACTTCGCCATAGTCTACCACTCGATGGACAGGCATCAGCCACCAAATGCACGGATGAGCCATGGAGGTAACAAACCGGGGCGAGGATGTCGCACACGGCATATATGCACCGACCCGACCGTCAGGCTGCACGCCCCCGCACGCGAGCGCTCTTGTGATAGCGTCCATCGATTCCCAGAATATCGCGTAGCAGCCTCAGATAGAAACTCGCATGCTCCGCCTCCGGCTTGCACAGGTAATCCTCCGGATGCATCTCCCCCGGACCATCGATGGCGTTTTCCTGGGCGGGCACGTGATCATAGAGGTACACCTGCCCCACCGGCTGCCACGTGCCCCGCACGCGTGCGATCCTCACGGCAACGGTCCCTGCGCCCCAATGCTCCATCGCGCAGATGTGGGGATCGAGTACGTCGTATCTGCAGTCGGTCCGCACATCCCGCAGGACCGTCATGCCGCTCGCCACATCCTTGTCGCATATCGCGAAACGCGAGAACACCTGGCTCGCAACGACGGCGCGCAGGATATCCGCGAGCCCCTCTGGAGCATCCTGCGGCGGGTCGTCGCGCAGGATCTGCAAGGGCGTCTTCCCTCGACGAAGCGGTCGCTCGAACAGCACCCACTCGGTAAAGCACATGCTGACCGAGGCGACCTCGTCGGGCGTCAGGCATTCCTGGTAGTAGAACGCCGGATCGACGAAGGCGACAAACTCCTCGTTCGCCTCGTTCAGAAACGTCCACTTCCGTTTGATCCAGTAGTCCGCGACATAGCGCATCGCCTGCTGAACATCCTCGAACCCATCCATGACGCCACCTTTCGCATCGATCCGGCTTCATCCCAAGGCTATCGTCCAGCTGGCTTTCAGCGCGTCTGATGAGAAAGATTTTTGCAGGTCGTCCGACATATATCGCATAAAACCCGACGGCCGTCCAACACGGCTCCCTTGCACTTCCGACATCTGCTGGCAGCGACCGTCGGCGCGCAGCGGCACGGCGCCGCGGCACGCACGGCGACCCTAAAAACAACACGGGGCATCGCCTTGAAACGGCAATGCCCCTTCACAACGCGTCCATGATGGCGGAAGCTCGCCTGCTTTGGCAGCAACCCCGTCAGTACCCCAAGCTGAGCGCGCGGCGAACGAACTCGTTGTTCTCGAGCTCGACGGCAACCGTCGTGGAACCGTTGTGCCCGGGAAGACAGCGCGTGTCGTCGGGGAGAATCCTGAACATGTGGGCGAGCGAGTGCATGATCGTCCGCTCGTCGCCCCCCTCGAGATCCGTGCGCCCGTGGCTGCCCGGAAACAGCGTGTCGCCGCAGAAGGCGATGTCCCCGCCCTCGGTGGCGGCAAACAGCACGATGCCTCCCGGCGTATGGCCCGGCGTTGCGATGACCTGGAGGCAGACATCGCCGAACTCCACCGTATCGCCCTCATGGAGGAGGCGATCGGGCTCGGGCGGCGCCGGGGTGTCGATCCCCCAGTTTGCCCGCAGCCATCCCACATGGCGGCGCGCCGTGTCGGCATCCGCCTCGGCGATAACAAAGGGAACCTCATCGCCCAGCACGCGACGAAGGCCCGCCACGCCACCGGTATGATCGGCATGCCCATGCGTGCACACGAGCGCGGTGACGCGCACGCCGGGATGGTATGCAGTGAAATGGCGCGCGAGCTCCTCGCCATCCCACGCCGGATCGATAATCACCGCCTCATCGCCCGAGGCGACGAAGTAGGTGTTCGTCTGAATGGGACCGTTGACCACGCATTCGACAGACAGCGATCCGCGTGCCGTAAGGTCAAGGGAAAACTCGCTGTTCTCCATACCGTTCCTTTCCGACGGGCGCACGAGACGGTGCGCCCAGCAATTGAGCAGTAGCCATCAGATGCTCCGCCGCCCGCAGACATCCCCGGCGTCCGCGGGCGCCTGAAAGCCGAGGGCGCACGCCTTGGCGCAACGCCAGACAATTATAGGACGAGACCGGGTGCCCCCATCGACCTCAGGCCTTCCCAGATGCCCCAGATCGCCGCGAAAGCCGAGGGCGCACGCCTAACACGCGGCGCCGAAGACTCGAGGAGCAAGTTGGATACCCCCATCCCTTCCAGGCCTCCCCAGGTGCCTGAGGTTGCCCCGAAAGCCGAGGGCGCACGCCTAGCGTGCGGCGCCCGAAGGCTTGAGCGGCGAGGTGGGGTGCCTCATCCCCTTCAGGCCTCCCCAGGCGCCCGAGGTTGCCCCGAAAGCCGAGGGCGCACGCCTAGCGTGCGGCGCCCGAAGGCTTGAGGGGCAAGATCGGGTGCCTGGGGAGGCCTGAGGCTAGGCGCGGCGCTTCATGGTGATATTCCCCTCGCCCGGCATGAGGCGGCGCACATCGTAGACGCTCTCCACCGACGAGATCGCGGAGAACAGCGGCTCCAGACCGCTTGCATCGGAGATCTCGACCAGGAAGCGCAAGGTCGCGCCGCCCTCGCGATCGGTCGCGGTCGCAGCGGACAGGATGTTGCCGCCCGCGTCGCCGATGGCGATGGTCACGTCCTTGAGCAGTCCCATGCGGTCCAGGCACTCGACCACGATCTCGACCTGGAACAGGGCGTCTGCGCCGCGATCCCATGCGACCTCGATCATGCGCTCGGGATGCTCCATGAGGCCTTTCACGTTGGGGCAGTTGGCACGATGCACCGACACGCCGCGGCCGCGGGTGATGAAGCCGACGATATCGTCGCCAAACACCGGGTTGCAGCAATGGGCCAGACGCACAAGCAGACCCTTGCTCGCCTCGCCCTTGACCATGACGCCCGAATTGGACTTGGACGAGGAGCGCGGACGGCGGTTCGACCCGCGCGCCGGCTGGGCCTCGTCCTCCGCCTCGGGCCTCTTGACGGGTGCCTCGGGCTTGGGGTCCAAGATCTGCTGGACCTTGTTGCCCACCATGCGCACGGCGAGCTTGCCCCCGCCGATCGCGGCGAACACGTCGTCGATCTGCTTGAAGTTGAGCTGCTCGGCCACGGTGTTGAGCGCGCGCGTCGTGCGCTGCGTGGAGATACCGTAGCCGCGCTTGCGCAGATCGCGTGCGAGCATATCGCGGCCGGCGGTCGCGTTGTCGTCCTTCGTGACCGCGGCGAAGTAGCGCTTGATCTTGGAGCGCGCCGACGGGGTGCGCACGATGTTCAGCCAGTCGTGCGAGGGCCGCGACGCCTTGTTGGTCATGATCTCGACGCGGTCGCCGGTCGCAAGCTCGTGCGTCAGCGGCGCCATGACGCCGTTGACCTTGGCGCCGACGCAGTGGTTGCCCACCTCGGTGTGAACGGCGTAGGCGAAATCGAGGGGTGTCGCCCCGGCGCGCAGGCTCATGACCTCGCCCTTGGGCGTGAACACGAAGATCTCGGTATCGTAGAGATCGGCCTTGAGGGTGTGCAGGAACTCCTTGGCATCGTCGATGTCGTCGGAGGCGGCCCAGTCCAGCGAGTGCTTGAGCATGTTGATCTGGTCGTCCAGGCGCTGCGCCTCGTTGGATTTGGCAGCCGACGAGCCGCCCGAGCGCTTGTAGAGCCAGTGCGCGGCGATACCGTACTCGGCCTGCTCGTGCATCTCGTAGGTGCGAATCTGAATCTCGAGCGGGCGCGCGGTAGGACCGATGACCGTCGTGTGCAGCGACTGGTAGTTGTTGAGCTTGGGCATGGCGATGTAGTCCTTGAAGCGCCCCGGCATGGGATGCCACAGGGTGTGCACGGCGCCGAGCGCCGAGTAGCAATCGCCCACCGAGCCGGTGATGACGCGCAGCGCCACGAGGTCGTAGATCTCGGAGAACTCCTTGCCCTTGCGCTTCATCTTCTGATAGATGGACCAATAGTGCTTGGAGCGGCCGTTGATCTGGTAGCCGGTGATTCCCACCCGCTTCAGCTCGTCGTCGAGCGTCTTGATGGTCTCGGCCAGGAAGCGCTCGCGCACCTCGCGGCTCTCGGCGACCATGCGCGCGATGCGCTGGTAGGCCTCGGGCTCGAGATAGAAAAACGAAAGGTCCTCGAGCTCCCACTTGATCGAGGAAATGCCCAGGCGGTCGGCCAGCGGCGCATAGACGTCCATGGTCTCGCGCGCCTTGAACAACCGGCGATCCTCGCGCAGCGCCGCGAGCGTCCGCATGTTGTGCAGGCGGTCGGCGAGCTTGACGATGACCACGCGGATGTCGCGGCTCATCGCAAGGAACATCTTGCGCAGGTTGAGCGCCTGTTTTTCGTCCATCGTGTCGACGTCGATGTTGGTGAGCTTGGTGACGCCGTCCACGAGCTCGGCAACCGTCTCGCCGAAGATATCCGTCACGTCGGCAAGCGAGGTCTCGGTGTCCTCAACCGTGTCGTGCAGAAGAGCCGCGCACACCACGTCGCAATCCATATTGAGCTCGGCCAAGATGATGGCGACCTCGACGGGATGGTTGATGTACATCTCGCCGCTGCGGCGCTTTTGCTTGGCGTGCTTCTCGGCGGCGAAACAGTACGCCCGCTCGACCTTGACCTGGTCGGCCTCGCCCATGTACTTGCGGCAGAGCCCGGCGAGCTTGTCGTAGTTGTCCGCCATGATCTCGTAGGGCAGATCGTCCGCATGGGTGTAATGCGCCATCGATGCGGTGGGCTGAAGCGACCCCTCCTGATTGGTGTGCACGTGCGACTGCGATCCGGTCGCCTTGTTCGACACAGCGGTATCCATGGTGTCCCCCCCTACCCGATATATGGTGCGATGGGTCTGTTCACTCGATTCAGCATATCAGAAGCCGAAGCGGTGAGCGCCCAGCCCTTGAACGCCGAAAACTCCATGCGCGCATGGATTCCCTCAAGGTAGCGCACGGAGGAAGCGAGGTCGACCTTTCCCGGATGCTCGCTCATCGCGATTCGGCGAGCGGCGCCCGTCGAGGCAACCTGAGCGAACCCGAGTTCCTCGAATACGGCCAGGCCGCAGGAGACGGCGCGCTCCTCCACGGGGCTGCGGGCATCGATCGCCAGACACATCTGCGCGATATCCAGATCGCTGGCCGAAAAACTCGTCTCGCCCGTCCGCGAGCGGTTGGCGCGCCACATGGTCTGCAGGGCCCGGTACAGCGTCACCAGCTCTTCGCGCTTCGGGGCCGACGCGTCGAGCAGGCGCTCGTTGATGCGCGCGTCGCGCGCGGAATAGAGCAGATGGATGCTCGCGGGACGGCCGTCGCGGCCGGCGCGGCCGCTCATCTGGTTGAACTCGATCGACCCGAACGGCATGTGGTACAGCACGACGTGCCTGATATCGGGCAGGTTGACGCCCTCGCCAAACGCCGATGTCGATACGATGCAGGAAAGGGAACCCGCGCGGAATGCCTCCTCCACACGGCGGCGCACGTCGCGGGTCAGACCGGCATGGTAAAACGCAATGGACGGCGCAAGCTCGGGAACGCGACGGCGCAGGACCTGCGCGAGCGAGCGCGCCTGGTCGCGCGAGTTGACGTAGACCACGCACTTCTCCCCGGTCGCCACGATGGAGACGAGGCGGTTCTCCCTGCTGGCAAGGTCGCGCTCGT
This sequence comes from Collinsella tanakaei, assembly GCF_030373545.1. Classification (GTDB taxonomy): domain Bacteria; phylum Actinomycetota; class Coriobacteriia; order Coriobacteriales; family Coriobacteriaceae; genus Collinsella; species Collinsella tanakaei_C. The sequence continues at coordinate 260,671 of NZ_JAUDCO010000004.1, read as the reverse complement.
CCTCGAGGGCGAGGTTCTCACGGATATGGTCATCGATCACCGTGCGGCCGATGGGCAGGATACGGCGAATCTCGGCGCATATACGCTCATCGGCGGTGGCGGTGGCGGCAAAGACGACCGGGTTTCCCAGCGCGGCAAGTATCTCGGGAAGGTCGAGATAGGCGGTGCGCTCGCCCCCGCGGGCAAGGCCCGCGTGATGGGCCTCGTCCACGACCGCGAAGCCGATTCGACCGGCGGTGGCGAAGCGCGCGCGGTTGATCGCCAGGAACTCGGGCGTGGTGAGCACGACGTCGACCCCACCCGCAGCAAGACGCGAAAACGCCGCATCGCGCTCAGGCGATGCCGTCTCGCCGGTCAGGACCGTTGCACGCAGCCCCAGGCTCGCAAAGGCCGACGCGATGTGGAACGACTGGTCGGTCACGAGCGCACGCAACGGATAGATAAACACGCTCGCGCGGTGGCGCACAAGCGCCTCGCGGGCGGCATGGACCTGGAAGATAAGCGACTTGCCGCGTCCCGTACCCATGACGGCCAGCACGCCCTCGCCCTGCGCGAGGGCCTCCAGCGCCTCGACCTGGGCGGGATGCGGGCTCGCGGCACCAATGAACGCATGGACAAGCGAGCGCGTCAGCTCATCGTAGGACAGCTGCGAGAGCAGGGAGCGGCGAGCTGCATCCGGCTGCGGCTCGTCATGGCGCCGACGGGAGACATCGGCCGCATCGGCATCATCCGCAGCATCCAGAGCGTCAAGCGGCGCGCCCTCATGCGATGCGGTGCCGTCCTCGCAGGCATGGCAGAGGATATCTTTGACCATAAGCTTGGGTTTCACCCGGCCCTGCCAGTGCTCGGCGACCGCCTCGAACACGAGGTCGACCACCGAGTCGCAGGACACCTGCCGCTCGATATCGGGTACGCGGAACATGATGGCGGCGACGCTCGATGCGCCATCGGTCGCGGTGAAGCGCATGTGCTCGCCGCACTTGCCCACCGCCGCACGGTCGCACATGGTCACGCCCGTCGCCGCGAGCAGCGGCACCTTGTTGCCCTGCCCAAACGGCTCCAAGGCGGATATCTGCTCGATCGTGTCGATATCGAGCTCGGACAGCGAGGCGATGGCGGCGACCTCACGCGTGTCCTCAAAATCTTCCTCGGGAAGCGCCGCGAGGACCTCGGCCAGGCGCGCACGCAGCGCGTCGAGCTTATCGGCCTCCACGGTGACGCCGACCGCCCCGGCGTGGCCGCCGAACCGGATGAGCAGATCGGAGCACTGCTCGACCGCATCGAAGAGGTTGACCGAACCGACCGAACGGCCCGACCCGCGCGCGATGCCGTCGGATATGGAGAATAGCAGCGTCGGAACGTGATAGCGGCCGGCAAGACGGCTTGCGACGATGCCCTTGACGCCCTCATGCCAGCCCTCGCCGCCGACGACGATCACGCGACTCCCATCGTAGGTGCGCTCGACGAGCTCCATGGCCTCCTCGGCGAGCGCCCCCTCGATATCGCGGCGCTCCTGGTTGATCCGCTCGAGCTCGGCCGCCAGGCGCCCCGCCTCGACGGGGTCGGTCTGCAGCAGCAGGTCGAGCGCGAGCGTCGGGTCCGCCATACGGCCGGCGGAGTTCAGGCGCGGGATGAGGGAGAACGACAGCGCGTCGGCGGTGATCGTGGACAGGTCGACGCGCGCGAGCGCCGCCAGGGCGACATAGCCGGGGCGTGCGCTGGAGCGCATGCAGGCGATGCCGTCAGCGACGAGCGCACGGTTCTCGGGGGTCAGCGGCATCATATCCGAAACCGTGCCGAGCGCCGCGACCTCGGTATAGGAGCGCCAGAGGTCGGGGATGCCGCGCCGCGTGCCCAGCATATGGACGAGCTTGAGGGCAACACCCGCCCCGGCGAGCTCGCGGCTGGGGCTTTCGGCGGCAAGCTTCGGGTCGGCGACCGGCACGCCCTGCGGCACGAGGTCCGCCGGCTCGTGATGGTCCGTCACGGCGACGTCTATGCCCATCGCCGTAAGCGCCGCAACCTCCTCGCGTGCGGCGATACCGTTGTCGACCGTGATGACGAGCGAAGGGCGGCACGCCTCCACCACGCGCTCGAGCGCGATCTCGCTGAGGCCGTACCCCTCGTCGAAGCGATGTGGAATGAACGGATGGACCGTCCCGCCGAGTTCGCGAAGCGCCTCGGTCAAAAGGCAGGTCGACGTGATGCCGTCGACGTCGAAATCGCCGAACACCGCGATGGACTCATGGGCGTCGAGCGCCGCCTCCACGCGGTCGGCGACGTCCGACAGGCCGGGGATGATCGCGGGATCGGCCCAGTCGCGCTCAAGCGAGGGCGTGAGGAACAGGCGACCATCCTCGACCGTCCTGATGCCGCGGGCAACCATGATGCGGGCAACGAGGGGCGCCACGCCGAGTCCGCGTGCAAGCTCCTGCTCGATTGCGGGGTCGCTCGGGGCAAGCGCCCAGCGACGCGTGGTCTTAAGCGATGCCATGGCACACCGCCTTGGCCGGAAGATGGAGCACGCTTGCGGGGCGCACGCGGCGCCAGGCGCACGCGGCGCGCACGGAGTGCATTCTATGCATAGGGCACGTCCTTGGATGTGGGTCCGCTGCGGCGGACCGTGCTGTTGAACATCTCCATTATACGCACCGTGCGGACAGAATCGACAGGCATGCGGGGAGCGGCGACGAACCCGACCGTGGGCGGATATGGCCAAAACGACGGAAAGGCGCAAGGGGGCGTCGCCCCCCTGCGCCACCTACGCCCCCCCGCCGCGCCCGCATCGCTTCCGAACGAATACGCAAGAATGTTCCGTGTGACACTTGTCCCGGTAATCTGTCGGTAACAAGCTTTCAGTAGCATGGCGAAGCGCGCAATGTGCGCGAGCAATCTGCGCATATGAGGGGGAAGAACGTGGCTGTCTTCATGGAACGCTGGAAGCGTATGGGATCGGCAATCGGCTCGCACATGGCATTCATCGTCCCGGTGTGCGTGGCGACCGGCGTCCTGCTCCCCGGCGTATTCGGCCCCCTCAAGGCAATCGTCCCGTTCATCTTCGCCATCATGACGTTCCAAGGCGCCCTGTCGAACACCTTCGGCCAGCTGCTGCAGGTGTTCAGGCACCCCGCGCGCCTGTTGGTCATCCTGGCGATCGCCGAGGTCGCCATGCCCCTGCTCGCCTACCTGATCGGGTCTGCCCTGTTCGGCGACAACGTGAACCTCGTCACCGGCGTGGTGCTCGAGTACAGCGTTCCCATCGCCGTCATCAGCTTCATGTGGGTGGGCATCTACGAGGGCGACGGGCCCCTGTGCCTGGCGGCGATCCTCGTATCCACCGTCATCTCACCCGTGACCATACCGTTCACCCTCTCCACCCTCCTCGGCGCATCGATTCATATCGACGCGATGGGAATGATGACGGACATGATCTTTATGATTGCCCTACCGGCGCTCGCGGGCATCATCGTCAACGAGCTCACGCGCGGCTGGGGCCACGACGTCCTCTCCCCGAACTTAAGCCCGCTGAGCAGGCTTATCACCATTGTGCTCATCACGGCGAACTCGACCTCGATGAGCGAATACGTGCTCAACATGACGTGGCAGCGCCTTGAGGTCGCCCTCTTCATCCTTGTCTTCGCTACGTCCGGATTCTTCTGGGGCATGCTGGCCGCCCGCATCATGCACGGCTCGCAGCCCCTGCTGGCAACGATGAGCTTCACCTGCGGGCTGCGCAATATCTCGTCGGGGGCGGTCATCGCCGCCCAGTACTTCCCGGGCGAGACGGTGTTTCCGGTCATGTGCGGAACGCTGTTCCAGCAGATTCTCGCCGCGGTGTTCGGGCACATCATCGACCGTCTATGCGCCGAGGACACCGGGGAGCGCAAACGCAAGATCTCGGCTGCCAAGGTTCTGGCCAAACGCAAGCGGTGAGGCGAGCGGGCCCGCCCCACGCTTTATCTAACATCCAAATCCTGTGCTAACCGAGCGGATCGATCAGCCCGAAGTCAGCGAGCGCACGGGCGAGACCATCCTCATCGATATCCCCGCAGACGACGTCTGCCGCGGCGCGCGCCTCGTCATCGCAGTTGCCCATAGCCACGCCCGTCCGAACGAAGCGCAGCATATCGGCGTCGTTCTCGCCGTCGCCGAACGCCATGGTCTGCTCGCGCGCGATGCCGAAGTGGTCGAGCAGCGCCTGGATGCCGGAGACCTTGCCTCCGGAGGCCGGAACGACATCGTAGGCGCCACGATGCCAGCGGGTCGCCTTGCAGCCCGGCAGGCGTGCCATGAAATCGTCCTCGCGCGTATCGTCCTCGTAGATGATCGCCTTGAGGACCGGCAGGTCCGCGCGGGGCTCGTCAATCGGTGGCACGGGAGTCGAGACCTCTTCTTCGACTCGGCGGACGTGGTCGTTGACGAAATTCGCGTACATCCGCACGGACTCGTAGAACAGGATGGGACGGCGGCAGGCCCGAAACTCCTCAAGCAGCACGTCGAGGTCGTGTCCGACGATGGGATCGGCAAAGATCACGTTGCCCTCGGCATCGCGCGCCTCCTGGCCACCCACCAAGACGTAGCCGTCGAAAGTGAGCTCGTGGAGGGGCAGGTAGGCAAACTCGGGCATGGAGCGCCCGGTTGCGACAAACACCTTGCAGCCCCGACGACGCAACTCGGCCAGGGCAGCGACCGCGCTCGGCGGCACGCGTTTGGTGCGATGCGAGACGAGCGTGCCGTCCACATCGAAGAAGATGGCGCGGGGCGAAAAACCGCCCTCGCGGACATATGCCGTCATCTCGTCATCCCGCTGCATGTTCGCCATGGTATCGCTGCGCACCATCATGCGAGCTTGACGATCTTGGTGCCGTGGGCCTCGGGTGCGCCGATACCCGCCACGACCTCGGTAACGTTTTCATACGTGATACCGGCGCCCGGCAGGATGATGAGACGCCCCGCAGCGTATTCAGTCAGCTCGCGCAGGCGCTCCAAGTTGCCCAGAATGGGAGTTCCGGCAGGCGCGCCGTGCGTGAGGATGCGCGTGACGCCCAGGTCGGCGAGGGCATCGATTGCGGGAAGCTGCGCCTCGGCGGGAAGCGCATCGAAGGCCATGTGGAAGGTGATGTCGATATGGTCGAGGCAAAACGCATCCGCCGCCGCGATCGCCGCGCCGACGATGCGCTTGCACGCGTCCAGGTCGAGCTCGTAGCCGCCCGCCTCGGTTCCCTTGAGGCAGCCGAACACCACGCCGTCGGTCTCGGCCTCGCACGCCGAGAACACGTCGGATTCCATCATGGCGAGCTCGTCATCGCTGTACACGAAGTCGCCGCCGCGCGGGCGGATCATCGTCATCACGCGGGCGCCGTGCTCGTGGGCGTAGGCGACCGTGTGCTCGATGACACCCAGCGACGGGGTCGTACCGCCGACGGCCAGGTTGTCGCACAGCTCGATACGGTTGGCGCCCGCCGTAATGGCCGCAGGCACGTCGGTGAAGTTCTCGGCGCAAAACTCGCGCACAATGGTCGTCTCGCTCACGGATTCCTCCTCGGTAGATGCAGGCATACAGGCGGGGGCACACCGATTATCGGGAGTCTCCCGATTGATCGGAGACCCAGCAGATCGCCAATGCGATGGTCACGAACAACCAGAACGGAACACCCATAGACGCACACCCGCCCTTCCCCACCAGTGTACCCCGCCGCCGCACATCCGGCACGACGGAGTTGAGGCGTACGACGGGTGAGCAAAGCTCCGGCGCGACTTCCGGCACCCCCGTCCGACGCGCGAGGCCCCAGCGCGACACGACAAACCCCCGCCTGACAAAATGAGACTCGAATGAACGCATTCTGTCAGGCGAGGGTCTCGCATGTTGCGGCGGGGTCTCGCATGTCGCGGTGGGGTCTTGCATGTCGCGGCGGGGCCGTACACGTCGCGCTGGGGCCTTGCGCGACGGAAGGGGCGCCGTTATCAGGCGAGGCGCCTCAGCTGCCGGGACAGGGCATCGGGCATCGCGCACAACCGTGAACTATCGAACAAGCCCCGCACGAAAAAGCCCGTCGGCACCCTGAGGCACCGGCGGGCTAAAGCTCGACGTATATGCTGCTCGGCAGCGCGTGAGCAGATCAGCCACCCAGGTAGGCGCGGCGCACGTTGTCGTTGTGCAACAGCTCCTCGCCCGTGCCGGAAAGCGTGACGCGTCCGGTCTCCATGACGTAGGCGCGCGTAGCGATGGAGAGGGCAGCCTGTGCGTTCTGCTCGACCAGCAGAATGGTCGTGCCCGCCTCATGCAGCGCCTGGATGATCTCGAAGATCTGCTCCACAAGAATCGGCGCCAGGCCCATCGAGGGCTCGTCAAGCATGAGCAGCTTGGGGTTGGCCATGAGACCGCGGCCCATCGCGAGCATCTGCTGCTCGCCGCCCGACAGCGTGCCGGCGATCTGGCGACGACGCTCCGCGAGGCGCGGGAAATGCTCGTAGACGCGCTCGAGGTTTCCCGCGATGGTGTCCTTGGGCTGCGTGTAGGCGCCCATGTCGAGGTTCTCCTCCACCGTCATCTGCTGGAAGATGCGGCGCCCTTCGGGCACGTGCACCAGACCGTGCTCGACGATCTTCTCGGCGGACATGTGCATGATGTCCTCGTCCATGAACTTGATGGAGCCCGAACGCGAGCGCAGCAGACCCGACAGGGTCTTCAGGGTCGTGGATTTGCCGGCGCCGTTTGCGCCGATGAGCGCTACGACCTCGCCATCGTTCACCTCGAAGGAGACGTTTTTGATGGCGTGGATCGCCCCGTACCACACGTTGATGTTGTAGACGGACAGCATTTACGCCTCCACCTCCTTCTGCTTGCCGAGATAGGCCTCGATGACCGCATCGTTTTGCTGAATCTCCTCGGGCGTGCCCTTGGCGATGATCTTGCCGAAGTTGAGCACGCAGATGCCCTCGCAGATGTTCATGACGAGATTCATGTCGTGCTCGATGAGCATGATGGCGATCTGGAAGCGGTCGCGGATCTTGACGATGTTCTCCATGAGCTCGGCGGTCTCGGACGGGTTCATGCCGGCCGCGGGCTCGTCGAGCAGCAGCAGCTTCGGGTTCGTGGCGAGCGCGCGCACGATCTCCAGGCGGCGCTGGGCGCCGTAGGGCAACGAACCCGCCTCGTGATCGGCCAAGCCGGCCATATCAAAGATGTCGAGCAGCTCGAGGGCACGGTCGTGGTAGTACTTCTCGCTCTTCCAGTGGTGCGGCAGGCGCAGGATGCTCGTCGCCATGCCGCAGTGATGCTGGTTGTGCAGGCCAACCGCCACGTTCTCCTCGACCGTCATCGAATTGAACAGGCGAATGTTCTGGAACGTACGGGCGACGCCCAGACGGTTCACGCGTGCGGGGTCCATGCCGGCGGTATCCTGGCCGTCGACCATGATCGTGCCGCGCGTGGGCTGGTACACCTTGGTGAGCAGGTTGAACACCGTGGTCTTGCCGGCGCCGTTGGGGCCGATGAGGCCGCAGATCTCGGTGCGGCCGACGGTGATGTTGAAGTCGTCGACGGCTTTGAGTCCGCCGAAATCGATGCCCAGATGCAGGCACTCGAGGGCGGGCGCCTTGCCCAGGTCGCGCTCGGGCATGATGGAGACGCTCGGCACCGGCACCATCTTGGTGCCCTCGCGGCGTGCCTTCGCGAAGTCGGTGAACTTACTCATCGCCCTCACCTCCCTCGGCGGCCACGGCGGCATCGGCGGGCGCCTTGCGCAGGCGGCCGCGGAGCGTCTCGGCGACGCGCTGGTAGATACGCGTGTGCGGAACGACCATCACGAGGATGAGCACGATCGCGTAGAGCAGCATGCGGTACTGGTTGATCGGGCGCAAGATCTCGGGCAGCACGGTAAGGAAGGCGGCCGAGACGATGGAGCCCGAGATGTTGCCCATGCCTCCGAGCACCACGTACACCAGGATGAGGATCGACTGGTTGAAGTCGAACTGGGACGGCGTGATGGTCGAGTAGTTCATGGCGTACAGCACGCCGGCGGCACCGGCGAGCGCAGAGGCGACCGTGAAGGCCATAAGGCGGTACTTGGTCACGTTGATGCCGACGCTCTCGGCAGCGATGCGATTGTCGCGCACGGCCATGATGGCACGGCCGTCGCGGCTGTGCATCAGGTTCAAGACCACGGCGACCGTGATGAGCACGAGCACGATACCGAGCACGAACGTCGAGATCTTGTCGATGCCGACCGCACCCTTGGGCCCGTTGATGAGGATCGTGCCCTGGTTCATGCCGAGCGACGCGGTGTCCTTCATCGAGAAATGCAGGCCGGCGTCATCGATACCGATATAGAAGTTGTTGAGCAGGTTCTTGATGATCTCGCCGAACGCCAACGTCACGATGGCGAGGTAGTCGCCGCGCAGGCGCATGACGGGGATGCCCACCAAAAAGCCGATGATGCCCGCCGCGATGGCACCGACCACCGCCGCGCCCACGAAGAGCACGAGTTCGGACTCGATGCCCATGCGGGCAAGGCAGCCCGCCACGACGACACCGGTGAAGGCGCCGACGCTCATGAAGCCCGCGTGGCCGAGCGACAGCTCGCCCGACACGCCGACCACGAGGTTGAGCGACACGGCGAGCGACACGTACGCGCAGATGGGCACGAGCTGACCGGACAGCGAATTGGAGATAAGGCCCATGCCGTCAAGCAGGGTGACGGCCACGAACGCCACGATCACGATCGCATAGGTGATGATCGTGGAGCGGGTCTGCGGGCTCAGCACTTTGATTCCCATACCGCTCACCTACACCTTCTCGTTCACGGGCTTGCCCAGCAGGCCGGCCGGACGGATGAGGAGCATGACGATCAGCACGGCGAACACCACGGCGTCAGCGAGCTGCGTGGAGATGTAGGCGCGCGCCAGGATCTCGATGATGCCCAGCAGGATGCCGCCGAGCGCAGCGCCGGGGATGGAGCCGATGCCGCCGAGCACCGCAGCGGTGAACGCCTTGATGCCGGGCATGGAGCCGGTCGTGGGCATGAGGGTGGGGTACGCGGAGCACATGAGCACGCCGGCGATAGCCGCAAGGCCGGACCCGATCGCAAACACCATGGAGATCGTCGAATTGACGTTGATACCCATGAGCTGCGCGGCGTCACGGTCCTCGGAGCAGGCGCGCATGGCCTTGCCCATCTTGGTCTTACCCGTGAACATGGTGAGCGCCACCATGATGACGACGCAGGCCAAGATGGTGATGACCGCCGTGGCGCTGATGGTCAGCTTGCCGTCGAACAGCTGCAGCGCCGGCAGGCTGATGATGGACGAGAACGACTTGGGGTCGGAGCCCATGATGAGCAGCGCGGCGTTCTGCAGGAAGTAGCTGACGCCGATGGCGGTGATGAGAACGTTCAGCGACGGGGCGTTGCGCAGGGGCTTGTAGGCCAAGCGCTCCACCACGATACCCAGAACCGTGCAGGCCACGACCGAGAGCAACACGCCCGCGAGCGCGGGAAGCCCCAGGTAGCTCACGGCGCAGAAGCACACGTACGCACCGACCATGATCACGTCGCCGTGGGCGAAGTTGAGCATCTTGGCGATGCCGTACACCATGGTGTAGCCGAGGGCGATGATGGCGTACACGCTGCCCAGGCTCGCGCCGTTGATGATGTTCGCGAGGATCTCCATGGCCCCTCCTTTCTTCTATCAACAAACCGAAAGCGGAGACCGCCTTGCGCGAGGCGGCCTCCGCGTGTGCGTGTAAAAATACCCCAGGGGTTTATTTACACGGCACGAATCACGTATCCAGCTTGAGAACCACGGCGTGTAAATAAACCCCTGGGGTATTTTTACACGCTGCAGCCTTTGAGCCCTTACGCGTCGAGCGGCATGTACACGCCGTCCTGGATGACCATGCCCATGGGTTGCTTGGAGATCTCGCCGGTATCCGACCAGGTGGCCGCCTCGCCAGCGGTGGTCAGACCGGTGAAGGAGAAGTCCGCGGAGGTGAAGGTCTCGACGAGCGCGTCGCAGATGGACGAGGCGTCCATGTCGGCGGTGATGCCGGCGGTCTCGATAGCCTGCCTGAGCGCATAGACGCAGTCGTAGGCGTCGGCGGCGAACTGGTTGGGGGTCTCGCCCTTGCCGTACTCGTCGCTCTTGTAGGTCTCGACGAAGGCCTGCGTGGCCTCGTCCTCGGCGGTGGCGACGAACGGGGTCAGCAGCATGCAGCCCTCGGCGAGCGAGGTGTCGAAGCCCTCGACCGTGAGCAGGCCGTCCATGCCGTCGACGCCGAACCACTTGGGCGCATAGCCCATCTGGTCGGCCTGGGTGAGGATCAGCGAGATCGGGGTGTAGTAGATCGGCAGGAAGACCAGGTCGGCGCCGGCGTTCTTGGCGTCATTGAGCTGGACGGAGAAGTCGGTGGCGGAGTCGTCGGTGAAGGTGGTCTCGGAGACGACCTCGAGGCCGAGGGTGTTCGCCTCGCTCATGAAGCTCTGGTAGATGCCGGTGGAGTAGGTGTCGGCGTTGTTGTAGATAACGGCGATCTTGGTGGCCAGACCCTGCTCGGAGATGTACTGCGCGGAAGCCGCGCCCTGGTTGGGGTCGGTGAAGCACATCTGGAAGACGTTCTCCTTGCGCGGCGTGGAGATGTTGCCCTCGGCGTCGGGCTGGCCGCCGATGACGTCGGTCGACGAGCCGGACGGGGTGATCTGGAACATGTTGTCGGCGTTGGTCTCAGCGGACACGGCGACGCACGGCGTGGTGGTGACGGTGCCCACGAGGATCTGCATACCCCAGTCCTTGAGGTTGTTGTAGGCGTTGACCGACTTCTCGGCGTCGTTCTCGTCGTCCTGGAAGTTGAGCTCGAACTGGATGTCGCCACCCTCGGCGTTGATCTCGTCGACGGCGATCTGGGCGCCGTTCATGACGGCGTTGCCGTAGATGGCAGCGGCGCCGGTGGTGGGGCCGATGCCACCGATCTTGATGGTGGCGCCGGACGCGGAGCCCGCAGAGGAGCTGCCCTCGGATGCAGCGTCGTCGCCGTTGGAGCAACCGGCGATGATGCCTGCCGCCCCCAGACCCGCTAGACCTGCAACAACGCTCCTGCGGCTGACGACAGGATTGAATTTACCGGTGAGGCTCGACATGCGGCTCTCCTCTCACGTGCGGCCAGGCGTATTCGCTGGCGATATATGGAATGACCACCGTACGGATATGCGCGCTTCCCCCGCGGATCCGTAGCAGGTGGGTCGTTTTACCTTAACCGTTTTATGGAAAAAAGGTAAGGTGGCAATTGGCGTAAGACGGCTCTTCCGCAGGTCGGCACTCATGCTTACTAAAGTCGACCTGCAGTTTTGTTTATGCATCGTCTCCTCGACGAACGTGTTACATCTCTGTTACGCACAACGACGCCCCGCGCAGGTCAGGCGGGATACCATGCATGCTGGCATACAGCGGGATGGCCCCGCTGTCTTATGCATCGACCGGCACCCCAGGACGGTCCATCCGTGCGACCCGCGCACGCTGCCCGCGTGCCGGCGACGGACACGCGGCACACGACTCGAGAGGAGCACCCTATGACCAGCTCAGCACGCACCGTGAACGTCGGCCTCATCGGCTTGGGAACCGTGGGCGGAGGCGTTGCGCGCGTCATCGGCCGCCATCGCGAGGAGTACCTGTCCGCCTACGGCATCGACCTGCGCATCAAGCGCGCCTGCGCCCTCGAACCCGAGCGTGCGCGCGAGCTGGGGCTGCCCGACGAGGCCTTCACCCCTGACTGGCATGACGTGGTCGCCGACCCCGATATCGACATCGTCATCGAGCTCATCGGCGGCGAGCATCCCGCCACCGAGATCTTCGAGGCGGCGCTCACGAGCGGCAAGCACGTGGTGTCGGCCAACAAGGCCCTGCTCGGCCGGCACGTGGAGCGCTTGGGCCGCCTCGCCTCCGAACACCACGTCCAGATCCGCTGCGAAGCGGCGGCGGGCGGCGGTATCCCCATCGTCAACGCGCTCGAGCACGCGCTGGTGGGCAATGAGATCCTCACCGTCGCCGGCATCCTGAACGGCACCACCAACTACATCCTGTCCCGCATGGCCAGCGAGGGCCTCGACTTCGCCGAGGTGCTCGCCGACGCGCAGCGCCTGGGCTACGCCGAGGCGGACCCCACCGCCGACGTGGACGGCTTCGACGCGGCGAGCAAGGTGGCCATCCTCTCGTCCATCGCCTTCCACACGCGCGTCACCACCGATGACGTGTTCCAGGAGGGCATCCGCAACGTATCCGCAGCCGACATCGAGCAGGCCGCCAGCCTCGGCTACACGGTCAAGCTGCTCGGCATCGCGCGCAACACGGCCGACGGCGTGGACGTGCGCGTGCATCCCACGATGATTCCGTCCAGCCACATGCTCGCCGGCGTGAACGGCGCCATGAACGCCGTCTACGTGGTGGGCGACGCCGTGGGCGAGACCATGTTCTACGGTGCCGGCGCGGGCTCCTTCCCCACCGCGAGCGCCGTGGTGGGCGATGTGCTCGAGCTCGCCGACGCCATCAGCCATACGCCCGGCCCCAAGGCCGAGATCGAGCCCTTCGGACGCGTGCTGCCGCTGCGTTCCATCGACGAGCTCGCCACGCGCTACTACATCCGCCTGGTCGTCGTCGACCGCGTGGGCACGCTCCTGCCGATCATGGACGTCTTCGCGCGGCACAACATCTCGATCTCGCAGATCAACCAGCTTCAGGACGGCGACGGATCCCGCTGCTCCGTGGTACTGCTCACCCACACGGCCTCCGAGCGCGACATGGCCGCCGCCCGTGCCGAGCTCGAAGCGCTCGACGCCGTGGCGTCGGTGGCGAGCATCATCCGCATCGAGGATGTCGACGCATGGGCTGAAGGCGCCGAGGCAAACGAGTAGACAAGGGCACTCGGCATAGAGAACACAAGGAGGGCGTCGTTCATCGGCGCTCTCTTTTTGGCGCCGGCGGACCTGAGGGCTGGTACGCAGAACAGTTCCCCCGCGGCGCGGCGCGCGTAGAATAAGTCGCTGATCTACCCGCCTCGTTACCGCCGGCGCCCGCGTCGGCGTGCCCAGGGAGCACCATGGTCTGGATACTCACCGTCGTCTATGCGCTGGTCGCTGCCGCCGCCGCGTTCGCCTATGTCTCGGGAACACCGTTCACCTTGGTGACGTTCGGCGCAGCCTGCCTGTCGGCCGGCCTCAGGACCGCGTTCATGATGCACGTCTACCGCGAGCTCGGAAAGCTGCCCTCCCGGCATCCCTTCCTGTCACCCAACGTGCTCGTTGCGGGCGTATGGATCTTCGTCGAGACGGCGCTCGCCTGCGTGCTGGCGGTCTACGGCCTGCACCAGGTCTGCCTTCATGAAAGCGAGGGCGCCACGGCGATCGGCATCGCGTTTGCCGCCTTCCCCGCGGGCATCATCCAGCCCTGGGCGGCGCCCCGTGACGCCGAGAGCTGACGCGCGCAGCGCCGACCTCGGCTCCCGCGCGGGCGGCATGCATCAGTACCCCATGGCGCGCAGGGTCTCCTCGTCGTTGCCGAAATAGTGCCCCACCTCGTGCACCACGGTCTTGCGTATCTGCTCGACAAGCCCCTCGCGCGTCGCGAAGCACCGCTCGTGGGGTCCCTTGAAGATCGAGATGACGTCGGGCACTTCCCCATCGCCGTACCCGAACCCGCGCTCGGTCAAAGGCACCCCCTCGTAGAGGCCGAGAAGCTCCGAGCCCCTTGACTCCGCCTCGGTCCGACCGATCGAGCGAAGCTGGTGCGGGGTCGGCTCGTCTGCGACGACGATCGCCACGTTCTCAAACGCCTCGATGAACCGGTCGGGAAACGCCGCGAGCGCGTCCTCCACCACACGGTCGAATTCCTCATCGGTCAGCTGGTACACGTGTCTCGCCTCCCCGCTCGCCAGCGACAAGATTGTACCTGGCACCATCTTGTCGCTGTCCTCGTCACGTCAGGCACGGGACAGCCACTCGATCGCCAGATCGAGCCAGTGGGCGACATGCTCGTCGCGGTGCTCGTCGTCGACGCCGGTCTGGTCGGTGGCAAGCGAGAGACCGTGTTTGCCCCGATGGAAGATATGGCAATCGAAGTCGACGCCAGCCCCTGCGAGCGCTTCCGCATAGCGAAGGGTGTTGATAACCGGAACGAACCCGTCTTCGGCCGTATGCCAGATGAACGTCCGCGGCGTATCGTCGTCCACCATCCCCTGCACCGCCGTCAGCTCGCCCGGCTCGCACAGGGCGCGCTCGTAGACGTCGTCGCCCGGCCAACCGCAGGAGAAATCGATGACGGGGTAGCCGAGCACCTGAGCGGACACGGACAGATCGCGGCACGAAAGGCCGAGGTCCCACGCAAAGGACCGGCGGCGCGATAGCGAGGAGTACGCCGCGCAGAGGTGCCCGCCCGCCGAGAACCCGAACAAGACGATACGATCCTCGTCCACCGACCACGCTTCCGCCCGGTCGCGCACGAGCGCCACGGCGTGCGCCAGGTCGTACAGCGGATACGGCATCAGCGTACGGCCCGACGCGGCATCGGACTCGTCGAGCACGGTGTAATCGAGCGTGAAGACCTGAAAGCCGCGGGACGCGAGCTCGAGGGCGACAGGCTCCCCTTCGCGCGGCGAACACATGTGATACCCGCCTCCCGGGCAGACGATCGCGGCGGGGCGCAGGCGGCCGGCCTGCGCGGGAATGTTGTCCTGCAGATACGCCGTGAGCGCAGGGGTCTTGTCGCCGTAGCCCGATTCCGGCAGCTCGATGGTCTCGATACGCATGCTGGTCCTTTCGTCGCGCGCAGATGCTCCTAGTGTACCCGGTGGCACGTAAGCGTCGCCCGCGATTGTCCGCAGTCCGATGTCGACTTCGTACCCTCGCGGTCGCAGGCAGAAATTCGTACGCAGCTGTCGTATCATGGTGGGGTTAGCACCGCGGGCTGAAGGCGCACGACCGCTGCCCGCGAAACCCTTGTGACCGCGTCTGCACAGGAAGGCAGGAACCCATGGTCTTACGCATCTACGTGGAGAAGAAGCCCGGATTTGACGTCGAGGCGTCCCAGCTCAAAAGCGAGCTGACCGGTATCCTTGGCATCTCCGGCCTCGAGGGCCTGCGCCTTCTCAACCGCTACGACGTCGAGGGCGCCGACCAGGAGCTCTTCGACCGCTGCCGGCCCGTCGTGTTCTCCGAGCCGCAGGTCGACCTCACCTATGACGAGCTGCCCGACGTGCCCGGCGCCGCCGTGTTCGCCGTCGAGTTCCTGCCCGGCCAGTTCGACCAGCGCGCCGACTCCGCGAGCGAGTGCATCCAGCTCATCTCCTGCGGTGAGCGTCCCGTCGTGCGCTCGGCGAAGGTGTACATCCTCACCGGCGACCTGAGCGATGCGGATGTGGAAGCCATCAAGAACTACGTGGTGAACCCGGTCGAGGCGCGCATCGCCAGCCTCGACAAGCCCGAGACCCTCGCCGCCGACATCCCCGAGCCCGAGCCCGTCGCGATCCTGACCGGCTTCCGCGAGCTCGACGGGGCGGGCCTTGCCGCCATGATCGCCGACCTGGGCCTTGCCATGGACGAGGCGGACATCGCGTTTTGCCAGCAGTACTTCCTCGACGAGGGCCGCGACCCGACCATCACCGAGATCCGCGTGATCGACACCTACTGGTCCGACCACTGCCGCCACACCACCTTCGGCACCGTGCTCGACGACGTCACGATCGACGACGAGGTCGTCCAGGCCGCTTTCGACCGCTACATGGAGATCCGTCACGAGCTCGGCCGCGACGAGAAGCCCGTCTGCCTCATGGACATGGGCACCATCGGCGCCAAGTACCTCAAGAAGACCGGCCAGCTGAAGAACCTCGACGAGTCCGAGGAGATCAACGCCTGCACCGTGCGCGTGACCGTCGATGTCGACGGCGAGGACCAGGACTGGCTGTTCCTCTTCAAGAACGAGACCCACAACCACCCGACCGAGATCGAGCCCTTCGGCGGCGCGGCGACCTGCATCGGCGGCGCCATCCGCGACCCGCTCTCGGGCCGCAGCTACGTCTACCAGGCGATGCGCGTCACGGGTGCCGCCGACCCGACCGTGCCGGTGTCCGAGACGCTTGCCGGCAAGCTGCCGCAGCGCAAGCTCGTGACCACCGCCGCAGCCGGCTATTCCAGCTACGGCAACCAGATCGGCCTTGCCACCGGCCAGGTCTCCGAGCTCTACCACCCCGGTTACGTGGCCAAGCGCATGGAAATCGGCGCCGTCGTGGGCGCCACGCCGGCCGACCACGTGCGCCGCGAGTGCCCCGCTCCCGGCGACAAGATCATTCTGCTCGGCGGCCGCACCGGCCGTGACGGCATCGGCGGCGCCACCGGTTCGTCCAAGGCGCACAACGTCGAATCCATCGAGAAGGACGGCGCCGAGGTCCAGAAGGGCAACGCCCCCATGGAGCGCAAGCTGCAGCGCCTGTTCCGTCGCGGCGATGCCTGCCGCCTCATCAAGCGCTGCAACGACTTCGGCGCGGGCGGCGTCTCCGTCGCCGTGGGCGAGCTCGCCGACGGCCTGTACATCGATCTTGACCAGGTGACCAAGAAGTACGAGGGTCTCGACGGCACCGAGCTCGCCATCTCCGAGTCCCAGGAGCGCATGGCCGTGGCCGTGGCCGAGGACGACGTCGACGAGTTCATGGGCTATGCCGCCGAGGAGAACCTCGAGGCGACCGTCATCGCCGAGGTCACCTGCGAGCCGCGCGTCCGCATGGCATGGCAGGGCGTGGCCATCGTCGACCTCACCCGCGAGTTCCTCGCGTCCAACGGCGCGCCCAAGCACCAGGCGGCGCACGTGGAGGCCCGTTCCGTGTGGCAGCCCGCATGGGGCGGTTCCACGCTGGCCGAGCGCATGCGCTCCCTCGTCACCGATCTGAACGTGTGCTCCAACAAGGGCCTGGCCGAGCGCTTCGACTCCACCATCGGCGCGGCGACCGTGCTCATGCCCTTCGGAGGCGCCACGCAGCTCACGCCCGCCCAGGCCATGGTCGCCAAGTTCCCCGTGGACGGCGAGACCACGACGGCCTCCGCGATGGCATGGGGCTTCAACCCGTTCCTCATGGAGGCTGACCAGTTCGCAGGCGCCTACCTGTCCGTCGTGGAGTCCGTGGCCAAGCTCGTGGCGGCAGGCTTCGCGCATGAGAGCGCCTACCTCACCTTCCAGGAGTACTTCGAGCGCCTGCGCCAAGAGCCCGAGCGCTGGGGCAAGCCCGTCGCCGCCGTGCTGGGCGCGCTGATGGCCCAGGTCGACCTCGGCGTCGGCGCCATCGGCGGCAAGGACTCCATGTCCGGCTCCTTCGAGGACCTGGACGTGCCGCCCACCCTCGTCTCCTTCGCCGTCGCCGTGGGCCGTGCCGCCGGCGCCGTATCGCCCGAGTTCAAGGGCATCACGCACCGCGTCGTGCGCATCGCCCCGTCCGTCTACGGCGAGGACTGGCGCCCCGACGCCGCCCAGCTGCTCGACGCGTTCGCGCTCGTGGAGAAGCTCGCTGCCGCCGGCGTGGCGCCCGCCATCTCCACGCCCGGCTACGGTGGCACCGCCGAGGCCCTGTTCAAGATGTGCCTGGGCAACCGCATCGGTCTGGAGCTCGCCGAGGACGTCGATGTCGACAGCCTGTTCGAGCCCATGTACGGCAGCTTCATCGTGGAGCTGACCGATGACGCCGACGGCGTGCTCGCCGACGCGCCTGAGGGCCTTGTCATCGAACCGCTCGGCACCACCGTGGAGGCCTACGTGCTCGATTCTGCCGAGGGCGCCATCGATCTCGACGAGCTGCAGGAGGCCTGGGAGGGCGCGCTGGAGGGCGTCTTCCCCTACCGCACGCCTGCCGCCGAGGCCGCCAAGCTCCCCGCTGTGGAGCCGGTCACCTTCGCGTGCGAGGCCCCGCACGTGTACGCCGGCGAGAAGTTCGCGCGCCCGCGCGTGATCATCCCCGTGTTCCCGGGCAACAACTGCGAGTACGACACCGCCCGCGCCTTCACGGCCGCGGGTGCGGTGGCCGACACCTTCGTGATCAACAACCTCACACCCGAGGCCGTCGCCGAGAGCACGAGCGAGCTGGCGCGCCGCATCCGCGCCAGCCAGATCGTCATGATCCCCGGCGGCTTCTCCGGCGGCGACGAGCCCGACGGCTCCGCCAAGTTCATCACGGCGTTCTTCCGCGCACCCGAGGTCACCGAGGCCGTGCGCGAGCTGCTGCAGAAGCGCGATGGCCTCATGCTCGGCATCTGCAACGGCTTCCAGGCGCTCGTGAAGCTCGGCCTGGTGCCCTACGGCGACATCGTCGACGCCACCGCCGACGCGCCCACGCTGACGTTCAACACCATCGGCCGCCATCAGAGCCGCCTGGTGCGCACGCGCGTGGCGTCCAACCTGTCCCCGTGGCTCGCCTCCTGCACGCCGGGCGACACCTACACCGTGGCCATCTCCCACGGCGAGGGCCGCTTCGTGGCCAACGACGACGTGCTCGCCAAGCTCGTTGCCGGCGGCCAGGTCGCCACGCAGTACGTGGATGCGGCCGGCGTGCCGTCCATGGACCTCGACGTGAACCCCAACGGCTCGGTCGCCGCCATCGAGGGCATCACCTCCCCCGACGGCCGCGTCTTCGGCAAGATGGGCCATGTGGAGCGCCGCGGCGAGGGCCTGTACGCCAACGTCCCGGGCGACAAGTTCATGCCGATCTTCGAGAACGGCGTCGCCTACTTCGCGTAAACAAGCGCTCGCAAACCGTCTGCAAAGGGCCTCCCGCAGGAGGCCCTTTTCGTGCGATAAGGCGACAAGATGGTGCCAGCTACAAACTTGTCGGCCCACCTTGTGTAAAAATCAAATCCGATTTCGCGCGCCCCGAATTCAAGCTCTACGGCGCCGCACGGAACGGAACAAGACCGTACACAATGACGGTATCGGTATCGGGGTGGTATTCATAGATGAGGTCGAATGGCTCGACGACAGCCTTCCGAACACCGATTCCATATACCGCCCGAATCGACGCAGGAATATCGGGCGAGCCAATCTCCGGAAACGCCTCTATGGCACTCAGCATGCGCCCCAGGCAACCCTGGACGCGATCCGACCATATCGCGGCGGCATCGTCCAGAAAGCCATCCGTGTAGACCATCCTAGGCACGACAAGCCGCCCTTCGCGCGATCTCGGCGAGCGCGGCATCGGTCCCCTCGACGGTATTGCCGGCTATGACGTCCGCGCGTCCGCGCTCCAGCACCGCACGCATGCGCTCCTCATAGGCTGCCGTCTCACGGGCACGACGCAGCTCGTTTTCGAAAACCTCCTCAGAGCAGAAGACAAAGGCAGCGTTTCCGTTCTCGGTGATGTGAACGACCTGCTTCATCGCTTCGTCCTTGATCTCGCGCTGACGGGTCTTGAGTGCCGCAGAAGAATAGATGGCTGCCACGGTGTCCTCCAAATACAGAATCATGTATCTGATTAAGTACTATATCAGATACCCATTCGCGAAAGACTTCAGCCTCAATTCTGCGGCCAGCAGCGACAAGCTGGCAAGTTGGTGCCAGGTTCAATCTTGTCGGTCAACCATCCTGTCGGTTCTGCCCTGGCGACAAGTTTGTACCTGGCACCATCTTGTCATCAAAGAAGGGCTCCATCCATGCGATGAAGCCCTTCAGGATGAAATCAGATGTTGCGCGGAACGGCTACTTGGCCAGACCGGTCTCCTCTGCCGAGAGCGGCTTTTTGAGGAACGACAGGATCAGGCATGCGACCACGGCGCCGATCACGAGTGCCACAAGGTACATGAGCGGATTGCCGATAACCGGCGTCACCCAGGCGCCGCCGTGGGGCGCGGGGCTCGTGCAGCCAAAGCCCGCGGAGAGCGCGCCGGCGATCGCCGAGCCGATGATGCAGGAGGGCAGCACGCGACCGGGGTCTGCGGCGGCATAGGGAATCGCGCCCTCGGTGATGAACGACAGGCCCATGATGTAGTTCACGATGCCCGCCTTGCGGTCGGCCGCGGACCAGCGATTCTTGAAGAACGTGGTGGACAGGGCGATGGCGATGGGCGGAACCATGCCGCCGACCATGACGGAAGCCATGACGATCTGCGCGGAGGTGGTGCCTGCGGACAGCATGCCGGTGCCGAAGACGTACGCCGCCTTGTTGAACGGGCCGCCCATGTCGACGGACATCATGCCGCCGACCACGGCGCCGAGCAGCACGAGGTTTCCGGTGCCAAGGCTGTTCAGAGCGCCCGTCAGCCACGAGTTGATGGCAGCGAAGATCGGGTTCAGCGCGAGCATCACGAAGCCGATCAGGAAGATGCAGACGAGCGGGTACAGCAGCACGGGCTTGATGCCTTCAAGCGATTCGGGCAGATGGTCGCACAGCCTTTCGAACCCGAGGGTCAGATAGCCGGCCGCAAAGCCCGCGAACAGCGCCGCGATGAAGCCGCCCGAGATGAGCGCCCCCTGCGCTTCGGCATCCATGGCCGTTGCAAGATATCCGAGCGTGAAGCCCTGCTTGGCGAGCCAGCCTCCCACGAAACCAGGGGCAAGGCCGGGGCGATCGGCGATGGACATGGCGATGTAGGCGGCAAGGATGGGCAGCATGAAGTCGAACGCCGTGCCGCCGACCAGGTTGAAAAACGCTGCCAGCGGCGTGGAGCTGCCGTATGCCGCCGTACCCATGCCCTGCGTGTCGAGCAGGAAGGCGATGGCCTTGAGGATGCCGCCGCCCACGACGAACGGCAGCATGTGCGAAACGCCGTTCATCAGGTGCTTGTAGATGGTCGAGCCCATGCCCTCGGTCGAACCGGACGCCGCCGGAGCGGACGCTCCGCCCTCGGCGTGGCAGATGGGCGCCTCGCCGTTCATGATGATGTTGATGAGGCGCTCGGCATCGTTGATGCCGGCGGACACGTTGGTGGAGTACAGCGGCTTGCCGTTGAAGCGGCTGAGTTCGATGCCCTTGTCGGCCGCGATGATGATGCCACGGCAAGCGGCGATTTCCTCGGCGGTAAGGGCGTTCTTGGTGCCGACGGAGCCCTGGGTCTCGACCTTGATGGTCACGCCCATCTGCTCAGCGACCTTCTCGAGGTTCTCAGCGGCCATATAGGTGTGCGCGATGCCCGTGGGGCATGCGGTGATGGCGAGCACCTGCGGCAGGGCCGAATCGGCGGCAGGCGCGGCAGCGGCTGCGGCAGCCTCGCGAGCGGCCTTGGCCTCGGCGGCCTTCCTCTCCTTCTCCGCCTGCTCGGCATCGTGGGCCGCTTCGGCGTCATCGATCACCTTGAGGAACTCGTCGACCGTCTTGGCGGCACGAAGGGCGGCTCCGAAATCCTCATGCATGAGCAGCATCGAGAGCTTGGCGAGCACCTCGAGGTGCACGTTGGCCTGACCCTCGGGCGCAGCGATCATGAAGATCAGATCGGACGGCTTGCCATCGGGTGCATTCCAGTCCACGCCCGCGGGCACGGTGATTGCCGCGAGGCCCGGACGCACGACGGCGTCGGTCTTCGCGTGCGGGATGGCGACGCCGTCGCCCACCGCGGTGCTGAACTGGGCCTCGCGGTCGAGTACCGCCTGACGGTACTTATCGCGGTCGCTGATGTTGCCGCTCGCATCGTGCAGATCGACCAGCACGTCGATGGCTTCGGCCTGCGTTGCCGCCTCGACTCCCAGCTTCACCCCGCTTTTACTGAACAGCTCGGTGATTTTCATGGTGGTAACCCCCTTCCCCGGCATAAGCCGGTCCAACCGCCGAGATTCGACGGATTGTCAACGTATGGATTGATACGAGCGCGACACGTCGCGCAAACGGGCGATGCGTTACTGGCAGATGGTCGTCAGCAGCTCCTCGACCTGGTCGCGCTCGGCCAAGCCCAGCGAGAACGCGCTGGCGGACCCCGTGCACACGCCCATACGGAACGCCTGCTCGTAGCTGCCACCGCTTTCCAGATAGCCGGCGATAAAGCCTGCGACCATCGAGTCGCCCGCACCGACCGAGTTCACCACGGTGCCCTGAGGCGAAGGGCTCTCGATCACGTCTCCGTTCTCGGCGACGAGCACCGCGCCCTCCCCCGCCATGGAGACGAGCACGTTGCGCGCGCCGAGCTCCTGCAGCTTTCTGGCGTATGGGACCACATCCTCGCGCGCCTTCAGCTCGACATCGAAAATATCACCCAGCTCATGGTTGTTGGGCTTGATGAGGAACGGGTGGAACGCCAGCACGTTCATCAGCAGGTCGCGCGTGGCATCGACGACGATGCGGATACCGCGGCCCTCAAGACGCTCCATGATGCGCTCGTAGATGTCACCGGGCAGAGCCGTCGGCACGCTGCCGGAAATGACCAGGATGTCACCGGAGGTCAGGGCGTCGAGTTTCGTGTAGAGCGCCTCGATGTCGGACGGGGCGATATCGGGTCCGATGCCGTTGATCTCGGTCTCCTCGTTCGACTTGACCTTGACGTTGATACGACTCATGCCGTGGCTGACCTCGATGAAGTCGGTGTCGACTCCCTGCAGCTGAAGCCTGTGCGCGATCTCGTCGCCGGTGAATCCGGCAAGAAAGCCGAGCGCGCAGCTCGGGTGTCCCAGGTTCTTCAGGACGATGGACACGTTGATGCCCTTGCCTCCCGCCATGACGGCCTCGGTCGACACGCGGTTGACCGCGCCGAGCGTCAGGTTGTCGACGCCCACGACGTAGTCGAGGCAGGGATTGAACGTCACGGTGTAGATCATGGGGCAACTCCTTTGCATGGGACGGATTCCGCTGGCAGATTACTCGGCGGTAGACACCACGATGATGTTCGCGTATTCCTCGAGGCCGGACGGCAACGCATCGGTCACGACGGTCGCGTCGTCGAAATCGGCGAACGTGACCGGCGAGACCATGGAGAACTTACTGGAATCGCACAGCACGTACGGGCGGAGCGTCTGGGCGAGTGCGGTCGACTTGACGAGCGCCTCCCCCGTCTCGGGCGTGGTAAAGCCCTCGTCGGGCGTCGCGCCGTTGGCGCCGAAGAACCCGACGGTGAAGTGATAGCGCCGCAGGGTCTCCACCGTCTGCTCGCCCACCAGCGCCTCGGTAACGGGCTTGAGCTCGCCTGCGGGCACGAGCACCCGGCAACCTTTGGACAGCAGGGTATGGGCAACCGAGATGGAGTTGGTGAAGTAGGTGGCGCGCGTCTCGGTGATGAAGTCGACGAGACGCTCGGTCGTGGAACCGGCGTCGATGTAGACAAAGTCGTCAGGCCCGATGAACGCGGCGGCGAAACGGGCGATGGCCGTCTTTTCCTCCAGATGCACGCTGTACTTCTCGTAGACGGTCTGATCGGCGGAGACGACCGTGCGGTTGACCGCCGTGGCGCCGCCGTGAACCTTCACGATACGGCCCAGCTGCGCCAGACGTGTCAGGTCGCGGCGAATGGTGGACTCGGAGGCGTCCAGCAGCTGCATGAGATCGGTCGCGGTGATCGATCCGTGCTCGTTGACCAGGGCAACGATCTTCTCAAGGCGGTCTTCTGCAAGCATCTGCGCTCCTCTCGTCGTATCCTTTGGACGGAATCTGTCAAAACCATCCAAAACCATTCTAATTCGTTCACAACGAGAGAATAGCACCAGAATCGGTCACGTTCGGTCATTATCGCCCATCCTGGATAAACGGTCGGTCTGCACCGGTGAGCGGTATTGCCCGTTTTTGATTGATTATGACTTGGCGCGCGACAACATGGGAGCGACAAGCTTGTACCTGGCAGCAACTTGTCGCTATACCCGCCAGACGTGACATGAGGCCAGGCGTTTTTCACGCCCTCGGCATCATGTCATGCCACGATGTATTCGTAGATCTTTCGCGCCGTCTCTCGGCTCACCTTTGCATCATCACCGCCATGAAGATACGCATATACGTTCCCTTTGTTCAGGCCGAGATCTTTGCAGACGCGGTAGCAAGTGATGCCCTTTCGCTCCATGGCTTCGACGGACTTCCGTCGCATGAGCCCGTTGACCCTGCGGTCGGCATCGACGGCACGCTTCCGTGCTTGATACGCTCGCCACACATTTTGATATCGCCGCGGCATCGCCCCGTTTTCGAGAGCATCCTCGAGCGACCCGCCGGCAGCTTCCAGCGTCTCGCATGCCGAATCGTACTCGATCGAAAGCGAGGAACCACTCACAAGGCTCCTCAGATAATCCGCCTTCCCGCGCTCGAGGGCAAGCAAAAGGAGCGGCTCAGCAACACGTGGAGCATCGGTCAGCGCGAAATGCGCAAGCTTCTTGAGGTTTTCCGTTTTCTGCTCAACAAGCTCCTGACAATACAGCTTAAGAAACCCCCTGAACGTAAGGTTCATATCACTCACCTCCGTGCTCGCCACGTTCGCGCATACTGCCGATAGGTCGCAACCATCTCGAGATATCGTCGCTCGGATAGGCACGATGCCTTGGCTTCGTGATCGTTGAAAACCAAGTGCTCCAACATATCCCAATCAATCTGTTGCAAAAACGACGGGTTGGTAAGATCGGCAATGTCGTTCGGCCTCCATGCATAGAGCTTCATGACGGCCAGGTCTTCGAGCGACGGGACGTAGTATCCGATTGCCCTTGTTACGATATCGAGAGCTACGAGGCGATTCTCATAGTTATAGGGAATCGCATCGCAAAACGCCGCAATGTCACCGTTGAGCTCCGGGTAATTCCGAATAATCCCTTTTAGCCGCGAGTCAGCATTCAGAATGTCGACATCATGCGTGACCGGTCGGTTTGTCACCTCGTGAAGAATAAACGCGCTGCCACCCGCAATCACAAGAGGCATCTTTTCTTCCGAGGCGCCAAGCGCGAAATATGCCTCTTCGTCGAGATCGGTCAGCAGCTCTTTAAGACGCGTGCTGTTTAGGTCCCACATCGTCGCCCTCCTAGTATTATTCTTGTTCAATAATACTATAGTCTGAACAATCCAGCGAAGACAGGCCGCACGTTAAATGAGACCAAATGCGGTATCGCCTCTCCTGCGTGTAAAAACATCCGACCTGATTTCGTGCTTGGCGACCGAGCGGGTACCATCTTCGGTAAGTGCACGCGCCGTCGCGAAGGAGCGGATGTCCTATGAGCCTGTGGCCCGATCTTGCCAAGCTGAAGTCCTGCATATGGGTAGATCTCACCCATCCCCTCACCGATGACAGTCCCTACTGGGCGGGCATCCCGAAAGGCTCGGTCGAGCTGTGCCGCACGGTGTTTGACTACGAGGAGGAGATGCTCTCCTGCCGCATCCAGACCTACAAGTTCCCAGGGCAGTTCGGCACGCACGTCGACTTCCCCAGCCACTTCACCCCGGGTGCCGTCGGCTCCGAGGCCTATGGCGTGGCCGACATGGCCATGCCGCTTTGTGTGATCGACCTCACGCCCAAGATCGCCGCGCAGGGCCCTGACGTCGCCATCACGGTCGAGGATATCGAAGCATGGGAGGCCGAGCACGGGCGCATCCCCGAGGGCGCGTTCGTGGCGCTGCGCACCGATTGGTATCTGCGTTGGCCGGATAACGACGCGCTCAACAACTTCGACGAGGACGGCGGCGAGCACTGCCCTGGCTGGTCAATGCCCGCGCTACGGTTCCTGTACGAGGAGCGCGGTATCGCCATGAACGGCCATGAGACCTTCGACACCGACGCGTCCTATCTGGCGGTCGAAGCTGACGACCTGGCCTGCGAGCGCTGGGTGCTCGACCACGGCCACCTGCAGGTAGAGCTCATGGCGAACCTCGATCAGGTGCCCGAGACGGGTGCCATCGCGTTTGTGAGCTGGCCGCATATCGAGGCGGCAACCGGCCTTCCGGCACGCGTGGCAGCGGTCTTCGAGCAGTAACGTCGACAACCGCATGCGATAACGCCCCCGGGCCCTTCTCGCGTCGGCGTGGGAAGAACCCGGGGGTGTTTTTATATACTCCCGCACCGGCACAAGAAGATCCCCGGGACGTCTTTACATGGTGTTGCGCTATCCTTGTGGCTTGTCTGCAGGTATCCGGTTGCAAGGAGGCGGCTCATGGCGCATGGAGGCACCAAGACTGCCGCGTTCCGCGCGGCGGCGCCGCTGTCCCTTCCCATCATGGCGGGCTTCGTATTCCTCGGCATCACCTGCGGCATGTACTCGAGCTCGCTCGGACTGCCCTGGTGGATGTCCACGCTCATGTCTATCGCCATCTTCGGAGGCTCGGCGGAATTCATCGTCGCCTCCATGCTCCCCGGCGCATTCGACCCGCTCACCACGTTTGTCGTCATCCTCGTCGTGCAGGCGCGGCATCTGTTCTATGGTCTGTCCATGCTGGAACCCTTCCGTGGCATGGGAAAGAAGAAGCCCTACCTCATCTACGCCATGTGCGACGAATCGTTTTCCATCAACTACTCCGCGCATGTGCCCGCAGGCGTCGATCGCGGCTGGTTTATGGTCTTCGTGAGCCTGCTCAACCAGTCATCCTGGGTTGTCGGCTGCACGCTCGGCGGCATCTTCGGCAGCATGATTCCCTTGGCCGTGGAGGGCATATCCTTTGCCATGACGGCGCTGTTCGTCGTCATCTTCCTCGATCAGTGGCTGACCGAGCCCAGCCACGCAAGCTCGATCACCGGCCTTGTCGCGTCTGCCGCGGCACTGGCGCTGTTCGGCGCGGACGGTTTCTTGATCCCCGCCATGATCGCCATCCTCGCGGTCGTCACGGCGCTGCGACCCCGTCTGCAGCCGGTATATGGCGCCCGTAAGGAGGATGAGGAGGCATGACGCTCGTCCAGCAGGTTGTCACCGTCTTGATCGCGGGTGCCGCGACGGTCCTCACGCGCTTTCTGCCCTTTGCCGCCTTCCGCAAGGGAGCGCCCGCCTACATTCGATACCTGGGCAGCGCGCTGCCGGGGGCGGTCTTCGGATTGCTTGTGATCTACTGCCTGAAAGATATCAACGTAACGGCGGGAGCCCACGGGGCGCCTGAAGCCCTCGGCATCCTTGCCACTGCGGCGGTATATCTCTGGCGTCGCGACATGCTCTGGGCGATTCTGGCCGGGACCCTCTCCTACATGGCCCTCGTGAACCTCGTGTTCTGACGGGGGCCGTTTTGCCCCACGGCGCCCGAAAGCGATGCCGGCAATCATGTTGAGCACTTTATCAGACTAAAGTATCCGTCCTGTAACCCCTCGCCTTTTGCGAGGTCAAACCGCTGATTCCTTTGAATATGGAGACGATGTGCGCGAGCACCTGAGGACGTCTGGAGCGATTTTTCCTTGCGCGCGCACCGTCCTGCCTGCGCTTGTCGGGGTGCGGTCGGGCGTGCCGAACCGGATGGAAAGAACGCGGGTCTAGGATATGCGGCACGACGGCGCGCCTGCAAGTCCGATGGATCGGGCGACCTCGTCGCGAACGTATCGCCATCGTCCACGGGAGGAACCTATGGCCCTGTATCTGCCGCGCGAACGCCTTGCCTTCGAGATCGTCGACGACCCCTGCAGCGCGCCCGTCGACCGCGAGGCGTTTCCAGATGCGACGGTCATTCCCATCACCTGCGAGCAGATCGCCGATCCCGACGCCATGGCGCGCGTCGCCGATGCGATCGCCGCGCGCGCCCGCGCGTCCCATGGCGGAATCCGCAAACGCCATACCAGCCATCGTGCGCGCGCCGCCGTCCCCGCCCCTGCGAGCTTTACCCTTGTCGCTCAGACGGGGCCGACGGGCGACGAGGCCGCATGATGCGGCCTCGCGGCGGGATGGCCCTATCCGAGCAGCGCGGACGCGAACTCCACGCAGTCGGCGACGACGCGGTAGTGCGCCACGCCGAAGATCGGCGCGTCGGGATCCTCGTTGACCGCGATAATGGTCTGCGCACCGGAGATACCCGCAAGGTGCTGGATGGCACCCGACACCCCGAGGCTCAACAGGACGCGCGGGGCCACCGAGACGCCGGTCTGTCCCACCTGATGGGCGTAGTCGAGCCATCCCGCCTCGACGAGCGGGCGGGTGCAGCCGAGCTCGGCACCGAGATGCTCGGCGAGCTTGCGCATCAGCGGCACGTGCTTTTTGCTGCCGATGCCGCGCCCGATGACCAGCAGGCAATCCGCATCGGCAAGCGATAGGTCGGAATGGAGGGGCTTCGTCTCGAGCACGCGCACGCGCGGCTCAATCGTCGCATCGAGGGTAACATCGCTCACCGTGCCCCGTCTTGCCCAATCGGGCTCGGGTGCGGCGAAGATACCCGGGCGCACGCTTGCCATCTGGGGACGGTGGTCGGGGCACACGATGGTGGCCATGAGGTTGCCGCCGAACGCCGGGCGCGTCTGCTGCAACAGCCCCGTCTTCTCGTCGAGCTCCAAGACGGTGCAATCGGCGGTCAGACCCGTCTGAATCCTGACCGCGACGGCTGGTGCCAGCTCGCGACCGAACGCCGTCGCCCCGAACAGCACGGCCTCGGGGCGCGCCGCATCGATGAGCTGGCAGATCCAGCGTGCGTACACCTCGGCGTCCAAGTGGTTCAAACGCTCGTCGCAACAGCGCAGCACCTCGTCCGCACCGGCAGCGATAAGCTGCCCGGCGCCGTCCGCGCCCGCCGCCCCCGCACGCTGCCCCAGTACAACGGCTACGCGGCATCCGCGGATATCGGCAAGCTCACGCGCGCGCCCGACCAGCTCGAACGTCACCGGGAGGACAGCGCCATCCGCCCCGCATTGCGCGACCACCAAGATGTCGTGGAACGACGACAGATCGCATGCGTCGGCGGACACGTCCTTGTGGATAGAGATCGCATCGACCGGGCAGGCATCGATGCACGAGGCGCACAGCACGCACGCATCGGTCGCGCACGCGAATTTGCGCGGTCCGTCCCACACGAGCTCGATGCCTGCGTGCACGCAGGCGCGCACGCAGCGCCCGCAGCCGATGCACGCCGCGCGATCGACCGTAAGTCCGCTCATCGCATCGCCTCCTCGATCAGGGCGGCGACGCGCGTCGCCTGCTCACCGACAGTGCCCGAGATCTCACAGGCCTCGACCGCTCGCTCGGGCACAAACGAACGCACGACCTGGGTCGGCGATCCTGCAAGGCCGATACGAGAAACATCGACCCCGGCATCGGCCGCCGTCATCACCGCGATGTGCGCCTGCTCCGCATGAAGCACGCCCTCGATACTCGGCATGCGCAGGGACGCCGCGTCTTTCGAGATCGTCAGCACCGCAGGCAGCCCGACCTCGACCAGCTCGCGCCCCTCGTCCGTGGCATGCCAGGCGGCGATGCGCTCCTCATCGACACGCACGAGCTCACCCACGTCGGCGACGCAGGGCACATCGAGCGCGCCGGCGAGTTCCGGTCCGATCTGCGCCGTATCGCCATCGACGGCCATCTTGCCGCACAGGACAAGGCCGACGTCGCCGATCTTGCGAAGCCCGCAGAACAGGGCATGCGTCGTAGCCAGCGTATCGGCACCCGCGAACGCCCGGTCAGACAGCAGCAGCGCGCCGTCCGCACCCCGTGCGATGCAGTCGCGCAGCAAATCCTGGGTAGCGGGAATGCCCATGGACAGCACCGTGACGGTCGTCGGATCGCCCTTTTGCGCCCGCATCTTCTTGATGCGCAGGGCGAGCTCGAGCGCGGTGGCGTCAAACGGGTTGACGACCGCCGCGCGCCCGTCGCGCACGATGGTGTTGGTCTGCGGATCCATCTTGACTTCCGTCGACGAGGGAACCGCCTTTGCGCACACGACGATGTTCATGCCCGATCGCCTCCCCTCGCGAGCTCGACATCGAACAGATTGCCCTGTCCCAGCTGACACCACGGATCGAGCTGCCGTTTGAGCTGCGCCATCTCGCGCACATGTTCCTCGCCGTACATGGTCGCAAGAAAATCGCGCTTGAGCTTGCCGACGCCGTGCTCTGCCGAGACGGCACCCCCCATCCGCGAGACCTCGGCGGCCCAGCGCGCGAAGAGACGCTTGCCCGCCGCATAGTCCTCCATCGAGCGCGGCAGGATGTTCACGTGCAGGTGGTTGTCGCCGATATGCCCCCACGCCGCCGACTCGAGACCCGCGTCCGCAAGCGTCGAGCGGTAGAGCGCTATCACGTCATGGAGGCGCCCGTCGGGTACCGACATGTCGCTGCCGAGCTTGGTGATCGCCGGATCGGTGCGGCGTCGCTCGTCGATGAGCATGTTGACGCTTTCCGGCACCGCATGACGGAAGAAGCGCAGCGTCTCGCGGTCTGTATCGGTCCTCGCCACCCACGTGTCGGCGACGCTGCCGCCGTGCGCGACAAGGATCTTCCCGAGCAGCGCGAGGTCGCTGAGGGCGCGCTCGCGCTCGGCGCAGGACAGCTCGACATAGACGCAGCACGACCAAGCATCAGCGAGCGGGGGCAGCGCCGAGAACGCCGCACCGAGAGCGCGCTGGCGACGCAGGATGTCGAGGGCGTCGGCGTCGAAATACTCGATCGCCGTCGTATCCGAAATGGATGCGCGAACCGCCTCGGTCACCTCGCAGGCCGCCCGCTCATCGGCAAGAAAGCAGCTGACGCCCCAGGTGAAGGCGGGTACCGGCGATAAGGCGAGCTCGAGCTCGCTGATGATACCGAGCGTGCCGTCCGACCCGATGAACAGGTCGATCGCGTCCATATCGTCAGCGATGTAGTAGCCGGATGCGTTTTTGGCCTGCGGCATATCGTAGGTCGGAAGCGACAGGTCGAGCTTTCTTCCCGACTCCGTCTGGAGCCGCAGGCGTCTGCCGCAGGCGCGCACCTCCCCTCGACGCAGCGCGATGACGTCGCCGTCGGCGAGCACGACGCGCATCCCGCGGATGTGGGGGCGCATGGGGCCGTAGCGAAAGCTGCGCGCACCCGAAGCGTTGCAGGCCGCCATGCCTCCGAGGCACGCGGAGGTCTCCGTGGGATCGGTGGGAAAGAACTGCTCGGGCCCCGCGTACATGCGCTCGAGGGCGCGCAGGTCATCGGAACTCCACCCGTGCACGGGAAGCGACTTGTCCGCCAGATGACGGCGCAGCTCCGCCAGGACGACCCCGGGTTGGACGCGCAGGCAATACACCCCGTCCTCATCCACACGCAGCCCCAGATACCGGTTGGCGCGCGACAGGTTCATCACGTGTCCGCCGCCCGGAACGGCTCCCGCCGCCAAGCCCGTGCGCGCACCCTGCACCGTCACGGGTGCGGGAGCCCCATCGCCGGCAGCCTCGCGGATGCGCTGAAGCACCGCGACGATCTCCGCCTCGTCGCGCGGGAACGAGATGGAATCGGCCGAGCCGGTGCTGCGCGACTCGTCGCGCAGATAGGCCTCGTGCTCGGTATCCATAGGTATGAGGGCAACCATAAGCGGTCCTTCTTTAGTGCGATAAAGCAAATCCGAATCAACTATAGCGAACGTCCCGGCACCCCGTCCGCACGCTGCCCCGTGTTGACAGGCTCGTAACCTATGCGACATCGCCGGCGTCGGGCGATCGAGCGCGGCACATCCCTTGCGAGCGCGCTCCGGTCTGCTACGATGCCATCGTCGAACAACTATCGTCGGCGTCGCGCGCCGCGCGGCCCGACCGCACATCTTGGCGGAGCCGGATTCATATGATCATCGGATTGGGAACGCTCATCAACGTCGCCTGCATCATCGCGGGCGGCACCGTCGGCCTGTGCGGTGGCCGCTTCCTCGTGCCGCGCATGCAGGACACGATCATGAAGGCAACCGGCCTGTGCATCCTGTTCGTGGGGCTCGCCGGCACGCTCGAGCAGATGCTCGCCGTCGAGGGGGACCATCTGACAAGCGGGGGAACCGCGATGATGATCGTCTCGTTTGCGCTGGGCGCCGCCATCGGCGAGGCCATCGACCTTGACGACCGCTTCGAGCAGCTCGGCATATGGCTCAAGCGCAAGACGGGAAGCGACGACGACGCGAGCTTCGTCAACGGCTTCGTGTCGACATCGCTCACCGTCGGCATCGGGGCGATGGCGATCGTCGGCTCGATTCAAGACGGCATCCTGGGCGACTGGTCGACCCTCGCCCTCAAAGGCGCGCTCGATGCGGTCATCGTCTGCGTGATGAGCGCATCGCTGGGCCGCGGCTGCGTGTTCTCCGCCCTGCCCGTCGCCGTGATTCAAGGCAGCATCACCCTGCTCGCGCTGCCTTTGCGCCCCATCATGACCGAGGCGGCGCTCGCCAACCTCTCGCTGGTAGGGTCGATGCTCATCTTCTGCGTGGGCGTGAACCTCATCTGGGAGAAGACCTTCAAGCCGGCGAACATGTTGCCAGCCGTCGTGATCGCGGTCGTCTGGGCCCTTGTGGCCTGATGTCGCAGCGTTCTAGATGGCGTCGTACGGCAGGCGATGGCGCCGCGGATAGTACAGCGCGAGCGTCACGATGCCGACGGGAGGAAGCGCGATGAACACCGCGAGCAATACGAGGCGCGCCACATAGAAGCGCACGCGACGAAAGCCGAAGCGCGGACGCGTCTCGCAGGTCATGTGGACAAAGCCCGACCCGGGCGTGCGACCGTCGCGCAGCCAGGGCACGATGCCCTCCACCACCAGGTAGGACACGGCGAGCAGGATGCACGGAACGGCCAGCGGCAGACTCGCCCCGGGCTGCGTCAGCGAGGAGGCGAAGATGGCGACCGCCGTCATGATCGCCGTCGCCGCAACGATCAGGATGAGATCGAGCAGCAGGGCAACCAGGCGGCGCACGAGACCGGGTTTCTCGGTGACGTCATCATCGTCGGCCTCGGGATCGACCGGCAGGGCAAAGGCGATGAGCGCAGCGGCGGCCCAGCCAATGACCGCACCGCCCGTGTTCCACATGAGGTCGTTGATATCAAACGTGCGATAGGCGTACGGATACAGCCCGTAGATACCCGTGAGCTGCGTGGTCTCGATAGCGAGCGACGCCAGGAAGCCGATGACCGCCGACGCGATGAACCCGCGGCGGAAGACACGGTGGCAAAAGAAGCCGAACGGCATGAAGAACACGACGTTCGCGAGGATCTGGAACAGCGCCGCGGGACCTCCGTAGCGCAGGTCGTCCACGAAGCGCAAGGGATTCAGCTGAGGGGCGATACCGTAGGTGATACCCGGCCCCGACGTGCCGCTCGGCAACGGGTAGA
Organism: Collinsella tanakaei; assembly: GCF_030373545.1. GTDB lineage: Bacteria > Actinomycetota > Coriobacteriia > Coriobacteriales > Coriobacteriaceae > Collinsella > Collinsella tanakaei_C. Next base: position 227,553 of record NZ_JAUDCO010000004.1, on the reverse strand, counting down.
GCGTGAAGCACGCGAGCGACAGCACATAGAGCACGGCCAGGTAGACGCTTACCGCCGACCAGGCGCGCAGCTTTCCGTCGCGATGGTACAGATAGGCCAGGATAGGGAGGGTGAGCACAAACGAGGCGACCGGCCACAGGCCGATCGCCAGCGCAAACTCATCGGTAAAGTTGAGCAGAAACCTCATGGATCGGCTTAGACCAGCTTGCCGTTGCAGTGGTCGATCATGTGCTGGACCATCTGGGCGACCCAGCCGGTGAAGTCGCGGCGGCGCGGCTTGAGCTCGCCGTCGACCAGCTCGTCGTAGCTTACCTTGGCCTTGGCAAAGCGCGTGACCTTGAAGTCGTCATCGTGCGACAGGCAGCGCTCGACCGCCTTGTACGCGCCGAGGCCGAGCAGCAGCTTGGGGTTGTACATGACGTGCGCGGCGCCGCTGTCGTCCGTATAGGCGACGATGGCCTTGGCGACGCCGATCTGATTGGCGGCCAGGCAGGCGGCGTCCTCGGTCGCCGCCATGGTGTCGAGCAGGTCCTGAGCGATCGCCGCGTCCTCGGCGGTCGCCTTCTCGCAGGGCTGAGAGAGGATGGCGTCGTCGTTCACGAGCTCCTTGATCATGAGGGTCATCCCTTCGGTAGGCATATAGGTGTATGCGCTCAGCGCGCCACACGATAGTATCGTAAGACGGCGGCAAACGACACGCATGCACGGGATATGTATATCATGGTCGGCAGCGCATGCGCGATACGGCGGGTTCCCGCCAACACGGCGCGGCGCGCAAGAGAGGAGAAGGCATGCTCAACGTGGTCCTCGCGGGACCGGAGATCCCCGCCAACACCGGCAATATCGGCAGGACCTGCGTGGTTGCCGGCGCCCGGCTTCATCTGGTCGAGCCGATCGGCTTTTCGCTCGACCACCGCATGCTGCATCGAGCGGGCCTTGGCTACTGGGAAAACCTCGATGTGACGGTGTATGCCAGCTGGGATGATTTTCTTGCACGCTGTGGGCTCGCGCCGGACGGCAACGACCCCAGACTGCACCTGCTCACCAAGAAGGCGCGACGCACCTACGCCGAAAGCACGTATCGCGATGGCGACTACCTCGTATTCGGCAGTGAGAGCTCCGGCATCCCGGAGGACGTGCTCGCGCTTGCCCCCGCACGCTGCGAGCGAATCCCCATGCTCGCCGACCGCACCTCCCTCGCCAATCGCGACGCTTGGGAAGCGCGCGACCGCACGCTCCATCCCGACGGCGACGAGGACGCCTCTCCCCTGCTCAGGCAGGACATCTGCGGCAATTTCGTCGACGTGCGCGACTACCGCATCAGCGCGCTCAACCTCTCGAACGCCGCCGCCATCGTGCTGTATGAAGCCTTGCGACAGACCGGGTTTCCCGGAATGGAATAGGCAGCACGCGGCGCACGGAACGATGCGCAGCTTGAGCGAGCGGGGCGTCCGGGTGAACCGGACGCCCCGCTCGCTTGTAATGTTTTATATTATCTGCCCACCAGCCGGAAACGCTACCCCCGTTTAGGGTGCGATTTTGCGGCGTGCCTCCACGTAGACCGAATGCTCGCATCGCTTCTACCTGCAGGTTCTTTACAGCAAGCGCCCAGCCTACTCGACCGGGCGCCTCAAAACCGAACCCTAAACGGGGTTTTCGAAATCTACGGGTGCCGCAACCGTCGCTGAGGCGAATCGAAGCGATCTACTCCTTGCCGTCCCAGCAGTACGTGCAGACCTTGGTGGGGTCGATACCGATGGCCTCGAGCATGCCGGGCAGCGACTGGTAGCCCAGGCTGTCGAAGCCCAGCTGCTCGCAGATGCGGCGCAGCATGCAGCCGCCGCGCTCGGTCGAGCTGTCGGCGTACTCGTCGAGGTGCTTGTCGCCCTCGGGGCCCTCGAGCTCGCGCACCACGCGGCGAGCGATGAGGTCCATATCGGACTTGCCGCGCGAGAACGACAGATACTTGCAGCTGAACATGATGGGCGGGCATGCGGAGCGCATGTGCACCTCTTTGGCGCCCGCCTCGTACAGGAAGTTGACGGTCTTGCCGAGCTGCGTGCCGCGCACGATGGAATCGTCCACGAACAGGAGCTTCTTGCCGTTGATGAGCTCGGGCACGGGGATCTGCTTCATCTCGGCGATGCGATTGCGCACGCTCTGGTTGGCCGGCATGAACGAGCGCGACCACGTGGGCGTGTACTTGATGAACGGACGGGCGAACGTGGCGCCGCACTCGTTGGCGTAGCCGATTGCGTGCGGCAGGCCCGAATCGGGCACGCCCGCAACGTAGTCGACGTCGGGCAGCGTGCCGGCAGCCGCCTCGTCGCGCGCCATGATTTGGCCGTTGCGATAGCGCATGACCTCGACGTTCTTGCCCTCGTAGTTGGAGTTGGGGTATCCGTAGTACACCCACAGGAACGCGCAGATCTTCATCTGGTCGCCCGCGGGGGCCACCGTCTCATAACCCTCGGCGGTGATGCGCACGATCTCGCCGGGACCGAGCTCGTAGGAATCCTCATAGCCGAGCTTGTGGTAGACGAACGACTCGAAGGAGATGCAGTAGCCGTTGCCCTCGAGGTCGCGGCCGATCAGCACGGGGAGGCGACCCATGCGGTCACGCGCCGCGAAAATCGTGCCGTCCTCGGTCATGACGAGCAGCGTGAGCGAGCCCTCGACCGCGCGCTGGGCAAACATGATGCCCTCGACGAGGTCCTCTTTCTGGTTGATGAGCGCCGCCACGAGCTCGGTGTTGTTCACCGCGCCGGAGCTCATCGCCATGAACTGGGCACCGCCCTGCTCGAAGTACTGCTCGATGAGTTGGTTGGCGTTGTTGATGATGCCGACGGTGGTGATGGCGAACACACCGTGGTGCGAGCGCACCAAAAGCGGCTGAGGGTCGGTATCGCTGATGCAGCCGATGCCGCTCGTGCCGTGGAAGCGGGCAAGGTCCGCATCGAAACGCGAGCGGAACGGCGTGTTCTCGATCGAGTGGATCTCCTTCTGGAACCCTCCGGTGCCCTCGCAGAACACCATGCCGGCACGACGCGTGCCGAGGTGGGAGTGATAGTCGACGCCAAAGAACACATCGAGCACGACGTCGCGCTTAGACGCCGCACCAAAGAATCCGCCCATACCATGCCCTCCTGATAGGTTTTAGCGAACTCGCATAGTATAGAATGCCGAGCCTTCCCGCGCGGGCAAAATCGCAGATTATACAAGGTGCCGCGAGAATGAACACGAATGGGTCACGGCGACGCCGCGAAAGCGGCGGCGCTGACGCGGGCTCAACGGTTCAAATCCGAAGGCAATCAGCCAAGGCACTGGCCGCATGGAGCGTAGCCCACGTCTTCGGCCTGGTCGAGCGAGCCGGTGAACTCCTTGCGGTTCGACGGAGCGATATCCTCCGCACCGGGACAGGCGGGATCGTGAACCTTATGGGAGTTGGTGTTCAGGATGTACGACCCGACTTCGCCCGATGCCGCATCCTCGGCAGCCTGGGCGTCCTCGTCGGCAAGGCGCGCGTCGCCGGTGGCGTAGTCGATCTCGACACCGGGCTGCACGTTGGGGCACCACACGGAATAATCGATGCCCCGGCCGTCGTCCTCAAGCGAATAGGCCTCGACCTGAACTCCGCGGCACACGAGCTCATCGCCCTCGAACACCGGCGTCGAGCGGTAGAGCACGTGGTTGTCAGTGTCGTAGATGTAGCCCGCGACCTCTTCCTCATAGATGCGCATGACGTCGGCGTTCATGTAGCGCGTGCCCGTCACCAGGTTGCGCTCGTTGGCGTTTTCGGCCGACAGCGCCCAGCCGATCAGATGGCTGCGGTTGTAGAGCGACTCGCCCTCGACGAAATCGTAGCGGATGGAGTGCCAGCCCGACGGATGCACCTCGCTGATGCTCTCGCGCTCCTCGCCGTAATCGGGGATGGTCTCAGGACCCAGACATGCCTCGGCCTCGCCGCAACGGCCCAGGCCGTCCAGGTCGCTGTACGATTCGTACCCAAGGTTGTCCTCGGCGTACGCGATTTCCTCTTCGGTAAATGACGCCTGCTCGACGGACGGCTCGTCGGACAGCTCGACATACGAGCCGGATTGCGAAGCAGCCTGCCCGCAGGCAGAAAGCGCCAAAGCGAGCAACAGCGAGATGAAGGCAGACAGGAACCGCGCGGGCATGCATCCTCCTTGTAGGCAAAACAAAACGAACCCTATTGTTCCATAGGAGGGCCCGCCCGCAGGGCGGTTCAGCCAACGGTTCGCATGGACTCCAGAGTCAGCGGACGGCGAGGAGCCTGGCGCTCAGTGAGGGCCACGACACCCGGCTCGTGCGCGATCGAACCTATGCGGCCCGTCCTTGTCTGACGCTTGTGTTCGCGCTATTCGCCGAGGTAGCGGTCACGAAGTTCGGCACGGGCGGCGGCATCGACGCCGAGCGCCCGCTCGATGTAGCCGAGCATTCCTCCGAACTCCCGGTCCACAGCATCCTTCGCCGCTGCAAGATAGCGCCGGTCCACGCCCTCGAAGGGGTCTGCGGGAATCCCGTCCTCAACGGCAATGCCGTAGAAGCGATTCGTCGCCATATAGTCCGCCTCGATGACCTCCCAAGGCACCCCGAGGGCGCATTCGATGAAAACGCTCGCCATGCCGCAGCGATCCTTGCCCGCGGTGCAGTGCCACAGGGCCGCCCCTTCGGTGCACGCCAGAATCTCGCGGAAAAACGCCGTGTACGCCTCGATGCCGCAATCGTCGAGCAGCATGTGCGGATAGAGGGTGATCATCAGCTCGGACGGTTCGGCCGCGCCGCGCGCCACCTGGGCGCGCACGCGGTCCATGTCCGCCTGGCTGCGCGATACGCCGGAGGCAGCCTCCTCGAACACCGGAAGATGGACGAAGCGCAAACCCGGAAACGCATCGATGGGGTCGGGGCGCTCGGCGCACTCGTCATTCGTGCGCAGGTCGATGTCGAGCCGCAGGTCGTACTCATCGCGCAGGCGCGCAAGATCGCCGTCGGTCGCCCGCGCGAGCAGACCGGAGCGAAGCAGCAGGCGCGGACGGATGCGGCAGCCGTCCGAGGTGGGCATGCCGCCCAGGTCGCGCGTGTTGGGAAGCCCCTCGAACGCGATGATGCCGTTGTCGGTATGCCCTGCCGTCTGCGCTGCGTCCAGTGCCACGTGATCTCCTCCTCCGCTTTCCGCTGCGCCAACCTTACCAGAGGCGAGACGCCTTGTTGTCAGCCGCAGGTAAAACATCACACGCAGTGCCCGTCTACCGCGCCCCACGTTCGCCCGCCGCTTCGCCTCGCTCACCCTGCCGGCGAATTGACGTCCCCGCTCACCATTCTTCCAGTTCCGAGCAGATTCTGCTCGGCATCCTCGCGCTGTCGTTGCTGACCATCGTGATGAACCGCGTCATGGTCATCGGTCGCTCGCAGGTCCAACTGCTCATCTTCTCGCCCGAATACGAGCGGATCCGCGAGCTGATTCTTGGCGAACAGGACGCTGGCGCCACGATGCTCCCCATCGAGCAGGGCTATACGCGCACCGACAGCAAGGCCGTGCTGTGCGTGATTCCGCGCCGCAAGCTGTGGCCCATGCGCGAGATGATCAACACGGCGGATCCGCACGCCTTCTGGGTCATCTCCGAGGTCAGCGAGGTCCGCGCGCGAACTCGGCCGCTGCATGGCGTAGCGACAAGATTGCGACAAGATTGAACCCGGCGCCAACTTGTCGGGCTACCCGAAGATCTTTGCCACGGCAGCCTGGTAATCAGCGACCGTGCGAACCTTTCTGACAGCCCGGTGAACCGATACGGGATCATCGAACGCATGCTGAGCGTAGGACCACCACTCCTTCATGCGAAAGACCGCATTCCCGCCCATCTGCGCCTCATAAGCATCGAACAGCTTGTCATGGAACCGCTTGAGCTCGGCGAGCATGAGCGCCGGACCGCCGTTCAGCATGCGTGCCAGCGCCGGGTTGTACAAAAGCCCACGGCCCAGCATCACGTGGCGCGTCTCCGGATAGGCCGCGAGCAGCGCGTCCCTGTCGCCGCAGGTGAAGATATCCCCGTTGTACGCTACGGGAAACGGCGCGCGACGCAGGGTCTCGCCGTAGGGCTCCCAGCGCGGCTTGCCCCGATAGAAGTCCTTCCGGACGCGCGGATGCACGATGAGCTCCGCCAGCGGATGGCGGCAATACACATCGAGAATCGCTCCGTACTCCTCGTCGTTCGCGACGCCGATTCGCGTCTTGACCGACACCGGAAGAGGCGACCGGCTGCACACCTCGCTCAAAAACGTATCGAGAGCGTCCAGATCGCGCAGGAAGCCCGCTCCCCTGCCCTTGCCGACAACCGTGCCCGAGGGGCACCCGACGTTCAGGTTGACCTCGCGGTAGCCCATCTTCGCCAGAAGCTCGGATGACCACACGAACTCGTCGGCATTCTTCGTCAATAGCTGTGGAACGACATGGAGGCCTTGGTTGTTGGCTGGATCGACCTCTCCGCAGTCGCGCTTGCCAAACGAGCTGCCGACGCGCGGCGGCGTGAGAAACGGCGTGTAGTAGCGGTCGAGCGCACCGAAGCACTCCGCATGGATTCGACGGAACGTATGGCCGGTCAGCCCCTCCATGGGGGCAAGCGACAGCAACGGCTTCCGCGGGCCAGACGTGGTGCCCGTCTTCGACATAATGACACACTCCTCTGCTCATTTTCTGGAGCCATATTACCCCAGACACACGTCGCGCCACGGGAAGCAGGTTACTTGACGCCCTGCGAGGAAAGCAGGCGCTCGCGGTAGAACGTCGCGATTTGATGGTCGAGCTGACGAGAAGTCCGGTGTTCGTCAGCAGCAGCGTTCATGTAGAACTCGCGCTGCTCCTGGTTGGGAATACGCATCAACCTGCGATAATGCGTCCAGCTCAATTCTTGACGCAGCGCGTCAAGAATCGGAAAAGCTTGGTGGAATTTTCTCATGTTGGTAAGGTTGGTGTAGTCAAACCCCTTTCCGTACTCCGACGTCAACCTCTCAGCGAGGTACTGCACCAAGTGCTTCCCATACTCAGCACGCTCTCCCGTTGCCTCGGAAATCTGGCGCCCGATCTCCCAATATGCCTCGACCATGACGCTGTTGACGGAACGCTCCACCTTACCGCGCGCAGACTCCAGCGTCTCGCGAACAGACACGTAAACCCGCTCGTCACTGCTCTCGTCATATCGCTTGATGGAATTCTTGACCATACCGAACCCTCCGTCCCACTCACGGCAGAAGCCTGTTTAGCATGTGAGCTCCGGACTTTGCGGGTGCCGGAAAACGGAGGCGCGCAACCGTCCGAGAACTTCAAGTGCAATCAACCCGTGTAGCCCTGATCGCCCGCAAGCACGCACCATTGGGGGCCTCCGTGCCGCTCTTGTCGTTCCCGTACCTTGTGGAGAAGCATATCATAATATAGAACATATGTTCGTGTCAATTAGTCCAATTTGTCCTTTTTAGAATACCGGCTCCTGACCGGCCGAAATCTATCCCATTTCGGAAAAGCCACGGCCCCGTTTCCGCACATTTGGCGAAAACGGGGCCGCAAAACCGCTAGTCTTGGAGAAAATCAGGCGAAAAGCTATTCCCATTCGATCGTGCCGCAGGGTTTCGGCGTCAGATCGTAGGCGACGCGGCAGATGCCCGGGACCTCGGCGAGGATGCGGTCGGTGATCTTCTTGAGCAGCGCCCAGTCGAGCTCAGGCACCGTGGCGGTCATGGCGTCGACGGTGTTGACGGCGCGGATGATGGCCGGCCACGCATAGAGGCGCTTGCCGTCGCGCACGCCGGTGGCGCGCATGTCGGGCACCACGACGAAGTACTGCCACACCTTGCCGACAAGGCCGGCCTCGGCAAACTCCTCGCGCAGGATGGCGTCGGCTTCGCGCAGGGCAGCCAGGCGGTCGCGCGTGATGGCGCCCAGGCAGCGCACGCCCAGGCCGGGGCCGGGGAACGGCTGGCGCTCGACCATGGACTCGGGCAGACCCAGCTCGCGGCCGACGACGCGGACCTCGTCCTTGAAAAGCAGCTTCACGGGCTCGCAGAGCTCGAACTGCAGGTCGTCGGGCAGGCCGCCCACGTTGTGGTGGGCCTTCACGCCGTCGGACTCGAGGATGTCGGGATAGATGGTGCCCTGCGCCAGGAAGCTCACCTGGTCGCCGACCTTGCGGGCCTCCTCCTCGAACACACGGATGAACTCGGCGCCGATGATCTTGCGCTTCTTCTCGGGCTCCTCGACGCCGGCAAGCAGGTCGAGGAAGCGATCGGTCGCGTCCACGTACACGAGGTTCGCATCCATCTGGTTCTTGAACACGTCGATGACCTGCTCGGACTCGCCCTTGCGCATGAGGCCGTGGTTCACGTGCACGCAGATGAGCTGCTTGCCCACCGCCTTGATGAGCAGGGCAGCGACCACGGAGGAGTCAACGCCGCCGGATAGCGCCAGCAGGACGTTCTTGTCGCCGATCTGCTCGCGGCACGCCGCCACCTGCTGGTCGATAAACTCGCGAGCCAGATCGGGGGTGGTGATGCGCACCATATCGTCGGGACGCTTGTTGGGATCCATGGGCTCCTCCTTTGCCGAAAATGATCGTTACCGCGCATTGTATCCGAGACGAGAGCTCGCATCGCTGCCGCATCCGGCAGTCGCACCGTCCTTTCTGCCAGCGGAGACGCGCATATCACAGGTGGGCGCGACGTCGCGTGAGCTGCTACCATGGCAGCAGGCGATCACACCGAACGCCTTGCGCCACCGAAGGGAAATCCCATGCTCGATGTATGCCGCGTGCTCAAAAGCGCCGTCGCGCCCAAGCCGGGCAAGCTGACGGAGCTGCCCACCCCCTGGGGCGAGCAGCTCGATCGCGCCCACCCTCTACCGGAACACCCCCGCCCCACCCTCGTGCGCGACCGGTGGGCCTCGCTCAACGGGCCGTGGGAATACGCATTCGTCGCACTCGATTCCGCCAAACCCGAACGCGCCCTCACCGCTCGTGAAGCGATCGAGACCGTCCGCGCGGCTCGCATGCCGCACGGATTCGATAGCACCATCACGGTGCCGTTCTCCCCTGAAGCACCCCTGTCCGGTGTCGGCCGCGTTCTTTCGCCATGCGAACTGCTTTGGTACCGGCGCAGCTTCGAGACGCCAGCGCTCGGTTCGCGCGAACGACTCATCGTGCACTTTGGGGCGGTCGATTGGGTTTGCGCGCTGTTTGTAAACGGTCAGATCGCGACGACGCACCAAGGTGGCTATCTCCCCTTCTCCCTCGACATCACGCCGTTTCTTACCGCTACCGACATCGAGCTTGCGCTCTGCGTCTACGATCCCAGCGATGCCGGCAAGCAGCCGCGCGGCAAACAGCGCCTCGACGCGAGCGGCATCTGGTACACGCCTCAAAGCGGAATCTGGCAAAGCGTATGGTATGAGATCGTCCCCGATGCATACCTGACGTCGCTTACGCTCAATGGCGCGGCGGATGGAACGTTGCGCGTCGACGCCTTCGCGTGCGATCCGAACGCGCAACTGGGTGACGATTCACAGCTCGTCGTATCCGTGAGCGACCACACGGGCGCCGAGGTCGCCCGTGGCGCCCTTGCGTTCGAGCGCGCGGCCCAAGCACACAGCGCATGGAGGGCGCGCGGGTGCATCCTTGTGGAGCACCCGCACCTTTGGAGCCCCGACGACCCGTATCTGTACGGTATCCAGGCAACGCTCATCCCGCAGGCGAGTGAAACCCCCGTGGATATCGCACGCAGCTACTGCGGCTTTCGCTCTGTCGAGGTGCGGCGCGACCGTGAAGGCGTCTCCCGCTTTTTCCTCAACGGTGAGCCCCTGTTCATCAAAGGGGTGCTCGACCAGGGTTACTGGCCCGACGGCCTCATGACCGCCCCGTCCGACGAGGCTCTTGTCCACGACATCCAGCAGCTCAAAGATGCCGGCTTCAATATGCTTCGCAAGCACATCAAGGTCGAGGCGGCGCGCTGGTACTACCATTGCGACCGTATAGGCATGTTCGTATGGCAAGATGCGGTGTCAGGCGGAAAGACCTATAGCCCATGGTATTCAAGCCGCAAGCCCACGCTGTTCTCCGCGTCATGGGGCGCCTTCCGTGACGACACGCCCAAACACCGTCGCGCGCTTGCCGCAGATGACGAGGCATATCGCACCGAATGGAGCGAGACCTGCACTGATATGGTCAAGCTGCTCGCCGGTCATCCGTCCATCGTCACCTGGGTGCTCTTCAACGAAGGCTGGGGTCAGTTCGATGCAGACAAGGCCGCCGAGCAGGTTCATCGGCTCGATCCGACACGCCCTATCGATGCCGTAAGCGGCTGGTATGACCAGCATTGCGGGGACTACCTTTCGCACCACAACTACTTCCGCCCGCTTACCGTCGCCCAAGACCGTCGTGCGCTTCAGGGTTACGCCGCCGCCCATGGCTGTCGAGCGTTCGTGATATCGGAGTTCGGCGGCTGGACGCAGCGCATCGAAGGACACGCTGCCACGGCGACCAGTTACGGCTACGGCAACTTTGCGGCCCTCGACGCGTGGCGCGAGGCGGTGCGACGGACGCTCGCGCAAGCCGAGGCGCTCGTACCTCGTGGCCTTGCCGGCTACGTATACACACAGCTCTCAGACGTGGAGGGCGAGCTCAACGGCATCCTCACCTACGATCGGCGCGTCAACAAGCTCCTCGACTAGCCTATTCGTCCGTACCGTTCACCTCGGCCCCAGCGACATCTTCGACATCCGCATCGGTTGCGTCCGCCTCGCCGCGCGCCTCGTCGAACTTCGCCTTCATCGTGGGGTTGCCCCACGTGAGCTTGCGAATCGTGAGTCCTTGGGCCTTGTCGTTGGCCAGACGCAGGTTGTTCTCGGACGAGATCAGGTTGTCCTTCACCTTCTGCAGGTGCTTGATGGTGGTGTCGATCTCGTCGATCGCGGTCTGGAACTTGCGGCTCGCCAGCTCGAAGTTCTTGGAGAACCCGTCTTGGAACTTGCCGAGCTTCTCCTCGAACTTCGTCACATCGATGTTCTGCTGGCGCACGATAGCGAGCTCCTGCTTGTACTTCAGCGAGTTCAGGGCGGCGTTGCGCAGCAGCGTGATGATGGGGATGAAGAACTGGGGACGGATCACGTACATCTTGGGATAGCGGTAGCCCACGTCGACGATGCCCGCGTTGTACAGCTCGCTTTCGGGCTCGAGCAGGCTCACGAGGATCGCGTACTCGCAGCCCTTCTTGGTGCGGTCCGCATCGAGCTTCTTGAAGAAGTCCTCGTTTTTGTGCTTGGTCGCCGTGGCATCGTTCTCGTTTTTCATCTCGAACATGATCGAGATAATCTCGTTGCCGTCCTTGTCGGCCTCACGGAAGATGAAGTCGCCTTTGGTGCCCTCGGAGGCATCGTTGTCCTTCTCAAAGTAGGCGTGGGGAAACGCCGTCATGCGCAGGCGGTTGAACTCGGTCTCGCAGTGCTGCTCGAGCGACTCTCCCACCATCTTGGTGGACAGACGGACCTTCATGTCCTTCAGGCGCTCGATCTCGTCGTCCTTGTAGCGCAGCAGCTCCTCGGTGTTCTTGCGAACCTGGGCGAGCTCAAGGCTATGCGCCGTCTCCATCTGCTGCTTTTCGGCGTCGCGCACCGCCAACTCGCGGGCGAGCTCGGCGCGTGCTTCATCGCGCTCGCGCTCCGACGCGGCAACCGCCTGCGTTACCGCAAGCTCACGCTCGGCGGAACCGGCGGCGAGCCGCTGCTTGAGTTCGGCGATCTGGGCGTCGCGGTCGGACAGGCAGCGCTGGTACTCCTCGCGCGCGGCATCCTCCGCCGCCCGTGCCTCCTCGCGCGCCTGCGAGCCGGCCTGCTGCACCGCCATGCTCTGCGCATCGGCGGCGGCGGCCAGCTTCGCGTTCAGCTCGGCGATCTGGGCGTCGCGCGCGGCAATGTCGCGCTCGAGTTCCTGACGCGCGCTCGCCTGCTCCAAGGCCGATGCGTCCTGCTGCTGCTTGAGCTGCGCCTGGAGCTGGTCGATCGTGCGCTGGAGCTCGGCCGACGTCTTGCCCGCCTGCTCGCGCGCCTCCGCCGCCGCCTTGTCACTCGCAAGGGCGCGCTCCTGCTCCGCCGAGGCGAGTTTGGCGGTCAGCTCGGCGATCCTCGCGTCCCGTTCGGACAGGCTATCGGCGAGCTGGCCGGCAGCGGTCGCTTTGAGCTCGGCAACCTGCGCGTCGTGCTCGGCTTGGATGCTCTGGATGCGCTTGTCGGCCTCGGAGCGCTCCAGCTGGAGCGCCTGCTCGTGCTCGCGATGCATGATCGCCTCGCGCTCATGGAGGTCGTGCGTGAACTGCTCGTCGCGCACCTGACGCACGATGTCCGCATAGCTGTTCTCATCGACCGTAAAGACGGCACCGCACTTCGGGCACTTGATCTCGTTCATATCCGCACTCCTCGTCTGCGCGTCGCGCTGCTCATCCGAATGCTACTACACCCATACCGCATACCAAAGCCGGCAGACCGCTTTGCGCGCTCGCCGATCAGCGGGCGTCCGTCACGTACAGGCCAACACGCACCTGATGCCACGGGCTCCGCTCGGGTGCCACCTGCTGCACGCGGCACTCGAAGGCATCGCCATGCCCAAAGAACAGCATGGTCGAGATGAGCTCGTTGTGGTCTGCCGGCACATACCCCAGCTTGACGCCGTCGAATCGCACCGCGACCGCGGCGGGATCATGCGGGTTGTCCGTCTCGGGCACCAACGTGAGCTTTGTTCCCGGCTTCAGCTGGTCGAGCACGGTCGCGCCGTCCCAGTACTGAAATCCCGCGATATGGAACGAAGAGAGATTGCGTGACGGTTCGTACATGATGGCCTCCTTGGCTCGTTAAGCGCCCCGCATGTGCGGGCGTTTCCCCATGCCATCAATCTACAACCCCTCGTGGACACAAAATCGCCCATCCCCGTGTGCAACGGCGACGGGCCCAGCCGCATACCGAACATGCGCAGCTGGGCCCGTTACTATTCCACCCGTCAAAGCGAGGTGCCGCACGATCGCACGCGGCGGCGATCCTACTCCCCGTCCGCGCGCAAATCGTCGGCGTCGATTGCCTGCATCCAGGCGATGTAGACGTTGGGATAGTGTCCGTAGAGCACCTGCATGGGGTCGACGTCGGCCAAAAGGTCATGAACCAGTGAGGCGATGCCGCCCACCGTGGTGATGTCTTCGGCCGTCGGCACCTCGCGCGCGATGTCGTCGATCAGCTTGTCCACACGCTCGCGGTCCTCGGGCACATACGGGCTCTCGGTGCCGACGTTGGCCTTGAACGCCGCGCGCATGTCGTCGTAATGCTCGTCGAACGCCTCGTCGCCGTAGCCGGGCAACCACAGGTCGTGGCCGTAGCGCGCATACCCCCAAGCCGCCAGCGGCAGACGCGGCACCATGTCGCTCGGGTTCATGATGTTGAAGATGTTGTCGTACAGCTCGTCGTGCACGTTGCCGAACTCCGTGACCTCGGGCGTGGCAAACGTGTAGCAGTAGATGTTGTTGAGCGATGCGAGCGCGCGCAGACCCGTGGTCATATCGTCGGCGTACGACGCGGCAAGGTTCGCCGTCGCAGCGCCGCGGGAGTGGCCCGTGAACAGCAGGGCGATGTCATCGCCGCCACCGTCCTCGGAAAGGCGCTCGGCCAAATCGCTCACGATCTCGTCGGCGGCGCGCATGAAGCCCTCGTGATCGATGGCGTCCATCTCGTAGTCGGCGGCGTCGCCCATGTTGAAGTCGCTCAGCCACTCGGACCCGTAGCTGCCGCGCACGGACACCAGGTAGAGGGTCTTCTCCGCACCGTCGGCGTTCTTCACGCGCTTGGTGGCAACCGAGTACGCCACGACGTCATCCGTACCGGCGAAGAAGTCGACGATCTCGTCGAACACCTCGCTGCGATACTGGTAGGACGCGGTCGAGATATCATCGAAGCCGAGCGCGGCAAGCGCCTGCTCCATGTAGGCGGGCGCGTTGGATCCGGCCTGGTAGTAACCCGACTCCGAGTTGGCGATAGCCGAGAGCACCGAGCACGTGGTGGCGAGCTCGTGGTTGTAGACGGTCGGATCCTCGAAGAACCACGCGTCATCCCAGGCGATATCGGTCGCCACCTGGTGGCCGTCGGTCTCGGCCATGCTCGTGTACTCCACGTGCGCCGTGAAGGCACCCGTCTTGCCGCTGGAGTTCTCGAGCTCCTCGGGAGCGCTCGGGGGCTGGACCGCCCCGAGCCCCAGGCGCTCCTGCTCCTGGCGATGGCGGACGGCCACGGTGATGGCGATAGCCGATCCGACCACCAGCACGGCGAGCACCGTCACGATGCGGACGAACCATTTGTGACGACGATAGAACGAGGGGCGCGCCTCGGGCGCCTTGGCGTCCGCCTTGGGCGCCTTCTCGTCCTCGGGGTGCTGCTTGTCTTCTGCGGTCGATGCCATAATCCGTCGCCTTTCCGTCGGCGGTTTTCCCTGCAATGCGCGGGGCATCCCCATGCCCTCGTGCGCTTCGTAACCTTATAGCATATCGGAACGATGCGTCTGCCTTAGAGCAGGTGAACGACTGTCAACCTTTGTTTGTCCAAAGCCATTCGCGGTCAGCGCGCAATAGGCTAACGGGACCTTCTACCCGACGATGTAGGACTCGACGCGCGGCGCCAAGCGCTCAGCGAAGGCCGCGCGCATGGCCGCAAGGTCTTCGCCGCCCGTGAGCGAACGGGCCCCGGCGGGACAGCCCACGATGCAGCGCATGCAGGTGATGCAGGCGTCCGTATCGGTTGAAGCGAGGTTCGCCGGGTCGATCGCGCCGGCCGGGCACTGGCGGGCGCAGGAGCCGCAGCCGGTGCAGACGCCCGCATCGGCTTGAGCCCGGAAGGGCGAGCCGGCAAAGTCACGATACGGGCGGTTGCCGGGGATGTCGGCCAGCTCGGCATCGCGGGCGTCAGAAATGCGGGCGAGCTTGTCGAGCACGGCGTGGGCAAGGTTATCGACCGCCTCAAGATCCGTCTTGTCGGGCCGACCCTTTGCAACATCGATCATCAGCGAGTGATGCGCACAGATGGCACCGAGCGCAACCGGGATGAAGCCGCGCTCGCGCACCGTGTCCGCCAGCTCGAGGAAGGTGTCGTCCACCGCGCGGTTGCCAAAGGTGATGATGAGCACGGTAGGCGTGTCGTGGCCCTCGCACCGCGCAAATTGCGCGAGCGCCGGCGCTGGCACGCGCCCACCGAAGGACGGCACCGCGAAAACAGCGAGGTCGTTGGGGTCAAAAGTGGGGACGTCGGAACCTGCCGGCGCGATGTCCGCGGCGCGGGCGGGGATGCCCGCCGCCTCGATCGCAGCGGTGAAGCGCTCGGTGATGGTACGGGTCGTCCCCGCGCCGGTAAAGTATGCGGCGGTGCAGGCGCTAATGTTCATGTTGTCCCCCATATCCCCTGTTCATCAGCAGTCGCCGACAAGCCATTCAAGCGCGATAAAGCCCCAGCGAAGCACCTTCTATACGCAACCATAATAGGGCGAAGCAACGCCGAAAGATCAATATCGTCGACGACTCGCAGCAACGCAAGAGTTTTCATCCCATTGAAAACTCTTGCGGAAATAGCAAAAGCTTTCAATGGGATGAAAACTCTCGCGCGAAAACATCTCGCCTGCACGCCCGCCCAGAGAGAAGAAGCATTACCATCCAACATGAGAGATCCCAATCGAATGGATGGACGACCCATGGCTATCGAAATCTACGGCGGCCTCGACCTATCGGTGGAACGCGCCGTCCGCAAAGCCCCGCAGGACTACGCTCCTGCATACGCATGGTTCATGGACCATGAGGGATTTATCGGTCCGCGGCCTTGGCGCGACCATACCCCCGCGAATATCGATATCAAGCTCTGCGCACAAAGCGGAATTCAGAAGCCGGCAGGTCACCCTTACGCCATCTCTATCTCCACGGCGGGCAACTCGGTGTATTCCGACGATACGCTCCATCATTTCGACGACGGAACGTGGATCATGGAGTATTGCGCGCACCGCCTCAACCTCGGACAGCGCGATTCCAACGTCGGCTATAACGACGCGCTCCGCCGTTGCTTACAGAGAGGACTGCCCGTCGGCGTCTTCGCCAAGGAAAGAGGCAGCGATTACCGCTGTCTCGGCCTTGCATTTGTCGAACGCTACGATTCGAATAGCGGCACGTTCTTGCTTCATGGTCCCGTGAGATCCGAGCAAGACGATCGACTCTCCCCGTTTTCCCAAAGCGAGAAAAAATGGATGGAGGATCGACTTGAGTCAGGCACGAAGACCCCTGATTTCCATGCAGACGAGATCCTCGATTTGCCGATCGATCCGCTATCCGATGACCAGGATGAACGGGAACGCGTGCTCGCATGGATTGTCCGCAGAAAGCGCCAATCCGAATTCAGAAAGCAGCTGCTCAATGCCTACGGCGGACGATGCGCCGTCACCCTTTTCGATGTTGAGCCTGCACTGCAAGCTGCGCATATTTCATCTTACCTTGGCCCAAAAAGCCAATCGGTCAACAATGGGCTTCTTCTTCGCGCGGACCTGCATATCCTATTCGACAATATGCTGATTTCCGTCAATCCTTCTGATTTCCACCTTGCCATTAGCAAGCAACTCGAAAACACAGATTACTCGGCCTTTGCAAACAGGCCGTTGACCCTGCCTCACAGCAAAAACCTTTATCCTGCAGAAGATAGATTGGCAGCGCACCACACTGCCTTCCTGCGACATGAAGCGGATCTGACTTCTGTCACTGATGCGGCTATCGTATAAAGGAGCCCCCGATGATCCGTCCCATCGTCACCTCCCCCATCATGCTGCGCATGCCGAGCGTCGATGCGACGCCGGAGGATGCGGCCACGGGCCAGGACCTGCTTGATACGCTGGCCGCGCATACGCACGAATGCGTGGGCATGGCGGCGAACATGATCGGGCAGCGCAAGCGCATCATCGTGGTGCAGGACGGACCCCGGGCGACACTCATGTACAACCCGGTCATCGTCGAGCGCGCCAACGAATACGAGACCGAAGAGGGATGCCTCTCCCTTCCTGGGACGCGCCCAACCACCCGTTACCGCCGCATCAAGGTGAGTTACCTCGACGAATCGTTCCAGCTGATCACGAAGACCTTCTCCGGCTACACCGCACAGATCATTCAGCACGAGATCGACCACTGCAATGGCGTGCTTATCTGAGGCGAGAAGCCACATGAAGCCCGAAAGGACAACACGAACGAGCGGCAGCCTTCCTGCGGCGGCAGCTTGCCCTCTTGTTTTTGCAGATTTTTCCTAGTTGTGTACCGCCTGAATTTTGACCCGTTCGGAGGGACACCCGATCGGCGACTTTTTCCAAGGATTGCAGCTGCCCAACTGTGCCGTTTTGGCCGGCATGAAAATTCACGTGTACATAACGCGTAAAAATCTGCAGAAGAGCAGGCACTGTCTGCCGTAGATCTCAGTGCGCCGCCGATATGCCACATGCGCTATCTTTTTCGCAGGCGTCAGCCCCGCACGCACGAAAGGAGGGCCTGCCATGCATGACATATGGAATCCCTGGCACGGCTGCACGCGTGTGAGCGAAGGCTGCGACAACTGCTACATGTATTACAACGACGAACGACGCGGCATCGACGGGTCGCGCGTCGTACGCACCAAGAACTTCGACTACCCCGTCCAGCGCACGCGCTCGGGGTCGTACCGCGTCCGCCCCGGCGAGCTCATCCGCGTCTGTATGACGTCCGACTTCCTCGTGCCCGAGGCCGACCCATGGCGCAACGCAGCATGGGACATCATCCGCGAGCGCCCTGACGTGCGGTTCTATATCCTCACCAAACGACCCGAGCGCTTTGCCGCCTGCCTTCCCACCGACTGGGGCGACGGCTGGGACAACGTCATACTGAACGTCACCTGCGAGAACCAGCGCCGCGCCAACGAGCGCATTCCCATCCTGCTTGCCACGCCCGCTAAGCATCGCGGCATCATGTGCGCACCGTTCATCGGGCCCGTATCCGTAGAGCATGCCGCGCCCGGCTGCCTAGGGCCCCACGGCATCGAGCAGGTTATCTGCGGTGGCGAGAACTACGGCGGGGCTCGCCCCTGCGATTTTGCCTGGGTGCGCTCCCTGCGCAGCGAGTGCGTGGCCGCCAACGTGACGTTTGCGTTCATTGAGACGGGCAGCGTGTTCGTGAAGGACGGGCGGACCTATCGTCTGCGCGGCAAGAAGCCGCAAAGCCAGCAGGCCTGGAAATCGGGCATGGGCTACCAGGGCACGCCCATCTCATGGCGCCTGACCGACCGCCTTGGCCTCGAGATCCCCGAGCAGGACCTCTATCAACCGGTCTATCACGAGCAATGCGGGCAATGCGGCAGCCGCCTGATCTGCAACGGATGCGGCTCGTGTGCTTCATGCTGGATGCGGTAGCTTGCCGACGTCATCGGCACGGCGACCGTCCGCTCGCACTGGCGCAGGAGACGTCTGCCGATTGAATCCGTGCTCGCAAGACCCCCACGCTGCTGTGTAAGGTTGCTGTTGGATTCCTACCTATATTCATCAGCAAATGTACGCGCTACGCTGTCCTCCTCCTATACACCAGCATATAGATATTCGCGAGGAGGGCTCCATAAGACCGATTCATAAGGTGCGAAAACGCAAAGAACAACGATGAAGTCATCGTACAATTCTTCAGCGAAACATGGCGCAGCTCGATATCGGCGAGATCGGAACCTATATCAGCGAGACCCCCGCGAGTCCAAAGGCGGCCAACCGAGCCGTCTCCGCAATCGCCAATCGGGTGAACCTCCTCGCTGCGTTCCCCCATTCCGGAACGCTGATTGAGCTGCCAGAATCTCCCGACGCCGAATACCGCCGCGTCTCGGCGCAGCACTATGTGATCATCTACCATGTTAAGGACGACGCGGTCTATATCGACCGTGTTGTGCACGAATCAAGCTCCTATTTCGATGCCCCGTTGGACTGAGAAGTTTTCCAAATCAAACATACTGTGAAGGTCCTGAGAACTTTTAGGAATCAGTCTCAATATGAGTCTGGTTCATCACGATTTGGTCATAATTCTAACTGTACGGCGTGCCGCCCGGAGAGGGTCCATACGGACCGGGAGCGCACGCAATCGCCTGTGATCGAAAGGGAAGATCATGAAGTTCGTTTGCCCCGTTTGCGGTTACGTTGAGGAGTTCGACGGCGATCAGCTGCCCGAGGGTTTCAAGTGCCCCCAGTGCGGCGTCTCCGGCGACCGCTTCACCAAGATGGACAGCGATATGACCTGGGCCGCTGAGCACGTCGTGGGCGTTGGCAAGCTCCCCGAGGTCCCCGAGGACATCGTCGCCGACCTGCGCGCCAACTTCGAGGGCGAGTGCTCCGAGGTCGGTATGTATCTCGCCATGGCCCGCGTCGCTCACCGCGAGGGCTATCCCGAGATCGGCCTGTACTGGGAGAAGGCCGCCTATGAGGAGGCCGAGCACGCTGCCAAGTTCGCTGAGCTGCTGGGCGAGGTCGTGACCGACTCCACCAAGAAGAACCTCGAGATGCGCGTCGAGGCCGAGAACGGCGCCACCGCCGGCAAGACCGACCTTGCCAAGCGCGCCAAGGCCGCCAACCTTGATGCCATCCACGACACCGTGCACGAGATGGCTCGTGACGAGGCCCGTCACGGCAAGGCGTTCGCCGGTCTGCTGAAGCGTTATTTCGGCTAAGTCGCAGCGTAACCACGCACGCACATATTACGTGCCGCCAGGGCGGTCCGGAGCAATCCGGGCCGCCCTTCTTTTGTGCAGCATGTCCGAGTGGACTTGCTAAGAGTCGGTCGCGTTCCCGCAGACTGGGAAAACATCCGCGGCGCCGAAATGCCGATTCCAAGCGCAGATTCGCCCCAGTCGACAGCCCGATCTACGCGAAGTGAGTGCTTCGATTCGCAAACGGCGAGTAGCTAGATGGACTGAGGGAACAAAAGCGCAGGTACATAAATTGCCACCCATACGGTATACAAAGGTTTTCCGAATCTACACACTCACTTCGCGAGTCAAGGCGCCACAAAGCAACAGAATCGCGGTAAGCGGCCGCCGAACGAGACTACGGCCGCCGAGGAAGGGCGGCACACCACGTTTCGAGACGCACCTCAAACTCCGAACGGAAGGACTGACTTCGGTAGCTGTAAGACCGTTTTGGCCATGCTGCCAACTGTCTAATCGCTCATCCTCAACTGTTTTTTGAACACTCCTTAAACCCTGCTCTTTTTCCCTGCTTGTAGAGATAATTAACAGGTTTGAAATAAGCTGCTCTGCACAAGCACAGGAGGGAAGATGCAAACAATTACACGGAGGCAGTTCGGGGCCGCCGCGCTCGCTGGCGTCCTCGCGCTCGCCGGGCTCGCCGGCTGCACCGATGCCGGCAGCTCGACGGGAAGCGCCAGCGGCTCGTCGCCGATAGCAACGACGGCAAGCTCCGACACCCTGCGCGTAGGCGTTCGCGCCGACATCGTCGGGTTCGGCTATCTCAACGAGAAAACCGGCAAGTACTACGGCCTCGAGATCGACATCGCCAACGAGCTGGCAAACCGTCTGGGCTACAAGAACGTCGAGTTCACGACGGTCCTGCCCGACAACCGCAAGGAGCTCCTGCTCGAAGGCGAGGTCGATGCGCTCGTCGCGTGCTACTCCATCGCCGATGCCCGCCTCGAGAACTTCGACTTCTCCCCCGCCTACTACGATGACAAGGTCATCGCCGTCGTCCAGAACTCGTCGCTGTTCGAGACGATCGACGACCTCAAGGGCTGCACGTTCGGCACCATGAGCGGTGCCAACGCCGCCCCGCTGCTGAACATCAAACTCTACGAAATCGGGTTCTCCGACGGCGAGGTTCGCTCGGCCAACGAGGACAACAGCGACGTGCAGTTCGATCACTGGCGTCTAGTTCAGTACCCTTCCTATCAGGAGCTTTCCGACGCACTCGAGGAGGGCGAGATCGACACGATGGTGCTCGACGGCGCCATCGCGCAGACCTACATGAACAACGAGCGCCACATCCTCGATGACTTCGTGGTCGAGGAACAGTCCTTCGGCGTCGCCACGCAGAAGGACTCCGAGCTCTCGCCCAAGGTCGCCGACGCCATCCAGGGCATGCTCGACGACGACACCATCGACACGCTCATCGACAAGTGGAACTAGGAGGCGTCGGCATGTCCAAACATCTTAGAATCAAGATTACTGCGTTGTTGATCGTCGTCGCAGCCAGCATGATCGTCATGGGCGCCCTGCTCACCAACATGCAAAGCTCGCTCAGCCACGGTAATTATGACGAGGAGATGAAACAGGAGGCCGTCCAGCTCGAACGCCTGCTCGCCGAGGCGGACGAGGAGACCGTGCAGAACACCGAGCAGTTCGACGCCATCTACCAGTCCAAGGCCGCTCAGGTCGCCTATATGGCGCAAAACGACGCCGGCTACGCCGAGACCGACGCCAAGATGGTCGAGCTGCGCGAGCTGCTCGACGTCGACAACCTGTTCGTCACCGACCGCGACGGCGAGGTCCTCGCGCAGTCCGGCGAGACGAAAGCCGATTTCACCTACGCGCGCTTCAACGCGCTGCGCGACACCTTCCGCACGCATGAACCCTCCGCTGCCGTCGAGATCGAGCTGCCCGAGCAGGACTGGCTCATGCGCTACTACGCCGACCGCATCGACGACGACACCATGGTGATCGTCGAGCAGAACCCGACCGAGCTGCGCGAGCTCATCGAGGCGACCGGCTCTACCGCGAGCGTGCTGCGCAACATCTCGATCGGCCAGCATGGCTACGTGTTCGCCGTCTCCGCCAAGGATTTGGTCATCTCCTATCACCCCGACGAGGACCTGATCGGCGCCGACGCGATCGACGCCGGCCTCAATGTCGCCGACCTCGAGGACGGCAACACCGGAATCATGAAGATCGACGGCGAGGAGCTGTTCTGCCGCGTCATGCTCCAGGGTGATACCTACTATATCTCCGCCGTTCCGGAGTCCGACACCGCCGCCTCCGGCAGCGTCACGGTCGGCGTCATCCTGTTCGTGTTCTTCGCGGTCATCGCCGCCGTCACCCTCTACGGCATCTTCGTGCTGCGCGACGAGGCCCGCCACGAGAGCGAGGAGGGATACGAGGAACACTATGTCGACCACGGCGCCTTCCGCTTCAACCGCTCCGTCGCCGGTAAGGCCGCCGTGCTCTCGATCGTCGGCTTCATCTGCGTGCTCGTGGTCTCGTTCTACATGCAGACCCTGTTCGCGCTGTCCTCACAGTCGCTCACCAACAACGAACGCGTCGAGCAGATCGCCTCGACCATCAAGCGCAGCCAGCAGCGCGCCGACGAGCTGACCGAACAGTACGGCGAGCGCTACCTATCCAAGGCCCAGGTCGCCGCCTATATCATCGATAACAACCCTGAGCTCGCCACCCGCACGAAGCTCCAGGAGCTCGCCGACGCCCTCCAGATCCAATACGTCTTCACGTTCGATGACCGGGGCGTCATGACCGCCACCAACTCCAGCTTCACCAACTTCACGCTGTCCGAGGATCCCGAAGAGCAGTCCTACGAGTTCCGCAAGCTGCTGCAGGGCGTGGAGTATCTCGTCCAAAAGCCGCAGCCCGACGAGGTTTCCGGCGAGCTGCGCCAATATATCGGCGTGACCACGCATGACAAGGAAGGCGAACTCACCGGCTTCGTGCAGCTGGGCATCCGCCCGACACGCCTCGAGAACCTGCTCGAGATCGTCCAGATCGGCAACGTCCTGGACGGCGTGCAAGCCGGCGTCGACGGTTTCGCGTTCGCAATCAACAAGTCCGACGGCACCTTCGCCTACTATCCGGACGACAACATGGTCGGCAAGAAGGCTACCGATTGCGGCATGGCCGAAGACGAGCTCAAGGACGGCTTCAGCGACTACATCACCATCAACGGCAAGCAGTACTACGCCTCCGCTACCGAGACGAGCGACTACTACGTGTTCGTCGCCGGCACCGAGGGCGCGCTCATGAACGAGCGCGCCCCGCTGACCATCACCACCGGCGTCGTCGCACTCGTGTGCCTGGCGATCGTGTTCTGCCTGCTCACCTTCGACACCACCATGCCCGCGGAGGAGCAGACCGCCGAAGGGAACGAACCCGAGGAGAACCGTGACAACAGCCGCATCGTCAACGTGAACGTCGGCGACCGCACGGTGCGCTCCGAGTCCGCTGCCAGCCGCTGGCTGAATCGCTCCTTCAACTGGGACGAGATGACGCCCGAGCAGAAGGTCGGCAAGGTGCTGCGCTGGTTCGGCAGCGCCGCGGTCATCATCGTGTTCCTGGCGATTATCTTCAAGGATGCCGTCTTCGGCGAGGACTCCCTGTTCTCCTACATCCTCGGCGGTTCGTGGGAGCGCGGCCTCAACATCTTCGCCATCACGGCGAGCCTCATGTTCGCCTGCGAGGCGCTGACCATCTCGGCCATCATCCAAAAGATCCTGCAGATGATCTCGAGCGTGCTCGATGCCCGCGGCGTGACCATATGCCGCCTCGGCGTGAGCATCGTCAAATACGCCGCCATGATCGGCATCCTGTACTGGTGCCTGGGCCTGCTCGGCGTCGACACCGCCACGCTGCTCGCCTCTGCCGGTCTTCTGACCTTTGCCGTCTCGCTCGGTGCCCAGGGCATCGTGTCCGACATCATCGCCGGCCTGTTCATCATCTTCGAGGGCGAGTTCCGCGTCGGCGACATCATCCAGGTCGGTGGCCAGCGCGGCACCGTCATGGAAATCGGCGTGCGCACGACCAAGATCAACGACGGCTCGGGCAACATCCTCGTGCTGCGCAACTCCAACATCTCCAATGTGGTCAACATGACCAAGGAGCATTCGTTCGCCGCCGTCGAGGTCGGCATCGAATACGGCGAGAGCCTGGAGCGCGTGGAGAGCATCCTTTCCAAGGAGCTGCCCAACATCAAGGACCGCCTGCCGGCCATCGTCGACGGTCCGTTCTACAAGGGCGTAACGATGCTCGCCGACAACTCGGTCAACATCAAGATCGTGGCCGAATGCGCCGAGAAGGACCGCGTCGTGCTCACCAGCGATCTGAATCGCGAGATGAAGCTGCTATTCGACAAGTACGACATCTCCATCCCGTTCCCGCAGGTCGTGGTCAACCAGCCGATTAAGTTCAAGAAGGCCACCGCCGCAGAGAAGGCCGCTGCCGACAAGTTCAATGCGGAGCAAAAGGAAGCCTTCAAGGCATACGTGGACGAGAACGAGGACTTCGACGACTTCAACGACACCGATCGTCACTAGGGCGACGCCGTCCGGCACCGTATGCTGAAAGGACCCTGGAACAACATTGGTTCCAGGGTCCTTTTCGTGTCGAATAGTCCGTGGTGCGGCGATACTCTGCCGACGGTATGCGGCCGATTTGTCGATTAGGGACGCCCTTACTCGTTGAACATCCTTTTAAGCAGGGAAAACTCCCTGGAAACAAAGCGATCGAGACGTTCGTACTTCTCGCCTTGCTTACCCTTGAGCGTCACCACGCATATGGGAATCGGAGGAGCATCTGCGGGATCGATCTTGTGCATGGCGGCAAGCGGTTTGATATCGAGCGCCTTGAGATAGACGCCCAGCACGTAGCCGTCCCGATACTCGAGGAAATCGGCAACCTCGGCGTCGGTTTGGATCTCCACCACATCCGAGCTGAGGCCGCTGCGTTGACATGCGGACAGAATCGTATCGTTAAATGAATCGATGTCTTTATTGAACAGGACCGGATAGGGCTCCAAGTCATCAAAGCTCACAAGGCGCTTGCGGCGAAGAGGATGCTTCTTGCCCATGAAGGCACCGACCGATACGTTGCCGAGCGCGCGGGTGACACAACGGGGATTCGAAAAAGCACCGATCGTAATGAGTGCGTCGATGTTGCCGGCACGCAGATCGGCCAGCGCATCGGCTCCCCTGCCGATTGCAATATGGGTCTTCGTGCCGATCATGTGGGAAATCAGTTGCGAAAGCGCGCTGCACACCAGCTCGTATTTTGCAAAGGGGGGCGATACGAGCATGATACGGAGGATCTGCTGCGACGCGTCGCCATCAGCCATGCCATACGATTCCGCCGCCCTGCCCACTGCATCGAAGCTCGCAACCGCCTCACGAGCAGGACCGACCATCGCTTTGCCAAATCCCGTGAGGGAAATACTTCTCCCCTCACGGAAAAATAGGGATTGCCCCAGCTCTTCCTCAAGCTCGATGATGGCCTTGGATACCGCTTGGACCGAAACGTCCTCGGCGCGAGCGGCCTCGGAAAAGCTGCCGTAACAGGCAGCGAGGTAGAAATACTGAAGCTGGCGGATGTTCATGCCTCAATCCCAACATGACACGTGCGCTTACGGCTGCGGAACAGCGGATCTCGGCGTATCGCCAGAATTCCGGTATTCTTCCTTAAGAATACGTCTCTTGCAAGATTCGGGATGATGGCGAGACGGCATTCGTCAACCAAGTATTGACGATAAGGCCGCTTCCTCATGAAGAACGGCGCCTGTCCGCACATCAATGCAGACAGGCGCCGTTACGGATTCGGACAACCGCGCGGCTTTCGGCCATCGACATCAGACTACTTGTCGCCGTTCAGAACGCGCGAGGCGGCGACGATCGCCACGAAGGAGAATACAGCGTAGATGAGGTTCATGTAAATCGAACCACCCTCACCGCTCCTGAACGTGAGGCCGATCTCGGCGAGGTTCAGCACGACGATGAAGGCGGAAATGTAGATGAAGGGCTTGAGCAGGTTGTCGTGCTTGGCGGCGCGCAGACCGATGATGCCGGCGACGACCATGAACAGGCCGATGATGGCGAGGATGATGCCGAACATCATGGCGATCTCGGTACCGTCTTCCATGCTGGACTCGGCAAGCGGTGCCCCGAAGAACATGACGGCAGCCGTTATCAGCGCGATGATGCCGAACACCAGATAGAACAGCCCGGTGCCCTGAACGATTCGACGATTCGGTGACATGTGTTTCTCTCCCTTTCCCGTGTGTTCGGACCTCCTAGGCCCAGTGAAAGGCATGACAGAGGATACACGCCTTTCGCAAAACCGCGTAATCGTATCGGGAGGTCGTTTCCTCGTCAAAGAGAACAGAAGATCGTCAACGAAATGGTTGACGATCGACGTGGGTTATCCGTATGGTTCGCGAACGTTATCCCCCGATACGGTACACTTTGATAGTTTGCATGCTTAACCTGCGGATAAAGGATCGCTCATGACCGATATCACCCCGTCCGACGGCAAGGGGGCCGCCCAGGGCGCCACCGCGAATTCCACGAAGGAAATCCCGCTCATTCTGAAGATCTACGGCTTCCTCTGCATGGCAGACGGTATCATCACCGTCCCGATGATCTTCATCTTCGGCGCGATGGTCATGTGGGCGCTGCAGACGAATCCCGAGCTTATCGCTGTCGGCACCGACCCGACCCTGCCTGTCGTGCTGCTCGCGATCTCGATCGTCGTCACGCTCGGTAACGGCATCGCGCTGATCATCTTCGGCCATTCGCTGCTCAAGGATCGCCGCCGCAACGCCGCGCGTTGGTCCTATGCGCTCATCGCGACCACGCTCGTGCAGATCCTTCTGCGCATCATGCTCGAGGGCATCGGCACGAATCTCATCCCCGACGCCATCCAGCTCGTCATCCTGCTCACCCTGTCGGTGACCGTCGACCCGACGCTACGCCACGAGCGCCATCTCGAGCGCACCGCACGCGATCTGACCGATCGCCAGGCGGCGCGCATGGGCATGCTCGGACGCGACCTCGAGGGCAAGGGCTACATCGAGCTCAACTTCTTCAACCTGTTCTGGGTATTCGTGGTCTGCTGCGTGCTCGGCCTGATCATCGAGACCATCTACCACATGGTCGTCGTCGAGCCGGGCGTATATCAGGATCGCGCCGGCATGCTGTTCGGCCCGTTCTCCCCCATTTACGGCTTCGGTGCCGTGCTCATGACCGTGGCGCTCAACCGCTTCTACAAGGCCAACCCCGTCATCATCTTCGTGGTGTCCGCCATTATCGGCGGCCTGTTCGAGGCGGCCGTGAGCTGGTTCATGCAGACCGGCTTCGGTGCCGTGGCGTGGGACTACTCGGGCTCCACGATCTTCGGGCTGTTCCCCGACCCGGTGGCCGCGCTGTTCGGCGGGCGCACGAGCACGCTGTTCATGTGCATGTGGGGCGCGCTCGGCTTCGTGTGGATCAAGCTCTGCCTGCCGTGGCTGCTCAAGCTCATCAACATCATCCCGTGGAAGCTGCGCTACTCCTTTACCGCCCTGTGCACTGTGCTCATGCTCGTCAACGGCGTCATGACGCTGCAGGCTCTCGACTGCTGGTTCGAGCGCCTGTCCGGCGTGGCGGGCACGACCCCGGTCGAAGCGTTCTACGCGAAGAACTTCGACGACGCCTACATGGCGCACCGCTTTGAGAGCATGACCATCACGCCCGGGGACTCCGGCCGTATCGACAGCGAAGCCGTAGCCGAACAGCCTGCGGGCGACGCGGCTGCCGCCGGGTCTTCAGCGCCCGCTGCCGTTTAGCTCAGACTGGACACGGGTCTTCGCCCGCCGGCTGTGTAGCGCTGGCTCGACACGGGCCTGTACTCGCTGCCGTGTAGCGCGGGCTCGACACGGGTCTGTACCCGCTGGCTGCATTTTGCGATTGCCGCCCGCCTCCGGTTCCTTCCGGAGGCGGGCTTCTTTTATGGACGCGCACGGTCCTAAGCTTGACCGGCGGCCCGCAACGGACCGGGTAAACCATTTACCCGGTCCGTTGTGACACGTTTCCGGGCAAATCTGTCACAACAGACCGGGTAAACATTTTATCGGGCGGGCCTGCCGAGCGCGCCCGGCTGCCGGCGCTTCGCCGACAAGAAAAGACCCCAGCCGGCTCATAGCCAGCTGGGGAAAACAGGGACAGGCATCTTTTCCCCATCGGGAAAGAGGGGCAGGCCACATGCTGATGGGTAAAGTGCCTGTCCCCATTGTCCCACTCGCATAACGAAAAACCCGACCGGCGCAAAGCCGATCGGGTTTCGTATATCGCTATGACGCGTGGCGGGGCGCCTAGAAGCGGCCACCACGGTGGTTGCCGCTGAAGCCACCGCGACCACCACGGTCGTCGCGGCCACGACCGCCACGGGGGCCGAAGTCTCCACGCGGGCCGCGGTCGCCACGGGGACCGCCGAAACCGCCGCGCGGGCCACGGTCGTCACGGCCACCACGGGAACCGCCGAAGCCGCCGCGCGGGCCACGGTCGTCACGGCCACCACGGGGTCCACGCGGACCACGGTCGCCGCGGGGACCGCCGAAGCCGCCGCGCGGGCCACGATCGTCGCGACCGCCACGCGGGCCGCGGTCGGCGTCGAGACCCATGGCGACCATCGGATCGATGATCTGGTCGAGCAGGGAGAGGATCTCGTTCGCGGAATCCGCGGAGAGGGTCGGGATGAGCTTCTTGCGCTTGTTGCCCATCGCCTCGGCCAGCTCGGCGGCATCCTCGGAGGCGAACACGACGATCTTGCGCATATCCTCCTCTTCCGGCTCGATGCGGGCGACGATATCGTGCTTCTCGGCCTCAATCATGAGGGCGTTGAGCTCGCGCAGACGCATGCCCATGAGCTCGGCCATCTCCTTTTGCTCCATGCGGGGCTTCAGCTCGAGGAGCTTCAGGGCGCGCTGTAGGTCGCGAAGACGGGCAGCGTCCTCCTCGGCCTCCTCGCGCATCATGTCGCGACGGCCGCGCAGCAAGCGGGCGGCGCGATTCACCTTGTCAAACAGTTCATCATCGAGATTCGCGACGTCTGCCTTGGGCTCGGCGTCCTGCTCCTCGGCAGCCTCGGCCTCGGGAGCCTCCTCGACGGTCTCGTCGTCGGCGACCAGCTCGGACACGGCCTCGGTCTCGACGACAACCTCGGCCGTATTCTCGACGGCCACTTCCTCGTTCTCGTTCTCGGTCACATTCACGTTGGTTTCGCTGTACTCAGACATGCGTTCCTCCTGCGCCCTCGGCGCTCTACAGGCGGCAATCCTTCCTGCCGCGATCTCACACAGGCCTTCCGGCCAGATTGCAAGTGTAGAGGTAGCAGCGCAAATACGTCACGAGAAACCGCATGCACACAAAAGCAGCGCCGACCAGGCACACGCAAGGAGCGCCGCACGCGGTCGACGCGTACCTACCGGATGCACCGGCCCTCGCATACAAAAGCCGGCCTTGGGGCAAGCGCCTCAAGGCCGGCTCTCATAGCAACCGGCGCAACGAATCCGAATAAACCCGGGCGCCTACGCCTGACGATATGTGGATAGGAAGTCGGCCAGGTCGTTTACGGCGTCACGCAACACGCCCATGCGCGGCAGGTACACGATACGGAAGTGGTCGGGCTCCGGCCAGTTGAAACCGCCACCGCGCGTGATGAGGATGCGCTTCTCGTGCAGCAGGTCGAGGGCGAACTGCTCATCGCTCGTGATGTTGAACTTCTTCACGTCGAGCTTCGGGAAGATGTAGAACGCCGCCTTGGGCTTGACCGCCGTCACGCCATCGATCGCGTTGAGCGCCTCGTACACGTAGTTGCGCTGCTCGTAGATGCGGCCGCCCGGTTCGATATAGCGCTCGACGCTCTGATAGCCGCCCAGCGCGGTCTGGACGATGGACTGGCCGGGAACGTTGGAGCACAGGCGCATGTTGGACAGCATGTTGACGCCGTACATGAAGTCCTTCATGCAGCGCTTGTTGCCTGACAGAATCATCCAGCCAATGCGGAAACCGCACGCCATATGCGACTTGGACAGGCCACAGAACGTGACGCAGGGAACGTCGGGGGCGAGCGCCGCAGTGGACACGTGCTCCAAACCGTCCATCACCAGGCGGTCGTAGATCTCGTCGGAGAAGATCATGAGTTGGTGCTTGCGCGCGATCTCGACGACCTGCTCGAGCAGGTCGCGCGGATACAGCGCACCGGTGGGGTTGTTGGGGTTGATGATGACGATGGCCTTGGTGCGGCTCGTGATCTTGGACTCGATGTCGGCGAGGTCGGGGTTCCACTCGGCCTGCTCATCGCACATGTAATGCACGGGCGTGCCGCCGGCCAGTGCGGCGCAGGCGCTCCACAGCGGATAGTCGGGCATGGGGATGAGGATCTCGTCACCGTTGTCGAGCAGCGCATTCATGCACAGCTGAATAAGCTCGGAAACGCCGTTGCCGGTGTAGATATCCTCCATGGACACGTTGGGGATCTTCTTGAGCTGCGCGTACTGCATGATGGCCTTGCGGGCGCTGAACAGGCCGCGCGCCTCGGAATAACCCTCGCACTCGGTCAGCTGGTGACGCATGTCCTGGATGACCTCTTCGGGTGAACGGAACCCAAACGGCGCGGTGTTGCCGATGTTCAGCTTGAGGATGCGCTGACCCTCGGCCTCCATGCGGGCGGCCTCATCGGTGAGGGGTCCGCGCACATCGTACAGGACGTTGTCGAGCTTGGTGGATTTCTTGAATTCGCGCATGTATGTGCTCCTTTTGCTGGCATGCCGGCTCTGTTCCGGCTGCTTGGTGCCGACGGTGGGGGAAGCGGCCTCATGCCGCGCGCTAGCTCGCTCGCCCGCGGGTACCGAGGCCTGAGCGGAGCCGCCTGCGTCCGCGAGCTCGCCCGACAGCCACGCGGCATCGACCTCGAGAATCTGGGCGAGCAGGCGCAGCATGTCGCGGCGGGGCATGGTTTTTCCGCTCACGTACTGGCTCATCTGGCTTTTCCCGAGTTTGCCGCCGAGCTCGGACGCGGCGCGAATCATGTCGGTCTGCTTGAGGCCGCGTTGCCCCATGGCCGATTTGAGCCGCTCGGCGAACATCTGGTGGTCCATGCACCCTCCGAAGTTCAAGACAAAACAGAAATTGAACTACTTGCTTACCTGAAGTTCAAAGTTCAATTTGATGACACTCTATCATATCTTGAATTGAACTTCCCCAGAAATCCGCTGGCGCGGTATCATCGTTGCAAATTCCCCATTCGCCTTCACACGCAAGGAGCGCATCATGGCCAACAACTACCTTGTCGTCATCGATATGCAGAAAGACTTTGTCGACGGCTCGTTGGGCACGCCGGAGGCACAGGCGATCGTCGACGACGTCGCCGCTTACGCCCGCGCCTTCGAGGGCACCGTCGCGTTCACGCGCGACACCCACGAGGCGGACTACCTTCAGACCCAGGAAGGCCGCAACCTGCCGGTTGAGCACTGCATCCGCGACACGGAAGGCTGGCAGCTCGTTCCCGCGCTCGAAGCCGTACGCGCCGACCGTCAGGCGCCCGTGTTCGACAAGCCCACGTTTGGGTCGGTCGAGCTCGTCTGGTGGCTTGCGCAGCAAAACGACGACGCACCCATCGACTCCATCGAGGTCATCGGCCTGTGCACGGACATCTGCGTGGTGAGCAACACCCTGCTCATCAAAGCCCACTTCCCTGAGATTCCCGTGCGCACGCACGCGCATCTGTGCGCCGGCGTCACCCCCGCTGCGCACGAGGCGGCGCTTGCCACCATGCGCAGCTGCCAGGTGCAAGTTTCCGAGTAGTTTTCGACAGTAACGGGCCTGTTTCGCGCCTTGATACGCCCGATTTCGCGTGCGCGCGGGCCATGCAAAACCTAAATCGCGTTTACGGTTCGGTTTTAACGGCACCCCTTGAGTAGCCACGCCCTTCCCACCAACAAACCCGCTGGTCAGAGAAGCACGTATAATTCGGCTACTCGGCAGGTCGCCCCAAAACCGAACCGTAAACCACTATTTTGACACGGCTACGCCAACCCGAGAAGCATGCCGATCGCGTGCACCGCGAAGGCCACGATCCACGCCACACCGCACTGCATGAGCACGACGATGAGGGCGTAGCGGCGACCAAGTTCGCTGCGCACCGCGGAGATGGCGGCCACGCACGGCGTGTACAGCAGGGTAAACGTCAAAAACACGAAGGCGGTAAGCGGCGTGAACAGCTGTGCGAGCGCGGCGGTCGAGCCGCCCATGAGCACGGTAATGGTCGCCACCACGTTTTCCTTCGCGCCGAATCCAGCCACAAGGGCGGCGGCGGAAATCCAGTTTCCAAAGCCGAGCGGGGCAAACACCGGGGCGATCAGCGCAGCGAGCGCAGCCAGCATGCTTTGGGCCTGATCGTCCACCACGTTGAAGCGAATATCGAACGTCTGCAAGAACCAGATGATGACGCTCGCCACGAAGATGATCGTAAAGGCCTTGGTCGCAAAGCCCTTCGCCTTATCCCACGCGAGCAGCGCCGTGGTCTTCACGGAAGGCAGGCGGTAGTTGGGCAGCTCCATCACGAACGGAACGGGATCGCCGCGAAACGCGGTGTGCTTGAGCACGAGCGCCACGAGCACGCCCACGACCATGCCCATGATGTACAGGGAGATCATGACGAGCGGGGCGTGGTCCGGGAAAAACGCCGCCGAGAACAGGGCGTAGACCGGAAGCTTGGCCGAGCAGCTCATGAACGGCGTGAGCATGACCGTCATCTTGCGGTCGTGCTCGGAGGGCAGGGTGCGCGTGGCCATGATGGCGGGGACGCTGCAGCCGAACCCGATCAGCATGGGCACGAAACTGCGGCCAGAAAGGCCAAGCTTGCGCAGGATCTTGTCCATGACGAAGGCGACGCGGGCCATGTAGCCGGAGTCCTCGAGGATAGAAAGCAGCAGGAAGAGCACGACGATAATGGGCAAAAACGACAGCACGCTGCCCACACCCGCGAAGACGCCGTCGATCACGAGCGAGTGCACCACCGGGTTCACGCCAAAATCGCCGAGCGCCGTGTCGACCACCGCGGTGAACTCGCCGATAGCGATCTCGAGCAGATCGGACAGGCGCTGACCGATCACGTCGAAGGTCAGCCAGAACACGAGCGCCATGATGCCGATGAACACCGGAATGGCGGTGTACTTGCCGGTGAGCACGCGGTCGGCGGCAACGGAGCGCAGATGCTCGCGGCTCTCATGCGGCTTAACGACGCACGCCCCGCACACCTGCTCGATAAACGAGAAGCGCATGTCGGCAAGGGCCGCCATGCGGTCGGTGCCCGACTCCCCCTCCATCTGAGAGATGATGTGCTCGGCGGCGTCGAGCTCGTTTTGCTCGAGCGCCAGCGCCTCGATCACGAGGCGGTCGCCCTCGATAAGCTTGGTCGCAGCGAAGCGCACGGGGATGTGCGCGGCCTCGGCGTGGTCGGTGATCAAGTGGATGAGGCCGTGGATGCAGCGGTGCAGCGCTCCCCCGTCGGGGCCGTCGGCGGCGCAGAAGTCGATGCGCCCCGGACGCTCACGATAGCGCGCGACGTGAATCGCGTGCTCGGTCAACTCGCCGATACCCTCGTTCTTGGCGGCCGAGATGGGCACGACCGGGATGCCGAGAGCAGCCTCGAGCGCGTTGACGTCCACGGTGCCGCCGTTGGCATACACCTCGTCCATCATGTTGAGCGCGAGCACCATCGGCCGGTCGAGCTCCATGAGCTGCAGGGTCAGGTACAGGTTGCGCTCGATGTTGGTGGCGTCAACGATGTCGATGATCGCGTCGGGCTGCTCGTCCAAGATAAACTGGCGGCTTACGACCTCCTCGCTCGTATAGGGCGACAGCGAGTAGATACCCGGCAGGTCGGTGATGGTCGCGTTGGGATGACCCTTGATCTGACCGTCCTTACGATCCACCGTGACGCCCGGGAAGTTGCCGACATGCTGGTTGGAGCCTGTCAGCTGGTTGAACAGCGTCGTCTTGCCGCAGTTTTGGTTGCCGGCGAGCGCGAAGGCAAGCGGTGCGCTCTCGGAGAGCGCGGCACCCTCGCGACGCGGCCGGGCGGGCTCCTCGCCCAGCGCCGGATGCGCCGTGGCGGATGGCGAGGCGTTGCGGTAGCGCAGCTCGTGCGCATCATGGACGTTGACGAGCTCGATGCGCGATGCATCATCGCGACGCAGCGTGAGTTCATAGCCGCGCAGGCGGATCTCCATGGGATCGCCCATGGGGGCGTATTTCATCATGGTGACTTCGGTGCCCGGCGTGAGCCCCATATCAAAGATGTGCTGGCGCAGCACCGCATCGTCGGATTCCACGGACGCGATGATGGCGTCCTTACCGATCTCCAACTCGTCAAGCGTCATGCTCTATCGCTTCCCTCGGTAAACCAATCGTTCGTACTCTAGCACGAATCGGCGAAACACGAGCCGACAGGCCGTCCGGGGCGGGCGCGTAATTTCACCCCAGGGGTTTTGTTGCACCGGGCAGCACATTGCACTGCCCGGTGGATGGGTCATTTGGGGACGTGTTCCCTCCAACCCATTGGCGGCCTTCACGGCCGCCAATGGGTTGGAGGGAACACGTCCCCAAATGACCCATCACTAGGACTGAAGGCAGCGCGGCTGGTGGATCTCGTCCGGACCGATGGCCACATGGTCCCGCACGTAGTCGACAAAATCGCTCATATGCGACGGCAGCGACTTGCTGTTGGGATACAGGCACCATGTCCTGCGCACGAGCGGCGAGCCGTCGCGGTAAAACAGCGGCGTCAGGTGAAGGTCGCGACTGTTCTTGAAGTTCTCGGGCACGAAGCTCAGCGCATAGCCCTTCCCCTGTGCCACGAGCTCCCACGTGAAGTCGATGTAGCCCACGTTGCGCCCCGGTGTCATGTCCGTGCCGAAGCGCTCGCGCCACCACGCCTGGAGCAGCTCGATCGACTGCTCGTTGGTCCGAAAGTCAATGCGATCGAGCGCAGGCAGATCGTCGATATCCACCGGACCGCGGCTCACCAGATACGCCTGGTTGCAGTCGACGAGGATGCGCCGCACGGGTCCCTCGAAATCGCCGCGCACGAACACGATATCGACCTCGCCGTCGAGCAGCTTGCGAAACAGCGTATCGCTCTGTTCGTTGACCACGTCAAAGCGCACCTCGGGGTCGCCGACCTCGGTGTATCCACCGAGCACGCCCCACAGGCTGTACTTGTTGAACGTGTAGGACGAGCCGATCCGAACCGTGCGCTGGCGCTCCTGCTCAAGCTCGGCCAGGCCGCGCTTGGTCTGCTCGACGAACTCCTTGTGCTCAGCGGCACGACCCGCCAGATACGTCCCCTCCGGCGTGAACACGAGGCCCTTCGGCGTGCGCTCGGCGATGCTCACCCCGAGCTCGCGCTCGATATGCTGCAGGCGCTTGGTGAGGGTCGGCTGGGTCATATAGAGCGCGGCAGCGGCGCGCGAGACGTTGGGATTGCGATACAGCTCGTCGATGATCTCCCAATCGGAATCCCTCATGCGGATAGCCCTCCTCCGTACAGCGCTGCCTGCATTTCATTATCGGCCAATACGGAGCCGAGGATCTATATCAAATAACAATAGCCGCCCGCGGTGCACCGGATCCGGGCAGCTGAACCCGGCGCATCGCGAGCGGCTATGGCAATCAAAACGGAGCAGGCCGCTTGTGGAGCACAGCAGGTAGGCAGCCCTGCCCCGCATCGATCGAAAGGAAACAGGCCACACGCGTCGACAGGACGCTCCGTCGCTTACGCGTTCGCCGCGGCGTCCTCCTCGGCGAGCTTGGCCTTGAGCAGACGCAGCTGGCCGCCGGCGAGCACGACCTCCATCTCGGCGTCGGACAGGTCGAGCGTCACCCCGAACTCGAAGTGACGCGTCTTGTTCTTGACGACCACGCGGCGCGTCGGGATCTGATCGAGCAGGCCCTCGATCTCGAGCTCGTCGCCCTGCTCGATGGAATCGTAGGCAGCCGGGTCCTCGAACAGCATGGGGATGATGCCGTGGTTGATGAGGTTGCCCTTGTGGATGCGCGCCATGCTCTTGGCGATCACGCAGCGTACGCCCAGGTACATGGGGTTGATGGCGGCATGCTCGCGACTCGATCCCTGGCCGTAGTTCTCGCCGGCGATGATGATGGACTGGCCCATCTCGCGCGCACGCTCGGCGAACTCGGGGTCGTAGCGCATGTAGCAGTACTGGGACATGAGCGGGATGTTGGAGCGCATGCTGGAGAGCTCGGCCGAAGCGGGCGTGATGTCGTCGGTCGAGATGTTGTCGCCGCCCTTGAGCGAGACGGGCACGCACAGGTGCTGGGTCGGCTCGTCGGGAATGGGCAGGAACTTGATGTTGGGACCGCGGACGATCTCGACCTGCTCGGCCTCCTTCGCGGGCAGCGGCTCGATGAGGAGGCTGTCGTCGACGGGATAGGAATCAGGCTCGCAGATCTTCCCGAGCTGCTCCACCTCGTCGCCCAGGATGTCGCGCGCGCTGGCGAACGTGCCCACGACGGCCGTGGCCGCGGCGCTCTCGGGGCTCGCCAGGTAGACCTTGGCGGTCGGGCTGCCGGCACGGCCGCGGAAGTTGCGGTTCGAGGTGCGCACGGCGACGCCGTCGGTAGCCGGCACCTGGCCGATGGCGCAGCACGGGCCGCAGGCGAACTCGAGCAGGCGCACACCGGCATCGAGCAGCATGTCGATGTAGCCGTCGTGCAGCAGCTGCTTGTAGACCTGCCTGGACTGGATGGCGCAGGTGCAGCTCACGTTCTCGTTCACATGGTGGCCGCGCAGCACGAGCGCCGCCTTGGCGATGTCGGAATAGCTCGCGTTGGTGCAGCTGCCGATGAACACCTGCTGGACGGGCACCTTCTCGACCTCGTCGAGCTTGTGCACGTTGTCGGGCAGGGCGGGGCAGGCCATGAGCGGCTCGAGCGAGGAGAGGTCGAGCTCGATGCGCTCGTCGTAGACGGCATCCTCGTCGGGCAGCAGCTCGAGGTACTGGTCCTCGCGACCTTGGGCGGCCATGAAGCGACGAACCTGCTCGTCAGCCGGGAAGATCGAGGTGGTGGCGCCCATCTCGGCGCCCATGTTGGCGATGCTGCAGCGCTCGGGGACCTCGAGGGTCTCCACGCCGGGGCCCACGTACTCAAACGCGCGGCCCAGGCCGCCCTTGACGCCTACGCGGCGCAGCATCTCCAGGATGACGTCCTTGGCGTTCACGCCGGGCTTGAGCGAGCCGGTGAGGTACACCTGCACGACCTTGGGCATGACGAGGCGCATGGGCTGACCGGCCATCGCGGTGGCGACGTCCATGCCGCCCACGCCGATCGACAGCATGCCCACCGCGCCGCTGTGCGGGGTGTGCGAGTCGCCGCCGAACAGCACCTTGCCGGGCACCGCGAAGCGCGCGGTATGGATGGCGTGGCAGATGCCGTTGCCCGGGCGCGACACGTACACGCCGAAGCGCTTGGCAGCCGACTGCAGGTAGATGTGGTCGTCAGGCGTTTTGTTGTCGATGTAGAGGAGGTTGTGGTCGAGGTTGGACACCGACAGCTCGGTGCGCACGCGGTCGAGACCGAGCGCCTCGAAGGCGAGGTAGGTCATGACGGCGTTGATGTCGTGCGTGAGCGTCTGATCGACGCGCAGCAGGATCTCCTCGCCGGGCTCCATGCTGCCCGAGACGAGATGCGACTCGATGATCTTCCGTGTAAGCGATGCTCCCATGGTGCGTACCTTTCCGTGGAGTTCGATGCTACCCAGCTTTATAGTGCGACCCCGACGTCTGCACGTCCCCGAATGACCCGTTAGCCTTTGCGGTTGTAGTTGATCAGGCAGCCGTCGAGGATGATCTGGCGCTCGTCATCCGTCATCGGGTCGAGCAGCAGCGTCATGGTGCCCGCCACCTCGCCACCGTGGATGACATGGGCCTCAAGCTCGCCCGCGCCGGCCTCGACCGCCGCGCGCACGCCCGGGATATACAGCCAGTCCCCTACCTCGAACGACAGCTCGTCGTCGGTACGAAAGGGCAGCAGACCCCAGTTGATGAGGTTCGTCCGGTAGCGCTTGGTCGCGTATTGGCGACACACGTTGACCAGGCCGCCGAGCACGCGCTGGCAGCTCGCCGCCTGCTCACGGGCCGAGCCGTCGCCGGGCTTGGTCGCGTACAGCATGCCGCCGATCTCGATATCCACCGCGCGGACGTCGGGCGTGATGCGCTTTGCCACGGCAAACACCGCCGCGCATCCCTCGTCGAGGCGCCCGGCAAGACGGCTCTCCTCGTAGCCGCGCGTCGTCTTCGCGCGTCCCACGTACTCGGGATCGCGGCCCGAAAGCGTGAACTCGGCGAGTTTGAACGGGTCGGAGCGGTAGCACGACGCCTCGCCGGAGGGCACGAACTCGTCGGTGTTGGTCACCGGGTCCAGGATCTTGGTGCACACCTGCACGAGTGCATGCTCACCCAGCGGCTCCATCTCGGGCCAGTCCTTGATGTTGGGGCCATAGACGAGCGGCTCGTCGGGCAACGGGTTACCGAAGCCGTTGTACACGCGATGCGCGTAGGGCGCGGAATCGTACTCGTATTCGGGTACATCGCCCCAGCAGTCAAGGGCGGCGGCGCTCGTCAACACGCCGCCGTTGGCCGCCGTCGCGGCGATGGAGCGGGCGTCCATGAGGGCGGCCGCCGCCATCTGCCCCTGCCCCGCCTTGGAGCCCTCGCGGTTGGGGAAGTTGCGCGTGTTGTGGCGGATGGACAGCGCGTTGTTCGCCGGCGTATCGCCCGCCCCGAAACACGGGCCGCACATCGCCGTGCGCACGACGGCGCCCGCCTGGATCAGGTCGGTGATGGCGCCCTGCTTGACCAACGCCGACATGATCGGCATCGACGCCGGGTACACCGACAGGCTGAACTCGCCGTCGCCGCAGCTGCGTCCGCGCAGGGCGCGCGCCGCCTGCATGATGTTCGTATACGTACCGCCCGCGCAGCCCGAGATGCTCCCTTGCTGCACGTGCAGGCCGGCGGCGTCCACCTTGCCGCGCAGGTCGATCGAACCCGCGTACCCGGCGATCTCGTCGGCACGAGCCTCGATGGAAGCCAGGATCTCATCCAGGCTGTCGTACAGCTCGTCGATGGCGTAGACGTTGCTCGGGTGGAACGGCAGCGCGATCATGGGACGGACCTGCGCCAGGTCCACCCGCACGCAGCCGTCGTAGTAGGCCACCGACGCCGGCTTGAGCTCGGTGAACTCGTCCTCGCGACCATGGGCGGCAAGGAAGCGCCGCGTGCTGTCGTCGGTCACCCAAATGGAGGACAGCGCTGCCGTCTCGGTCGTCATGACGTCCACGCCGTTGCGGAAGTCGCAGGTCATGCTCGCGACACCGGGGCCGACGAACTCCATCACCTTGTTCTTGACGTAGCCGCAGTCGAACACCGCGCGGATGATAGCGAGCGCGATATCCTGCGGACCCACATATGGCGCCGGCTTGCCCTCGAGGTACACGGCGATGACCTCGGGTGCGGGGATGTCGTAGGTCTTGCCGAGCAGCTGCTTGACGAGCTCGCCACCGCCTTCGCCGATAGCGAGCGTTCCCAGGGCGCCGTAGCGCGTGTGGGAGTCGGAGCCGAGGATCATCTTGCCGCACCCCGCCTGCGTCTCGCGCATCACCTGGTGCAGGACGCCCAGGTGCGGCGGTACGAAGATGCCGCCATAGCGCTTGGCGGCGGACAGGCCGAAGCGGTGGTCGTCCTCGTTGATGGTGCCGCCCACGGCGCACAGCGTGTTGTGGCAGCAGGTGAGCGTATAGGGCACGGGGAACTCCGTGAGCCCTGAGGCGCGGGCGGTCTGGATGATGTTCACAAACGCGTTGTCGGGCGAGGTCAGCGCGTCGAACCGCAGACGCAGGGAGCCGTCGTCTTGCGACGTATCATGTGCACACAGGATGTGGGCGGCCATGGTGCCCATACGCGCGGCGACAGGATCTGCCTTGCTGCCCGTCATGCGCTCGACGGCGTCCCCTTCCGCCTCGGGCACGATCAGAGCGCCGTCGACCAGGTACACGCCGCCGTCGTAGAGCTTCACCGCATCCATCGTCAAGACCCCTTTATCATAAGATAGAAGTCGCAATCTTTCCCTCATTATGGAAGGGCGGCACGCCGCAATCCAATTGAAAGGCGCTATACCTTTATGCCGAACTCGTATGGCGATATGCGAGCCGGCATACTGCCGCCGCCCTATAATGCAGGCGTTCATTAGCGCTGTTGCAGGAGGTAGCTATGGAAGTCAAAGCATGGAGCTACGAGGAGTTTCCCGAGTTTTGCGATGAGGTCGACGGCGCGACGCTCATCGAGACGACCGGCGACGAGGTCGAGGTCCAATACCTGCACGACGTTCCATATGCCACCGCCGATGGCGTGGAGCTGCGCCTGCAGGTGCTCAAACCCCGCACGCGCAACGGTATAGACGAACCTTTGCCCTGCATCGCCTTCGTCAAGGGGTCCGCATGGCGCCCGCAGAAGCTGTACGCCCTGATTCCCCAGCTCGCGCGCATCGCCGCACGCGGCTACGTTGTCGCGGAGGTCGAATACCGCCCCGCCGCCGACGCGGCCTTTCCCGCGCAAATCATCGATGCACAAAACGCCATCCGGTTCCTGCGCGCCAACGCCGAGCAGTTCGGCATCGACCCCGACAAGATGATCGTCGCAGGCAACTCCTCCGGCGGCCACACCGCGGTGTTCGCCTCGTTTTTAGACGCGGGCGGCAGCGCCTATCCCGGCATTTCGGCCACCGTTTGCGGTGTCATCGACCTGTACGGCGCCGTGAGCCTGATCGCCGACGACGCCTTCCCCATCACGCCGGAACACCACACGCCGGGAAGCCCCGAGTGCCTGCTCATGGGCAACATCGACATGTTCGAGCACCCCGAGCTGCGCGAGAAGGGCTCCGTTGTGACCTACATCACGCCCGAGCTCGCCATTCCGCCCGTGCTCATCGCCCACGGCACCAAGGACCGCAAGGTCAACACGCGGATGTCCGTCGAGCTGTTCGAAAAGCTCCGCGCGTGCGGCAAGGACGCCGAGCTCTACCTGGTGCAGGGCGCCGACCACGGCATCGCCGAGTTCTACACCGACCGGATGATCGATATCTACGAGCGCTTCATCCGCCGCTGCCTAGCATAGGAGCCACCCGCGAAAGAGCCCCGGCGTCATTTCGCATACATCCAAGCAGCAACCAGATTGACCCCGGGGGTCCTGCCATCCGCACCATGTATGCCGATAGCAGGACCCCCGGGGTCAATTCCCTGTGTGGGCGCCGAGCGGCGAGACGAGCAGATGGAGCTGCCGCCATCCACCCGACATCACCGCCCAGCAACCTGACACTTTAGATTGTTCTACGCCGCACTCCATAGCTCAAATACTTGTTTGCAATCTAATCCATAGGAACAGCCAATATATAAAGCGGGTACGTGTTCCCCGAAGAAGCGATTTGCGTATAAAGCACCCCCTCGGCGCGCGAAGTGAGTGCTTCAAATTGGAATCGGTGAGTATGCAAGGTGTCTGTACACACAAAAAGGCCCGGTGCGCTTGAGCGGGGCGCACCGGGTTGGAAAAGGGAAAAGGGAAAAGGCAGATTACTGAGCACACGAGGTGTGCAGGGGCCCGGACCCCGTCGCTGCCCTACGGGCGTCCGGGCCTGATGGAGAGGCGCGTAGCTTAGATCAGCGGGATGGCGCCGGTGAGCACTGCGACGACGCAGTAGATGACAAACATCGGGAGACCCCACTTGAGGATACCCTTCTGGTGCTCGCCGAAGTCGACCTCGCAGCGCTCGATCAGGATCCAGATCCAAGCGATGAGCGGGGTCGCGTAGTAGGTGGCCAGCGGGATCATGGCGCCGACGCCCATGGCGGTGGCGGAGATGCCGTACTGGGTGGCAAGGCCGGCGAGAACCGGCAGGATGCCGAAGTAGTAGCCGTCGGAGGACAGGAAGATGAGACCCGGAATACCGAGGATGGCCACGAACAGAGGCAGCAGGTTCTCCATGCCGGAGGGAACGAGACTCGCCAGGAAGATGGCGATGTCGTCACCCATGCCGGAGTTGGTAAGGATACCCATGAGGAAGCCGGAGGCAACGATCATGGCAGCGGCGGGCATGCCGTCCTCGAGGGCGGCAGCCAGACGATCCTTCTGCAGGTGGAAGTCAATGCCGAAGTTCACGAGCAGGGCGAGGGCGAGGCCGCCGCCGAACAGCACCGCGGAGTTGGCATAGCCACCGATGAGCAGGACCATGATGACCACGGAGAGGATCAGGTTGAACCACACGAGCTTGGGGCGCTTGTACTCGGGCTCGTTGTTACGGACGATGTCGCACATCTTCTCGAGTTCCTCAGCGGTAATCGAAGCGGCCTTGTCATGGGTGTACCCAAGACGAGCGCGCTCCTTCTTACCGAGGAACCACGCGACGAAGACGCAGTAGATAAGCGCGACGCCCATACCCGGAAGCAGCAGCGGGAAGAGCTCGGTCACGTCGAGGTTCAGCGCGGAAAGCACGCGGGCAAGCGGGCCGCCCCACGGGGACATGTTGAAGACCGACGTGGGCAGGCAGATGAGGATCGCCAGGTAGGGCGTCTTGATGCCGAACTGCTTGTACAGCGGCACGAAAGCGGCCGTGGTAATCAGGACCGTGGAGGTACCGTCGCCGTCAAGGGAGACGCCGGCAGCGACCAGCGTAGAGGCGATCATGATCTTCATGGGGTCGCCCTTGACCAGCTTGATCATGGCGATGACCAAGGGATCGAACAGACCGACCTGCATCATAAGGGTGAAGTAGGTACAGGCGAACAGGACCATCATCGCGGAGCGAACGGTACCTGCGGAGACCTCGCCGTCCTCAACGGCGTAGAACACGCCGCTGTACACCCACTCGAACACATCGAGCACGTTCTGGCCGGTGATGAGGCAGAAGATGATACCGGCAGCCAAAGGCACGACGGCGAGGCCGACGTACGGGCTGAGCCAGCGCTTCATGACGCCGATAATGAAGATCAGAATCATGATGAGGCCGACAGCTGCAGCAAGAGTCATGGATTCCCTCCTTCAAAGTAGCGGGTGATTCCCATGCGGGAATCGAACACAGTTCCATTGCGTATATGAAGCCAAGCGCGCGGGCCAGCCTGGCAGCTATAAAGCTGACCCGCGCGCTCGCGCGTCACCTAGTTGCGACGGTTGTAGTTGATCAGGCAACCGTCGAGAATGATCTGGCGCTCGTCATCCGTGAGCGGGGCGGTGTAGAGGGCCATGGTGCCGCACACCTTGCCGTCGCGGATGATGTGTCCGACAAACTCGCTCTTGCCGTTGGCGATGGCCTCGCGCACGCCGGGCACGAAGATCCAGTCGCCCGGCTCGAAGGCGGGCTCATCATCGGACTGGAAGGGCAGCATGCCCCAGTTGATGACGTTGGAGCGATAGCGCTTGGTGGCGTACTGCTCGCAGATGTTGGCAAGACCGCCAAGCACGCGCTGGCAGCTCGCCGCCTGCTCGCGGGCAGAGCCGTCGCCGGGCTTGATGGCGTAGACCATGGAGCCGATCTCGGTGTTGGAGGCATCGGCCTCGGGCACCACGGTGCGGGCGGCCTCGTAGACGTCGGCGATGGCGGCGGGTACGGCGCCCTCCTTGCGCTCGGCCTCGAGCGCGGCGGTGTCCTTGGCGCGGCCGACGTATGCCGGGTCGCGACGGGACAGGGCGAACTCGGCCAGGCCCAGCGGGTTGGAGCGATAGGACGAGGTCTCGCCGGACGGGATGAGCTCGTCGGTGGTGGTCACCGGGTCGAGGATCTTGGAGCAGACCTGGAGCAGGGCGTTCTCACCGAGCGCCTCCATCTCGGGCCAGTCCTTGATGTTGGGGCCGTAGCACAGCGGCTCCTCTTCCTTTGCCGCGGAGAAACCGTTGAACACGCGGTGATCGTAGGACGAGGCGTCAAACTCGTGCTCGGGCACGTCGCCCCAGCAGTCGAGCGTCTCGGCGGAGGTCAGCACGCCGCCGTTGGCCGCGGTCGCAGCGATGGAGCGGGCGTCCATGAGCGCCACGGCAGCCATCTGCCCCTGACCGGGCTTGGAGCCCTCGCGGTTGGGGAAGTTGCGGGTGGTGTGACGGATGGACAGCGTGTTGTTGGCCGGCGTGTCGCCCGCGCCGAAGCAGGGGCCGCAGAACGCCGTGCGAATGATGGCACCGGCCTGCATGAGGTCGAAGATCGCGCCCTTCTTGACCAGGTCGGCGAAGACCGGCTGGGAGGAGGGGTACACGGAGAGGTTGAAGGCGCCGTCGCCGCAGCTCTTGCCGCGCAGGGCGTGGGCAGCCTCGATGACGTTGGTGTAGTTACCGCCCGCGCAGCCGGCGATGGTGCCCTGTTGCACGTGCAGGCCGGCGGCGTCCACCTTGCCGCGCAGGTCGAGCGAACCGGCGCGACCGGCGATCTCGTCGGCGTGGGCCTCGACGGATGCCAGGATCTCGTCCAGGTTG
Source organism: Collinsella tanakaei (assembly GCF_030373545.1). GTDB lineage: Bacteria > Actinomycetota > Coriobacteriia > Coriobacteriales > Coriobacteriaceae > Collinsella > Collinsella tanakaei_C. The sequence continues at coordinate 183,157 of NZ_JAUDCO010000004.1, read as the reverse complement.
CCGTTGAGCTCGTCGATGGTGAAGACGTTGCTCGGGTGGAACGGCAGGGCGATCATCGGGCGGATCTTGGAGAGGTCGACGCGCACGCAGCCGTCGTAGTAGGCGACCTTCTCGGGATCGAGCTGACGGAAGTCGTCGGCGCGGCCGTGGTCGGCGAGGTACTTCTGCGTGTCGGCATCGGTGCGCCAGATGGAGGACAGGCAGGTGGTCTCGGTGGTCATGACGTCGACGCCGTTGCGGTAGTCGGTGGTCATGCTCGCGACGCCGGGGCCGACGAACTCCATGACTTTGTTCTTGACGTAGCCGCACTCGTAGACGGCACCGATGATCGCGAGCGCGATGTCCTGCGGGCCGACGTAGGGAGCGGGCGCGCCCTCGAGGTAGACGGCGATGACCTCGGGCGTGGCGACATCGTAGGTTTGGCCGAGGAGCTGCTTGACGAGCTCGCCGCCGCCCTCGCCGATGGCCATGGTGCCCAGGGCGCCGTAGCGGGTGTGGGAGTCGGAACCGAGGATCATCTTGCCGCCGCCGGCCATCATCTCGCGCATGTACTGGTGGATGACGGCGATGTGGGGCGGAACGTAGATGCCGCCGTAATGCTTGGCCGCGGACAGGCCGAAGAGGTGGTCGTCCTCGTTGATGGTGCCGCCCACCGCGCACAGCGAGTTGTGGCAGCAGGTGAGCACGTACGGGATCGGGAACTTGGTCAGGCCGGAGGCCTTGGCGGTCTGGACGATGCCGACATACGTGATGTCGTGGCTCGTCAGCGCGTCGAACTTGATCTTGAGGTTCGCGGCGTCACCGGACGTGTTGTGGTCCTGCATGATGCGATAGGCGATCGTGCCCTTGCGCGCGGACTCGGCGTTCACCTCCTCGCCGGTCATACCCTTGATGGCATCGACCTCGCTTGCGGGAACGACGGTTTCGCCGTCAACGAGGTAGATGCCTCCTTCGTACAGCTTTACTGCATCCATGTGCACTCCCCTACGTCGAATGTGGACGTTCGATGGGTTAAGTATCAGTTCACAGAGTGTCCACAACAAATACGATGTTTGGATGGGCTTCATAATGCCCAACCTATACGCGCAGGTAGATAGGTGTGTTAGTCCTTTACTACTTATTGACGTTGGCGAAATTCTCCCGCTGAGCGGCAATTTGTCGGCTACTGTTTCAGTCAGGAAACCGATGTGGCAGCAAGCGCCGGACGAGGGAGGTCACGTGAACGATCGGGAACTCACCTACGTGAAGACCATTGCAGAGGAGGGCAGCGTGTCGGCAGCGGCACGCAAACTCTATATCGCCCAGCCCTCGCTCTCGCAATCGCTCCAGCGCATCGAGGAATCGCTCGGCGCCAAGCTGTTCGATCGAACCTCGTCGGGCCTTCGTCTCACGCAGGCCGGCAAGATGTACCTCGCGATGGCCAACCGTGTGCTCAAGCTGTACGAGGACCTGCAGACGGAGCTCTCCGACATGGAGGCGCTCGCGTCGGGCAGCGTCAGGTTCGGCACCACGCGCCTGCTCGGCAAGATGCTGCTGCCCGAGGTGCTCCCGGCGTTCCACAAGCGCTATCCCAACATCAAGCTCGAGATCGTCGAGGGAAACTCCAAACAGCTCGACCGCGCCCTCATGGCCTGCGAGATCAACTTCGCCGTGATGCACCGCCTTACCGGAGAGGGCAGCCGCCACATCGAATACGACGTGTTCTGGAAAGACCCGTTCATCGTGACCGCCGCGGCCGATAGCCCGCTGGCCGCAAAAGGCGTCGAGCGCGAAGGCTATCCTTACCCCGTGATCGACATCCGCGAGCTGAACGATGAACCCCTCATAGCCGTTCCCTATGGTCAGCGCATCCGTCAGGTATGCGACACGTCGTTCATGCAGGCGGGTGTGCGCCCCAATATCATCTTGGAGGTGCGCGACTACACGACCGCGCAGAGCCTCGCGGCGCGCGGCATGGGCTACACTGTCGGGCCGCAGAGCTACACGAAGCTCGCAAACCTCGAGGACGCGGACGTGAAGTTCCTGTCGCTCGACGAGAAGCGCAACGCCGCATGGGCGCTATGCATCGCCACCTTTGGCAACGGGTCACTCTCGCGCGCCGACTCCGAGCTCATCCGCTACTTTGAGGATGTCATCGCAAGCACGATGGAATAGGGTGTTCCGGCCTCGGCAGGGTTTATGCACGCCTTCGCGTCGAATTTGCGGGACGAGGGACGCTCGTTTTCTCATTTGTGGTCACAAATGAACGATTACTGATCGCGAAGGTAGCTCTTGAGCGCCGGAAACGGACGGTTGCTGGTCGCGAAGGCGGCTCTTGGACCCCGGAAGGGGCCTGTATGGATGCTCGGATGCTCTTTTCGTTCGTGCAAGCGAAAGGACTGCGCAACACGGCGCCGTATTTCATCTGATTTCGGACGGAATGTCTGTATATTTTAGCTTTGAATTTGTATATTGCCGCCTAGCCCTGATTCGCCTGACAGTAAACGTCAGTTCTGTGCCACAACCGCACCAACGAGCGACGGGAGGGCCGCTCCGGATTCGTGACAGGCGCGGGCGCACTGAGAATTCCCTGTCCTCGACGCGCCCGCGAAAGCGATGGTTATATCCAGAATCGCTGTTATTTGCGCACGTAGACCGTGCCGTCCATGATACGACAGGCGGTGCGCTGAACCGCGACGCTGGGCAGCTCATACGACCCGTCGGCACCCTCGACGGTCTTGAATTGCCTCATGGCGCACTCCTTATACATGCTCGCAAACGGGGTGTGCCCTCACTCGCGCGAGGGCACACCCGAAAGATCGTCTTTTTTTACCCGAGCTTCTGGATGGTCTCGATCAGGTAATCGGTAAAGTCAGTCGAGGTCGGGCCGTCGCCGAAGCCCATGACGACACGCCGCTCGGTGTCGCAGCAGATGTCGAGCGCCTGCTCGAGCTTTGCGCGACGCTCGGGGAAGCCGATGTGGCCCACGAGCAGGCCGGCGGCACGGATGACGCTGCAGGGGTTCGCCCACGGCGACAGACCCTGCTCGGCCAGCGTGGGGGCCGTGCCGTGGATGGCCTCGAACAGCGCGTGCTGGCTGCCGAGGTTGGCCGACGCGGCGGAGCCCAGGCCGCCCTGGTGCTCAGCGGCGATGTCGGTCACGATGTCGCCGTAGAGGTTGGGCAGCACGATGACCTGGAAGTCCTTGTTGAAATCGGGATCCATGAGCTTGGCGGCCGTCGCGTCGACCAGACGGGTCTGGACGGTGATGTCGGGATATTCGCGCTCCGCGACATCGCAGATAATCTGCTGGAAGTTGCCGTCGGCATGCTTGACGATGTTGGCCTTGGTGATGACGGTAACAGTCGTCTTGCCGTTGGCACGCGCGTAGTTGAGCGCCATGCGGGCGAGGCGCTCGGTGCCCGGCAGCGTGCAGACCTTGAAGTCGACGGCGAGGTCGTCGTTGACCTGGATGCCCTTGTCGCCCCAGATGTACTCGCCCTCGAGGTTCTCGCGGAAGAAGGTCCAGTCGATGCCCTTGTCGGCCATGCGAATGGGGCGCATGCCCACGAACAGGTCCAGACCGCGACGCAGCAGGCTGTTGGCGCTCACGAGGTTGGGATACGGGTCGCCGGGGCGCGGCGTGGTGAGCGGGCCCTTGAGCAGCACGTCGCACTCGAGGGCGGCGTCCAGGACATCCTGCGGCAGCGACTCGCCGAGCGCGGCGCGGCGCTCGATGGTCAGGCCCTCGATGTGGCGGAGCTCGACGCGACCGGACTCGATCTGGTCGGCAAGCAGGCACTCGAGCACGCGGACCGCCTGGCCCACGATGGTGGGGCCGATGCCGTCGCCGGGCAGGATGCCGATGGTGATGTGGTCGAGTTTCGTGTAATCCTTGGGCGTGCCGTCCTGGCGCACGCGCTCGATGCGCTCGAGCTCACCGGCGATCAGCTCGCCGAACCGCTTGGTCGCACGCTCGATGGCTTCCTGATCGGCTGCGTTCATGGTGTCCTCCCTGCCGTTCGCTTGTTCACTCAGGGCCGAATCCGGCCCTGAGTATATGGTGCTACGGCCAGGACAGCCAATCCAATTGAAAGCATGCATGCACCTATGCCACCGCGGCATGACGGGTCATTTGGGGACGTGCTCCATCCAACCCATTCGGCACCAAGGGTGCCGAATGGGTTGGATGGAGCACGTCCCCAAATGACCCGCGGGCGCGGATGTGATTTCACCCCAGGGGTGAAATCACATCCGCGCGCCTGAGCTTACACGTCCTCGCGCCAGCCGCGACAGACGTCGACCCAGCCCTCGGCACGCGTCGCCAGCTCGAGCTCGGGAATCGTCAGGCGCACGCCGCTGTGGTCGTTGCCGCAGGCGGGATACACCACCTCGAAACGGCGCAGCGACTCGTCCAGAAACACGCGGGCAGCCGGCTTGGCGCCGAAGGGGCACACGCCGCCCGGCGCATGGCCCACGAGCCCCTCGACCACGTCGCCGGGGATCATCTTGGCCTTGGTGTGAAAGACCTGCTTGAACATGCTGTTGTTCACGCGCGCATCGCCGGCGCACAGCACGAGCACTGGCGCCTCGTCCACCAGGAACGCCATCGTCTTGGCGATGTGCTCCGGCTTGCACCCGAGCGCCTCCGCTGCCTCCTCGACCGTCGAGCTCGGCGCCTCGGTCGCGATCACGCGATCGCTCAAACCGATGCTATCCAGATATGCCTTTGCGACATCAAACGACATGCCTTGTCCATCCTCTCGTTCGGCAAACCTTCCAATACCCTAAAATCGCGGCGCACGGACCCAGAGCCGTGCGCCCGCACCTGCGGCATGGGTTGAAACGAACACGTCCCCATCCAACCCGTCTATGGCACGAAAACCACCCACATGGCAGCCACGGGCACAAAGGTCCAGAGGTTGTCCGCGAGCACCGCTCCGAACTCGCGAACGATGGACCGCAGCCAGGTATCGCGCCGTGTCGCAGAACCCATGACCTCGGCATCAAGGCCCATCCGGCGCGCAAGGTACAGGCAGCGAAACACATGGAAGTCGCTCGACACCAGCGCCACGCGGTACGGCGAGCCGGTCGCCAGGCCATCCATGATCGTACGCGAGAGCTCGAGGTTCTCGCGCGTCGTGGTGGAACGGTCCTCATCGGCGAGCTGCTCCTCGGGAACGCCGCGGTCGCGCAGGTAGGAATGCATGACGCTCGCCTCCGAGGCGACCTCGTCGGAGCCCTGCCCTCCCGACACGACGATCACGCCCTGCCTATCCTGACGCTCCCACAGCGTGTAGGCGCTGTCGAGGCGGTCCATGAGCAGCGGCGAGGGTCGCGCGCCCGCGAGGGCGGCGCCGTGCACGAGGATGAAATCGAAGGGATGCGCGCGGTCGGGAACCATCTCGCGCCCGGCGACCCGATAGGCCAGCGAGCACAGACAAAGCGCCGTCAGGGCAAACGAAACCCACAGCCCTTCGAGGGCGAACAGGTTCACCACCGCGTCGATAACCGCGCTGTTCGCAGCATCAACTGCCTGCGGGACCAGCGTGTACAGAATCGCGATCGCAAACGCACCCGCAATCGGCGCGCCGGACAGAGCCGTCACGTGTCCGTCGCGGATGAGCAGCATGACGCCGTTGAGCGCGAGCAGCTCGACGGCGATCAGGGGGAACACGAGCATGAGTGAGTAGGCAGGAATCGCAAAACCGTTCTCGCCCCAGCACGTCAGCCCCACAAGGGACAGGAACAGCGCAAGGGCAAAGGGCACCGCCGCCCGATGGAACACGCGCGCACCCATGCGAAACGCCACGATGAGCCCCACCAGGCAGATGAGCGCCACGGGCCCCAAGATCATTTCCTTCGTGATGTCGATCATCGCGTCCGTCTCCTTCGTGTCCGCGCGCCCCTACACGAGCCCCCTGCGGTCCAAGAAATCAAAGGCCAAGTCGACCCAAGCGCGAACGGCCTGAGCGCGGTCCTCATTATCGCAGCGCGTGTTGACGTTCGCCACGGACAGCCCATGTCCTCCTTGGTCAAACACGTGGAGCTCGTGGACGACACCCTCGCGCGCCATCGCCTGCGCCAGGTCGTACACCTGGCAGATAGGGCAGGTCCTGTCGTCGGCGGCACCCCATACGAACGTCGGAGGCATGTCGCGCGTGACGTGCGAGGTCGGGCAGACCTCGGCCATGCGCTCGTCGGTCGCCTCGCGGCCGATGACCATGGCGATGTAGTCGTTGAGCAGATCGCGCCCGGTCTTGCCACCGGTCTTGGGAACGCGCAGGTCGATGCGCGGGTCGCGCGTCTGTTCGTCGCGGATGACGCGCATGTCGAGCAGCGGGTAGGCAAGCACCGCGGCGTCGGGACGAAGGCGCTCGGGGCGCTCGCCCGTAAGCGCGGCAAACGGACCGGCCTTCCACTGCGCCGCCAGTGAGGCGCAGATGAAACCGCCGGCGGAGAAGCCGACAACCGTCACCTTGTCGGGGTCGACATGCCATGCCTTGGCGTTCGCGCGCACGGTCGCGACCATCTTGGCGAGGTCGGCCTCCGGATTCGGAAAGGATACGTTGCCGGTGGAACTCGTCACGTAGTCGAGCACGAACGCCTGGAAGCCGCGATTGAGAAACTCGAAAGCAACGGGTTCCTGCTCATGCGCGCTGATGGCGGTAAAGCTTCCGCCACCGCATATGACGACGGCAGGGCGCGGCTCGTCGGCGCGGGCGGGCACAGGCTCGGCCAGATACGCCGTATAGGTCGCCGGATGCTCCGCGGTCGGTTCATCGCCCCACAGGGCGTGCTGTTCTACGATCATCGATTCCTCGCGTTCGTCGGTTGTGTCGTCCGTCTAGGGTATACCAATTCGGGCCCAGCGGGACACAGCGACCCGTCCGCTATGCACGATGTGGAGCAAGGCGAGCGGGCTGCCGTGTCCCCTGATGGGTACATAGACGATATCCGGCCAACGTCCGGCCAACGCGAGAAAGGAAGAGCGATGGATGAGGTCCTGGCGTATCTGAAGAAGAACCCGACGTATTTCCTGGCAACCGTCGACGCCGAGGGCAACCCGCAGGTGCGGCCTTTCGGCACGATCGCGAAGTTCGAGGACAAGCTGTACATCCAGACCGGCAAGATCAAACCGGTGTCCGACCAGATGCTCGCGCATCCGCGCATCGCGATCAGCGCGGTTGACGCCGAGGGCGGCTGGCTGCGCCTCACCGCCGACGCCGTGCCCGACGACCGCCTCGAGGCGCGTCAGGCGGTTTTGGGTGAATACCCTGAGCTTCAAAGCATGTACGCCGCCGATGACGGCAACTGCGAGGTCTTCGCCCTCGAAAACGCCACCGCAACGTTCTGCTCGTTTACCGCCGAGCCCAAGACCGTCACGTTCTAACTTCACGCCGTAACATGGGGCTGGGTGGGTCTGGGTTGGTTGGGGACGTGTTCCTTCCAACCCAGACCCACAAGCCCGAAACATCGCTGGCTGGTATGATGGTGGGCGGCCAGTCTATCCGCTCATATCTAAGAACAGAGGTCTTTATGGATCGCACCAAGATCGCCCAGCTCTACGCCGATGCCGAGGCACTCGGCGGCAGCCGCGTCACCGTCGCCGGATGGGTCAAGTCCGTCCGTGACATGAAGAACTTCGGCTTCGTGACCGTCAACGACGGCAGCTGCTTCAAGGACCTGCAGATCGTCATGAACCGTGACGACCTCGCCAACTACGACGAGATCGCGCACCAGAACGTGTCCGCCGCGCTCGTCGCGACCGGCACCGTCAAGCTCACGCCCGACGCACCGCAGCCCTTCGAGCTCACCGCCGAGACCATCGAGGTCGCCGGCCCCTCCGCGCCCGACTACCCGCTGCAGAAGAAGCGCGCCACCGTCGAGTTCCTGCGCACCCAGCAGCACCTGCGCCCGCGCACGAACCTGTTCCGCGCCGTGTTCCGCATCCGCTCCGTTGCCGCCGCCGCCATCCACCGCTTCTTCCAGGACCGCGGCTTCGTCTACGTGAACACGCCGATCATCACCACCTCCGACTGCGAGGGCGCCGGCGAGATGTTCCACGTCACGACGTTTGATCCCGCGCACGCCCCCACCACCGACGCCGGTGAGACCGACTGGAGCCAGGACTTCTTCGGCAAGGCCGCCTCGCTCACCGTGTCCGGCCAGCTCAACGCCGAGAACTTCGCCATGGCCTTCGGCGACGTCTACACCTTTGGCCCCACCTTCCGCGCCGAGAACTCCAACACCACGCGCCACGCCGCCGAGTTCTGGATGATCGAGCCCGAGATCGCCTTCGCCGACCTCTCCGACGGCATGGACCTCGCCGAGGCCATGCTCAAGTACGTCATCAACGACGTCATGGAGAAGTGCCCCGACGAGCTCAACATGCTCAACAAGTTCGTGGACAAGGGCCTCATCGCCCGCCTGACGCACGTGGCAAGCTCCGACTTCGCGCGCGTGACCTACACCGAGGCTGTTCAGATCCTCGAGGCCGCGGTCGCCGCTGGCCACACGTTTGAGTATCCCGTGAGCTGGGGCATCGACCTGCAGACCGAGCACGAGCGCTTCCTCACCGAGGAGCACTTCAAGTGCCCGACGTTCGTGACCGACTACCCCGCCGAGATCAAGGCGTTCTACATGCGCATGAACGACGACGGCAAGACCGTCGCCGCAGCGGACTGCCTGGTGCCCGGCATCGGCGAGATCATCGGCGGCTCCCAGCGCGAGGAGCGCCTGGACGTCCTCGAGCGCCGCATTGCCGAGCTCGGCATGGACGCCAGCCAGTACAAGTACTATCTTGACCTGCGCCGCTTTGGTACCTGCAAGCACGCGGGCTTCGGCCTGGGCTTCGAGCGCCTGGTCATGTACCTCACCGGCGTGGGCAACATTCGCGACGTCATCCCGCATCCGCGCACCGTCGGCAACGCCGAGTTTTAGAGTCCGCTCAACCTGATCGGCCCGCTGCAGCACGCCGCCTTGCCCCTCAGCTTCAGCGGCATGGCCCATAAGGCCTATGCCGCCTCGCTTCGAGACAATCCGGCGTGCTGCAGCGGGCCGTTTCCTTTGTCGATGTGATTTCACCCTAGGGATTTTCTTACATTGGGCAGGGCAAACCCTGCCCAATGTAAGAAAATCCCTAGGGTGAAATCACATCCCGGGGAGCGTGGCGGGGCAAGCTCCGCCCAATGTCACAAGGACCCGGAAAGAAATCGCATCCGAGCATCGGCAAGCGCGGTGTTTCTCTCGCCCACCGGCGCGAAGATTAACAATTGGTGTCACCCAGCTCGAGCGTACCGGGCGCGCGGAGCCCACCCCTATCATGTTGGCTTACTTCGCACTATTGGACCGGAGCGCCGCCTGGCGCCCACGAGACAGATTGTTCGGGATATCCCGAGGAAGGAAGGTTGCGCCCATGAACCGGCTTAAGACCATCGCCTCCGCCGTCGTTGCGGGAACGCTCGCCTTGGCGCTCGCCGCGTGCGGTGGTGGCGGCGAGACCTCCGAAGGTAGCTCTTCTGCCGCCGCGAGCGGCACCACGTACAAGATCGGCGTCCTGCAGCTGACCGAGCACGCCGCGCTCGACGCCTCCAACGAGGGCTTCGTGGCAGCGCTCGACGACGCCGGCATCTCCTACGAGATCGACCAGCAGAACGCGCAGAACGACCAGTCCGCCTGCCAGACCATCGCGAGCAAGCTTGTAAACGATGGCGACGACCTCATCCTCGCCATCGGCACCCCGGCGGCACAGGCCGTCTCGAGCGCCACGAGCGACATCCCCATCATCGGCACCGCCATCACCGACTTCGCCGAGTCCGGCCTCGTCGCCTCCAATGAGGAGCCCGGCGGCAACGTGACCGGCAGCTCCGACCTCACGCCCGTCACCGACCAGATCGAGCTGCTCGAGCAGCTCGTGCCCGACGCCAAGACCGTGGGCCTGCTCTACTGCACCGCCGAGTCCAACTCCGAGGTCCAGATCTCCATGGCCGAGGAGGCGCTCGACGCCGCAGGCATCGCCCACGAGCGCTACACCGTGTCCTCCTCCAACGAGATCCAGCAGGTGATCGAGTCCATGGTCGGCAAGGTCGACGCGATCTACACCCCGACCGACAACACCATCGCCGCCGGCATGGCGACCGTGTCCATGGTTGCCAACGAGAACGACCTGCCCGTCATCGTGGGCTGCGACACCATGGTCGAGGACGGCGGCCTAGCCTCCTATTCCATCAACTACTACGACCTGGGCTACAAGGCCGGCGAGATGGCCGTCGAGATCCTGACCGAGGGCGCCGATCCCGCCGAGATGCCCATCGCCTATCTTGAGGCTGAGGACTGCCAGCTCATCGCCAACCAGGCGACCGCCGACGAGGTCGGCATCGATATCTCCGGCCTCGAGGACGCCGAGATCGTCTAGCACGCCATGCGCAGGGGCGCACGCCCGGCGCATCACACCCTACAGCATCCGCAGGGACCAAGGAGGAACGTCATGAACCGCAACACGATTTCCCGTCGCACGTTTGCCAAGGGCTTCGCCGGCATGGGCGCCGTCGCCCTCACCGGTGCGCTCGGCCTTGCCGGCTGCGGCGGTGAATCCACGGGCAACGGATCGGCCGCGCCTTCCGGCGATGGCACCACCTACAAGATCGGCGTTTTGCAGCTGACCGAGCACACCGCGCTCGATGCCGCCAACGCCGGCTTCGTCAAGGCGCTCGACGATTCCGGCATCTCCTACACCATCGAGCAGCAGAACGCCCAGAACGATCAGTCCGCCTGCCAGACCATCGCGCAGACCCTGGTCAACGACGGCTGCGACCTGATCTTGGCCATCGCGACCCCGGCGGCCCAGGCCGTCGCGGGAGCCACGAGCGACATCCCCATCGTGGGCACCGCCATCACCGACTTCGCTGCCTCCGGCCTTGTCGAGGACAACGACGCGCCCGGCGGCAACCTCACCGGCACCTCGGACATGAACCCCGTGGCCGACCAGATGGACCTGCTGCAGCAGCTGCTCCCCGACGCCAAGACCGTGGGCCTGCTCTACTGCACCGCCGAGTCCAACTCCGACATCCAGATTGCCATGGCCGAAGAGGAGCTCGACGCACTGGGCATCGCGCATGAGCGCTACACCGTGTCCTCCTCCAACGAGATCCAGCAGGTCGTCGAGTCCATGGTCGGCTCCGTCGATGCGATCTACACCCCGACCGACAACACCATCGCCGCCGGCATGACCACGGTCGCCATGGTGGCCAACGAGGCGGGCGTGCCCACCATCTGCGGCGAGGTCGGCATGGTTGAGAACGGCGGCCTGGCGAGCGTCTCCATCAACTACGAGGAACTCGGCTACCGCGCAGGAGAGATGGCCGTCGAGATTCTGACCGAGGACGCCGACCCGGCCGAGATGGCCATCGGCACGATGACCGCCGACGAGTGCGACCTCGTCTACAACCAGGCGACCGCCGACGAGGTCGGCGTGGATGTCTCGATGCTCGCCGAGGAGGGCGGCACCGACGTGAGCGCGTAAGGCGCACACCAGCACACGCAACCGATTAGGCGGCCGGGACAAACGCGTCCCGGCCGTTTTTTCAAAGCGACAAGATGGTGCCAGGTACAGACTTGTCGCTCTTGCGGCCGGCCGCAACCTGACGTTTGGCCCCGTCGTTTCAGAAGGGTTACACGGACCGCGTCCCCTGACCGTCCCTGCATAAAGTGATACACTTGCGCGGTGTATCTGCATCGTTTATGCGATGAACCCCGACGGGCGTGCTCGCCGGGGTTCATTTGGCTCACCTGAAGGAGGGAACGATATGGGGCTTGCTCTGCTAGGCGCCGTATCTCAGGGTATCCTCTGGGGCATCATGGTCCTGGGCGTGTTCATCACGTACAAGCTGCTTGACATCGCCGACCTGACCGTCGACGGCAGCTTCGCGCTCGGCGGCAGCGTGTGCGCCGTGCTCGTGGTCGCTGGCATGGACCCCTTGTTGGCGATTCTTATCGCCATGCTCGCCGGCATGGTCGCCGGTGCGGTCACGGGCTTTTTGCACACCGTGTTCGAGATCCCCGCGATTCTCGCCGGAATCCTCACCCAGATCGGCCTGTGGTCCATCAACCTGCGCATCATGGGCAAGTCCAACACGCCCTTGCTCAAAAACGACACCATCTTCTCGCGCGTCACCGACGTGACCGGCCTGTCCACCAACGCCGGTGCCATCATCGTCGGCCTGATCGTGGCCGTCGTGATCATCGTCGCGCTGTACTGGTTCTTTGGCACCGAGATCGGATCGGCCTGCCGCGCCACCGGCAACAACGAGGCCATGGTGCGTGCGCTCGGCGTCAACACCAAGGTCACCAAGATGATCGCCCTCATCCTGTCGAACGGCCTCGTGGGTCTCTCCGGCGGCCTGATCTGCGAGAGCCAGAAGTACGCCGACATCGGCATGGGTACGGGCGCCATCGTCATCGGCCTTGCCGCCATCGTCATCGGCGAGGTGCTGTGGCGCGTTCTGCCCGGCGCCAAGCTGCATGCATTCGGCGGTCGCCTGGCGTCCGCCGTCGTGGGCTCCGTGGTCTACTTCCTCATCCGCGCCATCGTGCTCCAGATGGGCATGGACGCCAACGACATGAAGCTGCTGTCCGCCATCATCGTTGCGCTCGCCCTGTGCATCCCGGTCGTGTGGGAGAAGTACCAGCTGAAGCGCTCCTACACCCGCGCCTCGCGCCCGGAAGGAGGTCGATAGGCCATGCTGAACGTCAAGGATGTCTGCAAGACCTTTAACGCTGGCACCATCAACGAGAAGCGTGCGCTCGTCAACGTGAACCTGCACCTGGCCCCCGGCGACTTCGTGACCGTCATCGGCGGCAACGGCGCCGGCAAGTCCACCCTCATGAACATGGTGGCCGGCGTGTACCCCATCGATTCGGGCGTGATCGAGCTCGACGGCAAGAACATCTCGCTTTTGTCCGAGCCCGCGCGCGCCAAGTACCTGGGCCGCGTGTTCCAGGACCCCATGATGGGTACCGCTGCTGACATGCAGATCGTCGAGAACCTCGCCATGGCAAAGCGCCGCGGCAAGACGCGCACCCTTGCCTGGGGCGTCACGAAGGCCGAGAAGGACGAGTACGCCGAGCGCCTGCGCGAGCTGGGACTGGGGCTCGAGAAGCGCCTGACCAGCAAGGTCGGCCTGCTGTCCGGCGGCCAGCGTCAGGCACTGACGCTGCTCATGGCGACCCTCACCGAGCCCAAGCTGCTGCTGCTCGACGAGCACACCGCCGCTCTTGACCCCAAGACGGCCGCCAAGGTGCTCGAGCTCACCGAGAAGATCGTCGGCGAGCACCATCTGACCACCCTCATGGTCACCCACAACATGAACGACGCCATCCGTCTGGGCAACCGTCTGATCATGATGCACGAGGGCCGCATCATCTACGACGTGGCCGGCGAGGAGAAGCGCGCGCTCACCGTGGCCGACCTGCTCCAGAAGTTCGAGGAGGTCTCGGGCGGCGAGCTCGCCAACGACCGCATGCTGCTCAGCTAGAGCTCCGGTCTCGGACATCAAAGCACTGCCCTCCGGCCAGCCGGGGATGAAAACACCCTAGGGATTATTTTACATGGCGTATTTTAAAAATACGCCATGTAAAATAATCCCTAGGGTGTTTTCATCCCCGGCTGGCATGCCCCAGGCGTCTTAGTACCATCTACCCTTCGAAGGCCTCCGCGCAGTCGCGCAGCGCATCGATGATGTGGATGTGCTGTGGGCATGCCGCTTCGCACTGACCGCACGCGATGCACGCGTCCGCCCTGCCCGCGCCCTCGACGCCGGCAGCCTCCTCGTAGTCCTTTTTCGCCTGCTCGTTAAGGCCCCATACGGTCTGCTTGTTCCGTGCGGCGAAGATGCTCGGGATGGGGATGTGCATCGGGCAGCCGTCCGTGCAGTACCGGCACGCCGTGCAGGGGATGGAGTCCATGCTTGCGAAGACTTCCTGGGCCGCACCGATCACGCGCTGCTCCTCGGCGCTCAGAGGCTGGAAATCGCGCATGTACGAGATGTTGTCATCGACCTGCTCGAGGTTGGACATGCCGGAAAGCACCGTGATGACGCCCTCGAGCGAGGCAGCGTAGCGGATCGCCCACGAGGCGAAGGACGCGTCGGGGTTCGCCGCGCGCAGCAGCTCCTGCACCTGCGGAATCGGGTTGGCGAGCATGCCGCCCTTGACCGGCTCCATGATCACCACGGGCTTGCCGTGCTTACGGGCGATCTCGTAGACGGTGCGCGACGCGACCTCGGGGTGCTCCCAGTCGGCATAGTTGATCTGCAGCTGCACGAACTCGGCGTCCGGGTGCTTGGTCAGCAGCTCCTCCAGCAGCGCCGGGGTACCGTGGAACGAGAAGCCCCAGTGGCGGATCGTGCCGGCCTCCTTCTGCTCACGCACGAAATCCCATAGGCCGTACTCGTCGTATGCGCCGATGTTGCTCTCCTGCACCGCATGGAGCAGGTAGTAGTCAAAATACCCGGCGCCCGTGCGCTCCAGGCTCGTAGCGAGCTGCTGGCGGGCGTCTTCGGCCGAGGTCGCGACCCGTGCATTCACTTTCGTGGCGACGGTGAAGCGCTCGCGCGGGTAGCGATCGACGAGCGCCTCTTTAAGTGCGCGTTCAGAGCCGCCCTTGTCATACACGTACGCGGTATCGAAATACGTCAGTCCCGCATCCATGAAGCGGTCGACCATGGCTTTGATTTGCTCGATGTCAAACGAGCCGCCCTCGAGCTTCGGCAGGCGCATGAAGCCGAAGCCGAGCTTGGGCGTCGTCTCTCCCAGATACCGTTCCTGATCCATATCGCTCCCCTCCTCGCGCACCGACCACACGGCAGCGCGCACGACATACGACCAAGTATATTCCCCGTTCGCGTCCGTTCGCGCAGCACATCCGCACGCAGCCGGCACAAAGCGGACACGGCGAGCACGTTTTTCTTGCGGCAGGTATCATAAAAGCAACGAACCGACCAGGGAGACCCCATGCCTGACCTTGCCAACACGGTGCTCAGCATAATCAACATGCAGATCGTCCAGCAGATCTTCTGGACCATCGTGCTCGGCGCCGCGACCATCGCGGTGTCGCGCGCGGCGGCGCGCGCCCTGCGTCACCTGCTCAACAAGGACAGCAATCCCCTGCCCTCATCGAGCATCATCGTCAACATCGTGCGTGCGGTCATCTGGGCGGTCGGCGCGAGCATCATCCTCGACAGCGTCTACGGCCAGAACTCAAACGCCATCATCACTGCCCTTGGCGTCGGCGGTATCGCCGTCTCGCTCGGCTTCCAGGACACGCTGTCAAACCTCATCGGCGGCCTGCAGATGGCGTTCATGGGCATCATCAAACCCGGCGACAACATCCAGGTCGACGCCGAGATCGGCGTGGTACAGGACATCTCGTGGCGCCACACCACGATTAAAGACCCGCTCGGGCAAACCGTCGTCATCCCCAACTCGGTGATCTCCAAGACGGCGCTCGTGCACCTGCTGCCCGCCAGCCGCGTCTCCGTGCCGTTTGCCATCCCGCGCTACCGCAGCGATGGCACCGAGACGAGCACGTCGATCGATGCCCTCTCCGATGCGCTGATCGCACTCGCGCGCGACGCCGCGCAGGGCGTGTCACCGGTGGTCGACGGCCCGAGCGTCTTTTTCTCCGAGATCACCGAGCTCGGCATCAAGGGCAAGGTCATCCTGCAGATCGAGGATCCCGCGCAGGTCTCGAAAGCCGCCGACGCCGTCGTGCGCGCCATTGCCCAGCTGCTTGACTGAGATCATCTGACGGAGACGACGGCAGGCGTCCGACATCGCGCAGGCGCATACGAAAGCGGGCGGTACCGGCTCTCCCGATTCCGCCCGCTCGCATGTGGCGGGGTTTCGCGCCCCTTTATCGTGGGCGACTATCCGCGGCGGCGACCGCCGAACAGGTTGCGCGTGATCTGTTTGGTCGCCTCGCGGCCAAACGTGCTGAACAGGGTGGTGGCAACCTTGCTGATGCCCTTCATGACCTGCTCCTGCTGCTTCTCGCGGGCGCGCTGCTTGCGCACCTCGGCGCGGATGGCGGCTTTCTCGGCGGCCTTTGCCTTGGCCCTTTCCCTGATCGCCTTCTCCTCCTCGCGCTTCTTGCGCTCTTCCTCTTCCTTGGCTTCCTTCTCGGCCTCTTCCTTCAGATCATCGATCTGCTCGAAGGCGCTCTCGCGGTCGACAGCGTCGCCGTACTTCTTCATCAGGTCGGCTTGGCCATCGAGCGCAGCCTTGAGGTCGGCTTCGGGAGCTGCGGCCATCAGGCACTGCGGCGGAAGGATCTTGGCGCGCTCGACGATCTCGGGCTGGCCGTCCTCGTTCAAGAACGAGACGAGCGCCTCGCCGGTACCGAGCTCCAAGATCACATCTTCGCTCTTGAACGCAGGGTTATCACGGAAGGACTCGGCAGCGGCGCGCACGGCCTTCTGCTCGGCCGGCGTGTAGGCGCGCAGGCCGTGCTGGATGCGGTTGGAAAGCTGCGCCAGCACCTCGTCGGGAATGTCGGAAGGGCTCTGGGTGATGAAGTACACGCCCACGCCCTTGGAGCGGATGAGCTTGACCACCTGCACGATCTTGTTGAGCAGCTCGCTCGGCATATCGTTGAACAGCAGGTGCGCCTCGTCGAAGAAGAACACGAACTTGGGCTTGTCGAGGTCACCCTCCTCGGGCAGGGTGTCGAACAGCTCGGAGAGCATCCACAGCAGGAACATGGCGTAGATCTGCGGGCTCTGGATGAGCTTGGCGGCGTTCAGGATGTTCACGTAGCCCTGGCCGTTCGGCGCGCACGCAAACCAGTCGGCAAGGTCGATGTCGGGCTCGCCGAAGAAGATCTCGCCGCCCTGATCCTCGATGGAGATGAGCTGGCGCAGGATCGCGCCGATCGACTGGCTCGAGACCTTACCGTAGGTGGTCTCGTGCTCCTTCGCATGCTCGGACACGTAGGCGAGCATCGAGCGGAGATCCTTGAGGTCGATGAGCAGAAGCTGCTTGTCATCGGCGATGCGGAAGACGATGTCGAGCACGCCCTCCTGCACCTCGGTGAGTTCCAGCAGGCGCGCGAGCATCGTGGGGCCCATGTCGGAGATGGTGATGCGCACCGGAATGCCCTGGCCGCCCGTCATGTCCCACACGCGCGTGGGGCAGCCCTCATAGGTGAAGCCCTCGAGGCCGAACTTCTTGATGCGCTTCTGCATGTCCTCGGTGTCCTCGCCCGGCGCGCACATGCCGGTGATATCGCCCTTGACGTCAGCCATGAAGACCGGGACACCGGCCTTGGAAAAGCCCTCGGCCATGACCTTGAGCGTGACCGTCTTGCCCGTGCCCGAGGCGCCGGCGATGAGGCCGTGGCGGTTGGCCTGGTTGAGCAGCAGGTTCACGTGGTTGCAATCGGGCTCGGCGCCCACACCCATCCAGATGGCGTTATCTTGCAGCATGGTTGCTCCTTATCGCATGGGGTCCTGCGGGCAAAGCCGCCGACCCGAAACATAACCGCTGATAACGATAACAATAGGAGTGCTTAGGGCGCCATGCGCACCGCATGTCTCAACGGATAGCTCATGCCATGCCAGCGGGGATTCGCCGCCATGCGCCCGACGGAAGGCACATGGCGGCGCGATCGCTCCTTGCCGGGGTTAAACACCCCGGTTATTCGTCGCGCGGCGCACGCTTGGGCAAACTCTGGCGCATCGCCTGCATATCGGCGCGGCTCACCTTCAGACGCTGGGCACGCGACGAGATCATGCGACGCGGCGCATCGACGTTGATGCCCAGCAGCAGGTTCGCCATCCAGAGGAAGAACAGAAGCACCAGTATCGGGATGATGCACGACGTGACGATCATCACGGCAACGCCTTCGATCAGGCGGTTCACCTGCGAGAGCATCTCATCGGCGACACCCGTCGCGGCGTCGGCGATTTTCTCGGGGATGCTGATGATGAAGTCGATCGGGCTGCCGCCCTCCTCGGTGTCTTCCTCAGCTTCCGCCTCGGCCTCGACTCCCTCCACGCTCTCCGTCGCATAGGAGATCTCGTAGGTCTGATCGATCATGTTGGTCACCGCGACGCCCGCCGGAACCGTCACCCACAGCACGAGCGCCAACACCAGAAGCTTGCGCGCCACCAGGGCAAATGACCCGCTCAAGGTCGAGCGGCAATACAGCACGAGCGAGATGACGAAGCACGCCAGAGCAGCGGGGATCAAAATGCCAAAGGCTGCGAAGCCGAAGACGGTCAGCAAGTATTTCTCGAGATAGATGACGGCGAGGACGAGCATGAGGTTCGTGCTCAGGTCCATGAGCTTGTCGGCGATAGGCGTTCCGACATCGTCAGGGATAGCGGTGATGGCTGCCGAGGCGCCGGTCGACGCAGCGACCATGCCGAGCACGTTGTTCTTCTTGTCATCAAGCGTTGCGATGGATGTGGCGTAGGTATCCGGAGAGGAGAACACCGCGCGCAGGGGAAACGCCGACACAAGGCCGAGCACGACCAGCAGGCCGATGATAAAGAAGCGGAAACGCATGATCGTGTCCATCGGACCGGGGGTGTCGTCGACTTCGTATATCACCTGCGCCTCTCTGGGCACTTCGGCGGTCTGGATCTCCTTGCACTGCATACGCGTCCCCTCTCATAGGCTGCCCTGTATATCTTATGCCAAGAGCGAACCATGGCACGAAATGGGTACGGGCCTCAGGCCGCCCGCGTCTTCATGCCGCGGGGCGAGGTGGTCCATTCGCTTCGCCCCACAGCATGAAAACGCACGGCGCGCAGCCGAGACGCGCCGCTACCGCCGCAAATCTTCTTCAGGCGTGGAGATCGGCGCAATGCCGAATTGCTTGACCAGGTAGTCAAGAACGCCGGGCGACACGAACGCGGGCAGCGTGGGACCGAGCTTGATGTCGCGGATCCCCAGGTACAGCAGCGTCAACAGAATACAGACGGCCTTCTGCTCATACCAGGACAGGATGATGGAAAGCGGGAGCTCGTTCACTTCGCATCCAAACGCCTCCGAAAGCGCCATGGCGACGCGGATCGCGCTGTACGCATCGTTGCACTGCCCCATGTCCATCAGGCGGGGCAAGCCGGCAACGGTCCCCAGGTCCAGATCGTTGAAGCGGTACTTTCCGCACGCCAGCGTGAGCACCACGCTGTCTGCCGGCGTCCGCTCCACCAGCTCCGTGTAATAGTTACGCCCCGGGCGCGCGCCGTCGCACCCGCCGATCAGATAGAAATGCCCAATCTCGCCCGATTTGACGGCATCCACCACGTGGTCGGCCACCGCCAGCACGGTACCGTGGGCAAAGCCGGTCGTCACCGTGGCTCCGCCGTTGATACCGGTGAACTGTCGATCTTCTGCATATCCTCCCAGCTCAAGCGCGCGGCGAATGACGGGGGCATAGTCGCGCTCCTCGCCGATATGCACCAAGCCTGGATAGGCAACGACCTCGGTGGTGAACACGCGGTCGGCATAGCTCGCGCGCGGCGGCATCAGGCAGTTGGTGGTGAAGAGCACGGGCGCCGGGATATCGGCGAACTCCTTCTGCTGGTTTTGCCAAGCGGTGCCAAAGTTGCCCTTGAGATGCGGGTACTTCTTGAGCTCGGGATACCCGTGCGCCGGCAGCATCTCGCCGTGCGTGTACACGTTCACACCCGTACCCGCCGTCTGCTCGAGCAGTTCGTGGAGGACGAACAGGTCGTGTCCCGACACGACGATGAACGGACCCTTCTCCACCAGCAGCGGCACCGTGGTGGGCACCGGCGTGCCATAGGCGCCCGTATTGGCAAGGTCGAGCATCTCCATGCACACGAGGTTCTTCTCGCCCACCTCGAGTGCGAGCGACAGCAGCTCGTCGGCGTTCAGATCCTCGCCAAGCGCGCGAAGGGCACGCAGAAAGAAACGGTCAAGCTCGTCCTTCTCGTAGCCGAGCACCCAGGCATGATAGGCATAGGCTGCCATGCCGCGGATGCCGAACAGGATAAGTGACTTCAGCGATCGGATATCCTCGTCGGCCATCCAGATTCCGACCATGTCGTAGTCGGCGCCCGCAGCGCCTACGTCGCCCGCAGCCGCCGCGTCGCGCTCGGCGTGGACGCAGTCGATCAGCTCGCGCAGCACCTCCGCGTCAAAGTTGACGTTCGTCACCGTCGCGAACAGGCTCTCCAGCACGAGCCGAGCCCTGCCCGGACGCTCCCGCGCACCGTCCGCAGCGCGCGCCAAGCCGATAAGCGCGCCGGTCAGCTCGTCTTGCAGGCGGGCGACGTCCGCCGTCTTACCGCACACGCCCGCGCGACCGACACAGGCGCTACAACCGGCGGTCTGCTCGCACTGAAAGCAGAACATCGGGGTTTCCATTGTCTTCATTGAG
This sequence comes from Collinsella tanakaei, assembly GCF_030373545.1. GTDB lineage: Bacteria > Actinomycetota > Coriobacteriia > Coriobacteriales > Coriobacteriaceae > Collinsella > Collinsella tanakaei_C. The sequence continues at coordinate 162,768 of NZ_JAUDCO010000004.1, read as the reverse complement.
CCCTCCTTGCTCTTGGCAGGCGGTCGCGTAGCTTTTGCGACCGCGCGTCGCCTAGGTATATCGCCGAGGGACCCATGGGTATGTTGTTGTGACAACGGATTGGAGAAACCGATGAATTGCGCATCCCTTACACATCATGCAATCTTCGACGGCATTACCGCCGACGAAATCGAGGCGATGCTCCCCTGCCTTGAGGCGCACACGCGAACGTACGACAAGGGAGAGGCCATCCTGCGCGCCGGAGACGAAGTGCGCTATCTGGGGCTTGTCCTTGCGGGAAGCGTCAATATCGTCGCCACGTACTATTGGGGAGCCAGCGACATCTTCGTCCATGTGGCTCCGGGACAGATCTTCGGCGAGGCTTACGCCGTCAGTCCGCAGCAGAAGATGCTGGTCGACGCCGTGGCGGCGCAGCCCACAACCGTGCTGTTCCTCAACGCGGAGAAGCTCCTTACCGTCTGCGGGCGCTCGTGCGCGCAGCACCATCGCCTCATCCAGAACCTTGTGCGCATCTCGGCGCTCAAGAATCTCGCCCTATCGCGCCGTATCATGCACACGGCCGCAAAGACGATCCGCGGACGCGTCATGTCCTACCTGTCCGAGCAAGCGATCGAGCACCGATCAAACAGCTTTGCGATTCCCTTTTCGCGCCAAGAGCTCGCCAACTACCTGGGTGTTGACCGCAGCGCCCTGTCGGCAGAGCTCTCGCGCATGCGGCGCGACGGCCTCATCGCGTTTCACAAGAACCACTTTGAGCTGCTGTGAAAGGCGAATGGACGCGTCATGCAGCGCACCCGACGCAAGCGGTGCCGCTCGACGCGCACCACGCGCTACTTTCCGGCGAGCTTATCCAGAAACGTCGCGCGCTCCTCAGGTGTGGACAGGTCCATGCCGCCGAAGTTCTCCCACGTGCCATGGCCGATGCCGAGCTGCCACAGCGTGCCGTCGATGAACATGCGCTGGATGGCGTCGCCGGTCTGCTCGCGGATGAACGCGGTGGGGTTCGAGGACGCCGTGTAGACCTCGGCGGATTCGATGTAGGTGAGCGTGCCCTTGAGGCCTGCGCCCGTAGCCTCCCATGAGAAGCCGGCAAGCATGACCTTGTCGAGCCAGCCCTTGAGCATGGCGGGCATGTCGTTCCACCAGATCGGGAAGATGAACACCAGGCGGTTCGCGCCGGCAACGAGCTGCTGATAGCGCGCCACGAGCGGATCGAGCGCGGTACCGGCGTTGTAGACCGCGAGCTCGTCGCGCGTAAGCACCGGGTCGAAGCCGTCGGCGTGCAGGTCGATGACCTCGTACGGCACGCCCTCGCGCTCGTAGCGACCGGTGAGCGCCTCAAGCATGGCATGGCAGAAACTCTGCTCGTACGGATGGCAATAGACGATCAGGGTGTGCATGGCGACCTCCCGCTGAGCAATGTGACGTACGAGTCGCAGTATAGCGCGAGCGCAATGGCGGCCCGTTGAGCTAAAGAGCTGGAAACAGTTCCGGGGCTTCAGGCGACCGGAGCTTTGCAACCAATTTCCAGGATATAGGACGGCGTCCCAACCCGCATGTCTTATCATAATTATGATAAGACATGCGGGCGTAGGGAGAAGATCATGCAGAGCATCCGCCCCATATCGGACCTGAGAAACAAATTCGCCGACGTCTCGCGCGAAGTGCACGCAAGCGATGAACCGGTCATCTTTACCAAAAACGGTCGCCCTGACATGGTCGTCATGAGCGCCGAGGCGTTCAATCGTATGCTGGCCGAGCAAGACGAACTCCGCTCCCGCGAAGAGCGCGTTTACCGCGGAATTCTTCAAGGTATCGAAGAGTTTCATAGTGGCGATACGACGCCCGCAAAGGACGGCTTTGCCGCCATACGCGAGCGCAAGGGCTGGCACTGATGACGTACCGGGTGACGTTTGCAAACAGCGCTCTCGATTTTATCGAGGAACATGTGTATTCCGAGCGTATTCTCGAACGTATCGAAACATATGCCGAGCTTCTTGCCGACTATCCTCGTATTGGCACAGTCTACGAACCAAGCTATCCTGCAGCAAAGCTTCCCCTTCCCTGCAGGTACATCAACATCCCCGACACACCCTTCACGTTGTTCTATTCCGTCGATGACGCTGTGCAGGAAATCGATGTGTTATACGTCAACTTCTCTGCAGGCAATCCGAGAGGACGTTTTTAGGGGACTTAGCCCAACCCGCCCCATCTATTCAAACGATAGGCCTGATATCCGTCAGCATCATGTTTAGATATCTGCTGAACCCGAACTATGCAGACGCCGAAGTCATATATTACGGATAAACGCTACAAACCGAGAAGCTGCCTCTTTTTTGCGTCGAATTCTTCCTGTGTAAGTATTCCACCATCAAGCAGCTCTTTCAATTTAATCAGAGTGTCTAGGGGATCTTCTGATTTGGTGACAGTCTCCGTTTTAGCATCACTCGCCGATTCGGCGTCATTCGTCGAACTCGATTGACCTGCATCCTTGCCGGATTTGGAGGCCGCTTCTGACAACACATCGGAAACTGCCCGCACGCCAGGGAAGGCAGCGGACACGACTTCTGCGGCAAGAGGGACGAACGGCTTCGCCGCATCGGCAGCATCTTTGATAACAGGCTTGGCCGAATTGAGCGCGCCAGATAGCACTTTTCCAACTTTGACGCCCTCGCGCCCTTTCATCGGAGAAACTGCCGACTTCTTCGATGAAGCCCCGAACGCAATCTCATTGGCGGCATTGACCAAATCATCAATCGCCACTCTCTTCAACAGTGGAATTTCAAATGTATATTGCTGGTCAAGGGCGTAAACAGTCATGGAAAACGGCCCGCCGAACGATTTCGGCATACTGATGATGATTTGCAATTTGTTATCGCGTGAACGAATCTGCGACAAAGCTATTGAAACTGACTCCTGATGCTTCTTGAACGTACCCTCCTCCCAGCAGAATAAGAGCCGCTGATTGGTCAGCGCGAGCAAACCGATTCTGTTTGGAGAATCGATCCACTTTGCTAACCCTTCTTGAGAAACGTGAAATGTAATGCCGTCAACGGTGCGCAGCACGGCCTCATCTTTTGTCAGATTAAAGTCGTAATCCATTGCCATAGCTCTTCACGTCCTATAGTCCACAGCGGTTTATTGATTTAGCGAACGCCCCGCCCTTCAGCAAATTGAGAGTTCGTCTCATTCAGACTGTAAAGGGAGCTTGCTTCGTTACATTTTAATACACCCCTTCCGAGCACTCTTACCCTTCCGGCACAGGCGGTGGAGCAAGCGCCACAAGCCGCAGCACTTCCGGCAGATCCTCGGCGAGTCTCCAATTAGGCATGCCAGGTTTCCAAACGTAGGTCTCCTTGGTCACGCGCTTCTCGGCAATCAGGCGCGAGAGCTCGGCGAGGGAAAGCGGCCCTGTCGCCGAACCGTCAAGCACCGCATACCAGACCGGCTGCTCGCCGGGCAGCATGGCATTATCGGCGCCCGGCGTCACCATACTCTGGAGCCCGATATTCATCGAGTTCGCCATCTGGGTTGCCACGGCCATGCTCAAACCGAACTCCACCAAGCGATCGATGGAGTAGAAGCTGCCCTCGTCCATACTTCTCTCCTTACGCAGTCGGCGGGATAGGCGGCATGCTGGCGGACGTGCTGCCATCGAAAACGGAAGCGAGCTCATCCACATCCCCCGCGCAGCGCCATTCGACCATTCCGGGTTTCCATACGAGGCTATCGGCGCTAAACGTACCCGCCGACAGCATCTGAGACAGCATCGGAATGGCAAACGGACCGGTAGCGGCACCGTTCACCGCAACGTGATAGCCAACCTGCGGAACCGGAGGAGGCACGGCACCCGGTGCAGATGTAGCACCAGCCTGCCCAAGCCCTCCCATCATGCCGTTCATCATGCCTGCAACGTTTTGACCAACGGCACCTCCAACGGCCATGCCGGCCATCATCGCGGCTGGATCGAATCCACCAGCACCACCGGCACCGCCCATCTCGGTCGCGCCGTTTGCGCCCATCTGGCCGAGCGCTTGAGCGCCCGCAATGCCAACCTCGGCCTGTTTCTCCACCTGGAACGCGGAGAAGTTCGCGCTCTCCGTGGCCAAGCGCTGCATGCGCTGCGCCTCCTCACGCTGGATGCGCAGGGTTTCCTCGAGATTCTCGGCGTTGATGCGCTGCTGATCATGCAGGTTCTTTATGTTCACATCGGTTTGCGCCTGGACGGTCCGCTGCTCGACATCACGCGTGACCGACATGAGCTGACGGTATCCTTCGCTCGTCTTATCGATTTCGAGCGCCGAGATATCGATGCCAGATACCTCGATACCGAAATTCTCACTCATGCGCTCAACGATTTGCGGCGCCACCGCGTCATGGATCTGCGAGATGCCGCGCTCAATTTGCACGACAGGAATACCAAGGTCAGAGGGAGCGTTCGCGACCGTTGCCTTAATGTAGCGGCATATCGCATCGCGAACCTGAAGCTTAAACTGATTGAGATCGAATTCATCCAGACGATGCAGCTTGATGAACTGCCGGTAATCCTTGATACGGAACGTGAGCGTTCCACGGGCCGCCACCGGCACCCCAAAATCGAGGAAGCGTGGGTCGTAAACATCGAAGAACGGCACCCCGAACCGCACTTGGATGATATGAGCGAGATTGATGAAGTAGACCTCTGCCTGGAACGGCGTGCCGCCCTCGTACGCAAGCCCAACAACGCTGGCAAGCACAGGCAGATTTGCAGTCTTCAGAATCTCGTCGTACGGCCCCTCGATGAAGTCTTCGCACGTACCGTCCTTTTGGTGGTAGACGAACACCGCAACCGACCCATCGCGCACGCGCAGGGAAGAGCCCCAACGGATCGCATTCTCGCGCCCCAGAGCATTGGCCTGCGAGCCCGCAGGACGCCATTTCCAGATTAGATAATCCGGTTCATCGCAGCGGATCTGGTCCATAAATCCGCCGGTAGAAACATTCTTGCCAAACATAGCAGCTCCTATCGCGCGCTACTTCTTTGATTGAAGTGCCATCAATTTGATGGAGCCGATTACAGAGAGAATCATGATCAAACCGCCGCCCAATTGGTATAGGGAGCCATTGGCACCCTGCGATTCAAGCACGTTGCCCAATCCGAACGAGAAGAAGCCTCCGGCAAAACCAAGGATGCACCCAGTTGCTCCGAGCTTCCCGAACACGGCAATGCCCGTCGAAACGAGCAATACGAGCATACCGACGAGCTCGAATAACGAACCATTCTCTCCTCCCAGCTCCTGAAGTGCGCCGCCGGCCATGATTGCCATACCGACATATATGCCTGCGGTTTTAGTAACAAATTGACCCACCCGGACAAGCCGTGCGCGCTTCTTTTGAGAGTCGATTTCGCTTTGAATGGATGAGACGAGCTGCCCTATCCGATCGCTCCCACCCTTATCCAACGCAAGCTCGGCTTTCTGGATGCACTGATCAAACTTCGCACACCACGCATCGAATTCATTTTCATCTCCGCAATGGGCGACGTTTGTAGAAACGAGAATAAGAAACTCGATAATGTCCTCTTTGGTGTTAGGAACAGGAAACGCCGCAACGACTCGAGCGCGTTCAGTTGCATCCGAACAGCCCATGAGCGCATCGCCGAACCTACGTACAGCACCGGCAACCTCAACGTCTCTGAGTTCATAACCGCAAGCAGGGCAAAACGCCGAAAACGAAGGAAGGGCTTCTCCGCATGAAGGGCATTTCTTTATACCTCCTGCCCAAGTTTCAGTACGTCTGCCTGCCGATTCCGCATGGGATGACGGCGCGGGCTCACCGCATTTCACGCAAAACTGCGCACCATCCTTCAGCTGCATGCCGCATTTCGAGCACTGCATATTGTCAATCTCCTATCAGCTCCACGACAAGACAGCATTGTTGATATAGACGAAAGCGATAATTGCTAAAACCACGACGACTATCGCAGCGAGCATCTTGGCATTCATGAAATACCCCTCCAACCGTGCACGGCAATTACGACAAAGCTATCTGGCTTCATTTTCAGTTGGTTCTTCACGCCAAACGAATTCAACGTCGTATTCATCGCCCAGTGCGGCATAAAAAAGGTTCGTCAGACGACTCTCCGCCTCAAGATGAGCTTCCTCCAGCAAGCCGTTTTCTATAGCCTCGCTCTCGCTTTCCTCCTCGCACAGTCTTTGGAATTCGTCAACATCCTCAACATGGATGGGGTTCAAGATGTTGTTGTTTTCTTCAAGCGCACCCGACTCATCCATATCGGGATCATTCGAGATGATGTATGCAGGATCGAGCTCAATAATGATTTTTGCCCCTTGTTGCTCAATGCCCGCAGTCTCCAAATTCACTCCAGCTTTAATAGTCCCGGTATAGCGATACCAAAAGCTGTTTTCAGTAAAGGGAATATCGAACCAATCGAAAAATGTATTCGCATCCCGAACTTTATCGACGATGTTGTAGTCCTGAGATACCGATACAAGTTCGCTTCGCGAAACGATCCGATCGAAAACAATCGACGCATCCGCAAATGTTTTCTCTTCGTCGGGTGGATTATAGTTCGCCACGAACAGCGTTCCGACGATGCCAAAGACAAGCCCTACGGAGGCTGCAATCGCCCCCACTTTGATTGTCCTTATCTTGCTTTTCGGAAGCTTGAACACCATGGCGCCACTCCTTCGCTCATCATATCTAGATATGCTCTCTATAGAGAGCATTCTCCAATCTTACCGCACGTATGCTTGCAACATGGACAACGTGCGCGAAAAGCGAGCCCTCGGCTCCAACATCCAGGCCGCGCGCGCCGAACGCGGCATCTCACAGCGGCAACTCGCCCTTATGACAGGGACAAGCCGCTCCTACCTTTGGAGGATCGAGATAGGAGCGGCCGATGTCGGTATTGACGTTCTCATCCGTATTGCACAGGCTCTCGATGTACCTCTGCACGAACTCATCGACTTTTAATTACTGGGCGACTTCCAGAAGCTTTTGATTAATACGAGTCTGAACTTCGATGAAATACGCCTGGTCTTCGGGTGAAAGGCTATCCTCATCGATCGCATCCATCGCCTCCATCGTTTCGGAGTACTGCTTCATCATGTCACCGTACTTCGCTATCAACTCCAAAGATGTCGGGTCCTCGTTATAGGCTTTCATGAACTCAACGTACTCGTCAAAGTAAGCCTCATACTCATCCATGCTTGCCTTGAAATCGTTTGAGACCCCTGAAGCCGTCGCTTCACTAGACGCAGGCTCCTCGAACTCCTGGGGTTCAGGCTCCTCAGCAGGCTCGGGTTCCGGAGTCTCCTCCGCTTCCTGTGCTACGTCATCCGCTTCCTCGGGATCAGGTGTCTCGACCTTAACGGTCATGATGTTAAATCCTTCGTATCCCAAGCTGATACGGTTGCCGTGAGCGTCATCGGCAAAATAAGATGTTTCATTTCGATCGTAATCAACTGTAAAGCCAGCGTCTGCGCACGTGTCGACATACGCGTTGTATTCATCTATCGAAGTGTCTCCGACATACGCATAGAAGAATGTTGAACTATCAGAGCTGATCGAACCTGTTGTAGAACTCGGCACCGGAGCGAGAGAACCGGCACCACCTGTCGGCCAAGTAATTGCCGACATTTCCATGGGAGCATCGAGATAGACCTGGATATCACCATCATCAGATCCATAATGGGAGAGGCGCAGACTGTATCCCTCATCCGAGTACGCATCATACGAAAGAGATGCAGTTCCATCAGCGTCGACGGTATACCCCATCTCCTTGCAGGCATCGACATACTCATTAAAAAGTTCGTCCGAACAGTCGCGGAACGTGGCGCGAAGCGACTCATCATCCATGTCGACCGACTCGACAGCGCCAACCGGCGAGGGCAATTTCGCCGCCAATCCATCAGTCGGCCACTCAGCAGTCTCCTTTTTCTCACCCATGCAGCTACTCAACGCAAAGAACGCAATCATGGCCAGCAAAACGATTCCAGCAATATGGATTTTTGAGAGCTTGAAAGCACTCGATCCTTCCTTCTTCTTCATTGGAACCTCCGTCTCTTCATTCGTCTTTTACTGCATATTCGCCGAGAGTGTTAATGCTTCCAGCGAGTATCATCCGCACATCTTTCAACCTTCCTATCGACATCCATCCGTATCCGCTACGCAGGCGCGTGCTGCCTGCGCGAAGAACGCAAACGATCCGTTCCCAAAGACGAGCTCGATCGGCACGCCGTTTTCCGCTTCAGACAAAAACGTCGCGAGCGCACAAACGGCAAACCGGGAGGCGGCGTCGCCAACATCCGCAGAACCGCGCACGTCATCCGCCCCGTCCCTGTCGGCATCCGACACCTGGCCGCACGCCACCTTATGCGCGATGTCCCATATGACTTGCTTGGCTGCCGTGCACGTCGGGGCAGCTCCGTCGGCAACGAGCTCGACGATGCGCCCAACGAGTGCGGGACACTCCGAGCAGCAGCCCGTCGCATCCTCGTCTCCACGCAGCACACCGAGTAGCCAAGCGACTGCCCTATCCAGACCCATGCGCACGCGCGCGGCGACCTTGGCATCCACGTCCAGGACGTGAGCTGCCGTCTCGATCGCACGCTCCACGCTGCGCACCAGTGCCGCCTCCATCACCGCAAACAGGCGCTCCGTAGGCTGTGCTGCCACGGCGTCGGCCAAGCACTCGAGCGCCGCCAACTTGCCGTCGTATTCCGCACGACGGTCGTGTAGCATCCGCGCCTTCGCGCGCACCGTCTGCTCGAGCGCATCCCCGTCCTCGAGGATGTCCGACACCGAGGACTCAACCTCCGCCAGGGTGAACCCCGCCCGCTTGAGTTGACCGACGAGATAGAACATATACAGGTCGCCCTCGTCAAAGCGCGAGTACCCGGGCTTCGATACCGCCGGCTCCCAAAAGCCCAAGCCGCCACTTTTGGTGTTGTGGTAGCACAAGTCCTGGATCATATGCCGACTCAGCCCTGTCAGTTTTTCAACCTGCGATCGTTCCCACATCGTCGCCTCCCTCCCACCACATGCTGTACCGTCCGGTAACAGGACGGCAAGAATGCCGCGACGAAGACGCGCATCGTCCGTCGGCTGACGATGCGTGTGGCGGTGCGGCCGTTCTGCCGCACCTCGGTTGTCGAGCCTGCCCATACGCAGCCCCTTCCTGGATCATCTCGGCCCAAGATCCACTCGGGCCCTTCCAGAACGGTGCTTGCGATTTTCGCGAACGACGGCGCGACATTCCTCAGTTCCCAACTGAGGAATCCGATGGGGATTTGTGCATGGGAGGGCCGACGGGCGCACAATAATGGCCCCGCGCGGTCGCTTATCCGCGCGGGGCAGAACAGACCATATTCGGTTTTATGACATGGTGACGAACGAACCGGTACCCAACCTGGGGCAGCGCCAGGAAATCATCCCGCGAACCGCATCCCTACCAGGGCATGGCGTACACCTCGACGGTCTCGTAGGCAGGTGGACGGCTGAGCCTCACCTCGAAGGTGGCTGTCTCGCCCTCGTCCGGCAGCGTGGCGTAGCCTGTGTCGCCGAACACCATGGCGCCTTGCGCATCACGCAACACGACGCATAGCGCCACGGTCGAAGGGTCAAGCCACATGTCGCCACCAGCCTCGTCGAGCGTCACCTCGCCGACCACGCTGTCGTACCCGGTAGAGTCGGGGACAACCGACACGTTGTCGATAGTAAACGAGCTTTGCCGCTCGTCGGTGCGCGCAACTTCCTGCGAGCTGGGGCGCGTGATGGTGAACTCAACGGAATCGGGTGCGACATCGTTGCCCGCGATGCCTCCGAAATACTGCACCTGGCCGGGGAAGATATCGCTCATGACCTGCCTGTCGACCGACACGATGTCACCCGATGCGTCCCTTCCGGTCAGCGTCACCTCCGTGAAGTCAATCTTGAGGTCCTCGCTCGTGTTTTTGATGCCGTAGGCGAAGTGGAACAGCCCGTCGGTATCGCGCTCCCACCACGTCTCGACGAGCTCCAGCGAATCGAGCGGGTCGACGTCCACGGGGCGCTCGACGCTGTCGGACAGCGCTTGCCCGCCACCGACGGGCTCCCCCTCCCCTTCGGCATCCCCTGCGACACCGGAGTTCCCTTGGGCATCCGCGTCGTCGGCACCATCTGCCCCGTGCGCAACAGCGCTCGCGTCGTCTTGCCGCTGCGCCCGCGCCGTGATCTCGAACACGGCGATACCTGCCGCGCACAGCGCCAAGACGACGGCAAGTGCGAGCAGCACGAACTTGATGGTCCGGCGGTCTTTCGCCGTGGCGCGGGCAACGGATGCGGACTCGGCGGAAGCGCGCCGGTCATCCTGTCTGACCTGCCAGCGATGCGGCGGCTCCCCGCCGACTGCCGTATCGCCCCCAGCGCCCGCGCTGGCTGCCGTATCGCCAGGGACACCGGCATCCGTTCCAGAGGACCCGTGCTCCGTGGCACCCGGCGCTTCCCCCACGCAGAGACGCAAGGCGTGTGCCAGGGCCTCTGCGCTCGCAAAGCGTCGGCTCGGCTCGAAGTCACATGCCTGCTCGATAACGTCGCGCAACGTCGGCGTGACGCGCGCGTCATCGGCAAGCCGCTCCTCGTACGCCTCGTCCTCGGAATCAACGCCCGTCAGCATATATCCCAAAACGCATCCGATCGCATGCACGTCGCTGCGCGCATCGGCGCGACCGAAGAACTGCTCGGGCGCGGCGAATCCGACCGTGCCTTTGGGTCGATCTTTTTTCTTGCGCGCATCCGTCAGCATGCAGGCGATGTCCATGTCGATCAGATGGGCGCCGTCGGCCGCCAGCACGATGTTTTTCGGCTTGATATCGCAGTGGACGATTCCGTGCGCATGCAGCTCTCCTGCGGCCTCGCACACATCGAGTGCGATGCGGACGGCCTCGGACGCGTCCAAGGCTCCCTGCTGCTCGATGCGCGTCTCGAGCGTCTCGCCGGGAACGTAGGCGTACACGACGACGAACGTATCCGGCAGCTCATATGTCGCCGAGATCTGCGGCAAGCGCAGGCACGTGCAGGAGGAGAGCTCCGCCCACACCGAGCGATTCGCCTGTTCGAGCGGAATCTTCTTGCGGATAAACGGGCCCGCACCGTCGAGCGTCACGCGCTCCGTCACAGCACCGTCGCGCCTGCTCGCAAGCACGCGCTCCACATGGTAGGCCTCATCGAGCCCCAGCCCATGCATGACCCGTTCGTCATCCATCTCCATCAGCCTTTCAGCCAGTTTTCACATGACGAACGGGCACCCCGCCGTCATTGGTATCGTAACGGAACATCGCATGTGCGTGCGGCAGCATTGCTCTTTATCGAGAGCAATGCTGCCGATCAAAGCGCGAGCTCGGCGTCGACAAGCGTCTTCTCCCCCAGGCGCCACAGCTCGTCATCGCAGGTGGCGAGACCTTTTCCCTGCTCGATGCACCAGATGATGATGGCGTCGCGGCGCTTCTTGGGCCACAGCTCCGCCATGCCGGACAGGCGCAGCAGCCGCTGGGTCTGCTTCAGCGAGCAGCGCAGGCCAAACGCGAGCTTGATGGCATTGTCGCGACCCGGTTTGCTTTTGCCCTGAAACATGTCGTACACGAAGGTGCTGTTGAGCTCGGACTCGCGAATCACATCGGCCTTCGACATGCCCTGCGCGGCGCGCAGCTGCTCCAGATAGTCCGTCAGCTCCTGAGAAACCAGCCGCTCATGGTCGAGATAGTCCTCTGGGCGGTCGGCGGCGAGCAATTGCTTCAGCAGATCGTCCGTCAAGCGCTCCTCGGCCATCGCTCGCGCCCTCCTTCCGCGCACAAACGCACCCCCCGCATTACCGTGCACCACCATACCATCAAAGCAGACGCGCCGGCGCATCCCGCGGGGCGGAAATGCGCCGGCGCGCCGTATGGTCGTCAGAGCCGCGCGCGGGGTACGGCCGCCTTGCTGCGCCTACTGCAGGCGCGCCACCACGGCATCGCCCATCGCGGCCGTGCCGAGGATCTTGTCGGCAGGCGTCGAGGCATCGGCGATGTCGCGCGTGCGCAGCCCGTCGTCGAGCACGGCGGTCACCGCGGCGCGGATGGCGTCGGCGGCATCGCCCATATCGAGGCTGTAGCGCAGCATCATCTCGACAGACAGGATCTGCGCCAGCGGGTTGGCGATGCCCTTGCCGGCGATATCCGGTGCGCTGCCGTGGCTCGGCTCGAAGAGCGCCACGCCGTCGCCCAAACTCGCGCTCGCGAGCATGCCGAGCGACCCGGTGATCTGCGCCGCCTCGTCGGACAGGATGTCGCCGAACATGTTCTCGGTCACCACGACATCGAAGTCGGCCGGGCGGTTGATGAGCTGCATGGCGGCGTTGTCCACGAGGACGTCCTCGAGCTCAACGTCGGCGTAGTCGGCATCGTGCACGCGATGGACGATCTCGCGCCACATACGGCTCGTCTCGAGCACGTTGGCCTTGTCCACGCTCGCCACCTTGCCGCGGCGCTTGCGGGCCGCCTCGAAGGCCTGACGGGCGATGCGCTCGATCTCGTATTCGCGGTACTCGAGCGTATCGTAAGCGCGCTGGCCGGGCTTGCCATCGGTGCCGGCGCCCTCCTCGTCATAGAAGCGCTCGCGGACGCCGAAGTACAGGCCGCCGGTGAGCTCGCGCACGATCATCATGTCCACGCCGTCGATGACCTCGGGCTTGAGCGTCGAAGCGCCGGCCAGGGCGGAGAAGATCTGCACGGGGCGCAGGTTGGTGTACAGACCGAGCTCCTTGCGAATCTTGAGCAAGCCCTGCTCGGGGCGGGGCGCCGCGGGGTCGGTGGTGTCCCACTTGGGGCCGCCCACCGCCGCCAGCAGCACGGCGTCCGAGGCGCGCGCGGCCTCGAGCGTCTCGTCGGGCAGCGCGGTGCCAGTCGCATCGATGGCGGCGCCGCCGATCAACGCGTCGTTGCACTCAAACGCGCATCCGAAGCGCTTGCCCACGGCGGCGAGCACCTTCTTGCCCTCCGCCATGATCTCGGGGCCGATGCAGTCGCCCGGCAGGCAGCAGATGGTATAGGTCTTCTTCACGTTGCAACTCCAACTCATCGAACTCGGACCAGATGCAAACGGGTTGTCGAGGGGCACAGCAACCCTCCTTCCGCCATGGGAAAAAGTGCCTGTCCCTATTTTCCCAGGTTCTTTTTGGTGCGGTTGACGATACCGCCCGCCTCGATGATCTCGGCGATGAAGGGCGGGAACGGCTCGGAGGCGAAGGTCTCGCCCGTGTCGACGTTCGTGATCGTGCCGGTATCGGTATCCACGGAAACCTGTGCGCCGTCCGCGATGGCGTCGACCGCCTCGGAGCACTCGAGGATCGGCAGGCCGATGTCGATGGCGTTGCGGTAGAAGATGCGCGCGAAGCTCTTGGCGATCACGCAGGACACGCCGGCCGACTTGATGGCAAGCGGCGCGTGCTCGCGGCTGGAGCCGCAGCCGAAGTTCTCCTCGGCGACGATGATGTCACCAGGCTTCATGCGCTCCACAAACGTATCGTCCAGATCCTCCAGGCAGTGCGATGCCAGGTAGGCCGGATCGGAGCTGTTGAGATAGCGCGCGGGGATGATGACGTCGGTATCGATATCGCGTCCGTAACGGAACGCGGTGCCTTCGAAATGCATGGGCTTTCCTTTCTCGGTGTTCGATCCTGACAAGGGACGTACCGCATTGTCAGGGCGCATGTCAGACGGTGTGGATTACAGGTCGGACGGAGCGGCGATGTGGCCGGCCACGGCACTTGCCGCAGCGACGGCCGGACTCGCCAGGTAGACCTCGGAGGTCGGATCGCCCATGCGGCCGACGAAGTTGCGGTTCGTGGTGGACACGCAGCGCTCGCCGGCGGCCAGGATGCCCATGTAGCCGCCCAGGCACGGGCCGCACGTCGGCGTCGAGAACACGCAGCCGGCATCGATGAAGATGTCGGCCAGGCCCTCGGCCATGCACTGCTTGAAGACCGCCTGCGTCGCGGGGATCACGATGCAGCGCACGTTGGGGTTGATCGTGCGACCGCGCAGCACCTCGGCGGCGGCGCGCATATCCTCGATGCGGCCATTGGTGCAGCTGCCGATGACGGCCTGATCGATCGTGATATCGCGGCTCTCGCTCACCGGATGGGTATTGCCCGGCAGATGCGGCCAGGCCACGCACGGCTTGATGTCGGCGGCGTCGATATGGATGACCTGGGCGTACTCGGCGTCCGGGTCGGCGTGGTACTCGACGTAGTCGCGCTGGTTGCGGCCCTCGAGCCACGCGCGGGTCACATCGTCGACCTCCATGATGCCGGCCTTGCCGCCCGCCTCGATCGCCATGTTGGAGATGGTCATGCGACCCTCCATCGACATGCTGTGAATGGCCGAGCCCGTGAACTCCATGGCCTGATACAGCGCGCCGTCCACGCCGATCATACCGATGATGTGCAGGATGACGTCCTTGGCCGACGCGCCGTCGGTCAGCTCGCCGTCGATCACGAACTTGATGGTCGGCGGAACCTTGAACCAGCAGCGGCCGATGGCCAGGCCCACGCCCGCGTCGGTGGAGCCCACGCCGGTGGAGAAGGCGCCCAGTGCACCGTAGGTGCAGGTGTGCGAGTCGGCACCGATGATCAGGTCGCCCGGCACGACGGTGCCCGTCTCGGGCAGCAGCGCGTGCTCGATGCCGGCACAGCCCTGCTCCCAGTAATGGGTGATCTTCTGCTCGTGGGCAAACTCGCGCATCTTCTTGGTCTGCTCGGCGCTCTTGATGTCCTTGTTGGGCGCATAGTGGTCGGGCACGAGGCAGATGCGGTCGCGATCGAACACCTCGGTCGCACCGAGCTCATGGAACACATCGATGGCGATGGGCGCCGTGATGTCGTTGGCGAGCACGATGTCGAGGTCGCATTCGACGAGCTGGCCGGGGCGCACCTCGTCGAGGCCCGCGTGGGCGGCCAGGATCTTCTCGGCGACGGTCATGGGTCTTGGCATGGGTCGTTCTCCTTCAATTGCTCAGTGACAGGATGGTGTCAGCTACAAACTTGTCGGGTTACTTGGAAGCCGCCTCGCGCTGATCGGAAATCAGACGGTTCAGCGCATTGATGTAGGCCTTGGTGGAGGACACGATGATGTCGTTATCGCTGCCACGGCCGATGTAGACCTCGCCGCTGGCGGCCGTCACGCGCACCGTCACCTCGCCCAGCGCGTCGATGCCGCGCGTGATGGACTTGATCGAGAACTCGGACAGGTCGTTCTCCACCGCCACGATCTGGTCGACCGCCTTGTAGACGGCGTCCACCGGACCGGTGCCGTACGCAGCGACGGTGTGTTCCTCGCCGTCCTCGTCCACCAGCGTGAGCGTCGCGGTCGGGGTGAGCGGGAAGCCGCAGGAGACCTGCACCGCACCGAGCGTCCAGATGGCCGAGCTCACGCGCTCGCGCTCGTGCACGATGGACTCCAGGTCCTCGTCGTAGACTTCCTTCTTCTTGTCGGCCACCTCGAGGAAGGCCTGATAGATATTCTCGAACTCCTCGTCGTTGAAGGTGTAGCCGAGCTCTGCCATGCGATGGCGCAGCGCGGCGTGACCGGAGCGGGCCGACAGGATGATCTGGGAGCCGGCAGCGCCCACGTCGGCCGGATCGATGATCTCGTAGGTGTCGCGGGCCTTGAGCACGCCGTCCTGGTGGATGCCCGAGGAGTGCGCGAAAGCGTTGGCGCCCACGATGGCCTTGTTGGGCTGAACCATGATGCCGGTGATGGAGCTCACGAGCTTGCTGGCGTGGCACAGTTCCTTGGTGACGATGTCGGTGTGCGCATCGAGCTCGGCCTCGTGCATGCGGATGGCCATGACGACTTCCTCGAGCGAGGTGTTGCCGGCGCGCTCGCCCAGGCCGTTGATGGTGCACTCGATCTGCGTGGCGCCGTTGCGGACGCTCTCGAGCGCAAGGGCGGTTGCCATGCCCAGGTCGTTATGCGTATGGACCGAGATGGTCACGCCCTCGATGCCATCGACGCGCTCGCGCAGGTCGCGGATGCGCGCGCCGAACTCCCACGGCATGTTGTAACCCGTGGTGTCGGGGATGTTGACGACTGTGGCGCCCGCCTTGACGGCGGCCTCGATGATGCGAACGAGGAAATCCTGGTCGGCGCGGCCCGCGTCCTCGGCGTAGAACTCGACGTCGTCCACGAAGTTGCGGGCGAGCTTGACCGCATGGATGGCGCGCTCGATGGTCTGGTCTTCGGTCAGGCGGAGCTTATCGCGCAGATGCGAAGGCGATACGCCCAGGCCGGTGTGGATGCGCGGACGCTTGGCGGTCTTGAGCGCCTCGGCCGCGACCTCGATATCCTTGTCGACGGCGCGCGTCAGGCCGCAGACGGTGCACTTGTCGCCCGCGATACGGCCGATCTCGGCCACGCTCTTGAAGTCGCCCGGGCTCGAGATGGGAAAGCCCGCCTCGATGACATCGACGTTCATGCGGATGAGCTGGCGGGCGATGATGAGCTTTTCCTCAGTGTTCATGCTTGCGCCGGGCGACTGCTCGCCGTCGCGCAGGGTGGTGTCGAAGATGGCGATCTTCCTGGTCATGGGGTCCTCCTGTAGCTCGTGACGTGGTCGTTGCGTGTCGGGCTTGCAGGAGGTGGCGTTGCCGTTTTGCAGATCTACGGATTAAAGCACCCCGTCGCGCGTCACGCCCTGCAAGGCGTCGGTCAGATGCGCGGTTGGGGTGCTTCTGGAAAGTTGGCTTGAGCCGTACGTGGAACGAAGAACCCTAGCGCGCATCGGCGGCTAGTAGCGCTAGGGTTAGGTTCAGCGACATGCCGAAAGCGGCCGTCTCGGCCTGCTTGGATGTGCTGTACGCCCTGCGCGCCATGCGTTCCGTCCTTTCGTGCACGCGACCCGATGCGGGCCGCCACTGCAATGTAATGCAGTGTAGCAAACTAAAGCGTCCATGCAAGCGAGAATCCCGCAAACGGTCCCCTGTGGGAAAATGGTGCCTGTCCCCTTTTTCCCGTGGGAAAAAGGGGACAGGCACCATTTTCCCGCGAAGGAGCGAGCCATGATCGACCTGAGAAGCGACACCCTCACCAAGCCCACGCCCGAGATGCTCGAAGCCATTCTTGCCGCCCCGCTCGGCGACGACGATCGCACCCACGAGCTCGGACGCGGTGAAGATCCGACCGTCAACGAGCTCGAGGACCACGCCGCCCGCATCACCGGCAAGCAGGCCGCCGTGCTTGTGCCCTCCGGCTGCATGGCCAATACCGCAGCGGTGCTCGCTCAGGTCAAGCCTGGCTCTACGCTGCTCGTCGACGAGCAGCAGCACCTCATGATCAGCGAAAAGTACTTGTTCGATCCCGTGCTCGGCCGCATGAGCCCTCAGACCTACCGCCACGACGAGCACGGGCAGCCGAATCT
Source organism: Collinsella tanakaei (assembly GCF_030373545.1). Taxonomy (GTDB): domain Bacteria; phylum Actinomycetota; class Coriobacteriia; order Coriobacteriales; family Coriobacteriaceae; genus Collinsella; species Collinsella tanakaei_C. The sequence goes on along the minus strand of NZ_JAUDCO010000004.1, from coordinate 145,332 downwards.
GGGCGATATCGCCGCCGCGCTCGACGCGGGCGGCATCGACCTGATCTGCGTCGAGAACTCCCATAACTACGCCGGCGGTGCGGCCATCACATGCGAGCGCCTGGCCGCCATTCACGAGCTTGCCCAGGCGCACGGCGTTCCGGTCCACATGGACGGCGCGCGCCTGTTCAACGCCGCTCTTGCGCTGGGCGTCGACGTATCCGAGCTCTGCCAGCACGTCGATACCCTCATGTTCTGCCTCTCCAAGGGCCTGTCGGCGCCCGTCGGTTCCATCGTCTGCGGAGACCAGGACACCATCCTCGAGGTACGGCGCATGCGCAAGGCGCTCGGCGGCGCCATGCGCCAGGCCGGTGTCATCGCTGCTCCCGGCATCTACGCGCTGCGCCATACCGTCGAGCGCCTCGCCGAGGACCATGCGAACGCCCGCGCCTTCGCCGATGCGATTGCAGACCTCGAGCGCACGCACATCGTCGGCGATGTGGTCACCAACATCGTGGTCATCGATGTCAGCGACATCACCGACGATCCGCTCGCCTACTGCGAGCGCGCCGCCGAGCGCGGCCTGATCATCCGCCCGGTCATGAAGCGCTACATCCGCTTCGTCTTCTACCGCGGCATCACGCGTGAGGATGCCCTTAACGCGGCCGCGATTGTGCGTGAGCTCGATGCTGGACTCTAACTGCGGTCGACTCCCTGAACCCAACCGAAGCCCCTACGAAAGCGGGCGGGCGCCCCTGGTGCGCCCGCCCGCTTGCATACACTGCTGTCCCTACGTGTCCTGAAAGCTCCTAGGGCCCCGCGCGGCTGGCTAGTCTCCCAGCTCCGCGTAGTCGGTCACGTCGTCGAAGAAGCGCTCGGCCGAGAGGTTTTTGAAGACCTCGTTCCACGTGCCCTCGGAAGCGAGCAGCGTGTTGTCGATCGTCACGATCGTATTGCCACTCACGCGTGCCAGCGCGCCTTCCACCATCGTGCGCTCGAAACGGTACGCGTCGACGTCCTTGGGATGGTCGTCGCTCTCGTGCACCGTGATCTCGATCGTGCTCACGGTGTCGGGATAGGCCGCCATGATAGCCACGACGTTGTAGGCCAGCGCCAAATCGATTGCATCGCCCTCGACATCGTGGTTGATCGAGGCGTACTCGATGCTGACGGTACCGTTGGCGTAAGAAGCCGCCTGGGCGTTTGCGCCCATCGGCAGGGCGCCTACGAACTCGCTCAGACCGGACCCGCTCGCGGGATCCGTTCCCGCATAGGCCTGCGGAATGGAGGCCGGGCTCGACTCGATCTCGCTCGCGAAGGCCATCGTGGCCTCGTATTCGCGCACATCCTCCGGATCGCGGTCATCGGCATCGGCAAGCCGCGGCATGATGCGCTCAGCCGCCTCGCCGATCTGATTGCCCTTGGGCGTCTGGTTATCGGCGGTTGCGCCGTCGTTCGCCTGCGCGGAGCCGTCCGTCTGGGCCTCAGGCTCCTTGGATTCTGCCTGCGGCCTATCGGCAGTCGGCGTATCCTCGATCACCGTGACGTCGATGGGCTCGGGCTGCGTGGTATTGCCGCCGGTAAGCCCCATGCCGAGGGCGACTGCACCGCACAGCACGAGCACCGCGGCAGCTGCACCGACGACGATCGGCCACTTCTTGCGCGCCGTCGCCTGTACGGGCGCCTGCTCTGCCGGACCGGCAGCGGCCACGGGGGCAACAGCGGCCACGGCGGGAACCGCCTGCGTCGCGTCGGTCGCGGGCGCGGACGGCATTGCGGGCAGCTGCTCGGTCAGATCCGCCGCCGGCTCCTCTGCCTGCGACTGCGCCTCATCCTCATCGGACGCGTCGGTCGTACCGCTCAGGACATCATCCACGCTCGTGATGCTCTCCTTGGTGCGCGCGAGCGCCTCCTCCTCAGAAAGGCCCTGCGCCACGTAGTCCTCGAAGCGGGCCACCAGATTGCCGTAGATCTCTTCCTTGAGCTCAATGTTATCTGCGGTCAGCACCTTGCCTTCAAAGAGGTGCTCGACGTACATGCGGAGTTCGTTCACCGTTCTCCCCCCTCCTGCTTCAGCAGACGGTCGATGATGTTGCGGACGCGCACCCAGCGCTCGGTGGCCTCACCGAGCTCCTCGGTGCCATCGTCCGTGATCCGGTAGTACTTGCGCCGTGCGCCCTGCGTCTCGTTGCCCCAGTAGCTCTTGACAAAGCCCTGGTTCTCAAGGCGCTTGAGACTCGTGTAGAGCGACGGCTCCTTCATCTCGTACTCGCCTCGGCTCGTCGACGCGATCTCCTTGAGAATCTCGTAGCCATAGCTGTCGCCGCTCGAAAGCGTGCACAAGATGATGGCATCGATGTTTCCCCGAATGAGATCGCTGACTGCATCCCTCGTGGACATTGCGTCACCTCCTGCGGTCTTCCCTGCTTTCTGACAGCTTCACTGTAACACAGATTACTATGTGTGGCGATGTACATTTATACGCGAGGATAGACGGCAGAAAAAGGAAGGCGAACGGTGGGTAATTGTAGAAAGAAGAGGCCAGGACGCCGACGTTGCTCCGCAAACAAGAAAACCCGGTCCCGCAAGACGCGGAACCGGGTTCGAAAGCGACACCATATGTGCGGTATCTGTTACTCCTCCATGAAGTTGCGCTGGATGGCGGAGTCCACCTTGACGCCAGGGCCCATGGTGGAGGTCAGCGTGATGCTCTTCACGTAGCGACCCTTAGCGGAAGAAGGCTTGACGCGCAGGATCTCGGTGTAGAGCGCGGCGTAGTTCTCGACGAGCTTCTGATCGTCGAAGGAGCACTTGCCCAGGGGCACGTGGCAGATGCCGTAGCGGTCGGCGCGGTACTCGACACGACCGGCCTTGAGCTCGCCGACCATCTTGGCGACGTCCATGGTGACGGTGCCGAGCTTAGGGTTCGGCATGAGGCCACGGGGGCCGAGGATCTTACCGATGCGACCGACCTTGGCCATCATGTTGGGGGTGGCGATGGCGGCGTCGAAGTTGATCTCGCCCTTCTGGATGTCGGCGATCAGCTCGTCGGAACCAACGACGTCGGCACCGGCGTCGCGGGCCTCGTCGGCCTTAGCGCCATCGGCGAACACGGCGACGCGAACGGTCTTGCCGGTGCCGTGGGGCAGCGAGATAGAGCCGCGGATGTTCTGATCGGCCTTACGGGTATCGATGCCCAGACGGAAGTGGGCCTCGACGGTCTCGTCGAACTTGGCGGGAGCAAGCTCCTTGACGAGCTTCACGGCCTCAAGCGGCGTGTAGAGGTTAGAGCGGTCGACCTTCTTGGCGGCCTCGATGTAGTGCTTACCATGCTTAGCCATGATACTTACCTCCTGTGGTCAAACGGGCAGCGCCCTCCCACAACGATGTGTGCCGGATTGCACACGAACGGGCGCGTGACCTCCACGCGCCCGAAGAAAACAACGGAATCGCTACTCGGCGATGGTGACGCCCATGGAGCGGGCGGTGCCGGCGACGATCTTCTTGGCGGCCTCGATGTCATTGGCATTGAGGTCCGGCATCTTGATCTCGGCGATCTTTGTGAGCTGCTCGTCGGTGAGCTGGCCGACCTTGTCGCGCTGCGGAACGGCGGAGCCGCTCTTGAGCTTGAGCTCCTTCTTGATCAGGTGAGCCGCAGGCGGGGTCTTGCAGATGAAGTCAAACGAACGATCCTCGTAGACGGTGATCTCGACGGGGATGATGTCACCGGACTTGTCCTGCGTGGCGGCGTTGAACGCCTGGCAGAACTGCATGATGTTGACCTGCGCGGCACCCAGGGCGGGGCCGACGGGAGGAGCGGGGTTCGCTGCGCCAGCGGGAATCTGGAGCTTGATGACGGTGGCAACCTTCTTCTCAGCCATTGTCATTCCTTCCTAAACACGAACGTGTCGAACAATTCATATCGTCAGCGCGAACCCGTTAGAAGCATGCCAGACCGGTGAGCAGCCGGGAGGCGAAGCGCGCACGCGCAGATACGACAGCCTAGCTGATGACCGCGATCTGGTCGAACGTGAGCTCGACCGGAGTCTCGCGACCAAAGATGAGCAGGGTGACCTTGACCTTGCCGGCCTCGGCGTTGACCTCGGACACCTTGCCGTCGAAGTCGGCCAGCGGGCCAGAGATGACCTTGACGGGCGTCCCGACCTCGATGCTGACGGACGTGCGCTTGGGCGTGCCGCCCTTGTCCGTCTTGCGCATCATCTTGTTGTACTCGTCGCGGGAGAGCGGAGCGGGCTTGCCGTTGGCTCCGAGGAAGCCGGTGACGCCGGGCGTGTTGCGGACGCACGTCCAGGCATCATCGTCCATCTCCATGCGGACGAGAACATAGCCGGGGAAGATCTTGGAATCCTTGACCTCGCGCTTGCCACCCTCTTTGATCTCGGTGACACGCTCGGTCGGAATCTGGATATCAAAGATACGATCGGTCATGCCCATGGTCTCGATGCGATGCTCGAGATCGGTCTTGACGCGATTCTCGTATCCGGAGTAGGTGTGGACGACATACCAGCGCTTGGACATCTTTACCCCCTCAGACCAGAGAAGAGGACAAGGCCGCCGCTGATGACGGAGTCAAGCACCGCGATGACGACGCCGACCGCGATCAGCGAGACGACGACCGCCACGGAGTAGTTGACAAGCTCCTTCTTGGACGGCCACACGACGCGCTTCATCTCAGAGCGGACCTGGGCGAAATACTTCTTGGTGCGGGCAAGGAAGCCGGGCTTGGCGTTCTTCTTGTCCTTGGTGGTCTTCTTTGCCGAAGTGGCCTTCTTAACGTTGGCGTCCTTCTTAGCGGCAACAGCCTTCTTGGCCTGAGCCTTCTTGGGAGCGACCTTCCTGGCCTCAGCTGCCTCAGAAGCAGGAGAAGCCTGGGTGCTCTTCTTGGACTTCTTGTTGGCCATGATGTTTACCTCCGGCCTAAACCACCTATACATTAGAAACCGTAAGCCTCGCGAGGAGGCTTACGGATTAGAGACTGGCACGCCAGGAAGGACTCGAACCCTCAACACTCGGTTTTGGAGACCGATGCTCTACCAATTGAACTACTGGCGTATGTTAAGAAGACTAGCGGGTCTCCTTGTGCACGGTGTGACGACGGCACCAGGGGCAATACTTCTTGATCTCCATGCGGTCGGGCATGTTCGCCTTGTTCTTGGTCGTCGTATAGTTGCGACGCTTGCACTCGGTGCAGGCAAGTGTAACGAGAGTACGCATGTGTCTAATAACCTCCATTAACCGTCCCATGCGGGCACGGTGGAACACAATATCATCTGGTGGCGGGGCGTGTCAATCCCCGCTCTCAATCAGCGCCCATCTGCAGATTCGTTCCACAACCTCAACAAATGGGTCGGCGCATAAAAAACCCGGCTCCCCCGAAGAGGAGCCGGGTTCAGGTTAGCGATCAGCTACGAGCAGCTAAAGTTACTCGATGATGGTGCTGACGACGCCGGAGCCAACGGTGTGGCCACCCTCGCGGATAGCGAAGCGCAGGCCCTCCTCCATGGCGATCGGGTGGATGAGCTCGCCCTCGATGGTGATGTGGTCACCAGGCATAGCCATCTCGGTGCCCTCGGGGAGCTTGACGGAACCGGTCACGTCCGTGGTGCGGAAGTAGAACTGCGGACGATAGCCGTCGAAGAACGGCGTGTGGCGGCCGCCCTCCTCCTTGGTCAGAACGTAGACCTCACCGGTGAACTTGGTGTGCGGGGTAACCGAACCGGGCTTGGCCAGAACCTGACCGCGCTCGATCTGCTCGCGCTTGATACCACGGAGCAGGATGCCGACGTTGTCGCCAGCCTCGCAGAAGTCCATGGTCTTGCGGAACATCTCGATGCCGGTGGCGACGGTGGACTGGGTCTCCTTGATGCCGACGATCTCGACGGGCTCGTTCAGCTTGAGCTGACCGCGCTCGACACGACCGGTGGCAACGGTGCCGCGGCCGGAGATGGTCATGACGTCCTCGACAGCCATCAGGAACGGCTTAGCGTCATCACGCTCGGGGGTCGGGATGTAGGAGTCGACAGCATCCATGAGCTCACGGATGGAGGCGTACCACTTCTCGTCGCCGTTGAGGGCGCCGAGGGCGGAGCCGCGGATGACGGGGATGTCGTCACCGGGGAAGTCGTACTCGGAGAGGAGCTCACGGGTCTCCATCTCGACGAGGTCGATGAGCTCCTCGTCGTCAACCATGTCGCACTTGTTCAGGAAGACAACGATGTAGGGAACGCCGACCTGACGGGCGAGCAGGATGTGCTCGCGGGTCTGGGCCATGGGGCCGTCGGTGGCGGCGATGACCAGGATAGCGCCGTCCATCTGGGCAGCACCGGAGATCATGTTCTTGATGTAGTCGGCGTGGCCCGGGCAGTCAACGTGAGCATAGTGACGCGAAGCGGTCTCGTACTCGACGTGAGCGACGGAGATGGTAATACCACGCTCGCGCTCCTCGGGAGCCTTGTCGATGTTCTCGAACGCGGTGAAGTCGGCCTTGCAACCCTCGGTCTCGGAGAGAACCTTGGTGATGGCAGCCGTCAGCGTGGTCTTGCCGTGGTCGACGTGACCGATGGTGCCGATGTTGACATGCGGCTTAGTGCGCTCGAACTTTTCCTTGGCCATGAAGCCTCCTCCTTAAGGTCGTCCCCGATGGGACATGCCTTTAAACCTAAGTGGCCTCCCTAGATTCTAGGAAAGCCACCGTGTTACCTGGTAGCGGTGACTGGATTCGAACCAGTGACGCCACGGGTATGAACCGTGTGCTCTAACCAGCTGAGCTACACCGCCGTACTGGAGCCTGCAACCAGACTTGAACTGGTGACCTCTTCGTTACCAACGAAGTGCTCTACCGACTGAGCTATACAGGCAAGAACTGGTGGGAGCTATAGGATTCGAACCTATGTAGGCATAGCCAACGGGTTTACAGCCCGTCCCCATTAACCACTCGGGCAAACTCCCACTGTGTCCTCACTCGCTTGTGCGGCTCAGCCGCGCTCACGAGCAAAGGCATATTACGACGCGCGAGGGGCCGATGTCAACCAGATTTCTCTAATACACGGTGCCGGGCGTATCTCTATGCTGTGACCTGCGCGAATAACGGGCTTTAGCATGGTGAGGTTATGGAGGGGGTTCCTGGGTGGCATGCCCCTCCCCTGCTCCGTGGACAAGATTTCAGGCGGGGTGTCTGCCGATCAGCGTAGGCCCTTATTGACGAAGCGGGCCCGGCGCCGCGACGGCACCGGGCCCGAAGCCCTCCTATGGAGCCAGCGACAGGAATCCGCGCGGCTCGGCGCCGCGCGTTCGCTGCGGGCGGCTCGCGCCGTTGGCTTCGCTGCGCACCCGGAACCGGGTTCGATCCCTGTCGGCATCCGCATGGAACGGGCCCGATACCGCGACGGCACCGGGCCCGAAGCCTTCCTATGGAGCCAGCGACAGGAATCGAACCCGCAACCCAGTGATTACAAATCACTTGCTCTACCGTTGAGCCACGCTGGCACGCTTGGCGCTTGTGCGCGAAGCTTCTACAGGATACTGAAACGCGCATGCGTCTGCAAGACGCCGCACGCGCGTCGCCTCTCTATATATGTAGGGCTATGCGTTGCGAAGTGACTCGAGCTTGGCCAGGCTCTCGGGCGACAGGCGGCTGCCGAGCGTCATCTTGACCTGCGGGGCCTCTTCCGCCTCCGCCACATCGGCGTCGACCTGCCGAATCTCGTCCACGAACATCCGCGCCGAGATGCGCGCCACGCCCTTCCCCATCACGGTCGCCTGGATCGTGCCGTCGCTCGTGACCACGGTGCAGGCGCGCCCGGCCTCACGCGCCTCAGTGCATAGGCGCTGCACGACGGTGTCCGCCGATACGCCCGTCGGCGAGAACTCGATGCGCACGCCCGCCTGAGGCAGGTTAGGGCGGTCGGCAGAGACGTTGCCCGCCCCGTCGAACACGATAACGGGCTCGTAACGCCCCTGCGCGAAGGCCGCGACGTCGGCAATCAGCGAGGTGCGGGCGCGATCGTACACGTCGCCGGAGTACGGATCATCCGAGTGATCAAAGATGAGCCGCTCGTAGCGCGGCGTCGCATGGATCACGTTGTAGCCGTCGACCACCAGCAGCTCGCGCTGGCCGCTCACGTTGGAGCCGCGCGGGACGTCCGGCGTGGAGAACGCGGCGGAAAACGCGTTGCCCACTCCGTAGGTGCTCGCGTCGACGAATTTCTGCGCGGAGCCCTCGCCAAAGCGCTTCGCTTTGGACTTGGCCCGGTTCTTCTTGGTCATCTCATCCTCTCGCGTGAAAGTGCGTCCGACGACACTTCACGTCCTAAATCGCATCGTAGTTGCGGCGCATCCACTCAAAGCACAGGGCGGTCGCCGCCTGGGCGACATTCAGGCTCTCGATCTCGCCGCGCTGCGGCAGCTTGGTCAAAAAGTCGCACTTCTCGAGCACGAGGCGCGAGATGCCGTCGCCCTCCGAACCCATGACGAGCGCGATGCGACCCTGCATCGGGGCGTCCCAGCACACCTGCTCGGCGTGCTCCGAGGCGCCGCAGGCCCAGAAGCCGGCTTCTTTGAGATCCTCGAGGGCACGCGCGATGTTGGGAACCTGCGCGATGGGCAGGTGCATGACCGCGCCGGCGCTCGTCTTGAAGGTGGCCACGGTCACCTCGGCGGCGCGCTTGGACGCGATGACGACGCCCGCCGCGCCCACGACCTCGGCCGAGCGCACGATGGCACCGAAGTTGCCGGCGTCGGTCACGTGATCGAGCACGACCACGAGGGCAGGGCCATCTCCAGCGCGGGCGATGATGTCAGCGAGATCGGCATACGGATAGGCACCGACCTCGAGCGCTATGCCCTGGTGCGCACCATGGCTCGAGATGGCCTCGAGCTGATCGCGCCCCACGAACTGCACGGGGATGTTCGCCGCGTAGAGCGCCTCGACCAGCTGGTTGAGCGTCACGTCCTTGGACGCGCCCTCGCCCACGAGCGCCCGCTTGATCGGAAAGCCCGTGCGCAGGGCCTCGGCCGCCGCGCGACGTCCCTCGATGAAGTTGCCCGCGGGACGGGGCGCCGCCTGCTGCGCGCGCGACTGCACAGTGCGCGCGTCGCGACTAGGGCGCTTCTGGTCGCCCTTGGGTCCGCGTGCCTGATTTGGCCTGCCGGTGCGGGACTGGCTCGACCTTGCGGTGGGGTGGCCCTGGTTCTTCCGTCTCTCTGCCATGGAGTCTCTTTCTCTCGTTGCCGCACCCAGTATAGCGTGAGCGGTTCGATGAGCCTGCGAGAGGAGACACGTTGAGGTAGGTGAAGTTACATCAGACGTTTTTCCCACATGCCTACGTTGAATTGTGCAACAGCTGTTGCACAATTACCCATTCACTTCGCACATAAACCTAGATGTGCATACTCGGCATGCAAAAAGCCGCCCTTCCTGCTGGAACGGCGGCTCGTCTCGTGCTCTACCTGTGCAATGTAAAAAAATCCCTAGGGTTATTTTACGTGTTTGATGCGGGAGCCGGCGGCGGTGTCCTCGATCATGAGGCCCATGTCGCGCAGCTGATCGCGGATGGCGTCGGCCACGTCCCAGTTCTTGGCGGCACGTGCCTCGGCGCGAGCAGCGAGGATGCGCTCGGCGGCCTCGTTCACGTCGTCGCCCGTGTAGGCGCACAGGCCCGCGGCCACGCCGAGCAGCCCGACCGGCAGCTCCTCCTCGGGCTCCGGCAGCTCGATGCCCAGAACCGCGAACGCGCCGGCGATGCTCGCGGCGGCACCGGCAACAACGTCCGTATCGACCGCCGAACCGGCCTGGTCGAGATACGTGTTCGCCTCGGTCACCAGCTGGAAGTACGCAGCCACCGCGCCCGCCGTGTTGAAGTCGTCGTTCATCTGCGCCTCGAACTCGGCCTTCGCCGCATCGACGGCAGCGTCGAGCTTCGCCGCGAGCTCGGCATCCGGCTCGCCCTCGGCATGCGAGACAGCCCAGCGCAGGTTCTGCACCGTGCCGGCGATGCGGGCGAGCGAGTTCTCGGCGCCCTCGAGGCGCTCCCAGGAGAAATCGAGCGGCGAGCGGTAGTGCGTCTGCAGCATGAGCAGGCGAAGTGCCGCCGCGGAATGCTTCTCGAGCACCTCCTCCAGCGTGAAGAAGTTGCCGAGCGACTTGCTCATTTTCTCGCCGTCGACGAGCAGCATGCCCGTGTGCATCCAGGTGTTGGCGAAGCCCTCGTGCCAGGCGCAGGTTGCCTGCGCGCACTCGTTCTCGTGATGCGGGAAGGCCAGGTCGGAGCCGCCGCCGTGGATATCGATCGGCGTGCCCAGATAGCGATGGACCATCGCCGCGCACTCGGTGTGCCAACCGGGACGGCCCTTGCCCCACGGCGAGTTCCACATGGGCTCGCCGGGCTTGGCCGCCTTCCACAGGGCGAAGTCGAGCGGGTCGTTCTTGTCCTCGTTCTCCTCGATGCGCGCGCCCACCATGAGGTCGTCGATCTTGCGGCCGGAGACCTCGCCGTAGGCAGGGTCACTGCGCACCGCGAAGTACACGTCGCCGTTGTCGGCCGCATAGGCGTGACCCTGCTCGATGAGCGTCTTGATCATGCCAATCATGGGGCCGATCTCCTTGGTCGCGCGCGGACGCACATCGGGGTCCATGACGTTGGCCTTGTGCATGACGGCGATGAACTTGTCGGAGAACTCGGTCGCCACTTCCTCGGCCGTACGGCCCTGCTCGTTGGCGCGGTTGATGATCTTGTCGTCCACGTCGGTGAGGTTCTGCGCGAACGTGACCTCGTAGCCGGAGGCGATCAGCCAGCGGCGAATCACGTCGAAGCTGATGAACGTGCGCGCGTTGCCAATGTGGATGTTGTCGTAGACGGTGGGGCCGCACACGTACATGCGGACCTTGCCCTCCTTGATGGGCTGGAAGTCTTCCTTCTTGTGCGTGCTGCTGTTGTAGATCTTCATGGCTGGAACCCTTCTGGGGAGGTCTGCTGGATTCGCCCGGCGCTCGGGCAGTCCTGACTCGCGACGAAGGCGCCGATGGCGCCTTCTGCTCGTGCGGAACTCGCGGCGGGCGAATCCAGCAGACCTCCTTGCATGTCGAATCAATAAAGGCGACTAATCCCCGCCCTCCTCGATGAACCTTGCGGCCCATCGAGGAGGGCAGCTCCTTGGCGGAGAGGAAGATGGGGAATTCAGCGGAGCTAAATTCCCAGTACTAGATACATCGTGTGAGGAGGCAGACGGCCCAGGCGCCGATGCCCTCGCCTTGGCCTTCCCAGCCGAGCTGCTCGGTGGTGGTGGCCTTCACGCCGATCTGCTCGACGTCCACGCCGAGTGCGCGGGCCAGGTTGGCGCGCATGGCATCGCGATGCGGGGTAATCTTGGGCGCCTGCGCAGCGATCGTGCAGTCGGCGTCCACGAGCTCAAAGCCCAGCTTACGAGCGAACGCCATCGTGCGCTCGAGCAGCACGAGCGAGTCCGCGCCCTCGTAGGCAGGGTCGGTATCGGGGAACAGCTTACCGATGTCGCCTCCACGGCAAGCGCCGAGGATGGCGTCGGCAAGCGCGTGCGCGAGCACGTCGGCATCCGAATGGCCAAGCAGGCCCTTCTCGTACGGGATGTCAACGCCACCGATGATGCAGCGTCGTCCTTCGACGAGTCGGTGCACGTCGTACCCATGTCCTATACGCAATGCGGGCAGCTGCATGAGGAGCCTCTCTTACTCGCGAATCTCAAACCAGCATCATAGCATGCACCGCGCACGGCACCCGGCGGGCACGGACCCGAAAAGGCAGCGAAACACCCGGAAGAAACCGACGCGAGGACACCGAAGCGCTCTCTACGAGCGCCCTGAAGGCCCACTGTTCGCGAAGTGAGTGCTTCATTTTAGAAACGCCCGATATACCGGGGACCAGTTTGGTCAAACTCGCAGGTACATGAATTGCTACTGGCACGGTATACAAACGGTTTCCCAAACGACACACTCACTTCGCGCACATCGCCAGCAAGCGAGCAAGCAAGACGCGTGCGCAGACGGAAAACGCGCCGAAACCCTATCCGCGCGCCCGCAGCATAGCCTCGATGGGGACCAGATCCTCCGGCAGCGTCACCTTAAGGTTGTCGCGCGGGGCCTCCACCACACGGACGCGCCCGCCGGCTCGCTCCACGAGTGAAGAGTCATCGGTCCCGGCAAATCCCTGTTCGTCGGCAACCTCGTAGGCGCGTCGCAGAGCGTCCGCGGTAAACACCTGCGGGGTCTGGACCGTCCAGAAGCGCGCGCGATCGGGCGTCTGCACGACCATGCCGTCCTCGACAACCTTGAGCGTATCGACCGAGGGCTGGCCGCACACCGCGCCGTCGAGCGCAGGGTCGTCGCGCAGCGCCGCTACAGCGCACTCGATGGTCTCGGCGGAGATCAGCGGACGGGCACCGTCGTGCACAGCGACGTAGCGCATCGAATCCGGCGTGGCATGAAGCCCGGCGCGCGTCGAATCCTGTCTGGTCTCGCCTGCCGGTGCGAACACCACGGGCGTCGTGAACCCAAACGGCTCGACGGCAAGGCTCCGCACGCGCTCGGTGCGCTCAACCGGGCAGACCACCACGATGACACCCACGCTCGGCGCGCGGTCAAACGCCTCGAGGCACCAGGACATGAGCGGTCGGCCCGCCACTTCCATGAGCTGCTTGCCGTCCGGATTGCCGAAGCGCGTTCCGCTGCCGCCGGCAACGATGACGGCGCTGACGTCGGCAGGCATGATTACGCGCCCTCGCGCTTGCCCTGCATGCGGGCGAGAGAGTCGGCCAGGATGGCGGGGTTGTTGACGCCGAAATCGCCCAGGCGCTCGGGATCCTTCTGGATGTCGCCCATGAGCTCCTGCAGCGAGCCATATTCGTCCACGATCTTCTCGGCCACACCGTCGCGCACGACCGACACGCGCGACAGCGTGCGCAGGCCGAGCGGCGTCATGATGGAGTCCTCGTCCAGATCGTCGTAGCCAAGCACGCGGGCGACGCGCGTGGGGCTCGAGAGCTCCTCGGGCGTCATCTCGCTGAAGCGCGCGCGGATATTGCGCGCGTTCTCCTCGGAGGAGTCGCTGGCGTAGTCGCGGATCATCAGGTCGTACTCGGTGTCCATGCTCGCACCGGCGAGCTGCTCCATCTGCATCTGGACGAGCTTGCCTTGGTTGCCCAGCTTGACGATGCAGCTCTTGAGCTCGGTTTTCGCCTGCTGCATGATCTCGAAGCTCGAGAAGATGTCGGTGATGTCCGCCAGGGTGACGTAGTCGTCAAGCTCGAGGGCGGTCAGGCGGACAAGCGAGCGGTCGAGGGTGCTGCGCGTGGTCTGCAGCGTGGCGATGAGCTGGTTGACCGAGCCCATGATCATCGAGACGGGCTGGAGCTCGTAGGCCTTGCCCTTCACGTACACGTTCACCACGGAGCGGCGCGACGAGACCGAGATCATGATGGCGTCGGTGAGCACGCTCATGCGGGCAGCGGTACGGTGGCGCATGCCGGTCTCGTTGGTCGCGAGCGACGAATCGGGGTTGAGGTGGAAGTTCGCGCGCAGGATGTGCGACAGGTCCTCGTCGATCACCACTGCGCCGTCCATCTTGGAGAGCTCGAAGAGGCGGTTGGAGGTAAACGAGATATTGAGCGGGAAGCCGTCGTTGCCGGCGGCGAGCACGTTCTCGGTGTCGCCCACGCAGATGAGCGCGCCGAGGTGCCCGGCGATGATCATATCCAGGGCGGTTCGGATGGGCTGCCCCGGGGCGGTCAGCCGGATCGCCTGGTCCATGCGCTTTTGAATCTCGTTCTTATCCAACGTGCTGCTCCATCTGCCTCGTCGTCCCAGTCATGGTTGTATTGTCTCATGGACCACTGGCCGCTATTCAGACGATTTGAAACTCAAAGAAAAACTGACGTTGAGCTAACAGCATATTGATACAAGGCTGCCGAGCGGCACTTGGCTCCTGAGGACCCCGTGACCGTCGTCCGGCGCACGCGGGCGCCCATCGGAATCCGAAACACCCACCGCGACAAGATGGTGCCGGGCGCAAACTTGTCGCAAAAGCGCCTGGCAAGGATGCTTGAAGCCCCATACCCCCGTTTACGGTTCGGTTTTACGGAGGGGCGTCGGATAGACGAGCCTCATGTCTCGACAAAACAGCAGGTGACGAAGTTGCGACTTTCGCGCCTACTCGACTGGCCCCACAAAAACTGAACCGTAAACGGGGGTTCTGCTCACAGCGAGCAACGCGCGCGATAAGTTTGTCCCCGGCACCGTTTTGTCGCGACAAGATGGCGCCGGGGACAAACTCGTCGCACGCATCAAATTGTGCAAACCTGCAGCAAAGCAACGGGCCGGATGCGTGCTTGCATTCGGCCCGTTCAAAGACTGCGCTTGAAACCCGAAACTTAGTGCGCACCCGATGCCGTCTGGGCAACACCGCCCGGACCGGCACCGGTCAGGGCAGGGGCTCCGCCGGCGTTGCGCGGCGCGGGCTCAAACGAGGCACCGAGCGTCCCCTTGGCGCGCGGTGCGGGAATCTCGCCCGTGCCGTGGCTGAACACGAAATGGCCGTCGGCAACATCGGCAAGCACCGTATCGCCTGCGTTCCACTCCCCTGCCAGCAGCTCCTCGGACAGCGGGTCCTCGATCAGGCGCTGGATGGCACGGCGCAGCGGGCGGGCGCCGTTGGTCAGATCGGTTCCTTCGGCCACGATCTTGGCGAGCGCGGCATCGGTCAGCACGATGTTCATGCCGTTGGCGATCAGGCGCTGGCGCAGGTCGTCCACCAGCAGCTGGGCGATCTTCTCCAGCGACTCGCCCGTGAGCTTGCTGAAGACCACGATGTCGTCCACGCGGTTCAGGAACTCGGGGCGGAACAGGCGCTTGAGCTCGCCCATGGCGCGCGTGCGGATCTCGTCGGTCGAAAGGCCCGCCTCGCCGGTGGTGCCGAAGCCCACGCTGGAGTTCTGTGCGATCTCGCGTGCACCGACGTTGGAGGTCATGATGACCACGGTGTTGCGGAAGTCGACCGTCTTGCCCTGGCCGTCGGTCAGGCGGCCCTCATCGAGCACCTGCAGCAGGATGTTGAAGATATCGGGATGCGCCTTCTCGATCTCGTCGAACAGCACCACCGAATACGGATGACGGCGCACGGCCTTGGTGAGCTGGCCGCCCTCCTCGTGGCCCACATAGCCCGGAGGCGAACCGATGAGCTTGGAGACCTCGTACTCGCTGGAGAACTCGGACATGTCGAAGCTGATGAGCGCGTCCTTGCTGCCGAACAGGTACTCGGCGAGCGTCTTGGCGAGCTCGGTCTTGCCCGTGCCGGTGGGACCCAGGAAGATGAACGAGCCGCCGGGACGACGCGGGTCTTTGAGCGGCGAGCGCGAGCGACGGATGGCCTTGGCCACGGCGCGCACGGCCTCGTCCTGGCCGATAATGCGGGTCTTGAGCACATCCTCGCAGGCGAGCAGGCGGCGCGACTCGTCCTCGGTGAGTGAGGAGACCGGCACGCCGGAGGCGACCGACACGATATCGGCGATCTGCGGCACGTCGATGGTGAGCGGGCTCGCCTCCATCTCGGCGTTCCACGCGGCGCGCGCCTCGGACAGCTCGATCTCGGCGGCATGCTGCTGCTCGGTGAGCTCGGCGGCGCGGTTCATGTCGTCCTCGCCGGTCGCCTGCTCCACGGCAGCCTTGAGCTCGGCCACGTGCTGCTCGGCGGCGCGCACGGGCTCAGGCGCGCGGTTCGCGGCGATGCGCGCGCGGGCTCCCGCCTCGTCGATGAGGTCGATAGCCTTGTCGGGCAGGAAGCGGTCCTGGATGTAGCGCGACGACAGGTTGACGGACGCCTCGACGGCCTCCGGCGTGTAGCGCACGTGATGATGCTCCTCGTAGCGGGGCAGCAGCGCGTTTAGGATCTTGATGGTGTCCTCGATGCTCGGTTCCTCGATGTCGATGGACTGGAACCGGCGCTCGAAAGCGGGGTCCTTCTGCAGGTGCTTGCGGAACTCCTCGGCGGTCGTGGCGCCGATGATCTGGAACGCCCCACGGGCAAGCACCGGCTTGAGCATGGAGCTCGCGTCGATGGAGCCCTCGGCGGAACCGGCGCCGATCAGCGTGTGCATCTCGTCGATGAACAGAATGATGTCGTCGGCTTCGGTCGCCTCGGAGATGACGTTTTTCAGGCGCTCCTCGAACTCGCCGCGGTACTTGGCACCGGCGACAAGGCCGGGCAGGTCGAGCGACCAGATGTTCATGTTGAGCAGGTTCTCGGGCACGTCGTTCTCGGCGATCTTCTGCGCCAGGCCCTCGACGATAGCCGTCTTGCCCACGCCGGGGTCGCCCAGGATGAGCGGATTGTTCTTGGTGCGGCGGGAGAGGATCTCCATCATGCGGGAGATCTCGCGCTCGCGCCCGATGACCGGGTCGAGCTTGCCCTCGCGCGCCTCGGCGGTGAGGTTGGTGGCGAACTGCTCGAGCGTGCTGGCGGAAGCGTCCTGCCCGCGCGAGGACTCGCCGGAGAAGAACGGCAGGCCCGCGCCGGGACGGCCCGAGGCGGATCCGGCCATGGGACGCTTGCTCCCCTGGTCCTTGGCGGTGAGCTTCTCCACGGCCCCGCGGACCGAAGCCGCCGACACGCCCAAGCGCTGGAGGATGTCCATGGCCACGCCGTCGCCCTCGTCCACGATGCCCTGAAGCAGGTGCTCGGTGGACACATAGGTCTGGTTGTTCTCGCGCGCCAAGCGGAAGCTGCGCTCCATGACGGAGATGACGCGCGGTGTGAAGGCGAGCTTGGCCGCCTCGGCGGCCTCCTCGGGCGCGGCCGTCGTGCGGATCTCGTTGAGCTGCGACAGGATGTCGTCGTAGGAAATCTCGAGCGAGCGCAGCGCCTCGGCGGCGATGCCCTCCTGCTCCTTGGCGAGCGCGAGCAGCAGATGCTCGGTGCCCACCTTAGAGGAATGCTGCGCGAGCGCCTCCTCCTTGGCGAGAGACATGACGCGGCGCGCGCGGTCGGTGAATCGATCTAACATGCGCTTACCTCTTATGTGCTCATGGGTGTCGTTGTCGTATACCGAACGACCTGTACCCTAAAGAAGAAATATCTTAACCGAAACGGCAGCATTCACGCACGAAACACACGTATCGCCGCAATCGTGGGCGACAAGTCGGTGCCAGGTGCAAACTTGTCCGCCTAGCGGCGCGCGGCTATGAGCGCGGCAACCTCATCGGCGGCGGGAACGGCCTGCTGCGCGCCGAGGCGGGCAGTGGCGAGCGCCGAGGCGCAAGTCGCCCACTCCACGGTCTCGTCGAGGGGCAGCCCGCGTGCGCTGCCCATGGCGAGCGCGCCGATGTAGGTATCGCCGGCGCCCGTCGTGTCGACGACGCGCACCGCAGGCGGCCTGGACTCGATAATCCCGCCCTCGCTCAACACGCGCGAGCCCTGTGCCCCGAGCGTGAGGGCTGCCACCTCGACGCCCCAAGAGGCCAGCTGTTCCAGCGCGCGCCTCGTGGTCACCTCGTCGCCGGGGAACACACCCGTCACGATCTCGCACTCCGTCTCGTTCAGGCAGATCGCGTCGATGACCGGCCAGACCTCGCGCGGGATCTCGACGGCGGGTGCCGGATTGAAGATGGTGTACAGCCCGCGGGCATGCGCGCAGGCGAGCGCCTCCCAGGTGGCCTCCAGATCGCATTCGAGCTGCGTCACGAACACGTCGCCGGCGGTCGCGACCTCCTCGAGCGCGACCGCGACATCATGCCCCGTGAGCACGTGGTTTGCACCGGGATCGAGCACGATGCAGTTGTCACCGCCCACCCGCGTGATGGAGGCCACACCGGTCGAAATCCCCTCGATATGGTGGATGCGCCCGCATGCGACCCCCGCCCGCTCCAGCGATGTCACAAGGGCGTCCCCGAACACATCGGCGCCCACCGCGCCGATCATGAGCGTGTCTGCCCCGAGGCGCGATGCGGCGACGGCCTGATTTGCGCCCTTGCCGCCGGGATTGAGCAGGAAGCCGCTTCCCGTGACGGTCTCGCCCATGCGCGGCTGCCGCGGACACTCGATCGTCAGGTCCATATTGAGGCTGCCGAAAACGATTACCTTGTCCATCGTCGCGCACCTGCCTTGACGTCTGCGCCCGCCACGCCCCGTGCCGGGTCATCGGTAGCATACCCTCCAGCCGACAAGTTTGTACCTGGCACCATCTTGTCGGTCAGAAATTTGTAATGTACCTAAATGTTTTTGAAAACTACTTCTAATTCGGAAGCGATTGGGTATTGTTTACAGGTCATTCAACCGTTCGTGGAAAATAGGTCCTCGCGTCATGTCCGATACCCTACTCACCGCCTGCCCGCCCCCCGCCGAACCGAGCGCTCCGATGCTGATCGGTCTCGACATCGGGTCGACGACGGTCAAGACGGTCGCGGTCGACCCCACGAGCAACACCGTGATTCACACGAGCTACGAGCGCCATCATGCCCATCAAGCAGCCTACGCCGCAGCGGCCCTTCGCGCGGTCGCGCACAAGTTTCCCGACACGCCGTTTCGCCTCGCGGTAACCGGATCGGGCGCGGCGCCTGTCGCTGAGGCATGCGGCGCCCCCTTCGTCCAGGAGGTCGTCGCCGGCGCCAAGGCCGTCTGCGCCCTGTACCCGCAGGCCCGAACCGTCATAGAGCTGGGCGGCCAGGACGCCAAGATGATCTTTCTCGCTGAGAATCCCCAAGGCGGAGCGCCTCGCGTCGACGACATGCGCATGAACGGCACGTGCGCGGGCGGCACGGGCGCGTTTATCGACGAGATCGCCTCGGTGCTGGGCGTTGCAACCGAAGACTTCGATGCGCTCGCCGCAGCTGGAACCACGGTCCACGAGATATCCGGGCGCTGCGGCGTCTTTGCCAAGACGGACATCCAGCCGCTGCTGAACCAGGGAGCCTCCAAGGAGGACATCGCCCTGTCGACGTTCCATGCCCTGGTCAAGCAGACGATCGGCGGTCTGGCGCAGGGCCTCGACATCAAAGCGCCCGTCGTCTTCCAGGGCGGCCCGCTCACCTTCAACCGCACGCTCATCCGCGTGTTCGCCGAGCGACTGGGGCTCGACCCCGACCAGGTCATCATCCCCGAGCATCCCGAGACCATCGTCGCGCGCGGAGCGGCGCTGTGGCTTGCCGGCGACACGTCTGAGGCGGGTTTGGCCGTACGCGACCTCGAAAACGTCGCGGACGCCCTCGACGCCCTGGCCGCAGCACCACGACGCCAGCATGCTGCCACGCCGGCGTTTTTCTCCTCCGACGAGGAGCGCCTCACCTTCGAGCGCGACCATGCGCTGATGCCGATCGAGGCGCCCGTGCTGCACCGCGGCGACACGCTGCCGGTATACTTGGGCATCGATGCGGGCAGCACCACGACCAAGCTCGTGCTGCTCGATATGGACGGCACGCCTATCGACTCGTTCTACTCGTCCAACCAGGGCGAACCCATCGACGTCGCCCGTGATGCTTTGGTCGAGCTGTGCGACCGCTACGCCGCACAGGGCGTGACCCTGCAGGTGCGCGCCCTCGGCACCACCGGCTACGGCGAGCAGCTGTTCGCCCGTGCCTTCGGCGCCGACTACCACACCGTCGAGACGGTCGCCCACGCCCGGGCCGCCCTCGCCTTTTGCCCCGACGCCACGTTCATCCTGGACATCGGTGGCCAGGACATGAAGGCCATGTGGGTCGACGATGGCGTCATCACCGACGTTATCGTCAACGAGGCCTGTTCGTCGGGCTGCGGATCGTTTTTGGAGAACTTCGCGCGCTCGCTGGGCATCGAGGTCGCCGACATCGCCGCGACCGCCTTCTCATCCAAAAGCCCCGCTGTGCTCGGCAGCCGCTGCACGGTGTTCATGACGAGCAGCGTGATCTCGGAGCAGCGCGACGGCAAGACGCCCGCCGACATCATGGCGGGACTCTGCCGTTCCATCATCGAGAACGTCTTCACCAAGGTCGTGCGCGTGCCCAACATGGATGCGCTCGGCGAGCACATCGTGGTGCAGGGCGGCACGTTCACGAACGACGCCGTGCTGCGCGCTTTCGAGCAACACGTCGGCCGCAGCGTGACGCGCAGCCCCTACCCCGGCCTCATGGGCGCCATCGGAGCGGCGCTGCTCGCCAAAGAGCAGCTTGAGCGACGCGGAGCCGACGCGCCGGCGGCTGATGACGGTCCGACGGCACCGGGCACCGAGGCCACGGCACCCGGCTCCTTCTTTATTGGCTTCGATGCCGTACGACGCCTGTTCTTCTCCCGCGAAGGCAACGTGACGTGCCCGTTTTGCGCCAACCACTGCGCGCGCACGATCGTGAGCTTCTCCACGGGCGAGCGCTTCGTCACCGGCAACCGCTGCTCGCGCGGCGAGGTCATCGGCGACCCGCACGACGACGAGGTCCGCAGGCGCGCAAAGCAGGCGGCAGACGCAGCGAGGCGCGTGCCCAACCTGTTCGAGGAGCGCACCCGCCTGCTGTTTGCCAAACCCGACCACGCGCAGATCCTGCCCGACCGCGGCATCCGCATCGGCATTCCCCGCGTGCTTGCCATCTGGGATTCCGCGCCGTTTTGGACGGCCCTGCTCGAGTCGCTCGGCTTCACCGTCGTGCTGTCGGGCATGAGCTCGCACCGCATGTACGAGCAGGGGCTGTCGGCCGTATGCTCCGATACCATCTGCTTCCCGGCCAAGCTCGTCCACGGGCACCTGCGCGATCTGGCCGGCAAGCACGTCGACCGCATCTTCATGCCGATCATCACCACCGTCGCGCCCGAAGGCACGGCCGAGACCGCCGAGTCCATGTGCGCGGTGGTGAAGGGCTACCCCATGGTGATCCGCTCGTCGGACAACCCGACGCAGCGCTTCGGCATCCCCTTCGACTCGCCGCTGTTCCACTGGTACACCGCCGAGGATCGTGAGCGCCAGCTCGCGCAGTACCTGGCCGCCACCTTCGATATCCCCGCCGACGCGACCCGCGCCGCCCTCGCGGAAGCCGACCGCGCGCAGCAGGCCTTTACCGACGCGCTCGAGCGCCGCGGCGCCGAGGTGCTCGAACAGGTCCAGGCGCGCGGCGGCACGGCCGTCGTGCTCGCGGCGCGCCCCTACCAGACCGACCCGCTCGTCAACCACAACCTGCCCGGCATGTTCGTGGAGCAAGGCGTCCCGGTGCTCACCGCCGACGCCGTCCCCGGCATGCGCGAGGTCGACCTCACGCGCAGCCGCCTGGACATCGCCAACAACTACCACGCGCGGATCCTGTCGTGCGCGCTCATCGCTGCGCGCACCGAGGGGCTCGAGTTCGCGCAGATCGCGAGCTTCGGCTGCGGGCATGACGCCTACCTGGCCGACGAGGCCGCCCGCCTCATGCACGAGGTCTCGGCCAAACGGCCCCTGTTGCTGAAAGTCGACGAGAGCGCAGCCGAGGGCGCCCTGCGCATCCGCGTCCGCTCGTTCTTGGAGACCACGCGCATCCGCCGCGAGCGCGGCGAGGGCGATGCCGATGAGGTCCGTGAGCTCGGCGATCCCTACCCCGTCAAGTTCACCCGCGACGAGCGCGACACCTACACGGTGCTCGTGCCCAACACCTCGCATGCTTTCTCGCGCCTCATGGCGGCAGCCTTCACCAAGCAGGGCATCAACGCCGTCTCGCTGCCGGTCGGCCGCGAGAACGCCATCCGTCTGGGCAAGCGCTACGTGCACAACGACATCTGCTTTCCCGCACAGATCGTGATCGGCGAGGTCCTCGACGCGCTCGTCAACGGCGACTACGACCTCGAGCATACGGCGGTCATGATGGCCAAGTACGTGGGCGACTGCCGTCTCACGCACTACTCCGCCCTGCTGCGCAAGGCGCTCGACGACGCCGGCTTCGCGCACGTGCCCATCATCACCAACGATCTTGCTGACGACCACGATCTGCATCCCGGCTTTAAGATGAGCCTGCTCACCGCCATGCGCATCGCCTACGGCCTGCCGATGATCGACGCGCTCGAGGAGCTGCTGCGCAAGATGCGCCCCTATGAGCTTGAGGCAGGCGCCTCCGACCGCGCGTTTGAGATTGCGCTCGACCATGTGATCGACGGCTTCAAGCGCCACGGCGTGCGCGGCGGCATCGCCGGGTTCAAGCGCGCCATCCAGGTCATGGCGGACGTGAAGATCGATCGCAGCGTGCGCCGCCCGCGCGTTTTGATTGTGGGCGAATACCTGCTCAACTTCCATCCCGGCGCCAACCGCGACATCGAGCTGTACCTGGAGCGCAACGGCTTTGAGGTCATCGAGGCCCGCATGACCGACGTCATCCGCAAGACGTACTTCTACAAGCACGCCCAGGTGCGCGAGTTCGGCATCCATAAGCCGCTTTCGCAGAAGGCAGAATGGGCGGTATCCGATGACGCCTTCGAGTTCGCTCAGGACGCGACCGACCGCATCGCCCGCCGTCACCCGCTCTATGAGCCGCCCGCGCGCATGGACGAGCTCGTGCGCGCGAGCGACGATATCGTGCACCACACGTTCGACGCCGGCGAGGGCGTACTGATTCCCGCCGAGATTCTGCACCACGCGAAGAACGGCTGCCGCGCCTTCATCATCCTGCAGCCGTTCGGGTGCCTGCCCAACCATATCGTCGGGCGCGGCATCGTGAAGAGCCTGAAGGAGCGCTATCCCGACGCGTCGATCCTGCCGCTCGATTTTGACCCCGACACCAGTCAGGCCAACATCGAGAACCGCCTGCAGATGCTCATCATGGAGGCCCGCGAACAGAGGTGACCTCCCCATCCGGTCCGGGAGCGCGAAAAGCCGGCGCCCCTGTATTTCACGCTCAGCGTCCTCGCGCTTCGCGCTGCGGAATGCTTCGCTTAGAAATACGGGGCGCCGGCTTTTCGCGCTCCCGGACCTGCGGGCACCCTGTTCGAGCACGGGCTACCGGGGGGTGTGGTAGGTAAGGGGCCTTTAGGCTGTGAGGGGCTTGGACAGGATGGTGCCTTCGGGGAAGGCTCGGCGGAAGAGATAGCGGGCGACGGGCCCGGCGATGAGCAGGTTCCAGGGTAGAGCGGCGGCGAAGTTCCAGGGGATGTTGGAAATCCATGCCGGCAGGATCATCGCGGGATCGCCCACGTGGGTGAAGGCCTCGATTGCGCCGTAAAGTGACATGAACAGCACCATCGGGAAAACCATCATGGTGCTGATCGCCAGCGTGATGGCGAGCTTGGAGCTCTTGCCCGGCACCACGAGGAAGCGGAAGGCGAACCACTTGGCGAAGCGGCTGGCAACGAGCACATCGAGTAGCATGGCCACGATGTAGGCGGGTGGGAATCCAAGCCAGGCGTCGGCAAGCGCCTGCAGGTTGAAGGTCCAGTCATGGACACGGGCAACGTTGTAGACCGACATCCAGAGCACCATGCAGAAGCACATGATGATCGTGAAGATGAGGCTTTCTCGCTTGTTGGTCGGCATGTGGCTGACAATCCTTTCTCGACGGATGCATGACGTGGCTACCCAAACGAAAAAGCCGGCGTACCGATTCGCGCGGGCACGCCAGCTTGGTATGTGTGTCGATTCGAGCAGCTGTAGGCATTACCCTAACAAGATTCCCGCGCCCTCGTAAGCGTTTTGTTTGTGGAGCACCGATCCCATTTGTCATGACAGGGCGTTCATCGAATCGTTAATAGACTGGTTGCAGCAGATACAAGCCGGTATAGTCTCAAGCGGGCGATACGCCCCCATCGATATCGAAAGGATCACCATGGACATCAAGGCAATCGCAGATCAGGTTATGGAGCACCTCGGCAACAGCCCCGAGGCCATCAAGGACATCCTCTCCGATCCCGCCGGCGCCATCGAGGGCATCACCGGCAACAAGCTCGAGGGCGCCGACCTCTCCGGCGTCATCGACCACGTCAAGGACGCCGTCATGGGCGGCGGCATCGAGCTGCCCGAGGGCCTGGACCTCGGTAACCTCGATCTGGGCAACATCGCCGAGAACCTGGGCGGCGTGCTCGAGAACTCCCCGCTCTCCGGCATCGCCGAGGGCCTGGGCGGTCTGTTCGGCAAGAAGTAGGCTGACCGCATCATTCGATGCGCACCATTCTGCCTTCATTTGAGCGCACCGGGCGCGTGACCCGAACGGGTCGACCGCGCCCGGTGCGCTTTTTGCCGGTTGCGTCGCGAAGTGTGTGTCTCAAATCGGAACCGCCGAGTAGACAGGGCGATACACATCGCAAAACCCCAGCTCAGCGAATTGCCACCTCGCCGGTATACAAAGGGTTTCCAAAACGACGCACTCACTTCGCGCATGTCCGATGTTCTCTTGCCTCTTTGGGGACATCGCTGGCGCCTTTTGGGGCATCAGCCCCTGAGTCGGGCGCTTGCCGCAAACTGCAGCAGCAGGCCAACTGCCGCTACCGCCCACAGCGCGAGATAGCCGCCCGCCGTCAGCACGGCGCCGCCGAGGGCGGAACCCACGCCGCCGCCCGCAAAGACGCCGAAACCGATAAGGCCGGTGCACAGGCCCACCTGAGACGGGTCGGCATCCATCGACAGCGTCACCAACGAGGGCTGCACCGAAATATAGCCAAATCCCAGACACGCCGCGGCCGCAAGGGCGGGAACCCACAAGCCCGAAAGCGTCGACACCATAAGGGCGCAGACCGCCAGCACGCCGGACAGCTCGCCGATCCGAATGACGCCGCCGATGCCCCGTCGCGCACCGAGCTTGCCCGCCACGGACCCTCCGAACAGGCAGCACACGCCATAAAACATCATGACGAGACCCGCTTGGGTCGAGGTCAAACCGCACACCTGGTTTAAAAACGTGCCCATGAGCCCATAGACGCCCAAAAACAGCAGGCCCGTCGAGCACGCGAGCAGATACACCGTCCGACGCGTCCCTAAAAAGATACGTATCGCCGACCGAAGAAACACCGCGACCGGGTTGCCCGCACGCACGGAGCCCGACACGACAGACGGACGCGCAGAACCGTCGCCGGACACATCGCTGCGGGACGGCTCGCGCAGACCCAGAAGCCCCAGCCACGCCAGCGCTGCCAGCACGCCGAACGTCGCAAACGCGGCGCGCCAGCCCACGACATCGGTCAGGATGCCGCCGAGCCCGGCGGAAAGTCCCTGTCCGGTGAAGGTGATTCCCATGAGGATGCCCACCGCTCCCCCGCGCTGCTCGGGTGCCACCACGTCGCTGACGAACGCCTGCGACACCGCGATGATACCCGCCGCGAAACAGCCGGTCACGATCCGCGCGACGACCAGCAGGGGCAGGCTCGGAACGACGGCGCACAGAAACGTTCCCGCGCACAGCCCCAGCACGATGATGCGCAGCAGGCGCAGCCGCCCGATGCGATCGGCGATGGATCCGCAGACCGGCTGCAGAGTGCCATAGGGCAACATATATGCCGTCAGGATGACCGTTGCTGCCACGGGCGCCACCGAGAGCGTCTGGGCAATCGCGGGCAGTGCCGGCGACACGAACCAGTTGTCGGCAGCGGACACCAACCCGCAAAACCCCAGCGTCGCCACGACGCGCAGCTGTGCCGGCGTCAATCCGGCAGCCGCGTGCCGCGAAGCTCCGTCCGTCTTGTCGTCCATATCCATGTCCCCTTTCCCCTATCAGCTTAGCGCTCTTGTGCGGCAGGGTCATCTCGCACCGCAAAGCGACCTCGCGCAGCGAAACGCATCAAGTGCAACAAGGGCCCTCACACGACAGGGGCGCGGCTGCACAACCTAATCGCTGCGCGCCGCAAAGCCAACATCGCACAGCAAGCCCCGGACAGTGATTTGCTCAAGAAGGGATTGGGGCGCCCTCAGACGCCCCATTCCCTGCGTAAGAAAAAGAGGATGCTCGGTTGTGTTCCTAGAACGGCAAGGCGCCCGTGACACCGTAGACCACAAGGTAGACCGCAAGCAAAATCAGGCCGTAATACTTGCCGTACTCCTTCATGAACTCGGCGAAGTTGAGCTTGCACTCGCCGCATAGCATATAGAGCGCAGGGATGACCGGACTCACCAATCGGAACGCCTGGCCCGCCATCGAAGCGACAGCAGCCTGCGTGGCGGTGATGCCAAACTGGGCCATGACGTCCTTCATGACCGACGCGATACCGAAATAGAACGCATCCTGCGGCAGGAAGCAGATGGCGGGCGTCGCGATAACGGCATAGATGGGCGCCATATGGCTCGAAAGCTGCGTCGGGATGACGCTGGCGATGAAATTCGCCAGCGCGGTCGCCATGCCGGAGCCCGTCAGCACGCCGGAGAACACGCCCGCACCGAGCGTGATCACCGCGGTCGGCAGCACGTCGGCGGCGAGGTCCTCGAGACGCTGCGAGCTCTCATCGACGTTCGGGTAGTTCGCCACGAGCGCGATGGCGGAGGCGAGCATGAAGATGGTCGAGCCGTGGATCTCACCCTGGATGAGCAGGACGACGGCGATAAGCGTGAGCACGAGATTGAACACGAACAGTTTCGGGCGCTTGAGCTCGATATCCTTGTCGCGCACGGCGGCGATCATACGGTCGAGCTGCTCGGGCGAGACGGATTTGGCGTCATCCGGCGACCAGCCAAGACGCTTGCGCTCCTTGCGGCCGATGAAATACGTGATGGCGATAACGGTGATCTGCGCGGCGATAAGACCGGGCAGGAGCGCGGCGAACAGCTCGTTGACCTCGATGCCCTGTGCGGTCGCCGCGGCGATGGTCGGACCGCCCCACGGGAGCTGATTCCAGATGCCGATGGGCGCCACGATGATGATGGCCAGGTAGATCAACTTGAGACCCAGCTGCTTGTACAGGTTGATGAACGCCGAGACGCAGATGATGATCGTCGTCGTGGTGTCGCCGTTAAACGCAACGACCGACGAGACCATGACGGTGGACATGAGCACCTTGAGCGGGTCGCCCTTGGCCATCTTGATGAAGAACGCGGCAACGGGATCGAACAGGCCGACGCCGAGCATGAGGTCGAAATACAGAATCGAGAACAGAATCGTCAGGCCGGGCGAAATGACACCCATCGACGTGCTCTGCGTCTCGTAGTTAACCGTGTAGAATACGCCTTCCTTGATCCAGGTAAACAGGTCGGAGAAGCTCGCGCCGGTGACAAACATCGCGATGACGCCAAAGACGAGCGGGACCAAGGTGAGCGCGTTAAAGACCGAGAGCTTCTTCATGGACAGCAGCACGATGAAGCACACGATCATCGCAAGAGCCAAAACGGTCAGCAAGGGGGAAGCACCTCCTAAAGCAAAGAACTATTGCATTGTCGAAACGAAGGAAATCCGTCCAAACCGAGACGTCACCTTAAGAAAGAGAAGGGCGCGGCGAAATAAAGACGCATGGATCGCCGCGCCCAGCAAAGAAGTGGGCGCTGCCCGTCCGCACACGGGTATCTTCAGCGCGAGAAGGGAAGGTGGGTCACCAGAAAAGACGTGCTACTTGATAAAGTGCACCTTGTCGTACAGATCGTCGAGCACGTCTTCCTTGCGCTCGTTGTACGTAACCTTGTTCTGCTCGAACAGGTTGTTGCCCTCGGCGTCGATGGAGACGATCAGCGGGCCGAGCTCGTTCACGCGGCAGGTCCACAGGGTCTCGGGCATGCCGAGCTCGCGCCAGTTGGCATCCTCGATCTCCTCGACCTCGGTGGCGGCGAGCACCGCGCAGCCCGCGGGGAACACGCAGTGGATGGCGGGGCCGATCTTGCAGCCTGCCTCGGTGTTGGGGCCCATACCGCCCTTGCCGACGATGACCTTGACGCCGGTCTGCTCGATGAACTCCTTCTCGAACTTCTCCATGCGCATGGAGGTGGTGGGGCCGAGCGAGATCATCTCGTGCGTCTCGGTACCGTCCTCGTTCTTCGTGCTGCGCACGATGGGGCCGGCGTGGAAGATAGCACCTCCGTCAAGGTCGATGGGCAGTTCGCGGCCGAGCTCGATGAGGCGACGGTGCGCGACGTCGCGGCAGGTGGTGATGTGGCCGGTCAGATAGACGACGTCACCGACGTGGATGTCCTTCAGATCTTCGGCGGAAACCGGTGTGTGGAGTACCTTTTTCACAGCTCAACCCCCTTGTGAGTAAGCAGCTCGTAGTTGAGATCGGAATCGATCACGATGGTGCCGCGGCGATGCGACCAGCAGCCCACGTTCACCGCGCAGGACAGGACGGACGGATGGCGCGCGGAGTTCTCGATGTGCACATCCATCACCGAAGCGGAGCCGCCCAGGCCCTGCGGGCCGAACCCGACCTTATCGATGGCGTCGATGAGCTCCTCCTCAAGCTGCGCGGCCAGCGGATTGCCGTTGCGGCTGCCCACCGGGCGCATGAGCGCGAGCTTGGACATGTAGGCCGCGGAATCGATTGAGGTGCCGATGCCGATGCCGACCATGAGCGGCGGGCAGGCGTTCAGACCGTAGGAGGTCATGAGGTCGAGCACGAACTTCACGACCGCCTCGTAACCCTCGCCCGGCATGAAGGTCTTGCCGGAACCGGGCAGCGAGCAACCGCCGCCCGCCATGTACACGTGGATCTTGACCTTGTCATCGCCCGGGACGATATCCCAGTACAGCCACGGGGACTTGGTGCCGACGTTGGTGTAGGTGTTCTTCTCATCGAAGGTCTCGACGGTGTTGTGGCGCAGCGGGGCCTTCTGCGTGGCGCGGAACACCGCCTCCTTGAGCACGTCGGCAAGTTCGTCGATGTAGGGGAACTTGCTGCCCACGCTCACGAACATCTGGATGAGGCCCGTGTCCTGGCACGACGGACGGTTGAGCTCCCACGCCTTTTCCTGGTTGGCGGCCATGGTCTTGTAGATCATCTGCGCCATGGGATTCGTCTCGTGCTCGCTCAGCTCCTTGAGCTTCGCCGTGACGTCGTCGGGCAGACGCTTGCCCACCAGACTGGTGAAGTCGGCGACGATGTTCGCCAGCCGCTCCAAGCTCTCGTTGTTCTCCACCTGCTCTACCTCCCTTATCTGGATGGGATTTGATTGCCCGCATGCCGTGACCTGCAGGTTATCTGCTGTCGTCGGGTTTTTTCGGGCTTCGACGATTTGAAGATTACGGCGTGGAGAAGCGAGGTTCCTTCCAATTGTGCAGGCGCTCTCCCGTCACGGCGATGCGCCGGGCGAACGGCGCGACACCACGACGCAGCACCCTGGATATAAAGGGCACCTTTCGACGCAAAGCATCATCTAGCTGCGATTATTCGGTATTATTGTCGATGAGGGCGGGAGATTCGACATGCACGGGAGCTAAAGATGTGCCGCATGTCGATTCTTTGGAAAACAGAATTCCCCGTACGTCAGGCGACACGCGGCGAACGGTCGACAAGCGCCGGTAAGCGGAGATGCACGATGGGGGCTAGAATGTCGGCGACCGTTCAGTGCGTTGTAAGCTCGGCGGCAATCGCCGTCGCCTGCTCGAGCGAGGAGCGCATCTCCTCGAGCGAACGCCGCAAATCGTCCAACGCCTTGTCATCGAAGGGAGTCGTTTTCCGCGCAACGGCCGCGGCGTCCCCATCCGATCGCCCGGCGATGTATCCCGCCAGCTTCATGCCGACGTATTCATCATCGGCGGAGACGAATACCTGTTTGAAGACCGTATCGGTCGCTCGATTGTCAGCGGACAGCAACCCGCGGTATTCCGTAGGCGACTTCCCGAAGGTCTTTTTAAACGCGGCATTGAACGCCTTGAGGTCAGCGAATCCATACTCGGCGGCGATATCGCTCACACGCGCATCGCTCGAGCTCAACGCCGCAGTCGCCGCCGCCAGGCGCACGCGCGTGAGGTAATCCGAGAAATTGATGCCGAGTTTGTCCTTGAACAATTGGGAGATGTAGCTCGTGTTGTAGCCGGTTTTGCGTGCAAGATCGGCCAAGGTGACGCGACGGCGATAGTTCCTCTCGATATAAGCGACCAACTTGTTGACCACGTCGTTGCCACCATGGTCGATCCGGAACGTATCGGCGTCTTCGCGCCCGGACCCCTCCGGAACGATCGCCGACATCAGACGATAGAACGATGCGTCGTAGTGCAGGCGCGATGCGGGGTCGCTTCGAGCGCTCAGCACCATCATCTGCGCCAGACACCGACGGATGGTCGCCAAACGCGGGTCGGATCGCCGCGCGGGATCGGACACGAGCCGCAGCGACACCATCTCATCGGTACCGAAATACCCACGGAAGAACGCAGGGTCGATATGAAGGACCATGGCGGTGTTGTCCTGCCCCAAGCCGAGCGTCGCATGGCCCTCGTTGGGGTTGATGAGGATCATGTCGTCCTCGTCGAGCACGTAGCGCGCGCCGCTCGCACACAGCTCGACCGAGCCCTTCACGACCACGAGCAGCTCAAAGTCGGCGTGCCAGTTGTAGTGGTACGAACCGATGCGATACACGTAGTGCTCGAGCCTGAGATTCGCATTCGCGTTCTCGTAGCGATAATGAAGCTGACCGTCCTGCATGTCTGCGGCACCTCCCCACCCCTGCATGGTAGCGCAGCGAGGCGGTCCTCGTTCCGCGCCCGTTGAAAAAGGTTGAACCGCACGTCACGAAAAAACGGGCCGCCCGGTTTCCCGAGCGGCCCGCGCAGCGTACGATATTCCGCCGTCCCTTAGTACAGCTTGGCGCCCGCCGGGATGGCGTCGTCGAGCATGAGGAGGTTCAGGCGCTCCTCGTCGCCCTCCTGATGGATGGCGCTGATCAGCATGCCGCAGCTCTCGATGCCCATGAACTTGCGCGGCGGCAGGTTGGTGATGGCCACGCAGGTGCGGCCGACCAGATCCTCGGGCTCGTAGTAGTCGTGGATGCCCGACACGATGGTGCGGTCGGTGCCCGAGCCGTCGTCAAGCGTGAACTGCAGAAGCTTCTTGCTCTTGGGCGGCAGCACGCAGTCCTTGACCTTGACCACGCGGAAGTCCGAGCGGCTGAAGGTCTCGAAGTCCACAGAATCGGCGAACAGCGGCTCGACGGCGATCTTGGAGAAGTCGATCGTCGGCTTGAGGTTCGGCGCGACGTTGGACGAGGCGGCGCCGGCGCCCTCGGCCTCCTTGGCGCGCGCAGCGGCGGCGCCGTTCGCGCTGCCGCGCTCGGGCTTCATGTGCGGGAACAGCAGCACGTCGCGGATGGACGCCGAATCGGTGAGCAGCATGACCACGCGGTCGATGCCGATGCCGATGCCACCTGCCGGCGGCATGCCGTACTCGAGCGCGCGCACGTAGTCCTCGTCGTACTCCATGGCCTCGTCGTCGCCGCCGGCCTTCTCCTCCATCTGGCGGGCGAAGCGCTCGGCCTGGTCGACGGGGTCGTTCAGCTCGGAGAACGCGTTGGCGTACTCATGGCCGGCGATAACCAGCTCAAAGCGATGCGTGAGGCGCGGATCGTCCTCGAAGCGCTTGGCGAGCGGGCTCACCTCGACCGGATAGTCGCACACGAACGTGGGGTTCACGATGGAGTCCTCGCCGCGCTCGTCGTAGATCTCGGCGATGAGCTTGCCGGGGCCCCACTCGGGCTTGACCTCGATGCCGCACTCCTCGGCGGCGGCGCGCAGCTCGTCGATCGGCGTGTCGAGGTTGAGCTCGCGGCCCATGACCTCCGAGACGATCTCGGTCATGGGGCGGCTCGGCCAGCTGCCGGACAGGTCGATGGTCTTGCCCTGGTACTCGATCTGCTCAGAGTCGTTCACCGCGGCGTTGGCCGCTTTGATGACGCCCTCGGCGAGCTCCTTCATACCCTCAAGGTCGGAGTAGGCACGATAGGCCTCCATGGTGGTGAACTCGGGATTGTGGGTGAGGTCCATGCCCTCGTTGCGGAAGATACGACCCAGCTCGAACACGCGCTCGTAGCCGCCCACCAGCAGGCGCTTCAGGTGCAGCTCGGTGGCGATGCGCAGGTAATTCTCCTGGTTGAGCGCGTTGAAGTGGGTGATGAACGGCTTGGCCGTGGCGCCGCCCTGGATGGTCTGCAGGATGGGCGTCTCGACCTCCATGTAGCCGTTGTCCTCCATGTAGCGGCGGAAGGCGCTCACGATGCGGGAGCGCTTAGCGAAGGTCTCGCGCACGTCGGCGTTGACGATCAGGTCGACGTAGCGCTGACGATAGCGGGTCTCCTTGTCGGACAGGCCGTGGAACTTCTCGGGCAGCGGGCGGACCGCCTTGGACAGCAGGGTGAGCTTCTTCGGGGCGACGGACAGCTGGCCGCGCTTGGTGCGCACCACGACGCCCTCGGCGCCCACGATGTCGCCCAGGTCGAGCTCGCCGAGCAGCTCCCAGGCGTCGGCGGGCATGTCGTTGATGCGGCAGAACAGCTGGATGTCGCCGGTCGGGTCGCGCAGGACCACAAACATGATCTTGCCCTGGCCGCGCTTGGCGACCACACGGCCGCCGATCTTCACCACGTCGTCGGTGTCCTCGCCGGCGGGCAGCTCCGCATAGGCGGCCTCGATATCGGCGACATGGTTCTCGACGTCGGAGTGCTCCGGGTAGGGGTTCTTGCCCGCAGCGAGCATCGCGGCGCGGTCGGCAAGACGGCGGGCGCGCTCGTCGTTGAGCGTCGAGGCGGCCGGTGCCTCGGCGGATGCGTTCTGCATGTCTTCCATGGTAGCTCCTCTACGAAAAACGCCCCCTGAAACACGAGGTCCCAGGGAGCGAGCAAACGTGCGTTGCGCGGGACCTTATGGCCTAGCGCGAGATCTTCGTGATGGTGTACACGCGGGACTTGCCGGAAGGCGTGATGACCTCGACGGTCTCGCCCTCGGCGCGGCCGATGATGGCACGGCCGACCGGGGACTCGTTGGAGATCTTGTGCTCGAGCGAGTTGGTCTCGGTGGTACCCACCAAGGTGACGTCGATGGCGACGCCGTCGCCGTCGACCAGCGACACGGTGCAGCCGATGGAGACGATCAGACCGTGCTCGCCGACCTCGGCCTCGCGGGCGTTGGCGAGGATGGCCTGGATCTCGGCGATGCGCGAAGCGTTCTTGGCCTGCTCCTCCTTGGCGGCATCGTACTCGGCGTTCTCGGAAAGGTCGCCGAACGCGCGGGCCTCTTTGATGTGCTCGACGATCTCACGGCTCTTCTCGCCCTCGCGCCACTCGAGCTCCTCGACGAGCTTCTGGCGGCCCTCAGCTGTCAGTACGATCTCGCTTGCATCCATGCGTGCTTCTCCTTGCAACGTTTCTGCCATCGCCGTCGCCTCGGACGGCGGATACTCCAAAACACAAAATGACCGGCTCGCCCCTCCGGGGAAGCCGGCCATCGCTCACCCCGCTTCGCGGTGGAACTAGTCCTCCTCGATCGGGCTTTCCTCCTTCTTGGCCTTGGCCTCCTTGGCCTCGGCAAGCTTGGCCTCGAGCTCGCGGATCTCCTTGTCCTCCTCGGACTCGGGCTCCTCCTCGGTGGCCTCGGCTTCATCGGTGGACATGCCCTCGCGGATGTTCTTCACCGTCTTGCCCAGAGAGGCGCCGAGCTTCGGAAGGTTCTTGGGACCAAAGATCAGCAGTGCGACGATGAGGATGACAACCCACTCAAAACCCTTAGGGAACATACTTTTCCTCCCACGAATACATGGCATGTTCGATACGAAAAGCGCGGCCGCCGTGCGTACCCGGGCGCTTTCCAGCTCGAAAGAGTATACAACGCCGATGCGGCATGGACAACACCGCCATATTTTACACGTGAGTTATGGGCCGCACGCTCGCGTACCCCAACCTGAATCTTGTTTTGGCACGATTCCCCCGCACCATCGACGGCACGACCGGATATACATGGTCTGCGGCGAGCCCCGGATGCCTCGCCTCACCGGAACCGTGCTGTAAACGCGCCGGTGCGCGATGACGGGCGAGGCGATTTACGAGTAAACCGCCCTGGTTTTGCATCCGAAGTTCGACAGTGAAAGCCAGCAATGCCGATTTTGGACAATTTGTTCAGATATGAAGGTTGAAGGGTCAATAGATTGACCGAGACGACTGCCAAAGCTGGCGCTGTTGAGCAAGTAACAGCATTTAGTTTTATTCTCTTTATACTGTCATTTCGCCTATACTTTGCCGACTGTCTGCGCAATGCCCCCGACACACACCTTTAGCCCGTTTTCGCTCGGTCAATCCTTCATATCTGAACAAATTGCCCACCTTGGAACCAACCTTTGCAACATCCCTGCGTTCAGGCAGCCGAAATCGCGCAATTCGCTCTCTTTCACCAATGCAAGGACAGGTTATGCCCAAATCTGCATGCGCGCGTCACCCCGGGCAGCTCGCTTTGTCGCGCCCGCAACGGCAATCTATACTCCGCATTCGCGCACTGTCCCCGTTCGACAAGCCTAGACGTCGCTCTCGGCCACCGTCCACAACAAAACAGGCCAGCGCGGAAAACCACGCCGGCCTGTTCACATTCACTGGTCGGGTTGACTGGATTTGAACCAGCGACCCCCGCGTCCCGAACGCGGTGCTCTACCAAACTGAGCCACAACCCGAAAGCTCGATTATCCTAACACACTCCGCGCGCGATTGCTAGCACGTGGATACCGTCAGTCCCGACTTCTCCATCTTTGTGGCGCACGACCACCATCCGTGCTGGTCAGAGGCCACAGCGGCAAGGCGCTGAGCGATGTCGTGCGACTCGCACACGGCAAAGACGGTCGCTCCCGACCCCGACACCTCGGCGGCGCGAACACCCGGCTGCGCCCGCAGCCATCCGCGCACGTCGCCGATTTCGGGCAGGATGTCAATCGCCGCGGGAGCCAGATTGTTGAAGACGGCCCCTATGGCTGCGTCCTTGTCACCGGCGCGCATGGCGCGCAGCATACCCGAAAGATCGCCAAGCTCGCACGGGTCGGCATCGAAGCGCCGGTACGCCTCGATGGTCGAGACACCGCCGTGACGCGGCTTGACGAGCACCACGGGCACGTCGTCGAGCGGCTCAAAGAGCTCAACGAGCTCGTCGCCCGCACCGGCCAGATAGGCAGGCGGGCCGTAGAGGAAAAACGGAACGTCGGCGCCGATGCTGCGCGCAACGGCGACAGCGGCGGGATCGGTGCGGTCAATGCCCCACAGCTCGCAGATGCCCGCGATCGCGGCGGCGGCGTCAGCGGAGGGACCGCCCAAGCCGCTTTGAAGCGGGATGTGCTTCTCCACGGTAATGGACGCCTCGACCGGGCGTCCGAATGCCTCGCTCATGGCATGCGCGACGCGCCAGACGGTATTCTTCTCGATGGGAATGCCGGCATCCGGAACGGTGGTGACCTGCAGGTCGCAAGCCGGCTCAAAGATGAGGGTATCGGCGAGGCCGAGCGCCGTCATGACGGTGTCGACCCGATGGTAGCCGCGCGCGTCGGTCGTCGTGTGGATACCCAGATACAGGTTGACCTTTGCGGGCGCGTCGACCCGCAGGCGCGCGGCGGCGTTCATCCTAGTGCTCCTCGAGCTGGTTTCCGAGCGGCGTGAACAGGTGCTCGCCCGACTCGGGGTCGAACAGCTCGACGGTACCCGTCAGGACGTCGACATACTGGTACGACTGACGGGACTTGCGGCCGCGACGCTCATCGACCTCCACAATGAACACGGAAGGGTGAACGGTCTTGATGCAGCCCATGCGCTCCACGACGCGCGTACGGCCCATGTTGGCCTTGACCTTAACGCGCTGACCGATCATCTCCAACAGCTTCTCGTGAATCTCATCCACATGATTGACTTCAAGCTCTTCCATAGCGCCTCCTCCAGATGTGGGCGAAAATGCGCAGAACTATCCCACTGTATTCACAAACGCACCGAGTATAGCAGGGTCATATCGAGATTGCACGTCAGCACAGTGGAGCACGCAAGAACCCCAGGCTACGCCTCGCCCCATGGCAAAGCAGCGCGCTCACAGCAAACGGCGCGCCCCGTTTGCCGGGCCTGGCAAACGGGGCGCGCCGCCCTGTCGTCTTGTGTTTCCGCGCGTCTACGCAAGCTGGTCGGTGTCGAGCACGATGGTGAACGGCCCGTCGTTGACGAGCTCCACCTCCATATAGGCGGCAAACCTGCCCGTCGCGACATGCGGCACGTCCGCGCGCACGAGCTCGACGAAATACTCGTACAGCTCGTTGGCGAGCGCCGGCTCTGCCGCATCGGTGAAGGAGGGACGGCGCCCGCGCCGGCAGTTCGCGTACAGCGTGAACTGCGACACGACGAGCACCTCGCCGTCGATATCGGCGAGCGAGAGGTTCGTCTTGCCGTCGGTGTCCTCATTGATGCGCAGGCCGCTGAGCTTGGCCCACAGCCTATCGGCCTCCGCGCGGGTATCCTGCGCGCCCACGCCGAGCAGGATGAGGTAGCCCGCGCCGATGCTGCCGACGACCTCACCGTCGATCGTCACGCTCGCACGGGAGACCCGCTGGACGACCGCCCTCATGCGTCCTCGCCGGAAAGCTTCGCCGACAGGGCCTCGAGCGCATGGAAGCGGTGGCTGATGGCGTTTTTCTCCTCCGGGGTGAGCTCGGCCATGGTCTTGCCCGGCGTGTCGTCGGGCAAGAACAGCGGATCGTAGCCGAAGCCGTTGGTGCCGCGCCCCTCGTGGGCAATGCGCCCCTCGCAGGCGCCCTCGCCATAGGTCACCAGACCGTCGACGTCGATGAGCGCCACGACGCTCATGAAGCGCGCGGTGCGCGCGGGGTCCTCGACATCGGTTAGATTGGCGAGCAGCTTGGCGTTGTTCGCCGCGTCGTCGCCGTGGACGCCCGCGTAGCGCGCGGAGTACACGCCCGGCTCTCCGCCGAGCGCGTCCACCATAAGGCCCGAGTCGTCGGCGATGGCGGGAAGCCCGGTCTCCTCCACCGCAGCCTGGGCCTTGATGAGGGCGTTCTCCAGAAACGTCGTGCCCGTCTCCTCGGGATCGTCGAAGTCCCCAAGCTGGCCCAAGGCAACAAACGTCACATCGGGCAGGACGTGCGAGAGAATCTCCTCGATCTCGGTGAGCTTATGCATGTTGCCCGTGGCCACCACGATGGTGCGCGCCGGGTCCAGCGAATCGATATCTATCTTCTCGAGGGCCATGTTGCCCCTCCTTCCCTATCGGCTGGCGGCGCCTACTCGTCGTCGCGGAAGAGCGTCACCTGGTTCTGCAGGTCGATAAGCTGGCGGATGCCCGCGTCGCCCAGATCGAGCAGGCGGCCGAGGCGCTCGCGCGAAAACGGCGTCCGCTCGCCGGTGCCCTGGATCTCCACGATCTCGCCCGTATCGGTGGCGACGAGGTTCATGTCGACCTCGGCGCGCGAGTCCTCGGCGTAGTCGAGGTCCAGCAGCTCGGCGCCGTCGACCACGCCCATGGACACCGCGGCGACCTGGCCGGTGAGCGGCAGGCGCGCGATCTTGCCGGCCTCGACCCATGCCATGAGGGCGTCGTGGAGCGCCACCCAGGCGCCCGTGATGCTCGCCGTGCGCGTGCCGCCGTCGGCCTGGATCACATCGCAGTCGACCGTGACGGTGTACTCGCCGAGCGCGCGCATGTTGGTCACGGTGCGCAGGCTGCGGCCGATCAGGCGCTCGATCTCCATCGAACGGCCTTTGCGCGAGCCCGTCTCGCGCTTGCTGCGGCGGTTGGTCGACGCCGGCAGCATGGCGTACTCCGCCGTCACCCAGCCCTGACGGCTTGCGCGGCGCCAGGCGGGAAGCCCCTCCTCGATGGTGGCGGCGCACAGTACGCGGGTATCGCCGAACTCGACAAGGCACGAGCCGAGCGCGTGCTTCATGACCTCGCGCGTCAGCTTGACCGGACGCAGGGCGCCGGCAGCGCGGCCGTTTGCGCGCTTGATCTCGATATGATCCATAGGTCGTCTACTCCTTTGTCGTGAATCTCAATGGGTCAGATGGGGACGTGTTCCGTCCAACCCATGCGGACGGACGGAACACGTTTTGCCTGCAGCCCATGGGTTGGACGGAACACGTCCCCATCTGACCCATGGGTTGAGGGGAACACGTCCCCATCTGACCCATGGGATGGCCGGACACGTCCCGCCCAACCGCGTTAGTAGCGATCGAGCTCGTCCAAGCTGATGTGCTCGATGCTTTTGAGCGGCTGGCCGAAGATGAAGCTGCCGGCCGCCGCGAACTCGGCGATGTTGTCTGACGTCGTCGCAAAGCGATGCGCGGGCACCGCGTCCTCGCCGGCAAGCTGCTCGCGGCGCACGAGGATGTCCGTGAGCTCGCGCGTGGTCTCCTCCGCCGACGATACCACGCGCACGTCGGGACCGAGCGCATGGCGGATGGGGTTCACGAGCAGCGGGAAGTGCGTGCAACCCAGCACCACCGTGTCGACCTGGGCGCCGGACTCGATAATCGGCTTGAGCGTGCGCTCCACCTCGGCGCGGTTTTCGGGCGTGTCGAACACGTCGCCGTCCTGGAGCCAGCGCTCCTGAAGGTGCGCGCCGGTCGCCAGCTCGTTCTCCACGATCTCGACGAAGCTCGGGGCGGGGCAACCGTAGACCGAAACGCCCGCATCCAGATCGCGAATCGCCCGCGTGTAGGCACCGGAGCGAACCGTGAGCTCGGTAGCGAGCACGCCGACCTTGCGCGTGCGCGTGCTGTTGATGGCGGCGCGGGCACCGGGCGCGATGACGCCGATGACCGGGATGGGAAGCAGCTGCTGGGCGATGCGCAGGCCGGCTGCCGTCGCGGTGTTGCAGGCGATGACCATGATCTTGACGTCATGGGCGGCCAGCCAGCGACCCGCCTGCAGTACGAAGGAGCGGACCTCGCTTTCGGTGCGCACGCCGTAGGGGCAGCGCTTGGTGTCGCCCACGTAGTAGATGGACTCATGCGGCAGCGACGTGGCTATGGAGCGCGCCACGGTCAGGCCGCCGAGGCCGGAATCGAACACGCCGATGGGCCTGCTATCCCCTTGAGCTGTCATCTCTTCCAACGTCCCTTCCTATGCGAGCGCCGCGAGCAGGCAGCGCATCCCCTGGACCCAACCGTCGACGATGCGCCCGCGCGTGACGAACGCGTTGTCGTGGGTCGCCAGAAACTCCTCGGCCGTCGGGTTCTTGAGACCATTTTCGACCAAGAAGAACGTATCCACGTAATCCGCCATGAGAAAATCGGACGTCGCGTCGCCGATGGCGAGCGTCTGTGCAAGGTCGATGCCGCGCAGCTCGCAGAACCGCTCGATGCCGCGTCCCTTGTTGAGGCCGCGCGGCATGATGTTGAAGGCGCGGCCCTTGACGCCTTCGGGCAGCTTGAGCGTCGTGGGGGCGGAGATGTAGTTGAGGTACCCGTTATCGCCCCAATCGAGCTCGGCGCCGGATGCGCGGATGATGTCCCACGCCTCCTCGTCGGGGATCTCGCCGCGCAGGCCCACGGTCACCTCGCGGTGCTTGTAGCCGGTCGACATGTCGTTGTGGTACTCGAGCAGGCCGGGCCAGCGGTTGGAGAACTCGTCGAGAATGCCCGTGGCCTCGATGCACTCGTGAGGCGAATAGCCCCAGATGGGGTTGTACGGCATGTCGGCGCAGAAATACTCCCAGCGCGAATCGCCGCGGTCGAGCATGAGCAGGCCGCCCATCTCGCCAATGTAGGAGTTGAGGCCGAAGACGCGCGAATCCTCGTGCAGCATGGAACGGTTGCGCCCCGAGCACGGAATGACCTCGACGCCGGCGCGCTTGAGGTCGATGAGCGTGCTGACGAGATCGAGGCTCGGGTTGCCCGCCGCATCGCTGAGCGCGCACGAGCCGGGCGCCAGCATGGTCCCGTCCAGGTCGGTGAACACGTAGCGCACGCGCGAAAGGCGCTCGCGCAGCTCGCCGGTGGGGATATCGGGCAGCACGGTATGGGGCATGGGCCCTCCTTGGTCGCACGGAACCGTCGCGCACCATTGTAGCCCGAACCGCACGAATCCCCCGACAAGATGGCGCCGGGTACAAACTTGTCGCGACAAGATGGTGCCGGATACGAACTTGTCACCGGTGGGCTTCGAATCCCCCTGCAGGGGGGCGCCCACAAGAAACGGCACCGTCGCCGGTGCCGCCAACTGTCCTATGGTGGGCGATGAGGGATGTCGGCCGCCGCTTCGCGACGGCCTCCCGCTGCGGATGCCCTTCGGGCCTCCTTGCGCGCTTCGCTGGAAAATGCTCAGCGCATTTTCTCAGCTCCGCGCCCCTAGCGGGGTTCGAATCCCTCTGCATGGAGCTCAAAACAAAAACGGCGCCTTTGCGGCACCGTTAACTAAACTATGGTGGGCGATGAGGGATTCGAACCCCCAGCCTTGTGCGTGTAAAGCACCTGCGCTAACCGTTGCGCCAATCGCCCTTGCGCGGACCAGTATAGCGTAAAGCGGGGGCGGGAGCCAAAGATCGGAGTCGCTCCCCAATCCTTCATGGCTACAATGGTGGCGCAATGTCTTCTTACCGCACGAAAGAGTTTCTCCGCCATGCCCCCCCGTACGCGCATCGAGCTGTTTGACAACATCAAGGGCGTGTTGATCGTCCTCGTCGTCATCGGGCACTTCATGCACCCGGTTCACAACGACAACCCCGCCATCAGCGCCGGATTCGACATCATCTACCTGTTCCACATGCCGCTGTTCGTGTTCATGTCGGGACTGTTCGCCAAAGGCGCTTACCGCGACGGGCACCTGAACGTGAACCGCATCATCTCCTACTTGGTACTCGGCATCGCCTATCAAGCGGCGATCATTCTCATCAACGGAAGCGAGCTGCTGCCCAAGCTGTTCCAGTTCACCTCGGCACCGTGGTACCTCATCGCCATGGCGTGGTGGTATGCCGCGACGCCGTTGCTCGCCCGCATGCGCCCCGCGATGGGCATCGGCATCAGCTGCGCGATCGCGCTTGCGTGGGGCGCGGTCGACCTCTCGGACGGCCTGCTCGCCATCAGCCGCACGCTGACGTTTCTCCCCTGGTTCGCGTGTGGCTACTATCTGAAGCCGGAGCGCGTGGCCCAGCTGCATGGCAACCGCTGGCTGTGGGCAGCGGTGCCCGTCGCTGCGGCAATCGCCCTCGCGCGCCTGCTTGATCCGACTGTCTACGACTGGTTCTTCCAGCGCGTCTACGGCGATACCCCCTATCTCGCCGGCATCTGCATCGGCCTCGTGGAGAAAACCGTCGCCACGGCAATCGCCGTCGTGTTCTCGCTTGCCGTCATCAAGCTCATCCCCAGCGAGACGCGCCCGTGCCTCGGCCTGCTCGGCAGGCGCTCGCTGCAGATCTACGTCATCCACCGGCTCATCCGCGCGGCACTCACCTTCCGGACGCCCTTCTACGATCTGCCGATCTTGCTCGACCCGCTCTGGGGAACGCTGATCGTTCTCGCCATCAGCGCCGCTGTCTGCGGCATTTGCGCGGCTCTGCCCGTCGAGCAAGCTTTCAACAGCTTCATGCGCCGCGCGTGGATTGCCCGCCCCGCGGAAACCGATCGCTAGGCGGCGCGGTCTTGGACTTGCCCCATCCGCCCTCACGTTACTAGCGAATCGCCTGCCTGGCCGCCGTCACGCTGCTAACGGTTTTACCCGGTCCGTTGTGACAGAAATCGGCCTCGAAGCGTCACAGCCGACCGGATAAAACTTTTAGCAGGCAGGAGCAGGTAGGCGAATTGGCGGGAGAGCAGGCAAGCAGGCAGGTGAGCACCGGGGCGGTCAGGCGGCCGGGAAGGCAGCCTGGACCTGGGGCTGGCGAGGGCGAGAAGCCGGACACCAGGGCGGTCAGGCAGCCGGGCAGGCGGGCAGCCGCGCGAGCTGACAGCCGGCAGGCAGAAGCGGCCCGTCAGCTCGACCGGGCCTATGCTGGCGGCGGCGACCCGAAAGCCCGTCCCTACGCCAGCACCTGCGCCAGCGCTGCCACCAGCGCGTCCACGTGCTCGCGCCCGCAGATCAGCGGCGGCAGGAAGCGCAGCGTGTGCGCGCCGGTCGCGTTGATCACGAAGCTGCGCCCGAGCATCGCCGAGACCACGTCGTGGGCATCGCCTGCCGCCTCGTCCAGGTCGCAGCCGACCATAAGCCCTGCACCGCGCACGTCCACCACATGCGGTACCCGCGCGAGTCGCTCAGCCAGGTAGGAGCCGACCTCGGCCGCATGCTCGTCATAGCGCCCGCGCACGAGCTCGCACAGAACTGCGGATGCGGCGGCCATGGCAAGGCAGCTGCCGCCGAACGTGCTCCCATGGTCACCCGGACGGAACACGTCGGCGACCGCACGTTTGGCCACGCACGCGCCGCACGGCACGCCGCCGGCGATACCCTTGGCAAGGCTCATGATGTCGGGCTCCACGCCCAGCGTCTGGAAGGCAAACGGCTTGCCCGTACGGAAGATGCCCGTCTGGACCTCATCGGCAATGAGCAGGCCACCGACACCGTGCACGAGCTCGGCAGCTGCGCGCATGAACTCCGGTGTGAGCGGATGGACGCCGGACTCGCCCTGGATGGGCTCGACCATGACGGCGCAGATCTCGCTGCCCAGCCGGTCGAAGATCGAGCGCAGCTCATCGACGTCGTTGGGCGTGCAGGCCACAAACCCGCCCGGCAGCGGCTTGAAGCTGTCCTGCAGCCAGTCCTGCATGGTGGCGGCGATGGTCTCGAGCGTGCGCCCGTGGAAGCCGCCGCGCAGGCACGCGATGGTGTTACCGCCGTTGCCGACACGCTGGGCATAGAGGCGCGCAAGCTTCATGGAGCCCTCGTTGGCCTCGGCGCCGGAGTTGGCGAAAAACGTCTGCCACGTCTGCTCGTCCTCGGCTGGTTTCGCGGCCGCCTGCACGGCGTCGGCATCGCCGGCGACGACGGCGTCGGCCACGGCGCGCGCCCCCGCCATGTCGTCGTTGGCGAGCTTGGACAGCAGCGCTGCCACCTCGCCGCGGTGCTCGATGTAGAAGTAGTTGGACACGTGGAGCAGACGGTCCGTCTGATCGTGCAGCGCCGCCGTGAGCGCCGGATGGCCGTGCCCCAGGCAGCACACGCCGATGCCTGCCAAGAAGTCCAGGTACTCACGGCCTTCATCGTCGACAAGCGTCATGCCGTGCCCGCCCACGAACTCGACCGGCGCGCGGCCGAACGTATGCATGACGTAGGCGGATTCGAGCTGCTGCTGCACGTCGCGTGACATAGCGGGTTCCTTTCGATACGGCGGCGCGCCGATTCGCAGGCGCGCGGCGGTTGGGCTAGATGTTTTCCGTCAGGCGGGCGGCCAGCTGCGTCAGCGGATGGGGCTGGGTGTCCTGCTCGTAGGCGACCTGGGTGGAGTGCACGACCGTTCCCACGCCGCTGTCGGTCAGAAGCTCGAGCAGCAGTGCATGAGGGGTCGTGCCGTTGATGATGTGCGCACGGAACACGCCGGCGCGCAGAGCGTGCGCGCAGCTTTCGAGCTTGGGGATCATGCCGCGGTCCACCTTGCCGTCCGCAAGCATGGCCTCGACCTCATCCAAGGTCATGTTGGAGATGAGGGACTCCTTGTCGTCGAAGTCCTCGTACAGGCCGTCGACATCGGTCAGGAAGATCACCTTGTGCGCACGTACGGCCGCAGCGATATGGCCGGCCGCCACGTCGGCGTTGATGTTGTAGAAGCCGCCGTCGACCCCGCGCGCGACGGTCGCCACGACGGGGATGTAGTCGTTGTCCATCAGGCTGTCGAGGTAATCCGCGTTGATGCGGCAGATCTTGCCCACGCGGCCGAGCGCCGGGTCGAGCTGTTCGGCGACGATGGTGCCGGCGTCCGCACCCGCCACGCCCACGGCCAGGTTGCCATGGGCGTTGACCGCCGTCACGAGGTCCTCGTTGACC
This sequence comes from Collinsella tanakaei, assembly GCF_030373545.1. Taxonomy (GTDB): domain Bacteria; phylum Actinomycetota; class Coriobacteriia; order Coriobacteriales; family Coriobacteriaceae; genus Collinsella; species Collinsella tanakaei_C. The sequence continues at coordinate 101,573 of NZ_JAUDCO010000004.1, read as the reverse complement.
TTGCCCACGAGCACCTGCCGTACGACCTCCATCGCGGTCTCGCTCGTGACGCGCTGGCCGTCCTTGAACTCCACGGGGATGTCGTAGTGCGCGAGCGCGGCGTTGATGTCCTTGCCGCCGCCGTGCACGATGACCGGCTTCATGCCGATGATCTTGAGCAGCACGATGTCGCTCATGACGTCGGCGCGCAGGCGCGGGTCGACCATGGCGGCGCCACCGTACTTGATGACCACCGTCTTGCCGGTCAGGTTCTTGATCCAGGGCAGCGCCTCAAACAGGAGCTTCGCGGTCTCCTCGTTCGAGCGCGCGGGACGCGAGTCGCGTGCGTACTTCATCGGTCAGCCTTCCATGTTGGGTCGGGAGCGGACAGCAGGGCCGTGGGCGACGGCCGGACGCGCGCAAGCCTACGTGCGGTAATCGCCGTTGATGGTGACGTAGTCGTGCGTCAGGTCGCAGGTCCACACGCGCGCAGACCGGTCGCCCGCGCCCAGATCGGCGTCGATGGTGATCTCGGGCGCCTCGAAACGGCGCAGTGCCTCGTCTTCGTCAAAGGGCACGGTCAGCCCGTCGCGGCACACGGGGATCCCCATGATGTCGATGGAGACGTCGCGCTGGTCGAACGCCACCCCGCACTTGCCGAGCGCCATGGCGATGCGCCCCCAGTTGCAGTCGCGTCCCGCGATGGCCGTCTTGACGAGCGGCGAGTTTGCCACCGCGCGGGCGGCGACCTCGGCATCCTCTTCCGTCGCCGCGCCGCTCACCGTCACGGTCACCAGGCGCGAGGCGCCCTCGCCGTCGGACGCGATCGCGCGGGCAAGCGCCTCGCACACCACGTGGACCGCGTAGGCAAGCTCTTCATAAGCCTCGGTACCTTGGCATATGAGGGCTGCCTGCGGCGCGGCAGCACCGGAGGCGAGCATGATGCATGTGTCGTTGGTGGAGGTGTCCGAGTCGACCGTCACCCGGTTGAAGGTGTCGGCGACGCACGAGGTGAGCAGCGCGTGGAGCGCGGCTGGCTCGACCGGCGCATCGGTGGTGATGACGGCGATCATCGTTGCCATGTTGGGCATGATCATGCCCGACCCCTTGGCGCAGCCGCCCACCGTAAACGTGCTCCCCGCGTACGCGAGCACCCCGCTTTCGTATTGGATGGCGAATTCCTTGGGATGTGTGTCCGTGGTCATGATGGCGCGGGCGACGTCCGCTCCCCCGTCGGCGGAGAGACGCTCGAACGCGGCCGGCACGCCCGTCTCGAAGGGCTCGATGTCCATCTGCTGCCCGATGACGCCCGTGGACGCCACGAGCACCTGCTCGGGTTCGCAGCCGACGACCTGCGCCACGATGTCGCAGGTTTCGCGGGCAAGAGCGAGTCCCGGCTCACCCGTGGCGGCGTTGGCGTTGCCCGAGTTGATGGCGATCGCCTGGACGTCGCCGTAACCACGGCCCGCACCCCCGAGGTGCTCGCGGCACACGATGACCGGAGCGGCGCAGAACCGGTTGGTGGTGAACACGCCGGCCGTGCTCACCGGGCGGTCGGATGCGATGAGCGCGAAATCGGCCCGTTCGGGATTTTTGCGAAATCCGGCGTGCATACCGCAAGCGGAAAAGCCCTGCGCGCTCGTCACGCCGCCGTCGGCGACGGCGCGAATCTTGGAATCGAAGGTATCGGTATCCATCGGATGCTCCTTTTGATGCAGATCGAGTGGGGTCGACGCGCCCGCCGGGCGCGCCTGGAGAAGCTGCGTGCCGATGCGCTAGACCGGCAGGGCAAGCAGCGGCAGCCCGCATCGCTCGTCGAGCGAGAACACGATGTTCGCGCACTGGACGGCCTGGCCGGCGGCCCCCTTGCACAGGTTGTCGATAGCGGAGGTCACCACGAGCATGCGCGCGCCCGCGTTGACCGCCAGCCCGATCTGGCAGGCGTTGGACCCGACAACCGAGCTCGTCTTGGGCTGCTCGCCGGCGTCGAGCACGCGCACGAAGGGGCTGTCCTCATAAAACGAACGATAATGCGCGACGGCGTCGGCGGCCGTGAGGGATTGCGCCACCTCGGGCGCCAGCGGGATGTTCACCGTCGAGAGCAGGCCGCGCTTGAGCGGCGCCAGGTGCGGCGTAAACACCACGCGGCCGGGCAGGCCGAGAATCTGCTCGATCTCGGGCGTATGGCGATGCTTGCACACGCCGTACGCCTCGACGCTCTCGTCGGCGCTGCAGTAGTGGGTGCGCGCGGTGGCGCCCTTGCCCGCTCCGGTCACGCCCGAGATGGCATCGACGATCGCAACGCCACCAGGCGCCATCCATCCGGCGGCAATCGCCGGGTAGGCGCCGAGCGAGGTTGCCGTGGGATAGCAGCCGGCGCAGGCCACGAGCGCGGCGTCGCCCGCGTCGCGACGGCAGGCAGCTTGGGCGAGGTCCTCGGCGAACAACTCCGGCAAGCCGAAAGCACGGGTCGCAAGCAACTCGGGCGACGTATGGGGGGCATTGTACCAGCGCTCGTAGACCGCAGGGTCGGACAGGCGATAGTCGGCGGAGAGGTCGATGACGGTCACGCCCGCAGCAAGCAAGCCAGGAACCGCGGCAAGCGCCGCCGTATGGGGCACGGCGAGAAAGACCACATCGCACGTCGCGAGCCGCGGGTCATCATGGGCGCTGAAGACAAGGTCGCTCGCGCCGGCGAACGCCGGGTAGACGCTCGCGAGGCGCTGCTCCGCATCGGCGTTCGACGTGATCGCGACGAGCTCGAACTCGGGGTGCGCGATGAGCAGACGAACGAGCTCGATGCCTGCGTATCCCGCCGCCCCGACGACTCCCACCCGATAAGACATGCCCTCTCATCTCCTAAATGCATATTAGAGCTTTCATAATGCATACAGCCGCATGTTTGAATGCGTTCATAGAACGTTTTGAGAGAATAGCACGACCATTATGTGAACATTCGAGAAATCATCAGGACACAATCTCGCAACACAGCGCGAAACGGCGTCAGGCGTTTTCACGCCGGCCGGGCCCGGTGGACACCGATTACGATCGCCTGATTCCTTTCGAGGGCGCTCAGAAGTCGAAGCGGCGCTCGCTGCCGTCGATGTCGCAGAAGCGCGCACAGCCGTTCATCACGCTGAAAAACGCCAGGCGCCCGTCATGCGCCGATTCGTGCGCCTCGCCGATACCCACCATGTGGGCGAACCCCGCTTGGCGCACGTCCTCGCTTACCTGCGCGTCGTCGGCAAGATTCGCCTCGCCCGAGACGACGATCCAATAGGAGCCGGGCTTCCATCCGGACAGCTCGAACTTGGGATGCGCCGCGAGCTCGCGCCAGACGTCCTTGTCGCGCGACGTGCAGAACCACAGCTTGCCGGCATCGGCGCAGGCAAACGAAAACGGCCTCACGCGCGGCTGACCCGCATCGTGCTCGTCGATGGTTGCCAGGTACCACGCCGGGATTCCGCGCAGATACGCAACGATCTCGTCCATATTCACTCCTTACGTATACTGGACGCGCAACACGCTAGAGCTCGATCGGCTGCCACTCATCGTGGTTGCAGATCCAAGCCTGGGGCTCTTCGACGCTGAAAAACGCGAGCGTCGGATCATCGGGCCCATCGTAGTGCTCACCGAAGCCCTCCAGATGCCTCCAGCCGGCCTCGCGGATCTCCGGGCAGGCGCAATCATCCATACCGGCGACGCCGCGCAGGATGAGCCAGCCGTGCCCCGGCCACCAAGCGGTCGCCTCGAAGCGCGGGTTGCGCGAAAGCTCCTCCCATACGTCTTTGGTCGTCGCCGTACAGAACCACAACCGTCCATCCTGGATAGCCGCGAACGAAAACGGCCGCACGTGAGGCTGGCCGTCCACGCTGGTGGCGAGATACCACGCGGGAATCGACGTCAGATACTCCAGCGCGGTGAGCAGGCCCTTAGAGGCCGTCCCGTATACGATGTGCTCCATACAATCCTCCTGTATCTTGCAAAGGGGTCGCACGCCAACATGCCCCGGGCGACGACACGATTGAACCCGGCACCATCTTGTCGCGGCAAGTTTGCACCCGGCACCATCTGGTCGCCCCGAGCCCCACTAACCGCACGTCACGACAGCGACGGCGAGCGCCACCAACACGGCAGCGGCAAGCGCATCGCGGCGATGGAATGCGAGCGGATGCAGGCGCGTGCGCCCCTGTTCGCCATGGTAGCAGCGCGCTTCCATGGCGGCCGACAGCGTCTCGGCGTGACGGAAGATGCTCGTGAACAGCGGGATCGACACGCTCGACAGCATGCGCACCGCGCCCAACGGGCCGGACGCCACGCGCGCGCCGCGGCTCACCTGGGCGCGGTAGGTAATCTGCAGCTCCGTGGCAAACTGCGGCATGAACCGCAGCGCGATGCCGAGCATCATGCCCAGCTCGTGAGCGGGGAGACCGACCCGCGCGAGCGGCGCAAGCAGGCGCTCGACGGCATGCGTAAGGTCGAGCGTCATGGTGGTCATGGTCACCAGGCTCATCGCGCACATCATCAGCAGCATGCGCAGGCCCAAAAAGGCGAACGCGCGCACGCCCCCCTCGAAGATGCGCAGAAAACCAAGCTGAAAGACAACGGCGCCCTCCCGGTTGGTAACCAAGTTGAGCACCGACACGATGACCACGATGGCCAGCAGGGGCGCCAACGATCGAGCGGCACGGCCGGCGGGCACCCGGGCGAGCAGATACAGCAGCACCACGAAGCCCGCGATGACGCCAAGCGCCGCAAACGTGCGGGCGAGCAGGGAAACAATCAGAAACGCCAAGCCGCCCAGCAGCTTAGTCCGCGGGTCCAGGCGGTGCAGGATGCTGTCACCGGGATAGTAGCTTCCGAAGGAGAACACCTCGTTCATCGCGCGCCCCCCTTCCCGTCGCCCGCAAAGGGACTGCCCGCGATGGCCGCGAGCTCGTCAGCGAGTGCATCGAGGTCGTACAGGCGATTCAGGCGCACCGGAACACCGTCGGCAGCAAGCCGGACCGCCATGCGCTGAGCGGCAGGCTGGCCGAGCCCGACACGGTGCAGCTCGTCGCCGCGCGCGAAAACCTCCGACGCGGTCCCCTGCATCAAGACCTCCCCCTCGTTCATGACGACGATGCGGTCGCACAGCGCTGCGAGGTCATCCATGCTGTGCGATGCCATGACGACCGTGAGGCCCGACCGGTGGAGCTCGGCCACCAAATCGAGAAACTCCCGGCGAGCTGCAGGGTCGAGCCCCGCAGCCGGCTCGTCGAGCACCAGCACTTCGGGCTCCATGGCGAGCACCCCGGCAAACGCCACACGGCGCTGCTGGCCACCCGACAGCGCGAAAGGGCTTTTTTCGGCGATGCGATCAAACGCAAGTCCGACCTGGCCAAGCGCGCGGCGCACGCGCTCGTCCACCTCATCCGCCGTGCAGCCGAGGTTGCGCGGGCCGAACGCCACGTCCTCAAAGACCGTCGGCGCGAACAGCTGGTGCTCGGGATACTGAAACACGAGCCCGACTTTGCACGTCAGACCATCGGCGCCGCGCCTGTCCGCAAGGTCGCGCCCGAAGGCGCGCACGCGTCCCATCGTGGGGTGGACAAGGCCGTTCATGTGCTGAATGAGCGTCGATTTGCCCGATCCGGTATGGCCTGCCAGCCCGAGAAACTCACCGCGGCGCACGGCGAGGTCGACGTTATGCAGCGCCCACACGGCATCCGCATTTGCACCCCATGCGGCGCGCTTCTCCCGCTTCGGGCTGCGCCGACGACGCGCGCGCTCGCGAACAGACCGCTCGTAGCTGTAGCTGACGTGCTCGAAGGACAAACACGACTCCGCCGTCGTCCCCGCCTCCGTGTCGGCAGCAGCACCGTGCGGCGAGGCGCATTCGCCATCGGCTGCATCGGAGCGCTCGGATGCGCGAGCGGGGCCTGCGTGCCCGAGCGCCTGCTCGACAGCATGGACCACCTCGTTTTCATCCACAGCCGGCGTGAGCTCAAGCCCGCGCCGGCACAGGGCGAGCGCCAGACGGCACGCCGGCGGGACCTCGAGGTTCAGCCGCTCCAGGTCGTCGGCACGGGTGAGCACCTCCTGCGGTGTCCCCTCGAGCGCAATCCTTCCCTCGTTAAGCACCACGACGCGATCGGCCGCGGCGGCCTCCTCCATGAAATGGGTGATCATGACGATCGTCATGCCTCGGTCGCGCAGCTCGCGGCACACGCGCAGCAGACCGCTGCGTCCGCGCGGGTCGAGCATCGAGGTCGCCTCGTCAAAGACGAGCACCTGCGGCTGCATGGCAAGAACGCCCGCGATCGCCACGCGCTGCTTCTGCCCGCCGGAAAGCGCATGGGTCTCGCGCCGCTCAAAGCTCGTAAGCCCCACGCCTTCAAGGGCATGGGCAACGCGTCCCTCCAGATGCTCAGTGTCGACGCCCAGGTTTTCGGGGCCGAACGCGACGTCGTCCTCGACCAGGGTCGCCACGATCTGATCGTCGGGGTTTTGGAACACGTAACCCACGCGCGAGCGGATGTCGTAGACGTATTCGGGATCTGCGGTGTCCAGGCCATCGACCACCACGCGACCCTCGTCGGGGATGAGCAGGGCGTTCAGGTGCTTGGCAAGCGTCGACTTTCCCGACCCGTTGCCTCCGAGGATGCACAGAAACTCCCCGTCCGCTACGGTCAGGCTCACGCCGTCGAGCGCACGGGTCCGCCCGTCATACGAGTAGCAGACGTTTTCGCACGCGATCATGCGCGGCCCTTCACCTGGTCTTTGACCGGCGTGATGAGGTTGGAAACGACCTTGTACACCGCAAGCGTGAGCGTGGAGTTAAGGATCGTCTTCGCGAGGTTGAACGGGACGACCGCAGGCAGCATGAGCGGCAGGATGGCATCGGCCGATCCGTACCAGAACCACACGCCGATCGTCAGGTTGGAGACGATCGACGCCGCGGTGGCAAGCACCACGCCCAACACAAGGCCGAGGATAGCGCCGCGATACGTGTGCACCTTCCGGTAGACCAGCGCCGCGGGCAGGATGTAGCACACGGTTGCGACGATGTTCATGAGAGCTCCGACCCAGTCGCCGGTCGTAAGCGCATGGATCACGATCGCGAGCACGCCCACCGCGATGCCCGACCCCGGTCCGTACGCGAAACCCGCAACCATGGCGGGCACGAGCGACGGGTCGTAGGTGAGAAACGTCGCGGCGGGAATGATGGGAATCTGGAGAAACATGAGCAGGGCGCTGACGGCGCACATGAGCGCCATCGTCACCAGCTGCCTGGTGCTCCACCTATTCGTATTCTCGAAATGGATATGCGTGGACTGTTCAGCCATGACGAATCACCTGCCTCTTCCATCCGGCCTGTAACCGTTGGCCCCGGATTCTCACCGGATCGGCCCGCTGGCGACCCAACGCCAGACGGGTTCGCGGGCTTACCGGATATGCGCGCAGGCCCCTTGCCCGGCGCCCGGGCGCAGACGCCCGGCCGGCTCACCGCCAGTGGGGAATTCCACCCCGCCCTGAAACAGCAGGTCCATCGTAGCACGTTTTACAGGCGTCGCACCGAACGTGAAAATACGTCTGGCGTTTTTTCCGTTTCCATTTGGCGCACGCCGCCCGCGACGTATTAACGGTGATCAGGGGTTTTCAATCCACCACACTGTGGCGACTTGCTCGAAGGGCCCCGCACGCTCGCGGCGAGGCTCCCAAGAAGCTGCTGGAAACCGAGCTCGTATACGAAGTGGGGCCTTGCACGCTCGTGGTGCAGCTCCCGCGCCTCGCTCTTAGGGCCCTCCCCAGCGCCAAATAGGACCCCGCGTGCGCTCGTGATGCGCCTCGTGGTCACGACGATACGATAATTGTCAGAACGGCGCACTCGAAGCCCTCCGATAGGACCGTTTTTTGCCTCTAGAGAGCCCGCCGGATCACCCTGAAAAGCCATCGGACAATGGGTGCATCGTATTATATTGTTTTTATATAGTCGTGCGAAGCCCTTCAGAACCCCCGATGACAGTTATCGGCCTCTCGTGACCACCGAGCGAAATACGAACGTCAAAACCGCGCGCACGCGCCCCGTGGCCGACCGGCGCATGCAAAACAAAACGGTGGAAGGTCGCGAAACGCAAAAGCCGCACCGAAGATCATGAACTCCACCATTCCCGGACTCCGAAAGAGAGGTCCGCAAGGCGGGACAGCTTGCTTTTTCTCGGCAGGACTGGCGCACGCTCGCATCGACGACGCGCGAAACGTCTGACGTGTCACCGCATCAAAAAGGCCCCCGAGAGACTCGGGGGCCTTTCGCACGAATCAATGAGTCGAGCGTGGATTAGAAGTCGACGTCCTGGTCGTTGTAGACGCACTCGAGGAGCTTCTCCATCTCCTCCTGGGACGGCTGACGCGGGTTGGAGCCGGTGCAGGCGTCGAGGATGGCGTTGGCAGCAACGTCGGCCTTCTTGGCCTCGAACTCGGCGTAGTCGATGATGGACTCGTCGGCCTTCACGCCGCCCTTGCCGTAGTTCTTGATGCCCTGCGGGATGTCCAGCTTGTCGTTGAGGTCGCGGATGCACTGAACGAGCGCGGCGACGAGCTCGTCTTCGGTCTCGCCCTCAAGGTGCAGGATGTCCTTGGCGATGAAGGCATAGCGGCTCTTGGCGCGGGCGTCCTTGGCGTTGAACTGGATGACCTTGCCGAGGTACATGGCGTTAGCGCAGCCGTGGATGATGTGGTCGCCGGTGAAGGCGGCACCGGTCTTGTGGGCCATGGAGTGCACGATGCCCAGCAGGCCCGAGGAGAAGGCGATGCCGGCGATGCACTGCGCGTCGTGCATGTGCTGGCGGGCCTCATGGTCGCCCTGATAGGACTTGGGCAGCCACTCGACGATCTCGCGGATGGCGTGCAGGGCGTTGCCGTCGGTGTACATGGAGCCGGCGGTGGAGACATAGGCCTCGATGGCGTGGGTCAGAGCGTCCATACCGGTGTGAGCGCAGAGCTTCTGCGGCATGGTGTAGGTGAGCTCGGGGTCGACGATGGCCACGTCGGGCGTGATGTTGAAGTCGGCCAGCGGGTACTTGATGCCCTTCTCGTAGTCGGTGATGACGGAGAACGCGGTGACCTCGGTCGCGGTGCCGGAGGTGGAGGCGATGGCGCAGAAGTGAGCCTTGGTGCGCAGCTCGGGGAAGCTGAACGGCACGATGGCCTGCTCGAAGGTCTCCTCAGGATACTCATAGAACAGCCACATGGCCTTGGCAGCGTCGATCGGCGAGCCGCCACCGATGCCGATGATCCAGTCGGGCTGGAACTCGAGCATGGCCTCGGCGCCGCGCTTCACGGTCTCGACGGACGGGTCGGACTCGACGCCCTCGAAGATCTGAACCTCGAAACCGGCCTCCTTGAGGTCAGCCTCGACGTCCTGCAGGAAGCCGCCGCGACGCATGGAGCCGCCGCCGGTGACGATCATGGCGCGGGAGCCCTTGAGGTTCTTGACCTCGTGGCGAGCACCCTCACCGAAGTACAGATCGCGCGGATTGGTAAAACGTCCCATTCTTTGCCTCCAAATCTGCAGGCCGACCGTTCGACCTGCACATACAACGGGGCACCCGATGTCCCCGTTAGGACCAAAGGAGCCGTCGCGCGCCCAAAGGCCGCGGCGCGGAGCCCGAAGGCCCGTCGCTATTTTAGCGCTTTGGAAACATCTTCGAAACAGTTTGGGCGCATTTTTCGCTCCGCGAGCCGGACAAAACGACAGCGCGGGAACGCGCCCGTGTGTCGGTTATTTCGCTTGCGTGGAAGCGCACCGACGGCATCCCGCATGTGCTCCTCGCGATCCGTGCGCACGCGTCCGACGCGCCCGCCCATGTGTGTTTCATCCCTTCGCGCAAGCGCTCCCCCACGTGTGCGATGAGCGCTACACTGTAGAAATTCCATTTCGCATCGGAAAGGAGGCGCCGTGGCGTTCGATCCCATCCAGGAGGACTGTTTGCGTCTCATCCTCGAGGCGATGCGCCGCGAGCGCATCTACCCGCTGGACGACGCGACGTTCATCGAGCGCGGCATGAAGCAGTTCCGCGAGGACCCCTCGCAGCTCATCACCTGCGACCGCGACCGATCGTTCCACCTCACCGCCCGCGCGACCGAGATCTTGGACTACCACGTCCCCTTCTTCACAGACGAGGTCGCCATCGAGCGCGAGGAGACCCGCGCGGAGAACTTCCTGCGCGAGGCCGTCGACCTCGATGAGGGCAACTGGGATGCCCGCCGCATGCTCGCCGCACTCGAGGCGCAGTCCAACGACGCGTACGTGAGCTACCTGCTCGACAACCGCGAAGCCGTCGAGCGCGACGTCCTTGCCGCCGTCGAGGGCGCCCGCGATGTCTACGACCGCGAATATGCGAGCGATTTGGCGTATCGACCGCTGCTCAGATGGCTGGCGGCAACCGCCTCTCGCGCCGTGATCGCCGGCCAATACCGCCTGGCCTACCAAACGGTTGAGGAGAGCCTCGAGGTGGCGCCCGGAGACCCCGCCGACATTCGACATACCGGCATGCTCGCCTTGGCCAAGCTCGAGGCAAGCGCTCGGGACATCAAGCAGTACCGGTCGCGCCACGCCATCGCCTATCAGATCGCAGGGCCCCTGCGCCGCCGCCATCACGGCGCCGAGAAGTCGCCCGACGCGTGGACGCTGCTGGCGCAGATGTGCGTCGCGTACCGCTCGTTTGACTACCGCGGCGCCGACCGCGCCCTGCACGCCCTCATGCGCGCCTACCCCGATGCCGCTCAGCCGCTGTTCTACCAAGCGGAGTTCCCCGACGGCATCTACGCGCGCGTCAATGTGAACCCCGGCAGCCAAGACGAGCTCATCCTCGCCATCAGCGAAGCGACCCCGCTGCTGCAGGAGGGTATCGGCACGCCCGACAACGCGTGCTTCTCGGCATGGCTTGCCGGCCACGAGCTCGTCCAGCGGTCGCTTCGCGAGCACACACCGCAGACACCGGGCGGCGTCGGGCGCACGAGCGCGGGAGGGGACAACTGATGGAGCCTCGCGAATACGTGCCCGCATACCTCGAACGCGAGTATCTGGCGTCCCACGAGGACCTTACCCCCGCAGCCTGCAGGCTCGTGCACGACGAGATCATGCGTGACCCGACCCGTTACGCCACATCCGATCACGCGCGCGCCCTGCTCTCCTACGCCCGGGTGCACGAGGGGCTCATGTTCGAGCTCGATCGGATGGAGGAGCTCTCCGACCAGGAGTTTGACAAGCGCCGCGAGCGCCTGTTTGCCGATACCCGCGCCAAGCTGCGCGAGATCGTTGCCGCAGATCGTCTGTGCGTGGACGCCCAGCTCGTCAACATCCTGCTCGCCGACGTCCCCATCGACGCATGCCTGAACGACCTTATGCAGCTCGAGGACTCGGTGCGCACCCAGCTGCAGGCCGATCCCGCCTTCAGCGACGACGCGCCGCATTTTTGGCATGAGGACCGGCTCGCGGGCATCACCGCCGCCGAGCGGACCGGCACCGATCCGACGATGATCGGATGGCTCCATACGCTCGAAGCCATCTCCCAGCTCAGCCTGGCAAGCGCGCGCTACCGTGCCGCGGCCGAATACGCCCGAAAGGTCATGCGCGCCCAGGGTTATCGCAACCATGCCGTGGGAACCGTGCTGCTCGCGCTCGCTCGGCTGGAGGACGAGGAGGGATTCTTCGCCGTGGCGCAACAGGCCTCACCGCAGGCCCCGGGCGCCGAGCAGGACGAAGGGGCCGGCAGCGTGGAGGACTCCCCGTGGTACCTGCTCGGCCGCACCTTGCTGCTCTACAAGCTCGGACGGCGCAAGAACGCGCGCCGCGCGCTCAAGGACTTCGCGGCCCGTTGCGAGGGCGGGGCGTTTTTCCTGCTCAACCCCACCTACTTGACGCCCTACCTGCCTGTACGTCCGCCGGTGCGCGAGGCGTGGGAGCTCTCGCACCAAGCGGTATGGGAAGCCGACGGCATCATCGTGGACACTCCGGACTTCTGCGCCTGGGCGGCCTCGATCGAAGGCATCGAGGACATCTCCGAGAACTTCGCCCATCAGTACGGGTTCTAGCCTGACGGTTCGGGCGGAGCGTCTCCGCGCAGCAAACCTGCGGGAACAGAATCAGGCGTGTCGCGACACGCGGCCCGCGGCGCGGGCAACTGCGCAGCCCACCTGCGCGCCCACGACGAGCTTGACGACATCGGGAATCACGAAAGGCACGACCGCGACCAACAGCGCCGCAGCGACGTCCATCGAGCCGATGACCATAAGCTGAAACGTTCCGCAGGCATACGAGATAAGCAGCAACACCGCATCGGCAACGAGTGTGCGCGCAAGCAGAGGCAACTGCGCGGGCAGCAATTCCTTGACAGTCGTGGCCGCCAGCATGCCGATCAAGAAGCCCCACAAAAAGCCGCCGGTCGGACCGAAGATCGATGCAATCCCACCGGAGAAACCCGAGAACACCGGCAGGCCGATTGCTCCCAACAGCAGATAGACGGCAACGGACACGCACGCGCCCGCACGGTCGAGGGCGGCGGGAAGCATGGCGAGGGCGAGCGTCTGCAACGTAAAGGGAACCGGGCCGATGGGCAGCGTGACCCACGCCGAGACGGCGAGCAGCGCAACCGAAACACCGACATAGGCAATCTGACGAGTATTCATGGCTCCCCCTCGTATGTGGCCGGATGCCCCAATCTGCGAGACAACGCGGCCAGTATAGCAACGTCCCTTGCGCAAAATCGCCGGATTCGTGTATTCGCTGTGTGCCGTCCTTCGCGGCGCAGGTCAACGGCCGATTGAGCGAGACGCATCCGTACGCCAGCCGAGACCGCTGGCCAAGGCATGCGCCGCACGCGGCGCTCGGGCGCATGCGCAGCCGCACGCGAAGTTGCGCAACACCGCGTGCGGTCGCGCACTAGAATGGGACGGGAACGCGAACCGAGAGGGGACGACCATGAAGTGCACGAACTGCGGGAACACGATTCCCGACAACGCACGGTTCTGCTCGCACTGCGGAGCAGCCGTTGCCGCGGAGCCCCAGGCACCTGGCTCCGCGAACCCCGAGCAGAGCTCGTCCGGCGAAACGCGCGAGCAGCCCGCGCACCCCGGCCGTCGCCGCACGGCACTCATCGCAGTCGCGGTCGTGGCGCTCATCGCGGCGCTCGGCTGCGGCGCATGGTTCCTGTTGCCACGCGTGCTCGGCCCCAAAGTCGTGCTCAACCTTCAGGACGTGCCGGACGAGGCTTTCCGCACCTACCTTGCTCAGAAGGTGGACACCGACGGCAACAGCGGCATCGACCAGGAGGAGGCCGATGCCGTCACGGCGATTGGCGATACCTCGGCGGACGCGGTCGCAGGCAACGGCCTTGCCGGCCTCGGCATCACCAACCTGGAGGGTATCTCGACCTTCTCCAACCTCACGCAGCTCGTCTGCGCCGACAACCAGCTGACGGAGCTGGACCTCTCGGGACTGGCCAACCTTACCGATCTCAACTGCTCATCCAACCAGCTGGGGAGCCTCGACGTCTCCGACCAGGCAGATCTTACCGACCTCGACTGCTCGAACAACCAGCTGACGGACCTCGACCTCACGTCAAACGACGCCCTTGCCTCCGTCAGCTGCGATGACAACAAGGACCTGTCCTCCCTCACGCTGCCCAAGGGCGACGCCTTGAGCTCGGTGCACGCCACCGGTTGCGCCCTGGAGAGCATCGACCTCGCTGGGCTGTCCGGCCTCGCCGACATTCAACTCGACGACGCCGTCCAGATCTCGGGCGACGCCGCGACGGTGGACGACCAGGCTCGCGACAACCTGGAGCTTCTCGCCACGCTCTACACCTATTGCGTGGAGCCCGAGCCCTGGCAGCAGACCATCTCGACCGTCCGGGCGCAGGCGGGCGATGCAGACGTCGACGCACAGCTCGTATGGATTTCGCTCACGCTGAGCGACGCGTTCGTCCTGACGCATGGCGAGACGAACCAGAACGCCTCGGGCGACCCGCTGGGCGTGGCCACGTCCCATGAGCTCGGCATGAGCTACACCCTGACCGACGACGGCGTGCGCACGATTCTCGCGACCTATTACGGCTCGGCGCCCGATGACCTCTCCTACCTCCACAACGCCTCGAACGCGCTCATGTACGACGCGTCCACAGGCACCTGGACCGCGGCCGTGGGCACCGCCCCCGTCGGCGAGACCGTCTGGACGGGCAATTTCACCTCGTACGGCACCTATCTCGCATACGACCTGGCGATGCTCATCCTGCCCGGCACCGACGCGCCCCGCCTGTGCTACTACCACGTGGTCGCGCAGCAAAGCGAGGCCAGCGCGCTCGGGTACCGAATGGTCTCGCTCTCGGCGGCGGACGACCTCTCCGCGAGTTTCCCCGACGCCGCGGCCGCCTACGACGAATTGATGTCGACACCGGTTTCGCTCAGCGGCGAATGGGATATGCAGGGGACCACACGCAACGTCCTGTTCCATACGGATGGAACCTGCTGGGTCAACATGCAGAAAGGAAGCTGGACGAGCCCGGACTCCAGGACCGTGATCGTTTTGGAGCCCGAAAGGATAACCTTTACGTACGACCCGATCACGACCGACATGGTCGACCAGGACGGCAACGTGTGGTCCTACTACAGCTACAAAGGGTAGGCGCTGCGCGCCGCCTGACGCGGCCGATGCGGTTGGGCGCGACGGCAACGGCACCGTGCGAAGCCGGCAGATTCGTGTATTCGCCGTGTGCTGCCCGTCGCGGCGCACGTCAACGATAATCTGCTATACTCAACTGCGCTGTCCCCATCGTCTAGCGGCCTAGGACGTCGCCCTTTCAAGGCGAAGATCACGGGTTCGAATCCCGTTGGGGGCACCATTGACCTCCCAAGCCCGGTGCGCCTGCGTGCCGGGCTTTTTGCTGCCACGGGCCGGGATTCGAACCCGGTGGGGTCGCGAGGCTGAGCAAACGCGCCGAGCGTTTGCCAGCGAGCGCGCGAGGGCGCGCAAGCGCCCGGAGCCGCGGACGCCGCAGGCGGACGCGAATCCCGTTGGGGGCACCATCGACCTCCCAAGCCCGGTGCGCCTGCGTGCCGGGCTTTTCGCTGCCACGGGCCCGAAATGTCCCAATTTTCTCCTGGCCCCTTTTGGGATATGCCGCGCTTGGACTATGCTCATAGCTGTCATGTTCAAAGCGTGGGAAGGAACCACATGGCATCCGAAAACAACCTCGTCCTGGGCGTCAACGATCGCGTTGAACCGCTGAAAGCGGTGGGTCTTGCATTCCTGCACGTCCTCGCCATGGACCTGTACGTGTGCCCCATCGTCCTATCGGCGATGCTCGGCCTCGACACCGAAGGCACCAACCAGCTCATCCAGATCTGCTTCTTCACGGCGGGCATCGCCACCCTTATCCAGACGGGTCTGGGCATCAAGCTCCCCGTCGTCCAGGGCGCCAGCTTCGTCGCGCTGTCGGCGCTTGCAACCATCGGCGCGAACGGCGGCATGGCGATGATGGTCGGCAGCATCATCCCCGGCGCCATCATCCTCATCCTGCTCGGCGTCACCAAGCTGTTCGCCAAAATCGTACGCCGCTGCATTCCGCCCTACATCGGCGGTCTCATCATCGTGATCGTCGGTCTGTCGCTCACCCCCACCGCCGCGGGCGGCGTCTTCAGCATCGACGGCGGCCTCGCCGCCAACCTGGCGCCCGGCCTTGCCGCCATGGTCACCCTCGTCATCATGAACGTCATCGCCTACAAGACCGGCTACAAGCACCACCTCGTGAGCGTCCTGTCCGTCCTGTGCTCGCTGGCCGTCGGTTGCGTCGCCGCTGCCATCGTGGGCGTGCTCGACTTCTCGACCGTCGTCACCTCCGCGTGGTTTGCCATGCCCATGCCGTTCCACTTCGGCATGCCGGTCTTTGACATCCCCTCGATCGTGCTCATGACCTTCATCTACTTCATCGTGCTCATCGAGACCACCGGCGTGTGGTTCACCGTCGGCGATGTCACCAACGAGGAGCTCACCGACGAGCGCCTGAACCACGCCGTCATCGGCGAGGGCCTGGGCTGTCTCGTGGGGTCGCTGTTCGGCGGCACCCCGCTCACCGGCTACTCCACCAACGCCGGCATCATCTCCATCACCAAGGTCGCGAGCCGCGTCGTCGTCATGGTCGCCGGTATCATCCTCGTCGTGCTCGGCATGTGTCCCAAGCTCATGGCCGTCATCTCGTCGGTGCCCGAGGCCGCCATCTGCGGCGTGCTGCTCGTCGTGTGCCAGATCCTTGTGGTCAACGGCCTGCGCATCATCATCAACTCCCAGCTCGACCAGAAGAAGATGCTGGTCATCGGCCTGTCCCTCATCTTCACGGTCGGCAGCCTCGTGCTGTCCGCCGACGTCAAGGCCGAGTTCCCCGTCATGCTGCAGTACCTGGTGAGCAGCGGCACCGCGGTCGGCGGCATCATCGCCGTCGTACTCAACCTGCTGCTGCCGGGCGATCCCGCAGCGAACAGCGAGGAGTAACTCGTCGCGCATTGGAAAGGAGCAGCAATGTCTGACGCTTCCCGCCTGAAAGCCATCCTCGGCTCGTTTTTCCACACCCCTGCCTACGGCGACTTCGAGCTTCTGGAACACACCCTCATCGAACTCGACGACGCCGGCGTGATCGAGCGCATCATCCGTCCGGACGACACCGACTACGCCGAGCGCGTCGCCGCCGCACGGACGGCGGGCGAGCGCGAGCCCGGCTCGTTTGCAGAGCTTGCGTCCGATACGTTCATCCTGCCCGGCTTCGTGGACCTGCACGTCCACGCGCCCCAGTGGCCGCAGGCCGGCGTCGCCCTCGACGAGCCGCTGAACGTGTGGCTCGACCAGCGCACGTTCCCGCTCGAGGCTCGCTTCGCCGACCCCGAGTTCGCCTACACCGTGGGCTACGACCTAGCGCGCACGTTCCTGTCGCGCGGCACCACCACGACGCTGTACTTTGCCAGCGCGCACCTCGACGGCAGCTATGCCGTTTCGCGCGCCTGCGCCGCAGCCGGTCAGCGAGCCATCGTCGGCAAGGTCGTCATGGACGACCCTGCGTCCAACCACGATTTCTATCGGGACGCCACCCCCGAGCAAGCCCTTGTCGACACCGAGGAGTTCCTCGCGCGCGTCGAGGCGCTCGACGCGCAGGGCCGTGCGGCCGACCCGCGCTTCGCAGGCGCCTACGCCGCCGTGACGCCGCGCTTCATCCCCAGCTGCACCGACGAGGCGCTCGCCGGCCTGGGGCAGATCGCCGCCGCGCACGACGCCTATATCCAGTCGCATTGCAACGAGGGCCAGTGGGAACACGGCGTGGCAATCGAGCGCTTTGGCAAGACGGACGCCGAGGCGCTCGCAAGCTTCGGCCTGCTGGGGCCTAAATCCATCATGGCGCACTGCACGTTCATGAACGACGATGACACCGCGCTGTTCGCCGAGACGGGCACCGTCGTGGCGCACTGCCCCATCTCCAACGCGTACTTCGCCAACAGCGCCTGCCCGGTGCGCCGCATGCACGAAGCCGGCGTGCGCATCGGTATGGGCACCGACATCTCGGGCGGATTCTCGCCCAGCATGTACGACAACATCCGCCAGGCGGTCATGGCGTCGTGCATGCTCGAGGAAGGCGTCGACGCACTCGTGCCACAGGAGCGTCGCGGCGCCGGCCGGCCGTCGCGCATCTCGGCACCCGAGGCACTGTACCTCGCGACCAAGGGCGGCGCGGAGGGCCTCGGCTTGGCGACCGGCTCCTTCGAGGTCGGCCGTGCCTTCGACGCGCAGGTCATCGGCACGCGCCAGCCCTATACGGACCTCACGGGCTTCGGGGTCTTCGACGAGCCGGGCGACAAGCTCGCCCGCATCCTCTACCTGGCCACGCCGGACAACATCCGGCAGGTCTGGTGCCAGGGCAAGCTCGTCATCGAGCGTTAGCGCACACGCGGCGGCAGACATCGCCTCCGCTCTCATACCGCTCACGGTAAAGCGACGAAAGCCCGGTTGCCAACAAGGCAACCGGGCTTTCGGTTTTCGCGACGGACAGCCGCGCAATGTCCCATTTTTCTCCTGGCCCCTTTTGGGACATCAGGGCGCTACACGTAGAACAGGATCTCGTCGTAGGTCGGCACCGGCCAGTAGTCGGCCGCCACGATCTCCTCCATGGCGTCGACGGCGGTGCGCAGCGTCTCCATGGCGGGAGCCACCTCATGCGCGTAGCAGTTCGCCTGCTCCTGAGGATCGATCAGCGCCTCGGCCTTCTGGTGCAGCGCGTCGAGCGCCTTGATCGCCTCGTTGATCTCCGTGATGCCGCAGCACAGCTTGTTGAGCGTGTTCTGCTCGCAGGTCATCGCGGCTTCGGCACCGGCGGCGCGGATGGTCTCCAGGCCCTTGGCGACCTTCGTGGCGTACGCGGTGATCACGGGGCGGTACGTACGGCGCGCCTCGCGAATCATCGTCGTGGCCTCGATGTTCATGAGCTTGTTGTACTTCTCGAGCTTGACCTCGTAGCGGCTGAACGCCTCGGTCTCGGTCAGCACGCCCATGCCCTGCCACAGCGCCATGCTCTCGGGGGCCACCATCTGCGGCAGCGCGTCGGCAGTCGTGCGCAGGTTCAGCAGGCCGCGCTTCTCGGCTTCCTGCTCCCACGCCTCGGAGTAGCCGTCGCCCGAGAACAGGATGCGACGATGCTCGTTGAGCGTCTTCTTGCAGTACTCGAGTGCCGCATCGGCAAACTCGTCTGCGGGCACGTCCTCCAACGCATCGGCAAACGCCTTGAGCGACTCGGCCACCGCGGTGTCGAGCACCAGGTTGGCGTCGGACGGATTTTGCTCCGAACCCACCGCGCGGAACTCAAACTTGTTGCCGGTGAAGGCGAACGGCGAGGTGCGGTTGCGGTCGGTGTTGTCCTGCTCCAGGTTGGGCAGCACGTCGGCGCCCAGATCGAGCACGCCGTGGCGCGCATGCACGGACGCCTCGCCGTCCATAATCTTCTGCACGACCTCGGTGAGCATGTCGCCCAGGAAGATGGAGATGATCGCAGGAGGCGCCTCGTTGGCGCCCAGACGATGGTCGTTGCCGCAGCCCGCCACCGACATGCGCAGCAGGCCCTGGTACTTGTCGACCGCCTCGATGACCGCGGTGAGGAACACCACGAACTGCAGGTTCTCGAGCGGCGTGTCACCCGGATCGAACAGGTTCTCGTCCTCGGTGCCGATCGACCAGTTGTTGTGCTTGCCGGAGCCGTTGATGCCCTCGAACGGCTTCTCATGCAGCAGGCAGGTGAGGTCGAAGTTCGTGGCGACGAGCTTCATCTTCTCCATGACGAGCATGTTGTTGTCGACGCCCTCGTTGAGCTCGGTGTAGACCGGGGCGAGCTCGTGCTGGCAGGGAGCGACCTCGTTATGCTTGGTCTTGGCGGGGATGCCGAGCGCCCACAGCTCGTCGTCGAGCGCCTTCATGTACTTGGACACCGACGGACGGATGGCGCCGAAGTAGTGCTCCTCGAGCTCCTGGCCCTTGCAGGGCGGAGCGCCGAACAGCGTACGGCCGCAGATGACCAGGTCGCGGCGCTTGCGGTAGGCGTCCTTCTTGATCAAGAAGTACTCCTGCTCGAGGCCGACATTCGGAACGACACGCTTGGGATGCTTGCCAAACAGCGCCAGCACGCGCTTGGCCTGCGTGTCGAGCACCTTCATAGAGCGCAGAAGCGGCGTCTTCTTGTCGAGCGCCTCGCCGTTGTAGCCGCAAAACGCGGTGGGGATGCACAGCACGTCGTCCTTGATGAACGCGGGGCTCGTGGGATCCCAGGCGGTATAGCCGCGGGCCTCGAACGTGGCGCGCAGGCCACCGTTGGGGAAGCTCGACGCATCGGGCTCGCCCTGGATGAGGGCCTTGCCGGTGAACTTGGTGATGGCGGTGCCGTCGTGGTTGGGCTCCAGGAAGCTGTCGTGCTTCTCGGACGTGATGCCCGACAGGGGCTGGAACCAGTGCGCGTAGTGCGTGGCACCGCGCTCGATCGCCCACTCCTTCATGGCGTGCGCGACGGCATTCGCCACATCCAGGTCGAGTGGCGCGCCCCGATCGATCGTCGCAGACAGGCGTTTGTAGATATCCTTGGGAAGACGCTTGCGCATCACGTCCTCCGAGAACACCATGGTGCCGAAGCGACTGGTGAGTTCGGTATCGGCCATAGGGACTCCCTTCATATGCGCGCCGACGGGCGTCGACGCGTTATCCCAACGAACGCATTGTAGGTTACGCGACGCTCATTTCGCAGGAATTACCGCCGTGTTGCTAGGTTGAAACGAAAAATACCACGAACGCGGCCACGCGACCACGCCGAAAAGAAGGCAGGTCACGTCCGCTGTATGCGAAACGAAGCGCCCTGCCGCGCATGTCTTCTGGGACCTGCGCGGCGTCCCTCCCCTTGGGCAGCGTGGACAGTCTTTTTTGCGGGCTGCCCTGCGACGACTTCGTTTGGCACCCAAATCGAAACCGCGTGGAAACCGACGGGAAAACCCGTCGCAACCGCACCTGCCTATCATGGGTCGCCGCGCACGCGCACGTCATCGCACGCGTGTGCATGTATTCCCCGTCTCGATCCAACATGGGAGGGCGCATGGACCACCAGACTCTCTATAGGCCCGAATTCGAGCACGACGCGTGCGGTATCGGCGCACTCGCTGCGCTCGACGGCACGAAAAGCCACCAGATTCTCGACGATGCGCTCTCGGTGCTTGTGAATCTCGAGCACCGTGGCGGCACGGGACTCGAACACAACACCGGCGACGGTGCAGGCATCCTCTTTCAGATCCCGCACAGTTTTTTCCGCAAGGAGGCGCAGCGCTACGGTCAGCTCCTGCCCTCGGAGGGCGACTACGGCGTTGCGATGATCTTTTTGCCGCAAGACCCGCACGGCGTGCAGGCGGCGCGCCGGCTGTTCGAGGAGGGCTGCGCCGAACTCGGGATACCGGTGCTGTTCTGGCGCGATGTTCCCGTTGATCCCCATGACCTGGGCGAGACGGCGCGCGCGTGCATGCCTACCATCCAGCAGGCATTTCTAGCCCGCCCCGCCGACGTCGAGGCGGGTGACGCCTTTGAGCGGCGGCTTTACGTATGCCGCCGCACCATCGAGAAGCGCGCCGACGCGGAGCACGCGCTCGCCGGGAAGATCTTCTACATCTGCTCCATGAGCACGCGGACCATCGTGTACAAGGGCATGCTCGTGGCGACGCAGATGCGCCGCTTCTTCATCGACCTGAACGACGCTGCGGTGAAAACCGCCGTGGCGCTCGTGCATTCCCGCTATTCCACCAACACGACGCCGAGCTGGGAGCGCGCCCACCCCAACCGCTACATCATCCACAACGGCGAAATCAACACGCTCAAGGGCAACGTCAACTGGATTCGCGCCCGCGAGCCGAATCTCTACTCGCCCGTGCTCCAACACGATCTGGAACGGGTGCTCCCCATCATCAACCGCGAGGGATCCGACTCGGCGATTCTCGACAACGTCCTCGAGTTCTTGGTGATGAACGGCCGCCCGCTCTCACGTGCCGTGTCGCTGCTCATTCCCGAACCCTGGGACAACAACGCCACCTTGTCCCCCGCGCGGCGCGCCTACGACGCCTACCAGTCGATGCTCATGGAGCCGTGGGACGGTCCGGCGGCGATCGCCTACACCGACGGACGTACGCTGGGCGCCGCCCTTGACCGAAACGGTCTGCGCCCCGCCCGCTACTACGTGACGCGCGACGACCGGTTCCTGCTCGCCTCGGAGGTCGGCGCCATCGAGGTCGACCCCGCCAACGTGCTCACCTGCGGCTGCTTAGGACCCGGCGAGATGCTCGAGATCACGCTCGGCGAGGGTCGCATTCGCTACAACGACGAGATCCGCAACGCCTTCGCCAAGCTCAAGCCCTTCGCATCGTGGATCGACGAGGAGACCTTGACCCTCGACGATCTGGATGCGTCGACCTCGCCCGAGGCCGACGCGCTGCCGCACGCCCCGAACACCGTCGACATGATGAAGCTCGGCTACCACTGGGACGACGTGCGCGAGGTGCTGCGTCCCATGGCCGCCAACGGTTCCGTTCCGCTCGCCTCGATGGGCATCGACGCGCCGCTGGCGTGCCTGTCGCTCAAGACCCGCTCCTTCTACGACTACTTCTTCCAGCTGTTCGCCCAAGTGACCAACCCGCCCATCGACGCGCTGCGCGAACACATGGTCACCTCGACCGTGCTGTACCTGGGAAACCACGGCAATCTCCTGGAAGACAGCCGCGGTACCTGCCGGCTCGTACGACTTGACGCACCGCTGCTGACGCGCGATGAATTCCTGCGCATCTGCGCGATCGATCGCACCGGCTTCGCAGCGCGCCGCTTCCGCGCAACCTATGCGCGCGACGATGCCCCCGGCGCGCTCGAGCGCGCCCTCGAGCGACTCGGGGACGAGGTGCGCGAGGCGGTGCGCGGCGGCGCGAACATCGTGGTCCTGTCCGACCGCGCAGATGCAGGCGAGGTGCCCATCCCGATGCTGCTCGCCGTCGGCGCGGTGCACAACTCGCTGATCAGGTGCGGCCTGCGTACCTTCGCTGACCTTGTGGTGGAATGCGGTGACGCCATTTCGGCGCACGATTTCGCGGCGCTCATCGCCTACTCCGCAAGCGGCATCTATCCGTACATGGCCCACGACGTCATAGCCCAGCTCGCCGACGAGGGAGATCTGACCGGCTCCGATGGCAGCCCGCTTGACGCCCAGGCCGCCATCGCCAACTACAACCGCGCGGCGGTGGCCGGCGTCGTCTCCATCATGTCCAAGATGGGCATCTCGACGGTTCAAAGCTACCATTCCGCGCAGATCTTCGAGACGGTGGGGCTTGCACCGAGCCTCGTGGATCGCCACTTCACGGGCACCGTATCGCGCGTGGGTGGCCTCGATGTCGACGATATCGAGCGCGAGCTCGACGACCGCTTCGACCAGGCGCTCGCTTGGCGCAGCTCGCCCGCGCCCGACACCTGCCCGACCCTCGGACTTACCTCGTGGCGCCCGGACGGCGAGGACCACCTGATCGATCCCGATACCATCTACCTGCTGCAGCAAGCCGTACGGACCGACTCATATGAAACCTTCCTCACCTACAGCGAGCATCTGCGGCGCCCCGGTCGAGCCGTGCGCCTGCGAGACCTCATGGAGTTCGATCGCGGCAGCAGGGCGCCCGTACTCCTCGATGAAGTCGAGGACGCCCGCAGCATCGTCACGCGGTTCAACACCGGCGCGATGAGTTTCGGCTCGATCAGCGAGGAAGCTCATACCTGCATGGCGATCGCCATGAACCGGCTGCACGGCCGCTCGAACTCCGGCGAGGGTGGCGAGGACCCGCGTCGCGAGACACCACTGCCAAACGGCGATTCCGCGAACTCCGCCATCAAGCAGGTGGCAAGCGGCCGCTTCGGCGTGACAAGCCGTTACCTCTCCTCCGCCCGCGAACTGCAGATCAAGATGGCGCAGGGCGCCAAGCCCGGCGAGGGCGGGCATCTTCCTGGCAAGAAGGTCTACCCGTGGATTGCCCGCGTACGTCAATCCACTCCCGGCATCGGACTGATCTCGCCCCCGCCCCATCATGACATCTATTCGATTGAAGATCTCTCCGAGCTCATCTTCGACCTCAAGTGCGCCAACCCCAACGCCCGCGTGAGCGTCAAGCTCGTATCGGAAGCGGGCGTGGGCACGATTGCCACTGGCGTGGCGAAAGGCGCCGCCGACAAGATCCTCATCTCCGGCCATAACGGCGGCTCGGGCGCGGCGCCGCGCGACTCCATCTGGCACGCCGGCCTGCCGCTCGAGCTCGGACTGGCGGAGACGCAGCAGACACTGCTGCGAAACGGGCTGCGCTCGCGCGTGGTGCTCGAGGCCGACGGCAAGCTTATGGACGGCACCGACGTTGCGGTGGCATGCCTGCTGGGCGCCGAGGAGTTCGGCTTCGCCACCATGCCGCTCATCGCGATGGGCTGCCTCATGCAGCGCGACTGCCATCAGGACACCTGCCCGGCCGGCATCGCTACGCAGAACTGCCGGCTGCGCGGGCACTTCGCCGGCAAGCCCGAGCACGTGGAGCGCTTTATGCTCTACGTCGCCGAGCAGCTGCGCGAGATCATGGCGAACCTGGGATTCCGCACCGTCGACGAGATGGTGGGCCACAGCGAGTGCCTTCGCCAAAAAGCGGTCCCGGGAAACTGGAAAAGCGAACGCATCGACCTGTCCTGCGTGCTCGCATCCGCCTCGTGCGAGTTCGGTGCGCGGATTCCCGGCGCCGACGGCAAGCACTTCCTGCCCTCCATGGCAGCCGACTCCCATCTTGAGCGAACCCTGGACGCCACCCTGTTCACCCCGCTCACCGAGCGGGCCCGGCAGCACATGGTGCCCGTGCGTTTCCACGCCGACATCGCAAACATCAACCGCTGCGTAGGCACGATGCTCGGGCACGCCGTCACCGCGGCGCATCCCGACGGCCTGCCCGACGGCTCGATCACCATCGACTGCACTGGGTCGGCTGGCCAGAGCTTCGGCGCGTTCCTGCCGCGCGGCATCGCCCTCAACGTGACCGGCGACGCCAACGATTATTTCGGCAAGGGTCTTTCGGGCGGCACGGTCTCGGTGCGCCCGCCCGAGTCGGCGAGCTTCAAGTTTGACGAGAACATCATCGTGGGTAACGTCGCCTTCATGGGCGCAACCGGCGGCCGCGGCTTTGTCAACGGCGTCGCCGGCCAACGCTTCGCGGTGCGCAATTCCGGCGCCACGGTCGTCGTCGAGGGCGTGGGCGCGCATGGCTGCGAATACATGACCGGTGGATGCGCGCTCATCTTAGGGGAGGTCGGGCCCAACTTTGCAGCGGGCATGACCGGTGGCGTCGCCTATGTGTTCGACGAGTTCGGCACCCTCGCTGCGCATTGCAATCGCGACACCGTCGCCCTGCGCGCACCCAGCGAGCAAGAGCTCGACGACATCCACGCGCTGATCGAGGAGCATGTGCGCATCACCCAAAGCCCGCGCGGCATCAAGATGCTCTATCGCTTTGCTCGAGTTGCCTCGCTGTTCGTCAAGGTGATTCCCGTCGAATACGAGCGCGTCCTCAAGCTCATCGAGCAGCATGAGGCTGCAGGTTCGACACATGAGGAGGCGCTCGAGTTGGCATTCGAAGCCGTCACGGGCGCAAAGGAGGTGAAGCGCCATGGGTAAGCCCGGCGCATTTCTGGCGCACGACCGCAAGACGCACGAGCTGCGCCCCGTAGACGAACGCGTCTGCGACTACCGTGAGCTATACGTCGAGCTCGACGAGGGCGAACGCCGCATCCAAGCGAGCCGTTGCATGATGTGCGGCGTCCCCTTCTGCCAAACCGGGCATCCCTTCGGCAGAGCGCGTTCGAGCGGTTGTCCCCTGCACAACCTGATCCCCGAATGGAACGATCTCGTCTGGCGCGGCCGCTGGGCAGAAGCCGCGAAGCGCCTCGCGCTCACCAGCCCGATGCCCGAGTTCACGAGCCGCGTATGTCCCGCCCCGTGCGAGGCCGCCTGCAACCTGGGCTCGGTCGACGGGCAACCCACAGCGATCCATGACACCGAGCGCGCCATCTCCGATTGGGAGTGGGCGCACGGAGGGCCCGCTGCGTTTGCGCAACCCGCCGATGACGCCCCGCGCGTGGCCGTCATCGGATCGGGGCCGGCCGGGCTTGCCTGCGCCTGGGAGCTCGCGCGCCGCGGGGCTCGCGTGACCGTGGTCGAGCGCGCCGATCGACCAGGCGGCTTGCTTATGTACGGCATCCCTAACATGAAACTGCCAAAAGAGGTCGTGGAGCGAAGGTGCGCCCTCATGGCTGAGCGCGGCATCTCCTTCATGTTGAATACCGATGCCGCCGACCCTGCTGTTGCGGCGAAGCTGACTGCCGGCTTCGATGCCGTCGTGATCGCGACCGGCGCGAGCGCCGCTCGCACGCTCAACGTCCCTGGCGCGCAGGCCGAGGGCGTCGTGCTCGCCGTGGATTACCTCACCGCGAGCACGCGCGCGGTCCTTGATGGCGACGCGCCCGCCATCGATGCCCGTGGATGCGACGTCGTGGTGATCGGCGGGGGCGATACGGGCAACGACTGCGTGGCGACCGCGGTGCGTCAGGGCGCCGCGAGCGTACGGCAGCTCGAGATCATGTCCGAACCGCCCGAGCATCGCACGCCCGACAACCCTTGGCCGCAGTGGCCAAACGTCAAGAAGACCGACTACGGGCAGCAGGAGGCAATCTATCTCGCGGGCAGCGAGGTCCGCTGCTGGTCTGTCGACACCCTCAAGGTCCTGTCCGACGATGACGGCAAAACGCGCGGGTTGCAGATCGTCGATGTCGATTGGTCCGAGGACGCACCCGCACGCGTCCCTGGGACACAGCGGGAGATCCCCGCACAGCTCATCCTGATCGCGTGCGGCTTCACGGGGCCGCAGCGTGGGGTGTTCCAAGCGCTGGGCGCCGCGCTGCCCGAGCCCGATGACAGGCGGACGCTGCCCATCATGAGTGAAGCCACCCCGCATCGCTGCGTGCATACGGGCGATGCATACGAACCGAACGGCGGCGTATGGGCGTGCGGCGATGCCCGAGGCGGCGCCTCACTCGTCGTGAGCGCCATCGCCGATGGCATCTCCTGTGCCCAGGAGCTCGCGGCGACCTGCGGTCTCTAGCGCATGGCGGGATGGGGGATACGCCCCCATCCCGCTCTTCTTTCCGCCACGCCGCCGCGTTTGGGACAATTTGTTCAGATATGAAGGTTTCACTCGGCAAACTAATATCGTCTAGTATTGTTTTTCAGAGCAGATGCTCGACATAGACTCACCGTACGACCGAATCAACCCGCTCAGACCTCCCGGCAGCCTGCTTTCCCCGCCCAAAGCTCGGCCAAAACCTTCATATCTGAACAAATTGCCCACCTTGAAGCCGCGCGGCAAGGGCAACCCAGCTAACAGCGGCCCATCCCTCCATGAAGTCGATAGGCGCCGCCCATATGCGCGCGACTCGCTGCTGAATCGCGTCGCTTCAAATCAAGTCTCCCCACTCGCCCCGTGAACAACGCGTTTCGGCATAGCCGGTAAACCGCCTTCCATCGCCCACGGTGTATGATGCCTCCACCGCACCTTGCGCACCGAAAGGGGACGCCATGAGAGTCGACCAGATCTTCGCCGAGGCCCGCACTGCGGGCACCCAGCCCGTCTCGTTTGAGATGTTCCCT
This sequence comes from Collinsella tanakaei, assembly GCF_030373545.1. Lineage (GTDB taxonomy): Bacteria > Actinomycetota > Coriobacteriia > Coriobacteriales > Coriobacteriaceae > Collinsella > Collinsella tanakaei_C. The sequence goes on along the minus strand of NZ_JAUDCO010000004.1, from coordinate 74,301 downwards.
CCCAAAGGCGAGCTCACACTCGAGCGCGCCCGCGAGGTCGCGGGCGGCTTCGCGCCGCTTGCGCCCGACTTCGTGAGCGTCACCTACTCCGCTGGCGGCTCGGGCAACTCCGCCGCGACCGCCCAGATCGCCCAGATGATCAACTCGGAGTTCAACATCTCGTCCGTGGCGCACCTCACCTGCATCTCGCTGACGCGCGAGACCCTGGCCGAGAAGATCATCGAGCTCATGGACGCAGGCATCGAAAACGTGCTGGCCCTTCGCGGCGACCTGCCGGCCGGCATGAGCGAGGCCGAGGCGGAAGACATCGCCTTCCCCTATGCCAAGGACCTCGTGCCGGCGCTCGTGGACGCCGGCTTCTGCGTGGGAGGCGCCGCCTATCCCGAAGGGCACCTTACCTGCGACGACCTGCCGACCTCCGTCAAACACCTGCGCCAGAAGCAGGACGCCGGCGCGAGCTTCTTCGTCACGCAGCTCTTCTTTGACAACGAGTACTTCTACCGCTTCCGCGAGCTCGCCGATGCGGCCGGCATCACCGTCCCCATCACGGCGGGTATCATGCCCTTCACGAGCAAGCAGCAGATCACGCGCATGGTGTTCACCTGTGCGGCATCGCTGCCCGCGCCCGTCATCAAGATCCTCGCGCGCTACGAAGACGATCCGGCGAGCCTGCGCGAGGCGGGCATCGAGTACGCCTGCCGCCAGCTCGAAGACCTCGCTGCCCACGGCGCCGAAGGCCTGCACGTGTACACCATGAACCGCGCCGACGTCGCGAGCGCCGCCATGCAGGCCCTGCGCCGCTAGGGCATCCGATCAGAAGCGAAACCGACGTGGATCACGAGCTCGAAAGCCCCATCCTCTACCGCCCCGTACCAGGCGATGCTCCGCGCATCGATCGCTTTGAGATGCTTCGCTACCTGGGTTACACGGGTCAGCGCATAGACGATGAGCTGGCTGCGCGCATCGAGCAGACGGCGGCCGATCTTGAGCGCTCGGTCGTCCCGCGCGGCGTGCGCCGCGTCTTTGCCGTCGATGCAACGGCCCGCGATGCCCAGGGAGATCCCTGCATCCGCCTCGTGGGCACCGCCGTCGAGCTGCGCGGAACCGATATCTTCCGTCACCTGAAGGATGCCCGGCTCTGCGCCGCGATCGCCTGCACGCTCGGGATGGAAAACGAGCGGGAGCTGCGCGCGCTGAGCAGCCAAAATCCGCTCGATGCGGCGCTGTACGACGCCGCATCGTCCGCCTACATCGAAGCGGCGGTCGAGGCTATGCAGCACGACGCCGTACGCGCTGCAGAAGCGCACGGCATGTCTGCCAACTGGCGTTTCTCGCCCGGATACGGCGACTGCCCGCTCGACGCGCAGCCGACGCTCGTCGCCGCCCTCAACGCGACGCGCCTCATCGGGCTCACCGTCACCGACCAGAATCTCTTGCTGCCGACGAAAAGCGTCACGGCGCTCATCGGCCTGTTCGATGGAGAGGCCGCGTCCGCACACGATCGCCCCTCCTGCGCGACCTGCCGCCTCCGCGACGCCTGCCCCTTCCGGGAGCGCAACACCACCTGCCATCCCGCACTATGATAGAACCTTAAGACACGGGCATTCCCCACGCTGAGAAGGACCGCCATGGACTACACGCTCGACCCGACCGCTCCCGTAACCGCCGCGCTCGCAGCCGGCGATACCTATCGCCCGCGCACCCTCGATACGCTGCGCATCGCCGATGAGGCGCTGCGCCGTGTGCTGGAGGGCACGCGCCATCTTGTGCTCGACGGCGGCATGGGAACGATGCTGCAGGCAGCCGGCCTCGCCGCAGGAGAACTCCCCGAGTTGTTGTGCCTCACTGACCCCGACGCCATCACCTCCATCCACGCTGCCTACGTCGCCGCAGGCAGCGAGGTCGTGACCACCAATACGTTTGGAGCCAGCGCGCTCAAGCTCGGCGATGCCGCCACGGTCGAAGACGTGTTCGGCGCGGCCGTGCGCTGCGCGCGCGCAAGCGGGGCGCGCTACGTGGCCGGCGACATCGGTCCGCTCGGCGCCCTGCTGCGCCCCATGGGCACACTTTCGTTTGACGGGGCCTACGAGTTGTTCGCACGCGAGGTGCGCGCCGGCGTTGCGGCGGGTGTCGACCTGTTCATCGTCGAGACCATGACCGACTTGGCGGAAATCAAGGCGGCCATCCTCGCCTGCCGCGAGAACTCCGACCTCCCCATCTTTGCGACCATGACCTTTGAGGAGGACGGCCGCACGTTTTTAGGCACGCCGCCCGAGGTCGCCGCTGTGACGCTTGACGCCCTGGGCGCCGACGTCGTGGGCGTCAACTGTTCGCTTGGCCCCGACGAGCTGCGGCCCTTCGTCGCCCGCATGCTCGCGGCGACCGACAAGCCCGTCATGGTGCAGGCAAACGCCGGACTTCCGCATGTCGAGGACGGCCGCACGGTCTACGACATCGCGCCTGAACCCTATGCGCAGGCCGTTGGGCATATGCTCGACGACGGCATCGGCATCGTCGGCGGATGCTGCGGCACCAATCCCGACTACATCCGCTTGCTTGCGGACATGGTTCGCGGGCGAACGCCGCGCGAGCGGCGCGGGGAACCCGCGCTCACCGTCGCGAGCGCACAGCGGCTCGTGGCACTTCCCGCCGCAGGACGGCGCATCGCCGTCATCGGGGAGCGCATCAACCCCACGGGCAAGAAGCGCTTGCAGCAGGCCCTGCGCGAGGGCGACCTGGACTACGTCGTGGGCCAGGGCATCAGCCAGCAGGAGCAGGGTGCCGACATCCTCGATGTCAACGTCGGCCTTCCCGACATCGATGAGGTGCGCACCATCGTGGACGTCTCGGAGCGCCTGTGCGCCGCCACGCTGCTGCCCCAACAGATCGACTCGACCGATCCGCGCGCCATCGAGGCGGCCGTGCGCCGCTACCCCGGCAAGCCGATCATCAACTCGGTCAACGGCAAGCGCGAGAGCCTCGATGCCGTGCTGCCTATCGCTGCGCATTACGGAGCGAACATCATCGGCCTCACCCTCGACGAGGACGGCATCCCCGAGACCGCCGAGGCGCGCGTGCGCATCGCCGAGCGCATCGTGCGCGAGGCGGCGCGCTATGGCATCGGACCCGAGCGCATCCTCATCGACTGCCTGGTCATGACCGCATCGACCAATCAGGCGCAGGCGCTTGCGATCCTCGACGCCGTGACCGCCTGCAAGCAGCGGTTGGGCGTCAAGTGCGCCCTCGGCGTGTCCAACATCAGCTTCGGCCTGCCCGCACGCGAGGTCCTCAATGCAACGTTTCTCGCCGCCGCCTTCGGTGCGGGGCTCGACGCCCCGATCCTCAACCCCGGCTCCGAGCGCTACATGGATGTCGTCCGCACATTCCGCGTGCTCAATGCCGAGGATTCCGGGTCCGCGGCGTACATCGAGCGCTATGCAAGCTGGACAGACCCCTACAAGGGCGAACGGACGGCGGGTGTGACAAGCACCGATGCTCTCCCCGACCGGCAGAACACCGACGGCACCATCCGCCATCTCATCCTGACCGGGCGCAAAGGCGACATGCCGGCGGCTACCGAGCGGCTCCTTGCCACCTGCGACCCCATGGAGCTCATCAACGAGCACCTCATCCCCGCCCTCGACGAGGTCGGCACCCTGTTCGATCAGGGGCGGTACTTCCTCCCGCAGCTGATGGCCGCCGCTGAGGCCGCGCGCGCCGGATTCGATACCGTGCGCTCCCTCATGCCCGCAGCGGACATCGAGCCCAAGGGCGCGATCTGCCTCGCCACGGTCAAGGGCGACATTCACGATATTGGCAAGAACATCGTCAAGATGCTCCTCGAGAACTACGGCTACACCGTGTACGATCTCGGACGCGATGTCGAGGCGCAGCGCATCGTCGACACCGTGCGCGAGCGCGGCATCGGCCTGGTCGGGCTCTCGGCGCTCATGACCACCACCGTCAAGAACATGGAAGCGACCATCGAGCTGCTGCGCAGCGAGGTCCCCGACGCGAAGGTCGTCGTGGGAGGAGCGGTGCTCACGCCTGAATACGCCGCGAGCATCGGCGCCGACTACTACGCGAAGGACGCCGCCGAGACCGCCCGCATCGCCGAAGAGGTCTTTGGGGGCTAGGGAGCGCCGCGCGGGACCGTGCGATTCCTCCGCCCATATTCACGGCGCCTTCGCACGCGGACGCGGGCAGTTGGTTAGAATGAAGCAAGCATTTGCTTGCACCGCAACGAACGAAGGAGCCCCCATGGCAATCACGCCTGCAGAAATCGCCGAGACACGCGGCATGGTTTCCGAGCAGCACCTCGACATCCGCACCATCACCATGGGAATCTCGCTCATGGGCTGCGCCGACGAGAACCTCGAGCGCATGTGCACGAAGGTCTACGACCGCATCACCACCACCGCCGAACGTCTCGTGCCCACCGCCGAGATGCTCGAGCGCGAGTACGGGATTCCCATCGTGAACAAGCGCGTCTCCGTCACGCCCGTAGCGCAGATCGCCGCGGCCTGTCCCGACCAGGACCTGACGCCTCTCGCGCACGCGCTCGACCGAGCCGCCGAGACGCTCGGCATCGACTACCTGGGCGGCTTCTCCGCACTGGTCCACAAGGGCATCGGCGACGGCGACCGTCGCCTCATCGCCAGCATCCCCGAGGCGCTCGCGCAGACGAGCCGCGTGTGCTCGAGCGTCAACGTCGCGAGCCTGCGCGCCGGCATCAACATGGACGCCGTCCTCATGGTCGCCCAGACCATCCTCGACGCCGCACGCCTCACCGCCGATGCGGAATCGGTCGGCGCCTCGAAGTTCGTCGTCTTCGCCAACATGGTCGAGGACTCCCCCTTCATGGCTGGCGCCACGCATGGCTCCGGCGAGGCCGACGCCGTCATCAACGTGGGCGTCTCCGGCCCCGGCGTCATGGCCGCAGCTCTCGAGCAGCTGCCCGAGAGCGCTTCCATGATGGAGGTCGCCGAGAAGATCAAGCAGACCGCCTTTAAGATCACGCGCGCCGGCGAGCTCATGAGCCGCGAGGCAGCGCAGCGCCTCGGCGTGGAAAAGGGCATCGTCGACCTGTCGCTCGCCCCGACGCCCGCCATCGGCGACTCCGTCGCGCGCATCCTCGAGATCATCGGCGTGGGCACCTGCGGTGGCCCCGGTACCACCTGCGCGCTGGCGATGCTCAACGACGCCGTCAAGAAGGGCGGCGTCATGGCGAGCTCGAGCGTGGGTGGCCTGTCCGGCGCGTTCATCCCGGTGTCCGAGGACGCCGGCATGATCGAGGCCGTCGAGGCCGGCGCCCTGTCCCTTGAGAAGCTCGAGGCCATGACCTGCGTGTGCTCGGTCGGCCTCGACATGATCGCCATCCCCGGCGACACGAGCGTGGAGACGATCGCCGGCATCATCGCCGACGAGATGGCCATCGGCGTCATCAACAACAAGACCACCGCCGTCCGCATCATCCCTGCCATCGGCAAGGGCGTGGGCGACTCGGTGGAGTACGGCGGCCTGTTCGGCCGCGCACCCGTCATGCCGGTCAACCAGCACGCCGGCACGGTGTTCGCCCACCGCGGTGGCCGATTCCCCGCACCGCTCAACTCGCTCAAAAACTAATTCGTCACCACGCATGCGCGATTGATGCACACGGGGCCGTCTGGAAAGGCGGCCCCGTTTTGTTTGCTCAGGCTATGGAGACGGGCGCGAACCGCTCGTTCCCACGCTCGCCGTACGCCGCGCGGGGCATATGGTGGTCAGCCCCATTCCCTCGGCCGCAAGGAGCCGTCAATGAATACCTTTACCCGAGCGCTCGCCGTCACGCTTATGGCGCTCGTCATCGCCCTTGGTGCGTTCTCGCTGCTCTGCGCAGGGCCGCTCGCGAACACGCCCATCTCCCAAGCCCTCTCCGACTTCGGTAAGAACATGGAGTACGCCACCTTAAACGCCGCCCTCGACGCATCGGGCGTCAAGGGGGCGGCGGAGGGCGCGCTGCGCGACAACGCCGCCGGCATCGCGTCGGCGACGGGCATGAGCAAACAAGAGGTCGACCGCGCCATCGACGACCTCGACATATCCTCGTGGCGCATGGCGGAGCTCCCCGCGCAGGCGACGCCCCGCTTCAGCGTCCAAGCCTCCTATCAGGGCTCGTCGGCGACGATCACGACCTACGACGATCCGTCGTACATCACGGTCGACGCGCTTGGGCAGCATGCGACGCTGCTCGTACCCGAAAGCGCCCAGCACCGCGTCGCCCATCTGATGCAATCTGCGACCTAAGCGTCATCGCCGTCCAGAGAGAGGGACACGAGCACACCCTGCTCGCCTTCGAGCGTCAACACATCCTGCTCGAGTTCGACCGCAACGACACGGCCCGATCCGCTCGCCACGCACGTTGCCAGCGCCCCCTGGCTGTCGGAACATGCCCAGACCTCATAGCCCTCGTCGACGTTAACGACCGCAAAGAACATGCCGCCCGCATACGCCATTCCCACCGGCTCTCCGCTGACCGCGATCAGCTCTGTCGCGTCTGCGGCATCACCTGCGGCGTCCATCCGGTAAAACCGTGCCGTCCCCTCATCGTCCACAGAGACCCCGAAGGAACGGTCGTAGACGTCCAGCGTGCTTGCCGACGCGTCGTCGGGATCAACCGTTACCGCCAAGGCGTCCGTCTCCGCCGGCTTTGATGTGCTGACGGGAGTTTCATCCGAATACAGCAGCGCGCCGAGCACCGCGCGGCCGAGCACGAAAAACGCGATCGCCGCAAGCAGCGCGCCCGCGACCACCGCCGCGATCGATATCGCGCGCCCCGCGCGCGCCGGGTCCCCTCGACGCGCAGCGCGGGAGGCCGACGTCCCCATCGCCTGTCTGCGATAGCTCTCCTCCTCGTCGCGGCTGCGTGCGCGGGCAGCCCGGTGGGCCGCCTCGGCCGCGTTGACGGGTCGGCGAGGCGCCTGTGTGTCTCGCGAAGTCCTCTGCATATCGGTCATCGGCTGCCTTTCGAACCGCGTTGTCCTGGAAGCATCGTACCCCGGACGCTTCCCTGCGCGACCAAAAGGCGCCGTGAATTTGAGGGAGCGGCTCACCTCCATGAAAAATCGAGGAAGGAGCCGCGGAGGTCTGGCACTTGTGCGCATCGTGCTATATCGTGTACCAGCTACATCATCGCGTACAAGAAAGAAGGCCCCTCTTCATGGCACTCACCGGCAAGCAGGTCCGTCAGCTCCGCAGCCTCGCTCATCACCTGGACCCCATCGTCTACATCGGACGCGGCGACGTCAACGGCGGCGTGGTCTCGCAGGCCGAGGAGGCCCTGGAGGCCCACGAGCTCATCAAGTGCTCCGTCCAGGACGGCTCCGACCTCACGTGCCGCGAGGCGGCCGAGCAGCTCGCCGAGCTCACGTCTGCCGAGGTTGTACAGGTCATCGGCCGCCGCTTTGCGCTGTATCGCGAAAGCTCGCGCAAGGACATCCAGAAGATCAAGCTCGTCTAGTCAACCTATATCAGCAGCGGCGCTTTCGATCTGTTCACGATTCGCTCGTACAGCGCCCGCGTCTCCGCCTCAGGAAGCGCGTTGACCTCGTGCTGTAGATAGTGCAGATGGCTGTTGTAGAGGGTCACCACCTCCCTTCTGCGCCCACAGCGATCGTAGACCTCCATCGCGCGCCTGATCAGATCCTCGCGGGCGGGCACATGGCGCAGCGCGGCCTCCACGAGCCATGCCGCGCAGGAAAGGTTGTCGAGCTCCAGTGCGGCGTCGATACCTTTCGCCATGCAGTCGGCAAACCGAGATGCAAACAGGGCTCGCATACGCGTGAAGTACGCGGTATCCCCACGGTCGGGTACGTACAGCGGGCCCGCATAGAGCTCTTCCAGTTTGAGGCAAAGCTCCACCACCTGCTGCGCAGAAGTCTCCTCGCTGCGCAAAAGGATTCCGCGGGCAAGCAGGTCAAAGCTGCGCACATCTGCATAGACGTACTCCGCGTTGAGCGCCAATCCATCGCCTTGCGTCAACAGGTACTGAGGACCGCCCGCGCGCTGCCCGAGCGCCGTGCGCAACGCCGAGAGAGTCACGTACAGGCTTTCCCGTCCACTTGAATACTTGGCATCCGGCCACAGCTCATCGATAATCGCCCGACGGCTTACGAACGACCCCAGATTCAAGGCAAGCCTCGCGGCGATCACGCTCGCCTTCTTGCGCCTCCATGACCCATCGGTCAGCACATGTCCGTTTCGCTCGGCATGAAACCCGCCAAACAGGTTAATCACGACCTCGCCCGCATGCTCCGAAGGAAGCCCCGTAACGATCTCGCGAAGCGTCTCCGCTCGCTCGTCCGACCTCCTGTCGGAAGCGCGGCCATCGTCATGGGCAGGCGTAAGAAACGGCGCGATCGATTCGCATTTCGATCCGACGAGCTCCGCTGCCCGTCGGACAATGGGCGCGATACGCGGATCGACCATCACCGTCTTGTTGAGCGAGTACCACGCCGCCAGTTCCGCGTCAAAGCGCGCGGCGGCAAGACGCAGCGCAGTCGCCCACGCCGAGCCCGCATCATCACCTCCCTGCGTCAAATCGAGCGCCTCCGCCTCCTGCCTGGCACGCACGCGCGAGGTCTCGCGCAGATGCGCTGAGCACTCAAGGAGCAAGCCCCACGCGCGCAGAAACCGGTTCTCGGGTACCGCGAGCTTCGTGACCTGCTGACCTCGAAAACGTGCGTTTGACGCTTGGCCGACGGCCAGAGACTGCCATCCTTCGGCAGCCAGGCAATACAGCTGGGTCGACAGATCAGCTTCGCGCACGGCGATGGTGCCGGCGTCCACGAAACCGCGCTCGTCGATGATCGGCAGACTGCAGTAGAACCGGCACGTGTTCACGGTCATGCGCACGCGTGCGGCTATGGCGATCAAGCGCCTGCGCACGAGCTCCTCCACCATGCCCTCAAGCTCCTCGATCTCTTGCTGCGAGGCGCCCTCCCCGTGCAGCGCGAGCTCGAGCAGCCGATCGCATTTCAGCAGAACGCCCGGTATGTCGATTCTATTATCCGCCAAACTTGCGGCCGCCTCGACATCCCCGTCCCATCGCGGGCTCCCGCCGCCGCCCACGAGCTCTGCGTATACGCGCGCGTGAAGCCTCAGGGCCTCCGCCTCGCGACTCGTCTGGCGACCGACGAAATCCGCCGGCATCTCAGGCAGATCAATTCCCGTACACGAGCCCCACACCTGCTGCATCGCACACGCGCAGTCCCAATCGCAAGCATCGATCTGCTCGCATATCTCATCCGCCCTTCGTCGCAACTCCGTGGCGCACGAGCGGGCCATGCGGTAGTTTCCCGCCGTCAACGCCGCCACATAGAGCGCGAGCAAAGCGCAGGCGTCCACGCCCGACGAGACGACCGTCTCCCCTTCCGAAAGCGCAGAGAAGATAAAGGACGCATGGCCCGCAAGCGCAAAGCGCGTGGGAAACTGCGCGATGAGCAGCGCGGTCTGCTCGGCATCCATGACCAGACGACAGAGCTCGACCGCATCGTCGACGCGACCGCAGCGCATAAGAACCCGAATCGCCTGCCCCGCAAAGGCAGGGCGTCTGGCAGCAATATCCCTGCGGATGCGCGCAGAGGCCTTCCCTTCCCTCCCCAAGCACGCAAACGAGCGATCGGATGTGTCCAATCCAAACAGCGGATAATCGCGCGCCAGGCGCGCCACGGTCTCGCGCTGGACGCGCATGCCGCACCGCTCAAGATCATCGAGCCGCCCACGCTCCATCAGCAGCATCATGCAGACGATGCGGTAGAGCGTATCGCGCTCGCGCCGCAATTCCCCCAATACGCCCTCATGGACCTCCACGATCCCCGCTTCCAGCGCATCCGAGCTCGCCTTGCGCCCCGACGCCATGCAAAGCAGCGCCACGAGAGCCGGGATCCCCTGGGTGAGCTCGTACACATCGAGACCGCTCGCTATGGTGAACACCTTGACCCATTCCGAGTACTCCCGCGGGTGGACGGCAAGGGCACGAGACGAAATCTTCGCCGAATCGCCGAGGAGAGATAGAAACTGCCTATTGGACGGCATGCATGTCACGATGACTTCATATCCCTGTTCGCGCAGCGCGCGAAGCCGCTTTACCATCCACTCCGCCGCCTCCCGGTCAAGACGCGGAAGGCCGTCGATGGCAAGCAACGGTCGAACTCCCGGTACGGCAGCCTGCTCAAGCTCATCAAACAGGCTGGCGAACCCCTCGCGGCCAAGCCCCTCGCCATCGACCACCCGCGCGCCTCCTCGGGCGGGATCGGCCTGCACGATCGACGCATACTGAAGCACCAGCGCCGTTTTGCCGTATCCCTTCGGCGCGCTCACCACCGTGATTCCTGCGGAACGACCCTTCTCGGCAAGCTCATGCAACAGCCTGTCCCGTTTCACGATGAGTCCCGCATATGCTCCCATGGCAGCCTTCTCATGGTCGGCCATATCGCGCGCGTCCTTCGATGATTCAGCGCTCTGCCCCGTATACGCCATCTTCCCTCCGATCCCTTTCGGTCCTTTTCACCATATGCGGCGCGACGCTGCGGCCCCGTGGCTTTTTCTCGCTCCACGCCCATCTTGTCGGATGGACATGTGATACCTGTCAGGATTCTGTCGGGCCGTCTTCCCACTGCATTCGATTCGCCGCGTACATCGACATAGCACGATGCGTTTTGTGCAAAACTGAAATAGCGTTACATGTTGTCTTTCATATGAAGCGCTTCAATCTCTTTATTTACACCGATTCACATATATTCTATTTTTACTTCGTAATGTTTTCTGATTTTCGAAGGTGCTCAATGGCGTATGTGTGCACGGTCGGGCCCATCCGGAAGACCGTTGACAATGTGTCGGGGCGCAGTGCGAACGGTGGAAAACCGAGGCCAGCACGCAAAAAGCAGACGAAATGCAACGCATAAAAAAAGCGCCCCGCGATGCGGGGCGCAAGCAGCTCGATATGCGTATGCGAGATGCGCTACTTGAGCTCGTCGCCACACAGCGACAGAGCAGCCTCATCGGCAACGAGCACCGTATTGGGGTGAAGCTGCAGGATGGAGGCGGGGCAGGTCGGCGTCACCGGGCCGAAGCACATGTCGTGCACGGCCTGAGCCTTCTTCTCGCCGTTGGCCGCAACAAGGATCATCTTGGCGAACATGATGGTCTGCACGCCCATGCTGAACGCCTGACGGGGCACGTCGTCGATGCTGTCGAACAGGCGGCTGTTGGCCTGGATGGTCGACTCGGTCAGATCGACGCAGTGCGTGCCCTTGGAGAAGTGGTCATCGGGCTCGTTGAAGCCGATGTGGCCGTTGTTGCCGATGCCGAGCAGCTGCAGGTCCGGATAACCCGCGGCGGCGACGGCCTCGTCGTAGGCTGCGCAAGCTGCCTCGTAGTCCTCGGCCATGCCGTCGGGCACATGGGTGTTGGCCTTGTCGATGTTCACGTGATCGAACAGGTTGTGGTCCATGAAGTAGCGATAGCTCTGGGGGTCATCGCCGGCAAGGCCGCGATACTCGTCCAAGTTGTAGCTCACAACGCGGGAGAAATCGATATCGCCCTTGTTGTACCACTCGACGAGCTGCTGATAGGCACCGATGGGCGTCGAGCCCGTCGCAAGGCCGAGCACGCAGTTCGGCTTCAGGATCACCTGAGCCGAGATGATGTTGGCAACTTTGCGGCTCATGTCGTCGTAGTCGCGCGCCCTCACGATGGAAATCATGTTGGACCTCTTTCCTTCTCCGATCTCCAATACAAACGGCCCCTTCGCATCATGCGAAAAGGCCGCCTAAAACCCTTATCGTTCGCGTGCCGTGATGAGTTGATCGAGCTCGGACACGGTATCGCCGACGTTACCCTTGATGCTTGCAAACTCAACGGAATTGCAGATAAGAATGGGGGCTGTCACATCGAAGCCCTCGCGCTCGATGGCTTCGCGATCGAACTCGATCAGCACGTCGCCCTTCTTGACGACCTGCCCGACAGACGCCTTGACGTTGAAATACTTGCCGTCGAGCTTGACCGTGTCCAAACCGATATGAATCAAGACATCCATGCCCTCTTGCGTATGGAGCGCGAGCGCATGGCCGGTGGGAAAGATCGCCTCGATCTTTGAATCGGACGGCGCCACGACCTTATTGCCCGAAGGCTCGATGGCGACACCCTGGCCCAAAAGACCCGCAGCAAATGTCTGGTCGTTGACCTCAGACAAAGGGATGACCTTGCCCGCGATGGGCGACAGCAAGACGTTGCTGCGCCTCCGCAAGCCAAACGACTTGAGAAACCTGCTGAACATGATCCTCCTTGTTGTACCGTGCAGAAGAATCCCCGCAACAATCGTACCGCATCAGCGCGCGGGCGGCGCTGTCGTTTTTGTCCCATTCGCGTCTCGCCGATGCAAGGTTCTTGGGAATCCCAGCGTGTCGGAACGCCACGAGAAGGCCCTTTAACGTACGAAATACAAAAGCGGGGCCCGCCAAAGTGGCAGGCCCCGCTTGCGCGTTCGAAAAGAGTCCGGAAGCGATTAGCGCTTGGAGAACTGAGGAGCGCGACGGGCCTTCTTGAGGCCGTACTTCTTGCGCTCGACCACGCGGGCGTCACGGGTGAGGAACCCGGCGCGCTTGAGGTCGGCACGGTAGTCGCCGGCGTTGAGCAGCGCGCGGGCGATGCCCAGGCGCAGGGCGCCAGCCTGACCGGTGATGCCGCCGCCGTCGCACAGGGCGATGACGTCGAAGGTGCCGGCGGTGTCGGTCACCTTGAAGGGAGCGAGAGCGTTCTCGACCAGCTGCTTGCGGCCGAAATACTCAGCAGCGTCGCGCTTGTTGACGGTCACCTTGCCGGTGCCGGGGACGATGCGGACGCGGGCAACGGCGTTCTTGCGACGGCCGGTGCCGTAGTAAACAACGGTGTTCTCAGCCATCTTTAAGCCTCCAGCTCAATCTTGACGGGGTTCTGGGCAGCATGCGGATGCTCGGGACCCGCATAAACCTTGAGCTTCTTGAGCTGAGCACGGCCGAGCGTGGTCTTGGGGAGCATGCCGCGGACGGCGCGCTCGATGACCTGCTCGGGATGCTTCGCCATGGCCTGGCGGAAGCTCTCGGCCTTGAGGCCGCCATTGTAGCCGCTGTGACGGTAGTAGACCTTCTGGTCGGCCTTGTTGCCGGTAAGCTGGACCTTATCGGCGTTGATGACCACCACAAAGTCACCGCAGTCAGAGTTCGGGGTGAACTGGGGCTTGTTCTTGCCGCGCAGGATCATAGCGACCTGAGTGGCGAGACGGCCCAGGACAGCACCCTCGGCATCGACGAGGACCCAGTTGCGGGCAACCTCGCCCTGCTTGGCGTAGTGAGTCGACTTCTGAATCACTTGACTCCTCCATGTACAGTACGTGTGTCTTAACAGAGATTCACGGGGCTCTGCAAATGACTGAAGAATTATAGCGCGGCCGCCGACGGGGTCAATGCGGCTTTTGCATTCTCCCAGAGTTTCTGCACATGTCGAGCGGCCAAAGGCGGAGATGCCGCTTTTGGCCGCCTTTGTCGGGCCATCCGCTGAACCGCGAGACCGCGCTACCCGAGGAACGAAACGATATCGTCCAGACGGCGCATGCACTCCTGACGACCTTGGATGTAGAGGTCGAGCAGCTTGGCGGTATCGTGTTCGATATGGCCAACCTCGACGGGACGCGGCGGGGCAAGCACGAGCACCCGGCCTTCGCTCTCGTAATTCCAAATGTGCTCGCGCTGCTCGTTGTAGCGTTCATGGCGATCCGCGATCGCCTCGAGCAGATACGGGTACTCGCTGTAGCGCGCACGGGCGGCAGGCATGAGTTCGTAAGGGCCCTTTTTATAGGAACGATGCTGTGTGAGGACCACAACGGCACGGTCGTACCCTGCCTGCTCAAGGACGTGCTCGACGGGAACCGAGTCGGCGACGCCGCCATCGAGATACAGGTGGCCATCGATTTCGACCGGGGGCGCCATGAGCGGAAGGGAGGTGGACGCCCGCACGACATCGATGTCGAGCACGGCGTTTTTCACCTCAAGATACGCCGCGGTGCCAAACACGATGTCAGTCGCCACCGCGACCAAGGGCATAGGGTTCGCCAGGTAAGCGTCGTTGTCGAATGGATCGAGTCGATCCTGCACGTCGTTGAGCATGAAGTCGTAGCCGATGAAGCTGCCGCTGCGTGCGAACGACTTGGCACCCATATAGCGGTCATCGTTGCAAAAGGCGAGGTTCACGCGGTTGGGGCGACCAATCTGATGCGACTTGTAGCTCAACGCGTTAAGCACGCCCGCCGATACGCCATAGCAGGCATCGGGCTGTATGCCGTGCTCCATGAGCACGTCGAGCACGCCGGCGGTAAACTGTCCGCGAAAGCTGCCTCCCTCGAGCACGATTGCCGTCTTGCCCGCGTTTTCAGCCCGCTGATCCATGCGACGCCTTCTTTCTGCACGACTTATCATCTTCTGCTCTTCTACCACAAAGAGCGCTGCCGCAAACCCGCAAACGTGCAAGCGGGACGGCGCCGAGTCGCTTAAGGCTCGAGCCCATCGGAACACAACCGTATAAATGCGCCCGGAACGTGGTAGAATACCTAGCCCACGGCCCTTCGGTCGTACGTTCTTTGACACGTCGAGCGGCTTTGCCGCCCGGTGTCCTTTTGCATGAGGGGGCGACTGGTTTCGACGCGATAGCTCTGAGAGAGGAAGCAGGCCGTGGTCTCCTCGCCACGTTAAACAGGGGTACCGTCAAAATGAATTGACAAGAATTCTTCTTACGAGCCCCAGCTGGCTCTTGCTGCTTAGTTAAATAGCGGCACGTCGCGTCCGGGAGATTCCCCGACCCGGGCCCGATGTCATTTGAGGGGAATGCTCCCGCGCACGTAACCGGTATGGCGCGGGCTAAGATCGAACCGGTTAGGATGCCGCGAGCGTGTCGCTGCGCGCAACGCATCCGAGACTAAATCAGCGACTGAGCCTGGAGATGCCAATCAGGGGGCTTTCGTGGACCGGAGTTCGATTCTCCGCGCCTCCACCACAAGGAACGAGCAGGTAGATAGCACTATCTACCTGCTTTTTTATTTTCTGAGGGCAAGCCCGCGGAGAATCGAACTCCGAGCGGGGCGCGAAGCTGAAAAAGCGCGTAAGCGTCTTTTCAGCGCAGCGCGCAAGGCGGCGAAGCCGCCGCAGCGGGTGCGAATCCGCGCAGCGGATACGCGGGTTCGCACCCCGCTACACGTTCCCATGCGGATGCGGCGCTTGCTGCTTCGCACGCATCTCTTTTGCCGAACGGAGTGCCGATCCCCGATCGAAATGCACTCGCCACAACGGTCAACCTGACGGCTGGATATGCCAGAAAACCATGTATAGCTCCAGGGCGCGATTTTTCGGTGCGATTCTCCCATCGGCCAAAGACCCTTCGCAAAACCCCAGTTGTTTCCTGCGGCGTTATCGAGGTGTATAGCCATAGGTGGCAAAGGGCACCGAAAAATCGCGCCCCAGAAGGTGCGCATGTATTTCGCGGTGTACCGTTTCCGTTTTTTATGCACCACTGCGCTGCTTCCCTGCGATGATACGCAGGAATATGCACGGTCATCAGAGCGGAGTGTTCGAGACCGTCAGGGGCGTCCATTGCCTCCAATGGAGGCGTCATACCCGTCGGGCTGTCGTTCGCAACGGCTTGATGTGACAGGAGGTCTTCGGGCGCGCATGTCGGTCGGCAACATCGCATTGTGCACGGCGGCATGTAGCATTTCTGCATGTTGCCTGCAGATTGGAAGATGAACACATCAGGTAGGCGTATATGTTTAATCGGCGAACGGTAGATGGTATCGATTTCACATTCTTTGGCTTCTAGCAGCGGTTTTAGCAACAGTAAGTTGTTTTGGCCGTTTCAGCGTATCTTCACACACATGGAGAAACGCCACAAAGTCTTGCCGAGCGGACGCACCAGTCGCTAAGGTGCTTCCAACGTTATGGTTGCCCTCACAAGGAGGTTACTCATGAACACGCAGAACGCTCAGCTCGCCGGTGCCCTCGTCGGCCTCGGCGCTACGATTACGCAGGCCATGGACCAGATCGACGACTTCGTTCCCTGCGGCCACCCCGCATCCGTGGTCATCAACGGCCTTGCCGCCCTCGACGATTCCCTCACCGATGACCAGCGCAGCGAGCAGGTCTCCTCGGTCACCGGCCTCATCGACCACGTGAGCGAGAAGCGCGGCGTCCCCGCTCACGATATCGCCAACGTCCTCGAGCTCGGTGGCATCAAGACGCAGCTGCTCGACGAGCTCAAGCACCTCGCCATCGCCATGAAGCCCAAGACCGACACCAACCCGAACGTCAACGCCTGGATGTATCGTTCGCTCGCCGCCATCGAGCGCGACGGCAACCTTGAGGCTGCAGCGCGCATGGCCGAGATCCGCGCCGTCAAGGCCGCGGTGGAGACCCTCTAGGCCATATGGCCACGCGCACGCGACCGTGCGCACCTACATACAAATGCACAAAGGCGACAGCGCGCCCACCGGGTACGCTGCCGCCTTCTTCTTATAGGGTAGGTCGCTGACTACGACAGGCTCTTCCTGAGCAGCTCGTTGAACAGCTTGGGGTTGCCCTGGCCACGGCTCGCCTTCATGCACTGGCCTACCAAAAAGCCGAGCACCTTCTGGTTGCCGTCGCGGTACTGCTGGGCCTGATCGGCGCAGCACGCGAGCACGTCGTCCACGATGGGCTGCAGCGCGCCGGCGTCGCTCACCTGGCGCATACCGTGCTCATCGACGATCTTCTCGGGATCCTCGCCGCTTTCGGCCATGAGGCCGAAGACCTCGTGCGCCTGGTTGGAGCTGATGGCGTCCTCGGCGAGCAGCTTGGCAAGCGACGCCACCTGCGCCGGTGCGATGCCGCAATCCGCGATGCCGCCATCTACGCCCTTCAGGTATGCCGCCAGCTCGTTGACGATAAGGTTTGCCACGGCCTGCGCCGGTTTGCCGGAAAGCCCCGCCGCGGAGGCCTCGAAAAACGTCGCGGTCTCGGGGTCACCGGCAATCTGCTCGGCATCGGCACGCTTGATACCGAAGTCCGCCTCGTAGCGGTCGCGCTTGGCGTCGGGCAGCTCGGGAATCTCGGCACGACAGTGCTCGATGAACTCGTCCGACAAATCAAACGGCGCCAGGTCGGGATCAGGGAACAGGCGGTAGTCGTCGGCCGTCTCCTTGACGCGCATGACCACGGTGCGCTTACGGCCGGGCTCCCAGTGGCGTGTCTCCTGGTAGATGATGCCGCCCTCCTCGAGCACCTCGGCCTGACGGCAGATCTCGTAGGCAAGGCCGTCATGCAGGGCCTTGAAGGAGTTCAGATTCTTGAGCTCGGTCTTGGTGCCGAGGCGCGTCTCGCCACGACGACGCAGGCTCACGTTGCCGTCGCAGCGCATGGAACCGTGCTCCATGGAGCAGTCGGAAATGCCCAGCGTCAAGAAGATGCGGCGCAGCTTCTCCATGAACAGGCGCGCCTCCTCGGGCGTGCGCAGGTCAGGCTCGGTGACGAGCTCGATAAGCGGCGTGCCGCAGCGGTTGTAGTCGATCAGCGACTCGCTGGCCGCCGCGATACGGCCCTCCTCGCCGCCCACATGTACCATCTTGGCCGCGTCCTCCTCCATATGGATACGCAGGATGCGGATGGGCACGGTATAGGAGCCGTCCTCGTGGCGCTCGGGCAGCGCCAGGTTGGCTGTATCGTATCCGCTCATGGCAGACAGCGCGCCCGCGGACTCCCCACCCGTGCGCATCTGCTGAGCCATGGCGGTCGAGAGCCCCTCGGCGTTCGCCGACGCACTCGCGAGGCTCGCGGCCTCGGCCTCGCCGAACGCGCAGTCGGGACGCTCGGCGGCTCCGCGGCCCGTGACCTCCAGGTCCAGACGACCGTGCATGCAGAAGGCCACCGGGCCCTGCGTGGTCTGGAAGTTCTTGGCCATATCGGGATAGAAGTAGTGCTTGCGATAGAACATCGAGCGCTTCTGAATCTCGCAGTTGGTGGCAAGACCGGCCTTCACGATGCTCTCGATGGCGCGCTTGTTGGGCACCGGCAGCGCGCCCGGCAGGCCGAGACACACCGGGCAGACGTTCGCGTTGGGCTCGTCGTCATGGGAGAGCTTGCAGTTGCAGAACATCTTGGTGTCGAGCGTCGTGAGCTCGGTGTGAATCTCGAGACCGATCACGGCCTCCCAATCTTTCAGGACCTCGGAAAGCTCCTTCATGCCAGCTCACCCCCCTTCCCGGCAAAAACAGGCGCAACGGCGAGCGCGGGCGTACCGTCGGCACCGGTGAAAGCGCGCTCCAACGCGGCAGCGAACATGAGCAGCGTGCGGTCCTTGAAGGCGGGGCCCACGAGCTGCGCGGCCACCGGCAGGTGCGACGTGGCACCCAGCCCCAACGGCACGGAGATGCCGCCGTTGCCCACGATGTTGATCGAGATGGTATACAGGTCGGACAGGTACATCTGGGTGGGGTCGGAGATCTCGCCGTGGCGCCACGCGGTCCGCGGGCTAGCCGGCATGAGGATGACGTCGCACTTCTCGTAGGCAGCCGCATAGTCGGCCGTGATGAGCGTACGGGCCTTCTGCGCAGCGTAGTAATACTTGTCGTACACGCCGCTGGACAGCAGGTAGGCGCCGAGCAGCTGGCGGCGCTTGGCCTCGTCGCCAAAGCCGTGGGCGCGCGACAGGGAGCTCTGCGTATCCAAGTTGGGGCAGTCAGGCTCCTGGTAGCCGTAGCGGATGCCGTCGAAGCGCGCCAGGTTGGAGAAGGCCTCCGCCGGACCGATGACGTAGTACGCGGCGATAGCGGCGTCCAGATGCGGCAGGTCGACCTCGACGAGCTCGGCACCGGCCGACTCGAGCGCACGAGCGGCCTGCTGGACCGCGTCGCGAACCTCGTCCGTCAGCCCCTCGGCCTCCATGAAGGCAGGGATGATACCCACGCGGCGGCCCTCGATGGAATCACCCAGGTGCTCACAGAAATCCACCGCGCAGTCCTGGCTCGTGCCGTCATAGGGGTCGTGGCCCGCGCCCACGAGCGCGTTCATGGCGAGCGCTACGTCCTCCACGGTGCGGCCGAACGGACCCACCTGGTCGAGCGAGCTGCCGAAGGCGACCACGCCGTAGCGCGACACCGCGCCGTAGGTCGGCTTGCATCCGACCACACCGCACAGTGCAGCCGGCTGGCGAATCGAGCCGCCGGTGTCCGAGCCGAGCGCGAGCGGCACCTCGCCCGCGGCGACCGCAGCTGCCGAGCCGCCCGACGAGCCGCCCGGGATGCGCTGCGTATCCCACGGGTTGTTCGTGGGATGAAACGCCGAGCTCTCGGTGGACGAACCGAAAGCGAACTCGTCCATGTTGGCCTTGCCCACCGGAATGCACCCCGCATCGAGCATGCGCTGCACGCAGGTGGCGGTGTAGACGCTCTCGTAGTTCTCGAGCATGCGGGAGGCGCAGGTGGTGCGCGTTCCCACAAGGTTCATGTTGTCCTTGATCGCCAGCGGCACGCCCGCAAGCGGCGGCAGGGTCTCGCCGGCGGCGCGGGCGGCGTCGATGCGGTCGGCGGCGGCGAGCGCCAGCTCGGGCGAAACCTGCAAAAACGCCTGGACGGCGTCCTCGCGGGCGGCGATGGCGTCAAGCGAGGCGGTCGCCACCTCGCGCGCCGTGAACTGCCCCGCAACGATACCCGTGGCGATCTGCGCGGCGGTCAGGGAGTCGAAACTCGTCGCCATCAGCGCTCACCTCCCTCGCCCAGAATCGAGGGCACGCGGAAGAACCGGTCGCGGCTGCTCGCGGCGTTTTCCAGCGCCACGTCGAGCGGCAGGTCGCGTGCCGCGAGCTCGGCGTCCTCGCGCATCACGTTCGCAAGGTCGCCGATGGGGTGAAACGTGGGTTCCACATCGGGCAAATCGTAGTCAAGCACGGGCGCAAGCATGTCCACCGCATCGTTGAGGTATGCGGTCATCTGCTCGAGCTCGCCGTCATCGAGCGCGATGCGGGCGTATTCCGCGATGCCGCGCACGTCGTTAGGGCTGAGCGCCATGGGCACTCCCTTCGTGGTATCAGTCGAACGCTCACCATTATACGCAAGCGTGCCGCTCCACCGCGATGGAGTGGCAATGGAAACAGTTGGGGCCCTGACGTCTCATGCAGCTTCCAGGCGCGCCGCTGCGCCCATGCTGATTCGGGGCGCGACGGTCTGATTGGGACAATTTGTTCAGATATGAAGGTCTTGACCTCGCTCGAACCCCTCGAATACTGTCCTTTTGGCCGTCTTGAGGCCTCTCAGCGGACCCTTCTGTCGCACTATCCAGTACTCATAAACTAAGCTGCTGTCTTTTTAATGTTCATTGCAGCCGTAATTTGTCGTCAACCTTCATATCTGAACAAATTGCCCACCTTGCCGCGCACGCGAAACAAGGTCGGCGTTATTTCACGCGCTGCATCGCGAAAAGCCCCCTGATTCCGGAAGGACCCCAAAGTCTCGCTACATGGAATTGTCGTCTGACCCGATGTCTTCACACCTGCAAACAACGCGAGGGTGCCGCAGCGCATCGCCACGACACCCTCGTCGCACATCGAAAACTGGGGGACGAACCCCGGCAAGCTCTCCTTACGGCAGAACCTTGAGAAGCGCCTCTTTGGTTTCCTCCTCGTTGCCGCCCACGATCAGGATGTCGATCAGGTCGCCCTTGTTGGCATCGAGCTCGAGCATCTCCATGAGGTCACGGCCCGAGGCGGTCTTGCCGTTGAAGGTGATCTGGACGTCGCTCGAGCACTTGTTGAGCGTAAAGGCGACATCGGCGACGGGACGAGCGTGCAGGCCCTCTTCGGCTTCGATGAGATGCTGGAACTTGATCATGGCGATACCTCCTGCGTTGAAAACCACAACGGGCATTGCGGCCCTCGTTTCACTATACGCTACACTGAGACCCCGGTATGCAAGCAATTGGGGACCGTCCCTTTTGGCCGGGCGAGTGGAAACTGCCCGCGCTCTTCAAAAACAGGGCGCGGGCGACACCATCCGTGACACCCGCGCCCCATCACATCGATTCTCGATGGCGTTATAGCAGCTAAAGCCTAGCGCACGACCTTTACCACAGCGGCGCCGGCGGCAACCGTGGACTCGGGCTCGGCAGTGAGCTGGACGTCGGCGAACTCGGCGGTGTTGGACACGGCGAGCACGACGCAGTCGGGATGACCGGCGGCCTCGATGTCGGCGCGGCTCATCTTGATGACAGGCTGGCCGGCCTTGACGGTGTCGCCCTGCTTCACGTAGCCCGTGAAGCCCTTGCCGCCCATATCGACAGTGTCCACGCCGATGTGCACGAGGGCCTCGACACCGTTGTCGGCGGTGATGCCGATGGCGTGGCCCATGGTCACGGTTACGTTGCCCGAAATTGGCGCGTAGACGATCTCGTCATCGGGCCAGATGGCGCAGCCCTTGCCGACGACCTCGCCGGCAAAGACCGGGTCGGGCACGTCGGCCATCTTGATGACGCGGCCGTTCACCGGAGCGCACAGCACGTCGGCAGCCTCCTCGGCGGCGACGGCCGCGGGCGCGGCGGGAACCGCAGACTCAGCGTCCTTCTTCTTGAACATATCGAACAGACCCATGCTCAATCACTCCTTTATCATGTGCCCCGCCCCTGCGCAGGGCAACCATGGCGGCTTGATACTTTATCGCATCAAAGCACCCGAAATGCACTCAAAACCGCACGTGGGTGTATTCGGCCGGGTCAGCGGCAACGGCACGCTACCGACAAGATGGTGCCGGGTACGAACCTGTCGGGTGCATACCTGGCACGCTTTGGCGATCAGTAATGCAGACGTCCCTCGTCGGCGCAGGCGAGATCGCGCGTGAGGTAGCGCTCGGCGAGCCACCGCGCCATCGGCAAGTTCTGGTCGAGATAGTTACCGCACTCCTCGGGCGCGGCGCCTGGAATCTCGCCCTGGTAGTCGCGCACGAACTCAAACAGCTCGCGCACGAGCGGCAAGATTTCCTCGGAGGTCACCTCGCCAAACACCACGAGGTAAAACCCGGTACGGCATCCCATGGGCCCGAAGTAGACCACACGGGACGCCCATGTCGGATGGTTGCGCAGAAACGTCGCGCCCAAATGCTCGATCGTGTGGCATTCGGCCGTGTTCATGACCGGCTCGCGGTTGGGTGCGGTCAGTCGCAGGTCAAACGTGGTCACCACGGCGCCACTTTGCGGGTCGCGGTCCACGCGGGACACGTAGACGCCGGGCATGAGCGTCAGGTGGTCTACCGTAAAGCTGGCAATCTTCTCCATGCGGAATCCCCTTTCGTGCCTTGCGTCCGCATACGTCGCGCGGGCTACCCTGAATCATCGTGCAGGATAACACGTCATGCAACGTTCGTCGGCCATAGGGAGTGAGGACACAGCCTTCGCAGTCGATGGAAAATGGAGGGTGTTTTCGAATTAGGCACCAGCACATCTTGTCCACGTACCAGCACTCGGAAGCCATGCAACGCTTTCTCACCAGCGCCGAGCTATGTCACTGATTGCAACCGCGGATGCCATAAGGCCGATAGTTGTCGTACGGCAACTCCGAACTCTATTTCTGCACTTTTTTGCAGGTTATGTACCGTCATATTCCGCCACCCTGCCAAACGCCATATCTAATCGCAAAAAGTCCGCAGCTCGCGCATTATTGTACGATTCCGGTTTTCCAGCTACCGAATTGAAGCGGTACACACCTTGCATAAATCTGCAGAAATCGAACTGAGGATTGCCGCGCTCGGCCATGCCCGCATATAACTTAGCGGTAAACGACGTCCGTTATCCCCAGGCGGAATGTCTGGACACAATGACAGATAAGTCTATAAGCTCGAAATGCATTCTGATCAACCGTCTTGCTCCGCTGAGCTCCACAAAGCGGGCTCATCCCTCGAAACCGACCGCCGACACTTCAAGGCTCACGTGGAAACAGCAGCATCGCTTTTGTATGCACATCAATAATCGCGCACGCCCCTGACGAACGAATCGAACAGCTCGATCTGCCGCTCCCGGTACTCTCTCAGCGCCTTGCGCCCATCAACGCTGTCGCGTGAGACATTAAGACTCGGCTTGCGCCTTTGCTTAAGTACCTTTCGTGCCCGCTCTCCCATAAGTACCAGATAATCGAAATCTAAGATGTCAGAGGTAACGAGCGTAAAGTGCACGAGGTTTCGCACCGTCGCGATGGCATTTGCGCGGCGTCGGTCTTTGGCTGCTTTATTGTCGCCTCCGTGGGTGGAATCGGCATCATAGTCAAATGCCACATCATAGCGAGTCCTCGTGTTGAATGCGGAGATCATGATGTCGGGATACCGTGTCTCGGTCTTCACCTCTCCGAACATGTCGCGACCCGCATACACCTCGACGCTGGGGTTAAGGGTTACGGTTCCGATATGCATACCACCGTAATGACACGGCAGGCCGTAAAACATCGCGAGTCCCGATTCCTTGGGCGACAAGGCGTGCTCGACCACATAACGCAACGCTCTTCTCGCCGGACGAACCCCCTTCATACCCTTTGCGCGGTCGAGAAACCTTCCAATGCTCGACACAGAGGCAGGCCTGCGATCGGATGGCGCGCGTCGAACTACTCCGCCATCAGCAAGTGCGTCGATACGGTAATCGGAGCAGAGCGCCATCCCTGTATAGACAGCCGTTTGTAGCGTCGATCCGCACGCAACCTGCAAAAAAGCGAGCTCCGGACTCACAACGTATAGAGGAATCTCGTCCCAACAGCTTGGAATGGAAACCAGCGAGCCCTCGGGTAGTCCCCCGGTGCAAACGTGCGTGATCATATTCTTCAAATGCCTACGCTTGGAGGAATCGTCTACTAGGAAATCGAGCCTAACGCCCTCTAGACTCAAGAACCACTGAAGACGCTCGACGGATGGCGCGTCGGGCGCCGACGCGCCCGCAACCGATGCGCGGCTCATGCGTTCCCCTCGTACACGGGGAAACTCATGGCGCATATACCAGATAACAGCTGCCTTATGTGAAAGAATATACTTCATTATTAGTTATAATATCATTTTCATATTGCTTACAAATAGCTATTTACATTTTACGGATTATCCGCCATCGGGAACGATGCCGCCCTTGCTGCCACGACGAGTGGACTGGAGGCAGACTCACAATGGTCTTCTACAGTTTTTTGCGCGTTATGTACCGCTCAATTTCAGCTTCGTTGATTTCGGCACCGTAGGAGAGCTATTCAACCAGCGTTTTCGCAGATTGGAGATAAGGGGTCCTCGGTCCGCCTATGCCGTTTCTCCGTGAATCGAAAACCAGCGGTACACAACGCGCAAAAAACTGTAGAAAAGAGTCCTCGACCTGCCGCCGGGCGAAATAAAAACGAACAGGGAAGCGACTCGCCCACACGTCGAGACTCTTTTACACCCTTGCGCCTGCAGCGCAGCACCGTGGATGTTCCCGTCTGCAAACAAACACGGGGAGCGCCGTCCATCCGAACTGATAAGACAGTGTGCTCGGACGCTCAGACATCAGTGTTATTCTTGGATGAGCATCATTCAACCCGAAAGGGCGTTTGGACCTTGACGACCCCCACACAGCACGACAGCTTCGGCCGCAGCGTAACGTACCTGCGCGTATCCGTCACGGATAAGTGCAACTATCGCTGCGTGTACTGCATGCCGCCCGAGGGAGTCGCCGCCCGCGATCACACCGAGCTGCTCACCGCGGAGGAGACGGCGCATTTCATCCGCCTCGCTGCCGGCGAGGGCATCCGCCGCGTCCGCCTCACCGGGGGCGAACCGCTCGTCTCCCGCCGCCTTATCCCGCTCATCCGCGCCATCCGCGCCATACCGCAGATCGAGGACATCTCGCTCACCACCAACGGCGCCCTGCTGCCCGCGCTCGCGCCCGCGCTGCGCGACGCCGGCCTCGACCGTGTCAACATATCGCTGGACACCCTCGATCCCGAGCAATTCGTCCAGATTACCCGTACCGGTCACCTCGAGCAGGCGCTCGCTGGCATCGACGCCGCGCTCGGCTTTGGGTTCTCCCCCGTCAAGGTCAACACCGTCGTCGTGCGCCGGCTCCACCAAAACGTGCTCGGCCTTGCCCGCCTCTCGGTGGACCGCCCCATCCACGTGCGCTTCATCGAGTACATGCCAATCGGCAGCTCGTCGCACGCTGCGGGCGCCGAGCCCCACTGCCTGCCGGGCATGGGAGCGGCTCCGCTGCCGCGGTCCGCACGGGCCGACGGCGCGGCCGGGACGGCTGATTCCGTGTGCCCCGGGGCTTGGGACGAAAGCGACGTCGTCCCGTCGGCAGAGCTTGTGCAGACCATATCCGCAGCGGGCGTCGCCGCCGGCATCGGCGCGCTCGAGCCCGCCGCGAATGCCCCGGGCGGCGCAGGTCCGGCGCGGTACTGGCGCTTTCCGAACGCTGCCGGCACCGTGGGCTTCATCTCGGCGATGTCCAACCATTTCTGCGCGCGCTGCAATCGGCTGCGCCTCACCTCGGACGGAACGCTGCGACCCTGCCTGTTCTCGGACGACGAGTATTCGGTGCGCGAAGCCCTGCGCGCGCATGACGACGCCCGCGCGATTGAAATCTACCGCGCGGCGCTCGCGCATAAACCCAAAGAACACGGACGCACCGGCGGAGCCGGGCGTTTCATGTCGCAGATCGGAGGCTGATCGACCATGGGCAAGAAGATGACCGCCAAGGCAGCCATCAGGCAGAAGACGGGAGAGAAGTACCCGACCGCCGTGGTCGGCGAGCCGCAGTCCCCCGGCCAGGCCCCGCAGGAAATCGCCTCCGCGACCGTCGCCCCGACCCCTGCGGCTCACGGTGTCTCCGCGACCGTCGCTCCGACCGCCACAGCTCACGGTGCCCCCGCCGCGCCGCAACGCGACGGCGCAGGCGACGCCCTCACGCATATCGACGAGCATGGCGACGCACGCATGGTCGACGTCTCCCAAAAAGCCGAGACGCAGCGCCTGGCCGTGGCCGAAGGCTGCATCCTCATGCATCCCGAAACCCAGGCGATGGTGCTCGAGGACCGCGCGAAAAAAGGCGATGTGCTCGCCTGCGCGCGCATAGCGGGCATCATGGCCGCCAAGCGCACGAGCGACCTCATCCCCCTGTGCCATCCGCTTATGCTCACGAAAAGCGCCGTGGATATCGAAGCCATTCCCGCCAGCGGCAACGGCGCGCGCCCCGACGGCCGCGTCGGTTTCCGCGTAACGGCCACGTGCGGCATGACCGGCTTGACCGGCATCGAGATGGAGGCGCTCACCGCGGTATCATGCGCCTGCCTGACCATCTACGACATGTGCAAGGCCGTCGACCGCGGCATGGAGATCGTCGACGTGCACCTGCTGCGCAAGGAAGGCGGACGATCCGGCGTGTGGGAGCGCACCGAGCAGGTCGTGGACGTCCCGGCCGCCGATACGGGCGACGGCGCTGAAGCCGCCTCCCCGCTGCCCGGCGGACCCGGATGCGGACCGGCGGCACCCGCCATCGCGTTCATCGGATATCAGAACTCCGGCAAGACGACGCTCGTCGAGAAGGTCATCTCGCGCCTGACGCAGCGCGGGCTTCGCGTGGGGTCCATCAAGCACCACGGCGAGAAGAACATCGAGGTCGACCAGCCCGGAAAGGACTCGTGGCGGCACGCGCAGGCGGGCAGCCGCCACGTGGGCATCGTCTCACCCGGCCGCTACGCCGAATACGCGGACACCGGGGCCGAAGTCCCCGTGGAGGACCTGCTCGCACACTTCACCGATGTCGATATCGTCGTGGTCGAGGGCTATAAGACCGCGGGGCTTCCCAACATCGTCGTGAGCCGGTCGGGTGTCGATCGCCTGCGCGGCGACGACTCCTACGACCTCATCGACGGCAACACGGTCGCCATCGCATGCAACGAGCTGGTGGAGCGCAACTTCCGCGCCCGCGCGACCAAGGACGCCGGAAACGACGGCGCGGCGCGCACCCTGCCCCCGTTTTTGAGCATCAACGACGCCGCGGCCATCGTGAACTTCATCATGGCCTGGCTGGGCAAGTAGCTCGCCGTCCCCGCCAACCCCGTGTTAAACCTTCGGGGACGATCCTGCGCCTTGCGCTACGCGGCGTCGGCGGGAAACACGATACCCGCCTGGCGGCGCGCCTCGTCCATGATGTCGAGGGAGGTGCACGTGATGCGCTCGAATTCCTCGGCGTCGCGCTCGCCTCGCACGCAAGCGCAGAAGTCCTCGAGCTCATAGCACATGTTGTTGGCACAGGTGGCAAACGGCAGGGTCTCGGTCACATCCCCTTCGGTAAACTCGCCGGGCCGCGACGCCCCCGCCCGCGCACGCCCGCGCAGCACCAGCGCACCGGACAACGGCACCGAGACGCCCCGATACGTGATAGTCCCCAGCTCGCCCTCGATCTGGCAGTCGAGCATATCCTGGGTGATCTTGGAATACGAGAGCTCGGCAACCATATCCGGATAGCGTGCGAGCAGCGTGCCGGCGCCATCGATAACGCCGCCGGTCGCCTCGCAGTCCGCATCGGCGATGCGCACCGCCGCACACGATACAGCTTCGGGCACGCCGAACAGCGCTACGCAGGCCTCGACGCAGTACACGCCGATATCCATGAGGGCACCGGTCGCCAAGCGAGCGTCGAAGATGTTGGTCTGGCGCCCCGCAAGCACCTCGTCATAGCGCGTGGAATACTTGCCGAAACGCAAGCTCGCCCGGCGTATGCGCCCGATGCGCGAAAGCGTGTCGCGCAGCACCCCGTAGGCAGGGTCATGCACCGAGCGCATGGCCTCCATGACCACCGCCCTATGGCGGCGACCTGCCGAGAACAGCTGACGTGCTTGGGCAGCGTTCGCAGCGATCGGCTTCTCCACGAGCACGTGTTTGCCCGCCTCGATGCAGGCGAGGGCCTGCTCGTAGTGAAGGGCATTGGGGCTCGCGATGTAGACCGCGTCGATTGCGGAGGACGACACCACCGCATCCAGGCCGCAGAACGGCTCCGTGCCGCCGAGCCGCGACGTCACGTCGGCGGCGCGCTCGACGCTGCGCGACATGCTTCCGACGTATAGGGCATCCGAGCTTGCATGGAGCGCATCCACGAAGCTCTCGGAAATCGAGCTCGTCCCGATGACGGCAAATCGCACGCGGCCCATGAAAACCTCCTTGTGACGCCAGTAGCTCCATTGTCCCGCATGGTGACGGCAGCGGGCAAGATGCGCGCGAAGCCGAGTGGGCGAGACGGCGGTGCGACATGCGTCGAATCCGAGATGCAATGGACAGCATGTCCGTGTAACGCGCGCCCTAAAACTTGCGCAGCGACGAGAGCGATTTGAGCGATTGAACGATGGAGGCGCGATCGATGCCGGCCTGCGCCTGTACCGTCGCCTCGACGGCGCCTTCGACGAAGGGGCAGTCGGCCATGTAGACACCGGGGTCGCCCATATCCGTCAGCACCATCTTGACGACCGTGGCCGACGCGCCTATGTCCATGAGGACGATGACGCCGTCCGGCCCGTTGACGCGATTGATGGCGGCGCGCACGCGCGCGTAGCTCGTGCCGAAGGAGCCGTCGGGCATTCCTCCGGCAAGCGCGACGGGCGCGTTGGGAGCGATCACCTTGGTGTAATCGTGCAGCGCCGAGACTAGCGCTTCGGAGTGGGACACGAGCACAATGCCCACCATGGCGGTCACCCCTTTCCCCTGCAAGACCGTCATACGAGCACATGGTACCCAATTCGCACCCGTCGAAACATTCCGTCCGGTCAAAAGGAAACCGGTCCCGTTAACGACAAGCCCTTCCGGTTTCCCACGTTTCTCCCGGCGCCTCTTGGGACATTCGAACGCAAGACGCCGAACATGGACAATTTGTTCAGATATGAAGGTCCGAGAGGCCAAAAACGGGCTGATGGCGCGTCTGTGCACGTAGCGAAAAATGCTTCTAGCTATTGTTACTTTTACACAACGACATGAACACATTCTTTTATGATGTATAGCTAGAACCGGCCAGCAGAGATCGTCCCGATCACCTCTAATTCCGAGGCTGCAAACCTTCATATCTGAACGAATTGTCCGCTTTCGCGACACCCACCTGACGTCCGGCGCTACTGTCCCGCTTTTTCCCTGAACCCTTTTGAGTCACGCCGGGATACCGTTCGCCGAAAGGGTGAACGCGCCTTGACGGGATACCAATGTGATATCACAATGTAATCAACGGAACGCACGGGTTCCGTCGGGGACTGCCCTCCCCCGAAGCAATACGGGGCAGCGTCCGGGCTGTCACGCAAACGCGGACGTCGTCTGAAAGGAACTTCCATGAGCGTGGAAAAGCAGATCAAGGCTAAATCCGGTTGGGGGATGCTCGCCGTCGTCTGCGTGGCGTTTGTCGCCATCATCGTCGTATTCATCCTGAGCATCATAGGGCTGGACGCCGCTGACCGCGCGGGCACGCCCGTCAGCCCGCTGCACGGCTGGGGCTTGGGACTCAGCATCGCCGCATTCTGTCTCATTTGGATCCCCATCTGCGGATTCTTCACCCTGCAGCCCGGCCAGGCGCGCGTGTGCATCCTGTTCGGCGACTACAAGGGTACGGTCCGCGACGGTGGCTTCCGCTGGGCCAACCCGTTCTACAGCCGCTCGATGGGCACGAACGCCTCCGCCGAAGAGGCGACCGCCGAGGTCCTCTCCAAGTCGAGCCTGTCGCTCGGCAAGCAGATCAGCGTCGCCACGAAGGCGTCCAACAACCTATCGACCAAGGTGAGCGTGCGCGCCCGCACCCTGAACGGCGAGAT
Source organism: Collinsella tanakaei (assembly GCF_030373545.1). Lineage (GTDB taxonomy): Bacteria > Actinomycetota > Coriobacteriia > Coriobacteriales > Coriobacteriaceae > Collinsella > Collinsella tanakaei_C. Next base: position 44,442 of record NZ_JAUDCO010000004.1, on the reverse strand, counting down.
CCTGAAGGTCAACGACAAGATGGGCAACCCCATCGAGATCGCCAACGTCGTGGTGTGGCACGTCGCCGACACCGCCAAGGCCCTGTTCGACGTGGACAACTACGAGCAGTTTGTCTCCACGCAGGCCGAGACGGCACTGCGCCACGTGGCAAGCATCTACGCCTACGACCACCTGGAGGACAACTCGGATGACGCCAGCGCCATCACGCTGCGCTCCAACATCGAGGAGGTCTCCGAGGCGCTCAAGCGCGAGCTCACGCAGCGTCTGGCCCCGGCCGGCGTAACCGTGGACGACGCCCGCCTCACGCACCTGGCGTACGCGCCCGAAATCGCCCAGGCGATGCTTCGTCGCCAGCAGGCCGAGGCCGTCATCGCCGCCCGCAAGAAGATCGTCGAGGGCGCGGTGTCCATGGTCGACATGGCCGTGAAGGAGCTCGCCGACGGCGGTACCATCGAGCTGGACGAGGAGCGCAAGGCGCAGATGGCATCGAACCTCATGGTCGTGCTGTGCGGCGAGTCCGAAGCGCACCCGGTCCTCAACACGAGCTCGATCTACTAACCCGATTCGGGGCGCAAGGAGGTATCCTTGCGCCCCGTTCCCGACGAAGCAGGTGTCCCCATGGCACGCAAGCAGTATCCACTCCGTATCGACCCTGCCATCTGGGAGGCCGTTCAGCGCTGGGCGGACGATGAGATGCGCAGCGCCAACAGCCAGGTCGAGTGGATCTTGCGCGACGCCTTGAAGCGTGCCGGACGCCTGCCCAAAAAGAAACCGAGCCCCGACGAGCACGCCGACTGATAAAGCCCCAGCGCGGTCCGCCCCTTTGCCGGCAGATGCCGGACAAAGGGGCGTTTTGCGTTTTGCGCCCATGAAGCCCATTTTGCTCCTGATTCCTTTCGGACCATTGCGGACCCGGGACGCCAAACCTGGACAATTTGTTCAGATATGAAGGTTCAGGAGGCCGAAAACGAGCCGACGGCGCATCTTCGCGCGCGGCAAGAAATGGTGCTTGTACGTAGCACTTTTACATAACTGCATGAACGCATCCTTTTATGATGCGTACTCAGAACCTGCCCGCTAGCACCAGCCCAATCCCCTCGTATTCCGGGGCCGCAGACCTTCATATCTGAACAGATTGCCCGCTTTCGCGCCGCCCGGCCGACGCTCGGCGATGCCGCCCCGCCTCTCTCCAGGCCATTTTGGGACGCGTGCCCCTTTGGCATCACAGATCGCACAGATACGTGACCGTCCCCTCGCCAAAAGGTGCCGTTCGCGACGGAGAACACGGCTTAAGCGCTTCTTCAGATTAATCCGACGCCCCTGAGGTACATTCTTAAGCGGCGCACCAAAACGACCGTCGGATGCGCTCGGATGCCATCCGGCAACGCTGAACAGGAGATGAAACGATGCGCACGGACACCAAGAGAAAAGAGGACCCTCACCTCGTGAAGACCACCGAAGCTGCCCCTTCCGCGGCGACCAAGCGCCCCAAGCGCTCAAAGGATCAGCGACTCAACCTGAAGCGCTCCTATGAGGCGTTTTTGGAAGCCACCAAGAAGGCCGGCGCATCCGCTCGAAGCGTGTGCACCCCTTCCGAGGCGTGGCCGATGCGACCGTATGCCGCATCCATCTAGGCCCTCTTGCATCTGATGCCCCGCCGTGCGGGGCGATGCGCGAGACCCCGTGCTCCCATAGGGAGCGCGGGGTCTCGCCATGCAATCGCAGCGCATAGACAATCTGCGAAGCAGTTCGGGACGAGCCTCGGGGTGTCGAGCGGTGAGGGCCGTTAACACGAGCATGTGAAGGAATTATGGTCGTCAACCCCATGTTGACGCCATGCAGGCCCACATAAGCGGAATAATCGCGCTCCAGCGCTATCCCGCGGTGCAGCGATTGCTGCAGAAATACCACTTTGACCTGCGGATTATGTGCGAGTCTTGAATGATTTCAAAATGGTTACCGATGAGCCTTGAAACCGCCTGATGGACCCTCTAGACTTGCCCTCGGCAAATCGGTGAACGGACGATTACCCGCAACGAACGGTCCGTTCATTTCCATAGGATGTCGAAGGAAAGGAAGAACTATGGCCGCCATCAATCTGCTCCAGTCCACCGCCAAGGCTATCGCGAACCTCTTCTCCAACGAGCTCGAGGCCGCCGTGCCCGGCATCAGCAACGGTGCTTACCTTGACCGCGCCGCTCACGTGACCCCGAAGGCCTCCTCCGTCTACGGCCGTCTCGCCGCCTAGTTCTCAGCGAACATACCGCACCACGGTGCGTTGAAGCCCGCAGGCCGCCTTAGCGGCATGCGGGCTTTTTGTTTGATAGGGTCGAAAGCGGAGCAAAAGGCGGCAAAGGGGACGGCTCGTAGCCGTCCCCCGCCGCATCCGATGTCTGCCCATCCTCTGTCGCGCGCTACGCGGCGTGGCGGGCCCTCGTCGCATCGCGCAGGATGCCCTTGCCCATCAGGTAGGTCACGCAGAAGTAACCGCCGTAGGCAATCAGGAAGATCAGGGTCACGAGCCCCACGGTGCCACCGATGGTAAACCCGCCGAACAGTGCCACGAGCTTGATGATCACCGACAGCGCGCAGATGGAGTGCGCGATGCCCATCGCAAGCGGCAGCACGAAGAAGACCGTCTGCTGGGCAAGCACCGAGTGCGCGATCTGAGCGCGATCGCAGCCCAGCTCGGACAGGATCCGGTAGTTGGCGCTTGCATCCGCCACGCCCGAGAGCTGCTGAATCGTCAGGATCGCCGCACAGGCCACCACAAGCACGAAGCCGATGTAGATCGCCAGGTAGCTGATCAGGCCGTTCATGGAGTCGGTGCTCTCGTACGTGGTGGTGCGGGTCGCCTCGACGCCCCAGCCGCCCACGATCGCATCGGAACCGTCGGCAACCACATCGCCGTAGCGACGGGGCGTGTCGATATAGGCGTCCGCCTGCTGGCCGTCGATGTCATCCGCATAGTTCACAAGCAGATAGCTCGTGTACGGCGGCAAGGCGAGCGCGTCGACGAGCGCGTCGGGCAGCACGATGGTGCCGGAGTTCATGCCCATCATCGAGTTCACGAACACGCTCGCGTCCTCGTTCACGCGATCCTGAACCGGATGCAGGATATGGCCGCCCATGTTGAGCTCGACGCCCTCGCTCAGAACAGCGTTGTAGATCACGTTGACGGTTTCGCCCATGTCGGACAGCAGCGTATAGCCGTCATCCCCCAGATCGACCTGCTCCATGCCGCGAAACGCCAGATAGTCGTTGTAGTTGCTCTCCCGCACGACCTGCAGGCCGAGCGATTCGACATCGGAGGACTCGGTGCCCGCAGGCAGCGGCATGTCGACCGCATCGCACAGATCCTGCAGCGTGACCAGCGGGCGCGCCGCCCCGCGCGGGGTGGAATCATACACATCGACCTGCACGTAGGAGCCCGTAATGGACGAAAGGTCGAAGGGCTCGGCCTCGGGCGTGTCGGGATTGAGCGTCTGGTGCGACGAGAGCTCCATGACATCCACCGGCTCATCGGTCGCCGCAAACGTCACACCGCCCTCTCCCCCGGTGATGGTCGGGTCGGCGTTCCATTCGTCTACGAGCGGCTGGCTGTAATACGTCACCGACGTCGTGTAATCCACCGGTGTGCCGCGCTCGACGGAGTTGTTCATCGTGTCGGCAAGCGACATGCCCGTCGTCACCGACGTGATGGCCAAAAACAGGATCATCGCGATGACGGCCATGGACAGGCTCACCGTGTTGACCTTGGCGGCAAGCTGACGCAGCGTCACCATGTTGAGGCCGCGCCAATACAGGCCGCGCACGCCCTGCAGCGCTTTGAGCAGAAAGCCCGACAGGCCGAAGAAGAACAGGATGGTGCCGACCACCACGATGAGCGTGGTGATGCCGAAGGCCCGCATCCCCTCGGGCGCGCCGTCATAGGGCAGGCCGTCGTGCAGCAGTCGCACGTATGCGGCGACGATGGCGGCAAGACCAACGAGGAAGATGACCGCCGAGACCCAAGGGTTGCGCGTCTTGATCGTCTCGTTGGTGCGGCCGGCGCTCATGAGGTCGATGATGCGCGCACGCCTGACCACGCGCAGGTTGAACACGAGCGTCACGATGAAGATTGCCACCAGGCATCCCACCGTCATGACAAGGGCACTCGGTGAGACGAAAAACCGGAAGTTCGCAATCTGCGTCTTGAAGATCGACGCGGTGAAAAACACCATGAGCTGCGAGAGCGCAAGCCCCATGACAAGGCCGAGCACAAGGGCCGCAAGCGAGACGAACAGCGTCTCGAGCGTCATGATGCGCGCCACCTGCCCGCGGCTCATACCGAGCACCTGGTAGAGACCGAACTCCTTTTTGCGCCGCTTCATGATGAAGTTGTTGGCGTAGACCATGAGAAAGCCCATGACAATAGCCAGGAACACGGTAAGACCGCTGATGATGCCGCCGAGCGCCTCGCCCATGCCGGCGTTTTGCTCGCTCACCCCGGCGATATCGACCTGGAACGAAATGGTGTTGAACGCGTAGAACACCGTGACGGCAAGCGTGAGCGTCAGCAGGTAGACGAGATAGTCGCGACCCGCACGGCGCACGTTGCCCCATGCGAGCTTACAGAGCATCGGAACCCTCACCGCCCATCATCGCGACGACCTCCATGATGCTGTTGAAGAACTCCTGGCGCGGCGTGCCCCCGCGACGCAGCTCGGTGAAGATGCGGCCGTCGCGAATGAACAGCACGCGGTTGGTGTAGCTCGCGGCGAAACTGTCGTGCGTCACCATGAGGACCGTCGCCTGGTAGGTACGGTTCATGGTCTCGAGACACTCGAGCAGAAGACGCGCGTTCTTGGAATCCAGCGCGCCGGTCGGCTCGTCGGCCATGATGACCGCCGGGTTGGTGACCAGGGCGCGCGCGGCGGCCACGCGCTGCTGCTGGCCACCCGACATCTGGTAGGGATACTTGTCGAGCACCTCGGTGATGGCCAGGCGCGACGCCACGGCCTCAACGCGCACGAGCGTCTCGCGCGCGGGCACGCGGCTGATGGTGAGCGGCAAGGCGATGTTCTCGCGCGCCGTCAGCGTGTCGAGCAGGTTGGAATCCTGAAAGATGAAGCCGAGCTGCTCGCGCCGGAAGCGCGTGAGCTTCGCAGGCTTCATGCCCGTCACGTCGACACCGTTGATGCTCACCGAGCCGCTCGTCACGGCGTCGATGGTGGATACGCAGTTGAGCAGTGTCGATTTGCCGGATCCCGAGGCTCCCATGATGCCGACGAACTCGCCGCGCATCACCGAAAACGAAACGTCGGCCAGGGCGCGTGTCACGTTGTTGCGCGAGCCGTAGACCTTCTCGACATGTCGTACGTCCAGCACCGGCCCGGCGGCCTGCGCTGTTGCGAACTGGCGAACAGGCGCAGAAGTGCCCCTCAGCGACGACGGCAGGGTCATCTGGACGCGCGCGTTCGCGCCACCGTCCCGGGTATCGATCGTATGCATTCCCATACTCACATTCCTCTCCTCATAGCAAAACGGGACCCATGGCAAAGGGGCACAGCCACGCTGCCTGGGGCGTCGCCGATCAGCGCGTGTGGGCCCACAGTAGCCAGATCATGACGACAGAAAGCACCGCCATGACCAGCAGCCACAGGACCATCTCGATTGCGCTCATCCCGATACCCTGCGGGTCGTCTTGAATATCATACGGGTTGCGGCGCTGGTTCCTGATGTCTGTTGCCTGCATGACAACCACCTCCTGACGCTATAGTCGCGCAGGCGCCTGTGGGCATCCATCGATTTGGCTTACATCTGGATTGCGGTTTTGTAAGGTTGGTTAAGGCGGGCTTAAGGCCACGGGCGCAGCCGCGTTCTGCCGCTCGGCGCGCAGCGTCACGTGTACAATGGTGGCCATGAAAACGGTACATGTAGCAGCAGGAATCATACGCAGAGGCGGCGAGAGCGACGAGGTTCTCGCCGTTCAGCGCGGCTATGGCGATATGCAGGGACTCTGGGAGTTTCCGGGCGGCAAGGTCGAGCGCGGCGAGACGCCCGAGGACGCCTGCATACGCGAGCTTCAAGAAGAGCTGCAGGTGCGCGTGACGGACCTGCGCGACTTCTATACGGTCGAATACGATTACGAGGACTTCCATCTGTCGATGGAGTGCTTCTTCTGCCGGATCGACACCGAAGCGGGCGCCGCGGAGCCGCAGTGCAGCGATCGGCAGCTGGACATTCGCTGGATCAGCCGCCGTACGCTCGCCAGCGTCGAATGGATGCCCGCCGATAAGGGTTTGGTCGAGGCGCTTGCGCTCGACGCGGCGCGGCCCGACGATATGTCGCCGGATGACACGACCGCTCAGGGCAGCTCCGACGCAGACGATGAGCCGCCTGCGGGCGCTCGACCGCAAAAGCGCAAGAAGGCGCGCACGGCAAAGAAGAAGCGCTCCCTGCTCGACGGCATCGACACCAGCGACCTGACCGCCGCCGAGACCGAGCTGGTGCGGCGCCGAGCGGCCATCAAGAAGTCCATGCAGGGCAACAAGCGCGCGAACACCAAGCCCGAGATGCTCGTGCGCCAGCGCCTGCGCGCAGCAGGGCTCACCGGCTATCGCCTGCAGTGGAAGAAGGCACCCGGGAGACCGGACATCGCGTTTCCGGGCAGGCGCATCGCGATCTTTGTCAACGGATGCTTCTGGCATCGTTGCCCCCACTGCCATCCCAGCGTGCCCAAGCGCAACACCGAGTTTTGGGAAGCCAAGTTCCGTCGCAACGTGGAACGCGACGCAAAAGCCCGTACCGAGCTTGCCGAGCTCGGCTGGACCGCCATCACCATCTGGGAGTGCGAGCTCAAGCGCGACCGCATCGACGAGACCATGGATCGCGTCATCCAGCAGATCCGCTCTGTGTAGCGGTATGACTGTCGGCCTGCTCGGCGGTTGGCCCGCCGGGGTTAAAACACCCTAGGGATTATTTTACATGGCGTATTCTAAAGAATACGCCATGTAAAATAATCCCTAGGGTGTTTTAACCCCGGCGGGCCAACAAGCAGCGACGAGAGTCTCCCAAACAGCCCCGTGACACACGAAGAGAGCCGGGGGCGAATGCCGCGCCCCGGCTCTCCGACCTCCCCGCCTCTCGAAGGCTCTCACCGGATATCTCGGTGGGGAGGACCCTTTGTCCATTGTTGTTATTACCGCGCCCGGCCGGCACTATACGCAGACGCCGCAAGAGTGCTCGGCGCGTCGGCAAGCGGCAGCGGATGACGGGCAGACGGCTGGCAGCAGCTATCGAACGCGCCTAACCTCGCGCCCCTGCGGACGACGTGGCGCTCCGCCCCAACTTCAAGAGCACGCGAACGGTATAGATGCCCTGAGTGCATTCCGTGCTGACGGTCCCGCCATGCAACTTGGCCAGGCTCTCGACAATCGACGTGCCCCAGCCATGTTCACACAGGCACGCATCATCCGAAAACGCATGCGCGGACCGACGGGCGCGCTCGCGTTCGGCGTCGGGCGCATGGTCAACCGGGTTGCTCACCACCATGGCCAGATACCCTTGAGCCGCACGGACCGACACATCGATGCGGCGACGCTCCCGCTCGAACCCCTTAACGGCGTTCACCGCGTTATCGATAAGATTCGACAGCAGGGCGCACACCTCGACATCGGGAATATCGAGCGCGAAGGGGACGTCGGCGCGGATGGTGATCGCGATATCCGAATCGGCGCACAAGGCCGCCTTGGAAGCGAGCAGGGCGTCGACCGCGAGGTTGCGACTGTACGACGCGCCGACGGACGGAACGATGTTCGTCACGTTGCCGAGCAGCTGACGAGCCCGGCTGCTCTCGCCTGCTGCAAGGGCATCGCCCACACGGGAGAAGAGCTCCTGCAGTTCATCTCGAATGCGGTCGGCGTCACCCGCCACCTCGCGCGCTCGCTCAAGACGGATCTTTTGCTCTGCGAGCTCGCGCTCGACCAGCTGCGCCCGCATGGCCTCGGCATCGCGCTCCTCGGCGCGCGCGAGCCCGCGATAGAGCGCCGGATTGCACGCTGCGCAGGCGAACCCACCCAGCGCGATGAAGACGAGATACGGCGTGCTCGCGCTGCTCCGAACTGCCGCGACCGCCGAGAACAGCACGATCCCCATCTGGCCGACGGGAAAGATCAGGCTGAGCAGCCGACGCGACGCCGGATAGTCGCCCAGCGCCGTCCACATGGCGACCGTCGACACCGCAATCGAGATCACCGAAGCCGCAACGAGCAGCAAGACGTGCTCATGCATGGTGCGCCTCCGTCACCGACGCGAGCTCGCGTGCGTACTCGGCAGCGTAGCGCGCCGCCTCATCCGTGGCACCGCGGTCCAGCAACCCCGAGATCACCTGCACGTGATTGCGCGCGTCGTGGCGAAGCGCAGCGGTCCTCGCGTTGCGCCGTGTCACCTCTTCGCACCGCTCCAGATAGCCCTTGAGCTGCATCTGCATGAGCTCCGTATGAGCGCGTGCCTCGTCGGCGCGGGCAGCGCGGTCTATGGAGATGACGATCAGGAGATCCGACGCGTAGAACACAAGCGAGATGACCGACATGCCGGCACAAAAGAACAGGCTGTAGCCCAAGACAAACATCTGCATATACAGGGCGGCCATGACGAGCGCAACCTGCAGCACCGGGAGCAGCAGGAAGCGCCCAAGCACCGACAGCGCTTCGGGGCTTCTGCCAAGCCGCCTGAACAGCAAGCTGAAAATACGGGCGCCGATCAAGATGCTCACCATGTCGACCAGCCTAAGGATGCACGACGCAGGCGCGTTCTCGAGCATGGCGCCCGCCGTCGTCACGAGTTCGCCCTCCCACAGCATCCATACGCCAGACAGCACCGCCTCCGACACGATCGCCGGGGTGAAGCCGAGCATCACGGCAAGCACCCGATATCTGAAGGGCCCTTCGAGAAACAGCAGGGCAATCGTTACGAGCAGCGCGAACGAAACCTGCGCCGCCAGCGGATACGCGTAGTGCGCAAGCTGCAGGGCAAACATGATGCTGATCTGCAGGGCATAGTAGACAGGCGGCCTGCGCACCGGCAGCATGAACGTCATACCGACCAGCACGGAAATGCTCACCGCCAGAGTGGAAAGCTCGACGCACGCGCGAGCGAACAGCGGGTCCACGACGTTCCCTACAGCGCTCTGCCCACATGGTCGACAAAGCGATCATGGAGCTTTTTACGGCAGCGCTGACTTACGGGCAGCACCGTGCCGTCGATGAGGACCACGTCGCGGGCGCGCAGCTCGGCGATGTAATCCATGTTGACCAGAAAGCTCTTGTGGCAGCGGACAAACTGCGCCGGCATACCCTGCTCGACGTCAGCCATCTTGGCGTACGTCTCAATCGTGCGGCTTCGCTCGTGAATACGCACCTTGCGCCGCTCGCTCTCGATATACATGATGCCGTCGGGCATGATTTGGAGCAGCGCACCGTTCGAGCGCACCAGCAGGGGCTGGCGGGCGATCTGCTCGAGATTCTCGATGGCGCGCGCGAGCGCGGTATCGAGCGCAAGCTGTTCGACCGGTTTGGACAAAAACCATGTGTGCTTGGTGCGGTACACGTCCGACGCGTGCTCGAGGTAGCCCGAAACGTAGATGACCTGCGTGGTGCTGGTTGGCGAGAGCAGGGCCTCGACCAGATCGATGCCGGTAGCGACGTTGGAACCCAGGCGGATATCCATAAACAGAATGTCGACACCTTGGGAGAATGCCTCGGCAAATGAATCGGCTGATCCCTCAGACCCGACAATCTTGATACGGTCGGCAAACGGAGAGGCCATGACCATATGGGCGAGCAGCTCGGCTTGTTGCCGATCGTCCTCGAGTATCGCCACGCGAAACATACGCTCCCCTTTCGACGCACCGATTCCCGGTACCTCCGCAGCGGACGGGACGCACGGCAACAAGCCGGTCCGTCCCACCTTTCGCACCGCCGATTATACGACCCGAAAGCGCCCCAGATATACGAACGAAGGCTCTCATGGCACATCCGAAACAATCAGTGGACTTTTCGCTGCAATGGGACGATAGGCGGACCCCTGTGATGCCGTCACCGCCCGTCCGTCCACAGGACCGACACATCACCGGACACACGGCAGCGCATGACCCGGGCCGGCTCAAGCGGCTGTTTAGTGGCGTATACCTGCTGCGTCACGAAACGTACAAACAGGCGTAAGCAAGCCTTAAACGGAGATGAACGGGAAGGGCGGGCATAATGGGGTCAACGCACAGGCCGACAGCGACACAGGACCTGCGCGGTATCCGGTGGACGAGCGAGGAGGCCACGCATGCATCCTTCCCAACATGCAGCAAGCACGTGGTCGCCATTGCCGTCATCCCAACAGGCAGACCAATTCTCCTTCCCCCCGACACAGAGAACCGGCCTCCTCGCCTCCCCCACCAGTTCGCCCCAGCAGACAGGGGCACCATCGCACGACGACGAGCGCTGCGATGATCAGCGCGAGAACCTCAAGCACTCACTCGATCGCTTGCTCGACGCCCTGGATTGCGCATAAGGCAAAACGGATAAACCGTATTCAACGCAGCGTGCCCGCCGCGCGACATGACCCCTTTCGGTCGCTGTCGCACGGCGGGCACGCCCGTTGACGCATCTTCAAGCCGAGCTACTTGATCTCGACGATGAAGTCCTCGTCTCCCAGGGTCAACCGATCGCCCTCGTGCAGCGCCACGCGCTCACCGGCGGACAGCGCATTGCCGTTGATGAACGTGCCGTTGGTGGAAGCGCGGTCCTCGACCGAGAAACCGGTGCCCAGGTACTTGATGATAGCGTGGACGCGCGAAATGGCGGTGTTGCCGCCGATGCGCACGTTGGCCGCCGACCCCTTGCCCACCGTGGCGGGAAACTCGCTGATGCGGTACCGGGTTCCGTTGGCGCGCACGAGCGTCAGGCTCGGCATGCTCGCGGACTGGGGACGCTCGGACACGATACGCGGCAGCTCGGCCGACGAGGGACCGGCGGGTGCCGCTTGAGCAGGCGCAGGCGCCGCATGCGAGCCCACGGGCCGCGCAGGCACCGCGGCAGCGGGACGCTGGGCAGGAGCCGCCGCAGGACGCGCCGCCGCACCGGGGTAGGCCGGACGCGGAGCGGGACGAGCGGCAGCCGGCTGCACCGGCTGGGGAGCCGCAGGATACGCGGCACTGGCAGCCTTGGGCTTGGGCTGGGCGGGCGCAGGCGTCCGCATGCCCCGAGCCGCATGCTGCGGGGCGGCCGCCGGCGCGGGACCGCCTACCATATACTGTTTGAGATTCGCACCGCAGTTGATGCAATACTCGTTGGAATCGTCGTTTTGTGCACCGCAGTTACCGCAAAACATCCTGTGCTCCTTTCTGGCAGCCTCGACCCTACGAGCGCGCCGCCACTTCGATGACCGATACCGGGTCGCTCGAAAGATCGATTACGTTGAGTGTACCTGAACCGTCGGCGATGTCGGTGAGCAGGTAGGCCTGCTCGCCGCAAACGGTCACGCGGCTGGTGGTGGCGCTCACGGACACGTGCGCCCCATCAAGCGCGGAGGTCTCGTCATGCAGGAAGCCCGCGCCCGAATCGACCCAGGCAAATCCTCCCGAACCGGTGATGAACACGCAGGTCGTGGAGCTTCCCGCCACAAGCGGCAGGCCCTGGATACCCGTGTAGTCGTTGAACGTGCCGCCGGGCTCCTGGCGCGAGGTGTGCTGTCCGCCGCCCTTTTCCGACACGGTCTTATAGAGCTCCTCGCCGTCGAACCATGCGGCCTCGATCGTCTCGTCGCCCCTCATGACCTCTGCGAACGCCGCATCCGAGACGCCGTCGCGCGGAATGCCATCGAAGGGCACCTCCGCGAGCGACCATGAGCGCGCATCCGCGGCGAGAACCGCCACGGTATCGCCCGTATCGAACAGCCAGGCACGCGAGCCCGCAAGGCTGCAGACCTCGTTCCACGCGGGCGCCTTGTCACTGAGCTGCGTCACATCGATGCAAGCAACCGAGACGGAAGGTTTACCCGCGGCCTTGTCGCCCGTTTCATCCTCATCGTCCGCCGCAGAGGGGTCCCGCAGGGCCGCGATGGCCACGCCGTCGTGCACCACCAGCCCGGCAGCGGCCTTTTTATCAGATGCAGACAGCAGCGCACGCGGTTCGGCATCCTGCGCATCGGACAGCAGCCATATCGATCCGTCGGCATCCCGATAGACCAGATTGCCCTCATACGCATACAGTTCGATGACGTCCACGCCATCGAGCACACAGCGCGCCGAGCGGTCGTCGTCCGCAAGCGCTTCGGCATCCAGCGCGTAGATGCCCGTATCGGACGCCCAGTAGAGCGTCTCGCCGTCGCTTGCCGCAAAGCCGCCGCCAAAGGGCGTGTCGGCGAGCGCCGCAACATCAACGGCGTCTTCCTGCAGCCCCGCCGCTCCCTGCTGGGCACGCGCGCGCAGCTGCGCGTCGGAGACGAGCGCGATGGCAACGGCTGCAACCAGCACGACGCCCAAAACGGCAGCCGCGACGATCAGCCCCATCTTGACGCGACGGCGTTGCTCGGGATTGGCAGCTATGCGCCGCACCCGCTCCTCAACGCGATGGTCGCGATGCTTGGCGGCGTGCGCGGCGTGGGGATGAACGGCTTTGTCGTGCTCGAAGAACTCAGGCGAGAACGGCAAATCGGATGCGGGCGCCGCGGGCGCCCCGGCCGCGTCGCGGGCGGGCACGACGGCGCCGCAAAACGGGCACGTCTGCGCACCTGCCGGCAGGTTCCCTCCGCATGCTGGGCACTTGAGCGTATCGTCAGCCATGCACGACTCCTCCGTTACAACAACGGCGCCTCGCCCACAAGCAGACGAGGCGCCGTGCGCAGTCAATCGGGAAACCCGTACGCTTACGCGTTGGTCTCCTCGTCATCCTTCTTGCGCTTCTTGACGATGCCGAACGCGATGCCCGCGACGGCCACCGCGGCGACGGCCAAGGTGCCGGCGAACAGCGGCGTGTTGCGGCGCCACAGCTCGAAGGCGTTGGTCGTGACGACCACCTTGTCCATGCTGGCCTCGCCCTCGTTGCCCGCGGCATCCCAAACGGTCACCTTGATGGAGCGCTCACCGGTAGATTCGTTGATGGTGAACTCCTGGGTGGTGCTGTTGGCGAGCTGCTCGGCGTCGAAGGTCGCGACCTCCTGGCCGTCGATCTCGACCACGGCGTGATCGAGCATCAGGTTGTCCTCGAAGGTCACCTTGGCGGTGTGGCTGGACTCGTTGTAGGGCTCGGCGTTGGACAGGTCGGCGAAGGACGCGAGCGGGGCGGTGTCATCGACGGCGAAGTTGACCTCGGCGGTCGCGCCGGCCTCCTCGGCGTTCTTGTCCTTCATGGCGTTCTCGGAGATGTTGCCCGCAACGTCCTGGCTGTGGAACAGCACGCGGTACACGCCGTCAGCGTCGTAGTTGTCGCGGTCGACGGTGTAGACGTACTGGCTCCAGCCGGTCTCGGTGCCCTCGTCGGTCGTGTAGTCCTCGTCGGCCTTGAGCGTGGTGTTGCTCGTGTCGCGCGTAAGCTCGACGGAGGTCTTGGACTCATCGAGGCCGGAGGGGTTGATCTCGGTCACGCGCACGTCGGTGGTGTTGTCGTGCTTGAGGTACTGATCGAGCATCTTGCCGGTCTCGTCGGAGATGACGTAGGTGGAGCCGAAGCGGTTGACGGAGAACGTCACGGCCTCATCGCTCGTGTTGCCGGCGAGGTCGACGGCCTGGACGACGACGGTGTAGACGTTGTCGTTGGGCTTGGCCTCGTCGGGGTTGCCCCACTCGACGTTGGCGTCGGTCGCCGTGAAGGCGGGCGCGGCGCTGAACGGGTTGGCGGACTCGCCGTACGGGGACACGCCCACGACCTCGACGTGGATGTCGGTGGCGTCGGACAGGTTGGTGTCGTGGACCGCGACGGCAGGCGACACGGCGTCCGCGTAGGCGGTCAGGTTCTCCACGCCGGAGATGGTGATCTCGGGCTCGATGGTGTCAACCACGAACTCGGGGCAGCTGTAGGGCGTGAGCTCGTTGGTGGCGAGGTCCATGCCGTCGACGGCGAGCGTGTACACGCCCTGGCCGGGGAACGTCACTGTGGCGGTGTGGGTGTCGCCGGAGGAGGACCAACCGGAGACGGCCGGCTGACCGACCTCGCCGCCGTTGCCGGCAGACGCGGTGGTGGTGATGTTCACCAGGTTGGGGTCGAAGTTGTGCTCGGTGATGGTGATGGTCGCGGTGCGGGCGGCGTTGTAGTAGTTGCCGTTGGCCACGTTGTTGTTGTCGAACGTCACCTGCATGGTCGGGGCGGTCTTGTCGATGGTGAAGGTGTCGCCCTCACCGGTGGCCGCATGGCCGACGATGTCCTCGACGTGCATGCTCGACACGACGTAGTCCGCATCGTCCGTGAAGGCGAGCGTGTAGGAGTACGTATCGCCGGACACATGCGTGAAGTCTGTCGGGTGGATGGCCATAGCGGTCTCGCCGTTGCGCTCGACCGTGAAGATCACCTGGTCGTTAGCGTACTGCTGGGTGTAGTTGAAGAACGCCTCGGTGATGGTGACGGTCAGCGTGCGGTTGTGGTTGTAGTACTTGCCGTTGGTGGCGTCGCTGCTGTCCCACGACACGCTCATGGACGGACCGGTGCTCTCGGCGACGAGCTTGGTGATGCTCGTCGGGATGCCGTTGTTGTCATCGGCGGTGGTGTCGAGCACGTTGCCGGCGACGTCGGACGCGTGGATGCGAATGTCGGCGGTGTTGACGTCGCGGTCGCCCGTGATGGAGAACGAGTACTCGGAGCCGTCGTTGGTGAGGTCGGCGGCCAGGGTGGTGCCGTTCTTGCCGTCGTCGTACTCGGCGGTCACCGAGCCGGTGTTGACGCCGGACTGCAGGGCCTCGAGCGTATCCTTGGAATCCTCGGCATTGGCCTTGATGAGGTCGACGAGCGAGAAGCTCACGCCGACGCGCTGGTCGCCGAACACGAAGGTGCCATGCTTGACATCGTAATCGACGTCAGCACCGTTAAGCTGCGGAGCCAGGGTGTCGAGCCGGTAGGAGACGCCCGTGATCTGGCTCACGACGTTGTCGCTGCTGAGCGCGTACATGGTGACGGAGTGGATGCCGTCGCCGCCGGACAGGGCGACAGAGCTGGCAAACTCGTCAGCGGTCGTCGGAACCGCAGGCGTGGCGTAGGCGAGCTCGTAGCCGTCCCACGAGGCGGTCGGAATCTTCTTGACCCAGGTGTCGGCGTTGTCGGCAGTCAGGTCGATGGCATCGCTGGCCTCGTTGTGCTCAGAGGCGAGCGCAAGGCCGCTGTCAGCCCACGCGACGTCCTGGATCGCCTTGATGGTGACGTTCGAGGGGGCGGTAATCGTGTAGTTCGCGAAGGCGTCCGCGTTCTCCTCGCTCGGAGCGAGCGTCACGGTCGGCGACTGATCGGCAACTCCCTGGTTGTCAAAGTCACCGCCCAATTCGGCAGAGGCGTAATAGTCCTCGCTCAGGCTTTCATTGCCGAGCTTGTCCTCTACCTCGTTGACCGCCTCGAGGACGCGCTCGTTCGCATCGACAAGAATCGTCTTTTCCTGAGCATCCTGCAGACGGAAAGGCTGTTCGTCGAGACCGATGCTAATCTGCTTCTTCTGGATGGCGGGGACGGTCACCGTAACGGCACCGACTTCTCTACCGCTCCAGTGCTTCTTGAACGTAACCGTGAACGTCATGTCCTCATCGCTTGCGCGCTTCGGTGTAACGGTGGCCACGTAACTGTAGCGACGATTAAAGCCGCTGCCCGCCCTCTCACGAGAGATGTCGACAGTGAAGTAATCCTCAGCATCCCCATCGTATGTAACCTCATAGTCAAGGTTCGCCCAGCCGTTACCCCACACGGTCGCCTTCTGAGAGCCCTCGCCGTACGTGAGTTCAGGAACGGTTACGCCCTCTGCCTCCGCTTCACCGGCACTATCCTCGGCTCCCGCCCAGTAATCGACAGCGGTCACGGTAACACTCGGCGCGGGAAGCGTGCCGGCATTGATTACGCCGGAAGCCTCGACGGTGAAATCCTCGGCGCTGCTGCCGGGATACCAGACTTCCTCGCTCTTCTCCTCATACTGAGGCTGCGTGGTCTCTTCGCCGGAACCCGGATCGGTCGGATCAGTCGGTTCGCCCGTCTCGCCCTCGCCCGGCTCGGTGCCATCGGGCGTCTCGGGCACGTCAGGCTCCTCAACCTCCACCTCTTCCATAAAGGTATGGGTGTACTTGAAGTTGTACTGATAGGAGATGGACGTGACCGTGATCTCCAAGGCCTCATTCGTAACGTCGGCGGCCGCCGAGATGGTCCAACCATCATCAGTAGCATCGACCTTGATGGAACTACCAGCAGCCGCAGCGACCTTGATATCGATATCGGTGATCTTGTAATTCGTCTCAGTCACCGTGTAGGCATCTTTGGTCTCATCCCCCACAGGGAAACTAGCGACCACGTCGTCGATCGTCTGGGAGAACTGATCCGTGCCGCCCTTGGTATAGGTGAACAGGGCCTTCAAAGCCTCACCCTGCTGCTGCTCAAGCAGGTTCAGCAAGTCTTTCTTGGTAAGCGTGTAGCTTCCAGCTTTCTCGGCATCGCTATCGTAAACAAGGCTGATGGAGGCCGTCTGCGAATCGAAGGTGCCTCCCGTCACCTCATCCACCTGGTCATCGGCCTTCTGCTGCGGGGCGGCATAGGCCGGAGTCGCCTGGACGACCGCCTGGACCGGCACGCTCGAAGTGGCGAGCGTCGCCGCCATGATCACCGCGACCGGCTTGCGCGAATAGAGTTTGAGCTTATCCAACACTGACATGTTCGTATCCTTCCCGCGTCAGCAGTTAATCGAGAGTCTCCTCGGTATGGACGACAATGACATTCTGTTTAAGTATGAAGCGGAACAGCGGTTCTTCCTGTTGCACAACACCCTGTTGCGCCCCGGAATCATCATCGGTAACAATTTCTGCATCCGCATGCGGGGATACGAGCACATCGGTCGCCCGCTCGGAGTCCTCCAGGCTCTCGCCCAGCACGGCGGTGGCGCGCTCGGACTCCTCGTCGGACTCGACCAGCACGGCGGTCGGGCGCTCGGAGTCCTCCTCGAACTCCTCCTCGGCCTCGGCAGCGCCGAGCACGGTCGTCGGCGCTTCGGAGTCCTCAGCCTCGTCGGCCTCCATCTCGCCCGGCACGGTCGTGGGAGCCTCGGAATCCTCGTCTGTCTCTGCGCCCAGCACGGTCGTCGGGGCCTCGGAATCCTCCTCGGGCTCGGCAACCAGCACGCTCGTGGGATGTTCCGAGTCCTCCTCATCGTGCTCGGTGAGCACGCCGGTCGGGCGCTCGGAGTCCTCGGCGTCGGTGTCCTCGAGCACGCCGGTGGCGCGCTCGGATTCCTCGTCGAGCTCGGAGAGCACCTCGGTGGGCGTCTCGGACCCATCGACGCCCTCGTCGGAAGTGATGAAGTCCACCGGCATGCCCGCGATGGTGGTCGGGCGGTCGTCGGCGCGGTCGGCGCCCGTGGACACGACCGTGGTCAGGTTGTCGTCGGCGCGCTCGGATCCGGCAAAGCCCGTCGTGCGGTCGTCGCCCACGTTCTCGGTCGTGTCGCTTGCCACGGCGTTCGATGCGGCGCGAGGACGCCCGGCGCCTGCGGCGCTGCCGCGGCGGGCGCGCTTCTTCTTGCTCTCGTCATCGGCCGAGATGCGCTTGCCCTGCAGGAAGCGAATCGAGTTCATGATGTCGCGCTTGACGAACATGACGGCTGCCACGACGCCCAGCGCCACACCGATCACAAACAGGGCGACGGCTACGCCCAACAGTACGTTTTCCATGGTCGCCCCTCCTAGTTCTCACCGACGACGGCACCGGAGTACACCGTCGTGATCCTTGTACGCACCTGGTTGGCAAGGCGCGACAGCGCATCGACGCGCTGGGCCTCGGCCTCGGCGTCATCGGCACCGAAGCGGTCCTCCAGGTCGGTCAGACCGTCGTAGGCAACCTGATAGAGGTCCTCGACGTCGGACTGCGAGATGCCCGCGCTCTCGAAGCCGTACAGGTAGGTCTCGAGCGCGTTGCAGATCAGCTCGTAGCTGTCCAGACGCACGCGGTCGTTGGTGTCGTCGTCGATCGTCTGAGCGAGCTGCTCGAGGTAGCCCCAGTACTCCTGGTAATCCTCATCGGAATCGGAGTCGGTGCGCATGGCCTCGGCAATCTTGGTGTTGAACTGCGCGATGCCGTTGTAGATCTGCGCGCGCTGGCGATCGGCGAACTGCACGTCGTTGGCCGCGGTCTCGAAGTACTCGGCCGACGCCTTGATGCGCGTGGCCTGGTTCTGCTCGGAGTCGCCGGCGTCGCCGTAGGCGTAGTAGTACCAGTACAGCTGACCGATATCAAAGGACAGCTGCGAGAAGTCGCGGTGGCCGCGCAGCTGCTCCAGGTTGGTCTGGTACACATTGTCGAACTGCGCCTTCTCGTCGGTGTCAAACTCGCCGTCCACCTTGTAGGCGGCGATGAGGCCCTCGTAGCCGCGCGGATCGCCGGGGCGCTTGGAGATGGCGTCCAGGTAGGCCTCCTCGGCCTCCTCGGCGTTGCTCGAGCGCACCGCGCTGTCGCCGATCTGCATCTGGTACTCGAAGTTCTGGGTGATGACGCCCTCGCGCGCGATGAGGCAGCCGATACCCAGCACGAGGCAGACGGCGGCGCCGATGGCGCACCCCGCAAACGTGCGGACCTTCTTGGCCTGGCGCTCGCGGTACTCGGCGGTGAGCTCCTCGTAGCGCTCGAGGTCCACAGCGAGCTCGTCACAACTCTGATAGCGCTCGGAGCGATCGAGCTTGCAGCACTTGGCGATGATGTTGGCGAAGCCCTCGGACACGTTGGGGTTGACCGTGCGGATGTCAGGCAGCGGGAACTCCATGGGCGGCGCGCCGCCGGCCAGCAGGTGCCACATGGTCGCGCCGATGCCGTAGATGTCGGTGCGCGCGTCGGTCTGCGTCTTGGCGCCGTACTGCTCGGGCGCGGCGTAGCCCTCGGTGCCGAAGGCCACGGTGTCGGTACGGGAATCGTCGTCCACGTACTCGCGCGCCACGCCCAGGTCGATCAGCTTGATGTAGCCGTCGGGGTGCAACATGATGTTTTTGGGCTTCATGTCGCGGTAGATGATGGGCGGGTTCTGCTCGTGCAGGTAGCCCAGGGCGTCGCAGATCTGGAGCATCCAGCGCTGGACGTCCTCCTCGGACTGCGGGCCCTCCTTGCGCACCTCGGCGTCGAGGGTGTCGCCCTCGACGTAGTCCTCGACGACGTAGATGAAGTCATCGGTCTTCTCGATGTTGACGATGTCGACGATGTTGGGGTGGTTGAGCTTGGACAGCAGGTCAGCCTCACGCGCGAGCGACTGCTCGATGGGGCGGCCCACCGGGTCGGTCGCATGGCGGTCGACCTCCTTGATGGCCCACATCTTGTTGGTGAGCTGCAGGTCCGAGGCAAGGTAGACGCGGCTCATGCCGCCGGCGCCGATTACCTGAAGGACCTTGTACTGCCCTTTGATGACGTCACCGACGCGCGCGCGGCGCGCGTTGGAGCTCCTGCGTACTCTGGCCATCAGCGGCCTCCTTGCTTGACGCGCATGACCACGGCGGTCAGGTTGTCCTCTTCCTTGCGGTCCATGACCAGACGTGCGACGGCGGCGAGCTTCATGGACACGCTGCCCTCGGGGAAGCCGTGCTGCTCCTCGAGCGAAAGGCTCACGTCGTCAGCGCGGGTAAACCCGGGACGCGTCGCCTCGATCTCCCAGCTCTTCGCATCGAGCGCCGCCGGTCCCAGGCGCTTGCGCACCTCGCCGTCCGTGAGCACGTGGCGATAGCCGTCCGAGCACAGAAAGTAGATGGCGTCGCGGTCGATGTTGCCGTGGATCAGGTCGGGCACGACCTCCTTGGACGAGCCGAGGCACTGCAGCAGCACGTTGCGGCGCGGGTGCACCATGGCCTCCTCGGGCGTCATGCGGCCCGCCTCGACCTCGCGGCGCACGTAGGTCTGATCGCGCGTGAGCTGCGCGATCGCATCGTCTTTGACCTCGTAGGCGCGCGTGTCGCCCACGTGCACGATGGAGTAGCGCCCGCCGATGGCGAGCAGCGCGGTCAGCGTGGTGCCCAGGTTCATGCGCTCGGCCATGCCGTGGCGGATGAGCGCCATGTTCATGTCCTGGATCAAGCCGTTCCACTGGCCGTCGACGAACTGCTCAAAGCCGCCGACGCTGGCCTCCATGGCCTCAAGCGCCGCCGGAAGCTTGGTGTCGAACCACGTGGACAGCATGCGGATGACGGTCGCCGAGGCGAGCTCGCCGCTCTCGAGGCCGCCCATGCCGTCGGCAACCGCGAGCAGCGCGACGTCACCCATAGAGGTGGAGGCGACCTTGATGAGGTAGCTGTCCTGGTTGGAATCGCGCGACTGCCCGACGTTGGAATAGCCGGTCGCTTCGAAGATCATGCGCGCTCCTTTCTTGCTGGTTGGTGGACGGAGCCGCTATGCCGGCTCGACCTCGAAGACGAAATCGACATCGCTCATGCGGACGGTGTCTCCGTCCACGAGCTCCATGGGCACGCCCGACTCGAGGCGGATGCCGTTGACGTAGGTGCCGTTGCGCGAGTCGTCGTCGGTGATCGTGCAGGTACCGTTCTCGACCGTAAAGATCGCGTGGCTGCGCGAAACGGTGGTGGTGTCGCGCACCTGGAAGGAGCTGTGCTTGGACTTGCCGACCACGAAGCGGCGGCCGCGAATCTCGAAGCTCTCGCCCGTGCGCAGGCGCGTCATGAAGAAGCGGTTGCGGACCGGCTGCGCGACGGGGGCGGGAGCGACGTCGGGCGCCGGGACGGCCCAAGCGTCGGGCGCCGGCTGCGTCGGGGCGGGTTCGGGTTCGGCAATCGGCTCGGGCTCGGGTTCGGCGATCGGCTCGGACTCGTCGTCCATCTGGGTAAAGCCGGTATCGGTGAACGCCGGCATGGTCTCGGTCGCCGCGACTGCGGGCTCAAAGCCAGCGCCGACGTGGGCGACCGTGGTCAGGCTGTCGTCAGGGGCATCCTGTGCGGCAGCCTCGGACTCGACGGCGGGCGTCGGCTCGAAGGCCTCCCCCACCTCGACGACGGAGGTCTTGGAGTCGTCGGGCTCATCGGCGCCCTCGGGCTCAGGCTCCTGCTCGGGCTCCGGCGCGGGCGCCACGTCGAACTCGGGGCCGACCTCGACGACCTGCGTCTTCGTGTCGTCAGCCGGCTCGGTTGCACCAACCTCGTCCTCGTCGGGCTCGTCCTCTATGCGGTCCTCGTGCGCACCGGCGGGCTCGGGCCGCTTGGGTGTCTCCTCGTCGAAGATGCGGAAATCAAGGTCGCTCAGAACACCGGTAAGACCCTGGCGCGA
The DNA here is from genome assembly GCF_030373545.1 of Collinsella tanakaei. Lineage (GTDB taxonomy): Bacteria > Actinomycetota > Coriobacteriia > Coriobacteriales > Coriobacteriaceae > Collinsella > Collinsella tanakaei_C. Next base: position 22,989 of record NZ_JAUDCO010000004.1, on the reverse strand, counting down.
CTGGAGCACGCGCTCGTTGGCGAACAGGTCGTCCTCATCGCCCAGAACCGTCGTCCCGAAGTCGTTCTTGGGATCCTGGGGCTCATCGGCGGCGAGCACCGTGGTGCCGTGGTCGTCGGGCTCCTCGTTGACCAGCACCGTCGTGCCGTGATCGTCGGCCTGCTCCATGCCCAAAAACGTGGTCTCGGAATCGTTGGGGGCAGAAACCGGGTTGACCGTGGGCAGCTCGCCGCCCACCGCAGCGGGCTCGGCGCACAGGGCGCCGGCGACGACCTGCTTGAGATGTTTGGAGAAGGCGGTGATGTCAAACGCCTCGCTCACCTGGAAAAACGACACGTACGAGCGAACCGCGCTCGCGCCGACCTCGTCGGAGGTCTTGATGGATTCTCCGATGGCGCGGAAGAAGCCCTCGGCTGCCGCCAGGTCGGGCGTGATGTTGGTCAGGGGCAGGAATACGAAGCGCGCCTTGCCCGACGCGCCGTCCATAGCGACCTCGTCGGTGTGCATGCGCATGTTCATGAGGGGCATGCGCTGCTCGATGAGCGAGTCGATGAGCTGTGCGATGCATCCGAACAGCGCGCAGACCTCAGATGAGGTGAAGGGGCGCTCCAGGCGCTCGGAGAGCAGCTCGCCCTCCACGGCGTAGCGCGCCTCAAGGCGCCCGTCAGCGTGGCGCGCCAGGCGCCCCTCGAGCAGGACGCTCGAGGACAGGGCGTCCATCCCGCGGTCGAGCCTGCGATCGATCACGTCCAGCGAGGCAACCTGGTAGGCAAGCGCCCGCGAGCCGTCCGGCAGTCGGACAAGTGAATGCTGCATCTTACATCCCCGTTCAATCACCGAGCCCGCTCTCGTCGAGCGAGCGGAACCAATACGTTATGCGGCCGGCGAGCACGATGCGGTCGCCGAATGAAAGCTTGAAAACCGGGCTGTCCTGGGCCGCGCTGTCAAACACCTCGACCGAGTCGCCGGGGGTCTCGCCGCGCACGACACGCGTGCCGTGAGCACTCCCCGCATCCTCAACATACCACGACCCGTCCGCCTGCCAGATGCGGCAGTGCACGCGCGAGACGTAGGGGTCGGATTCGATGGCGTCGCAGTCGGTGTAGCGCCCGATGGTAAACGGCCGGGCAGCGTCGATGCGCCACGCGCCCGACAGCGGGGCCGTACGCGTCTCGCCCACGCGGAACAGGCAGGCGGCGTCAGTGCGCGGCGAACCTAAAGCTACCGGCGCCTCGGCGGCGGAAGGGACGTCGTCGGGCGTCGCCGCGAGCAAGGTGCGGGCAAAGCGCTCGTCCAGGTGACCGAACGCCACGATGTGGAACAGCGAGGCGGCCAGCTCCTCGAGCGGCACATGCCCCGCCACGCGCGACGTCGCGCACCAGGTGGCAAGCGCCGCGGTCTCGTTTTCCAGACGGGCGAGGTTGACATCCGCGCGCCCGGCGGCGCGTTCGTTGGCAAGGCCGCGCGCGAGACCCTCGCGCAAAAGCAACAGCAGGGCATCCATGAGCTCGCGGTCATCGAGATGGGCGTTTTGGCGCAGGCGGGCGATGAGCTCCGTCGCGGCGCTCGCGAACACCGTGTCGTCGGCGCGGTAGGCCTCCCGGAAGTCATCGGCGTAGCGACTGGAGTGGATGAGGCGCGAGAACGCCGCCGCCGTGCGCTTGCGCACGATCGCGTTGACGTGGTTTACGTAGCGGCCGTTCATGCCGACCATGGCATACAGGATCTTGTAGTTGACCGCCCCGCCCGAAAGCGTGCGCACGCCCTCGGCGAAGCGGTAAAACGCGCTGTCCCATGCGCCGTCGTGCGCTTGGGAACGCTTAGCGCCGCCTTCCCCCATCGGCCCTCCTTTCCCACATACGTCAATGCTACGAGCAAACGTTTCCCAACGGTGTTGCACAACACCTCAGGGAACCGGCCGTTTACCCATCGAGGTGTTGCTCATCCGCATGTCAGACTAGATGGTCGGACGGTCTGACCACGCCGCGCGCGGGGCCCTCGCCAGCATGTCCCCCGCGTGGGCGCGCCCCAGGCGCGCAAACGCGCTGGCGACGCTGGACGCGGCGGGACGGAGCCGAGGATCGGTCGCAAGACACGCCCCCAGCACCGATGCGACATCGGGTGGCAAGGCCCGGTCGATGGCGACCGGCGGCAGAGCGCCATCCGCGCCCGCAAGGTCGGCGCCAATGCTTCCGGCGTAGGGAAGCGAACCGGTCAGCAGCTCGTGCGCGACGACGCCCAACGCGAAGATGTCCGTGGCGCGCCCATCGGAAGGCGCGGATCCCACATCCTCGGGCGCACAGTAGCCCGGGGTGCCGAACGGCCGCGGACGATAGGGCGCCCGACCGTCGAGCGGCACCGCAAACGCGGAATCGAAATCGATGAGCGCGCACGCGCAGTCCAAGGGGCCCTCGGTGCTCGTGCCCAGCACAAGCCGTTTCGCGACATCGACGCCGTGCGCCATCACCACGATGTTGGAAGGCTTGACGTCCTGGTGGACAAGTTGGACGCCCGGCAGCGCCGACGCGGCGCGCGAGAGGGCCTGTGCGGCGCAGGCGAGCAGCGACAGGGCGCTTCCCAGATCGATGCGCCCGCTCGCGGAGAGCGAGACGCACACATCGGCGAGCGTGGGGCCGGCAAGCCACGAGAACACCGCGTACACCGACCTGCCGCCCAAAAGCGTCACCGTCCCATGATCGATGATGAAGGGCAGGCCCGATATCGCTCCCTGCGCGCGCCCGCCCGCATTCGCCTGGGCGCGCTCGAGGGCGCCCAGCAGGCGCTCGACGTGATCGAGGTAATCGTCGCTGCCGGTAAGCTCCTTGTACACGCAGGGAAAACCGGCATAGCTGCCCCGGTCGCACACCCCGCGAAACGTGCACGCGCGCTCGGAAGACGACAGGAGCTCGAGCTGCGCCACGCCCGCAAACGACGCGCAGCGCGCCTGCGCCATCCCTTTGTCCACCCGGTCGACCATAGCTTCCCCTCTCGCTGCAACCGACGGTCATCCCACCGTCATGGTCCCGCGAGATATCGTGCGCACGTTGCGCAACATTCCCGCCCCGCACGTCCGCCGTTTTGGACGAGGGGGTCAACATTTCAATATGTTATTCGTAGCGCAACCGGACACATCAGACAAGGCATCGGTAACAACCAGTACCGCTGCTGTCGCAAATGCACGCGTCACCGCAGCCGGAACGCTATCCCACCTCGATCGCCGCGTCGATCGAATTGACATTCTCGATGAGCTTGGCCGCCACATCGCCCTGGTAATACATGCTCCGCTGCACCACCCGCGTGAAGATGTCCTCGATCGTCTGCGTGGTCGCGCCTTCGATGTCGGCCACCTTGCGGTAATAGGTCCGCATGTCGTTTTGGTAGTTGTCGATCGTCAGACGCCCAAAGAAGCGCTCGCCGCGGTACCACACGTCCCAGCGCGTCGGATCCCACCATTCTTCCTGCTCGACTTCGCGTACGATGCTGAGCAGCTCCTGCTTTTTTGCCTCGGTGAACTCACGCACCAGGTTGCTCGCCATCGCATCGAAGCCCAGGGCATCCTGCGTCATGTTGATGACCGCCAGCGAACCCGCGCTGATCAGCATGCCGTTGAGCGACACGATTATGTCGAACAGCTGCGTGATGCCGAAGGCCTTGAGCACCGCCCACAGGTCGCCGGGGATCGAGCGCAGCCTCTCGAACTCATCGCGCATCTCGTCGCTCATGGCGTCGCCGAACGCGTCCAAGGTGGCGTCGATAAACGCCGTCCATCCGTCATACGAGCAGGCGACAGCGATGAGCAGCGCGACGCCGGCTTTGTTCGCGTCGTCGGAGAGCACCTCTTGGATGGTGCGCCCCTTGGTCCCCAGCAGCGAATCGAGGATCTGTCCGATGACGGGAGCCAGGATCGCGAGCTGCTGGGTGGACAGCTTGTCGTAGATGTGGATGATAAACGACTCGATCTGCTGGGAGAACGGCGACTGCCGCCCCTTCTTGAACCCGTAGCGACGGTTGCCGTCCTCGTCGATGTACGACGTGAAGAACGACTCCATCCCATGGTTGAGCATGAACGTCTCGCCCGGATTGTCCCCGTCGTAGGAGTCGCCGTAGGCGATGTATTCCTTGTCGATGGGCAGGGGCTTGAGCAGCGGGCCCACGTAGTCGTCCTCGAGGCCGTAAAACGTCACCTTGTAGGAGTTTTCGTCTATGAGGTTGGCGTACTTGTCGAAAAACGCCGGGCTGAAGCCCTGGCCGTCGAAGACGACGCAACGGTCGACGCAGTCGCTCGTGACTGCCACGTACATGGCCTTGTTGGCGCCATTGGAGTGGCCGGTCACGGTCACGGGGCTGCCGTAGCGCTCCGCAACGTACTTCACATACTCACTCGCCTCGCGCTGGGGCTGCGTGTCGGATTGCTCAAGTCCGAGCGCATCGGTGTACCATTCCGAGTTCGTCGCCTGGCCGTCGATCGTCCCGCCCGTGCCCGTACCCTGGAACGCGACATAGGTGTTGCGCCCGCCGTCCGCGGTGTTTTCCACGAACGCCGCCGCATGCGCCCCGCGTTCGTCGTAGGAGTCAACGTCGGCAAGAACCAGGTCGCTCAGGCGGGGATCGTTGCGTATCGCATCGATCAGCTCGTCGCTCGCGGCAAAATCGTAGCCGGAGCGGTCGAGTTCATCGAGAATCTCGCCGAGCGTCTTGCCCTCGTTGCCGCGAAAGATCCCCGAGCCGTCACCATCCTCGTACATGAGCACGTCGAGCATGCCCAGCTGCTCGTCGGTAAGCTGCATGGTAATCACCTCCAGCGCCACGGCGGCGCCTCTCCCCTACGCCTTGTTGACGACGTCCGAGCGCTTCCACTTCGCCCCAGGCAGCACGCCGGCCAGGTCGGTGCCCGCGCTCGGAGCGATGTACTCCCGGCGCGCGCTGTCGCCGATCTCGGGCGTGAGCTCGGTCGTCTCAGATAGGTTCGTGATGCACGCGGCGTCGATGAGCAGGTGCAGCCCCGTCGCGCGGGCTGCCTCGGTGATGGCGGCCACGTCCGCGTCATAGGCCTCCTCGGTCAGGCCGGGGGCGTCCCTGACATAGATGGCGAGCGCACCGACGTTTGCGCGGGCGACGTCCTCGATCGGCGTATCGGGTCCCATGTCGTCGCCGAACATGGTGTAGGCGTCGATCGTCGCCGCCACGACCGGGGCGGACTCGCACGCCGCGACCGCATCGGAGACCAAGCCGGTCACGTAGGCGTCGTAGGACTCGGCGATATAGGAGGCGAAATAGGTCTCGGTCCACACGGGATGCGCGGCGTCGTCGTTCCAGTCGCAGCGCGCCAGGAAGCCATCGGCCGGCCCGCTGCCGTCATCGGCGGTCAGGCGCACCATGCAGGCATCGGTGCCGGACTGGTTGTCGGACAGGTTGTAGTAGCAGTCGATCGCGGTGAAGCCGATGCCGTATTTCTCCTCAAGATGCTGCTCGGTGGCAAGCGCCGGGGCGATATGCCAATAGGCGTCCTCATCCACCCCGTCGGCCTTCATGCGCTCAACCACGCGCTCCTCGCAGCCGATGTTGCGCGCGACGCGCTCGAGCTCGTCGGTGAGCTCCATGCCCTCCGACCAGGAAAAATACCCCGTCGCCTCGGTCGTCGAGGCGTCCGGTGTCGGCTGCGTGCCGCTTCCGTTACCCATGGCGCATCCTCCTAAAACCAACGAAACGATGAGCGTGCCGATAACCTTGAGCGCCGCGCGCCTCATGACGCACCCCCGACACTTGAACCCTCGAGCAGGGCTTGGGCGATAGCCGCGTCCATGTTGCATAGCGCCACCATGTCGTACACGATGCCGTCCGCGATGGCGTCGATGAGCGCATGCTCTTTGGCCGCCAGTGCACCGACCGCCTGCGCCGCCGCAAGAAGGCCTTCCACCTGGGGCCCCGAGCTCTCGGAAAACTCCAACGAGATGGACTCGTAGCCGCTGCACAGAGACGCAAGCGACCGCAGACTCTGAACGATGTCGGCGATTTTCGCCGGATCAACCGTGATCGTGCTCATCGGCTACTCCCCGTAAATAAACGAGTCGATCTCGTCGATCTCGCTGACGTACTCCATGGCACCCGACACGATGCCCTCGCTCGTCGACTCAATCGAGCGGGCGAGCACATCGAGCGTCGAGTTCAGCTCATCGGTGTATTTCTGTCTGAGCGCATCCGACGCCAAGGCGCCGCTGTCCTGGAGCTCCTCGATAAGGGGCATGACGCGCGTGCAGATCGACGAGAGGGCGTACAGGGCGTCCTCGAGCGCCTGGGCGCTATGACGCATCTCGGCATCGGCGACAACGATATCCATCTGCATCCCTCCTAGCTCTGCATAGACGCGCGGGCGGTCTCGGCGGCACGGACGGCCGCCTCGGCGGCGCGGCGCTGCTCCTCCTGCGCGATGCGCTGCTTCTCGGCGGCGATTCCCTGCTCAAGCGACGATATCTGGGAGCGCACCTGCGCGATCTCGTCGGCCACCTGCGCCATGGCGCGTGCGGCGTTGGACGAGACGCCGGTAAAGCAGCCCTCGATTCCCCCGGAAAAGCTGCTGCCCAGCTTGGCGTCCAGATAGTCGGCCAGACCGCGCGCGAGCTTGGCGTTGCGCACCGCGCGCACCTTCGAGGCCGCCGCGCGCTTGCGGGCGAGCTGGCCCTCGAACTCCGCGCGATCGTTGTTGACCTGCGTCATGAAGCGCGCCAGGCCGTCGCGCTCCTCCTCGAGCTCACGCAGCTTCATATGGGCGCCATCGAGCTGGGATTCCATGGATGCTATGCTCATGCGAATCGCCCCCTATCGAATTTCGAACAGCTCCGACCCGAGCTGCAGGTAGTCGCCACGCGCCAGAACGGTGGGCACCCCGGGGCCCAAGCGCCTGCCGTTGACCGACACACCGTTGGTGGAGCCCAGATCGCGGATCTCGCAATGGTCGCCGGCGACGTAGAGCTCCGCGTGGCGGCGCGACAGGCCGTTGACGTCGGACAGGCAGATGGAGCAATCATCCATGCGGCCGATATCGTATGCGCCGTCGGCCAACTGCCAGCAGCAGCCGTTGGACACGCGCGTGAGAAGCCAACCGCGCGCAGCGGGAGTCGGGGCGGACGGGGCGTCCGCATACGCCGCCTGCGCACTGAACATCTGCTCGGTCACGAAGTCGCGCCCATGCATCGCGCGCGCACCCAGCGTCTCGGTGTCGACCCACAGGGGCTCGAGGTCGATGGGCTGCGGCTGTTGCTGCTGCACGAGTCCGAGCGCGGTGAGGTAGGCACTGAAATCGACGCTCGTGAACACCGTCGTACGGCGCATGTGGTCGAGCACGCTTTCGCGCAAGGCGTACTCCTGCGGCGGTACCTGGGCGTATTCGCACAGGTAGATGACGGCGTTGCGCAGGTCGTTATCCGTGGGGGCAAACGACTGCAGCGGCACGTACACGAAATACAGGCGCGCGTCGCCGGGATTGAACAGGATGTAGTCCGGGCTGGCGCTCACGCGCTGGCGCATGAGGCCGTTGTTCTCGCACTCGAGCATCAGGTCCAAAAACGAGATAAGCATGCGCTCGAGCTGGCGCGGTGCGAAGGGTTTGGTCACCGCCTGGCTGAGCGGGAACAGCCCTTGGGCGGCATAGGAGAAGCTGTAGATGCGACCCCGGTGCGTGTAGGTCAGCGGCAGCAGCGACACGAGCCGTCCGCGCTTGAGCGCCTCGGCTTCGGCATAGCCCAGCTGGTCGTCTTTGTCGCTCTCGACAAAGAACCGCTTGATGCCCGTCTTCTTGTTGTTTTTGACCTTGAACTTCACCGGACGTACCCCCGCAGGCTACACGAGCACGAAGGAGTCGCCATCGGTGAAGCCGATCTCGGCGACCGTGGAGCTGGGGTCCTGGATCTCGCCGGTGGGCACGTACATGAGGGCCGCGTCGGGCGTGGCCTCGTAGTAGTCGGGCTCCGCCACCTGCATCGCCTCGGCCACGAGCTGCGTGACCGTCTGCATCTGCATGCTCTCGGGAACCCAGAAATCATAGTGCTTGCCCGTCGAGGGCAGCAGCACATCGAACATCACCTTTGCCATACCTACCAGCTTTCGTCCGCAGCGAGGGAAGCGTCTTTTCCAATATACTCGTCGAGCTCGTTGAGCTTGCGCATCCGTTTGACGATTCTGGCGAGCTCCTTGTCGGCCTCGTCCATCTCGTAATCGACCTTGACGTTGACGGCCTTGCCCGCCTCGCCAAGGGCGCCGCGCGGGCTTCCCGTTGCGAACTCGTAGATGGCGGAGCCGCTTTTGTAAGCGACCTCGCTCTTCATGGCGGTCTCGTCATCCACCGCGTCGAAGAACACTTCCATCTGCTTGTCCTGGGTTCTTTTGACTTCGTCCAAAAACGCGCTCTGGAGCGTGTCGTCAAACTTCTTTTTTGAGCTCGTGTCGATCTTTGCCCTGCCTTCGGCCGACTCGAGATAATCTTTGACGTCTCCGAAGATTTCGCTGCCTTCCTTGCGATCGGCCCCCATGTCACTCGAAACCATCTCGTTGAGCTGGTCGGCACGGCGCTTCGTATCCATCATGCTCGTGCCGGTACCAATGAGACCTGCCCCCAAACCGAACAGCTTGGCCGAGACGGGCGCAGAGGCGCCAGCAGTCTGAATAAACCCGTAGACGGACAGCGCGAAAAGCCCCATGGATACCATAACGCCCACGACGCCATTGCCCGCTTTGCGCTCGGATTGCTCGATCCATGAGCGCTGCAGGCGCTCCTTCTCCTTTTCCAGCGCATCGAGCTGAGACGCCACGACGATAGCTGCCGCATCATCCTGGTAGCTGCGGCACTTCTCCGCGATGCCCTCGACGCCCGCGCTGTCCACCAGCGAGGAGAACGTCGCGGAATTGAACGAGGCCATCGAGGGAGAGATCTCGGAGAAGCTCGCCAGCAACGACGACAGGGCAGACTCCATCTCGTTGAAACCCGAGGACTCGCTCGCGAAGGCGCGCGCCGCGCCCGCCTCGATATCGGCGATGCCCTCCCGGACCCGCTTGGTTTTTTCCACCTGCGTCGCTATCTCGTCTTGGATGGCGGCCGCCGACGGAAAGGAGAACGTGATGCCCGCGGGCAGAAGGTTTTGGGCCTTCGTCAGCTCCCGCTGGGCGTCGCTCAGGTTCTCGTCCTTGACGGTCTTGAGCTTCGCGTTGGCGTTTTTCAGGACGTTCGAAGGCCACTGGGCGTTGTCGTGATGCTCCGCGATCGGGGCCTGGGAAAACTTGCTGTAATACTGGGTGGCGTACTCCGCACGCAGCTGGTCTGCCGCAAGCTGCAGGTACGACAGCAGCTTGCGGTGGGCGTCAAAATAGCTCTTGATCGAAGCGGCGGTGGCGCCCTGGAACGACTCGAGGCCGACGAGTTTGTTCATCTTGCTATCAAGCCGGTCGGCAGCCTCGGCAAGCTGCTCGCAGAACAGCGTGTAGTCGTTCTCCAGCGAAATAACCTCCGCGTATTTTACGTTGTATGCCGCCATGCTCGCCTCCGTCTCGCGGCTCGTCTCCCGACAGGATCACGCCTTGCGCTGCTGCTGTTTTTCCAGCACATCGCTATAGGCCGAGCCCTTTGCGGGACATATCTTGCGATTATCGTAGATGGTGCCGGCGTACTCCTCGGCGAGCTTGCTGTCCATGTCACCGAACGAGGTCGACGTCGCCATCAGGCGGAAGCTGTCGTTTTCCAGCAGCTCCTCGTACTGCTTCTTGAGCTTCTTCAGCTTTTTGACGCGCTTGACGAATACGTCCATCGCCTCGGACTCCGACGAGGGCTTCTCGATGCGCGGCGTGACGGCTTCCAGCTTTTCGGCAGCCTTCTCGATACCCAGATGGGTGTCGGTGAACTCCTCGAAATTGACCTTGATCTCCATAGGCTACTTCCCCACCATTATCGAGCCATCGAGCAGCGCCTTGAGGCTGAAACGGTTCCTGCCGATCCGTGCGTCCAAGGTCGCCATGTCGGATTGGCAGCCACGCGCCTGATTGTTCAGCTCCTCCATCTTCTGGGTGATCTGCGCTTCCAGAAGATCGATGTTCTCGACGTACCTCGCGGTGCGGCGAACGATGTCGCCGTCCATCGCGTTGTCAAACCCGCGCCGGCGCTTTCCGCGCCACGACGAGCTTGGTTCCAGGTTGCGCAGAGCCTGCAGGCCGGCCTGCGCGTCACGCTTCGCCTTCCGAACGTGCTCACGGACCTCGACGAGCTGATCTACCTGCCGCTGGAGAGCAGTCCAGGTACTTTTCTTCTGGTCGTACGCCGCCTCATCGGCCTTTATCGTGCATCGCAGCTCGGATTCACTCGCCATGCGCACACCTCTCGTCACATCCGTCTTCCGCCAGCGAAAGCACTACCACATCGGTCCCGTGTAGTTGCCGGCGTTCTCTCTCAGGCTCTCAAGTTGATTGGTGCGCTCCAGGCAATCGTCGAGCACCTCGTCGCACTTGTCGCACTTGTAGTCGGCGACCATGGAAGTAACCTCGCCGGCGGCGCCGATAACACTTCCCGGACTCACCGGGTTTCCCGAGATTACCTGGTCGGATACATAGTCGAGCGTCTGGTTTTTTACGAACTTCGCCCCGTCAACGAACAGCTCATCTTCCGGAGAATCCGCATAGGCGTCCTTCATCTGGTCAATCAGCATGTCTGAAGCGGTGTTCACCACATTGGCCATGCCCTTATCAAGGCTCTGGTCGGCGCGGTCGCCAAAGTACTCCGCCGTCCTTTCCCCGATCGTATTGCTCTGCTTATCTATGAAGTCAGCGGCTTCGTCAAGGTCCGAGAGGCTGTCACCGACATCCGAGAGATAGCCCTGGGCGTCCTGAATCTTATCGACCCGCTTCTGGCCTTCCTCGCCGGTACCCCATGCGAGCACCTCGTTATCCCCAGTGTAGTAGTTGCCATTCCGAATAGCGGCGTTCTCCCGCATGCGCCCGCCGATACTCGACAGCTCGTTGACCGTCGTCGCCGTAAGGCCGGCAACGGCGAGCACGAGCAACGGCGTGGAGGCGCCGCCCGTGGCAACAGTCGCCACAGCAGCACCGGCGATCGTCAGCACCGAGCCAATCGTGCCCAGCACGTTCCACCAGGCTTTCTCCTCCGCCGCCTCCTTGGCCTCGCGCTCGATGCGCGTCTGCGCCTGGGTGATGCTATCCTGTTGGGACTGGACGGTGACCTCGGCGTTCTCGGTCTGGTTGACCACCGAGGCGTTGTACGCCTCACGCAGGCCCGAGGAGTCGAGCACCGACGAGAAGGCGCCGCTCTGGTAGCCCGCCATGCCCACCACGCCGTTGGTGCAGGCGCCCATGGCATTGGAGAGCGCGACGGCCAGGGTCTCGAACTCGCCGCCCGCATCGGTGAACAGGCTCACGCCGTACTGTTCGTTTTCGGCAACGCCCTCATCGGTCTTGTTGGTAAGCTCCACCTCGGAGGACACCAGCTCGCGCACGCTCGAGGACGAGGGAATCGAATAGCTCCCCAGGCCGGACAGGATGCTCGTCGCCTTCGCGAGCTGCGTTTCGGCGCTTTCCAGATGCGCGCTTTGAGCGCTCTCCAGATCCGATACGTAGCTCGTCATGGCGTCGTGCGGCCAGCGGGCATTGTCGACCGACTCGTTGATGGGATCCTTCATGAACCGCTCGTAATACAGGGCGTAGTCTGTGGCGAGCTGACCCATCAGCGCGCTCAGCGCAGGCAGCAGGTAGGTCTGGTGCACCTCCTGGTAGTACGTCTTGGCCTTAGTCGCCGCCGAGCCGCTAAACGACGCGAGTCCCGTGACGCCCTGGACGTCCAGGCTCAGGTCCTGGATCATGTCGTCGATCTCGCCCCTGATCGTCGCGTAGTCGTTTTGCATGTTCTGGACGTCGGTATACAGGACGTCAAAAGATCCCGCCATGGTCTCCCCTTTCGCGTCCGCCGCGCATGGCGCAAACGGCAGCTCTCTCGTCGCGGCTTACGCTTTGACTTCCCCATCGCCGCCCGTCAAGAAATCTTCGATGTGCTCCTGCACGGCATGGCGGATGCCATCGCGCACGCCGCTGAGCCCATGCTCCTCCACATAGTCGGAGAAGGTGTCGACCGCGTAGATGAGGGAATTCTCGATATCGGTCTGGCGAAGCTCCTGCGCGGTCTTCTGCAGCTGCTCGTTGTCGTTTTGCAGCAACTCGGCGTACTGGTTCTTCAGCTGCTTGACGTAGTTCACGCGCGCCTTGAACTGCTCGAGCGCCTGCGAGGTGGACGAGGTATCGCTCAGCGTGCCATCGAGGCCCTTGAAGTAATCGCTGTCGTGCTCGAGCATGTCGTGCTGCTCGGTAAACGCCTCGTAATCGATTGAGATTTCCATGGTCTATCTCCCCATCGCACCGTGTCAGTCGCCGTCGGTGAGCTCTTGGATGCTCTTCGTGAGGTTCGAGATGCCCTCCTCGGCCTTGGAGATCACCAGCGTGAAGTAGTCGACCTGCGTGTACAGATCGGCGATCTCGCAGAAAAGCGCCCAGCCGAGGCCCCCCAAGCCGTCGACGAAGGTGTCGGCCTTGTCGGTGATGCACTCGATGCCGCTGTCGGCGCCATTGCGGCGCTTGCCGACCCAGCGGTCGTCGATATCGATCTTCTTGACGGCCCCCTTGAAGTCCTTCGCATAGCCCTTCGCGGCATCGACATACCCCTTGGCCTCCTCGAGCTGCTTGATGCGGTCGAAAAGCCTGGTGTTGTTCGCCTTGGCGTTCTCGTACGATTGCTGCAGTTGGCTGATCTGGCTTCTCAGCTCGGCTTCAGTCGGCATAGGAATCGCCTACCACTCTTCGTTGGGCTGCGGGTTGGCGCGCGGCACGGTCACCTTCGGCAGAATCTCGGCGATTTCTGCGAGCGCCTTCGCGTCGTCATCATTGCGGTAGCCCTCGAACAGCACCTCGTCGATGCAGTCGTGGTTGGAATACACCACCGCGTCGCCAATCAGGCCCTCGGGATACAGACAGAAGGAGTAGTCGTAGTACTCCTTGGAACCGTCGTCTTTGGTCATCACGAGCGCACGGCCGATGACCATCATGGTCTTCTGGCTTCCGCGCAGGCGAACAACCGAACCCAACGGCAAAAACTCAGGACATTCAATCATTTGGAACCCTCCTCGGTCGTGTCATCCCTCAGGGAAACCAAGCGTACGAGACGCGGCGCGCCGCCCTCGACGAAGTAGCCGCGGCCGCTGCGCATGGCGGTGTCCGGCTGCATGCCGGACATGTAATTGGTGGAAAGCGTGGTCTGCGCGTCCATGCCCGGACCGATCCACAGGCCGTCCTTGTTGGTGAGGTGGGCCTTGAACCAGTCCTCGTAGCCGTAGCTCACGTCGGCCACGGCGTCGATGAGCAGCAGGCGGACCGCTCCGGTAAGCGGCAGGCCCTGCAGCAGGCGCTTGAGCTCGTTGGCGACATCGAAAGGCGCCGCCGTGAGCATCGTGCCGATGCCGGAGATGACGATCAGGAGGTTGCGCGGCGCGTCCTTGCCGGCCTGGGCGAGCGCGTTTTGCAGGTAGCCGCCGGCGAGCTCGGCCTTGCGCGTGGCGTAGACGCAGCCCGCGGGCTTTTCGGATCCGAGCAGCTGCGCGATGTCGAGCACCGCGACCTCCCAGCCGGCAAGGGCCGTGGAAGCCTGAACGAACGAGCGCATGAAATCGATGCCGCAGCGCCGGCGAATGAACAGGGCGCGCGCCATGACGGCTTCCTCGAAGTCAAAGCTCGCAAGCCCGAGCGTGTCCTCGAAGATGCCGAAGGGCACTGCGCCTGCAGGCGCGGGACGTGCGCACAGAAGCTGCGGCGTGACCTGGGCGGGCACGGTCGGGATAGCGGGCGCGGACGGGATGTGCTCCGCGGCCGCACGCGCGGCCAGGTTGGCGGCGAGGGTCGAGGCGCACCCGTAGTCATCGCCGTCGTCCGTGAGATGCGCCGTCTGGAACTCCAGGATCGCGTCGTCGACCTTGACCAAGCCGCGACCGAAGCCGCGCGGGGCGGCGATGCCGTGCATGGAGCCGAAGATCATCGTGTAGTCGGTCTGGTCGGCAAGGTTGACCGCCAGCACCTGGCGGAACGACTGGCGCATGCGCACGCGCACCGAGGAGGTACCGTCGGCCGTCATGACGAGGTGGATGCCGTAGCGGCCCGCCTCGCGCACGAAGCGCACCATGCGGTCCTCGAGCTTGGGATAGGCCTCGAGGAACGCGGCGATGTCGTTGACGACCACCAGGATGGCGGGCATCTGGCCCCCGGCCTGCAGGTAGCGCGCAAACGATCCGCCGTACTCGGACAGTGCGCTGCGGCGGCTCGCCTGGATGGACTCGATGAAGTCGAAGAAGCGCCCGACCTTCTCCTCCTCGGCGACGCATACGATATCGCCGACCTGCGGCGCGGCGGCAAAGGCACGCAGGGCCTCGCTGCCGAAGTCAAGCGCGTACACGTTGAGGGAGCGCGGGCCGAAGGTGCGCAGCAGGCTGTAGAGCACCGCGTTCAAGACGAGCTCGACGCCCGCATCGGCCGCGCCGTAGACAAGGGCGCTGCCGCCTTCGGTGAGCGGCAGGGTCAGCGCGAACTGACGCTGGTGCTCGGGGTCGTCCAGCTCGCCGATGACAGGGTTCAGGGCGAAGGAGGCCGCATCGGCGGAGCCGCCGGCGACGCGGCGGTACTTGGAGGCGATCTCGTCCACCGTGATCAGGTCAGGTACCGGCTCCAGCCACAGTTGGCGGGCGCGCACGCCCTCCTGCTCGGCGACCTGCTGGACCAGCTTCAGGACCGCAACGGACTCGGGCATGTCCTCACCGGTGGCCAAAGACCGGTCGGGCTTGATGCTCACGAGCGTGCGACCGGTGTCGGACACGAGCGTCACGGCCTCGTCGACCGAGGTCGTGAAGCGGCTCTTGGGGGCATAGCGCGTGCCCGCATAGGCGGCCTGACCGAGCGCGAAGTGCTCGTTGTAGCCCACGAGCAGGTAGAAGCGACCCGCTTGGGTGAGCGCCGCCGCGTCGGGGCGACGGATCATCTCGCGGGAATCGGCCTCGTCGGCCACCTTCAGGCACACCTTGAAGCGCGCGTTGGACCAGATCTGGTCGTTGACCACGCCGCTGGGCTTCTGCGTGGCCAGGATGAGGTGCACGCCGAGCGAACGGCCGATGCGCGCCGCCGAGATGAGCTCGTCCATGAACTCAGGCTCCTGCTGCTTGAGCTCGGCGAACTCGTCGGCAACGATAAACAGGTGCGGGCAGGGCTCGGTGACGCGCTCCTGGCGGAACAGGTCCAGATAGGTGTAGATATCGACGTTGTCGCCGCCCACGATGTCGCGCGCGCGGTTGAACAGCGCCTGGCGGCGCTTGAGCTCGCTTTGGATGGACACGAGGCTGCGCGTGATGGCCGCACCGTCCAGATTGGTGATGACGCCGGCGAGGTGCGGCAGGCGCACGTGCTCGTTGTCGAAGGCCTTCGCCAGGCCGCCGCCCTTGTAGTCGATGAGCACGAAGGCGACGTCGTTGGGCGAGTAGGTGACCGCCATCGACAGGATGTAGGTAATGATGAACTCAGACTTGCCCGAACCCGTCGTGCCGGCGATAAGGCCGTGGGGGCCGTGGAACTTCTCGTGGAGGTTCAGCAGGAACGGCTCGCCCGTCGCGTCGACGCCCACCGGGGCGGCGAGACTCGCCGAAGCGTTGGACTCGCGCCAGCGCTGGGCGATGCTCAGATGCTCGATACTGCCCGCGTGCTCCATCTCGAGGAAGCCCAGGCGCTGCGGGATGTTGCTCGTCTCGGTCTTGATGTCGAGACGGATCTTGCCCATGGAGAACGCGAAGCCCTGCGCGAGCTCGCGTCCCAGCTCGATATCGGAGGAGAACTGCTTGCGCGCACCCGAAGGATCGTCGCGGTCGAGCAGGTAGGAACCGGACTGCTCGAGGCCGATCACGCTGCGGCAGGCGCGGGGCAGGTCGCGCATCTCGCCGGCGCAGGCGATCAGCGAGACGCCCAGGTTGTCGCGCTCGGCGCCCAGGGCGCGCACGATATCGGACTTGTCGGCGATCTCCTCGGACGCGCAGACCACCACGTAGTAGGGATGGGCGTCGCGCGCCTCGGCTTTGGTCTCCTGGGCGCGCCTGACCTCGAGCACGCGCTCCATGAACATGCTGAGCTCGGCCGTCTCCTCCAGACCGAAGGCCACGTAGCGCATGGTGCGATCGTCCGAGAAGCAGTGCGGCAGGTGCAGCGCGAAGGCCCACTCGTCGCGCTCCGCCTCGTCGGCGAGCACGATGAGCTTGACGTCCTCGTAGCTGTGCAGGGCAGCGATCTGGACGATCATGCCGCGCACGAACGACCGGACGCGCGGCGCGGCGCCGATCACGCCGGCGACGTTCTTCTCGATCAGGGGGAACGCCAGCGGCACGTCGGTGAGCACGCGCGGCGTGGCCGCCTGCTCGTCCACCGCACGGCGGATCTCGTCGTCCTCCATCGTGAAGTGCTGCTCGGGAAAGCGGATGTTGGCCTGCAGGGGCTCCGTGCCGGTGCCGATGCGCACGTCGAGGTAGTCGGCGTGCAGCGGCGTGCGCTCCATGAGCTTGGCGTCGCCGGTGTAGGCGCGGTTTAGGCACTCCTGAACCGAGATGCGGTTCTCACTCAGGATCTCGCGCTGCAGGCGCTCCTCTTCGGAGACCTCGGTGAGCACGCGGCTCAGGTACTGCGAGTAGGCGGCGCGGCGCTGGGATTCCTTCTGCGCGCGCCGCTTCTTCTGGCTGCGCGAGTTGGCGATGGGCCAGATCACGCTGCCCGACAGCATGGCCGCGGCCATGCCGGCCGTAAGGATCGACGGCATGATGGCCAGCGAGAGCAGCGACACCAAGGCCATGATGGCCGACGGTCCGATACGGGAGGCGAGCGACGTCTCCTCTTCGGGCTCACGCTGGGGCGGGGCGTCGATCACGAAGTCCTTCGGCTCGATGGCGCGCACGAAGCGCAGTGCCGGGTAGAAGCACTCGCGCTCGCACTTGGGGATATCGTCACGCGGGACGGGCGCGGCGGCGCGATACTGGACGAAGTCCGGTGAGACCGCGACAAGGCCGCCGGGATTGTTGCACGAAAACAGGCCGGAGCCGACCGTGATGTGCAGGTTGAGCAACGAGACGACATCGCCAAAAGCGAGCTCATGGGTACGGCGCGCGGGGATGCGCCACCCGTTTACGAACACGCCGTTTGCCGAATCCAAGTCCTCGACCGTCCATGCGCCGCCCGAATAGGTGAAGCGCGCGTGGTGCTCCGAGACGAAATGCGTCGTGTAGACGACCGCGTTGTCCTCGCCGCGGCCCACGACGAACTGGATATCGCCGTGGAAGCCGTAGGTCTGGCTCATGCGCGACCCGGCGTTGTCCGGATAGAACATGAGGCACCACACGTGGTATGCGCCGTCCTCGAGGTTGAGGACGGCGCGCTTGGTCGGATCGAGCTCGATACGGCTCGGCGCGCCACCGCCCGTTCCGCGAACGTGCACGGCGGTATGAGGCTCGATGCGCCAACGGCCGTCGACGCCCTCGACAAACGCGAGGCGCGACCCTGCCGCATCTTCTATCCAATGGCCGCCGGTGACATTCGCGGGAAGCGCGACCGTGTTCAGGCGGTCACGCGAAAGGACGGTGACGATCATAAGCTGTTATGCCCTCCAGCCGGAAGCGATCTGGGCATCCTGCTCGCGCATGTTGCGGGCGGTGTCGTTCAGGGCCTTGGCGATCTCCTCGAGGAGCTGCTGAGCCTTCTGCATGCTGGGCTTGAAGTCGCTCTCATAGCGCTCGGCGTAGGACTTGGATGCCTCGCCCTCCCACTCGGACTGCAGCGTGGAAAGCAGGTTGTTCATGTTGTTGATGACCTGGCCGATGTTGCTGGCCTCGGTACGAGCCTGGTTGGCGCGCTGGTCCATTGTGTCCGGATCGATGCGAATGTTGGCCATGGTAGCCGCCTTTCTCTCGTGTGCGCCGCGGCGCACGGTTTGCTGATTATTGTGGGGCACCCTCGGGTGGGGCCGCTGTTGCGCAACACGACCGCTAGGTCAGCGGACATCGGCCGGTAACAACCGATTCGTTCCTTGCACCGAGCGTGGCGTGCGGCCGTGCGCGACACCGTCAGTATCCAGCGCGGAGGGCGCCGTTCGTTGCGCAACAATGGGTTGATTGGGGACGTGTTCCAACCAACCCATGGCGCAACAATGGGTTGGTTGGAACACGTCCCCAACCAACCCATACCAAAAGGCCCGAGCGCTTGGCCCGGGCCTTCGACTGGATGGATGAAAGGAAATGGGTTGAACGGAACACGTCCCCAACTAACCCATGGGGATGGGTTGGATGGAACACGTCCCCATCTGACCCATCTGACCTACTCGTAGGAGATCGGCACGCCGTCCTCATCGATCATAAAGGCGTCGGCGCGCCCGTCGGGCTCGGACATCGAGCCCTCGTAGGCGACGAGTCGACCGTCGAAGTCGTAGATGCTGTACAGCCCGATGTCTTCGTATGCAATCGCGGTCTCGGATACGATCTCGCCCGAGCCATCGAGCGCCATCTCGCTCAGCCGGAACTCGAAGGGCCCCTCCATCGTGCGGTAGGACAGCACCACAAGCGCGGTGTTATCGCGCACGGAAACCAGCTGGACCAGCTCCGCATCGGAGGGCAAGGTCGCGAAGTCGATGGCGGTTTGGGCATCGCTGCCGTCCTCGTTCATCGAGACGAGGCGGTACGCCTCCCCGCCGGTCTCGAGCACATAGAGCTTGCCGGCGTTGCGCATGAACGACGAGATGCTCCCGCCCGAGGTCGTATACACGCGCTCTATACCCGTACCGTCAAGGTTTTGCAGGTACAGCTCGGTATAGACGGTCTCCTCATCCTGATAGAGATACCTTCCCGGCGCATAGCCCATGCAATCCGGCCAAAGCGCAAGGCGCGCACCGTCTTCCCTACGGATAAGCCCGAGGTTCTCGAGGTTCCCGCCGTCTGAATCCATGCAGACGATCTGCTGCTCCTCGTTTTTCGGGTTGTAGTACGTCGTGCGGATGACCGTGTACACCTTGCCGTCCCGTGCATAGGGCACCAAGAAGATGCCAACGACGATGTCGTCATTGTCGTAGTTGCCCGCCTCAAGCGAGAAGATCACCGTATCGTTTGATCCGTCGGTGCGGATGCGGTGCATCTCCGCCAGGTCGTCCTCGAGCGACATGCCGTGTCGGCTGGCGTCGCTGCGCAGATAGCTCAGACAGAAGTACAGGTCGTCGCCATCGAGACTCAGCGCGCTCAGGGTGAAGACCGGCGAGTCGCTGCCCAACACGACTGGGTAGATGAGCTTCACGCCCGATCCGTCGACGGCTGCACGCACGATACCGCCGTGCTCGGGGCTGAAGTAGTAATCATAGGTTCCGTCGGTCACGATGTCGCCGGTGTTGAACTCCGGGGTCTCGACGGGAGAAAGCTGGCCGACGCCGGGCAGCGATTGCTTGATCGAATCGGGCGCGAAGGCCGCAAACAGCGCGATGGCGCCGACGACCAAGATGGCAGCCGCAGCGGCAACGAGCGCTATGCGCGCGCCGCGGCGCTTGGGCGGCGTCGATGCGGTAGCAAGGCTTGCCGGCTGCTGCAGGTCACCGGGGACGGAAGCCGGTGGTGTTTGAGGGGGCACCGGGGCGGACGTGTCTGTCGGGACGGGGCCACCTGAGGGCGCGGGCTCCGCGGCGTCGTCGGGTACCGCCGGCTCCGCCGCCGCCTCAGGCGTCGGCGCTTCCGCGGGCTTTGCCTCGACACCCCTGATGAGCTCGGCGCCGCACAGCGGGCAGAACTTCGCGGTATCGGATATCTTTCCTCCGCATGCGGGACAAAACATCGCGTCCTCCTTCGCGTCGCGCTCCCCCGTCGAGGCCGGCGTCCGCCATGCCCCCGATTACGCCACCTCGTCGAGCGGATACTCGACCATGTTCGAGCCGTCGTAGTTTATCGACACAAGGCGGCCACACGTAGCGCCAGCATACTGGCCGTTCTCCGCGATCAGCAACCTGCCGCCGGCGCTGGTGAACGTGGGGTTGTACAGGTCAAGGTCGGCAGCCAGGACCTCGACCTCCCCACCGTCGACAGGCAGCCGCAGCAGATCCCACGTGACGATTTCGAGGGTGTCGGCATTCGACTCCCAGCTCTGCAGGTACAGCGCACCGTCGGCAACGGCGACCAGATACGCACCCTCCTGCGCCGGAGGCTCGTAGAGCTTCGTCGGGTCCGAACCGTCCGTCCCCACCGAGGAGATGACGGTGTAGCCGTTGGCCGACTCATAGAAGTACAGGCGCCCGTCCCAGATGCCAAGGTCCATGACGGAACCCACCGAGCTGCGATACAGCTCCTTGAAGTCGCCGCCGTCAAGCGACATGCTGTTGATCGTGCCTGTCGTGGACCCCGTCGAGCTGTATTCGTTTTGCGCGTAGTAGACGCGGTCGGGCGTCACGACGACACCGCGATAGCTCGCGTTACCCGGGATCGTGCCGTGCTCTTGCACATCGGACCCGTCGGCGTTCATGGTGATGATGGTCGTATACGTGTCGTTGTTCTCGTCGCGCGTAACGGAGGCCAGCAGGTACAGAACATGGTCGTACACGACGATGCTTTCGATATTCGACCAACCACCGGAATCGGCCGTGTAGCCCTCGCCCTTGAATATGACCGTGTCGCCCGTGCCGTCGGTTTTGATAGCATGCAGCTCAGGTGCCACGCTCCCGTCCATATAATTGCGCAGGACGAAAAAGACCGTGTCTCCGTCGACCGCGAGCGCCGGAGCATAGGTGGTCTCGACGTCGACCGGGTAGATGAGCTCGACGCTCGATCCGTCGGGCTTGGCACGGCAGACGCCGCCGGCCTTCGAGCTGAAGAAGATGTCGTACTCGCTCGTCGTGGCGCTGGGCCCGTTGGCAAGCGACGAGTTGGAAGCCGTCTCGTCGTCTGCGGCCGTGCTGCCACCGAAGATGCGCGGCAGGACCAAAGCCGCCGCGACGCCCGCCACGAGTACGAGAACAACGGCCGCCGCGATGATGAGGGGCGTGCGTCGGCGCTTGGGAGCGGCCACGGCAGGGGCGGGCTGCTGCGGGGGCGCCGGCGCGGCGGGTGTGGGCTGCTGTGGGGCCGCCGGCGCGGCGGGCGCAGGGTCGCTCGCGGGCGCCGCGGACCCGGACGCGGGCGCTACGGCGCGTACATCCACCGTCGCCCCGCAGGCAGGGCAGAACTTCGCGGTGTCAGGAATCTGGTTTCCGCATTTCGAACAGAACATGGTCCCTCAGCCTCCTGGGGTCTCGTAACGAGCCATCGCATGCAGCGGAACGACGCGTCGCATGCGCCGTCCCTTGAAATCCCCTAGTACGGGTATGCCTTGTAGACGGTGGATATCGACCCGTCGTACTTCAGGTTATAGGCACCGTACGCCGCGCCCTTGGTATCCATCGCCCCCATGATGACCAGCAGGTGATCGCCCGCATCGACAACGTACGGGTTGGCGTTAATCGGCTCCAAGGTACCGATCTGCTCGGGCGTCGCCCCCTCTTTGAGGGGCACCGTATAGAGCGTCATGGCCTCCGAGATGGCGGCGGAGTTTTCCGGACCGTTATCAGTGAAGTACGCCTTGCCGTCCACGATCGTCACCAAGCGGTCATAGATCCACGTATCCGAGGCAACGCGGTACAGCTCCTTGGCATCCGAGCCGTCGGGATTCATGGAAGCTAGGTAGCCGCCCGAAGATCCGCTGCACCATACATAGAGCCGATCGCAATACAGCACCGGCCTGCTGGTCGTATCGCATCCGCTGCGATAGATGCGCGTGGGCTGCGGCGCGTCGTACGGCTGAACGTACACATCGCCCTCGGATGAGTAGTACACCGCATCCGGAGCCAGTGCGATGCTTCCGTAAGACATGTCGTTGACCTGCGCAATCGTCTGAACATCGGAGCCGTCGAGACCCATACGCAAAACGTAATAGGTCGCGGCCTCGGCATTCGAATTGGCGTATCCCATGTCGACCAGCACATACAGCTGATCGTCAAACACGCATGCCGAGGAGATGTACGCATTGGTATCGTCCAGCGCCCGACCGGGCTCGTACACGGTCTTGCGGTCCGAACCGTCAAGGCTGACGCAGCGCAACGCGATGGGATAATCGCTCGCGTACGGGGCGGTGATGTAGTACACGTATTGGTCGCTTGCGCACAACACGTAGAGGTAGCCGTACTCGTCGGCCTGCTCAGCGATCTTCTGGGGAGCTTCCGACCCGTCGGCCTTTGCGCGCATGAGGCCCTCGGTCTCTGGATCCCAGCAGAAGTCATAGCCGCCCGCGCTCGCAGCCGTCCCGTTACCAAAGGCGGAATTCATCATGGCGACTTCGTTTTCAGACGGGCCGGCGGACAGCAGCCTCCACGCAGCAAAGCCGCCCGCCGCCAGTACCGCCACCGCGACCAGGACAATTCCCACGATAAGCAGCGGACTGCGCGGGCGCTTCGTCGCCGCCGAAGACGGCGCCGGAGCCGTGGGAGCTGCCTGCGGAGGCGCCGGAGCCGTGAGAGGCGCCGAGGCAGCGGGCGCAGACGGACCGACCTGTCGCTCCGCCAGCGGCGCTCCGCACGCAGGACAGAATTTCGCGCCGTCAGCGAGTTGGCATCCACATGATGGACAAAACATGGCCGCCCCAATCTCCGCACCGTTTTTTATAGAATCGCACGATTGGAGCACAGGAGCGTTGCGCAACTCGTTTCTTCGGCCAACAACCCCGCAGAATAAAGCAAACGTTTAGCGGACGCGTGGGGGGATGGTTGGGGACGATGGTTGGGGACGCGTTCGTTCCATCCCATAGCCGAATGGTTGGGGACGCGTTCGTTCCATCCCATAGCCGGATGGTTGGGGACGCGTTCGTTCCATCCCATAGCCGGATGGT
>NZ_JAUDCO010000003.1 GCF_030373545.1 Collinsella tanakaei | reverse complement strand
AGATGTGTATAAGAGACAGCCCCCGCGGCCACCTGCCCGGTCCCGCGCTAAATGTGGATTTCCGCGGCACAAAAGCTTTTGCTGGCAATCGGTGCCACATGCGCGTATCATACCGACTCGTATTGCCCGGCTCCTGTCGGTCAATCGTCATGCCGGTCAGCCATAGCCGGCATGCACGCGACAGGAGGCACGAGGACAGCAACGCGCGAGGTCGTGCATACCGACCGACAAGCGCAGCGCACAGCCCCGTGCTTAAAACCCCAAAGGAGTGAACATGGCAGAAGAAAAGTACGTCCCGCGCCTCAAGGCCAAGTACGAGAACGAGGTCAAGCAGCAGCTGCATGACAAGTTCCAGTACAAGAACGTCATGATGATCCCGAAGTTCGAGAAGATCGTCGTGAACATGGGCGTCGGCGAGGCCGCGACCGATTCCAAGGCGATCGAGGGCGCTGTGCGCGACCTGCGCGCTATCACCGGCCAGCAGCCGATGGTCACCCGCGCCCGCAAGTCCATCGCTTCGTTCCACCTGCGCGCCGGCATGCCGATCGGCGCCAAGGTCACCCTGCGCGGCGACCGCATGTGGGAGTTCTTTGACCGCCTGACCTCGGTGGCCATCCCCCGTATCCGCGACTTCCGCGGCATCTCCGCCAAGAGCTTCGACGGCCGTGGCAACTTCTCCATGGGCGTCACCGAGCAGCTGATCTTCCCCGAGATCGACTTCGACTCGATCGATCGTACCCGCGGCATGGACATCACCATCGTCACGACCGCGAAGACCGACGAGGAGGCCAAGGCCCTTCTCGACGCCTTCGGGTTCCCGTTCAAGAAATAGGTTCATCTGCCCCGGCTCCGGGCGGCGCGCAACCGGCGCGCCGCCCGTCCGGCGCTTTGATACATACAGGTGAGGAGGAAATAAGTGGCTAAGACATCGATGATCGTCAAGCAGCAGCGCAAGCAGAAGTTCTCGACGCGTGAGTACACGCGTTGCCAGCGTTGCGGCCGTCCGCACTCGGTCTACCGTAAGTTCGGTCTGTGCCGTGTCTGCTTCCGCGAGCTCGCGCTCAAGGGCGAACTTCCCGGCATCAAGAAGGCCAGCTGGTAAGTCACTGCCAGCGCATCGCGCCCGAACAGGCGCGATGCACGGAAGATCGTGCCAGCTCAAGGCTCGTCCGCTAAGGGTGGGCGAGAACCAGTGGCACAGGTTCATCAAGAACGAAGGAGAATCTGCATGAACGTCACAGACCCGATCGCAGATATGCTTACGCGCATTCGCAACGCGAACTCTGCGAACAAGGCCGAGGTCTCCATGCCGAGCAGCAAGAAGCTCGTGGAGATCGCACGCGTCATCTACGAGGAGGGCTACATCGAGGGCTACACGGTGGAGGACACCACCCCTCAGAAGACCCTTCACATCACCCTCAAGTACGGCCCCAAGAAGACCAAGGTCATCAAGGGCATCAAGCGCATTTCCAAGCCCGGCCTGCGCAAGTACGCCGGCGTTGCCGACCTTCCCCGCGTCCGCGGTGGTCTGGGCACCGCCATCATCTCGACCAGCCGCGGCGTTATGACCGACCGCGACGCCCGCGCGACGGGTGTCGGCGGCGAGATCGTCGCATTCGTCTGGTAGTCGTTTCGGCGCGTAGAAGGAAAGGATACACCCGTGTCTCGTATCGGTAATAAGCCTGTCCAGATTCCCGCCGGAGTCGAAGTGGCAGTCGACGGCAACCACATCGCCGTCAAGGGTTCCAAGGGCACCCTGGAGATGGACTTCTACAACAAGCTGTCCGTCAACATTGAGGACGGCGTTCTGACCGTCTCCCGTCCCGACGACGAGCGTGAGACCCGCGCTCGCCACGGCCTCACCCGCGCCCTCATCGCCAACATGGTCGAGGGCGTCTCCGAGGGCTTCACCAAGTCCCTCGAGCTCGCGGGCGTCGGCTACCGTGTTCAGCTCAAGGGCACGACCCTCGAGCTCTCCCTCGGCTATTCGCACCCCGTGACCTACCCTGCTCCCGAAGGCATCACCTTCGAGGTGCCCGACAACACGCACATTCACGTGAAGGGCATCAGCAAGCAGCAGGTCGGCCAGGTCGCGGCCGAGATTCGCTCCAAGCGTCCGCCTGAGCCTTACAAGGGCAAGGGTATCCACTATGTCGGCGAGCACATCCGCCGCAAGCTCGGTAAGGCCGCTAAGTAGTAGGCGTTCCCACGCCGGTAAGACCGGCACCCCGTCAGGTGCCGGCACAGTACTTCTAAGGAGTTTCGCATGGATAAGAACAAGGCGAAGAGGGAAGGCCTCAAGCGCCGTCAGCGTCGTGTCCGCGGCAAGATCTTCGGTACCCCCGAGCGTCCGCGCCTGCGCGTCACCCGCACCAACGCCAACATCTACGCTCAGATCGTCGACGACACCAAGGGTCACACCATCGTGTCCGCCTCGACGCTCGAGAAGGAGTTCGAGGGCATGACCACCTCGAACAAGGAGGCTGCCGAGAAGGTCGGCGAGCTCGTGGGCAAGCGCGCCCTCGAGGCCGGCATCGAGGCCGTCACCTTCGACCGCGGCGGCCGCATCTATCACGGCCGTGTCAAGGCCCTCGCCGATGGCGCCCGCGCCGCCGGCCTGAAGTTCTAGGAGGTATGTAGCAAATGGCTCGCAACATCAAGCAGCAGCGCGAGGCCTCCGAGTTCGAGGAGCGCGTCGTCTTCATCAACCGTGTGTCCAAGACCGTCAAGGGTGGTCGCCGCATGTCGCTCGTGGCCCTCGTGGTCGTCGGCGACGGTAAGGGCAACGTCGGCCTCGGCATGGGCAAGTCCGCCGAGGTGCCCCTGGCCATCTCCAAGGCCTCGATCGACGCCAAGAAGAACATGTTCCATGTTCCCGTGACCGAGGAGGGCACCATCCCGCACGAGGTCATCGGTCACTTCGGCGCCGGCCGCATCATCATCAAGCCCGCTGTCGAGGGTACCGGCGTTATCGCCGGCGGCGCTGTGCGTCCCCTCTTCGAGCTCGCGGGCATCAAGAACGTCCTGTCCAAGTCCCTGGGTACCGACAACGGCCTGAACATCATCAAGGCCGCTGCCGAGGGCCTGAAGGAGCTCTCCAGCCCCGAGGATGTCGCTGAGCGTCGCGGCCTCACCGTTTCCCAGATGTTTGTCGGGAAGGAGAAGTAGGCATGGCTAAGACCATCAAGATTCAGCAGGTCCGCAGCATCAACGGCTGCAAGGAGGACCAGAAGAGGACCGTGCGCGCGCTCGGCCTGCACCGCATCCGTGAGGTGCGCGAGATCGCCGACAACGAGAGCGTTCGCGGCATGATCTTCAAGGTCAAGCACCTTGTCGAGATTGTAGAGGAGTAGCAATGCAGCTTCATGACCTTAAGCCCAGCGAGGGCTCTACTCACAAGCGCAAGCGCATCGGTCGCGGCAACTCTTCCGGCCAGGGCACCTATGCCGGCCGTGGCCAGAACGGCCAGGGTTCCCGCTCCGGCGGCACCAAGGGTGCCGGCTTCGAGGGCGGCCAGACCCCGCTCGCGATGCGTCTGCCCAAGCTCCCCGGCTTCAAGAACCCCCGTCGCATCGAGTTCGCCGCTGTGAACGTCTCCCGTCTCGAGGAGAAGTTCGAGGACGGCGCTGTGATCGACGGCGCCGCGCTCAAGGCCGCCCGCATCATCAAGAACGAGTTCGAGCCCGTCAAGGTGCTCGGCAACGGTGATATCACGAAGAAGTTCACGGTCAAGGTCGACAAGGTCTCGGCTTCCGCCAAGGCCAAGATCGAGGCCGCCGGCGGAAAGGTCGAGCTCCCGTGCTAACTGGTCTTAAAAACGCATTCCGTATCAAGGAGCTGCGCGACAAGATCATCTTCACCATTGCCATGCTCGTGGTGTACCGCATCGGTGCCCACGTTCCCGTGCCCGGTATCCCCTTCCAGGGGATGCTGGGCCTTTTCGAGGCTACCGGCAACACGGTTGCCTCGGGCGCAATGGCGCTGCTGAACCTTTTCTCGGGCGGCGCGCTCTCCTATGTCTCGGTGTTCTCGCTGGGCATCATGCCCTACATCACGAGCTCCATCATCCTGCAGATGCTGCAGAGCGTCGTTCCCTCCCTGCACGAGCTCGCCCGCGAGGGTGAGGTCGGTCAGACGAAGATCACTCAGTACTCGCGTTACCTGACGCTGGCGCTGGCGATCCTCAACGCCATCGGCTACCTGTTCCTCTTCAAGAGCTTCGGCATCTCCTTCACCGGCGCCGACGCTCCCGAGGTCATCCTGGACATCATGGTCGTCGGCACGCTCGTTGCCGGCGCGATGCTCATCATGTGGATCGGCGAGCTCATCACGCAGCGCGGCATCGGCAACGGCATGAGCCTGATCATCTTCGCCAACATCATGGCGGGCCTGCCCCAGGCGATCTTCAGCTCCGTGTCCGATGGCTCCACCGCCAGCATCATCCTCACCGCGGTCATCGTGGTGGTCATCCTGCTGGTCATCCCCCTGATCGTGTACCTGGAGCGCGGCCAGCGCCGCATCCCGGTGCAGTACGCCAAGCGCGTCGTGGGTCGCCGCATCATGGGCGGCCAGTCTACGTACCTGCCGATCAAGGTGAACACCGCGGGCGTCATCCCCATCATCTTCGCGAGCGCCATCCTGTACCTGCCCGCCCAGCTTGCCGTGTTCTTCCCCGGCATTGGCTGGATCCAAGCGGTCGCCGGCGCGCTCTCCTCGGGTTGGCTCAACTGGATCCTCAACGTGGTCCTCATCGTGTTCTTCGCGTACTTCTACACCTCCATGGTGTTCAACCCCGATGACACGGCCGAGAACCTCAAGAAGCAGGGCGGCTTCATCCCGGGCGTCCGTCCGGGTCGCGCCACGGCCAACTACATCAAGAACGCCCTGAACAAGATCACGCTTCCGTCGGCCATCTTCCTGGCGCTCATCGCCATCGTGCCGTCCATCGTGTTCTCGTTCACCGGCAACCAGCTCATCCAGGCCTTCGGTGGCACCTCGGTGCTCATCATGGTCGGCGTGGTGCTCGACACCATCGCCAAGCTGGAGAGCCAGCTCAAGATGTACGACTACGACGGTTTCTTCAAGTAAGGGTTAGGAGTACCAATGAATCTTGTGCTTTTGGGAGCTCCCGGTGCCGGCAAGGGCACCTTGGCCCAGCAGCTCGTCGCTGAATTCGGCATCGCTCACATCTCCACCGGCGACCTGCTTCGCGCCGCCGTCAAGGGTGGCACCGCCCTTGGCATCCAGGCCAAGAAGTATATGGACGCCGGCGAGCTCGTTCCCGACCAGCTCGTGATCGACCTGGTCAAGGAGCGCCTGGCTGCCGAGGACGCCCAGAAGGGCTTCATCCTCGACGGCTTCCCGCGCAACACCATGCAGGCTGTCACGCTCGACTCCGAGCTGTCCGGCCTCGGCCGTGCGCTCGACTGCGCGCTGCTCGTGGATGTCGCCTCGAGCGTCATCATCGACCGCCTGTCCAGCCGTCGCGCCTGCCGCGACTGCGGCTACACCGGCACCGCCTCCGACGAGGTCTGCCCCAAGTGCGGTGGCGAGATGTACCAGCGCGATGACGACAAGCCCGAGACCATCGCCAACCGTCTGGACGTGTACGAGAAGAACACCGCCCCGCTCGTGGAGTACTACCGCGGCCAGGGCAAGCTCAAGATCGTCGACGGCCAGGGCAAGATCGATGAGGTCTACGCCGCTGCGAAGGAAGTCCTCGGTCTATGATCAAGATCAAGTCTGCAGAAGAAATCGAGCAGATGAAGAAGGCTGGAGCGCTGTCTAAGATGGCGCTCCGCCGCGTTGGAGCCATGGTGCGCCCCGGCGTCTCCACCTTCGAGCTCGATCAGCTCGCCGAGCAGATCATCCGCATGCACGGCGGCGTGCCTGCCTTCAAGGGGTACGGCGGTTTTCCCGGCACCATCTGCGCGAGCGTGAACG
The DNA here is from genome assembly GCF_030373545.1 of Collinsella tanakaei. Lineage (GTDB taxonomy): Bacteria > Actinomycetota > Coriobacteriia > Coriobacteriales > Coriobacteriaceae > Collinsella > Collinsella tanakaei_C. The sequence continues at coordinate 269,931 of NZ_JAUDCO010000003.1, read as the reverse complement.
ACCAGGTCGTCCACGGCATCCCCAATCCGGATGTCATCCTGCGCGACGGCGACATCGTGTCGGTCGACACCGGCGCGATCGTTGACGGCTGGGTAGGCGACAACGCGTGGACCTTCTACTGCGGCACGCCCTCGCCCGAGGTGCAGGCCCTGTGCGAGATCACGCGCGACTGCCTGATCGCCGGCATCGAGCAGGCCGTTCCGGGCAACCACATCGGCGACATCGGTCACGCGGTCCAGACGCTCGCCGAGGAGCACGGCTACGGTGTGCTGCGCGATTATGTCGGTCACGGCGTCGGCCGCAACATGCATGAGGACCCCAACGTCCCGAACTATGGTAAGAAGGGACGCGGTGTCCGCCTGCAGGCCGGCATGGTCATCGCCATCGAGCCGATGATCACCCTGGGCACCAACCATGTGACCACCGGCGCCGACGGCTGGGTCGTCACGACCAACGACCACCTGGCTGCTGCCCACTACGAGAACACCATTGCCATCACCGATGACGGTCCGGTTATCCTGACGGTCGACGAGCGCGGCCCTTGGTGCTCTATGCAGGGCGGCCAGCTCTAGCGGTCCGATCCCAAACGGCTCCTGGGGGCCCCGGGATATCCTTCCGTGCTCAAACAGTCCTCGCGCTTCGCGCTGCGGAACTGCGCCGTAAGGATATCCCGGGGCCCTTCTTGTAACGGGGACGGCCCGCGTGTCGCCTGGGGGCGAGTTGCAGCGGCGGGTCGGGCGCTTATCAGCGCCGCTCCCCGCCGCCGGCGCATGCCGGGGCATGCGCTCCTCCATTCCAAGCGTTAACTCGGGCGGCATAGGGGATAGCGTGCGGTTGCGAGCCGAACTGAGGGACCGAGAGCCAAAACGACTTCCGACGACTGAGAATGATTCAGCGAGCAGGGGAGACCCTCATTCGCAAAGCTCGACGATGGTTGAGCCATGGCGCGGGCGGCCTGTATACCCGTCGCGCGCAGTTCCGCAGGCCGAAGGCCGAGGACCTGTCTGAGCACGACGGGTATATCGGGGCCCCGCGCCCCACACCCCTCAATCAATTGTGGAGCCATTACGAATCTGCCATCCCCAGCATGCTTTTTGTTATCATTCTCAGTTGCTGTCGTTTTCTAGAGAAAGATGATTGCTTTGAAGAAGGAAGATGCTATCGAACTCGAGGGCACGGTAACCGAGCCCCTGCCCAACGCGATGTTCCGCGTTGAGCTCGAGAACGGTCATTCGGTTCTGTGCTCCATCTCGGGCAAGATCCGCATGAACTACATCCGCATTCTGCCGGGCGACAAGGTCGTCGTGGAGCTGTCTCCCTACGATCTGACGCGCGGACGCATCACCTATCGCTACAAGTAGCGACCGCACCATACGTGCATCTCTGCGATCGTAAGGCCTGCTCAACCGTACGATCGCGTCTGCATGTTCTGACCAGCCATCAGTTATTCACGCCTGCGGCTGGGCGAGTAGATACATTCCATTTGTAGTTTGAGCACTACCGAAAGGAAGAACGATGAAGGTACGTCCTTCGGTCAAGAAGATGTGCGATAAGTGCAAGATCATCCGGCGCCACGGCAAGGTTCTCGTCATCTGCGAGAATCCTCGCCACAAGCAGCGTCAGGGCTAAGAGAGGAGACCAACGTTGGCCCGTATCAATGGTGTCGACCTTCCGCGCGAGAAGCGCGTTGAGATCGGTCTGACCTACATCTACGGCATCGGCCGCACCACCGCCACCAAGATCTGCAACGACTGTGGCATCAATGTCGATACCCGCGTCCGTGACCTCACGGACGAGGAGGTCGATAAGATCCGTAAGTACATCGACCAGAACCACATCATGGTCGAGGGTGACCTCCGCCGTGAGCGCAACCAGAACGTCAAGCGCCTGATGGACATCGGCTGCAACCGTGGCCTCCGTCACCGCAAGGGCCTCCCTGTCCGTGGCCAGCGCACCCACACCAACGCTCGTACCCGCAAGGGTCCGAAGCGCCAGATCGGTGCCAAGAAGAAGAAATAAGGGAGACTGACTACCTATGGCTACTGCTAAGAACAAGCGCAACGCGCGTGACACGCGCATCAAGCGTTCCGATCGCAAGAACATCTCCGTGGGTCAGGCCCACATCCGCTCGACCTTCAACAACACGATCGTGTCCATCACGGACTCCCAGGGCAACGTCATCGCTTGGAAGTCCGCCGGTACCGTCGGTTTCAAGGGTTCCCGTAAGTCCACCCCGTTTGCCGCCCAGATGGCTGCCGAGGCCTGCGCCAAGATCGCCATGGAGCACGGCATGCACAAGGTCGCCGTCTTCGTGAAGGGCCCCGGTTCGGGTCGCGAGACCGCGATTCGCTCCCTCCAGGCCGCCGGCCTCGAGGTCTCGAGCATCCAGGACAAGACCCCCATCCCGCACAACGGCTGCCGCCCCAAGAAGCGTCGCCGCGTGTAACTCATCGAAAGGATCGATAAACTATGGCAATCGATAGGACTCCGGTTCTCAAGCGCTGCCGTCAGCTCGGGATCGATCCCGCTGAGCTCGGCTACAGCGGCAAGGAATCCAAGCGTCAGCCCAAGCGTCGCCGCAAGGAATCCGAGTACGGTATGCAGCTGCGCGAGAAGCAGAAGGTCAAGTTCATCTACGGCGTGCTCGAGAAGCAGTTCCACAGCTACTTCGTCCGCGCCCGCAAGATGCCCGGCATTACCGGCGAGAACCTCATGATGCTGCTCGAGACCCGTCTCGACAACGTCGTCTTCCGCCTGGGCTTCGCCCGCACCCGCAAGGAGGCGCGTCAGTCCGTGCGTCACGGTCACTTCACCGTGAACGGCCGTCGCGTCGACATCCCCTCCTACCTCGTCAAGCCCGGCGACGTCGTCGCCGTGGGCGAGAAGTATCGCGACCTTCTCCCCATCAAGGAGGCTCTGATCCAGTCCGAGCGTTTCGAGGTCCCCGGCTGGCTCGAGGTTGATATCGAGAAGCTGTCCGGCAACGTGCTCGCCAACCCGAGCCGTGAGCAGATCAGCGGCGACATCAACGAGCAGCTCATCGTCGAGCTCTACTCTAAGTAGTCCATTTGGGCTGCTGAGGCTGGAGGTATTACATGTCAGAATTCATTAGGCCCCAGGTTCAGGTCGAAGAGATCAACGAGACGTCCGCCCGCGTTTCCGTCGAGCCGCTTGAGCGCGGCTACGGCGATACGCTCGGCAACTCGCTTCGCCGCGTCCTGCTCTCCTCGCTGGAGGGTGCCGCGGTCGAGGCCATCCAGATCGATGGCGCCCAGCACGAGTTCATGACCATCCCCAACATGGTCGAGGATGTCACGGATATCGTTCTGAACGTCAAGGGTCTGGTGTTCCGTTCGCTCGGCACCACCGACGAGGGCACCGCGACCATCTCGGTCGACGGCCCCTGCGAGGTCACCGGTGCGGACTTCTTCATCCCTTCGGAGTTCGAGCTCGTCAATCCCGAGAAGCACATCGCCACGCTGAACGAGGGCGGGCACCTCACCATGAGCATGCGCATCGGCTACGGCCGCGGCTACGTGTCCTATGAGGGCAACAAGCGCGACAACGACCCGATCGGCGTCATCCACGTCGACTCGCTGTACTCGCCGGTCCGCCGCTGCGCCAAGCTCGTCGAGGCCTGCCGCGTGGGTCAGCACACCGACTACGACCGTCTCGTCCTCGAGATCGAGACCAACGGTGCCATCAGCCCGCGTGAGGCCGTGGTCCAGGCTGCGAACATCATCAACCAGCACATGGCTGCGTTCATGAACCTCGCTGACGCCCCCGAGGCGGAGGAGGAGGTCTCGATCTTCGCTCCCGAGACCACCAGCGACAACGCTGAGCTCGATAAGCAGATCGAGGATCTGGACCTTTCGGTCCGCTCCTACAACTGCCTCAAGCGCGCGAGCATCCACTCCGTGCGCCAGCTCGTCGAGTTCTCGGAGAACGACCTGCTCAACATCCGCAACTTCGGCGTGAAGTCCATTGAGGAAGTCAAGGACAAGCTCGAGTCCATGGGCCTGAGCCTCAAGGCTTAATGCCCTATCGGTAATAGAGGAGACCATACCTATGCGTCATAACAGGAAGAAGGGCCTGAAGCTCGGCACCGACGCGAGCCACACCAAGGCCATGAAGAAGAGCCTCGCCAAGGCGCTCTTCACCAACGACCGCATCAAGACGACCGAGACCCGCGCCAAGGCGCTTCGCGGCTACGTCGAGCCCATCATCACCTGGGCCAAGAAGGGCGACCTGCACTCCCGTCGTCTGGCCATCGCCAAGCTCGGCGATAAGGACCTGGTGAAGGAGATCTTCGAGAAGGCCGCTCAGGGCATGTGGGCCGACCGCAACGGCGGTTACACCCGCATCATGAAGCTCGGTCACCGCAAGGGCGACAACGCCGAGATGGTCATCATCGAGATCGTCTCCGAGCCGGTCGTCAAGAAGGCCGCTGCGCCCAAGAAGGCCACCGAGGCCAAGAAGGCCCCCAAGAAGGTCGAGACTCCCGCCGAGGAGGCTCCCGTCGAGGAGGCTGCGACCGAGGAGGTCGCCGAGGAGCAGGCTGCCGAGTAACACGGTTGCTGCATCCGTCAGTGTTAAGAAGGGCACGTCTTGCCGACGTGCCCTTTTTTGTGTAACGTGCGGGCGAGACTGTCGTATCAGAGCGGCCGAGGAGGTGTTCGCCATGCTTATCGCCACTGACGTGACGGCGCGCTACAGCCCCGATGCGCCGCGTGCGCTCGATGGCGTGTCCCTGTCGGTGCGCCCGGGCGAGGTCGTCTCGCTCATCGGCGCCAACGGGTCGGGCAAGTCGACGCTCGGCGCTTTGCTCGTGGGTATGCGCTTGGCGGATACCGGCCGCATCGAGGTCGACGGATGCGATCCTGCCCGCGATGCGGCATCCCGCCGCGAGGTGAGGCGCCGCGTGGGCTTTGTGCGCCAGCATCCCTTCGACCAGCTCGTGTCGACGGTCGTGTACGACGAGGTCGCCTTCGGTCCGCGCAACCTCGGTGCGCGTGGCGACGAGCTGCGCTCGCGCGTGACCGACGCGCTCGCCCGCGTGGGGCTGGAGGGCTACGAGAGGCGCGACACCACCGCCCTGTCCGGTGGCGAGCAGCAGCTGCTCGCTTTTGCCGGCGTGCTCGCCATGCAGCCGAGCTATCTGGTGCTCGACGAGGCGTCCTCGATGCTCGACTCGTCGGCGCGGCCGCGCCATCGCGCGCTCGTTCGTGCGCTCGCCGATGACGGTCTTGGCATCGTGCAGATCACGCACGACCCGCTCGAAGTGCTCGCGTCCGATCGCGCGGTCGTGCTCGAGGCGGGGCGTATCCGCTTTGACGGAAGCCCTCTCGAGCTCGTGCTGTCCGAGCGCAGCCTTTGGGATGCGACGGTTGTCGCCAGTCCCTGCGTAGATGCGCTGAGAGCCGTCTGCGCGCTTGGATATCAAGCTTGTGCTCCCGTGGACCTCGATGGGGTCATGTCGTGGCTTGAAGACGCTCTGAGGGGCTCGTGCGTCGATGCTCAGGCGGGCGCGACGGTGCTTGCGCGCATGCGCGCCGCGCTGTTGGGCGATGGGCGCGCCCCCCGTCCCCAGGGGGCATCGGCAATCGACCTGCTGTCGGTCTGCTATTCCTACGACCGCGACCAGCGCGCACTGGATGGCGTGTCCGTCAATGTGCACGCAGGCGAGGTTCTGCTTATCGCGGGGGCGTCCGGCTCGGGCAAGTCGACGCTGTCATGTGTCGCGGCGGGGCTGATCGCACCCGACGCCGGGTCAGTCGAGGTGGGTGGCGCCCGCGTGCGCACGGGCGACGTGGGCGTCGCCTTCCAGCGGCCTGAAGACCAGCTGTTCTGCGAGAGCGTCGCCGACGAGCTCGCATTTGCCCCGCGCAACCTCGGCTGCGACGAGGGCGAGGTGGATGCCCGCGTGCGCCGCGCGGCGGACCTTGTCGGTCTGCCGTCTGAGCTCATGGACCGCTATCCCTTCGACCTGTCGGGCGGCCAGGCGCGCCGTGTCGCGGTCGCGTCGGTGCTGTCGCTCGGTGCGCGCATCTACATGCTTGATGAGCCGACCGCGGGGCTCGATGCGGCGGGCCGCTCGGCCATGCACGAGCTCGCGCGCACCCTTGCGGGCGAGGGGCTGGCGGTAGCGGTCATCAGTCACGATATCGAGGAGTGGCTCGCTGTCGCCGACCGCGTCGCGCTCATGAGCGCCGGACGGGTCGTGTGGGGCGGGTCGCCCGGTGCGCTGGTTGACGATCCGGGTGCCTTCGCGCGCGCCCGAATGGAGGAGCCGCAGGCCGTCGCGCTCGTGCGGCGTCTGGCCGGCGAGCTGGAGGGCGGTGCGCGATGAGGCTTACCAACCCGCTCGGCTCGTTCGTGGCGCGCGACACGGCCCCTGCCCGTATGGACGCCCGCGTGAAGATCCTGCTGTTGCTGGCCTGCGCCATCGGCGTGTTCGCCACCGGGGCGTCCTGGGTCTTCTTCGCGTGGGTCGCCGTGCTGGTCGGCCTGTGCGCGCTTGCGCGCTTGGACGTCGCCGCCCATCTGCGCGCGCTTGCGCCCGTGGCGTTCATCTTGGCGTTCACGCTCGCCGCCAACGCGCTCGCCCTTGACGGCCATGGCGATATCGCGCTCGCGGGGCCGATCGGCATCGATACCGCTGGCGCCCTGCGCGGCCTGCTCGCGGTGGCGCGCATCGTCATCCTGCTGGGTCTGGCGCTCGTCGTGTCGTCTTCGACCACGCCGCCCCAGCTCGCTGACGCCTGCGTGAGCCTGCTGTCGCCGCTGGCGCGCCTGGGTGTTCCCGTTGCCGATATCGGCCTTATGCTCTCGCTTGCCCTGCGGTTCATCCCGATCGTGTCCGAGGAGTCCTCCCGCATCCAGCTCGCCCAGCGCTCGCGTGGCGTTGATTTCGATCACGGGGGCCTGGTGACGCGGATCTCGTCGTGGGCATCGGTGCTCACGCCGCTCGTCGTCAGCCTCTTCCGGCGCGCCGAGCGCCTGGGCGAATCCATGGAGGCGCGCTGCTACGGCACGTCGGATGGGTCCTTGGTGACGATGGGGCGCCTGCGCCCGCGCGATGCGGCGGTTCTTATTGTGGGGTTGTCGGTGTGTATTGCGATTCCGGTTATGGCCCGGTTTGTGTGAAGATGTGGAAAGGGGAGCGCGACATGGCTGACGAGCAGAGTGCCTGCGCGTACGAGAACGTGGATGAGCGGCCGGCCGATGGCACGATTGTCATGCGCATCGGCTATGACGGAGCGGGCTATGCGGGGTTTGCCGAGCAGCCTGGTCAGACGACCGTCGCCGGCGAGATCCGCCGTGCGCTCGAGACGTTTTTGCGACGCGAGGTGGAGCTCACCTGCGCGGGACGCACGGATGCCGGCGTGCACGCCGTGGGGCAGTACGTGAGTTTCACGGCGTATGCGGACGAGCTCGAGGTGACTCAGAAGCGCTGGATGCGCGCGCTGGCCGCCCTGCTTCCGCGCGACATCGCCGCAAGCGAGATCTATCACGCGCGCCCCGACTTCTCCGCGCGCTTCGACGCCCGCTCGCGCGTCTACACCTACCGCATCGCCACCGGCGACGCGCCGCCGCTGCTCACGCGGCCGGTCACGTGGTGGCACCGGCCCGCGCTCGACGTCGCCGCCATGCAGGACGGCGCCTCGCGCCTGCTGGGCGAGCGCGACTTCAAGAGTTTCTGCAAGACGTCCTCGGCCGTGGGCAAGCCCACGCACCGCTGCGTCATGGAGGCCTCCTTCGCGCCTGAGCGCAACCTGGGGGAGGATTGCCTGGCATTCACCATCAGGGGTAACGCCTTCTTGCACTCCATGGTCCGCACGATCGTGGGGACGCTGGTGGAGGTCGGCTGCCATCGCCGCGAGCCGGCGTGGATCGACGAGGTGCTTGCGGCCTGCGACCGTGCGGCGGCCGGCCCCACGGCGCCCGCCTGCGGCTTGTGCTTCATGGATGTCGAGTACGACGAGGGCGCGCTTACGGTGTGTCCTTAGGGCCTCCCGGCCCATTTCGCGCCGGGTCGTGGCGAAGGTGTGATGGGGGAGTGTGATTCGTCTGTTGACGGCGGTTCCGCTGCCCGCGAGGGCCTGAGGGCGGCGCGGACTGGTGATACCATGGCCGTATAGTCCGTGTCACCAGGAGGATGACGTTGGCCCACCAAGCACCAAAGCGACCGCGCGTATCCGTCGTCATGGCCGTCCATGACGGCGCAGGGCACCTGACGCGCGCCGTCGACAGCGTGCTTTCCCAATCGCTTTCCAATATCGAGTTCATCGCGGTCGACTGCGACTCACACGACCGCACCCCTGCGATGCTCGAGAGCTCGCGCGACCGCGACATCCGCGTCGAGGTGATCACGCGCGCATCGGATGACCTGCTTGCGGGGTTTGCCGCAGGGCTTGCGGCGGCGCGCGGCGACTACGTTGCGTTCATGCGGCAGGACGACTGGCTGGCTCCCGACTACCTGCGCGTCCTTATCGAGCGCGCGGACGAAGACGACCTCGAGCTCGTCTTTGGGACCCGTTCGGCCGACACATGGGACCGCAAGGGCGACACGTGCGATTCGCGCTGTCTGAGTTGGGGCGACGAGACCTGGACGACCCCTGAGGAGATTCGCGGACGCGTGGGCGTGCTGTACGAGCGCGGCTTGTTCGACGGCGCCGCGGGCGCGCTGGTCGCCCGTCCGCTCGCCCAGACGAGCCATGGCGCATCGACGACGGTGGTGCAGGGGTTCGCGTACATCATGGCGTGCATTGCCCATGTAAGCCGTATGGGCGTCGTCGAGAGCCCGTGCTATCACGCCGTCTCCTACAAGACGGCGGCCTCGCGCGCCTTCGACCCGCGTCTGGCCGAGCGCTGCGCCGACGAGCACGCGCAGATCATGGGGCTCGTCACGGCATGGGGACTCCAGCTCAATCCCGACGTCATGGGACCCATCCATCGCCGCCATGTGAGGCGGCTGATCGAGTGCATCGACAACGCCAGCGTGGGCACGAGCAGCAGCGCCACGAGCAACGAGCGCGTCGAGCAGGTGCAAAGCATGATTGACGCGGACGACGCACGGGAATCGCTCAGGGCGGTGGAGCCCGACTCCCACGAGTTCGGCATCATGTATCGGCCGATGGCAAAGGGAAACGCCCAGGGGTGCTGCTTCGGCGCTCGCCTGCGTGAGTTCGCGCGCATCTCGCATTTGCCGCTCGTATAGCATAAGCAGGCAAAATGGTGGCGCCGGGTGCCATTCCCGTGCGACGCGCTTCGGATGCGGGGATACATGCTTGCGTGTAAATATGCCTGACTATGCAGAATGGCATCCAAAAATCAAGGGTTTTTGAAGAATTGAGTCATATGTGTTAAATCATGTGACATCGTGACATAAGACTCTTTATGACGCTAAAGTAATGCGGAATTAACGGACAGGCAAGACAGTGGCGGGAGGTTGTGTGCCCATGGCTAAAAAGCGGAACGGGCGCCAGGATGCGATTCGCGAGATCGTTCGCAACAAAGACGTGCGGACGCAGCGAATGCTTGTCGAAGAACTCAAGGCGAGTGGATTCGATTGCACCCAGGCGACGGTTTCGCGAGATATCGCCGATATGGGCCTGCGCAAGCTTCCCGAGGGCGTCTATGTGCTGGCTGAGGACCTTCACCTGCAGCGCATGGTGTCCGAGCTCGTGATCGACGTCATGCGTGCCAACAACCTCGTGCTGGTCAAGGCACAGCCGGGTACCGCTTCCGGTATCGCCGCGGCCATCGACGCCGCAGAGCTTTCCGACGTGCTGGGATCGCTTGCGGGCAACGACACGATTCTTGTCATCGCCAAGAGCGACGAGCAGGGCGAGCGTTTCGAGCGCATGATCACCAAGCTGCGCAGCGTGCGCAAATAGTCGTTCGCGCAAAGAGATGCTGAAAGGGGAGAGGGTTCGCCGCCTCCCCTTTTTTTGTTGGCGGTGCATGTGGCGTTCCGGGGCTGTGATGGGTGCGCGAGCGCTGCTCTTGAGACCTCGATGCAACAAAACGGATGTATGGCGCGAAACGCTGAAGTGGGATGTGGCGCCAAACGACAACATCGAGCGAACGACGTCGAATGGGGAAGGTCCACGAGACAACGTCGAACGAGTGACGTCAAATAGAAAACACTTAAGCAACGACGTCAAAAAGAAGGGGACGGAAAGCCGGTGGGCTTTCCGTCCCCAAAGATTGGTCGGTCTACGCCGCGCCGCCTTCCTCGACAGGAGGCGTCGGCTCAGGTTCCGGTTCAGGCTCCGGTTCAGGCTCGGGTTCCGGCTCCGGCTCGGGTTCGGGCTCGGGTTCGGGCTCCGGCTCAGGCTCGGGGACCGGCGTGGTTGCCCCGCCGTTGCCACCGGTGTTGCCGCCGGTGGTGCCGCCGTTCTCGTCGCTCGGCTCGGTTTCCGTACCGGTGGTCTCGTTACCCTCGGTCGGCTCGGTGTACTCGCCGTCACCGTCGTCCTCGGATGCGCCGCCGTAGTTGCCGCCAGAGAACTTCCACTCGCTCTGCGACTTGTACTCGGGCGTCTCGTCGCTTGCCGGGAAGTCCTCATAGGGCGTCTCGGCCAAGACAGCGTTCATGAACTCGCGGAAGATGGGCAGGACCGTATCCTGGGTGTGCAGGTAGGGGATGGCGGCGTTGCCGCTGGAGCGGCCCACCCAGATGGCCACGGAGAGCTGCGGGGTGTAGCCGCAGACCCACAGGTCGGTGGTGTCGCTCGCCGAACCGCCCGTACCGGTCTTGCCGGCGACGGGCTGGTTGATGGCGTAGGGGTAGCCGGGTGCGCCGGTGCCCTCGCCGGTCATGACGCCCTCGAGCACCTGGTTGACCGCATTGGCGACGCCGCCGGAGATGGCCTGCTCGGGCTCGTCCTCGTGCTGGTAGAGGATTTCGCCCTCGCGGTTGGTGATCTCGGTGATCGCGACGGCCTCGCGGTGCTCGCCGCCCGCGGCGAACGTGGCGAACGCCTCGGCCATCTCGAGCGTGGAGCAGCCCCAGGAGCCGCCGGTGAGGGTGAGCGACGCCGCTGCCGGGTCCATACCGGCCGCCTCGGTGTCGATGCCCAGGCGCTCGCACATGTCGATGATCTTGTCGTTGCCGATCGCCAGGGCGACCTGAACGTAGCCGGTGTTGGACGAGATCGCGGTCGCCGAAGCGAGCGAGCGGACGCCGTAGGAGTAGCCGCCGTAGTTCTGCAGGCGGTAGTCGGGCGTGATCTGCATGGGCGAGCTGCAGTTGATGTAGGTGTTGAACGGGTCCATGCCGTCCTCGATGGCCGCGGCGAGCGTGTAGGCCTTGAAGGTCGAGCCCGTGGAGCGGCGCGAGGTGGCGTGGTTCACGTGCTCGTCGTCGGCGTAGTAGTCGCGGCCGCCGACCATGGCCTTGATGTAGCCGGTCTTGGGGTCGATGACGGTCATGCCGACCTCGAGCTCGTCGTTGCCCAGGCTGTCCATGCGGTCAGTTGCGGCTTCCTCGGCCGCCGCCTGGATGACGGGGTCGATGGTCGTCTTGATGGTGAGGCCGCCGGCGAACAGCGCGTCGGTGGTGAACTCGTTGGACAGCAGGTTGCGGACGTACTCGACGAAGTACGGCTGCGCGTAGATGCCGTTGATGGGCTGCTCGGTGACGTCGAGCACGAGCTCGGCGGCCTGTGCCTCGTCATGCTCCTCCTGGGAGATGGAGCCCAGGCGCAGCATGTTGTCGAGCACCTTGTTGCGGCGGTCGACAGCGCCCTCGGGGTTCTTGGTCGGGTCCAGGTAGTCCGGGGCGTTGGGCAGGCCCACAAGCAGCGCGGCCTCGGGGAGCGTGAGGTCGCTCGCGTTCTTGGAGAAGTAGGTCTGCGCAGCCGCCTGGATGCCGTAGGCGCCGTGGCCGTAATAGATGGTGTTGAGGTACATGGTGAGGATCTCCTCCTTGGAGAAGATCTTTTCCATCTGCAGGGCGATCCAGGCCTCGCGCACCTTGCGCTCGATGGTGTTGTCGAACTGCTCCTCGGACAGGATGGTGTTGCGCACGAGCTGCTGGGTGATGGTCGAGGCGCCTTCTGATCCGCCGGTGAGCTGGCTGACCACCGCGCGGCCGATGCCGATGATGTCGACGCCGGGATGCTCGTAGAAGCGCTCATCCTCGACGTCCACGATGCCCTCGAGTACGTAGGGCGAGATCTGGTCGTAGTCGACGATCTCACGGTTCTGGACGTAGAGGCTCGCGATCTCGGTGCCCGTGGAGTCCAGGATGGTCGTAGGCTCCGACACGAGGTAGTTGTCGGTGTTGGTGTAGTCGGGCAGATCGGAGAGCCAACGGTTCACGTTGCCGATCATGCCGATGCCGAACGCCACGCAGAAGATCAGGAAGAACCCGAAGAACGAGGCGATGATGGCAGGGAGTGTATGCGTCTTGGAGCGACGGCGGATGTTGCGCTCGCGAGGACCCATGGCTTGACCTCCAACTGAGATTGCGTGCCGGCGGCCGCATGCCGTCGGCTTGAAACCCATGAACATAGATGATGACACATTACCGCAACACGCGGGCCGCGCAGCTCATGTATCCTGTGCGGTAGCAAATTCCAGACCGACTGCATACCTGTGTGCTTCTGCACACGTTGGGGGACCGCACGATATGAAACGATCGCTACCTGAGCTTTTGGCGCCCGCCGGCTCGCTTAAGGCCCTGCTCGCCGCGCTGGCGGCGGGGGCGGATGCCGTCTACATCGGGCTGGGGTCCTTCAACGCGCGGGCGAGTGCGCCCGACATCGAACTCGATGACTTTGCGCGCGCGTGCGCGCTGGCGCACGAACGCGGCGCGCGGGTGTATGTGACCGAGAACGTGTATCTGCGCGAAGGCGAGCTCGACGACGCCCTGGCGCTTGCGCGCGCGGCATACCGAGCCGGGGCCGACGCGCTGATCGTGGCCGACGCCGGCTTCGCGCGGCTGCTCGGGCGCGCCCTGCCCGACCTGGAGATTCACCTGTCGACCCAGGCGGGCGCGATGTCTGCCGAGGCTGTCGAGCTTGCGGTGCGCGAGCTGGGGGCCGCGCGCGTGACCTGCGCCCGCGAGCTGTCGGTGGACGAGATCGCGCGCCTTGCCGCCACGGGCGTGCCCATCGAGGCCTTCTGCCACGGCGCCATCTGCATCTGCTATGCGGGCGCCTGCGCGTTCTCGGCGCTGCGCCGCGGACGCTCCGCCAACCGCGGAGACTGCACGCAGCCCTGCCGGCTTGCCTACGCGCTCGAAGACGGGGGCGGGCGGCGCGTCGACGCCGCCGGCGGCGACCGGCTGCTGTGCCCGCGCGACTACCTCTCCGTGCGCCATCTTGCCGAACTTGTCGACGCGGGCGTGGCGGCCCTCAAGATCGAGGGGCGCATGAAGAACCCGGACTACGTGTACAACGTGGTGCGCGCCTACCGCGAGGCGCTCGATGCGCTCGCGGGCGGGGGGAACGGGGCGGGCGGCCCGGCTTCGCTTGACACTGCCGCCCTGGATGACCTCGAGTTCCGCCTCGGCCGCTCGTTCAACCGCGGCTTCACCGACGCGTATCTGCGCGGGAGATCGGGCTCCGAGCTCATGAGCCCGCAGCGCGCCATCAACCAGGGCGTTCGCGTGGGGACGGTCGTGGAGCGCGGTCATCACGAGGTCGTCGTCGCGCTGGACGCCCCCGTCGAGGCGGGCGACACGCTCGAGATCAGGACCGTGCTTCCCGCGGACGCCCCCGCCGATGTGCCCGCCCGCTGCCCGCTGGTGACCTGCGAGGTCGACGGCGTCGCCGGCGAGCGCATCCGGGTGCGGTGCAAGCGGCGCGTCGGCGTGGGCAGCCCGGTCCACCTGACCGCGAGCGCCCACGCGCTCGCGGACGCGGCGGCCGCCGTCGATGCGATGCGGGCGCGCTTCGATGCGGTGCCTGTGCCGTCCGAGCGCGTCGAGGGGGACCGCCGCGATGCTCCGGCGGCCGTCGCCGAGCCCGTCGGGGCTGCGGTGGTGCAGCCGGTGCCTGTGCTGCGCACCGTTCGGCTCGTGGCGTCGCCTGCCGAGGCGATTGCCGCTCTTGACGACGCGGATGTGCACGAGGTCGCCGTCTGCGCGTGGCGGCTGCCCGACGACCCCGCCTGGGAGGAGCTGCTGCCCCGGCTGACCGTTGTGCTCGACGAGGTCTGCCGCGCCGCTGACCTGCCGCGTGTGCGTCGGCTCTGCGAGCGCGCCGATGCCGTTGTCTGCCGCAACCTGGGTCAGCTCGATGTCGCCCGTGCGGCGGGCGTGCCCTTCGACGCCGCGGCGCCCCTCTCGGCGACGAACGCCGAGACGGTTCTGTGGCTGGTCGGCATCGGGGCGCGGCGCGTCTGGCTTCCCGACGAGCTTTCCGCATCGGAAATCGAGCGCGTGGTGCATGCCGCTCCGGCCGGATCGGTCGGCGTCGCGGCCGGAGGGGACGCGCAGCTGATGGTTTGCGAGCACTGCCTGCTGCTGGCCGAAGGGCCCTGTGACGGCGATCATGCGCATTGCGCCCGCCGTCGGGCCGACCGCTTCTTGGTGGAGGCATCCGGCGCGTGCCTGCCGGTGGCCGTCGATGCCCTCGGCCGCACGCGTATCTTCAACGACGCTGCGCTCGATCGCACCCCCGAGCTGGACGCCCTGATCCGTGCGGGGATCGCGGCGATCATAGTGTAGATAAGGTGCCGCCGCGGGTCCGTGTCGCCTGCGAGCCGCACGTCCGTGCCCGTTTCGTCTGGTCTGCTTTTCCGCGCGCGCTGCATCTGCAACTCGGCTACAATGGTCCGGTTTACGAAACCCAGCACCGCCCTCGCCGCACCGGCGCCGAAGGGGCGAGGGTGCTATCTATGCGCGAGGAGGATGCTGATATGCTGCCTGTCGACGAGCAGATGCGCATCATCACCTCGGGCGCGGCCCAGATCGTGCCCGAGTCCGACCTGAAGAAGAAGCTCGAGCGCGGTGTGCCGCTAAACATCAAGCTGGGCGTCGACCCCACGAGCCCCGATCTGCACCTCGGCCATGCCGTGCCGCTGCGCAAGATGCGTCAGTTCCAGGATCTGGGTCACAAGGTGACCCTGATCATCGGCAACGGCACCGCCATGATCGGCGATCCGTCGGGCAAGAACTCGACGCGTCCGCAGCTCAGCCAGGAGCAGGTCGAGGCCAACGCCGCCACCTACGTGTCGCAGGCCATGAAGATCCTCGACCCCGAGAAGACGACCATCGTCCACAACGGCGACTGGATCTTGTCGCTCGACCTCAAGGGCATGCTCGAGCTGTGCTCCAAGTTCACCGTCGCCCGCATCCTCGAGCGCGACGACTTCACCAAGCGCTACCAGAGCCAGACGCCGATCGCCCTGCACGAGTTCCTCTATCCCGTGATGCAGGCGTTCGACTCGGTCAAGATCGACGCCGACGTCGAGATGGGCGGCACCGACCAGCTGTTCAACCTGCTCGCCGGTCGCGAGCTCATGGAGAAGATGGGCATGGAGCCCCAGGTGGCGCTTACCATGCCGCTGCTCGAGGGCACCGACGGCGTCCGCAAGATGTCCAAGAGCTACGGCAACTACATCGGCCTGACCGACGAACCGGCCGACATGTTCGGCAAGACGATGTCCATCCCGGACGAGATGATCGGGAAGTACTACCGCCTGGCGAGCTCCAAGACGCCCGACGAGGTCGACGCCATCGAGGCCGCGCTGGCCGACGGCTCCGCCGACCCCTACGAGCTCAAGCGCGCGCTCGGCCGCGACCTGTGCGACACCTACCACGGCGCCGGCGCGGGCGAGGAGGCCGAGGCGGCCTTCGACCGCGTGTTCAAGCAGTCGCAGCTGCCCGAAGACATCGCCGAGGTCGAGGTCGACCTGACGCCCAACGACGAGGGTCTCGTGTACCTCGCCGGCGTGCTCAAGGAGGCCGGGCTCGCCCCGTCGGCCGGCGAGGCACGCCGTCTCATCGACGGCGGCGGCGTGAAGATCGACCAGCAGCCGGTGGCTCCCAAGAGCTACAACGTCGACCCCGCCCTGCTGCACGCGGGCGCGGTGCTGCAGGTGGGCAAGCGCAAGTACGCGCGCCTCAAGTAGCGTATTCAGCAGACGAGTAGCTCGGAAGGGCCGCCGGGGCATTCGCCCCGGTGGCCCTTTTTGACGCTTGGGGCCCCGTTTGACCCCTCGATTTCCCATGCCCCCGTTTAGAAGACGGTTTTGGAGGGACCCCTCGAGTGGATGGCGTCCTCGCCCCGTAAAACCCGCAGGTAAACGCGGTGTGCGAATTGGGTCTACTCGGGATCCCGCCGCAAAACCGTCTTCTAAACGGGGGTATCGGTTTTGAGCGTGTTTCGGCGGGCGAGATGTGCCGCAAGCCTGCAGAATGCGGACGCCTGCGGCTTTGCCGCGCGCCTGCAGCTCGGCTGCCGAGTTCTAAGATGTATATAGATACTGCTGGTGAATATCTGGAGCTACGCGTCGGGCGGGGCTGCGGCCAACGCCGCCACCGCGCTGCAGGAATCGAGGCAATCGGGGCGCCGGTCATGGCGCCGGAAAGGAGCATCCATGAAACCTATCGTCTCCGAAACCCGTGCCGCCATCATCGCGGGCGTGCGCGATGCCCAGATCGTGACCCGTAAGCTGCGCGACCTCGCGCCCCACGACGTCCTCGTCAAGATCGAGTCATGCAACTTGTGCACCTCGGAGTTCGGCCTGTGGAGCGGCGCGCGCACGAACCGCCCGCTGCCCATGACGTTCGGTCACGAGTGGGCGGGCGAGGTCCTGCAGGTGGGCGAGGCCGTGCGCGGCCTTGAGCCCGGCGACTTCGTGGGCGGCAGCCACGAGTACGACCCGTATTCCGACGAGGCGCGCGACGGGCGCACCTCGGAGGCGCCCGGCGTGAAGTCCTACGACACACAGTGGGCCGACGGCTATTACGGCCGCTACGAGGGCTGCGCCGAGTACGTCGTGCAGTCGCAGGAGTCCATCTACAAATTCGCGCGGCGCATCCCGGCGCCCGAGGCGGGCTTTCTGGAGCCGCTCGCCACGGTCGTGAACGGTCTGCGCAAGATCGATCCGCACGAGGGCGAGACCGTCGTCGTCATCGGTGCGGGCACCATGGGCGTGCTGAATGCGCTCGTGGCGGCGCGCAGCGGCGCCCGCGTCATCGTCACGGAGGTCATGCCGGACAAGGTCCGCGTTGCCGAGCAGCTCGGCCTCGAGGTCGTCGACGGCTCGACCTGCGACGCCGTCGAGGAGGTTCGCCGTCGCACCGGCGGGCGCGGCGCCGACAGCGTCGTGGTCGCCGTGGGCCTCACGGTCGCCAACCAGCAGGCGTTCGGAATGCTCAAGAAGTTCCACGGCAAGGTGCTCTTCTTCGCGGCGGGCTATCCGGCGCCGGAGGTCGGCGTGGACGTGAACAAGATCCACTACGGCAAGATGGAGCTTTACGGCACGCTCATGGCCGACTACGTCGACTTCAAGGAGTCCTGCCGCCTCTTGGGCGAGAAGATCATCGACGTCTCGCCGCTCGTCTCCGCCCGCTTCGCGTTCGACGACATCACGGCGGCCTTCGAGCACGCCGTGCAGCCCGGCGGCTACCGCACCGCCGTCATCATGGACGGCAGATAAGGACAACGTTCTTCTCGGTTAAAACGCGCGCCGCCCGCGCCGATCAAGCGGCGCGGGCGGACGGTTCTGCCTGATGGACTGCTGTGCGGGTGCGGCCTTACGCGCTCGCCTCGGCGCTCAAGCGCTCGATGATCGTGCGCGCCACGCCGTCCTCGTCGTTGGAGGCCGCGACGATATCGGCGGCGGCGCGGACCTCGTCCTCCGCGTTGGCGACGGCCACGCCGAGCCCTGCTGCCTGCAACATCTCGATGTCGTTGAAGTTGTCGCCGAAAGCGATCGTGTCGGCGAGCGTGCCGCCGAGCTCGGCGACGAGCCAGGACATGGAGGCGCCCTTGGAGGCGTTCCCATCCATGACCTCGATGTTCATGGGGAAGGAGCGCGTGACGGCGATGCCGCCAACCCGGCTGAGCGCGTTCAGGATCTCGTCGCGGTCGTGCGGGTCGTGCCAGTACATGGCGAGGCGCTCGAGGGTATGGATGCGCGCGAGCGTTTGCTCGGGCTCCTCGTCGACCGGCGTGCGGTTCCAGCGGATCGAGTCGAGCGTGCCGGGGTCGCCGGGCACGAACTCGGCGAGCCGATCGTACAGATCGCGGCGCAGATAGCTGTGGCCGTCGGCAAAGATGTCGAAGGTGACGTCGTGGCTGCGGGCGATATCCAGGACCTCGAGGGCCTTATCGCGCGAGAGCGGCACGTTGCGCATCGTCTGCGCGCCGTCGGCCGTGCGATTGCAGGGGTCGATGCGGCTGACGACGGCGCCGTTGGAACTGATTGCGTAGTGCACGCAGGGATGCGCGAGGACCTCCTGCGGGATGCCGACGAGGGCGCGGCCCGTGCAGGGGATGAACTCGACCCCGTGCGCGGCCATCGCGTCGAGCGCCGCCAGGGAGCGCTCGCTCACCCGCTTGTCGGTGGTGAGGAACGTTCCGTCCATGTCCGAGAATACGATCATGGGAGTCCTTTCCGCAGCTGTACCTTACAGGCGGTACATGAAGTTGAAGACGTCCTCGCGCTGCACGGTGACGGTCACGCCGGCCAGCTCGCCCGCCTCGCTGAGGGCGCCCTGCAGCTCGTGGAAGTCGAGCTTGGAGGCGGAGATGTCGGCGAGCATCGTCATGGTGAAGATGTCGTCCAGGATGCTCTGCGTGATGTCGCGGATGTCGACGTTCGCCTCGCCGAGCACGCGGGTGACGCCGGCGACGATGCCCGGACGGTTCTTGCCGAGCACGGTGATGACGATGCGGTTGGATGCGGTCTGTGCCATGGGCGGGCCTTTCATGCGATGGGTGGATGCTCGCACTATTGTAGCGACCTTGGCACGGCGTGTCCCCTGTGGGGACGGGAGAAAACCGGGACATGGTGAGCGCGTGAACCTTTTGTGGCACGCTCGCACCTGTGCTATTCTAGGCAGGCTGTTTTGTCTTGGTCGGAAACCAAGACACCCCTTATGCCCTGATTGGTAACCAGGGCAACGAAGAAGAGGAGCCCTGCCATGAAGTCCGGAATCCATCCCGAGTACGTCGAGTGCACGGTGCGCTGCAGCTGCGGCAACACCTTCAAGACTCGCGCCACCAAGCCCGAGATCCAGGTCGAGCTTTGCAACGAGTGCCACCCGTTCTACACCGGCCAGCAGAAGTTCGTCGACACCGGTGGACGCGTCCAGCGCTTCGCCGACAAGTTCGGCGGTGCCGCCCAGGCCGCTCTCGAGCGCGAGGCCGCCAAGAAGGCCGAGCGCGCCAAGAAGGCCGAGGAGGAGGCCGCTAAGCGTGCCGCCGAGCGTGAGGCCAAGGCCGCTGCCAAGGCCAAGCGTGCCGCCGAGTTCGAGAAGAAGGCCGCCGCTGAGGCCGCCAAGGCCCCCGCTGCCGAGGAGGCTCCTGCCGCCGAGGCTGAGGTCGCCGCTGAGGCCGAGGCCACCGAGGCCGCTGCCGAGTAACTCGCGCACCCATCCCATCGGGAACGAAACGGGGCTCCGCCATCGCGGATCCCCGTTTTTTCGTGAAAACCCCGCGGCGAAACCGTTCGGGCTGTCTCGCTCCAAGGGAGCCGCCCGCTGCGGACTGAAATGGCGTTTAGGGGACGGATTTGGGGGCGATCGTCGGATAGGTGCCCTCTCTTGTGGAGAGAACGCGCAGGTAGAAGAGGTGCGATTTAGATGGCTACACATCGGTAGTCCGAAAAACCGTCCCCTAAACGGGGGTTTGGAAACATCGCGCGCATCCCGGCCCGTCAGGACCGCCGTTTGGCGCTCAAGCGCTCGACATCGAGGCGGAAGATGGCGACGCGCCCCATGCCCTCATGCGTAAACGCCGCCGGTGCCCCGGGCGCCGCATGCGCCATGAGCAGGCGCAACCCTTTCTCGCGCTCCGCATCGTCCACAACCTCGCGCACGCGCCCGCATCCCATGACGCTCGCATACGCCCGCGAGTACGCGCACGAGTAATCGCCCACGATATTCCCGCCATCCACGTCAAGCTCAAACGCAGCAGCGGCGCCATCCGCTCCTCCTGCCAACACAGCCTCGGCCTTGCGCCCTTCTCGCGCCGAATGCACATAAAAGCGGGGAAGGCCCGTCTTTTCATCCCAGGCATATCCAAAGTTGACCGGCACGATGAACATGCCCTCCTCATCGATCAGGCCAAGTCGAAGCACCTGACAATCCTCAATGATTCGACGAACCTCGCCGGCGTCGGTCACCGCACGCTTGCGCAATCTCATCTCCCGCATAAACCCCTCCTGTCCTGGTTGCTTGCGATCATACTACCCAAACATGCCGACGAACAGCGTCCGCAGATGTGACGGGCGTGAGGGGGCGGGGCGGGGCGCGCAGCGCATCCGCACCGCCCCCTCACGCCCGTCACATCATTGCGGCAGGAGAGCTTCGACCCCGACCCCCGCCAAAACTCATCGGTGGGGGTCGAAGGTCGTGGGCGGGTAGGGTCCTGAGCGATTCCGCAGGCCGAAGGCCGAGGACCAGCGAAGGGCCCTGCCCGCGCGCGGCCGGCGGGCACGGCCCCCGCCGTGGTTTCCCTGTGTCTGCACGCAACCTGCGCATAACTAAAACTCCGATTGGCTAGAGTAGACGTCGGCTGTGTCTGCACGCTCGCCGCGTGCTCGAGATACGAGAAGGAATAACCTATGGGATTCATGTCTAAGCTGCTCTCGTTCGGCGCCGATAAGGACCTCAAGCGCTACGAGAAGATGGTCGGGAAGGTCAACGACCTCGAGCCCACGTACCAGAAGATGGACGACGCGGAGCTCGCTCACCAGACCGTCCTGTTCCGTGAGCGCTACGAGGCCGGCGAGAGCCTGGACGACATGCTGCCCGAGGCTTTCGCCGTCGTGCGCGAGGCGAGCCGCCGCACGACCGGCCTGCGCCACTTCGACGTGCAGCTCATTGGCGGCATGGCCCTGCACGAGGGTCACATCGCCGAGATGAAGACCGGTGAAGGCAAGACGCTCGTCTCCACGCTCGCCGGCTACCTGAACGCGATCGCCGGCAAGGGCGTGCACATCGTCACCGTCAACGACTACCTCGCCAAGCGCGACTCCGAGTGGATGGGCAGGATCTACCGCTTCCTCGGCATGACGGTCGGCCTGCTGCAAAATGGCATGCCGCTCGACCAGAAGCGCCCGGCCTACGCCGCCGACGTCACCTACGGCACCAACTCCGAGTTCGGCTTCGACTACCTGCGCGACAACATGGTCATCCGCGCTTCCCAGCGCGTGCAGCGCGGGCATGCCTACGCCATCGTCGACGAGGTCGACTCCATCCTGATCGACGAGGCGCGCACCCCGTTGATCATCTCGGGCGCGGGCACCAAGTCCGCGAGCACCTACAAGGACTTCGCGCGCGCCGTGCGCGGCCTCACGCGCGGCGAGGAGCCCCAGTTTGACATGCTGGCGCCCGGCGAGACGGCCGAGCCCACCGGCGACTTCGTGATGGACGAGGCCAAGCACACGATCGCCGCCACCGAGCAGGGCCTCAAGAAGATCGAGCAGCGCCTGGGCATCGACGATATCTACGCCGACCTGTCCGGCCAGCTCGTCAACCACCTGCAGCAGGCGCTCAAGGCCCAGTACATGTTCCACCGCGACAAGCAGTACGTCGTCACCGGCGGCGAGGTCAAGATCGTCGACGAGTTCACCGGCCGCATCATGGAGGGCCGTCGCTACTCCGAGGGCCTGCACCAGGCCATCGAGGCCAAAGAGAGCGTGCTCGTGCGCGAGGAGAACCAGACGCTCGCCACCATCACCCTGCAGAACTACTTCCGCCTCTACGACAAGCTCGCCGGCATGACCGGTACGGCGCTCACCGAGGACGCCGAGTTCCGCGAGATCTACAACCTCGCTGTGCAGGTGATCCCGCCCAATAAGCCCGTCATCCGCCAGGACAACGACGACTTGGTCTACCGCACCGTCGACGCCAAGTTCAACGCGGTGGCCGACGACGTCGCCGCCCGTCACGACGCGGGTCAGCCCGTGCTCGTGGGCACGGTGTCCATCGAGAGCTCCGAGCGTCTGTCGCGCCTGCTCAACAAGCGCGGCATCGCACACGAGGTCCTGAACGCCAAGTACCATGAGCGCGAGGCCCACATCGTCGCGCAGGCGGGCCGTCTGGGCGCCGTCACCATCGCGACGAACATGGCCGGCCGTGGTACGGACATCCTTTTAGGCGGCAATCCCGACGAGCTCGCCCAGGAGGACGTGCTGGCGCGCGATTTCGGCATCGACGCCGCGACGGTGGAGCGCATCCTCGCCGCTGGCGAGCCCGAGCGCCTCAAGGTCTCCGACCTCGCCGCGCAGGGCATCGAGGTCGACGACGCGACGCTGTCGGCCATCGCCGACGCACTTGCCCAGGCGCGCGAGCAGGCCAAGAAGGTCTGCGCCGCCGAGCGCGAGCAGGTGCTCGCGGCGGGCGGCCTGTGCGTCATCGGCACCGAGCGCCACGAGTCCCGCCGTATCGACAACCAGCTGCGTGGCCGTTCCGGCCGTCAGGGCGACCCCGGCGAGACCCAGTTCTACCTGTCGCTCGAGGACGACCTCATGCGCCTGTTCGGCGGCGACCGCATGGACAAGGTCGGCGCCATGATGCAGCGCTACGACATGCCCGACGACATGCCCATCCAGAACAAGATCATCTCCAAGGCCGTCGAGGGCGCCCAGCGCAAGGTCGAGAACATCAACTTCTCCATGCGTAAGAACGTCCTCGAGTACGACGACGTCATGAACAAGCAGCGCCAGGTCATCTACGCCGAGCGCAACAAGATTTTGGACGGCAAGGACCTTGCCGGCCACATCGACGACGTCATGGACGACACCGTCTCCCGCTGCGTTC
Source organism: Collinsella tanakaei (assembly GCF_030373545.1). Classification (GTDB taxonomy): domain Bacteria; phylum Actinomycetota; class Coriobacteriia; order Coriobacteriales; family Coriobacteriaceae; genus Collinsella; species Collinsella tanakaei_C. Next base: position 246,977 of record NZ_JAUDCO010000003.1, on the reverse strand, counting down.
AGGAGTTCTGCGCCGTCGACTCGCACGATGGCGAGCGCGACCTCGAGGGCCTGCACAAGTGGCTCGTCGAGCTCACAGGTAAGCAGGACGCCCCGACGTTTGCTGACGAGTCATACGAGGACCTCAAGCGCGACGTGCTCACCTACGTGGAGAGCGTGTACGAGGACAAGTCCGAGCGTCTGGGCGAGAAGCTCATGCGCGACCTCAACACCCAGGTCATGCTGCGCGTCATCGATACCCGCTGGATGAACTACCTGCAGGAGATGGACTACCTCAAGCAGGGCATCGGCCTGCGCGGCTTCGGACAGCGCGACCCGCTCGTGGAGTACAAGTCCGAGGCCTTCGCCGCCTTCCACACGCTTGTCGACACCATGTACGAGGACTACCTGCGCACCGTGCTGCGCATCGAGGTCCGTCGCGCCACGCCTGCGCCCGAGCCCGAGCAGTCCCCGGCGCTCTCGCACGCGACCTACTCCGGCCCCGCCGATCCCGATGGCGGCTCGGCCCTGCGCAATCAGGCTGCCGCCCAGGCGGCTGACTCCGTGGGCCACGCGCCCCAGGGCACGGCGGGCAACGCCGGCGCCGGCGTGCGCACCTACGTCAAGTCCGAGAGCGATCCGTACGCCAATGTGGGCCGCAACGACCCGTGCCCGTGCGGCAGCGGTAAGAAGTTCAAGAACTGCCACGGCAGGAACCGCTAATGGAGCAGCACGAGCAGATTACCCCTGAGGGACTCGACGCGCTCGGCGCTCGCTTGGACGAGGTGGCCGCCTACCTGCATGTCGAGGAGAAGCGCGGCCGCGTGGCGGAGCTTGAGCGCGAGAGCGCGGCGCCCGGCTTCTGGGATAACGCCGACGCGGCGCGCGCCACCATGGCCGAGCTCTCCGCCGCCCGCGACGACGTGGCGTCCGTCGACGACGCCCGCGGCGAGCTTGACGATGCCCGGGCCGCCCTCGAGCTCGCCGCCGAGATGGACGGGGACGAGGAGCTGATGGGGGAGGCCACCGCCACCGCCTCCGCCCTTGCCGCCCGCATCGACGAGCTCGAGCTCTCGTCGTGGTTCACCGGCGAGTTCGACCACGGCGACGCCATCGTGACCATCAAGCCCGGCCAGGGAGGCCTGGAGGCCCAGGACTGGACCTTCATGCTGTTCAAGATGTACATGAAGTACTGCGAGCGCCGCGGCTGGAAGGTCACGGTCAACGACTGCCCGGCGGCCGAGGTCATCGGCATCGACCGCGCGACCTTTACCGTCGAGGGCAAAAACGCCTTCGGCATGCTGCGCGCCGAGGCGGGCGTGCACCGCCTGGTGCGCATCTCGCCGACCGATGCCAAGAAGCGCCGCCAGACGACGTTTGCCGGCGTCGAGGTCATTCCCGTGCTGCCCGACGACATCGAGATCGAGGTCGCGCCCGACGACATCCGCGTGGACGTCTACCACGCGAGCGGTCCGGGCGGTCAGGGGGTCAACACCACCGACTCGGCCGTGCGCGTGACGCACCTGCCGACCGGTATCGTCGTGACCTGCCAAAACGAGCGCAGCCAGATCCAGAACAAGGCGGCGTGCATGCAGATCCTGAAGGCGCGCCTCTACGAGCTGGAGCTGCAGAAGCGTGCCGACCAGCTCGACGAGATCCGCGGGCCCAAGACCGACATCGGTTTCGGCAACCAGATCCGCAGCTACGTGCTGTATCCCTACCAGATGGTGAAGGATCTGCGGACCGGCGTGGAGACCGGCGACGTCGACTCGGTCCTCGAGGACGGCGACCTCGATCGCTTCATCGTGGGGTATCATCGCTGGGCGACAGGAAACGAATAGCGGTCGATATCTTCGGCGCGGCGCTTCGGCGCGAGCTGACGGCCGACGAGGGGTGAGGAGTGCTATGCCGAAGCGTATCGATATCCAGGGCATCATACGGTCGCGGTTCTTCCGCGACCTGCCGCTTGTCGCCGCCGGATGCGCCATCGCCGCGTTCGCCGTCGACATGTTCATGGTCCCGCAGGGCCTGGCGGCCGGCGGCCTGACCGGTCTTGCCACCATCATCGCCGAGCTGGGGCGCCGTGCGGGCGTGAACCTGCCCGTCGGTATCCAGACCATCGTCATGAACGCCGTCTTGCTGCTGTTCGTCGTGCGCACGGGCGGCGCCCGCTATGCGGTGCAGACCATCACGGGCTTCGTTCTGTTCGGCTTCTTCACCGACCTGTTCGCGCCCTTCATCGTTCCCTTCGACGAGAGCGACCTCATGCTGTGCGCCCTGTGGGGCGGCATCATATCCGGCTTGGGATACGGCTTGGTGTTTCGCTGCGGCGTCAACACCGGCGGGTCGGACACCATCGCTCAGATCATCTCGCGCAAGACCTCGCTGCCGGTCGGCTCGACCGTCATGGCGATCGACGTCGCGGTGTGCGCCGCGAGCGCGCCGGTGTTCTCCGTCGAGAACGCCCTGTACGCCGCGCTCGCCATGGTGCTGATGGGTATCGTGGTCGACCGCGTCGTCGACGGCACCGACCGCCGCCGCGCCGCCTACGTCATCTCCGAGCGCCATGCCGAGATCGCCGACGACGTGATGTACGAGATGGGCCGCGGCGTGACCGAGCTCGCCGCGCGTGGCGTGTGGAGCGGCAAGAGCCGCCCGATGCTCATGATCATCCTCGACCGCCGCGAGGTGTCGATTCTAAAGACGATCGTGGCCGAGCACGACCCCGAGGCCATCATGTTCTTCAGCGACGTCACCGAGGCGATCGGCGAGGGCTTCAAGGAGCTCGGCGACTGATCGGCGACGATTGCCCGATATTCACGTGATACCACGGGGGCGCGCCGCCCTGCCGCATCATGGCAGGGCGGCGCGCCCCATTGTCGTATCGGATGTGCTCCCGCCGGTCGCGCGCCGGTAGGATCCTTCGCTGGTCCTCGGCCTTCGGCCTGCGGAATCGCTCAGGACCCTGCCGGCGCGCGACCGGCGGGACGCTCGTGGCCGCTTTGACTCCGTTACGCGAAAGCGCACGAGGTGAACAGCTGCGTGTGGTATGGTGAAAGTGCCTGCGGGCGGAGCGCCGACACGCTCCGAACGGTCGAGGTCGGCACCCGAACGGTGCCGTTGCATGGTCTATGTGACGCGGGGGAGGGCATGCCCCCGCGCACGCCCACGAAAGGAGGCACCATGAGCGACGACGAGCTCAAAAAGGTTGCCAACGAGGTCCGTCGCGGGATCGTGACGGCTGTCCACGCCGCCAAGTCCGGCCATCCGGGCGGCTCCCTGGGAGCTGCGGACATCATCACCTATCTGTACTTCGAGGAGATGAACGTCGACCCGGCAGATCCGCATGCCGCCGGCCGCGATCGCTTCGTGCTCTCCAAGGGCCACTGCGCCCCCGCGCTGTACTCGGTGCTCGCCGAGCGCGGCTACTTCCCCAAGTCCGACCTCGAGACCCTCCGTCACATCGGCAGCCACCTGCAGGGCCACCCCAACATGAACGACACGCCGGGCGTGGACATGTCCACGGGCTCTCTCGGCCAGGGCATCTCCGCCGCCGTGGGCATGGCGCTTGCCGCCAAGCACTGGGGCGATAGCTATCGCACCTACTGCCTGCTCGGCGACGGCGAGATCGAGGAGGGTCAGGTCTGGGAAGCCGCGATGTTTGCCGGCAACCACGCGCTGGACAACCTCTGCCTGATCGTGGACCACAACGGCCTGCAGATCGACGGCACCATCGAGGAGGTCAACTCCGCGATGCCCATCGCCGACAAGTTCCGCGCCTTCAAGTTCCACGTGATCGAGCTCGCCGACGGCAACGACATGGCGCAGATCCGCGCCGCCTTCGACGCGGCCCGCGAGGTGAAGGGGCAGCCCGTGTGCATCGTGGCCGAGACCGTGAAGGGCAAGGGCGTCTCCTTCATGGAGAACAACGTCGGATGGCACGGCAAGGCGCCCAACGACGAGCAGTTCGAGCAGGCTCTGGCCGAGCTCGCGAAGGAGGCGTAAAGCATGGCTGACGTGAAGAAGATCGCAACGCGCCAGAGCTACGGCGAGGCTCTCGTCGAGCTGGGCGCCGAGCACGACGACTTCGTCGTCCTGGATGCCGACCTTGCGGCGGCGACCCAGACCGGCAAGTTCAAGGCGGCCTATCCCGACCGTTTCTTTGACGCCGGCATCGCCGAGTCCAACCTGATGGGCCTTGCCGCCGGCATCGCCACCACCGGGCGCGTCGCCTTTGCGAGCACCTTCGCGATGTTTGCCGCCGGTCGCGCGTTCGAGCAGGTGCGCAACTCCGTCGGCTACCCGCACCTTAACGTCAAGATCGGTGCCACGCACGCCGGCATCTCGGTCGGCGAGGACGGCGCCACGCACCAGTGCTGCGAGGACATCGCCCTCATGCGCGCCATTCCAGGCATGACGGTCATCGTCCCGTCCGACGACGTCGAGGCAAAGGCCGCCGTGCGTGCCGCCTACGAGTTCGACGGACCCGTGTACATGCGCTTCGGCCGCCTGGCCGTGCCGGTCATCAACGATAGCGACGGCTACGAGTTCAAGATCGGCCGCGGCATCAAGCTGCGCGAGGGCAAAGACGTGACCATCGTCGCGTGCGGCCTCATGGTCCAGGCCGCGCTCGAGGCCGCCGAGACCCTGGCTGCGCAGGGCATCGACGCCGAGGTCATCAACATCCACACCATCAAGCCGCTCGACGAGGATATCATCGTCGAGAGCGCCAAGAAGACGGGCCGCGTCGTCACCTGCGAGGAGCACTCGGTGATCGGCGGCCTGGGCGACGCCGTCTGCGCGGCGCTTGCCGAGAAGCACCCCGTCCCCGTCAAGAAGGTCGGCGTGAACGACGTGTTCGGCGAGTCCGGCCCCGCCGTCGACCTGCTCCACAAGTACGGCCTGGACGCCGAGAGCGTTGCGGCTGCCGTCAAGGAGTTCGTGGCGTAGCGCCATCGGGATATCGGCTGCGCATGACCGGGCGTTGTGGCCTTGCGCCGCGACGCCCGGTTCTTTCTGCTTGCCTCAACCGCATGGCGCGTTTTCGCGGGGTGCGGGCGGCACGGCCCCGCCATGGGGTACACTTTTGTCGGCCGTGATGGCCAACGATTCCGGTATCAAGCGACAACGGGGGTTGATTCATGAGCGATATGCAGCGCGAGGACGCGTCGGCTCCCGTCGATGCTGCCGATACGCAAGCGGTGACCGCGACGCCCGCGACGCCTGAGACGGGCACTCCCTCGTTTGCCGACGCATGCGAGCGCGCCGCGCTTGCCGTCCAGGACATGCGCGAGCGCGACCAGGCCATGGAGACCCTGCTCATGCCGGCTGCCACGACCGCGGTGCTCACCGAGGCGACGCGCTCCGGCGGCACGCAGGAGATGCCGGCGAGCCTGCGCGTCGCAGCCCAGCAGACGGCAACGACATCGACCGAGACGTCGGAGAATGCCGCGCTGCCCGACGCCCCGCGCTTTCCGCGCCGTCGCGTCCTGATCGCCGCCGGCGCCGCCGTCGCGCTCGTGCTGATCGGTCTTGCGGCATGGTGGGGCATCTCGTCGCTGACGCGCGTGGACGCGACCGTCGTCACCCAGGTGCTCGAGGCGGACACGTCGTTTATGGACGGCTTCGCATCCGACGATTACGTCGAGCCCTCACCGTATGCCCTCGAGGACGTTCAGGTCGTTTCGGTTCAGACAGACGACGACGGGTCCTCCATTGCCGATGTGACGGCCCGGCTCGAAAACGAAAGCTTCTCCTCCGAGGTGAACGCGACGATCAAGCTTGCCCGGTCATCTGAGAGGGCCCGCTATTCCGAGCTGAAAAACGCGCCCGCCACCGATTCCGGCTGGTCGGGTGCGGTCGTCGCGTCCTCTGCGACCACGCGGGCGATCGCCGGCGTGACGGTTGACGACGAGTTCCCGGACGGATTCGATCCGGCCTTCGATGCCGCTGCGCAAACGTGCACCTATACCGCCGAGCGCACGTTTGACCTCTGGTTTGCCGCAAGCACGGTATCGACGCCCTACACCTATACCTTTGACGGAACGGCGTGGGCGCGCTCCGAGGGCGCATCCGAGCGGACGGTCACCTACGACGCGGCGGCTCTCGAGGGTGCATATGCGCCGGGCGACGGCGACACGGGCGCGCTGACGGACGTCACGCTGTTGGGGTTTGATGAGCAATCGGGCACGTTTGCCATCGAGTACCGCGCATCGACCCCGGGTTTCGGCGCCGCTTCGGTGAGTGGAACGCTCCAGTGCACGCTCGCCCCCGCGGAGCCGACCGACGACGCGGCCGCCTATCGTCAGGGCGACGGGCAGTCGTATACGTTTGCCGGCGAGGGCACGAGCACGGGCGGTGCGGGCACGGCGTCGATCACCGGTGTCGTGGGGCTCGACGGAAACCTGGTCGTCTCGCTTTCGATCGACTATACCGAGGAGCCGTTTTTGTTCGGCTCGCCGAGCGACGAGACGATGACGGTCGCCGGCGTGCTTGTCCGCCTGCAGGAGTAGCCGCCGCGTACCCCTGATGTAAATTACCGTATACATCCAATTTCTGACGATATGTATAATGACATCTAGTTTAACGCGGAGATTGGATGCGCCATGAGATTCAACGCATCGGTTGCGCGCTTTGATCTGGGTGGAATCCCCGTGGTGGGAAACGTGGCGACGGGCTGCATCGTCGGCCTCACGCCTGAGGGCGATGCCCTGTGCGTCGAGCTGATGCGGCGCGATGTGGCACCAGCAGAGATTCCGCCATCATGTGCCCCACTGGTCGAATACCTCTCCGCACAAGGGTTCTTCGCTGCCGCCGCGGCACAGCCCCGGCTTTCGTCGGCCTATCTCCATGTGACCAATACTTGCAACCTGTCGTGCACGGGGTGCTATTCGAGCGACGCCAACCGCAACCGTGCGCTGGACCCGACGTGCGCCCAGCTCGAGCACGCGGTGGTCCTTTTGGCCGAGCTGGGCGTCGAGCGCCTGGTGATATCGGGCGGCGAGCCCTTTGCGCGCCGCGACCTTCCCGCCGTCGTCCGCGCGGCTCGCGATGCGGGCATCACCTCGGTGGCGGTGCTCACCAACGGAACGCTGTGCACCCCTGAGCGCTTGGATGAGCTGGCGGGACTGATGGACGTCGTCTCGGTCTCGTTTGACGGGACCTCGGTGAAAGCCTGCGCCTATGTGCGCCAGGAGCAGCTGTTCGACCGGCTTGTCGAAGCGGTTCGCGCCATCGCGCGAGCGGGTATCCGACCGCACATCCTTCCTACGCTGCATGCGAAAAACGCTGCCGACGTCGCGGCGTATGTCGAGCTTGCCCGTTCGCTGGACGCGACGGTCAGCTTCAGTCTGCTGAGCGGTTCGCGCGCAGAGATCGGGGACCTGTGGCCGGACGACGCCTGTCTTGGCTGCCTTGCCGATGCCCTTTTTGCGGTCGGTGCGTCCGCGGAGGGTGTCGACTACGACGGGCGCTTCGATGCCGCGTCGGCCCTTGCCGCCCGCACCTCGTGCGGAGCGGGGCGGAAGGGCGTCAGCGTCGCGTCGGATGGATCGATCTACCCCTGCCATATGCTGCATGCTCGGGACTATCGGCTCGGCGACGCGTTCGTCGATGCCGCCGAGGATGTGTGCGCCGCCTTGCGCTCGTTCGACCTGCCGGCGGTCGATACGATAGCGACATGCTCATCGTGCGGTAAGCGCTACCTGTGCGGAGGTGGTTGTCGAGCGCGCGCTTACCGTGCAACCGGTCGCTTGGACGCTGCGGATCCCTACTGCGCCTATTACGACCGGGCACTCGAGAAGGCGGTCGACGCGTTCGTGTCGGCCCTCGCATCCCAGAAAGGATGATTGCCATGCTGTTTGCGATTGAGAAAAAGCCCGATAGCCGCGATCTGTGCTTTGATGTTTTCGGAATAAGGATTGGCTACTAAGTAAGCAGGTGACGGGGGTCTCGGATGAAACGCAGGCTAAAGCAGCATGTTCCACTTGTACCCAAACCTCGGCAGCTCCTTGTAATCATGTGGGGCACAAAAATCGTTGGCGCCCTTTCTATCTTTGCTGCCGTTTTATCGACGACGGCGGCGCTATGCGCGCTTCCAGGGGTGATGGGGGAGAGCATTTCTCTGGCAAATTGCCAATATCTCACATTTACGCTCTTCAATGCCGTTTTGACTGCAGCGATAGCCTGGCTTTTCAGTCACTTTATCTGGGATATTGGCAAGAACAGCGAGATATTTACACGCGACCAGAGCGAGCGATTAATCTCCCTGGCGTTCTTGAACCTATGCATGTTCTTAGTCAGATTAATTGCCCCCACAGTCGATTCGCTCGGCAGTCCGGTTTCATGGTTCCAACCTGCAGCCGTTCATCCAGAAATCGACCTCCAATTGTTAATGTTTGCTGCAATGTTCTTTGCACTTGCAGGGGTATTCGAATACGGTAGAATGCTAAAGAAGGATTCTGACAGCATCGTCTAAGGTGGTATCACGTGCCTATCGTCATGAGACTCGACCGCATGATGGCCGACCGCAAAATGTCCTCGCTCGAGCTCGCCCAGAAGATCGGGATCTCCCCGGTCAACGTCTCCCGCATCAAGACCGGTCGCCTGAAGGGCATCCGCTTCTCCACGCTGACCGCGATGTGCGAGGCGCTTCACTGCAAGCCCGGCGACATCATCGACTGGATGGACAACGACGAGTACATCGAGGCGTTCGGCTCGCTGCCCGAGGACGACAAGTAGTCCGTCCCGTCCTCCGTCACAATGCAATACCGCATGCCCTGACGGCACCCGCTGCAGCACGCGTGGCGGGTGCCGTCTGCCGTCTGCGTTCGATGCATCTTTTGCGCGCTATCGGGGGACGTCCATGCATGCCGGTCGTGCAAACTCTGTGCATAGGGGCATTCACTGATAGAATATCGGAGTCTATGTAGTTCAAACGCACGACACGAAGGAGCTTATAGTGGGTAACCACTTCCGTAAGCCCAGTGACGAGCAGGCTGCTCCGCAGCCGATGGCGTCCGATGCGCAGTACGCATCCGACCCCTTGGCTTCAACCGGTGGAGAAGACCTGTTCGCGCAGGCACCTGCGCCCGTGAACGCGCAGACCGCATCCGATCCCTTTGCATACAATCCGTCGCTCGACCAGGTGGGCGCGATGCAGGTTCCCGATCCCATGGATCCCCCTGCGCCCGCTGCCGCATCGACGCCGCTGGCAAACATCCCGTCGCCCGACCAGCCGCCCGCGCCCGCCCCGACCGGGGTGTTCATGACGCAGGCCGGCCCGGCGGTGCCCTCGACGGACGCCACCGAGCAGCGCCAGATCGCCGACGTCGACTCCGCGCTGCAGAGCCCCGACTTCACGTCGGTGTTCGCGCCGGTCGGCGAGTCGCGTAAGAAGATGGCCCGCGAGGCAGGTGTCGAGCCCGTCATCCTGATGGAGCACCTCACCAAGATCTACGCCGCGCAGCCCAACAAGCCCGCGCTCGACGACGTGAACCTCGAGATCTACCCCGGTGAGTTCGTGTTCCTCGTCGGCCACTCCGGATCCGGCAAGACCACGCTGCTGTCCACCATGGTCCGCGACGTCAAGCCGACGTCCGGTCGCGTGCTCGTCGCCGGTCAGGACCTCATGCGCATCAAGAACCGCAAGGTGCCGTTCCTGCGCCGCCAGATCGGCACGGTGTTCCAGGACTTCAAGCTGCTGCCCAACAAGACCGCCTACGAGAACGTCGCCTTCGCGCTCGAGTGCATCGGCAAGCCCCGCGCGGTCATCCGCAGCCAGGTCCCCGAGGTGCTGCGCCTCGTCGGCCTCGCCGACCAGATGGACTCCTATCCCGATCAGCTCTCCGGCGGCGAGCAGCAGCGCGTCGCCGTGGCGCGCGCGATGGTCAACCGTCCGCCGCTGCTCATCTGCGACGAGCCCACGGGCAACCTCGACCCGGCGATCTCGCTGGGCATCATGAAGCTTCTCGAGCGCATCAACCGCACCGGTACGACGGTCGTCGTCGCCACGCACGACCGCGAGATGGTCGACTCCATGCACCGCCGCGTCATCGCGCTCGAGGCCGGTCATGTCGTTCGCGACCAGGAGAGGGGAGGTTACGGCAGCTATGGCGCCTAGTAACTTTGGATATTCGCTGCGCGAGGCGGGCAGTCACTTCTTCCGCAACCTGGGAACCTCGCTCGGCGCCGTCATCACGATCTTCTTGTCCCTGTTCATCATCGGCCTGTTCATCATGGGCTCCGCTCTGGTGAACTCCGTGATCGGCACGGTGGAGCAGCAGGTCACCATCAACGCCTTCATCTCTGACGACGCCACGGACGAGCAGATCGAGGCGTTCCGCGACAAGCTCGAGAGCTGGGAGAACGTCAGCAGCGTCGACTTCAAGACCAAGGAGGACGCGCTGGCCGACTACACCGGCAACATCTCGAACAACGCCGAGGCGACGCTGGCCGCCCTCGACGGCGAGAACCCGCTGCCCCGCTCCTTCGTCATCGAGATGAACGATCCCTCGCAGGTCCAGTCCACCGCTGAGCGCATCAAGGAGGACCCGGACTTCCGCGAGATCGTCGATGACGAGGACCCCGATGTCGATGACGTCGACGGTGACGTGAACGCGAGCGTGCTGTACGGCCAGGAGGAGGTCGGCCGCCTGTTCCAGGTGACCACCTACATCCGCATCGCCGCGGTCGTGCTCGTCGGTCTGCTGACTTTCATCGCCTTCATCTTCATCAACAACACCATCCGCCTGTCCATCACAGCGCGCCGCCGCGAAATCGGCATCATGCGCCTGGTCGGCGCCTCCAACAGCTTCATCCGCGGGCCGTTCATCACCGAGGGCGTCATGCAGTCCATCCTGGGCGCGCTGCTCGCCATCGGCGCACTGGAGCTGATTCGCAACTTCGGCATCCCGGCGATCCAGAACGCCGTCTCGTTCATCTCGTTCGCCCTGCCGATCGAGATGTATCTCATGACCTACGCCGCCCTCGTGATCGTGGGCATCGTGATCGGTCTGTTCGGCTCCGCCATCGCCATGGGCCGCTACCTCAAGGTGTAGCGGCATCTCCGATAGGGCCTGATGCGCCGGGTCGCCTGCGGGCGGCTCGGCGCTTTTTTGACGCAAGCGCGTCCGCGCTGCAGCACTTGTTATGCGCTCGGACGCAAGGGTATACGAACACAAGAAACGAAAAGGGAGGTGCCATGGGGCGCAAACGCAAAGGCGGTGCGCGTCGTCCGACGCGCTCGCGGCATACGGGGCGATTGACCGGCACCGTGCGCATCACCGATACCGGCGCGTTCGTCGAGTCGTCGGAAGGTGAGTTTCGGCTGACGCAGCGCGGGGTCCGCGAGGCGATGAACGGCGACACCGTGACGTTCAGCCTGCATCGCGGACCGGGCGGTCAGATGCGGGCCGTGGTCGAGAGCACGGTCTCGCGCGTGACCGAGGTGCTCGTGGGCACCTATGACGTCGCCGGCCCGCTCGGGGTCGTGCGCCCCCTCGACACGCGTGTGCGCCAGGACTTCTTCGTGCTGCCGCGCGACGGTTCGGCGGCGGCCTGCGGGGTGCAGCCGGGCGACATCGTGAGCGCGCGCATCGTGAGCTATCCTACGCGCTACGAGTCCGGCGTCGTGACGATCGAGCGTCGTATCGGCAGCTCCGATGCTCCCGATCTGGGAATCCAGTGCGTCATGGCGCGCTACGACCTGGCGGACGGCTATCCGCGGGCGGCGGTCGACGAGGCGCGCGGCTATGCGTTGGATATCGATGCGGCCCTTGCCGATCCGCTGCGGCGCGACATCCGCGAGCGATTCGCGATCACGATCGACCCGATTGACGCGCGCGACTTCGATGATGCCATCTCGGTGGAGCGGACGCCTGAGGGCGGCTGGAAACTCGGCGTCCATATCGCCGACGTCTCCCACTACGTGCCGTGGGAGTCGCATGTGGATCTGGAGGCGCGCCGTCGCGCCACGTCGGTCTACCTGGCCGATCGCGTGCTGCCGATGCTTCCCGAGGAGCTGTCGTGCGAGCTGTGCTCGCTTAAGCCGGACGTAGATCGTCTGGCGTTCACAGTAGATATCGAACTTGACCGTCGCGGGCGGGTGCGCGGCCATACGGCCTATCCGAGCGTCATTCGTTCGCGCGTGCGCACCGATTACGATGCGGTCGATGTCCTGCTTGCGGACGGTATCGACGATGCACGCGCGGACGATGCCGAGCGCGCCCGTGCGGCGTGCGAGCGCGCGTCGCGATGCGGCGTCGACCTTCCGGCGTTTTTGCGCGATGCCGACGCCCTGGCGCAGGCCAGGCGCGAGATCAGGCGGCGGCGCGGGTCGATTGATTTCGAGACGGTCGAGGTCCATGCCCTGCTCGACGAGACGGGCCTGCCCGAGCGCATCGTGACGCGCGAGCGCACGAGGGCGACGTCGCTTGTCGAGGAGGCCATGCTGCTGGCAAACGAATGCGTCGCCGGCTGGCTTGCCGACCGCGGCCTGGACGCGGCGTATCGCGTGCACGAGGCGCCATCGCCCGACGAGCTCTCGGCGGCCGCCAAGACACTCGCAGGCATCGGGGCGATCGATCGCGCGGTGGCCGCGGGAATCCGGGCGGGCGACCCCTCCGCCATCGAGCAGGCGGTGGTTGCGAGCCACGATACGGGGTTTGCGCCCCTGGTCAACGCGCTGCTGCTGCGCGCCATGCAGCGCGCGGTGTACCGCCCGCACAACGCGGGGCACTATGCGCTCGGCGCCGGCGCGTACTGTCACTTCACGAGCCCGATCAGGCGCTATCCCGACCTGCTCGTGCACCGCGCGCTCAAGTACCAGCTGGCGCTGGAGCGGCTCGGGCGCCCGCGCGCCCGCGAGCGCGCAGGCGCGCTCGTCGGATCCGGTGACCAGGCGCTCGTGCGCATTCTGCCGCAGCTCTGCCGGCAGTCGAGCGCTGCGGAGCGCACGGCCGACGCCGCAGCCCACGCGTCCCAGAAGGTGAAGGTCGCCCAGTACTATGCGCGGCGCATAGGGGAGCGCTTCGCCGGCTGCGTTTCGTGGATCGACACCATGGGCGCCTTCGTGCGCCTGGACGATACGGGTGCGGAGGGCCTGGTGCGCATGAGCGAGCTGGGCGGCAACGAGTGGTGGGACCTCGACGAGGACCTGCTGCAGCTGACGGGTACCGCCACGGGCCGCACCCTCGCGCTGGGGACGCGGGTCGTCGTCGAGGTCATCGGGGCGAATCCCGTGCGAGGGCATGTCGATTTCAGGCTCATCCACGCAAGCCGTGCGCTACACTGATAGCTCAGCGAACCCAACAGGAGGAATCGTGGACCTACCTATTTCGGAGATGGATATCGAGCAGGCCGAGGCGTACCTGGCCGCAGGCGACCTCGCGTCGGCCACGCCGCTGCTCGAGCGCCTTGTCGAGCAGGCGGAGGAGTATATCGACGCGGAGTGCAAGACCACCGATGAGGTGCAGTACTTCAGCTTCGCCGATGCGTTCGAGCGTCTGGCGTACCGTCGCATCGAGCGCGATCCGCGCACGCTCGTGCAGGTCGAGGTGCCCTTCGACCGCCTCTATTCGGCGCTCGCCTTCGCCTACATCTGCCAGCAGGACTACGTGAGCGCGCGCAATGCGCTCTCCCAGGCCGTGCGCTGGAATCCCATGAACTGCGCCTATCGTCTGGATCTGGCGGAGCTCTTCCGCGCGCTCGACGATACGCAGGAGTGGGCGGCGCTCAGCCATTCGGTCATCGAGCGCGCAAGCGATGCGCGCTCCGCCGCGCGCGCCTACGCGAACCTGGGAGAGTTCTTCCTCGACGCGCACAACGCGCTCGCCGCATCGGGCTGCGCGCGCACCGCGCAGCGCCTGGCGCCGCATGACGCGCGCGTGGAGGCGCTTGCCGAGCGTCTGGCGTCCGAGCGCCCCGAAGCGGCCGAGGCCACCGACGAGGAGGCCGTCTCCGAGCTCGCGGCGCAGGGCGTGGACGCCACCCCGTCCGCCGAGATCGCGATCTGCCTGCTTATGTGCGCCTCTGACGCCGCGGCGGCGGGGGATCGCAACGAGGCGACGCAGCTGACGGTCCGCGCGCGCGGCCTGATCGGCGACGAGGCGTGCCGCGCGCTCGTCAAGCTCATCCGCGAGTCTGACGCCGAGCTCGCGGCGGAGCGCGCCGACGGCGCCGAAGCGGGTCCTGCAGCGGGGGAGGCCGAGCATGCCTAGCCGCAAGGAGCGCAAGACCATCGCCAAGAACCGCTCTGCGCATCACGAGTACTTCATCGAGGAGACCTTCGAGTGCGGCATCGTGCTCGCCGGCACCGAGGTCCGCAGCCTGCGCGAGCGCGCCTGCCAGATCACCGACACCTTCGCCCTCATCCGCGGCGGCGAGTGCTGGCTGGTGGGCGTGCACATCCACCCCTATAGCCATGGCTCGATCTTCAACCGCGACCCGGACCGTCGGCGCAAGCTGCTGCTCCACCGCAAGCAGATTAACTACCTCGACGCCAAGCTGCGCAACCGCGGCTACGCACTCGTGCCGCTCGAGCTGTACTTCGACGACAACGGCCGCGTGAAGCTCACCTTGGGCCTCGGTCGCGGCAAGAAGCTCTACGACAAGCGCGAGGACATGGCCAAGCGCGACGTCCAGCGCGAGATCGACCGCGCTCTCAAGCAGCGCAGTCGCTAGACACCAAGGAGTGCGATGCCCTATGGGAGGATGCTCGGTTCTCGTTTTGCTGGGAGCGCTGCTCGCAATGGGCGCTGCGTTTCTCATCGCGTTCTTGGGCGCCCTCGGGCTCTTTCTCGTGGCGGTCACCCTGACGATCGTCTTCGCCGTGCGCACGCCCCGCAGGCGCGCCGCGGGCAAGAAGCTCGGCGCGCTCATCGCCATCCCCATCGTGCTGTACGCCGTCAGCATTCCCGTGCTCGCGTTTTCGCTCACGCAGGTTATCGTGCCGTTTGCGGTGGATTACACCACGGCCAACTACAACGATGCGTGCGAGGCGGTGCGGCACGATAATCCCGACGAGCTCGCGCGCTGCTTGACGGCGACCACGTTTGCCTTCGACGACGCGCAGGGCGACACGCCCGAGAACCTGCTTGCGCTCGCCTTCGAGTACCGCTCCGCGCGATGCGTGGGGCCGCTGCTCGACGAGCTCGACGGGCTCGGGCACCCCATCGATGTGAATGCACCGCTCGATCGCACCGATATCTCAGGCGAGGCCTACCGCTCCCAATACCCGCTGCTGTGGGTGTGCGAGGAGGGCAACGCCGAGCTCGACGCCGTGCAGGCGCTGATCGAGCGCGGTGCGGATATCAACATCCAGGACGAGGATACCGGCTGGACGCCCCTCATGTGGGCGTGCACGGGCGCGTTCGAGGGGTATTGGGACGCCTATGACGGGGACGAGGCGGCCTGTCTTGCGCAGACGGAAGACGCCATCGATCAGCTGCTCGCGTGGGGAGCGGATCCGGGCCCTGCGAGCGCGGAGGGGGACACGGCGCTGTCGATCTTCGAGGCCTATATCGCCGATCTGCAACTGACCGGCCTTTCCGAAGACGATGCGCTCAAGGCGCTCTCGACATATCGGGACAAGCTCGCGCCCTGAAGCTCGGTAGAGATTGTGATTCCGCGCGCCTCGCTTCGCCGGCAGCAAGCGGGTATAAGGGCAGCAGTATTCATTTTAAGGAAGGGATTCCCATGGATATGACCGCCTTTTTCTCGATGAGCTACGGGCTGTATGTCGTCTCGGCCGAGGCGGACGGCCAGCGTGCGGGCTGCGTCATCAACACCGCAACGCAGGTGACCGCCACCCCGCCGCGGCTCATGGTCGCCGTGCACAAGGACAACGTCACGACGGGCGTGATCGAACGCGCCGGCGCGTTCACGGTGACCGCGATCGACAAGACGGCGGACATGCCCTATATCGGCAACTTCGGGTTCCGCACGAGTGCGAACTTCGACAAGTTCGAGAAATACGGCTGCGAGACCTCGGCGGTTGGCAGCCCGTATTCGCCCGAGCACGCCTGCGCGCTGTTCGCGTGCCGCGTGGTTGAGACGGTGGACGCGGGTACCCACCTGCTGTTTATCGGCGACGTGGTCGATGCTCAGCGGCTTTCGGATGAAGAGCCGCTCACCTATGCCTACTACCACGCGACGCTCAAGGGCAAGACCCCGCCGAAGGCATCGAGCTATCAGGGATAGCGCGCGATGGCGGAGCGGTTGTAACTATTGAGAATGTGTCCTAATTGCGAAGAATCTGCGCTGGCGGAATCGTCGGTTAGATTTCGCGCGAGCTGGATATACTAGCCATATGTTCATCGCCTACGAAAGGATGTCATCATGGCTGACGAGAAGAAGTATAAGTTCGTGTGCGTCGTGTGCGGCTACGAGGTCGAGGTCGACACGCCTGAGCTGCCCGAGGACTACGTCTGCCCCGTCTGCGGCGTCGGCCCCGATCAGTTTGAGCTCGTCGAGGAGTAACCTACTCCAACCGAACCGATAGCGCTTGCATCAAGCGGACCCCGTGCGATCGTGCGCGGGGTCCGCTTGTCATACGGGGCCAAGCCCCCCCTTGTGCGCCTGTGTTGCCGATGCGGAAATCTCTTCCGCTTTCTAACTGCGGAATCGTCGGACACGGGTACAATGTGAGCACCTTCGAGTGAAAGGATCGCCATGAACGAGATCCAGCGAGATGTCTCTCCGATCAGGGCAGAGGAGCGCTCCGCCCGCCCCATCAGCCCGCGCGCCTACAACCTCATCATCGCCGGCCTCATCTTCGGCGGCTTCTGCGTGATGAGCCTGGGCGTCAACATCGTCTCCACGCCCGCCTTCATGATGTGGGTGGCGCGCAACAGCCTGCTGTACCTGATCGGCTCGTTTGCCGGCACCATCGCGGGCATCCTGCTCATGAGCAGCGCGGTCAAGCGCCAGTCCGTCGCGCGCTCGCTGGCGGGCTTTGCGCTGTTCATCTGCACCTTCGGCCTCATGCTCTCCATGACGGTCATGGCATACGACCTGCCGACCATCAACACCGCCTTCATCGCGACAGCGGGCATCACCGCCGTGTTCGGCGCGCTCGGCCTTGCGTTCCCGCACGTGTTCCAGCGCATCGCGGGCGTCTTGAGCGTGAGCCTGCTCGCGCTCATCGTCGTGCAGTTCATCATGCTGCTCATGGGCGTGGACCAGACTTGGCTGGACATCGCGGTCGTGGTCGTGTTCTGCGGCTTCATCGGCTACGACATGCACACGGCAGCCACGATGGCGCCCACCGTTCCCAATGCCGTCTTCATGGCGTGCAACCTGTTTTTGGACATCGTGAACGTGTTCATCCGTCTGCTGCGCATCGTGAGCGATAACCGCTAGGCTGGTTGCGGCGAGGACGGCCGTCCTTGCCGATACATAAGCGAGTATGCGGAACGGCTCCTGCATCCGAGTGATGCGGGAGCCGTTTTTTCATGCCGCTCCGCCGCGCACCGAGGGCGTTTTCGTAAGTGCATCGTACCGGGTTTATCAAGAGACGCTGAGAGGATGTAAGCGCTTACGCAAAACCTGTCAGGCCCGTGCAAAGGATGGCGTCCCATGCGCCCGCACGCGCTGCCGGCTCGCTATAGTGACCGAGGTTTTGCGCGCGGCGGATTTCGAGTACGACGTCTAGCTCGGAAAACTCCATCGAAGCTGTTGGAATAATCCGCTGCGCAAACGGTTTTCCACGAAGAGGAGATTGGAGAGCATCCATGGATAGGAACATGGTTGTTCGTGCGGCGATCGAGCGCGGCATGTCCCGTAGGCAGTTCTTTGCGATGCTGGCGGGTGCCGCCGGGCTTGCCGCCACGGCGAGCATCGGCCTGACCGGCTGCAGCGAGGGCGGCGAGCCCGTCGAGGAAGTCGACTACAACAGCATGTCGCTCGACGAGATCATCGCGCAGGCGCAGGAGGAGGGCGAGGTCAATTCCGTCGGCATGCCCGACACCTGGGCAAACTGGGTCGAGACCTGGGAGGACCTCGAGGCCGAGTACGGCATCGCCCATACCGACCAGGACATGTCCTCCGCCGAGGAGATCGCCATGTTCAAGCAGGAGGGAACTGACGGCACCAAGGACATCGGCGATGTGGGCCAGCAGTGGGGCCCGACCGCCGAGGAGGAGGGTGTCACCCTCAAGTACAAGACCAGCTACTGGGATGAGATCCCCGATTGGGCGAAGGACGATGACGGCGACTGGGTGGTCGGCTACTACGGCACCATGTCCTTCATCGCCAACGACGAGCAGGTTCCCAACGCGCCCACGAGCTACCAGGATATCCTCGATGGCGACTACAAGGTGACCATCGGCGACGTCGTCGCCGGCGCCTCCTCGCAGTACGCCGTACTCGCTGCCGCGTATGCGCTGGGCGGAGGCATCGACGATATGCAGCCCGCCTACGACTTCTTGACCCAGCTCGCCGAGGCCGGTCGCCTCGACACCGGCGACCCCTCCATCGCGCGCCTCGAGAGCGGCGAGATCGCAGTCGCCCTGCACTGGGACTACAACACCATGAACTATCGTGCCCAGATTCTCGAGAACAATCCGGACGCCTCCTTCACGGTGACGATTCCGCAGGACGCCAGCGTGCGCTCGGGCTACTGCACCATCATCAACAAGTACGCGCCGCATCCGGCTGCCGCGTGCCTGGCCCGCGAGTACATCCTGTCCGACGAGGGCCAGATCAACCTTGCCCGCGGCTTCGCGACGCCGATCCGCGACGTCGAGCTGCCCGAGGACGTCAAGGCCCTCCATCTCGATGATTCCGCCTACGGCGACAACGTCGTGGATGTCGACAACGACAAGTGGACCGATGTCTGCGCAGAGCTCATCACCTGGTATCAGGAGAACATCATCCCGATGATCGGCTAATCATCCAACGTCCCTTCCTGTCCGTGACGCGGAGCGGCTGCGCCAGCTGCCCCGCGTCACGGCGTCTTGTTTGCAAAGGAGGTCGAACATGGCGACATCCTCATCCGCGAGCTCCCCGGCCAAGGCGACGAAGCGTCGCATGTGGCTCGGATACGCCGCGCTCATCCCGTTTGCGCTCGTGGTCATCGCCTACGAGTTCTTGCCTTTGGCGCAGATTCTGATCGACAGCCTGATCGGCAAGGAATCCGGCGCACCTGGTCTCGAGAACTTCATCAAGATCTTCACGACGCCGCTGTATCAGCAGTCCATTTGGAACAGCGTCTGGATCAGCCTGCTGTCCGCCGTCGTCGGCATCGTGGTGGCGTTCCTCGCCGCACGCTTCGCCTACGAGTCGAGCGAGCGCGTGCGGGGCGTCTTCACGCTCATCCTCAACATGATGTCGAACTTCTCCGGCGTGCCGCTCGCCTTCGCCTTCATGGTGCTCATGGGCAACTCCGGCGTGCTTACCATCATGGGGCGCACCTGGGGCATTCCCTTTCTGGCGGACTTCGATCTGTATGGCAGCCAGGGCCTTGTGATCCTGTATATCTACTTCCAGATCCCGTTGGCGACCCTGCTGCTTCTGCCTGCGTTTTCCGGCATCCGCAAGGAGTGGCGCGAGGCGGCGATCATCCTCAAGGCGACGCCGATCGATTACTGGTTCAAGATCGTCATCCCGAACCTCATGCCCTCCATCCTGGGCACGCTGTCCGTGCTGTTCTCAAACGCGCTCGCCGCCTATGCGACCGCCTACGCGCTCGTCATGAACAACTTCGCCCTGCTGCCCCTGCAGATCACCTCGAAGTTCAAAGGTGACGTTCAGGTGGATGCCGCGACGGGCAGCGCCCTTGCCGTCGTGCTCATCCTGCTCATGGTCGCATGCACGCTCATCAACAACCACTTCACCAAGCGCGCCGCGAAAGGTCGTGAGATCGTATGAGTGCCCATTCCAAAAGCGCGCCGCGCGGCAAGAAGACTTCGCTTGGCGCCAAGATCTTCCTTGCCGTCGTGGGCCTGTATCTGCTGGTTCCGTTTGCCGTCACGTTTATCTACTCGCTGTTTGTGGAGTGGACCGACATCCTTCCTTCGGGATTCACCCTTCGCAACTACATCGAGCTGTTCAGCAACGCGACCTTTTGGGCTTCCATCGGCCGCACGCTCGTGCTGTGCTTGGTGAGCGTCGTCATCACGATTGCGTTGCTGCTGCTTGCGATGTACGTGGTCGTCGCGATCAATCGCAAGCTCGGCAACGTCATGCAGTTCGTGTGCATGATCCCCTACGCGCTGCAGGGCGTGATCTTGTCCATCGGCATCATCTCCCTGTACACGGGGACGGGAACCGTCCTGTCCAACCGCATGGTGATGCTGTTCGGCGCTTACACCATCCTCGTGCTGCCCTATATCTACCAGGGTATCCGCAACGCGCTCAACGCCATCGACGCCGAGATGCTCATCCAGGCGGCCGAGATGCTCGGATGCAGCCGCTTTCGCGCCTACGTGCAGGTGGTCCTGCCCAATATCGTCTCGGGCATCCTCGTCTCGAGTCTGCTTGCCCAAAGCATCGTCTTCGGCGACTTCGTGCTCGCCAACAACATCGCGGGCACCAACTATCAGAACATCCAGGTGTTCCTGCAGGCCAATATGGATAAATCGAGCGGTCTTTCGAGCGCCATCGTCGTCATCATCTTCCTGGTGGTGGGTGCGGTGACCGCCTTGGTCCTCAAGCTGCAGAGCAGCGCACGGAAAACCGAGAAGGAGTAATGCGATGTCCTACATCGAGTTCAAAAACGTGGTGAAGCGCTTCGGCGACAACACCGTCCTCGACCATATCGATTTCGGTATCGAGCAGGGCGATCTGGTGACGCTGCTCGGCCCCTCGGGATGCGGCAAATCCACGCTGCTGCGCTGCCTGTCCGGTCTGGAGCAGGTCAGCGAGGGCAAGATCATCCTCAACGGTCGCGACATCACCGACGTGCCGGCGTCCAAGCGCAACATCGGCATGGTCTTCCAGCAGTACAGCCTGTTTCCCAACATGACGGTGGAGCAAAACATCGCCTTCGGCCTCAAGATGAAAAAGGTGGCGCCCGACGTCATCGAGAAGAAGGTCGCCGATGCCATCGCGATGGTCGAGCTCACCGGCAAGGAGCGCTCCTATCCGGCGAACCTGTCCGGCGGCCAGCAGCAGCGCGCTGCCCTCGCGCGCTCGATCGTGACCGAGCCCGATGTCCTGCTGCTCGACGAGCCGCTGTCGGCCATCGACGCCAAGCTGCGCCGCGCCCTGCAGAGCCGTATCCGCGAGATCCAGCAGGAGCTGGGACTGACGACGATCTTCGTCACCCACGATCAGGACGAGGCCATGGTCATGTCCGATGTGATTCAGCTGTTCCACGCCGGTCGCATCGAGCAGGCGGGCAGCCCGGTGCAGGTCTACACGAATCCCGTCTCGGAGTTCGCGGCGAGCTTCATCGGCAGCTACAACCTCCTGACCGCCGATGAGTTCCGCGCGCTCACGGGCGATACGGTCGACGACGGGCACATGGTGGCGATTCGCCCTGAGACCATCGCCGTTTCCGCCGAGCCGCTGGTCGACGACGCGGCTTACGTCGTCGAGGCGACGGTGGTGCGCAACGTGCCTCGCGGCAACGTCTTGCGCTACACGCTTGACGCGTCGGGCGTGGAGTTCCGCGTCGACACGCTGTTCCGCAGCTTCCATCTGTTCGACGACGGCGACCGCGTTTTCGTCGCGCTTCCCAAGCACGACTGCCTGCGCATCCCCATGGAGGCTGTCGGCGCACGGACGGCTGCGTAGCCGGCAGACGACCGTATCCTTCGCGCCCGCCGGGACGGCTTTTGTCCGGGCGGGCGCTTGTCGATGAGGAGCAACTATGATCGACGACCAGATCGGCCTGCCTCAGGGCACGGGCCGCTATAAGGGCAACCTGCATGCGCACTCCACCAATTCGGATGGACGTCTGACGCCTGCCGAGGTGGTTGCCGATTTTCGGGCGCACGGCTATCAGTTCCTGTGCCTGTCCGAGCACGACGTGTTCACGGACCTTTCGGGGGAGTTCGACAGCGAGGATTTCATCGTGCTGCCCGGCATTGAGGCGTCGGCGTATCTGTTTGCGGATGACTCGTGCGACCGGCGCGCCCGGATGCGCTGCCATCACATGCATGGCATCCTGGGAACCGACGAGATGATCGCGGCTGCGCCAGCGCGTTTTGAGCACATGGAGCGCCTGGAGCCCCTCGTGTGCCATGGCGGATGGGACGGGCTGTCCGTCGCGCGTGCGCTGCGCGACGAGCTGACGCGTCGCGGCTGCGCCGTGATGTACAACCATCCTATCTGGAGCCGGATCGAGCCCGAGGACGTCTTGGGCCTTGACGGCATCTTCGGCATCGAGGTGTTCAACTACGACACCGTGAACGAAGGCGGCGACGGGGCCGACACCGTGTACTGGGACCTGCTGCTGCGTCGCGGCGTGGCGGTGGGCGGTATCGCATCCGACGATAGTCACCATGTTGTTGACTTCGATGACGTGTTCGGAGGATGGGTCGTCGTGTGCGCCGAATCGCTTACCCGCGATGCGATCGTCCGCGCTCTGATGGCGGGGGAGTACTATTCGTCCAGCGGTCCCGCGATTGAGGGATTTGGCGTTCGCGAGGGCGTCCTGTGGGTCGATTGCAGTCCGTGCGAACGCGTGACCATGGTGGCGGGCGGTCCCATCGGCGGCAACCGCACCGTGATCGCGCCGGCCGGGGATGCAATCGAGCACGCCGAGTTCAAGCTGTCCGGATGCGAGTCGTATGTCCGGCTCGAATGCACCGATGCGTCCGGGAAGACCGCTTGGACCAACGCTCTTCGCTAGCTGGTCACACGGTACAATCGTCGTGATTGCGATGTCGCGTGCCGCACGGGCACTGTGGTCAGATGCCCTGCTGCGGCGCGCGTTTCTTTGAATCGAGGTTCCCATGATGCGTCCGCTGCCCGCCCGCTCCATCGTCGACACTCATACGCACACGCGGTTTTCCGACGGCGTCGGCACGTTTCTGCAGAATGCTGACGCTGCCGTGAAGGCGGGGTGTGCGGTGATGGTCGCCACGGACCATCTCACCTTGCCGCATGCCATGGATCCTGCCGGTGAGGTGCAGGTGATCGAAGACGAGCTCGCCGCGCATCGGCAGGCTTTCGACGAGGCGGCGGCTGCCCATCCCGAGCTCGAGTACCTCTATGGCTTTGAGTGCGACTGGTACGAAGGCTGCGAGGAGAACATCCGCCGCTGGAGCGCGGGCGCGCAGGTGCGCCTGGGCAGCGTGCACTGGTTGGGCCCCATCGAGGGCGGCGCGTGGATCGACGACGCGAGCGATCAGCGCATCTGGCGCGAGCTCGGGACCGATGAGGTGTGGCGCCGCTACGTCGACACGTGGTGCCGCGCCTGCGCATGCGACCTGTTCGACACGATGGCACATCCCGATTTGGCGATGCGCTTTGCCAACGAGGGCTTCGCGCCGACGATCGACCTGCGCCCGCTCTGGGACGAGATGGTTGCCTGCGCGCGCGATACCGGCAAGCGCGTCGAGCTCTCGACGGCAGGCTGGCGCAAGGGCGTGGGGGACTACTATCCGGCGCAGGGCCTGCTCGAGCGGTTTTTGCGCGCGGGCGTGCCCATCACGGTGGGATCCGACGGCCATGCGCCGGGCGATATCTGCGACGGCATCGCGAGGGCGTATGACCATGCCGCGCGCGTGGGCTACCGCACCGTCGAGGTGCCCCGCGCCGACGGCTCGTGGGAGGCAATGCCGATTGCCGACTAGTCGCCCGCCCGTCCAGACGGGCGGGCGGCGCTGTACGCCGCCCGAAAACGGGTTGGAAGGCGTTGGGGATCGCGCATCTGGTCATCGGCGAACGTTTACTGTCGAGGGCACGGTGCGCGCTTCCGCTATGTACGCCGCCTCGCGGCGAAGGGACTGCGGTTTCGCGCCGCATCCATGGCAATCCGAGCGTTTCTGCTGGGGAGAGGGGCGCTGTGGGTCCGTTCGGAGTGCGGTGAACCCGGCACTAGCGGCTGCAGGCGACAGGAATCGTGTCCGTATGGTAGCCGTCGGCGGCTGCAGGCGACAGGAATCGTGCTCTCGTGACCACAATCGCCATCACGAGCCGCCAGCCGTTTTTTCGACCCCTGAAACGTGCATACGACCGTCCCTGAATTGAATAAAAAACGGGCGCCCGAAGGCGCCCGCCAAAACATCGGACAATGTTGTCGCCAAAGGCGCCTTACGAGCGCTTCTCGACCTTCGTGCCGCACTTGGGGCAGGTGACGCGGATGCGGCCCTTGCCGCGGGGCACCGACAGGAGCTGGCCGCAGTTCTTGCACTTGAAGTACATCGTGGTCTTGCGGTTCTCCCACATGGTCTGTGCGGTGCGCTTCTTGCGGTCAAAGCTGGAGGCGCCGGGAGCCGCAGCATCCTGCGGGTAGGAGGCGCGGGGGCCGGAGCCGCGCATGCTGCCGGCGAGCGGCGTCTTGGCGAGCAGATCGCGAAACGCGTCGTTCTCGCGCTCGCGGGCGGCGACGTTGGTCGAGAACGCGCGAAGGAGCGCGACGATAACCGCGACGAGCGCGATCCAGCCGAGCCAGGAGATGGAGAAGATCGACCCGATGAGCGCGAGCACCATGCTCGCGCCGCCCAGGGTGGTGGTCAACTCGTCCACGCCACGGCGGCCGTTCATGAAATCGTTCATAGCCACTAGCCTCGATTCTAAGCAGTCAGTCGAACAGGCAGCATTTTACCCGTTTCCTGCGCGCTGCGTATAGCCGAGGACGGGAGAGCCACAAGTTTTCGGAAAAACGTACCGCCGTCGGCGCGTTCGCGCCCGCGTTGCAAAGAGCTGTTGAGGCAGCCGCGATTCCGTCGGCACGCATCCTTCACTTGGCAAGCTTTTCGATGACCATCTCGATCTCGGCGAGCTTGGCGTCCTGCTCGACCTCGTCGCCCGTCTCCATCGCTGTGCGCACACAGCCCTCGACATGCGCTTTGAGCACGTCGGCGTTGATGCGGGCAAGCAGCGATTCGGTGGCCATGAGCTGCGTGGAGATGTCGATGCAGTAGCGATCGTCCTCCACCATGCGCAGGATGCCGTCGATCTGTCCGCGGGCGGTCTTGAGCAGGCGCGTGATGCGCTCGTGATCTGCCATCATGGCGGCTACGCGACCTTGATCTCGATGACCTTGAAGCTGTCGCCCGCGCCCTCGACGGCGGCGGTGAGCTGCTCGGGGGTCACGGTGTCATCGCATGCGACCTCCACGACGTTGACCTCGTGATCGGCGTCCGCGTCGGTCACGCCCGCGACGTTCAACAGCGCGCTCTCGACGGCGGCGTCGCAGTGGCCGCAGTGCAGGCCCTCGGTCTTGATGGTGTAGTTCATGGTATGTCTCCTTTCCTGTGGGAGCATCGTGTGCTCCTAGTTTCCCATATCGGTCGTCTTGGGGCGAAAACCGCGCAGGCGAAGGGCATTGCTCACCACGCATACGCTCGACAGGCTCATGGCAGCGGCGCCGAACATGGGCGAGAGCTGCCAGCCGAGTACCGGGTACAGCACGCCGGCGGCAAGGGGGATGCCCAGGCTGTTGTAGAACAGCGCCCAGAACAGGTCCTGCTTGATGTTGCGGATGACCGCGCGCGACAGCTCGATGGCGCGGGCGACGTCGAGCAGGTCGCTGTGCATGAGGACGACGTCGGCGCCCTCCTTGGCAACGTCGGCGCCGGCGCCGATGGCCAGGCCGACGTCGGCGCGGGCGAGCGCGGGGGAGTCGTTGATGCCGTCGCCCACCATGGCGACCACGTGACCCGCGTCCTGCAGGTCGCGCACGTGGCGCTCCTTGTCGGCGGGCATGACGTCCGCGACGACATCGGCGAGTCCCACGCGCCGGGCGATGGCGTCGGCCGTCATTCGGTTGTCGCCGGTGAGCATGACCGCGCGCACGCCGAGGCGCCCGAGTGCCTCGATGGCGGCGGGGCTGGTGGGCTTGATCTCGTCGGCCACGGCGATCGTGCCGGCGAGTTCGCCGTTTTTGGCGAAGAACAGCGGCGTTTTGCCCTCGCGCGCGAACGCCTCGAGCTGCGCGCGGTCGATTTCGATGCCCAGCTCCGCCATGAGCTGCGCGTTGCCCGCGGCGATGGGGTTCGCGCCCTCGCGGGCGGTGACGCCGCGACCGGGAACGGCGGCGAAGTCGGCCACCGGGCGCGCGACGATGCCCCGTTCGTCCGCTGCGGCCATGATCGCCTCGGCGAGGGGGTGCTCGCTTGATTTCTCGAGGGCAGAGGCAAGTTTGAGCAGCTGCTTCTCGCTCATGGCGCGACCATCGGCGCGCTCGGCGGGCAGGATGTCGGTCACGGCGGGGCGCCCCTGCGTGACCGTGCCGGTCTTGTCCAGCACGACCGTATCCACCTTGTGCAGGGTCTCGAGGGCCTCGGCGCTCTTGAACAGCACGCCCATCTCGGCACCCTTGCCGGTGCCGACCATGATTGCCACGGGCGTGGCGAGACCGAGCGCGCACGGGCAGCTGATGACCACGACGGCGACGCCGGCGGTGAGCGCCTCGTTGACGTCGCCGGTCAGGACCATCCAGACGATAAACGTGACGAGCGCGATGAGCAGCACGGCGGGCACGAAGACCGCGGCGACCTTGTCAGCCAGGCGCGAGATGGGGGCCTTCGTGGCGTTGGCGTCCTCCACGAGCTGGATGATCTTGGCGAGGCTCGTGTCGGAGCCCACACGGGTCGCGCGGAAGGTAAACGAGCCGGTGCGGTTGATGGTCGCGGCGTGCACGGTGTCGCCGGGGTTCTTCTCCTGCGGGATGGACTCACCGGTGAGTGCGCTCTCGTCGATGGCGGACGTGCCCTCGAGTACGACGCCGTCGACGGGCACCGACTCGCCCGGGCGCACGCGCACGGTTTGGCCCACCTGGATGGCGTCGACATCGACGGTCTGCTCGCTGCCGTCCGCGGCGACGACGCACGCCGTCTTGGGCGCGAGGTCGATGAGCGCCTCGATGGCAGATCCCGTCTTGGATTTAGAGCGGGTCTCCAGGTACTTGCCGACCGTCACGAGCGTGAGGATGGTTCCGGCGCTCTCCAGATACAGGTTGTCCATGGCGGTTGCGGCCGCGCCGTGCACATCGCCGTAGGCAAGCTGGTCGGCCATGACGAACATGGCGTAGACCGACCATGCGACGCTCGCCGCGGCGCCGATGGCGATGAGCGCATCCATGGTGGGAGCGCGATGCGCGAGCGACTTGAAGCCGTTGATGAAGTACGCGCGGTTCATGTACAGGATGGGCAGCAGGAGCACGAACATGGTGAGCGCGAGCGTCATGGCATGGATGTGGTCGGTGAAGACGCTCGGCAGCGGCCAGCCCAGCATGTGGCCCATGCCGATGTAGAACAAGGGGATGAGGAAGACGATCGAGACGATCAGGCGCGTCTTCATGGCGTCGGCGGTCGCCTCGAGTTTCTTCGTGGGGCTCTCGTGGTGGGCGGCGCCAGGGCCGGCGGTCGCGGTGCCCGGGGCGGCCGATGCGACCGGGGCGGCCGAGTAGCCGGCGCGGTCGACGGCGGCGCAGATGTCGTCGGCGCTCAGCTGGGTTTCGTCATAGTCCACGGTCATGGATCCGGAGAGCAGGTTCACCGAGACGTCCGTCACGCCGTTAAGGCTGCAGACGGCCTTGTCCACATGCGCTTGGCAGGCGGCGCAGGTCATGCCGCCGACGTCGAATTTCTCATGAGCCATGGCGGCTCCTTTCCTTCGCTGTTGTCTGCAGAGTACCCCCACCCCCCGGGGGTGTCAACCCGACAAGATGGTGCCAGGTATAAACTTGTCGCGACAAGTTTGTACCTGGCACCATCTTGTCGTCTCTTGTCTAAGAGGACGTTTCTGGTATTCCGGCATCGGGTATAAGCGGGACATGTGCCCGCGCGGTGGAAGAAAGGTGTTCCATGGGGTTCTTTTCGGAGTTTTCCAAGGCGCTGAACGGCGATGAATCCGGGGAGCGCTACGAGGTCGCCGGTCATGCGGTGACATGTCCTCACTGCGGCGGCAAGCGCTTCTTCGAGAGCTCCGCGCTGCTTGATGGGCGTGCGGGCTCGTTCATAGGCCTCGAGTGGGCGAGCGACTCGGCGGTGACGCTCATCTGCGCGACGTGCGGTCACGTGGACTGGTTCGCCAGCCCCAAGCTCGTGGAGCGCGTTTCCTGACAAGATGGTGCCAGGTACAAACTTGTCGGGTGACAAGAAGGGGCCGGGTTCAAATTTGTCGCAAACTTGTTGCGACAAGTTTGAACCCGGCACCATCTTGTCGCTCCTGATTTCGTGGTATTCGGGTGTGTCCACGTCATTCCCACAGGGTTTATCGGTTGCGTCCGTATACTTTTCCGCGGCGGAACCTGCTCCATCGCGCGCGAACAACGCCATCTTGCGCGAACCGCCGTATGCAACGCGACAGAATCGACAAATGCGGCGCGACCTTCATCGCGCCGTTTGGAATGGACTTTGCTTTCATGTCTTCAATCGAACAGAATTCAGTGACCTTTGCCGATCTCGGCCTGTCCGAGACCGTGCTCGCCGCCGTGGCGGACATGGGCTATGAGGAGCCCACGCCCGTCCAGGCAGCCGCCATCCCCGAGGTTCTTGCCGGCCGCGACCTGCTTGCTGCGGCGCAGACCGGCACCGGCAAGACGGCGGCCTTCCTGCTTCCCGTCATGGACCGCCTGCCGCACGTGGTGCCGCCCGTCAAGAAGGGCGAGCGTGGCCGCCGTCGCCGCAACGCCGCGAAGGGCCGCGGCCCCGCCATGCTCGTGATCACGCCGACGCGCGAGCTCGCTCAGCAGATCGAGGAGGTCTGCCGCGCCATCGCCGCGCGCACGGGTCACGTCGCCGTCACCGTGGTGGGCGGCGTGGGCTACGTCCCGCAAAAGCAGGCGCTCGCCCGCGGCTGCGACATCCTCGTCGCCACGCCGGGCCGTCTCGTGGACCTGATCGACCAGGAGTCCGCCAACCTCGATGAGGTGGGCGTGCTCGTGCTCGACGAGGCCGACCGCATGCTCGACATGGGCTTTTTGCCCCAGGTGCGCCGCATCGTCGACGCCTGCCGCACCGAGCGCCAGACCCTGCTGTTCTCGGCGACGCTCGACGAGAGCCGCGTGGGCGCCATCACCGATCTTGTGCGCGATCCCGCCCGCGTGGAGATCGCCCCGGTCACCTCGACGGCCGATACGGTCGACCAGTACGTGCTGCCGGTGTCGCTGGATGCAAAAAACGGCGCGCTGACCGCTGTGCTCAAGAAGGAAGGACCCGAGCGGGCGATCGTGTTCGTCCGCACGAAGCGCCGTGCCGACACCTGCGCGCGCCGTCTGGGCCGCGCCGGCATCACCTGCGGCACCATTCACGGCGACCGCAGCCAGGCTCAGCGCGAGCGCGCCCTGCAGGAGTTCCGCGAGGGCAAGGTGCAGGTGCTCGTCGCTACCGACGTGCTCGCGCGCGGCATCGACATCACCGACGTCCGCTACGTCGTGAACTTCGATGTTCCCGAGGAGCCGACCGACTACATCCACCGCATCGGCCGTACGGGCCGCGCGGGCGAGGAGGGCTGGTCCCTGACGTTCGTGACGCCCGACGACGTCGATGAGTTCTACGACATCGAGGCCCTGATGGGCAAGACAGCCGACCTGTACGATGCGGGCGACATCCGCTGCGGCGAGGAGGCGCCCGAGGTGGATCCCGATCGCGTGCCCGCGGCGCACGTTCCGTCCAAGAAGGCCAAGAAGCGTCGCAACCAGCGCGCGAAGAAGGCGACGAAGCGCGAGCGGGTGCGTGAGCCCCGTCAGCGCGCCCCGCGCCAACGCGACATCGAGCGCCGCGCCGCTCGCGACGCAGCGCGTGAGGCGGCCGGAGAGGCGGCATCGCGTCCCGCGGCGCGCAAGCGCCCCGGCAGGGTGCGCGTCCACGCTGAGGAAGGCGTCGCGGCCACGTCGCCCGCCGAGACCGCCGTTCCCAAGAACCGCGCCGAGCGTCGCGCCGAGCGCTTCGGCGACGCGTCGGCCCACCGCGGCCGTCCCGAGCATGCCGAGAGCCGTGCGGCACGCTCGGGACGCAAGGGGGCGTCACGCTCCTCTAACGCCTCTGAGGTGCAGGGACGTCGCTCCACCCGCTCCGGCGCCGGCGCGCGCGGGCGCGATGAGGCGCCCGAGCGCACGACGCGCGACGCGTGGCGAAATTACGACGAGGGTGATTCCCACGGCCGTGGGGGCAAGCGCAGCGGGCGCGCCGGTGGGCGCGACAACCGCACGAGCATGCGCCCGACCTCTTCGGGGCGCGCGGGGCGCCGTCCGGGAGACCGCGGCGGAAAGCGCTAAGTACCAGGCTTGATCCAGATAAGAGCGAGGGCGTGGATTCCCTCGCTCTTTTTTTGTCTGTCCGCGTTTGCGCGCGGTGCATATCTGCTATACTGCCGGTGGGGTATAACGAAGGAATACTAAGTAATACCACCACCGCAGAAACGCAGCACGCCGCGCGCGAGCACGCGGCAAACGAGCCACCAACATGCACCGAGGACCAGTCATGGCAGAACGTATGACCCCGGTCGTCGCGAAGGTCCTGCCCGAGGAGAAGGCAGCCTTCGCGGCGGCGACCCAGCAGGTGGGCACCACCCCGTCCAACGCCATCCGCATGTTCATCGCCGCCTTTAACCGATGCGGCACGTTTCCGTTTGATATCTCGCCGAACGGAGCGTTTGGGATCATGGCGTCGGGGGATACTGCACCCGAGGTGAGATCATGAACGACATGAACCGGCGCTCCTACGGCAGCCCCTATGCGACCGACGCGGGATATGCGAGCCCGTCCAGCGGTCCCGAAGCCGCAGGAGCGTCCTATCAGAATCCTGCGGGAGCGGACGTTCCCGCGCCCGGTCAGCCCGCTGTCGCGCCGACATGCGCGCCTGCCCCCGCGGCGGCGACCTCTCAGGCAGCCTACGGCCAGACGCCTATCTACGGCCAGGTGCCCGGCGCGGCACCATATGCTTGGGCGCCCGGTGCCCAGATGCCCGCTCTGCCGCCGCGGCCCTCGATGCAGCCGCAATCGCCTGCCAAGGGGCGTGCGGGCTGGCTCGCTGCCGCGCTGGGAGCGTTCATCTCAGTGCTCGCCGCGCAGATGCTCATAAGCTTTGTCGGCGCGATCGTGCTGACGATCGGCTACGCCATCATCGATCCGACCGCTGGCGTCGATGCCGTTACGAATGCCATCATGGGACCGCTCATGCTCGCCGCGCAGCTGGGGTGCCTTGCGATCTTCTTGCCGTGGTGGCTGCACCTGCGGCCCGTGTCGTTTGTCGAGTCGATGCGCGGACGCGCGTCGACAACCGCGGGCATGGTCGCCCTGCGCATCGTCGCCATCGTCATATTGGGCGTAGGGCTCCAGCTTGCCATCAGCTATGCGCTGACGTTTTTGCTGCCGCTCGCGCCCGATCTGCAGACCGAGTACACCGATCTTATGAACGATGGCGTCACGAGTGAGTTCTCGGTCCTGTCCGTCATCATCCTGGCGATCGGCGCACCGGTGACCGAGGAGCTCGCCTGTCGCGGCGTGATCTTCGAGTTTGCCCTGCGCATGCTCTGCCCCAGCTATGCCGCGCGCTGGCAGGACCGCTCGTGGCGCAAGGCTACCGGCACGCCCATGCCGAGCTTTCCGGCGGTGCCCTCGGCGAGCTTCTGGATGGCCAACCTCTTCCAGGCGCTGCTCTTCGGCATCCTGCACCTCAACCTGGTCCAGGGGCTTTATGCGTTCGTACTCGGTGCCGTCTTGGGTTGGGTCGCCTGGCGCACCGGCGGGCTCGCGTACAACATCGGGCTGCACCTGGTCGTCAACTTCTCCTCGTATTTCGTCGCGGTGCTCGCGAGCGCCCTTGAGATCGGCGGCGTGGTCTTTGCCGTCATGGCGGCCGTGAGCCTGGTGGCGTTGGGCATCTGGCTGTTCTGGTTCGCATCGCGCCCCGCCGCGGCCATCGGCAAGTCAGCCTGACAGACGCAGGATGACCGCTGAGGCGTACGTTTCGCCGGCACGATGTAGCGCGGCGGCGCCGTACTGAGCGGTGAAACGCCGAAACCCCCGTTTAGGGGACGGTTTTGCGGGCACCGTGCGCGTAGCGGTATCTTACGGCCCAAGGAATGAGCAGGTAGAGAGCTCGGACGTTTTGCTTGTACTCGCCAGGGGCACGCAAAACCGTCCCCTAAACGGGAGTAGTGCATCCCGGGGAAGCGGATGCCCCGAGCCGGACAGGCGAAATATACTCCGGTGTTATTTCAGCGCGCGAGATGCGAAAAACGTCCGAGACGAGTTCGCCCGAGCCAAGTTCACCCGCTTTAACGGCGGCGATTGCCACGGGCGCCTTCGCGGCCCTGGGCGGCGCGGTTGCGCGCATGGGGCGCCGAGCCGCTGGCGCCATGGCTGAGCGCCTTCTTGCCGCCCTTGGGCGACGGGGCACCGTGTGTCGTCTTGCCCGCGTGGACCTGCTTGCTGCCGGATCCCTTGCGCGCGCCTGTACCGCCGCGCGGCGGTACAGGTCGAATCAGGCAGTGCTTGTCGTAGCCGATCAGGTCGCGGCGGCCTGCCCGCTCGAGCGCCTCGCGCACGAGCTTGTAGTTCTCGGGCTTGCGATACTGGATGAGCGCGCGCTGCATCGCCTTCTCGTGGGGGTCGCGCGCGACGTAGACGGGCTCCATGGTGCGCGGGTCTACGCCGGTGTAGTACATGCAGGTCGACATCGTCGAGGGGGTGGGGTAGAAGTCCTGCACCTGCTCGGGCATGTAGCCCATGTCGCGCACGGCTTCTGCGAGTTCCACCGCCTCTTTCATCGTGGAGCCGGGATGGCTGCTGATCAGGTAGGGGACCACGTACTGCTCGAGGCCGCAGCGCGCGGACAGCTCGCGGAAGCGCTTGCAGAACGCGTCGTATACCGCGCGGCTCGGCTTGCCCATGATGGCCAGCACCGTATCGCTCACGTGCTCGGGCGCCAGGCGCAGCTGGCCGCTCACGTGATGGCGCACGAGCTCCTCCAGGAAGCGGTCGGACGGGTCGGCCATCGCGTAGTCGAAGCGGATGCCGCTGCGCACGAAAACCTTCTTGACGCCGGGAAGCCCGCGCAGCTCGCGCAAGAGGTCCGCGTAGCCGTCCTCGTCGACCACCATGTTCTTGCAGACGCTCGGCCATAGGCAGCGCCGGTTTGCGCACACGCCGTGCTCGCGCTGCTTGTCGCAGGCGGGACGGAAGAAGTTAGCGGTCGGGCCGCCCACGTCGTTGATGTAGCCCTTGAAATCGGGATCGTGCGTGAGCATCTCGGCTTCGCGCACGATGCTCTCACGGCTGCGAACCTGCAGCATGCGACCCTGATGGAACGTCAGCGCGCAAAACGAGCACTCGCCGAAGCACCCGCGGTTGGACGATAGGGAGAACTTGACCTCCGAGAAGGCCGGCACGCCGCCCGCCTCGTCGTAGTCGGGATGCCAGGCGCGCGCATAGGGCAGCTCGTAGACCGCATCCATCTCCTCGGTCGTCAAGGGTGCCGCCGGCGGGTTTTGCACCACGTAGACGCCGTGCGGATAGGGCTCGACCAGGCGTCCGCCCGTAATGGGGTCCATGTTGCGGTACTGGACGGCAAAGCTCCGCGCATAGGCGAGACGGTCGGCGGAAAGCTCGTCCCACGAGGGGAGCAGCTCGTAGTCGTAGACCTCGGCGAGCGCGTTCTCGCCGCTCGTGCGATAGACGGTTCCGGGCACGTAGGTGACCTGCTCGATGGGCAGACCGGCGGCAAGCGCATCGGCGACCTCGACGATCGCATGCTCGCCCATGCCGTAGATGACGAGGTCCGCGCCGGCGTCGAGCAGGATGGAGCGTTTGAGGCCGTCGGACCAGTAGTCGTAGTGCGCAAGGCGGCGCAGGCTCGCCTCGATGCCGCCGAGGATGATGGGGGTGCGCTTGAACGTGCGTCGGATGAGATTGCCGTAGACCGCGGCGGCGTGGTTGGGGCGCGCGCCCGCGCGTCCGCCGGGGGTGTAGGCATCGGTGCGGCGGCGGTGCTTGGTCACGGAGTAGTGGTTGACCATGGAGTCCATGTTGCCCGCGGACACAAGGAAGCCCAGCCGCGGCTCGCCGAGCACGGCGATGCTTGCCGGGTCGCGCCAATCGGGCTGGCAGATGACGCCGACGCGGTAGCCGTGCGCCTCGAGCATGCGGGTGATGATGGCCATGCCGAACGAGGGGTGGTCGACGTAGGCGTCGCCGCACACGTATACGAAATCGCAGGCGTCCCAGCCGCGCTCGTCCATGTCGGCGCGATTCACCGGGAGGAACTGCGAACGGTCTGCCATGGGGCCTCCTTGTGCGGTCGTCGTGCTCGTCGCTGAGTAAGTATACGCGGATGAGCTCGCATCGGCTCTGCCCGAGCGCGCCGGGTCCACATCTACACGGGTGCGCGAAAACAAACGCCTTGTTCGGGCACATCGCGGGGGCGGACCGGTACACTAGAGGGTACCGGTCCGCCGATCATGAGGAGTCGTCCCATGGACCACGAGCACACAAGCGCCGTCGACGGGATTCGCGAGGCGCTCTCCCATGCCCATCTGCCCCACGCGCACCGTGCGCGCGTGCGGCATCGCAACCACATGGCCGTGCCGTGGCACGAGGTGACCGATTGCGACGACATGCTCGCCGTCGATGCCGACCTCGACGACAAGTCGTCCATCATCTGTCGCGCGGGCCTGCTGCTGCTCGCGGGCGGCACGGGCAGCTGGCGCGTGCGGGACTGCATGAACAAGATCGCCGGCGTGCTGGGCGTCACCATCTCGGCGGCGGTGAGCCTCACCACGATCGAGTGCACGTGCATCGACGGGCACACGAGCTTCTCCGAGGTGATCTCGCTGCACACGACGGGTGTCAACACCGAGCGCATCCGCCTCATGGAGCAGTTCACGCGCGAGGTGCAGAAGCGCGGCGACACCTTCACCGTGCGCGAGTTCCACGACCGCATGGATGCCATCGAGCACACACCCGGCAACTACGCTCCCTGGGCGGTCGGTCTGGCGTCGGCGGCCGCCTGCGCGGCGTTCGTGTTTCTGCTCGGCGGTGGCCCCATCGAGATGGGCTGCGCGTTCGTGGGCGCCGGCCTGGGAAACTTCACGCGCCGCATCATGCTCGACCGCAGGCTCACGCACTTCGTGTGCATCGGCGCCTCGGTCGCCATCGCGTGCCTGGCGTACCTCGGCTGCCTGTCGCTGCTGTCGCTCGTCGTGCCCGGGGCGCTTGAGCACGAGGCCGGCTACATCGGTGCCATGCTCTTCGTGATCCCTGGCTTTCCGCTCATCACGAGCGGTCTGGACATCGCCAAGCTCGATTTCCGCTCCGGCCTCGAGCGCCTCGCCTACGCCGTGGCGGTCATCGTCGTGGCCACGCTCGTGGCATGGCTCGTGGCGATGATGGTCGAGCTTTCGCCCGACGAGTTCTCCGCGCAGGGCCTCTCCGCTCCCGTTCAGCTCGCCTTGCGCCTGGTCGCGAGTTTCGTGGGCGTCTTCGGGTTCTCCATGATGTTCAACTCGACGCTCGAGATGGCGGCGACCGCCGGCGTCGTGGGCGCGCTCGCCAACACGCTGCGCCTGTCGCTGGTCGACTTCGCGGCGATGCCCCCGGAGGCGGCGGCGTTCGTGGGCGCCACCTGCGCCGGCCTCATGGCGTCGGCCGCGGCGACCAAGACGGCGTTTCCGCGCATCTCCATCACCGTGCCCTCCATCGTCATCATGGTGCCGGGCCTGTACATGTACCGCGCGGTCTACTACATGGGCGTCTTCGACACGATCGACGCTATGGAGTGGATCATCCGTGCGGTCATGATCATCCTGTTCTTGCCGATGGGCCTGGGCCTCGCCCGCGCCCTTACCGATCCCGACTGGCGCTACTGCTCGTAGGGTTGCCGACGCGTGCCGGCGCCGCGCCGACGGGTCGGCACGCGTAGACGTATCATGGGAAAAGACCTAGCTGAGGAGGTTGCTATGGGTAAGATTCAACGGTTCGGTTCGATCTCGCGCACGAACGGCGAGGAGGGCTACCGCCAGTACAAGGCCTACCATGCGGCGCCGTTCGAGGGCGTCAACGAGATGATCAAGGCCTGCAACCTGCAAAACTACTCGATCTACTACTACGACGGCCTGCTGTTCTCGTACTACGAGTACACCGGCGACGACTACGAGGCCGACATGGCCAAGATGGCCGCCGACCCGCGGACGCAGGAGTGGTGGGCCGCCGTCGGCCCGAACATGAAGCCCTTCGGCGAGGACGGCGACTGGGAGTTCATGGAGGAGCTCTACCACCTGGAGTAGGCTTCCTGCGGGTTGTCGCCCGTTGCCGGCGGATGTGTCCGCATCGACGTCCGGGCGGCTGCCGGAAGGGTGGGGCCGTTCGCCGAACGATACCTACCGTCTACGTCGAACCGCCAGCTAGATGGCGGTGAATCCGATTCGGTGACCGGTTCGACCGCTTACGGTGTCCGCATGCGGGCATAAAATATCGATAGTTTGAGAGGATGCGCCGCGCACGCGACTCGCGCGGCGCATTCCCGTGTTTGCGGGGCCGTGCCCCGTGTGGAAAGGAAGGCAATCATGGCCAATCGCATCGTTTTGAACACCATCTCCTATCATGGCGCCGGCGCCATCAAGGAGATCCCCGGCGAGATCAGCCGCCGCGGCTTCAAGAAGGTCTTTGTCTGCGCCGATCCCGACCTGGTCAAGTTCGGCGTCGCCGCCAAGGTCACCGACCTGCTCGACGAGGCCGGCATCGCTTGGAGCATGTACTCCGAGATCAAGCCCAACCCCACGATCAAGAACGTCCAGGACGGCGTCGAGGCCTTTAAGGCCGCCGAGGCCGATTCCATCGTGACCATCGGCGGCGGCTCCGCGATGGACACCGCCAAGGCCATAGGCATCATCATCAACAACCCCGAGTTCGCCGACGTGCGCTCGCTCGAGGGCGTCGCCCCCACGAAGAACCACGCCGTGTTCACCATCGCCGTGCCCACCACCGCCGGCACCGCGGCCGAGGTCACCATCAACTACGTCATCACCGACGTCGAGAAGGTCCGCAAGTTCGTGTGCGTCGACACCAACGACGCCCCCGAGGTCGCGGTCGTCGACCCCGAGATGATGGCCACCATGCCCGCCGGCCTCACCGCCTCGACCGGTATGGACGCGCTGACCCACGCCATCGAGGGCTACACCACCCGCGGCGCCTGGGAGCTCACCGACATGTTCCACCTGAAGGCCATCGAGCTCATCGCCAAGAACCTGCGCGACGCCGTGGCCGAGGCCAAGAGCGGTCAGCCGGGGAGCGGCCGCGAGGGCATGGCGCTCGCCCAGTACATCGCCGGCATGGGCTTCTCCAACGTCGGCCTGGGCATCGACCACGCCATGGCGCACACCCTGTCCGCTCACTATGACACCCCGCACGGCGTGGCCTGCGCCATGCTGCTGCCGATCGCGATGGAGTTCAACAAGCCCGTCGTGGCCGAGCGCCTGGCCGACGTCGCCGTCGCCATGGGCGTTGACACCACCGGCATGACGACCGACGAGGCCGCCGACGCCGCCATCGCCGCGGTGCGCCAGCTGTCTGCCGACGTCGACATCCCGACCGTCTGCGAGGCCATCACCGAGGACGAGCTCGACCAGATCGCCGACGACGCGCTGGCCGACGCCTGCTACCCGGGCAACCCGCGCGACGCCGATCACGCCACCGTCGTGGAGCTGTTCCGCAAGATCATGAAGTAACGAGCGCCCAACGGTCTCGTTGCGAGGGGCGACCTGCCGACCGGGCGGGTCGCCCCTTGTGCGTTCGAGGGCTTGCTATCGTGAGTCCGCGTGGCGGACCGTGCCGCCGCCGAGGACCGTGTCGCCGTCGTAGACGACGACGGCCTGGCCGGGTGCGATGCCGCGCTGGGGCGTCTCGAAGCGCACGCGGACCCCGCCGTCCGCGCCTGCGCCGGCATCGGCGAACGAGAGGCGCGCTGCCTGATCGGGCTGGTGATAGCGGATCTTGGCGCCGACCGCGATGCCGGCGTCCCCGGCGTCGCGCAGGCGCTCCTCCATCGCGGCTGCCGGCGCGCTCCAGACCCAGTCGTCGGCGACGAGCTCGTCTGCCATCAGGTCGTCGACGGAGCCGAGCGTCACCGTGTTGCGCCCGATATCGATGGCGCATACGTACAGCGGGTGCGCGGCGGCGACGCCTAAGCCCTTGCGCTGGCCGATGGTGTAGCGCAGCGCGCCCCGGTGGTGTCCGAGCACGGCGCCGTGCGTGTCGACGACGTCGCCTTCCGGCAGCGGGCGCCCGTGGCGGCGTTCGATGAACGAGGCGAAGTCGTTTCCCGGCACGAAGCAGATTCCCTGGCTGTCGGGCTTCTCGGCGCTGACGAAGCCCTGCTCGCGCGCGATGCGGCGCACGTCGCGGTCTTTGGTAAGGGACCCGAGCGGCAGCAGCACGTGCGCCAGATGCCGTTGGGTGAGCGCATAGAGCACGTAGCTTTGCTCCTTGGCGGCATCGGCGCCCTTGACGAGCCGCCATGCCCCGTCCGGCTGCGCGGGCGGCACGACCTGCGCGTAGTGCCCGGTCGCCACGAAGTCGCACCCGAGCTCGCGGGCGTGGTCGAGCAGCGCCCCGAACTTGAGGTAGCGGTTGCAGTCGCAGCAGGGGTTGGGGGTGCGGCCCGCCTCGTAGGTGCGCACGAACTTGTCCACCACGCAGCGCTCGAAGGTCGCGCGCAAATCGAGGACGTGGTGTGGAAAGCCGAGCGCGTGCGCCACGCTCGCGGCATCGTCGGCGTCGCGCGACGACCCGCAGGTGCCGGTGTCCGCATCGTCCGCCGCCGGGTCGTCGTGCAGAAGCATCGTGGCGCCGACGCAGTCGTAGCCCTGCTGTTTGAGCAGGTATGCCGTCACGCTCGAATCGACGCCGCCGCTCATGGCGACGAGCACGCGCCTTCTTGCCGTCACGTCGCGCCTACTCGGCGAACAGGGCGCTCGACAGGTAGCGCTCTCCGGTGTCGGGCAGCAGCACGACGATCATCTTGCCGGCGTACTGCGGCATCTTGGCGAGCTCGATCGCGGCCCATGCGGCGGCGCCCGACGAGATGCCGACGAGCACGCCCTCGGTGCGGGCGATGAGGCGGGCGCAGGCGAGCGCGTCCTCGTCCGTCACGGGGACGACCTCGTCGTACACGCCGGTGTCGAGCACCTTGGGCACGAAGCCCGCGCCGATGCCCTGGATGGCGTGCTGTCCGGCCTCGCCGCCGGACAGCACCGGGGAGCCGGCGGGCTCGACGGCGACGATGCGTATGTCGGGGCGCTTGGTGCGCAGGTAGCGTCCGACGCCGGTGATCGTGCCGCCCGTGCCGGCGCCTGCGACGAAGACGTCGACGTCCCCGTCGGTGTCGCGCCAGATCTCCGGGCCGGTCGTCGCCTCGTGGGCGGCGGGGTTCGCGGGATTGGTGAACTGGCCGGCGATGATGCTGCCGTCGATTTCGCGGGAGAGCTCCTCGGCGCGGCGTATAGCGCCCGCCATGCCCTGCGCGCCGGGCGTGAGGATGACCTCGGCGCCGTAGCCCTCCATGAGCTTGCGGCGCTCGGGGCTCATGGAGTCGGGCATGGTGATGATGAGGCGGTAGCCGCGGGCGGCGGCCAGGGCGGCGAGGCCGATACCGGTGTTGCCGCTCGTGGGCTCGATGATGGTGCAGCCGGCGTGCGGCCGGATGGTGCCCGCGGCCTCGGCGTCATCGAGGATGCGCCGGGCGACGCGGTCCTTGGCCGAACCGGCGGGGTTGAAGTATTCGAGCTTGGCGACGACGCGCGCGCCGAGGCCCAGCTCGCGCTCGATGCCGGTGAGCTCGAGCAGGGGAGTGTTGCCGATCAGCTGGTCGATCGAGGTGTTGATGGCGCTCATGGACGCTCCTTGGCAGACGGGTTGCATGCACCCCGATTATACGGCGGGCGCACGCCGCGCGCCCGCGCCGCGCTATCGCGCGCACCGTCGTCACAGGTTCCGCAGGTGCGCGGCTCTATGGAATAAAAAGACCCCTACTATTCGGTTCACGTTATATAAAGGTATTTGGTATGCTGATGGAGCAATGTCGTCGAGAGGGGGAGATAGCATGCTGGTATCGACGAAAGGCCGCTACGCCCTGCGCGTCATGATCGATCTTGCCGAGCACCAAGCGGACGGTCGCATACCCCTCAAGGAGATCGCCGAGCGCCAGGGCGTATCCGAGAAATACCTGGAGAATATCCTGTCGACGCTCGTGCGCAACGATATGCTCACCGGCATGCGCGGCAAGCGCGGCGGCTACCGTCTCACCCGGCCCGTCGAGGATTACACGGTCGGCGAGATTCTGCGCCTGACCGAGGGCGGACTCGCCCCGGTGTCGTGCCTGGAGGGCGGCAAGACTGGGTGCGAGCGCGCACCCGAGTGCCCGACCATCCACATGTGGACCGAGCTCGATGGGCTCATCTCCCGCTATCTGGACGGCGTGACCCTGGCGGACCTGGCCGCCTCGCCCCGAGGGATCGACTGCCTCTAGGACCTGGGTCCCTTACGCCTGCGCGTCCTGCGTCACCATGTTGAGGATGCCTCCGACGATGCTGATGACGATCGCACCGAAAAACGCTGCCCAAAAGCCATCGATCGCGATGCCCGCTCCGAGCAGGTTCAGGGAGAACCAGCTCGCAAGCTCGAGCATGAGCCCGTTGATGACCAGCTGAAACACGCCGAGCGTCAGGATGGTCACCGGAAGGGACACGATGGTGAGCAGGGGCTTGACGAGTGCGTTGACCAGGCCGAGAAACAGCCCGACAAACGCGAAGCACAGCCAGGGATCCGCCTGCCCGAAGGGCTCGATACCCGGCACGATGTAGGCCGCGATGGATATGGCGATGGAAATGAGCAGCCAATTGAGGATGAAGCGCATGGGCGCCGACCGCCTTTCTGGGGGCCTGCCGCCGCGAAGCGGGGCGTATCATGGGTGAGAAGATTGTGAGCCATGCGAAAAGGGGTTGCCGGTGCGAGACGGGATGAGTCATCAAAAACCCAGACCGCCCGCGCCCGTGGGGTGTTCGGACGGCGGGCGCGAGCTCGCGTTCACGGCGTTTGACACCGAGGTGCGCCTGCGGGTCTACCCGGCGCCGGCGCGCCCGGACGCTGACGTCTCGCCCGCCGCGCTCGACGCCGCGCTCGCGACATGCCGGATGCGGTGCGCGTATTTCGAGGGCATCCTTTCGCGCACCCGCCCCGAGTCCGACATCGCCCGAGCCCATCGCGCGGCGCCGCGTCCGGTGCCGGTGGCGCCCGAGACCGCCGAGGTGGTCCGGCTGGCGCTCGGGTATTGCGAGCGGAGCCGAGGCCTGTTCGATATCACCATGGGCACGGTGACGTCGCTATGGGACTTCCACGCCGGTCGCGTCCCGACGGCGCTCGCGCTCGCGCGCGCCCTGCCGCATGTCGACTATCGACTTGTCGAGGTGAGCCCGCCGGGCACAGCACCGACCTTGGCGATCGGAGACCCCGAAACCGTCCTTGACCTCGGAGGCATCGCGAAGGGCTATATCGCCGACGACCTCGCGGCGCTGCTGGAGCGGGCGGGCGTGGGCTGCTTCGCGTTGAATCTCGGCGGCAACGTGATGCTGCGCGGCGGACGCCCTCCGCGCGCCGACGACGCGGGGGCGGCGCCGCTACCCTGGAGAACCGGGATCGCCGACCCCTTCGATGCGGCGCGCTTCTGCGCGGTGGTCGACGTCGTGGACGGCTCGGTGGTCACGAGCGGGGCGCGCGAGCGGAGCTTCGTCAAAGGCGGCAGGGTCTACCATCACATCCTGGACCCTGCGAGCGGCATGCCGGCGCAAAGCGACGTGGCGAGCGCGACCGTCGTGGCCGACCGCTCGCTCGACTGCGACGGCTATTCGACGACCCTGTTCATGCTGGGGGCACAGGAGGCCCTGGCGTTTGCCGAGGGGGTCAGCGGCATCGAGGCGCTGATCGTCGACGACCGCGGACGCCTCAGCTGGACGAGCGGGCTTGCCGGCCGCGTGCACGCCTCCGTGCAGCCGCGGCGATAGACCGCCGCCCGCCAAGGGTCGCGGTGCCGCTCGCCGCCGGATACCGCGATACTTTAGCGCGGTGGTGTGATACACTGCATCACGTGGCCGTGTCTTGTCGGGTGTTGGATATTTTGAGCCCCCAATACGCGTATGCCAGTATCAATCCGAGCCGATATGAGCTAATTTGGCGGTGCCGTATCCGTATGAATATCGAAAAGATGTATGAGCGAAGCGACGTCCAGCAGCTCGTGCGCGCGATGCTGCTGCTCGATGACGAGGACGATGTGCGGGCCTTTCTGACCGACCTGTGCACGCCGCGCGAGATCTGCGATTTCGGGCAGCGCCTTCAGGTTGCCCGCTTCCTCGACGAGGGTGAGCCCTACGTTGAGGTCCAGGCGCGGACCGGCGCGTCGTCCACCACGGTGAGCCGTGTGTCCAAGGCGCTCAACGGCGAGCACGGCGGGTATCGTCGCGTCCTCATCAAGCTCGAGGACCAGGAGCGCGGCCGGACGTAGCGGCCGCAGCGAAGATGGCAACGAGGCGTCCTGCATCCCATCGTCGGTGCAGGGCGCCTCTTCTTGTGTCGCGCCTGAGCGTTTTGGCGCAAGCGGCGCGCTGCGTGTCCGTGCGGGCGTGTAGGATAGGTGCAAGCGAATCTATACGAAGTCGATCCGTGGGAGGGCCATGTCGGTACGAATCGTGAAGACGCG
This sequence comes from Collinsella tanakaei, assembly GCF_030373545.1. Classification (GTDB taxonomy): domain Bacteria; phylum Actinomycetota; class Coriobacteriia; order Coriobacteriales; family Coriobacteriaceae; genus Collinsella; species Collinsella tanakaei_C. Next base: position 204,196 of record NZ_JAUDCO010000003.1, on the reverse strand, counting down.
CCCGGGCGTCGTCCCGGGCGATGCCGAACTCGACCTGATCCGTCGGGGCGTCTCCCAATGGGGGCGGTGCACGCTGCTTGCGCCCTCGCTGGCCGAGCGCGATCAGGTGCGGCGCAGCCTCGCGCGCGCCGGCGTGGGCGTGGGCGTCGACGCCGCCGTCGTGCCGGCGTGGATCGAGAGCCTGTGGGAGCTGCTCGGCGACGGCAGCCATCTGTGCTCAGGCGTCCAGCGCCAGCTCGTCATGGCCGAGCTCGTGCACACGAGCGCACCGGAAGATCTGGCGCCCCTGCGCGCGAACCCCGGCACGGTGCGGCTGCTCGCCGCCATGGCGCGCGATCTTTTGCCCTACGCTGGCGCCTCGGCGGCGCCTGGCGCCTCGGATGGGGCGGCGGCATCCGTGCTGGCCTGTCTTCGCCGGTACGCCGACGCCCTGGCGGGCCGCGGGCTTACCGAACCCTCGTGCGCGGCGGCCACGTTGGCCGAAGCGCTCGCCGCCTCACCGGTCGCCTGCGCGCGCTTCGTCGTACTGCGCGGTATCACGACGCTGCCCGCCTATCTGATGCGGTTGCTCGCCTCCATCGCCGTCGCGGGGGAGGCCGTGGTGCTGCTCGCCGGCGAACAGGCCGCATGGAGCGATGAGCTTGCCGCGGCGTTTGCGAACCTTGGCTGCGACGTCGCCATCGAGGAATGCGTCGACGGGCGCCCCGCTGCTCCGTGTGCTACCCCGACGTTTTTGGAGGTCTTCGGCCCCCATGCCCGGTCCCGCGCGTATGCCGACGCGATCGCGCGCGCCGGTGCGGACGGTGCGCGCAGCGCGGTGGTCGCTTCGGCACATGCGAGCGAGCTGGCGGATGCGCTTGCGCCCTATCTCGCCGCGCGCGGCATCCCCTTTGAGCTCACCCGGTTCGTGCGGTTCGGTCAGACGGCGTTCGGCCGGCAGCTGCGCGCCTTGGCGGACCTCGTCGCGCGCATGCGCGCGGACGAGGAGCAGACGGGGTCGGCGCTGGAATGGTGGCCTGCTCCCGAGCTCACCGACTGGCTCTATTCGCCGCTGTCGGGCGCGGACGCGCTTCTCGCGCGCTCGTTTGACAAGAAGGTGCGCGCGACGCGCTCCCTGGGCGTCCAGGGCGTTCTGCGCGAGCTGCAAAGCGTCCAGTCGCGCACCGCCGCGGCGCGCCGCAAGCTTGCCGACGGCCATCCGTTTGCCCGCGTCCCCGCCGTCTGCGCCGACGTCGTGCGCTTCCTGTGGCAAGATCGGCCGGTCTCGGCCATCAAGGCGATGCTCGAGGTGCTCGAGGCGCTGCCCGCCGCATCGCTTGGCTCCGTGGCGGGAACCTGTCGCGTGACGTGCGAGCGCGCGATGGCGCGCCGTGCGCTCGAGGTCGTCGCCGACGAGGCGCGCGCCCTCGGCGTATCGCAGGCGAGTGCCGTGGAGTCCCTCGACGGCCTGTGCGTCGTCTCGCGTGAGCGCGCGAGCGCGTCACCTGTGGACGAGGGCACGGCCGTCGAGGTGTCTTTCATGACGCTCGCCGACGCCGCGGCGCTGCCGTGCGGCTCGGTCGACTTCATGCTCCTGGCCGACGTGGAAGTCGCGAACTATCCGCTCTCCCATGACGAAGGGGCGCGTGCGTCCCTGGCAGACCTCCTCGGCGCGCCGACGCTTGCGCTCGAGCCCATCGCTCGCGTCCGCGACCTCGTGGGCCGCGCCCGCGCGGCGGCGCGGTCGTGCGTGCTCGCCCGTGTCACCCACGACCGGCAGGCCAAGGACCGCTATCCCGCTGCGATCTGGACCGAGCTCGTCGCCGCGCTCGGCGAGGGGGCCTCGATCGCGCGCGAGGGCGAGCAGGACGTCGCGGGCGATTTCGACCCCGCCGGCACCGGTTCCTGGTCGGCGGAGCGCATCGCCTGCCTGCCTCCCCAGCAGCTCGACGAGGCGGCCGCCCGCTACATGGTGCTCATGCGTCGCACCGAGGAGGGGGCGCTCGAGCCGCGTCAGTTCTCGGCGTCGCAGATCGAGATGTACTCGTCGTGCCCGCTGTGCTGGTTCATGTCCTCGCGCGTGCGCCCCGCCGTCATCGATGCTGGCTTCTCCAACATGGAGAAGGGCAACTTCGTGCACGACGTCATGGACCGCTTCCACGAGCGCCTGGCGTCCGACGGCGCGCGCCGCGTGACGCCCGAGAACCTCGCTTCCTCGCTCAACCTGCTCGACGAGGTGTTCGCCGAGGTGCGCGCCGAGCACGCCCGCGGCAAGACGGCGAGCTCGGCGCCGCTCGTGGCGCTGAGCGCTGGCGAGGAGCGGCAGATCGACGACATCCTGCCCCAGTTGAGGAAGGTGGTGCGCTACGAGGCGGGCGCGCTCGCGCCGTTCGCCCCCGCCTACCTCGAGTACTCCTTCAACGGGCTGGGGGTTGCCTACGCCGGCTACCCGCTCGGCGGGCGCATCGACCGCGTCGACGTCGACGCCGCCGGCCGCGCCGTGGTCATCGATTACAAGCACCGCTCGGACGTGACGCCGTTCAAGCTCGCCGACCCGACGGTTCCCAACAAGAAGACCGGCGAGGTCGCCGCGGACGATCCGCGGTGGCTCCCGGAGCATACGCAGACCCTCATCTACGCCCAGGCGCTGCGTCGCTCGCTCGGTCTAGACGTCCGCGGCGCGCTCTACTTCGCCACGAAGGGCAAGGTGGCCATGCGCGGCGCCGTGGCCGACGAGCTCGCCGAGGTCGAGCCTGATGACGGGCGCGTACCCGGTCTGCGCGACGGCTTTCCCGGCGAGCGCGCAGGGGGCACTATGGGTTTCACCGAGCTGCTTGACCGCGTGGAGGGCTCGATCGCGATGCGCCTGGCCGACCTCGCCTCCGGCAAGGTCGCCGCTTCTGCCGAGCAGCGTCCCAGCTGCGTGCACAACCATCCGATCGGATTCGAACGAAGGGACGCGTGACGGACATGGACCTCTCATCGCTCATGCCGCAGCAGCGCGAGATCGTCACCACGCTCGACGGTCCGCTGTTCGTATCCGCAGGCGCGGGATCGGGCAAGACGTTTACGCTCACGCGGCGCATCCTGTGGGCGCTCTCCGACGATTCGGGCCCGTATCTGTCGAGCCTCGACCAGGTGCTCGCCATCACGTTCACCCGGGATGCCGCCGCGGAGATTCGCGAGCGCGTGCGCGCCGCGCTCATCGAGGCGGGCATGGAGCGCGCCGCGCTGTCCGTCGACGACGCGTGGATCTCGACGATCCACGGCATGTGCGCCCGCATCCTCAGGGCGCATGCGCTCGAGCTGGGGATCGATCCCGAGTTCGGCATCGTCGAGGACACCGACGAGCTCATCGGCGCCGCGATCGAGCGGGTGCTCGCACGCGCCGACGACGGCGGGGATGCAGCCGGCGAGCTTTCCGCCCTGCTCGCCTGGTATCCGCTCAAGGCCGAGGGCGGCCCTGCCGCGCGTGCGGCCTCCACAAGCGTCGAGGGCATCGTCCGGCGCCTGCTCGAGCTTGTGTGCACCCTGCCTGACGGCATGGACGGCGTGCATCTGCATCGCGGGACCGATGCGGTGGCGTCGCTTGCCGATGCGTACCGTGCGTGCCTGGACGCAAGCCCCAAGGCCGCGCAGATCGCCCGCGACGCGATGGCGGCCATCGACGCCTACCTGGCAAGCGAGCGCACGGTGGGCGACGCGGTGCGCTGCATGATGAGCTGCGACATCCCGCGGCCGAGCAAGGCGCTGCCCAAAGAGCAGCTCGACCTGTTGCGCGCCGACGTCGCCAACACCTTTATCTGCGCCCTGCTCGCGTGTGGATCCGACGCCCTCGATTCCCTCATGGCGCTCGCGCGCGACGTCGAGGCCGAGTACCGCGCGCTCAAGCGCGAGGCGTCGGTGCTCGACAACAACGATCTGCTGCGCCTGACCTATCTCGCCCTGCGCGATCGGCCCGCCATCCGCGCGGCGTACGCCGACCGGTTCCGAATGGTGATGATCGACGAGTTCCAGGATACCGACCAGCAGCAGGTCGACCTCATCGGCTTTCTCACGGACGGCGGGCGCCGCCTGTGCACCGTGGGCGACGCGCAGCAGTCCATCTACCGTTTCCGCGGAGCGGAGGTGGAGGTGTTCCGCCGGCAGGAGCAGAGCATGGCGACCCCGGCAGCAGCCGGCGCCGATGCCGCTGCCGCTGGCAAGATCGTGCGCCTGGTGAAAAACTTCCGCAGCCATGCCGAGATCTTGGACTACGTCGCCCGCGTCTTTGACGGCGAGCACGGCGGCCTCATGCGCGGCTTTCTTGACCTTGTGCCCCATGACGAGCGCACCGACGCACTCGTCGCGCCGGCGTCGCGCCGCCAGGCGCTGCTTGTCGTGGGCGGGGTGCGCGCCGAGCGCACCGAGATGAAGGCCGCCGCCATCGCCGCGCGCTTCCGAGCGCTCGCCGATGCCGGCCAGCCCGCGGGCGACATGGTGCTGCTGCTGGGCGCCATGACGCAGGCGGGCGTGTACGCCGAGGCCATTCGCGCGCAGGGACTCGACTGCGTGATCGCGGGAGGTTCCGTGTTCTCGTCGACCCCCGAGGTGGCTGCCGTGCGCGCGCTCGTGTGGACGCTCGCGAACCCCGCCGACGCTGCCCAGGGCTTGGCGCCGCTGCTGACATCTCCGCTGTTCGCGCTCGGCGCGAAGGAACTCTTGGCGCTTGCGACCGCCTACGACCCCGCGACGGGCGAGACGCGCCGCCGCAACCTCGATGCGGGGCTGATGAGCGACGACGACGCGCCGGGCCTGGAGGGACTCGCGCTCGTCGAACGGGCGCGCGCCGTGCTGCGCGCGGCCCTGGCGCGCGTCGGCCGCGATCCTGTCGCCGACATCGTGCGCGAGGTTGTGCGCGCGTCGGGATGGATGGTGCGCCTGGCCGAGCGCGGGCCCGAGGGACGCGCCGTCGCCGCGAACGTCCTGAAGGCGCTCGATCTGATCGACGAGGCGCAGGCCGAGGTCGGCAACGCTCCGCGCGGCATCGCGCGCGCCTTCGATGCGGCGCTGGCCGCCAAGCAGGCTCCGGGCGCCTTAAACGAGCGGGGGACCGGCGCCGTGCGCATCATGACCGTGCACGCGTCGAAGGGTCTGGAGTTCCCCGTCGTCGCGGTCGCTGACTGCTTCACGGTCAAGCGCAGCGCCGACCGCTTCCAGACGCGCCGCTCGCGCGCGGGCGTCGAGGCGGTGGCGTTGCCCGCCCGGCTGCCGGGCACGGTGCTGGCGGACGGGCGCCATATCACCGACACGAAGGTCGAGGAGCGCTTCCGCAAACTGTACGGCACCTGGCTTGCGCCCGATACCCTCGACGAGGTCTGCGCCACCGGCTCGGCTGCCGAGGCGTTCGTGTCCATGCGCGAGGAGTCCCTATGTCGTGAGCTCGAGGAGCGTGCCCGCCTGCTGTACGTGGCCATGACGCGCGCCCGCGAGGTGCTCATCCTGGCGATGGACGCCGGCGTGGGGACGAGGGGGAAGCCGGAGCTCACGTTTGACGACGAGTGCGACCTGACGCGGTCGGTGCTCGAGCGGATTCTGCCCGATGAGGGCCGGCGCCTCGATGCGGATCGGCTCGTGTTCGAAGGCACGAAACCCGGCGACTACGAGCTCATCGCATGTCGCGACTTCATGTTCGCGGGCGTGGAGTATCCCGCCAACGTCGAGGTGGGGCAAAGCGCCGCTCCGGCGGACGCGTCCGCCGAGGGCCCTGACAGCTTCACCCTGGTCTGGCCGAAGCCCGTCGACTACGCCGTGGCGCCCGCCGAGCGGCCCGCTCGCGATGCGTACAGCTACTCGTCGATGTCCGCTGCCCTTCACGAAGAAGGGGAGGACCGCGCCTGTGCACGGGGACAGGACGGCGAGGCGCAGGTGAGCTCCCTGCGTGCCGAGACGGCGCCGGCCGCGGCGGATGGGACCGCTGCGGCAGGGGCGGCGGCGTCGGAGGTGCTCGACGTGATCGAGGCGTCCGATCCGGCGCCTGTCGGCGAGCCCGGGGAGGACCCGACGGCTTTGGGCTCGGCGTTCCACGCCGCGGCGCAGTGGCTGATCGAGACCGGCGCCGAACGCGTGCCGACCGAGCGCATCGATGCGCAGGCGCGCTATTGGGGCACAAGCGAGGCGCAGCGCGCCCGGCTCGACGCGGCGCTGCGGCGCTGGGAGGCGTCGCGGATGCGTGCCGAGCTGAGGTCGTGGCCCTGCGTGCGCGCCGAGGTGCCCTTCTTCTCGCTGGGCATGGATGACGACGAGGTCCGGGAACGGTTCGGGACGTTTGCCGAGGGCGCGATCGACGCGCTCGCGACCGATCCCGCACGCCCCGGCGAGGCGTTGGTGATCGATTACAAGACCGGCGGCAGCCCGCAGGAGACGCCCTCTCAGCTGCAGGACAAGCATGCGCTCCAGGCGCGCGTCTATGCAGATGTGCTGCATCGGGCCGGCTTTGCGCGCGTGCGCCTCGCGTTTGTCCGCGTCGAGGTGCCCGATGCGGACGATCCGACGCAGCCGCAGGTTGTGACCTACGACCTCTAGGGTTTCGAGGCGGTGCGGGCAGCGGGGAGACCGCTACCCGCACCGCTGTGTGTCTCAAACGTGTTCTTGCCGTCGATATGCATTTTGGCGAATGGTTTGTGCTAGGCTGGCGGGCTTGAGTGACGATGTCGATCGCAAGGAGCCGCCATGAAGGTCTTTGCCGCCCATATGACCGCCGAGTGCAACGAGCACGTCTCGCGCGATGCGAGGCTCGAGGACTTCCTGCTGCTGTACGGCGAGGAGAGCCTTGACGAGATGTGCGTCCGCGACGTGTTCGAGAATCGCGGGATCGAGGTCGTGCCGTCCATCTATGCCGCCATCAACCCGAGCGGCATGATCGAGCACGACGCCTACGAGTTCATCGTCGGGCGCATCATCGAGGACCTTCGCGCGCATCTTGACGAGATCGATGCGATCTACCTGCAGCTCCATGGCGCAAGCGGTGTGCGCGGCCTGGATTGCGTGTCCGGTGAGCACGACCTTCTGCGCCGCATCCGCGAGATCGTGGGCGTCCACATGCCGATCGCGCTCGCGCTCGACCCCCACGGCAACGTGACCTCCGAGCTCGCCTCGCGCGTGAACATCCTGCGCTGCTTCCGCGAGTCTCCGCATATCGACACGGTCGACACCTGGCGCATCGTCGCCGAGAAGCTCGTCGACCTCATGGGACATCGCCGTCCCATGCACCCCATCGTGCGCAAGCTCCCCATCATCGTGGAGGGCGAGCGCAGCGTTTCGGCCAACGAGCCGATGCGCTCCATCAATCGCCTGCTCGACGAGGCGGAGACCGACGAGCGCGTGTTCTCCGCTTCCTACCACGTAGGGTACCTACGCCACGAGGACGATAAGCTCGGCGCCGCCGTGGTCGTGGTGCCCAATGAGCCGGCGGACGCCGCCTGGTGCGCCGAGGTCGCCGACCGCATCGCGCGCTATGCGTGGGACCATCGCGGCGAGTTCGTATTCGGCGGCAACTACGGCGACGCCGCCGAGTCGGTGCGACGCGCGGTCGCCTTCGAGGGCAAGACGGCGGTCATCACCGATTCGGGCGACAACTGCGGCGCCGGGTCGTCGGGCTGCGGCACCGTGATACTGCGCGAGCTTCTGGCGCACGACTTGGGCGGCAAGCGCGTGCTGGTCGCCGGCGTCAACGATCCGGCTGCCTGCGAGCTGCTCAGCGGCTTTCCGGTGGGCGCGCACGTCTCGTTTGCGCTGGGCGTCGGCGAGAACGAGGTCTCGGCCCCGGTGGAGATCTCCGGTACGCTCACCGTCGTCGGCGACGCAGCCGTCGGCTCGCAGAAGGTCGTCGGCTCCAGCTATATCGTCAACGTCGACGGCACGGGCCTCGATGTGCTCGTGATGCCGCACAACGTGCAGTACGGCCACATGGAGCAGTTCCACGCCGCCGGCGTCGAGTTCCACGATTACGACATCGTCGTGGTCAAGATGGGCTACCTGGACACCTACCTCATCCCCGAGACCGCCTTCCACATCATGGCGCTGACTCCCGGGCCGACCGACCAGCTCTACGAGAAGCTGCCGTTCCGCCGCATCTTCCGACCCATGTGGCCGCTCGACCAGATGGACGAACTCATCTACATCGAGTAGCCCCTGCGCCTACGCGCTGTATGCGAACAGTCTGACGATACCCGGCAGGCGCGCGTCTCCCGCGAAAGGGGAGGGCGCGCCTGCTGTCCTATGCAGGCAACAAGCGACGTCGGCGTCCCCTTGTCCTCCCTCGACCGCCGAAACGCGGGGCGCCTGTGGGTGTTGCGCGACCGCCGCGCAGGGGCGCGGGCGCGTCTGCGCGCTGCGGTACAATGCTTCTTGCACAAGACGAAGGCGAGGAGTATCGCACGTATGGCGTTTGTCCACCTGCACAATCACACTGAGTATTCCATGCTCGACGGGGCCACGCGCATCAGCGACATGGTCGATCGCGCCGTCGAGCTCGGCATGCCCGCCGTGGCCATCACCGACCACGGCTACATGTACGGCGTCCCCGAGCTCGGCCTTGCCTGCGATGCCGTCAACCACGGCACGCCGGAGTACAAGACCTGGAGCCACGACAAGTCCTTCCTCCAGAAGGGCCGCCGCGACGAGCTCGAGCAGCCCGACCCCGAGAAGAACCCGCGCGGCTACGCGCAGTACATGAAGGATATGGAGGAGTGGGACCGCTCGGGCAACCTCGATGCGACCAAGCCCCCGCTCGTCATCAAGCCGATCTTCGGCTGCGAGGTGTACTTCACGCCCGACGACACACTCGCCCGCGACCGCAAGCCCGAGCTGTACCACATGGTGCTGTTCGCCCGCAACGAGACCGGCTACGTAAACCTCATGCAGACGGTGTCCGAAGCGGCCGTGCAGGGCTTTTACTACAAGCCGCGCGTGACGCTGGACAACCTGCGCCGCCATCGCGAGGGCCTGATCGCCAGCTCGGCGTGTATCGCGGGCATCATCCCGAAGTGCATCGACCGCGGCGACATCGATACGGCCGTCGCCTGGGCCGAGACCTTCCGCGACCTGTTCGAGCCCGGCAGCTTCTATATCGAGATCCAGGAGCACGGCATCACGACGGACTCCGGCATGACCGACGAGGAACTCGACCGCCAGCTCATCGACATCGCCAACCGCGTGGGCGTGAAGGTGATCGCCACCAACGACTTCCACTACCTCACGCGCGACGACGCCCCGGTGCAGGACATCATGATGTGCATCGGCATGAACTCCAAGGTCGACGACCCCAACCGCATGCGCATGCAGGGCTCCGAGTTCTACATGAAGACCGAAGACGAGATGCGCGCCCTGTTCCCGTACTGCCCGGAGGCGTGCGACAACACGGTCGAGCTCGCCGAGAAGTGCAACGTCGAGCTCGACTGGGACAGCATCATCCTGCCCAACTACCCGCTGCTCGACCCCGGCGAGACGCATGAGAGCCAGTTCCGCCGCGAGTGCGAGGAGGGCCTGGCGAAGCGCTACGGCGAGGATTGGCGCGAGCAGACGATCGGCGGCGTCAACATCCAGGAGCGCTTCGAGTACGAGTACAAGGTCATCTGCGAGAAGGGCTTCGCCGCCTACTTCCTGATCGTGGCCGAGTACGTGCGCTGGGCCAAGCAAAACGGCATCGGCGTGGGCCCCGGCCGTGGATCGGCCGCGGGCGCGTTGGTCGCCTACGCCATGGACATCACCACGTTCGACCCGCTGTCCAACGGCCTCATGTTCGAGAGGTTCCTGTCGCCCGAGCGCTCCGAGATGCCCGATATCGACATGGACTTCGACGATGAGCGGCGCCTCGAGGTCATCGAGCACGTCCGTCAGCTCTATGGCCCCGAGAAGGTCACCCACGTCATCACCTACTCGACCATCAAGGCCAAGCAGGCCATCAACGACGCCGCCCGCGTGCTGGACTATCCGGTCTACATGGGTCAGCGTCTGTCCAAGATGATCTCGAGCGATCCGTCCGTCAAGCTGAAGCAGGTGCTCACCCGCGTCGAGGGCAAGGAGGACCTGTACAACCCGGACTTCGCCGAGGCCTACCAGAAAGACGACGACGCCCGGCGCATCATCGACGCCGCACTTGCCATCGAGGGCCTGACGCGCGGCGAGGGCGTGCACGCCTGCGCCGTGCTCATCTGTCGCGACCCGGTCAACGAGCACGTGCCCACCAAGCTCGACACCAAGGGCGGCGTGGAGATCACGCAGTACGAAGGCCATACGGTCGCGGACATGGGCCTGCTCAAGATGGACTTTCTGGGCCTGCGCACGCTCACGGTCATCTCGAAGGCTAAGGCCAACATCAAGAAGAACTTCGGCATCGACATCGACGTGGACGCCATCCCCTTCGACGATCCCAAGATCTTCGAGCTCATGCAGGCCGGCCACACGGCGGGCGTGTTCCAGATCGAGTCCGCCGGCATGACGGCAACCATCAAGAACATGAAGCCCACCGAGTACAAGCACGTGGTCGCTCTGATCGCCCTGTACCGCCCGGGCCCTCTGGGAGCGGGCATGGTCTCGTCCTACATCAACCGCATGAACGGCAAGGAGCCCGCCGTCTCCTACGATCCGCGCCTGGACGACATCTTGGGCGAGACGTACGGCACCATGGTCTACCAGGAGCAGGTCATGAACATCTCGGTCGAGATGTGCGGCTTCTCCAAGGGCGAGTCCGACTCGCGCATCCGCAAGCCCGTGGCCAAGAAGAAGATCAAGATGCTCACCGAGCAGGTCTTCAACTGGTCTGACGGCGAGGACGAGACCATCTACGACCACTGGATGAACGGCGCCGAGAAGAACGGCTACAAGCGCGAGACGGCGCAGAAGATCTGGGACGACGTCTTGGAGTTCGCGTCCTACGCGTTCAACAAGTCCCACTCGGCGGGCTACGCCATCCTGGTCATGCAGACCGCATGGCTGAAGGCCCACTATCCGCATGAGTACATGGCGGCCGTGCTCACCTCCTACACGGGCAAGACCGAGAAGATCGTGCACTACGTGTCGGCCTGCCGCCATGACGGCATCCCCGTGCTGCCGCCTGACGTCAACGAGTCCGGACGCGAGTTCACGGCGACCTCCGAGGGCGTGCGCTTCGGTCTGGCCGGCATCCGCGGCGTGGGCGAGGGTGTGGCAGACGCCATCATCGCCGAGCGCGAGCGCGGCGGCGCCTTCAAGAACCTGCACGACTTCGTGGACCGCGTGGATTCCTCCCAGGCCAACCGCCGCGTCATCGAGGCGCTCATCAAGGCAGGCGCCTTCGACTCGACGGGCTATCCGCGCCGCCAGCTCATGAGTTTCGTGGACAAGAACAACCCCGAGAACATCATCGACGCCGCGACCAAGCGCCAGAAGGACCGCGCCGCGGGCCAGACGTCGCTGTTCGACGTGTTCGGCGACGTGGAGGGCTCGGGCTTCGAGGTCGTGGTGCCCGAGCCGGACGGCCAGGAGTGGGACCGCCACATGAAGCTTTCCGCCGAGCGCGACGTGCTGGGCATCTACGTCTCCGACCACCCGCTGCGCCCCTTTGAGTACGCGCTCGCCAAGGCGCGCGAGTACTCCCTGTCGCAGATTGACACGGGTTTCGAGATGGCGAACCCTGCGGGCGAGGGCACGATCAACCAGGAGATCCCCGAGGGCAAGCCGTTCTGGTTCGCCGGCATGGTGGCCGAGGTCTCCAAGCGCGTGACCAAAAACGGCGACCCCATGGCCATCGTGCGCCTGGAGGACATGGAGGGCGAGGCCACGGTCGTGGTGTTTCCCAAGACCTACAAGGAGTGCGAGGGCTACCTGTACGGCGAGACCGATCCCGAGACGGGCGCGGTGCTGTCCGACGCCTTCATCCGCGTGCGCGGCAAGCTGGAGCGAAGCGACCGCGGTGACCAGATCATCGCCCAGGAGATCTTGCCGCTCGAGCTCTCCGAGGAGAACAACCGCCCCAAGGTCTTCGAGATCATGGTGCCGAGCTCGCGTTTCTCGCAGAGCAACATGGCGCGTCTGGCCACCGTGCTCGCCACCAATCCCGGCGGCGACCGCGTCGAGCTGTTCATCGAGCAGGGTGACGGCCAGACCATGCGCGCCGAGATTCCCACGCGCGTGAACGCCCGCTCCATCCCGCTTATGGCGGAGGTGCGCGGCATCGTGGGCAACCGCGGGCGTGTGACGGTGGTGTAGGCTCGCGGGCCTTGCGGGTCCTGGCATATCGACAGCGTACAAGCCGGCTGTCGCCCGGGCGGGGCGGCAGCCGGCTTTGCCATGGGGCGGGGTGCGCGCGATGCGCGGCGGGGCGGGCGCATCGGCTTGTCGTGCGCGGCTGCCGAAGCCCGCGCGTCTGCAAGAGGCGCGCGTGCGCAAGGGCTCGTTTGCGTAGATTGCCTGGAAAACGAAACGCTTCCTGTGGAGGATCGGAGTGCTTGCAGCCGCTGCGGCGTTGCGGCGGCGAAAGCTTCACGGGGCTGAGCGGGGGCGTTGCCGGCTTGTTGGATACGGTGGGGTCGTGCGGTGGAATGGGGTCGGAGGACCGTCAGGATCTTTGGGATATCCGTATAAACCGGTGCGCTATCAATAAGGGGACCGGTCGCGCGGCGGCGCGTCTGTCGAATCTGTGATCCGTTTCGCGAGAAAGGGGATGCGCCATGAGCCATGCTCAAACGACTACCCGTCCTTCCTGTATGCGTGCGGGCGGAGATCCGCTGGATTCGCCCCGTCCGACCGGTCGGGAGCTTCCCATCGGGGTGCACCGCGGGGAACTTGCCGGCCTCTCGCAAGAGGATAGGGCCTGGGAGCTCGGGCAGTACCGGGGCTACGACGAGAAGGAGCGCCCGCCTCGAAGGAGGGAGCCGCTCAGATGCGCCTACGGCTGCCGGGCGGCGTATCAGGCGATCAAGGAGGAGCCGCCGACCGATCTGGAAGGATATCTGCTCACCACGACGAAGTCCGAGCTCAACGCCATCGCGTCGCGGGTTGGTATCGAAAAGCCGGGAAAGATTCTCAAGGTCGATCTGGCGCGCGAGCTCTCCTCTGTCCTGCCCGCTCATGGAGAGGTTCTCGAGCAGGCGCTTGTCGCCTGTGACGACGAGCAGTACGAGACGTTCAAGATGCTGCTGGATACCCCCGGTGCCGCGATTTCGTATCGGGATGTCAAACGCAGCGAGTGTCCCAACGTGACACCGATGCCCCCGTTTACCAATCTGTTCAAACGGGGAAGGGACTACGATGCGGGCATGCCACCGCAGGTCGTGGAGATGGCGCGCGGGCTGGATCTGGCAGCCATTGAGGATACGCGTCGGCGCGATGACCATATCGTGCACACCGCGCAGGTCATGACCGACCTAGTCGGTGCCGTCACGCTGGCGGAGATTGCGGCGCGCTGCGAGGAGCTCTTCGGCTTTCGCCCGGAAGAGCATGAGGTGGAAGATGCCCTTATCGAGGCGTATCGGGATTATCGCTACGACGTGACCTTCGTTCCGTGGGGCGCCTGGCGTGACGGCGGTTCCAACATCGTGGTCGACGCAGAGCTCGACACGTTCGAGCGGCTGAGCGCCGCTAACGGGGATTCGGTGCGGCGCGCCTGGGCGTTCACGCCATGGATGACCGAGGCGAAGGCGATACCGGGCGCTTCGGGGCCGCACTTAGATGAATATGATCGGGGCGCCCCTGCATATCGTCTGATATCCGATCAGACGTACTGGGACCGATTCGGACGACTGGAGATCGATAGCAGCTTGGCCGAGATGGACGTCATCGATTGGGAGAAGCGTCTGCCCGAGATCGTGGCGCTGAGAGATTGGCTCGACGCTCATGTGCCCGATCGGGAGAGCGACCACCAGTTTGCCGATGACGTTATCGACGAGCTGCTTCGCAGGCGCTCCGCGCGCGTCGACGCTACGGTCTTCGCTGCATGGTCGCAGCGATACGAGCTCTTTCGTCTCACGTCCGATGCTGAAGAGCTTTGCTCGCTGCTGGCGAAAGCCGCCTGCGCGCTGCCGTCGTGGCGCTATGGAGGCAGATCGGCCCATGCGGTCGCTGGGCTGCTTGCAACGGCTCGTGCGGCGAGCGAGGAGCGGCGGGGGACGGAGGCGGCTGGCACGGTGTTTGCCGCCGTCGCGTAGGGTCGGAATAGCCGTGGGCCCGCACGTCCATAGCGGTGTGCGGGCCCACGAGAACGCGATGCGCAAGGGGGTGGTTGCAGGCTACTTGATCCAGGAGAACATGGAGCGGATCTTCTCGCCGGTCTTTTCGATCTCGTGCTCGTTTATCTTCTCGCGCTGCTCGAGCAGCCACTTGTGGCCGTTGTTGCAGTCGTCGACGAACTCCTGCGCGAAGCTGCCGTCTTGGATGCGGGCGAGGATCTGCTTCATGGCCGCGCGGCTCTCGTCGTTGATGACCTTGGGGCCGGCGTAGTACTCGCCGTACTCGGCCGTGTTGGAGATGGAATAGTTCATGAAGTGGATGCCGCTCTCGTACATGAGGTCGACGATCATCTTCATCTCGTGGTAGCACTCGAAGTAGGCGAGCTCGGGCGGATAGCCGGCCTCGGTGAGGGTCTCGAAGCCCGCCTTGACGAGCTCAACCAGGCCGCCGCACAGCACGGCCTGCTCACCGAAGAGGTCCTCCTCGGTCTCCTCCTTGAAGGTGGCCTTGATGATGCCGGAGCGTGCACCGCCCACGCCCCAGCAGTAGGCGAGCGCGATATCCCAGGCGTTGCCGGTGGCGTCCTGCGCCACGCAGGCGAGGTCGGGCACGCCGGAGCCCTCGGTGAACTGGCGGCGCACGATGTGGCCGGGACCCTTCGGCGCGCACATGATGACGTTGACGTCCTCGGGAGCCTTGATGTAGCCGAAGTGGATGTTGAAGCCATGGGCGAAGGCAAGCGTGTCGCCGGGCTTGAGGTGCGCTTTGATGTGCTCCTCGTAGACCTTGGGCTGGGTCTCATCGGGCACGAGCATCATGATGATGTCGGCTTCCTCGGCGGCGGTGTCCATGTCGCACACCTTGAGGCCGGCCTCCTCGGCGGCGGCCCAGGACTTGGAGCCCTCGCGCAGGCCGACGCGCACGTCGCAGCCCGAGTCGAGCAGGTTGAGCGCATGGGCGTGGCCCTGGGAGCCGTAGCCGATGATGGCGATCTTCTTGTCCTGGATGACCTTGGGATCGCAGTCGGACTCGTAGTAGATAGTCACAGCCATTGTCGTTCTCCTTTGTTTCGTGGCCGTTGGTACCGAAAGGGGTTGGTTGGGGACGTGTTCCGTTCAACCCATCACGCAGGATGGAGATGGGCCGACGGGTGCCGGGGCAGGCTACTTGTCGCTTGCGCCGCGGGACATCGCGATCTTGCCGGTGCGGGTGAGCTGGCGGATGCCATAGCCGCGGAAGAGGTCTTCCAAGGCGTCGAGCTTGCTCGCCGTGCCGGTCGCCTCCACCGTGAGGGAGTTCTTGCCCACGTCGACGATGTTGGCGCGGAAGATGTTGGCGATCTCGATGATCTCGTGACGGCGGTCGGGCGTGGCGATGACCTTGAACAGCACGAGCTCGCGCTCGATGGCGTCGGTATCGGTGAGGTCGGAGATCTTGTACACCGAGACGAGCTTGTGCAGCTGCTTGGTGATCTGCTCGTAGCCCACCTCGTCAGCCTCGACGATGATGGTCATGCGGCTCATGGTGGTGTCCTCGGTGGGCGCCACGGTGAGCGAGTCGATGTTGAAGCCGCGCCGCGATACCAGGCCGGTCACGCGCGACAGGACACCGGGCTTGTTCTCGACGAGGACGGAGAGGATGTGCTTCATGCTCACTCGCCTCCCTTCTGGGCCGACTCGTCTGCGACGACATCGGCGGTGGCGCCGGCGATGCGCGTGTCGGCATCGTTGTCGGTCAGGGGCAGGGGCTCGGCGATGGCGCCGGCGTGCTCGCCGGCCGGGCTCATGCCCTTCTCGGTGACGCGGACGCCGCCGAGCGTCACGTCGATGGCGCCGATGATGTCGTCGATGGCGGCACCCGGGGCGACCATCGGGTAGACGGTCTGGTTGGTGGGGATGACCACGTCGAGCAGGTAGGGCATCTCGGAGGCGAGCATGCGGTCGAGGGCGTCGTCGATCTGGTCGGGATGCGTGATGCGCTCGGCGGTCCAGCCGTATGCCTCGGCAAGCTTGACGAAGTCGGGGTTGGCGGTGAACTCGGTGCACGAGTAGCGCTCGCGGTAGAACAGACGCTGCCACTGATGCACCATGCCCAGCGCGTTGTTGTCGATGAGCAGGATCTTCACGGCGGCGCCGTTGCCGATGGCGGTGGCCATCTCCTGGATGTTCATCTGGATGGAGCCGTCGCCCGCGATGCAGACGACCTGGCAGTCGGGACGGCCGATCTTGGCGCCGATGGCGGCGGGGAAGCCGAAGCCCATGGTGCCCAGGCCACCGCTCGAGATGAACGTGCGGGACTCCTCGCGGTGGACGTGCTGATGCGCCCACATCTGGTGCTGGCCGACCTCGGTGGTCACGACGCTCGCGTGCGGGTCGAGCTTGGCGGAGAGGCGCTCAAGCACGATCTCGGGCGCGATGCGGTCGGGGTAGTCGGCGAAGTCGGTGGTGTAGAACGGCCAGCGCTCGCGCCACCCGTAGCAGGTCTTCACCCACTCGTCACTCACCGGTTCGGCGCCGGTCTTGGCGATGCGCTCGTTGATGGCCGCGACGACCGCGCGCGCGTCGCCCACGATGGGCACCTGCGGGTCGCGGACCTTGCCGATCTCGGCGGGGTCGATGTCGATGTGGATGACCTTGGCGTGCGGGGCGAACTCGGTGATCTTGCCGGTCACGCGGTCGGAGAAGCGCGCGCCAACGGCGATGATGAGGTTGCACTCCGTGACGGCCATGTTGGCGTACTTGGAGCCGTGCATGCCCACGGGCCCGAGGTTCAGCGGGTTGGAGCAGGGGATGGCGGCCTTGCCGATCAGCGTGGTGACCACGGGGATCTGCATGGTCTCGGCGAGCTCGACCACCTCGTCGCAGGCGTGGCTCGTCACGCAGCCGCCGCCGACCATGAGCAGCGGGCGCGTGGAGGTGCGGATGAGCTCCACGGCCTGGCGGACCTGCTTGGCGTTGCCCTTGTAGGTGGGACGGTAGCTGGGGATATCGATCTTGTCGGGATAGTGGAAGACCATCTCCTCGCCGGCAAGGTCGCTCGGGATGTCGATGAGCACGGGGCCGGGACGTCCTGTGGAGGCGATGTAGAACGCCTCACGGAACGTGCGCGTGAGGTCGTCGTTGGACTGCAGCAGGAAGCTGTGCTTGACCACCGGCATGGTGATGCCCACGATATCGGCCTCCTGGAAGGCGTCGGTGCCGATCACGCCGCGCGTCACCTGGCCGGAGATGACCACGAGCGGCACGGAGTCCATATAGGCGGTGGCGATGCCGGTGACGGTGTTGGTGGCGCCCGGTCCGCTCGTGACGAGCACCACGCCCACGCGGCCGGTGGCGCGCGCGTAACCGTCGGCCTCATGTACCGCGCCCTGCTCGTGGCGGGCGAGGATGTGCCGGATCTTGGTGGAGTCGTACAGCGCGTCGTACATCTTGATGGCCTGGCCGCCGGGATAGCCGAAGACCGTGTCGACGCCTTCCGCCTCGAGGCTGGCGATGATCGCCTGGGCGCCGGTCATGGTCTTGCCCTCTTTATCGGTATGGCTGCCGGGGCCGAAGGGCTCGCCGGATATGGCGCGGCGCTTGCGCTCGAGGCGCGCCTCGCGGCTCATATCGGTCGCGGCGCGCTTGCCGGCGGCGCCGGTGCAGACGTGCTGACGGATGTCATCGGGCATGTCGGGCGTGCGCGGGCTTCCGGCGCGCACGGCTGCCGTGGTAGTGGTGTCGGTCATGAGAGGTACGCCCCCTTGTCGGCGCTCGTGACGAGCTTCGCGTAGCGCGAGAGCACGCCGGTGGTGTACTTGGGTGCGGGCGGCTGCCAGGCGGCACGCCTCGCTGCCATCTCTTCGTCGCTCACGCGTACGTCAAGCGTGCCCGCCTCGATGTCGATATCGATGACGTCGCCCTCCTGGACAAGGGCGATCGGGCCGCCCGCCGCCGCCTCGGGGCTCACGTGGCCGATGCACGGGCCCTTGCTCGCGCCGGAGAAGCGGCCGTCGGTGATGAGGGCCACGGAGCGGTCGAGCCCCATGCCGCAGATGGCCGAGGTGGGCGTGAGCATCTCGCGCATGCCCGGACCGCCGGCCGGTCCCTCGTAGCGGATGGCGACGACGTCGCCGGGGTTGATCTTGCCGCCGAAGATGGCCTCACAGGCCGCCTCCTCGGAATCGAAGACGCGGGCGGGTCCGGAGTGGCGGTACATCTCGGGCGAGCAAGCGCTGCGCTTTACCACGCCGCAATCGGGGGCGAGGTTGCCGCGCATGACCTTGAGGCCGCCGATGGGGGAGTACGCGTTCTCGACGGTGCGGACGATCTCGCCGTCGGGCTCGGGGCAGGCGGCAACCCATTCGTCCACCGTGCCGTGGCAGGTGAGCGCGTCGCCGGCGAGCAGGCCGGCGCGTCCGAGCACGCCCATGATGGCCGAGATGCCGCCCACGGCGTTCAGGTCCTCGATGTGCAGGGGGCCCGCCGGCGCGATGCGCACGATGTTGGGGGTCTCATCGGAGACGCGGTCCCAGTCGTCCATGGTCACGGGGCAGCCCGCGGCGTGCGCGATGGCGGTGAGGTGCAGCATCGTGTTGGTGGAGCCGCCGAAGGCCATGTCGAGCACCATGCCGTTGCGGATGGACTTCTCGTTCAGGATGTCGAGCGCGCAGACGCTGTCGCGCACGAGGTCCATCACCTTCATGCCCGTCTGCTTGGCCAGGCGGATGCGCTCGGAGTAGACGGCCGGCACGGTGCCGTTGCCGGGCAGTGCCAAGCCGAGCGCCTCGGCCAGGCAGCAGATGGAGTTGGCGGTGAACATGCCCGAGCAGCTGCCGCAGGTGGGGCAGGCGGTATTCTCGAGCCATGCGCACTCCTCGGGCGTCATGGTGCCGGCGGTCACCTGGCCCACGGCGTCGAACAGACTGTTCAGGTCCGTCTGGCAGCCCTTCTTGTCACGGCCGGCGAGCATGGGGCCGCCCGATACGAGCATGGTGGGGATGTTCAGACGCGCGGCGGCGATGAGCATGCCGGGCACGATCTTGTCGCAGGAGGGGATGAGGACCATGGCGTCGAACTGGTGGCCCTGGATGGCGCACTCCACGGAGTCGGCGATGACCTCGCGGCTCGTGAGGCTGTAGCGCATGCCCTCGTGGTTCATGGCGATGCCGTCGCACACGCCGATGGTGTTGATCTGTAACGGGGTGCCGCCGGCCATGCGCACGCCCGCCTTGACGGCGTCGGCGATCTGCTGCAGGTGGATGTGGCCGGGAATGACCTCGTTTTGGGCGGAGACGACCGCGACGAGCGGTCGTTCGAGCTCCTCGTCGGTAAGGCCGTCAGCCTTGAGCAGGCTGCGGTGGGGCGCTCTGGCCAGCCCCTTCTTGATGGCATCGCTTCGCAGTTGCATCCGATCCCCTCGCTCTCGCAGTGTCGTGTGCTGGGAGATGCGCCGGCAAGGGAGTTGCCCTGCAAGGATGCCCGTAACGGGGGCTTTCCGGCTCGGCGTACTGGCGAACGCGCGTCACGGGGATCGCCCGTGGGCCGCGTCCGTGTTCGGCCTGGCTGCTCGAGGGTATGTTCCCGACCGTCCGCCGCGGGTTCTCACGCTGCCCGCTCGCTGTGGTGCGTCCGTCCGGTACTCGCCCTGTCGTCGCATTTCCTCAAGTTGCTCCACTATGCTACAGTGCCGCGTCGCTGTGCAAGGAGTTTATCGAGAGGAAACACTTTACTCGGCAAAAGCGCGAAATCGGCCGGTTAGCGGCCTTGACGAGTCCCAATGTCCAAAAGGGAGCAGGGGAGATCGGGACATGCTCTGCACGCTAGGGCGACAGGGGGGGCGACAGGGTTGGACCCCGACAAGTTTGTACCCGGCACCATCTTGTCGGGCGACAAGTTTGTACCTGGCACCATCTTGTCGCTAGAGCATCGTCTGCGAAAGCTGGGGCTCGAAGCCTGCTGCGCGGAGGGCCTCGATGATCTGCTCCTTGTGCGCGGTGCCGTAAGCCTCGATGGTCACGCGCAGCTCCACCGCCGCGTTGCGGTTCGTGCTCACGAACTGGTTGTGCTCGAGCTTGATGACGTTGCCGTTCTGCTCGGCGATGGCGTTGGCCACGCGTACGAGCATGCCCGGGCGGTCGGGCAGAAGCACGCTCACCGTGAAGATGCGGTCGCGCTGAATCAGGCCGTGCTGCACCACCGAGCTCATGGTGATGACGTCCATGTTGCCGCCCGACAGAATCGAGACGATGCGGCGGTTCTCGGCGGGCAGGTGCTTCAAGGCAGCCACGGTGAGCAGGCCCGAGTTCTCGACGATCATCTTGTGGTTCTCCACCATGTCGAGGAACGCCACGATGAGCTCGTCGTCAGGGATGCAGATGACGTCGTCGAGGTTCTGCTGCAGGTAGGGGAAGACCTTGTCGCCGACCTCGAGCACCGCCGTACCGTCGGCGATGGTGTTGGCGGCCGGGATCTTCACCGGATGTCCCGCCTCGAGCGCGGCGGTGAGCGAGGGGGCGCCGGCGGGCTCCACGCCGATGACGCGGATCTTGGGGTTGTACAGCTTGGCAAAGGTGGCGACGCCGCAGGCAAGGCCGCCGCCGCCCACGGGGACCAAGATCGTGTCGACGAGCGGCAGCTCCTGGACGATCTCCATGGCGATGGTGCCCTGGCCGGTGGAGACGATCGGATCGTTGAAGGGGTGGATGAAGGTGTAGCCCCGCTCCTCGGCAAGGCGCATGGCGTGCTCGCACGCCTCGTCGTACACGTCACCGTGCAGGATGACCTCGGCGCCGTAGCCCTTGGTGCGCTCCACCTTGATGAGCGGTGTGGTCGTGGGCATGACGACGACCGACTTGGCGCCCGCGCGTGTCGCGGCGAACGCGACGCCCTGCGCGTGGTTGCCGGCGCTCGCGGTGATGATGCCGCGACCGAGCTCCTCGGGCGTGAGGGTCGAGATCTTGTAGTACGCGCCGCGCACCTTGTAGGCGCCGGTGCGCTGCATGTTCTCGGGCTTGAGGTACACTCGGTTGCCGGTCGCCTGCGAGAAGTGGGGGCTCTCGACGAGCTCCGTCTTCTGCGTGACCTCCTGGACCTTCTCGGAGGCCTCCTCGAACGCGTCGAGCGTGAGCATGTCTGCCATGGTGCGCCTTCTTTCCCGTGTGCCGTCGTGCTTTTGCATGGTAAAGTATCGTAGCAAAAAACGAGGGTGACGATACCGGGGGCATCGGTATCGGGGAATCGAGGATATCTTGGCAACAACGACCCCGCCGCTGTTCTCGCTGCGCGACGCGCAGGTGGTCCGTGCCGGCCGCACGATTCTGCACGTGGACCGCTTCGATCTGGCCGAGGGCGAACACGTCGCCCTGCTCGGTCCCAACGGCGCCGGGAAATCGACGTTCATCCAGCTGCTCACCCGCGAGGTGTTCCCGCTTCACCGCGACGAGCCGCCGGTGCGCTTTCGCGGGCAGGCGCGCCCGCTGCTCTCCGACATCAAGCAGGCGCTCGGCATCGTGAGTGCCACGATGCAAGACCAGGTCCGCGTGCACCTGCCGGTCACCGACATCGTGTGCGGCGGCCTGTTTGGCACCCTCGGTCTTCCGCGCCATGTCGAGGCGACCGCCGACGTGCGCGCCCGCGCCCTCGACGCTCTCGTGCGCTTGGGAATCGGCGAGCTTGCCGACCGCGATATCATGACGCTTTCGACCGGTCAGGTGCGCCGCGTGCTCGTGGCACGCGAGCTCATGAGCGATCCGCGGGTGCTCATCTTCGACGAGCCCTGCACGGGGCTCGATCCGCAGGGCATGTACCATGTGCGCGACACGATGCGCATGCTTGCCGACGAGGGCCGCTCGGTAGTCCTCGTCACGCATTACCCCGAGGACATCATCCCGGCGATCGGCCGCGTGCTGCTCATCCGCGATGCGGAGGTCTTCGCCGACGGTCCCAAGGAGGAGCTGCTCGACAGCGCGACCATGAGCGAGCTGTTCGGGGTGCCGCTCGCGGTCGACGAGCGCGACGGCTGGTACTCGCTGCGCGGTCGGTACTGAGGCTTGTCCGTATCCGCTCACCTGCCCTTTCATTCCGTTTGACTGTTGTACCTGCGGACCTGCCGCGCGGCGTCGCGTACGGGTATATACGCACTAAGTCCAACCGCCATCGGAAAGGAGCAGGCCATGTTGTTCAAAAACGTTATGGTCCCCTACGATGAGTCCGAGCATGCCAACAGCGCGCTGCATGCCGCATTTGGCATGGTGGGGGACAACCCCGATGCCACGGTTCACGTGGTGACGATTGTGTCGACGGGGGCGGTTCCGGTTCCCACGCTTGCCGGAGGGGCCTTCGACGACCCCTTCAACTCTGGCAGCATGGAAGGCTACGACGCCATGATCAGCTCGATCGTCCAGCGCACGCGCAACGATATGGAGCGCGTGGTGGAGGGCGCGCGCGATGATGCCGCATGCAAGGTCGAGGTGGCCGCGGTCCTCGCCGGGTCCGCCGTCGACGGCATCGCCGAGTACGTGACGACGCATGGCATCGACCTGGTCGTCATGGGTCGCCGCGGCCTGGGCGCCCTGCGCGGCATGCTCGGCAGTGTGAGCTTCGGCGTCCTGCGCTCCGTCGACGTCCCGGTCCTCACCGTCAAATAGCGTTACGCGGTGCATTCTGTATCTGAACGCCCCGTGTATGCAATGTTCGGCGTTGGGCATAATAGGGTGGTGTCTGATATCGATAACAGCGTAAGGAGCGCCCATGGCTATCTTTTATAAAAACGAGAACGGCACCATCCTGACGGCTTTGAGCGGCGGGTCCGTGCCCGCAGGGTTCGAGGCTATCGAGGCCAACACCGTCGACGCCGCGACCGAGAAGCACGTGCCCGCCGTCGAGCTTCAGCGTGACGGCCGCGTCATCCACGTTCAGGTGGGCGAGGTGGAGCATCCCATGGAGGAAGCGCACTACATCGAGTGGGTTGCGCTCGAGACCGAGGACCGTCTTGAGGTCCATCACTTCAAGCCCGGTCAGAAGCCGGTGACCTTCTTCCCGGTCGTCGCGAAGTCCGGCACCGTCTATGCCTACTGCAACCTGCACGGGCTGTGGAGCGCCAAGTTCTAGGGAGCCCGAAAAGCCGTCCGTAGGGAGGGTCGTCCGCTCGATGCGGGCGGCCCTCCTGCTTGCGTGTCCTCGTTTGCGCGCGAGGCAGGGGACGGGAAGGGTATCATGTCTGGAAAACGAACGACCGAAGGGACGCTTTGATGAAACTGGCGCTTGCGCAGATCGATATGCGCCTCGGCGACATCGAGGGCATCTGCTCCCGTATCGCCGATCAAGCGGCGCTTGCCGCCGCGGGCGGCGCGCAGCTGCTGTGCACGCCTGCGCCCCTGTTCGCGGGCGTGCAGCCCACGACGCTGATCGATTACGCCAACTACGAGCACGACCTCGTGGTGCATCTGCGCGAGCTCGCGGTGCGCGTCGAGGCCTCGCAGATCGCGTGTCTCGTTCCCGCCGTCATCTCGATCGACCAGGTTCCCCTCATGGAGTGCTTCCTGATTCGCGAAGGGCGCGTGATTCCGCTGCGCGCCATGATGGCGGAGCGCCTCGGCCGCGCCGACGCCGCCTCGTGGGAGCCAGCCGTCTTCGAGGTCGCGGGCACCCGCATCGCCGTCACCTTCGATTTCGCCCGCGATATCACCCAGGTTCCGCGCGGCTGCGACGTGCTCGTCTACTTCCAGGCAAGCGGTTTCGATGCGACCTGCGAGCAGACCAGCGCCGTTGCGTCGGTGGCCGACGGGCATTTTAGCGACGACGTCGCGCGAAGCGGGGTATGGCTCGCCTGCATGGCGCCGATCGGCGGGTTCGACGAGACGGTCTTCACGGGCGGTTCGTTCGTGATGGACGACGGCGGCCGCGTCGTCGCCGCAGCGCCCTGCTTTGAGGAGGGCCTGCTGATCCAAGACGTGTGCCGCGGCGTGATGGCGCCGGGCATCGACCAATACGAGCTGCCCCGGTTCAACCGCGAGGAGTGGCTCTGGGAAGCCCTGCGCATCCATGTTCGCGATACCGTTACCGCGCGCGGCTTTGCCCGCGCCGTCGTGCCCCTCGAGGGCGATCTGCCCACCTCGCTGCTCGCCGCGCTCGCCGTCGACGCGCTGGGGTCCCGTAACGTCGTCGGTATCGAATTCGCGCGCTCCGACGTGTTCACCCCGCGCCAGGAGGCGCTTGAGCGCGACCGCGTCGAGCGGATTCGCGCACTCGCGGCAAACCTGAACATTCAGCTGGTCGAGCGCGACCAGGGTGATGTTTCGCGCTGGATGGACCGCGACGTGCCCGCGCGCGATGCGGGCCGGCTGCGCGTCGGTATCGATGCCATCTATCTGGCCGATGTCGCCCATGAACTCGGCGCGTGCGTGCTGTCGCCCGTGACGAAGACCGATGCCGCCCTCATTCCCGAGGCGCTGCTCTCCGCCAGCACGCCCCGGACGCTCTGCGCGCCCTTTGGCGACGTGTACCTGACGGAGCTCGAGTTTTTGGCCCGGTATCGCAACCGTCGCTCGGCCGCGATTCCCCTCGAGACGGTCTCGCTGGCCGCCGTCGAGGAGCGCATGGAGGCCATCTGCTCCGCGGCGCTGTCCGCGTTCGAGGATGAGCCGGAGCGCGCCGCCGCAGCCGCCGCGCTGTTCGCCGAACTCGAGCCGGCGCAACTCGACGGCATCATCGAGGGCCATGTCGATCGCAACGCGGTGTTGGACGACCTGCCCGCCGCGCGCGGCAACGGCGCTGCCGCCGCGCTCGTGTTGCTGCTGATTCGCCAGGGGGAGGGGTACCGCAGGTCGCTTCCCATGGCGCCGATCGTGTCGGCACGCGCGTTTCCGGAGCGTCTGTGGCCGGTGTCGCTCGGATGGTCCGACTTGGGGCGCGGGGGTGCTGCCGCCGAGCGCGTGTCCGATCTGGTCGAGGGCGAGCTCGAGCGCTTCGAGTCGCGCGGCGCGGAGTACGGCGAGCGCGTGCGGGGCGAGATCATGAACCTGCTGGGCAACCTGCTTGGGCTCACGCCCGAGCAGCAGGCCGAGCTTGCGAGCGAGGAGGGTCAGCGGCGGATGCGCGAAAGCGCCGAGCGCTTCGAGAGCCAGCTGCGCGAGGCCCTCTCGCATGCCGCCGAGGATGCGGACCATCATGGGGAAGGGCATGTGCCGGGCTTCCCGGGCTCTTCGACCTCAGGCCATGGCGGTGTCCATTTCCCGTACTTCTCCCAAAACTGAGTCGCCGCGTCGCCGTCGCACCGCGCTTGCGCGACGGCACCCCGCCTGATATAGTAGAACAAATGTTCGAAATCGGCGGAAGGGGGTGCGCTGCATGGTCATCCTGGGCATAGATCCCGGTCTGGCGAATACCGGATGGGGGATCGTCGAGGAGCGCGGCGGCGAGGTTCGCTGCCGTGCCTATGGATGCATTCAGACATCCGCCGGCAGCGACCTGCCCGTCCGCCTTCGCCATATCGCCGACGATCTGACGGCGGTGGTCGAGCGCTACCGTCCCCAGGAGGCGGCGATCGAGAGCATCTATTTCGGCGCCAACGCGCGCTCGGCAATCCCGACGGCGCATGCGCGCGGCGCAGCGCTGGTCGCTGTGTCCCTAGCGGGCGTCGAGGTGGGCGAGTACACGCCCATGCAGATCAAGCAGTCCGTGGTAGGCACGGGCGCGGCTGACAAAGGGCAGGTCATCTACATGGTGCGCAACCTTTTGCACCTCGATCACGACCCGCGCCCCGATCATGCCGCCGATGCGCTTGCGTGCGCAATCTGCCATGCCCACCTGCGACGCACCGGGGCGCTGAGCGGGGGCGCATTCGTCCAGAGGAGAGGAAACGGCTACTGATGATCACCTTGCTCCATGGAACACTGGTAGAGGCCACGCCGAGCGTCGCCGTTCTCGATGTCGGCGGTGTCGGCTTCGAGGTCGGCATCTCCGGCACGACGGCCGCATCGCTCCCCGCACTCGGAGGCGACTGCCGGCTGTTTTGCCGCCTGCAGGTGCGCGAGGACGCGATGACGCTGTTCGGGTTCTCCACCAAGGAGGAACGGACGATGTTCGATCGCCTTGTCGCCGTATCGGGCGTGGGACCGCGCCTGGCGCTCGCCGTCCTCTCCACGTTTACCGTGTCCCAGCTCTATACCGTGGTGATGGCAGAGGATGACAAGGGCATGGCGAAGGTGCCCGGCGTGGGCAAGAAGACCGCCCAGCGCCTCATCCTTGAGCTGAAGAGCGTGTTCGCCAAAGACCACGGCCTGCTTGCCGCGGACGTTCCCGCCGCCGGTCAGCTTCCCCTGGCCGCAGCGCCTGCGCCCTCCGCGCTGGACGATGCCCGCACGGCGCTGCTCTCCATGGGCTTCAGTCCGCAGGAGGCGGAGCTGGCGCTCGACGGGTATGATGGGAGCGGTATGCGCGTCGAGGAGCTGCTTGCCGCGGCGCTTAAGCGACTCGGGATGGATGCATGATGTGGGAAGCAGATGATTCGGTCGACCTGTGGGCGGATGCCACCCGCACGCATCGCCCCGCACCGGGATCCGGCCGCGAGACGGACCGCTTCGTCACCGGCGACCTGACCTCCGAGGACCTCGACGTCGAGCGGACGTTGCGCCCGCAGCGCTTGGATGACTATTGCGGCCAAGATCATATCCGCCAGAGCCTGCGCATCCTGATCCAGGCGGCGCAGAGTCGTGGCGAGTGCCTCGATCACGTGATCTTCTCCGGCCCTCCGGGTCTGGGCAAGACGACGCTCGCCGCCGTTGTCGCCAACGAGATGGGCGCTCAGATCAAGACGACGTCCGGTCCGGCGATTGCGCGCACCGGCGACCTCGCCGCAATCCTTACGAACCTTCAGCCCGGCGACGTGCTCTTCATCGATGAGATCCATCGCCTCAACCGTTCGGTCGAAGAGATTCTCTATCCGGCGATGGAGGATTTCGCGCTCGACATCGTGATCGGGAAGGGTCCGGCTGCGCGCTCGATTCGCCTCGACATCCCGCGCTTCACGCTCGTGGGCGCCACGACGCGCTCGGGCATGCTCACCGGTCCTCTGCGCGACCGCTTCGGCATCTCGTTCCGCCTCGATTACTACTCCATCGAGGACCTGGCGGAGATCGTGATTCGCTCCGCGACGATTCTGGGCGTGCAGATCGATCGCGATTCGGCGCGCGAGATCGCCTCCCGGTCCCGTGGTACGCCGCGTCTGGCCAACCGCCTGCTCAAGCGCGTGCGCGACTACGCGCAGGTGCGGGGTAGCGGCCCGATCGAATACGGCATCGCGCGCGAGGCGCTCGAGTTCTTCGAGATCGACGAGCTCGGTCTCGACTGGATGGACATCCGCATCCTCGAGACGCTCGTCAAGACCTTCCGCGGTCGCCCTGTCGGACTCACGACGCTGGCGAGCGCGGTGGGCGAGGACCCCAACACGCTCGAGGATGTGTACGAGCCCTATCTGCTGCAGCGCGGTCTCATCGTGCGCACGCCGCAGGGGCGCGTCGCGACACCGGTGGCCTTCGATCATCTCGGTATGGAGCCGCCGACCAACGCGTAGGCTGCGTTGGAATGTGGAGGTGTCGTGCGGGCAGGGCGCCTCGAGGTTTCGCACCGTTTGCATAGATGGCCTTTCGGGCCGGTCGCGGACGATATCCCCGCGACCGGCCCTATTCGTTGTATGCTAAAGGTCTGTTTTGCCATGCGCGTTTGGGAGGTTCGCCATGATGACAGACATCGAGATCGCACATTCCGTCAAGCCCTTGCCCATCACCGAGGTCGCCCGGAATGCCGGCGTCGACGAGAAGTACCTGATCCCGTACGGTTACGACAAGGCGAAAGTCGACTACTCGCTGCTGAGCGAGCCGACCGATCATACCGCCAAGCTCGTCCTCGTGACGGCCATCAATCCCACGCCCGCGGGCGAGGGCAAGACCACGACCACCATCGGCCTCGCTGACGGTCTGCGCCGTCGCGGCATCAAGAGCACCGTTGCGCTGCGCGAGCCTTCGCTCGGCCCGGTGTTCGGCGTGAAGGGCGGCGCCGCGGGCGGCGGCTGGGCCCAGGTTATTCCCATGGAGGACATCAACCTGCACTTCACGGGTGACTTCCACGCCATCGGCGCGGCGAACAACCTGCTCGCAGCCATGCTCGACAACCACATCCAGCAGGGCAACGCCCTGGGTATCGACCCCAAGCGCATCACCTGGAAGCGCGCTGTGGACATGAACGACCGCCAGCTGCGCCACATCGTGGACGGCCTGGGCGGCCGCGCCCAGGGCGTGCCGCGCGAGGACGGCTTCGACATCACCGTCGCCTCCGAGATCATGGCGATCTTCTGCCTGTCCACGTCGGTCACCGACCTTAAGAACCGCCTGGGCGAGATCGTGGTCGGCTACACCTACGACGGGCGTCCCGTGCGCGCCGCCGAGCTCAAGGCCCAGGGCGCCATGGCCGCCCTGCTCAAGGACGCGTTGAAGCCCAACCTCGTGCAGACGCTCGAGCACACCCCCGCGTTCGTGCACGGCGGTCCTTTCGCCAACATCGCGCACGGCTGCAACTCCATCATGGCCACCCGCATGGCCATGCGTTTCGGCGACATCGCCATCACCGAGGCGGGCTTCGGCGCCGACCTGGGTGCCGAGAAGTTCCTCGACATCAAGTGCCGCATGACCGGCCTCAGGCCCGATGCCGTCGTCATTGTCGCCACCGCCCGCGCCCTTAAGTACAACGGCGGCGTGGCCAAGGCGGACCTCAACGAGGAGAACCTTGACGCCCTGCGCGCCGGCCTGCCCAACCTGCTGCGCCACGTGGGCAACATCCAGGATGTCTACGGCCTGCCGTGCGTCGTGGCCATCAACCGCTTCCCGTCCGATACCGAGGCCGAGCTGGCGCTCATCGAGGACGAGTGCAAGAAGCTCGGCGTGAACGTCAAGCTGTCCGAGGTCTGGGCCAAGGGCGGCGAGGGCGCGCTCGAGCTCGCCGACGAGGTCATGCGCCTCGTGAACGAGCCCAACGACTTCCGCTACTCCTATGAGGACGGCACCGACATCGCCGAGGCCATCGAGGCCGTGGCCACGAAGGTCTACCACGCAGACGGCGTCGACTTCACCCCGGCGGCCAAGAAGCAGATCGCGCGGCTGCGCGAGAACGGTTTCGGCAACCTGCCCGTGTGCATCGCCAAGACCCAGTACTCGTTCACCGATCAGGACAAGGTCCTCGGCGCGCCGACGGGCTTCCGCATCACGGTGCGCGAGGTGAAGGTGTCCGCCGGTGCGCACTTCGTGGTCGCGCTCACCGGTCAGGTCCTCACCATGCCGGGTCTGCCCAAGGTGCCGGCTGCCGAGAACATCGACGTCGACGATAACGGCGTGATCACCGGCCTGTTCTAGGCTTTCGGGTTATTCCGATCAGCGTGCCTTGCAGCCCGCGTTCTCCAGGGGAGGGTGCGGGCTGATTTTGTGGCGGTTGCGGCCGACGTTTCGCTCTCGCGACGCACAGGGAGGCGGCCGGCTTCCCTGCGCACCTCCCCGCGCACGGCGGTAAAGGGTTTACCCGGTCGGTTGTGACAGTTTTCGCCCGGAACCTGTCACAACCGACCGGGTAAACCCTTCATCAAGATGGACGAAGCGATTCAGCGGAATCGTTTCGAACGTGCCGGTCAAGCTGGCATTGCGCTGCATGCGGGACGGTGGGGCGGACTCATTCTTGTTACGATTGGCGCCGTATCGGCGGTTTTGTAGTAGCCTGTACGAATCAAAGGACTTTTGGAAGGGAACGGCGGCATGGCGACGATTATCGATGGCAAGGCGTTGGCGGCAAAGGTGCGAGAGCGCGCCGCGGCCGATGTGGCAGCGTTGGCCGAGCAGGGCATCTCATGCGGTCTTGCGGTGGTCCTCGTGGGCGACGACCAGGCATCAGCCACCTATGTCCGCTCCAAGCTGCGCGACTGCGAGCAATGCGGCATTCGTTCCTTCGACTACAAGCTGCCTGCCGAGACCTCGCAGGATGAGCTCATGGAGCTCGTCTTCCGCCTGAACGAGGATCCCGAGGTTGCGGGCATTCTCGTACAGATGCCGCTGCCTGCACACCTCGATACCGAGGAGGTCGTGGCTGCTATCGACCCGGACAAAGACGTCGACGGCTTCCACCCGATGAATATGGGTCGCCTCGTGCGCGGCCTGCCGGGCCTTCGTCCTTGCACGCCGGCGGGCATCATGGAGATGCTCGACGAGTACGGCATCGACCCGGCGGGCAAGAACGCCGTGATCGTCGGGCGCTCCTCCATCGTGGGCAAACCCATGAGCCTCATGCTGCTCGCACGCCATGCGACGATCTCGGTGGCCCATTCCCGCACCGATCCGCACGAGCTCGCACGCATCTGCCAGAGTGCCGACATCCTGGTGGCGGCCTGCGGCGTGCCGAAGATGATCAAGGGCACGTGGCTGAAGCCGGGCGCCACGGTCATCGACGTGGGTATGGACCGCGACGAGGACGGCAAGCTCTGCGGCGACGTCGACTTCGCCTCGGCTGAGCCGGTCGCTGGCGCCATCACGCCCGTGCCCGGCGGCGTGGGCCCCATGACGCGCGCCATGTTGATGAGCAACGTGGTCCTGGCCGCGAAGCTGCGAAACGGGCTGTAAGCCCCCCGGCCTCGCCCGATACGCCGAAGGCCCTCACCCTCCCTCGCTGGTCCTCGCTTCGCTGTGGAATCGCTCGGGAAGGTGAGGGCCTTCGGCGTATCGGGGCCAAGCGCTTGCAGCCCGTTTCGCG
This sequence comes from Collinsella tanakaei, assembly GCF_030373545.1. Lineage (GTDB taxonomy): Bacteria > Actinomycetota > Coriobacteriia > Coriobacteriales > Coriobacteriaceae > Collinsella > Collinsella tanakaei_C. The sequence goes on along the minus strand of NZ_JAUDCO010000003.1, from coordinate 173,267 downwards.
GCTCGAAGGCCGAAGGGTCACGTGGGGTGCTCTGGCTAGGGACTTTGGTTGGGGCTCATGTGGCGCATTCGCGCGGTGCGGTGTACATGCTCCGGACGCTTTGGGCGCACGATGTCTGGCGCGGGTGCGTGGTGAGTGACCAAACGGGTACACTGAGGGGCGGACGTCTTATCGGTGCGCCTTGGGCGCGATGCGAGAAGGAGGAGCACATGCCCTGCACGACGATTCTGGTGGGCAAGAACGCGAGCTACGATGGGTCGACGATCGTGGCGCGCAACGAGGATTCCCCCGGCGGGCAGTTCGAGCCCAAGCGGATGGCCGTGATCAAGCCCGAGGATCAGCCGCGTACCTACACGAGCGTTGAGACGCACCTGACCATCGAGCTTCCTGACGACCCCATGCGCTACACGAGCGTGCCCGATGCCCTGCCCGGCCATGGCATCTGGGCGGCCGCCGGCTTCAACACCGCGAACGTGGGCATGTCCGCCACCGAGACCATCACGAGCAACGAGCGCGTGCTGGGCGCCGATCCGCTCGTGGAGTACGTTCCCGCCCAGGGCAAAGAGGGAGAAGAGGGCTACGCGCCCGCGGTACCCGGCGGCTTGGGCGAAGAGGATTTCGTGACCGTCGTGTTGCCCTATATCCGCTCTGCCCGTGAGGGTGTCGAGCGTCTGGGCGCGCTGCTCGAGCGCTATGGCACCTACGAGATGAACGGCATCGCGTTTTCCGACGCGGACGAGATCTGGTGGCTCGAGACCATCGGCGGGCACCATTGGATCGCCAAGCGCGTACCCGATGACGCCTACGTCACCATGCCCAACCAGCTGGGCATCGATTACTTCGACCTGGCTGATGCCGAGGGCGAGCAGGTCGAGCATATGGCGAGCGCCGATCTGCGCACGTGGATGGAGGAGAACCACCTCGATCTCACGATGTATCGAGGCGATGCGCTCGATGATGTCATCGATGAGCTGTACGCGGGCGCGCCTGCAGACGCGTGCGACGACGATGAGGACCAGGAGTACTTCAACGAGCTCGATGAGCTGATCGAGGACGTGCGAGCAAGCTTGCTCGCGGGCGATGTCTTCAATCCGCGCGAGGCGTTCGGCTCGCACTCTGATTCCGATCACGTGTACAACACGCCGCGCGCCTGGTACATGCAGCGCTGCCTGAATCCGCACGACGGATGGGACGGCCCGCACGCCGCCTACAGCCCCGAGTCCGACGACATCCCCTGGAGCCGCGTGCCCGAGCGGAAGGTGACCATCGAGGACGTCAAGTACGTGCTGTCCGCCCACTACCAGGGCACGCCCTACGATTGCTATGGACGGCGCGGTACCGAAGCGTCGCGCAACGCGTACCGTCCGATCGGCATCAACCGCAACGGCCAGCTCGCCGTGCTGCAGATCCGCCCCTATGTCGCACCGGAATGCGCCTGCATCCAGTGGATGGCGTTCGGTTCCAACCCGTTCAACGCGCTCGTGCCGCTCTACGCGAACGTGGATGCGATGCCCGAATATCTGGAGAACACGACCGACCGCGTGACGAGCGAGAGCTTCTACTGGGAGAACCGCATCATCGCCGCGCTCGCCGACGCCCGCTTCCATGACAACGCGGCGCATATCGACCGCTATCAGCTCAAGATGGGCTCCCTTGCCCATCGGATGCTGCGCGAGACCGATGCCTCCGTGGCCGATCTGCCCGTCTCCGAGGTGCCCGCCGCGCTTACGGCCGCCAACGAGCACATGGCCGATGACCTGCGTCGCGAGACCGATGCGCTGCTCGGCCGTGTGCTGTACACCACGAGCCTCGCGATGAAAAACGCCTTCTCGATGTCGGACAACTAGAGCTGCCGCTTCATGCGTCACCGATTCCGAGGGGCCCGGGCCGCGTTGCCCGGGCCCCTCGGCGCATGTCGGCGCTATCGGGGGCGACATGCTAGGATGTGGGTACAAGGGTAGAAATGTTGTCTGAAACCCTCGTTCTAAGGAGCAAGTGATGGCCACGTCTTTTGAGAAGATCGTCAACAACATGGTCAACATCGGCTTCGGCGCCGCGGCGCTCACCGCCGAGAAGGGCAAGGAGGTGCTCGACAGCCTCTCCGCCAAGGGCGAGGAGGTCCGCGCCGACGCCGAGACGCCGGATTTCGCGCGCTCCATGTCCGACGTGTTCGAGCGCGCCGGCGGCATGTTCAGCGACGTGACCGACCGCCTGAGCAACCAGGGCGAGTCCGTCGCCGAGCGCATCCTGGACGAGCTGATCTTGGCCCGCGTCCGCCCCATGACCGCTGCTGAGCGCAGCGAGTTCGTGAACCATGTGACCGAGCTCGTGAGCAAGGTCGACGATGCGACGGTCAGCGTTAAGGTGGAAGCCGTCGAGGTCGAGACTGATGCCGACGCCGACGCCGAGCCCGCTGCCGAGGGCGAGCAGACGGCCGAGTAGCACCGAATCATGGCAGCCGATACCCCGAACAGCACGCGCCGCGATCGCCTCGATCCCGATGACACGCTCGTCTTCGACAACGAGGAGGAGCTCATCGCGCACGGCCTTCACCGCCGCCCGCGCGCCAAAGACGTCGTCCCGGACGAACCCGAGGTCATGGCTCCCACCGAGGAGTACCAGCTCACGGCGAAGGGCCGCCGCAAGCGCATCGCCGAGATCTTCGCCATCGTGCGCAAGTACGAGGCGTGGCACGACCTGACGCCGGTGCGCCTGCGCCGCATGCTCGAGGAGCTCGGCCCCATGTTCGTCAAGATGGGGCAGATCCTGGCCAACCGGTCCGAGATTCTGCCCCAGCGCTTCTGCGACGAGCTGCGCCGCCTGCGCACTGACGTGGAGCCCGTGCCGTTCTGGGTCATTCGCGACTGCCTCGAGGCAGAGTACGGCCGCAAGGTGTCCGAGGTGTTCGAGTGGATCGATCGCAAGCCGCTCGGCAGCGCCTCGCTCGCACAGGTCCATCGCGCGCGCCTTCTTTCGGGCGAGGAGGTGGCCATCAAGGTCCAGCGCCCCGGCGCCCAGCAGGTGATGGCGCAGGACATCGACATCATGCGGTCCATCGTGCGGACCGCCTCGCGCTTCGTCAAGACCGACCAGTTCGTGGATCTGCACGGGGTCGTTGAGGAGCTGTGGCAGTCCTTCCGCGAGGAGACCAACTTCATCATGGAAGCGCGCAACTTAAGCGACTTCCATGAGTTCCATAAGGACACGCGGGGGATTTCGTGCCCGCGTTCGTATCAGGAGCTGTGCACCGAGCACATCGTCGTCATGGACTACGTCGACGGCATCTCCATCGCCGACCCCGAGGCGCTCGTTGCGGCTGGCTACGACCTGGAGAAGCTCGGCGCTCGCATCGTGGAAGACTACTCCACGCAGGTGCTCGACGATGGTTTTTTCCACGCCGATCCGCATGCGGGCAACATCATCTGCAAGGAGAACGTCATCTACTTCATCGACTTGGGTATGGTCGGGCGCATGTCCAACCATGACCGCTCGATCGTGAAGGACATCATCTTCTCCGTGGCGGAAAACGACGTTCCCAAGCTCAAGGACTCGCTCATGCGCTTCGCGGTGACGCGCGGCGACTCCTCGGAGCTCGACCATTCGACGTTTCTGTCCGACTTGGACTTCATCGTCGCCGATTTCGCCGGCTTGGACTTGAAGGACCTTGATATCGGCGAGTTCTTGACCTCGCTGGTGAGTTTGGCGCGCAAAAACGACGTCGAGCTGCCGAGCGTGGTGACGATGTTCGCCCGCGGCATGGTGACGCTCGAGGGCCTGCTTTCCGAGTACATGCCCGACGTGAACATGGTCGAGATCATCTCCGCCCATATCAAAAACGAGAAGAGCTCGTTTGCGCGCGCGGCCGACACCGCTGGCGAGATGGCCCATGCCTCGGTGCGGGCGGCAAAGGGCCTGCTCGAGGCGGCTGACCAGCTGGGGCTCGCCTCGCGTATGCTCACGCGCGGCCAGCTCAAGATCAACACGCAGGTGCTCGGCAGCGAGCGCGTCTTGCGCCGCGTGGGCGGCATCGTGGACCGCATGTCCATGGCCATCGTGATCGCGGGCCTGTTCATCGGTTCGTCGGTGGTGTACTACGCCAAGATCGAACCGGTCATCTTCGGCATTCCGGTCATCGGGTTTTTGGGGTACCTGTCCGCGCTCGTGCTCGCGCTGGCCCTCGGCCGCGAGATCTGGCGCAACTCCCACGGTAAGCACGAGTAGGGGAGCCGCGCGGCCGCTTGGTGCCTATACGAGCTTTTCGTAAGCGATGCGGGTCAGGTCGGTCTCGGCGCCGCCCTTTTGCGTGAGTTCGAAGGCGGAAAGCTCGGTGTAGCCCTGTTTGGCAAGGAACGCGCGCATGGCGCGGTTGCCCGGATGGGTGTCGATGCGGATGCTCAAGGCGCCGCGGTCGTGGGCGATCTGCTCGGCTGCGGTGAACATGGCGCCCATGACGCCGCGCCCGAGCGCCTCGGCGGCGGTGGCGCTGCGGTGGATGGCAAGATACGGGGTCTCGCCGTCCTGCTCGCACGGGTTGTCCGTCAGCCAGGCGATGCGTGCGCGGCAGTATTCCGGATCGATGCCGGAAAGCAGCGCCAGCGTTCCCACGAGCGCACCATCGGCGTCCTCTGCCACATAGCACGAGCCGGTGGCGATATCGGCCTTCACGCTCTCGATGTTCGGGTAGCCATGCTGCCACTGCTCGATGCCGAATTGGGCGATTGTGCGCTTACCGTCCTCGAGAATCTCCGCCACGCGCTCGGCCTCCTCCGCGCGCGCTGGGCGTACCTGCAGCATGCTCGCCATACCTGATCCTTCCACCCGCCGGACGAAACCGACATCTTGTTGCCAACAAAACTTCTCGATTATGCCCCAAGCGCCCGCACGGGACCAGAGCGCGCCTGTCCCCGCAAAACCTCGACACGCGCGACGTGGGGGCCTGCGGCATGACGCGCTCGTGCGGGCGCTCGCCGGCCCCGTCCGTCCGTTTCGTTTCATGCCATAATCGACAGGTGGCCCTTGGTTGGGAGGGACTGTTCGGTCTTATGGCCCAGACGCGGCGAGACCGTTTTCGTTTCATATCGCATGCGAAAGGTTGGTGCGTCCGATGAATCCCGCGCGTATCGAGAAGTTCGTCGGTGTCGCCGAGTTGCTGCGCTGCCCGCTGTGCGGCGCGCGGATGCACGTGCGCGACGCGAGCCTTCGGTGCGAGGAGGGCCATGGCTTCGATATCGCCGCCAAGGGCTATGTCAACCTCATGCGCCGTGCCGTGCGCGACGAGTACGATGCGGGCTTCTTCGATGCCCGGTCGAAGATCCTTGCGGCGGGATTCTACGGCCACGTTCTCGAGGCGCTCGAGGACGTGCTCGCCTCAACGAACCTTGCCGGCCCCATGCTCGATGCGGGTTGCGGTGAGGGGTACTATGCTAAGGCCCTGGCTGAAGGCGTCGACGTGTCCATCATCGGACTCGACACCTCCCGCGATGCGATTCTTCGCGCCGCGCGTGGGGGCAATCGCGTGTGCTGGTTCGTCTCGGACGTGGCGAACCTTCCTGTGCGCGACGGCGCGCTCGGGTGCATCCTCAACATCTTCACGCCGGCAAACTACGCCGAGTTCACGCGTGCGCTTTCCGCGGATGGGATGCTCGTCAAGATCGTGCCGGGCCCCAGGCACATGATCGAGCTGCGTGAGCTCGCGGGCGAGCGCCTGCGCCATGCGCACCATTCGAACCGGCGGGTCGTCGAGCATCTCGAGCGCCATATGGTCCTCGAACGGCGCGTGCGCGCCTGCGCCACCTGCGATGTTGCGCCCGACCAGGTGGCCGATCTGCTGCGCATGACCCCGCTGCTCTTCGGGGTGGACGACACGCAGCTGCCGCACGACCGGATCCGCCGTGTCACCGTCGACGCAGAGCTGCTCGTCGCCCGTGCGGGGCATGCCGACGCATGACGGATACCTCTAAGCGGATCGCCCCGCAGCGGCTGCCATGATGGCATGTCGCGGCGGGGCGGTCTGTTGAGGCCGGATAGGGGAGCGCGCCGTTGCTGGCTGGGAGCGCGGCGGCAGGGGCGCTACTGCTGGCTCGGGTGCTTCTCGAAGAAGTCGAAGCGCGGCGGCAGCGGGACCACGCGGTGGCATCCGGGCTGCTCGCCCAAGCTCGCCACGAGCTCGTCGCAGGTGTCGAAGATGTGGTCCCACGAGAAGAACGTATCCGGCTCGATGGCAAAGTGCTCGCAGATGAGCTCGCAGCCCGCAGGCACGATGCCGTGCATGAGGACGGTCGCCACGCGCAGCTCATGGAAGGCGTTGACGAGCGCCTGCGCCATCGCGGCGTCGTCCTCGGCGTTCTTGGCGGCCTTGCTCGCATCGCTCCAACGCTTGTTGGCGGTGCGCAGGTAGGCGTCGCACACGCCGAGCGCATGGTGGAACTCAAAGGTGTGCATGGCCTGTTCGAACGCGAGGATAGCCTGCTCGGAGGCATCGATCACCTCGGTATCGGGAGCTCCTGTGGGGATGCAGCCGCTGCGGTATGCTGCCTCGTCGCCCTCCTTGGGCGCCACGCCGTAGAAGCAGGAGCGCGCCAGGCGGTTGAACACGCCGGTGAGCAACGCGCCCTCCTTGAGGACCGGGTCGATGACGCGCTTGTCGTCTCGGGCGAGCAGCGGCGTGCCGTCGGCGTTCTTGCCGGTCTCGCGCGTGTCGTAGGCCTTCGGCGAGAAGCTCACCGGCTTTTCGCCCAGGCCGAGCGACAGGAAGTGCGCGCGCAGTTGCTCGGCGGTGTAGTGGTCGAGGAGCTCCGAGGCGGGCGGGGGCGGGGTCTGGGAGCTGGAGCTCGCTTTTTTGCCCATGTAGAGCACGTGGTAGTTGGCCACGAGCGTCGACTGCTCCATGTGGCAGCCGAGCGCTTCCCACAGCGCCGTCTGCGCGATGCCGTAGAAGTAGATGTTGTCCTGGCCGATGAACTGGTAGGCGTGCGCCTCGGGGCTGCACCACCAGTCGTGCCAGTCGGCGCTGGCGTAGCGATCCGTCATGCCGGCGGCCTCGGCCTCGGCGAGCACCGTACGCGTGAAGCTGATGGGCGCCCACAGGCTCTCGGGCCACACCCAGCAGGTGAGGCCATGGCAGCCGCACTCGTCGGGCACGGGCACGCCCCACTCGATATTGCCGGTGATACGGAACGGCACGAGCGCCTTGCCGGAGCGGAAGCGCACCCCGCCGGCGGCGAGCACGGCATGCGCCGCGTCGCGCTCCTCCCAGCTGGGGAAGGTGACGGTGAAGGAGCTCTTGTTGCCTTCCGCCTCGGTCACGGTGTGGTCGGGCAGCTGGTCCTCGATGGCGTCGAAGGCCTCGCGGAACTTGGTCTGGATGTAGATCTGCGCGGGCAGCAGCCATTCCTCCATGGTCTTGGATACCACGGGGCGCACGGTCTCGTCAGCTTCGAGCTTGGCGGTGTAGTCCTTCAGGAAGTCGAGGTAGGCCGGCAGATCGAAGTAGATGTTATCCACGGGGCGCAGCTCGGGGGTCTCGCCGGTAAGGGCGGACTTGGGTGCGATGAGCTCCTCGGGCTCGTACTGATGGCCGAGGTCGCACTCGTCGGCGTAGGCCTTCTCGGACTTGCAACCCTGGATGGGGCAGCGGCCGATGACCTGACGGCCGTTCAGGAACTGGCCGGCCTTGACGTCAAAGAACTGCTTGGTCGCGCGCTTGTGAAGCACGCCCTGTTCGTTCAGGCGCTCGATGACCTCGGCGGTCGTCTGGTTGTGGATGGGGGCCGCGGGCGGGAGCGCCGAGCCGCCGAACAGATCGAGCTGCATCTCGAAGCCATCGATGGTGGCCTGCTGGAGGTCGTGGTTGGCCTGCACATAATCGGTCAGGGTGCAGTCCGATCCGCACGACTCGACGAGTTTGCGGTGACCCTCCATGATGGGGGAGCCGTAGCAGTCGGTGCCCGAGACGAAGATCACGTTCTGCTTGCCCAGGCGGTCGCGCAAGAAGCGCGCGAAGAAGTCCGCGGGGACAAACACGCCGCCCACGTGCCCGAAGTGCAGGTTCTTGTTGCCGTACGGCATGCCGGCGGTGACGACGGCGCGGTGCGGCCACGACGGGCGGGTATCTTTGCTGAGCTTGTGTGCCATGAGGGCTCCTTGTCGCTCCTGATGGGGGTCGTTGCGTATTCGGGCACCCATTATCGCACATGCACGCAGCGTGGCACCCCTGCGTCGCAACCCGCAAAAAACGACAGAGACGGCCGACGGGGAGGCCTCGAGGGTGTGCCGGAATGCCGCGAGCTTCGGGGGCGGGACGGTGATGGATGCCGCGCATGCTATCCTTGGGCACATGAGAAAGATCGCCGACATACGAACCTTCGAGGACAGGGGATTTCAGAGGCGCATGCTGCGCGCATCGGCCGCGGTGATCGCGGTCGGAGCGGTCCTCGGCATCGTGTGGTTTGCCGCCGGGATTCCGCAGCTGTTGGGGCTGCCCGGCATGGAGCTTCGCGCCGTCTTTGCCGGGGAGGGCGCCGAGGGCATGCCGCCGTCGTTTTGGTGGCTCGCGATCTGCTCTGTCGGCTGCTTCGCATCCCTTGCCGCGCACGAGGTCGTGCACGCCGTCTTCTTTAAGCTGTTCGCGCCCGCCGGCACCCGCGTGACGTTCGGCGCCAACTGGAAGGCGGGCATGCTGTACGCCTGCGCCAAGGACATCGTGTACACGCGTCGCCAGTATCTCGTAATCGCGCTCGCGCCCACGGTGGTCGTGACTGCCCTTCTACTCGTGCTCGGCGCGACAACCGGCTGGCCGCTCGTGTTCTACCTGGTGGCCGTGCTGCATCTTTCAGGCTGCACGGGAGATTGGGAGTATGTGCGGGCCATTGTGCGCGACGCGCGCATTGTGTACTGCGAGGATACCGAATGGGGCGTCTCGTTTTTCGGCGAGGGCGATGAGTCGGAAGGGGAGGAAGCCCGCCGCGGGTTGGTTGGGGACGTGTTCCTTCCAACCCATTTGCCCGCTTGCCAAGATGAATCTGCTGAACGGGTTGAAAGGAACACGTCCCCAACCAACCCGGCAAATCCGATGGAGAGGGGGTCTCGATGACCCGCTTGTTGCTGCACGCCTGCTGCGCGCCGTGCTCGCTCGAGCCGATGCGCCTGCTGACAGAAGAGGGGTTCGAGCCTACGATCTGCTGGACGAATCCGAACATCCAGCCTGCCGATGAGCACGATCGGCGCTTGGCTGAACTGCGACGCTGGTGCGCAGGCAACGACATTCCGCTTATCGAAGCGAGAGAGGACTACGCGGCATGGGAGCGCGGCGTGTCGCCCATCGGCGCGCGCGACCGTGAGCGGAGGTGCCGCGCCTGCTATGCGCTGCGGCTTGCCGAGGCCGTGCGCGTAGCCGAGGCGGAGGGGTTCGACCATGTCGCCACGACGCTCGCGGTGTCTCCTTACCAGCTGTTCGAAACCTGCAATGACGTGCTCGAGCGCCTGGCGAGGGCGCGTGGGCTCACCCCGGTCATCCGCGATTTTCGCCCCTGGTATCCCGAAGCCACGCGTCGTTCGCGCGAGCTGGGGATGTACCGGCAGAACTACTGCGGATGCCGCTTCTCGGCAGCCGAGGCGGCACTCGACCGCATCCGCCTGCGCGACGAGCGTCGCGCGGCGAAGCATCGGGAGGATTAGGGCGCTGCCGCTCGGAGCGCGGGAGTGTGTTTCCCGAATGTTCCGTCTTTCCCGATTTTGCCCGCACCCGCTCGAACACGCCTGTTCGTGGGTATAGGTGATGCAACGACAGCCAGCTTGCCCGTGCGGAGATGTGCCATGAATCGGAGAAAAAATCGTTCCTCTTCCAGCCAAGGAAATGCCGGCGTGCTGGTTCCGATGGGCAGGAAGGTCATAGGCGCCGCACAGATGTCCGCCGGTACGGCGCTTGCCATCGTGGGTGTTCCCCTGTGCGTGCTGCCCGGGCCGGGTATCGCTGCAATCGCGGGCGGTGCCGCGTTGGCAAGCAAGGGACAGCGGAACTTTTCCGGACGTGCGGCGACTCGCCTTGAGGAGCGCCTCGACAGCACTGCCGAGAAAATGGGGGCGGTGGCAAAGGAGCAGGCGGCAAAGGCAGCGCGCGTCGCTGCTCGCAAGGCGCCGGAGGTTGCTCACTCGGTTGCCGTCGCAGCGGGGCGCGGGCTTGTCGGTGCGGCAAAGGCGGGCGGCAGTCTTGTCGCAAACGCCGTGCGAGCTGCGCGGATGCGGGCGAGAGGATAGCGCATGGGTTACATCGACATCACGGGCGTCGAGGTCTACCGCGGTAGCGCGGGCGACACCTCGCCGGTTATCTACGTAATCGATTCCCCCGAGCATCCCGCCGGCTTGGCGGCCATAGCGACCGGCCGCGCGGCGACGGTCGTGGGCGTGCCCGTCCGCACGTGGAGCGCCGCCCTTACGCCCTGGGAGGCAGCGCCGCTGCGCCGCGGGACCCCGCGTTTCGCCGGCGATGCCGCGGCGACCTTGGCCGAGCTGCGGGAGACCGTGGTGCCGCTCGTCGAGGCGCAGACGGGGGCGCGCCGCCCCGCGCACCGTGCGATTTGCGGATATTCGCTCGGCGGCCTGTTCGCGCTGTACGCGTTCACGCACGACCGCATCTTCTCGGCATGCGCGTGCCTGTCGGGTTCGCTGTGGTACGAGGGCTGGGTCGACTATCTGCGCGAGCTCCCGTTTGAAGGCGCCGGGAAATACGCCTTCTTCTCGTTGGGCAAAAAGGAGCCCAAGGCCGGCGCGCCCATCATGCACAGCGTGCTGGACAACATGGAGCAGTGCGCCGACATCCTGCGCGATCGGGGTTGTGAGGTGGCGTGCTCGATCGGCCCGGGCAATCACATGCAGCACCATCGCGAGCGGTTCGAGACCGGGCTTGCCGCGCTCGAATCGTTTCTGGCGTAGCGCACCTGCTAGACCTTGAGCGACTGCAGATAGGCCTTCTGCTCAGGGGAGATGCGACGGCTCTCGCGCGCCTTTTGGAGCGCCTTGTTGTGCGTCCAGGCGTCGAGGCGTGTCGGTTTGTGCTCAAAGAGCGGTAGTGTCGCGCAGGGCTGCTTGATGAGCGCGAATGTCGTCTGCGCGCTCGCGGACGAGTCGCTTGGCGTACGCGCGAATCGCCGGCGTGCGCACGCCGAGGATGCGCTCGGTGTCGACGGTGGGCACAAGCTTAGCCTGGAACGCCCGGTATGCGGGGTCGGCGATCGCCTCGAGTTCACGTTTGATTCGAATCGGTGCGTCGGGCATCTCGGCCCTCCCTTCGCAAAGCATCGGTGTCAGGTCCATGTCCGTTGCGGCAGTTGAAGCAGCGGGCCGCCTCGGTTGCCTTTATGACTTCGGGGGTTGGCGCAAAATCTTATCCATCGCGCGCCCGCGTGCAAGCTCGTCCACGAGTTTGTCGAGATAGCGGGCGTTCTGCTCGATGGGATCCTCGATGGTCGCCACGTCGACCCCGCAGATCTTACCGGTGATAAGCGTGCGGTTGGGATTCAGACAGGGCGCCTCGGCAAAGAAGGCCTCGTAGGTCACATCGCGCGCAAGCTGACGCTCAAGGTCGTCGCGGCTGTAGCCGGTGAGCCAACGGGTGACGGTATCGACGTCCTCGCGCGTGCGGCCTTTGCGCTCGGCCTTCTGTACGAGGAGGGGGTAGATTTGGGTGAACGAGAGCTGGGCGATGGGCTTGCGTGGCATGGTGGCCTCCTCTTGCTGTGGGGTTTGTCACTCGGCAAGCGCGCGCAATGCGTCAGCAGTGCCGGCAGACGTGTCGAGATGGAGTGTGAGATCGAGGGGCGTCACCGTGAGGGTCACCACATTCGAGTCGCGATAGGTGATTGCCTCGAGGATTTGGATCTCTTCGGCATCGGCGGCATCTTCACCCAGCTTTACGGTCGTCGGCTGCCAGACCTCAATCAGGTATTCTTCAGCGTTCTCCGGTTTGGATGTCAGGCCGTTTTCCGAGCTGAACGATGCGAATGCGGCCTCGATCGTTGGCTGGTCGGTGACCTCGGCGACCACATCGCCCGTGGCGGCATCGCGCACCACGGCGCGGCTGAGCTTGCCCCATTCGACGTCTTGGAGCTGGTCGGCGGCCTCCACGGCGTTTTCGACAAGGTTGGTGAGTGAGTCGACGGGGCTATCCGCCGTGTCACCAAATATGCCGAAGCAGCCCGACAGGGGGAGGGTGAGCGTCGCTGCGAGCGCGCCGGCGGCGATGATGCGTACGTTCATAGCGGGTGCCTTTCTCAGTGCGTGGGATAAACGGGGCGTCCGTGCTGGTCTGAGGCAAAGTGTACCCAACGTCGTACTTGTCGATGGTGGCATGCGCGATCCGGCGTGCATGGTCGGCGGACGGATGCCGTGCGCACGCGAGTGAATTACGACGCGGGCGACTCTACGGTCCGTAGGTGGCGCGCTCCCAATCGGCGGGGCATACTGGGGCACGAATGAACGACGCGGCGCATAAGGCGCCGGCTGAAAGGAGACGGGCTCCATGGCATCGTATCTGACCGCTGAGACCATCAAGGCCCTGCGCGAGCAGCGCGGGCTCACCCAGCGCGCGCTTGCCGACGCCGTCGGCGTGACGGACAAGGCGATATCAAAATGGGAATCCGGACGCGGCCTGCCCGATATCTCGCTTGTGGAGCAGCTGTCCGCCGCGCTCGGCGTCTCTGTTGCCGAGCTGCTGACGGGCGATGTGCGCCAAAACGCCAACCGGGCGGCGAACCTCATGCGCTCCAAGTTCTACGTGTGCCCCGTGTGCGGCAACGTGATCCATGCGTTGGGCGAGGGGTCGTTTTCGTGCTGCGGCGTGCAACTGGCGCCCTGCGAGGCGGAGGAGCCGGATGACGCCCATGCGATTGCGGTGGAGCGTATCGAGGACGAGTGGTACATCGCACTCGACCATCCCATGACCAAAGAGCACCACATCAGCTTTATCGCCTACGTGAGCACGGGCGGCATCACGCTCGTGAAGCTCTATCCGGAGCAGGAGGCCGCCGCGCGCATCCGCATGGGAATGTCGGGCGCGATCTTTGCGTATTGCAACCGGCACGGGCTGTTCCGCATCCGCACGCCGCGACGCGAGCGAGCCGTGGGCGGGCGTATTCCGGGGAAGAGTGCCTCATAGCTTCCTGCGTCGATTTCATGCCGAGGACAAGATGGCGCCAGGTGCAAGGATGGCGCCAGGTGACAGGTGGCGCCAGGTGACAGGTGGCGCCAGGTGCAAACTTGTCAAAGCAGATGGGGCGTCGCCGGGTCACCGCGCCACGCGCTGGCTGAGCGCGCGGTACGCTACCGCACCGACCGCGATGATGACGCCGGTGACGAGCAGCGTGATGCCGGCAGCGACCCAGGATCCTTCGGATGCGAAACCGGCGGCGAGCGTCGAGGTCACGATCGAGGGGATCCTGCCCACCGTACCGATGACCGCGATGCGCCGCCAGGGGCACGTGGTGAGCCCCGCAGCATAGGTGAGCACGTCTTTGGGCGTACCGGGAATCAGAAACACGATGAACATGATGAGCTCGAAGCGCTTCGCATCGCGCAGCCACGAGATGCTCTCGAGCTTTTCCTGCGAGAAGAACGTCCGTGCTGCACGCATGCCGAACGCCTTGACGAGTGCGGTCACACCGAGGGTGCCGATAAGGCCTCCGATAAGGCAGATGGCGGTGCCCTCGAAGAATCCGAACAGGTAGCCGGCGGCGAGTTCGACTGGCTCGCCGGGCAGGATGGCGATCACGATCTGCGCCACGACGAGCGCGGCCATGGCGGCGGGAGCGAGAGCGCCCTGTGCGTCGACCCAAGTGCGGACGGCTTCTCCGTTGGAGAAAAACGTCCAGACGGAGGGACCGAGCACGACGGCGGCTGCGATGACTGCCGTTGCTACGAGGGCGATGGCGAGCATGGGCCTCTTGCGTGCGGCGGCGTTGGATTCGGCGCTGCTGCGGGGCGTGTTGCCACCGATCGTGGTAGTGCAGTCGTTCGGGCTGGACATGGATTCGCTCCCTTCCTGGTTATTCCAAGAGGGTAGGGAGCGGAAATCTACAATCCGTCAACGTTTTGACAAGATGGTGACAAGATGGTGCCAGGTGCAAACTTGTCACACGTCCGTCTGGTCGGTGTGGGACAGCAAAACGAGCGCAAGGCAGGCAAGGCCGATGCCGAGCAGGCAGAACGCGTGACGCGGCTCGATCTCGTCCATGATGGTGAGGGCGGTGACGCCGACGCCCATGGCGAGTGCGACGGCTTTGAGCACAAGCTCGACGAGGGCGGGGACCTTTGCGGTCGAGTTCTCGGGCTCCTCCTGCGCGGCGCTTTTTACTTCAAGCAGCTCGTCGACGGAGGTGTCGAGCACCTCTGCCAGCTTGGGCAGTGAGGCGACGTCCGGAAACGAGAGGTCGCGTTCCCACTTGGAGACGGCCTTGTCGGTCACGCCCATCTGGCGGGCGAGTTCAAGCTGCGTCATGCCCTTCTGCTTGCGAAGGGCTGCGATGGTGGCGCCGAAGCTCTGTGCGGTCATGATCGGTCCTTTCCCGGTGGCGTGTGTGGCGAGCCCATCGTTTCACGGGAGGGCAGCGCACTCAACCGACAGCTGGTTTAGTTTACTCGACCGCCAGTAGAGTCCCAGTTGAGCGGCAAAATGGTGCGACAAGATGCTGTCAGGTGACAAGTTGGTACCAGGTACAAACTTGTCGCCATCAGCGCCGGCTATCCCGGAGTCGCCGCAGTGCCCACCCGCAAGCGAAGCCGATCATGCCGGGCGCAAGGCCCGCGAGGAAAGCCGCGAGACCGACGGGCGCTATGTTTGCGAGACCCAGGGCGGAAGATAAACTGAACGTGAGCAACAGAGCGGCAACGTAGAGCAATGCACCGGCAAGCGGCGCGAGGAGGCGTACCTTTCCAGCCTCTGTGCGCCAGCCCGCGAGCGAGCAGACAACGGCGGAGGCTGCGGGCAGCGTGATGTAGTATACGAGCAGCGTGTAGGCGAAGATCCCACCGCCGGAAAACGGTATGCCCAACCAGAACCAGAGGATGCATGCCAGCCAAAGAAGCAGATAGATAACAATCGCGATCGACAGTGCCCGACCGGCGCGTTCAATCCACATCCCCATCTTCATCGTGGCCACCTCCTAAAAGCGTGCTTAGTTGGAGGATACCCCGTTCAAGCATGTGAAAAAGCGTCTGGCGTTTATTCACGATGCCAGAGGCTTTAGCCGAAACTCCTGGGATAGTAGACCGAGCGGCTACAGGGCTACCACGCGCACCGTGGAGCCGTGCCGCCGCAGCAGCTTGATGAGATCACTCGTGGCAAGAAGAACCGTTGCGGTGTTATCGCAGGGGTGCACGGCCACGCGTCCAGTGTTGACGAGCTCCCGATCGATGATGACTTCCACGCGGTGTTCGACATCGTTGAGTACGCCGAGCGGCGTGACCGACCCGGGGATGAGGCCGAGCATCGTTGCCAGGTCTCGGTCGCTCGCAAACGAGAGGCGCCGTGATCTCAGGCGCTCTTGGATTTCGCGGAGGGAAACGCCTTTCTGATCCGGTAAGACGACGAGGTAGTACGCGCGGTGCTTATCATCGCGTAGGAACAGGTTCTTGGCGCCGAACTCGCTGTGGGGGATATCCGCGGCAATGGCTTCCGCCACGGTGAAGACCGCGGCGTGCTCGTAGAACTCGTAGCCGATGTCTTCTCGATCGAGCAGCTGCAGCGTTTCCGCTTTTCCGTACATGGCGCCTCCCCTCTAAGGGTTGGTTGGGGACGTGCTCCGTTCAACCCGTCCAGCATGTCGAAAACTTCTGGGGTTATTGTACGTTGATGCGCCGCCTGCGTTCCGGGCAATCGGCCGTCGGAGGCGCTGGGGGCGGACATCCCATCCGTTGGTCTGTGCGGCAGTGTGTGCGAGAATGGTTCCATCCATACGACCGAAGGAGTCTTGTGAGCAGCCTGCCCTCGCACCGTCTCGATCCGCGCATGATGCGCGTATGGTGCATCTCTGACATCATCGGTATCGCCGTGGTCGCCGTGCTGGCGGTTGCCGCCTGGTTCATCGTGCGCCATCTGGGCGGAGACGTCTTCTGGGTCTACTTGGTTGCCGGTATCGTCGAGCTGATCTGCGTGGGCGACCTTCTTATCTCCCCGCGCGTGGAGATGGCCACCTGGCGCTACGACGTCACACCCACCGACGTGGACCTCTACCACGGCGTCTTCACCAAGAAGCGCGTGCTCGTGCCCCTCGTGCGCGTCCAGCACGTGCAGACCAAGCAGGGTCCCATCCTTCGTGCGCACGGCCTGGCCACGGTGACCATCTCCACCGCCGGCGAGAGCTTCGAGATCCCCGGCCTTGCGGAGACAGACGCCAACGAGCTGCGCGACCGCGTGGCCGAGCTCGCGCGCCTCGCCAAGGAGGACGTGTGAGCGTGGACAAGAAGGATGCGCCGTGCTCGCCGGGTGTTGACGTCGATAGCTTGGAGAGGGAGCTTGAGCAGCTTGCCGTTCCGGGGCGCTCGCTCTTCGAAGAGACGGATACCACTCCGGAAGCGCTTCTCGGCGTGCATCGCGCAAATCCGCTCTCGGTGCCTGTTGAGGCGTTCAAGATGGCGTCCGGCCTGGTCATGCTCGCGGCGTTCGGTCTGGCAGGTGACCTCTTTGCCGGAGACTTTTCCGTCACCCTCAAGCTTGTCTTGGCCGCCGCGGGCATCTTCGTGGTGTGCCTGCTGGTGAGCTTTGTCATCTGGCGTGCGAGAACGTGGGAGCTCAGGGCGGAGGGCGTTCGCCTGTGCCGGGGCATCCTCAATCGGCACAGCCTTACGATTCCCTACGAGCATATCCACACGGTTTCGATGAACTCGTCGCTAGTCGACCGCGTCTTCGGCCTTATGTCCCTCGACCTCGACACGGGCGCTGCCGCCTCGGAGGGCGATGCCTCCGAGATCTCCGGTCTTCGCGCGGGGGAGGCCGATGCCCTGCGCGCGGAGCTCTTCCGCCGTAAGCGCGCCGCCGCCGATCAAGGCGGGGAGGGCGAAAAGGAAGCTGCAATCGAGAGCGCGTCCGCCACGGAGCGCCCGCTTGCCACCTTCTCGCTTACGAGCCGCGATCTCGCGCTTGCCGCGGCGTCCCAGATGAGCGCGGGCGGCCAGGCCGTCGCGCTCGTGGTCCTTCTCGTCAACGGGGCCAACCAGCTGATCGAGTGGGGGCTGCTCGACGTCGTCGGCAGGGGCAACGAGCTCGTGGCGGGCATCGCCCCGGTGGCTGTGCCCGTGGTCCTGGCGTTTCTCGTCATCGCGCTGCTTTTGGGCGCAGCCGTCTCGTTTGCCGCCAACCTCGTGCGGTACGCGGGGTATCGCGTCGAGCGCTATGCCGACCGCGTTGTGGTGGAGCACGGCTTGCTCTCCCGCTCGTCGCGCGCGCTCGCGACGGGGCGCGTGCAGTACGTGATAGTGCGGCAGGGCATCATTCGCCAGCTCATCGGGTATGCCGAGGTCTCGGCGCAGGTGGTCTCCGCTCCGGGGGAGACAGATGGCGAGCCCGCCGGCGCCACGCTTCTGCATCCGTTCATCCGCATGGACGAGATCGATGCGTTTCTTGCTCAGGTGCTTCCGGAGTACGCGGGCGTGCTGGACGGCGTGAAGCTGGAGCGCTTGGGACCCGTCGCGCGCCGCCGCGCCGTGGTGCGCGCCGCGATTTGGTGGCCGTTCGCGACGGCGATCTTTTTCGGTGTGCACTGGCTGTTCGGTCTCTCCGAACTGCTTGCGAGTGTGGAGTGGCTGCTGGAGCCATTGCTCGTGGCAGCGGTGCTGCTGAGCGTGGCGTTGCTTGCGGGCCTTGTGTTCGATGCGCTGCGCGCCTGGGGTGCGGCACGCTACGGGTATACCGCTCGCGAGCTGGTGCTCGTCACCGGCGGGCTCACGCGGCTCACCGTGATCGCCCCGCGCACCCGTCTGCAGCACATGGAGGTTCGCGCCAATCCCTTCCAGCGCCGCTCCGGTGTGGCGACGCTCTCCGCGCGCACCGCGGCAAGTGAAGTCGGCGGTCTCTCTCTGCGCGACCTGCCGGCCGATGCCGCGGACGAGCTTCTCACCTGGTATCGTCCGCGCGGGTAGCCGACAAAAATGGGTTGGTTGGGGACGTGTTCCGTTCAACCCATTCCCGTCGTTTCAGTACGCCTCGCCGACCAGCTTGAGGCCGATGACGCACGCAACGAGGCCCGTGATGAGCAGGAGCTTTGCCCACGAGAACGGCTCGGCTCCCGTAAGGACGCTCCACGCGACCGTGAGTGCGGCCCCGATGGCGACCCAGACGGCGTAGGCGGTGCCCAGCGGGATCGTGCGGACGGCGTGGCTGAGTCCGAACATGCTCGCCGCGACCGCGATAAGGAATATGACCGTGGGGACGGGCTGCGAGAAGCCCTCGGAGCGGTCGAGCGCTTGGGCCCACACGGCTTCCATCGCACCCGACACAACAAGAATGACCCAATCCATGGCAACCTCCCAGATCGTGCGCCGTCTTTGCGATTCTGGTACGGCTGCCCTCGTCAGAGACCCCGTTGGGTCGAAGCCATCTTAGCATGCCTCGCTGTTGTCATTCCCGAAACATCGGCCGCACCGCCAGCAGGTATTGCTCGGCGATGCGCAGCGGGCTCTCGGCGAATCCGTCGCGCGCCCACCGCAGGGCGGTATCGAGGAAGCTGCCTGCCAGGAACTTCACCACGAATGTCCGATCCATCCTTCCCGCGTTTCCTGAAAGCGCGTGGGGGAGCATGTCCTCGATATGCACGACGAGCTGCTCGCGCAGGCAGCGCGCGAGCACGTCGGCGCTATCGCTGAAGACGAGGGCGCGTATGCCCGATTCGCGTTCGCGAAGGTGGAGGAGCGTGTGCTCGATGAGCGCCTCGCTTGTATGGTGGCCGCTGAAGTCGTGTCCGGACTCCGGACCGACCGGCGAGAGGACATGGTCGCAGATCGATTGGACGACGGCGCGCAGGACGTCGTCTTTGCCGTGGTAGTGCGCATAGAACGTGCTTCGTCCTATACCTGCGCGTTCGATGATCTCAGAGGTGGTGATCGATGCGTAGCTCGAGGTGCAAAGGAGCTCGGTAAAGGCTTTCGCGATAGCACGTTCGGTTCGGTCGAATCTGCGATCCATAGGCGGTCCTTACGACGATACGGTACATATCGGGCGAATTGTTCAGTACGGGACACCCACGGCGAGGTGTCCCGCAGCGCCGTCGCTATCGGACGGTATCGTAACTATAGAACAGTTTGTTCGGAAACAGGGGGGGGTGGCATATGGGAGCTGGCCGCGCGGGACGAAGCGTTGCTGCCGCCCTCGCCGCCGCGGTGCTCTATGCGCTGAGCACGCCGTTTTCCAAAGTGCTGCTTGCGGATATCGCGCCGAACATGCTGGCGGCGCTGTTGTATCTGGGGGCAGGTGCCGGCATGACGGTGTTGGCGTTTGCGCGTGCCATGCGAGGTGATAAGGCGGCAGCGCGTGGGAGACCGCTTGAGCGTGCCGATATCCCGTATGCGGCGGCGATGGTCGCGCTCGACATCGCTGCCCCTTTGCTGCTCATGGCGGGCCTCTCCCGCTCATCGGCGGAAAGCGTGTCGCTGCTGAACAACTTCGAGATCGTCGCGACCGCCCTTATCGCCCGCCTGGCGTTCGGTGAGCGAGTGGCGGCGCGCACGGCGGCGGGCATCGGCGCCATTACCCTGGCGTGCGTCCTTTTGTCGTGGGATGCGGATGCATGGGGGTTCTCCGTCGGCCCCCTCCTGACGCTCGCGGCATGCGTGTGCTGGGGCATCGAGAACAACTGCACGAACAGATTGTCGGGGTGCGACCCCGCCCACATCGTCATCATCAAGGGCTGGGGCTCCGGTGCAGGTGCGCTCATCGTGGCGCTTGGCGTAGGCGATGCGGTGCCGACGCTCGCCGACGCGGGACTTGCGCTCCTGTTGGGATTCGTCGCATACGGACTGTCGATTGCCTGTTACGTGCGTGCCCAGCGCGATCTGGGTGCGGCGCGCACGAGCGCGTTTTACGCGGTGAACCCGTTCATAGGCAGCGCATTGGCGTTCGTGCTGTTCCGCACGCCGCTTGCGCCATCGTTCGTTTTTGCGCTCATCCTCATGCTGCTCGGCACGTGGCTTGTCGCTCCGCGGGAGGGCTGATTCCGCGGGTGGGGTTAATCGATCGAGCCTCCTTCCTGTCGATACGGTCACGCGTCGGTTGACGCGTCGTGCCAATAGGTCACCAGCGCTCCTTTGATTCAACCGGCGCGCGACTGCATACTGAAGATGGATTGGTTGGGGACGTGTTCCGTTCAACCCATTCCAACGGAGACCAACCTTACACAGGCGTAAGCCACATGTAAGCCGAATCGATGGCACGCCCTTTGGCCGCTGCGGAAAATGGTGGCAATGTTCCGTACGACGGAAGGGTTCCATGCTCACCATCAAGCTCGCCTGCGGCAATGTTCGGCGCAGTGTTCGCGATTTCTCGATCTACTTCGTCACGCTTGCGTTCGCCGCCTGTTTGCTGTATTCGTTTCTGGCGTCGACCGACTACCTGCTTGCCCTCGACCTCACGCCCGACCAGCGTGCCTCGTTTGCAAAGGCAGGGGAGGTGCTCCAGGCGTTCGCCGTGTTCATCGACGTCATCTTCTGCTTCCTTCTGGGCTACGCCAACATGTTTTTGCTGCGCAGGCGCAAGCGGGAGTTCGGGCTCTACCTGATCGTGGGCCTCGAATCCCGCGGCATGGCCGCCGTGCTCGCTATCGAGTGCGCGCTCGTCGGGACGGTCGCGCTCGCATGCGGGCTTCTTCTGGGCTGGGCGCTCTCGCCGGTGTTCTCGCTTGTGGCAGCGTTCGTGTTCGGGGTGCCCTGGCGCCCCGCCCTCGTGTTCTCTGCCGCTTCGGCGATTCAGTGCGCCTGCTCGTTTCTCGTCATCAGCGTCATCGCTGCGCTGGCATCGGTGCGCGGCGTGTGTAAGCGTCCGATCGTCGAGTTGATTCACGCCGACAGGGTTCCCGAAAAGCGGCGCCTTGCCGGCGTCCGGTCGCTTCGCGTTCAGAAGATCGCCGCCGCGATCCTTCTCGCGCTCGTATGGGGCGTGTGTCTGCTCCAGCCCGGTTACTTCATCGTCTTCATCATCCCTATGGGCTTCATCGCGCTGTTCGGGTCCTACTTCCTCATCCGCGTCCTGTATGCGACTGTGCCCGAACGGCTGCGGCGGCGTCCCGAGCGCTACTGGGCAGGCGTCACGCCGTTCACGGTGCGCCAGCTCGAGGCCCGTGCCGAAAGCGGCGCCATGGCCATGGCGGCCGAGTGCGTGCTTCTGGCGGCATCGATGTGCATGACGCTCGCGGGGCTCGCGTTCAGCGTCGGCATGCGCGCCGGCTCTCTCGAGCAGAGCGCCCAGGCGCTGCTGCCCGTCGCCTACTCCTGCGTGTTCTACGGCGCGGCGTTTCTCGTCGCCGCGGCTGCGGTGCTTGCCCTGCAGCAGCTTGCCCAGGCATCCGAAGCCGGGCGCTCATACCGGACGCTTGCGGTGCTCGGGGCGCCGGAGGGCATGCGCCGCGCCTCGGTGCGCGTCCAGGTGGGAGCAAGCTTCGCGCTGCCGACGGCGATCGCATGCACGCACTGCATCTTCGGTTTCGTCCTCATCGCCGTGCTCTCGGCCATGTTCGGGGCGGAGGGTTTCCTGCCTCTTGCTGGGGGCACCCTGGCCTTCACTCTGTGCATCTTGGCTGCCTACTGCCTGCTGTGCGTGCGGGTCTGCCAGACCGAGGCATAGGGGCAAACACGTGCGTCGCATGGCGCAAGGGCCGCGCGACAACGATATCGGCCATCAGCCCCTCCGTTCTGCATAGAGGTCGATGCCGCGCATGGTGAGGACCCTGACCACGCGTCCCATCTCGACGGTTTCCTTGCCGTGCTCGAGCTGCGATATGAAAGTGATGCCAACGCCCGAGATCTCCGCGAGATCGGTTTGCGTGAGCTTCTTGCCCAGGCGTTCCTCCCGGATGAGGAAGCCGAGTTCTGCCATAGTGGTGACGCGCATAGACTCTCCTTCGACGGTTATGCGTACGCATAAGACAATCGGATATCGGGACGGTTTTATTCGTACGCATATCCTCGTGTCGCTGTCGCGGCCATCAGATCGGTATGAAATGAAGTCGGCGTGCAAGCTCGCGGCAGCTCCACTTTTGTGGGCGTGCGACCACGTCCGCAAAGAAGAAGGCGCGGTTTCCGAGTATGAGCTGGTGGAGACTGATGACGCGTAAGGTCTGGACGGACGATGCGCAGGACGCTTATATTTAGTGGCAGCGGCATGATAAGAAGACGTTAAAATGCTCAACCAACTCATTCGAGACGTCGAGCGTGATTCGTTCGACGGCATCGGGAAGCCCGGACCCTTTCGTGGCGAGTTGTCCGACATGCGGTCGTGCCGCATCAATCAGGACGACCGCTTGGTATACGAGGTTGCGGACGGCCAGCTCATCATCTATTCCGTTAAGGATCATTACGCGTAGGTGCCGTTTCGTGGAGGTGGCGAAGATGTCTGGCTTGTCGATTTCCGCTCAGTTGCAAAGAGGCGATAGTCAGCTTGCTCCCGTAACCCCAGGAGAGCCTCTTGTGGAGGAGCTTCTTGTTCCTATGGGAGTCTCCCAGCACCGCTTGGCACAAGAAGCTGGCATACCTGAGCGGCGCATCAATCGGATGGTGCTTAGCCAGTGCCCCGTCACGGCGGATATCGATTTTCGCCTGTGTCGATTTTTCGGCCTTTCCGACGGATACTGGCTGCGTGCGCAAGCGGTGTATGACGTCGATGCTGCTTGATCGAGGACATTTAGGGTTGACGCCAGACTCGGGAGGGTACGCACATGAAGCGGGGAAGAATCGTTATCGTCACCGGCGCGCCGGGGACGGGGAAGACCACGGTGGCGGAGCAGCTGGCGCGCGAGTCGGCCTGGGACAGGTCGGTGCATCTCCATACCGATGACTTCTACCATTATCTGAGCAAAGGTGCAATCGCGCCGCATCTTCCGGCGTCGGACGACCAGAACCGCGTGGTGATCGAGGCGATCCGGGATGCCGCATGCCGATTCGCCCGTGAGGGTTATGACGTCATCGTGGACGGCATTGTCGGGCCCTGGTTCTTGGGGCCGTGGCTTGATCTTGCCAGCATGGGACTTGAGGTCCGCTACGTCGTGCTTCGCGCCGACCGCGACGAAACGCTGCGGCGCGCCATCGCTCGCGCGAAGCTCGACGAGAAGACGAATGCGGAGCTTGTCGAAGCCATGTGGGGTCAGTTCTGCGACCTGGGGGAGTACGAGCGCTGCGCGGTGGACACGACGGGGCTTTCCGTCGATACGACCGTGCGGCAGGTGCAACAAGCGCTTGAGGATGACGCCACGCTGCTGTGCGGGCCTGTTGAGGGCGCCGCTTCGAGCCCCTCATACTCCGACACCGAGCTGAAGGAAGCCAAACGCCAAATTGACTCGACAGTGCATAAGATTCGCGAAACGCTGAGGACGCTCGAGGCCAAAGAGGAGCCGCGACGGTACAAATCGCAGATCACGCTGGCGACGCACCGTGTAGCGGCCTTTACGATCGCGAGCGACCTGATCGGGCGTGCGTGCCGGCGGGACGGCGTGTCGTAGGGGGCGGGGCATATGGACGTTTCCGTTATCGATAAGCAACTGCTTGCGCATCCCGGTGCCACGAAAGCTCTCCATGAGAAGTGGGGCTGGATGGTCTACTGGGTGGGCGGCAGGCAGTTCGCCTGCGAGTTCGTGGCATCGCCCGACGCCAAGGCGCCCTACGCGGGGCGCCACCTGCTGTCGCTCAAGTGCGACCCCGACCGCATCCTGGAGCTGCGCGCCGAGCACCCGGGCGCGGTGCTGCCCGGCTACTATTCCGACGGTCGCACATGGGTCTCCGTCGACCTGGACGCCGACCTTTCCGAGGGGCTCGTGCTCGACCTCTGCGACATGAGCTACGACCTCGTCTTCTCCAAGCTGCCGAAGCGCGTTCAGCGGGAGGTCTCCGGTGGGTAGCCGCGAAACGATCTGTTTCTCGACGGGCGGCCCGGCCTCAGGGACAATGGGCGAGAAGGACCCGTACGAGAGGAGCCCCGATGATCATGCTGAAAGATGCCCTGTCCCGCCTGCGCCGCGAGCGCGGGCTCACCCAGGAGGAGCTGGCGCGCCGGCTCTACATCACGAGGCAGGCCGTGAGTCGTTGGGAGACCGGAGCCACCGAGCCCAGCATCGACATGCTCAAGCTCATCGCTCGCGAGCTGGACGTCCCCGTGACGGAGCTCCTCGACATGCCCGAACGCTACTGCCAGAGCTGCGGCATGATGTTCACCGCTCCCGGTCAGCACGGTCATGAGGCGGACGGTTCCGAGGCCGAGGATTTCTGTCGCTGGTGCTACGAGAACGGCGTCTACACGTACGAGACTTCGATGGACGAGATGATCGAGGACTGCGCCCCGCGCATGGCCGAGGCGATGGGTTGGACTGTGGACGAGGCGGCGTCGCTTCTGGGCGCGGTGCTGCCGACGCTTCGCCGCTGGCGTGAGGTGGCCGAGAACGAGAAGGCCTACGGCGAGGAGACCCGCGCGGCATACGGCGACGAGGTGGTGGATGCCGCCAACAAGAAATATCTGGCGATGGGCGAGGCGGCGCACCTGCAGGCGGAAGAACTGGCGGTCGCCATCAACGAGCAGCTGCGCCGTGCGATGGAGGCGGGCGATCCGACCGGCCCCGAGGCGCGCAAGCTCGTGGTGATGCACGCCCGCTGGCTGCGCATGTACTGGCCAGATGGTACTTACACGCCTGAGGCGCACAAGGGTCTGGCGGACAGCTATGTTGCCGACGAGCGGTTCCAAGCCTATTACGAAAAGGTTGCGCCGGGGGCGGCGCAGTTCCTGCGCGATGCGATCCATGCGTGCGTGTAAGAAGGTAACCGCTGCTAGATTTTAAGTTTTGTGGCGTCGGGTGCCATTCACGATGCAGATTTATCCGTTTGCAAGATGCGTAACGGATACATCTGCATCATAAAGAGGCGGGATGAGCCAGTGTCTTTTGACCGCCGGCCGGCTTTGCCATCTATCAGTCGTCCAGAAAGAAAATCTCGTCCACGTGAAGCCCCAGCAGCCTTGCGATCTTCATCGCGAGCTCGAGCGTGGGGTTATTGACGCGCTGCTTAAGCGATTCCCATAAGCAGGCAGACAAGCATCGCAGTGAACATGATCGTGAACACGAGGTTGCTCCACCCGCCGAAGAGAATGCACCGCGCTGGCTGCGGCACGCGCATCCACACGAGACCTAAAAAGCTCGTCACGATGGGCGTGAAGACGACAAACCAGACGGGGAAGACGGTCTGCCCGAGCACGATGGCGATGGTGAACAGGATGAACCCGGCGTACATGGGGGTCGTTGCCAGGCGCATGAGAAGCATGATGTTGGCGGAGACCTCCTCGTAGAGATCCTCGTGCCCCGCCTTGGCGATGATGGAGAGGTAGGCGTACTGCGCGTGGTAGGCGCCGCCGCAGATGAGCGCGAAGGCAAGGAGTGCCGCTGCAAGCCAGACAAGCCAGGCGAAGTCGCCGCGCGCCATAAGGAGAAGTGCCAGAAAACCGAGCACGTAGAGGAAGGCGGCGACGGGTCCCAGCACCCCACCCAGGCGCACGCGCGCAGCGGGAAGGTCGCGCATGATGTGCAGGTACGGCTTGAGCGTACCGTCCATGTCATAGGCGCCGGGCGTGAAGTAGAGCAGCATGTCCCCGGCGAACATGAGGATTGAGCCGACGAGGCCGAGGGTGGCGAGCGCAAGGGTGAACGGCATGATTCTCCTATCGAGGTCGTATGTTGGTGGGGCAGCACGTGTCGCCGCGCCAATTTGATCCAAGACGAATCAATTTGAAACCGAGCGCAATGAAGGCGAATCCGCCGAAGATGAGAATGGCTTCAGCGCCCACTGTGAGGCATGCATGAGCAAAAGCACCGCAGGCGATTGCCCCGATGCCGACAACGCCTGCCATGGTGCCGGACATTCTCATATGTCTCTTCATGTTCATGTTGCTTTACCTTGCTTCGGTTCACGATGTCATCGATTTTGGCGGGGAAGATTCCGAGTTGGCGAACGATTGCCGCGTGATTCTCAAAAGATAACCTTGTCTAACTCTTTTGTATAACAAAGATGCCGAGAGGTCAATAGCCCCGATCCCATTGACTCTTCGCGCGCATGCGACGGTAAGCCATTGTTAGTGTTGGTGGTGACTGATATTGACCAATGTTCAATCAGGGTGTACCATCCGTCACGAGGAGGTGGCAGCCGTGACCAGAACCGTGATGAATCCCGAGGAGCGCAGGCGCGAGCTTCTCGTGTGCGCCATGAAGCTTTTCGCAGAAGAGGGTTACGACAACGTGTCCGTGCGCGCTGTAGCGCGTGCAGCTGGTGTGGCTCCGGGGCTCGCCTACCACTACTTCGACTCCAAGGAGAAGATGTTCGCCGAGGCCATCGAGGATTACGCACGCCGCTGCGCCGAAAGCATCTGCGAGTTGCTGGACGACAATAATCTCTCGTTGGACGAGAAGCTCGAGCAAGCTCTTGAGCTCGGCGCGAGCGATGATTATCCGCATGCGGCGTACTTTCATGCAGAGGGCCACGGTGCCCTACACGACCGGCTTTCGCTTGCCATGTGCGAGGCGGTGCGGCCGCACCTGCGCGCCGCGCTTGAGGACGACGCCGCCTCGCGCGGCGCGACGGTGCCCGACGCCGATGAACTCGCCGCGATCATGACTTACGGCGCGGTGGGCCTCGCCTCGGGTCCGGGCATGCCGGACGAGGCGGCCATCAAAGCTGCCCGCCGCTACCTTTGCGCGCTTCTTGCCGAGTTCCGCTCGGCGGGCACCGCGGATTAGGGATCCTGCCCCGGCGGCTGCCGGGGCTCTTTTCGGCCGATTGTATTGAACATTGTTTAACAGAAAGGACGCAAGATGGACACCAGGATGGACGAGAAGAGCGCCGAGCTGCTGCGCTCCCGCTCCCGCGCCGCCTTCGATGCGCAAGCGCCGACCTATGACACCGGGATGGAGGGCGAGCACGCGCGCCGGCTCTACCCAGATGTGCTCGCGGAGGTGAGGCGCGCCGTGGCCGGGAGGCCCGCCCCGCGCCTGCTCGACCTGGGCTGCGGCACGGGCGCCCTTGCCGAGCTGGTGCTCGAGGGGATTCCGGGCGCGCGCCTCAGCTGCGTGGACTTGTCGCCGAAGATGACCGAGGTCGCACGGGAACGCCTGGGCGACCGTGCCGATGTCCTCCTCTGCGACGCCGAGCGCCTTCCCTTTCGCGACGGTTCGTTCGACGCCGCCTGGTGCAACGACTCCTTCCACCACTACCCGGATCCGGAGCGTGCGGCCTTCCAGGTGTGGCGCGTGCTCGCGCCCGGCAGCACCCTTATCATCGGTGACGCGTGGCAGCCGGCACCCGCCCGCGCGATCATGAACGCGTGGATGCCGTATTCGCGCGAGGGTGATGTCCGCATTTACTCCGAGGCAGAGTTGCGCTGCATACTCGGCACCTGGTTCAGCGAGGTCTCGTGGCGCCGCGTGGGGCAGACCGCCTGCGTCGCCGTCGCGCGCAAGGGGGTCTGAGGCACGGTAGAATCGGCGTATCGGAGATGAAAACACGTCCCCACCGACCCGTCCCTGTCTGGACGGGGTTCAGGAATCCCTCCACTTTTGCGGAGATGTTCCCATGGCACTCGAGAATGCGTGACAGAACGCAGACGGAGTCGGGTAACCGAGAAGCCCTGCGACCTCACCGATGGTGAGGCTTTCGTCCTCGAGGAGGCGGCAAGCGCGCTCCAGCCTCAGCTGCCGTCCGTATGCGCCCACACTCTGCCCGGTCGCATGCTTGAACGTCGCGCACAGCCGCGAGCGGCTGATATAGAGCTTTCTGGCAACGTCGTCGATGGACGGGGGAGCGGCTCCCGCTTCGATAGCCTCGGATACGAGCTCCCGTGCGCGAGACGCGAGCGCTTCTGCTTCTGGTTCGGCGGCAGCAGGGGAGCGGTCCGCTGAAAGCGAGGCCATCAGGGCGATGACGGTCGAAAGAATTCCCAGCTCGCCACCGGGATGAAGGGGAGGTCGTGCGGGTATGCCGGCGAGGGCGCGCCTGATGGCGCGCTCGGCGGCCGCGCCCCATGCCCCGTCGAACAAAGGGAAGAGGCCCCGGTACTCTCCGGGGTAGCGCCGGTCCAGCTCGTCGAAGAACTCGGGCAGCATGATGATGGATTGCGAGCGATACGTATGCCCCGCGACAAGGCTGCTGGATAGCGAGCGGGGCTTGCGCTCGACGAACGTGGCGAGCTCGGTCTGCGCCCGGCGATCGCGGCGCCCATGCCCGATAGGCCTGATGGCAAGACCGCAGTCCTTCGAGCAGGCGAGCGCGTCCTCACCGAGCGTGCAGACGCAGGCGTAGGGCCCTAACGACCCCTCGAACAAGGGCATGTCGTTGCATGGCGTGACGTCGTGGGTGAGTACAAGGCAGTACGGTGACGGTGCGTGGAGCCACATCGTCCCGCGTGCGGCACTGCCCATGGCGGTTCCCGTCCAGATGCCGCCATGCTGTTCGAGCCGTATGCCGAGTTGTTCCGCCTGCGGCTCGAAGAGTGCCACGAGCTCGCGGGGCATGTCCTTCACACCGATCATCTTGAGGAAACGTCCACCCCTTTTGCGAGTTCGTCTCATTACAGTTAACCAAGACTAACACATTATGCACAACATGATACGGTGCGCGGGATAGCCAATCAAGAGTTCGATAGGTTAGGAGGACGATATGTCTGATTCGCAAACGTCCGCCGCAGGCAACGCGCGCAGCAAAGGCGCCATAGGACGGCTGCTTTCATTCGCAGGCCCGCGACGGGTGCTCACCTACATCGGGTGCGCGCTCTCGGCGGTGTCGATGCTCATAAGTTTCGGCCCGTATATCTGCATCTGGCTCGTAGCGCGCGACCTGATCGCCGTCGCGCCCGACTGGAGTGCCGCCACGGGAGTCGCCGTCTACGGCTGGTGGGCATTTGGGCTTTCGGTTGCGAGCATTCTGCTGTACTTCGCGGGCCTCATGTGCACGCACCTCGCGGCGTTTCGCTGCGCGTCCAACATGCGCAAGAGCACTACGGATCACCTTATGCACGCGAGTCTGGGATACTTCGACACGCATGCGAGCGGCGCGCTGCGCCGCGTCGTGGACGGTTGCGCCGCGGAGACCGAGGGGCTGCTCGCTCATAAGCTGCCGGATACGGCGGGGTCCGTGGCCATGATCCTCGGTATGCTCACGCTGTTCTTCGTGTTCGATTGGCGGCTTGGTCTCGCGTGCCTGGTGTCGGTGGTCGTCTCGCTCGGCTGCATCTTCTACATGATGGGCGGTCGCGGCATGGACTTCATGACGCGCTACATGGAATCGCTCGTCAAGATGAACAAGACCGGCACCGAGTACGTGCGCGGCATCCCCGTGGTCAAGGTCTTCCAGCAGACGGTCTATTCGTTCAAGGCGTTCCACGACGCCATTGACGAGTTCACGCGCCTTGCGCAGGACTACGCGGTCAAATGGTGCCAGACGCCGCAGTCGCTTTCGCTCACGGTCATCAACGGCGTCGCGATCTTTCTTGTGCCCGCAGCGATTCTGCTGGCGCCGGGTGAGGGGGACTTCGCGCGCTTCGTCGCCAACTTCGCGTTCTACGCGATCTTCGCGGCCGTGATTCCCACTGCGGTCACGCGTGTGATGTTCATGTCCGAGGCCTTCCAGTCCGCGGCGGACGCGGTCTCACGCGTTGAGGATGTGCTCGCCGCTCCCGTCATCTCGGCGCCTGCGCGCCCCCGCACGCCCCAGGGCAACGCCATCCGTTTCGCGGACGTTTCCTTCACCTACGAGGGCGCGGAGGCGCCTGCGCTCGACCGTGTGAGCTTCGATGTTCCGGCGGGCGCCACCGTGGCGCTCGTGGGGCCCTCCGGTGGCGGCAAGACCACGGCGGCGAGTCTCGTGCCGCGCTTCTGGGATGTCGGCTCGGGGCGCGTGGAGCTCGGAGGCGTGGATGTGCGCGATATGGACCCGCACGACCTCATGGACCGCGTGGCGTTCGTATTTCAGGCGAACAGGCCGTTCAAGCAGACGGTGCTGGAGAACGTTCGCGCCGCGCGTCCCGATGCGACGTACGATGAGGTGCTTGCCGCCCTCGAGGCCGCCCAGTGCTCCGACATTTTGGACAAGCTGCCGCAGGGTGTCGACACGCTTGTGGGCACCGGCGGGGCGCACCTTTCCGGCGGCGAGGTCCAGCGCCTGATGATCGCCCGCGCCATCCTGAAGGATGCGCCGGTGGTGGTGCTCGACGAGGCCACGGCCTTCGCCGATCCGGAAAACGAGGTCAAGATCCAGGCGGCTTTCAGGCGGCTTGCCCGTGGGCGCGATGGCGAGCCCCGTACGGTCCTCATGATCGCGCACCGTCTCTCCACGGTGCGGAACGCCGACAAGATCGTGGTGCTGGATGCCGGTCGCGTGGTCGAGCAGGGTGCGCACGACGAGCTGCTTGCTGCAGGTGGTCTGTACGCCCGCATGTGGGCCGACTACGAGAAGTCCGTGAGCTGGCGCATCACGAGCGGGAATGGGTTGGTTGGGGACGTGTTCCGTCCAACCCATTTTGATTCGGATGAATCATGTCCCAATGGGTTGGACGGAACACGTCCCCAACCAACCCATTCCCAGGAGGTGGAGTAGATGGGTATCCAGGAGAAGTACGCCCTCACTGATGAGGGCATGCGCAACGTCAAGCTCGGCACTGTGTGGACGGCTGCCTCGAACCTCGTCATCTTCGGCGGGGTGGGCATCATCTACAAGCTCATGGAGGCGTTCATAGCACACCTCACGCATGCCGCGCCGTTGCCCGCGCCGGCTCCGTACGCGCTTGCCATCGCGGTTTTCGCCGTCGTGCTCTTCGTGACCGAGTACTGGGCCTATTACTACCAGTACGGTGTCATCTACAAGGAGAGCGGCCGGCAGCGTATCGGCCTTGCCGAGCGTCTGCGCAAGTTGCCCCTGTCGTTTTTCGGCAGGCGCGATCTTGCCGATCTCACCGAGACCCTCATGACCGACGTCAAGACCACCGAGCACGCCTACAGCCACGTGCTGCCCGAGCTCTACGGAGCCTACGTTACGCTCGCTGTGGCCGCGGTGGGGCTCTTCGCATTCGATTGGCGGCTCGCGGCGGCGTCGCTGTGGAGCTGTCCGGTGGGTCTGGCAATCCTGTTCGGCGCGCGCCGCACGCTTCAGCCCATGATGGAGAAGACGCGCATGCGCGGCCTTGCCACCTCGGAGGACATCCAGGAGGCACTCGAGTGCGTGCGCGAGGTGCGCGCCACCAACCAGGAGGACCGCTACCTCGAGCATATCCACGCCGACGTGGACGCCGCAGAGCGCCAGGCGGCTCGTTCCGAGATCGCCTGCGGCGTCTGCGTGAACGGCGCGCAGATCGTGTTGCGCTTGGGCCTCGCGACGACGGTCCTCGCCGGCGCCGCCTTCATCTTGGAGGGCTCCTGCACCTTTATGACGCTGTTCGCCTTCCTTATCGTGGTGAGCCGCATCTACGCGCCCTTCGACCAGTGCCTCATGCTCATCGCGGAGCTCTTCTCGGCGAAAACGGCCGCAGCGCGCATGAAGGGCTTTTTCGAGGAGCCGCTCGCGCAGGGTTCAGGGGCCTATGCTCCGGCAGGCCATGATATCCGCTTCGAGGGCGTGTCGTTCTCCTACGGCGGCGGCGAGAGGGTGCTCGACGGCGTGACGTTTACGGCCCGCGAGGACGAGGTCACGGCGCTCGTGGGGCCCTCCGGCTCTGGCAAGTCCACCTGCGCGCGCCTGGCGGCGCGCCTGTGGGATGCGGATACGGGCCGTGTCACCGTGGGCGGCGTGGACGTGGCGACCGTGGATCCGGAGGTCCTGCTGCGTGATTTCGCCGTAGTCTTCCAGGATGTGCTGCTCTTTGACGATACGGTGATGGGGAACATCCGCTTGGGCAGGCGCGGCGCCACCGACGAGGAGGTGCTGGCCGCCGCGCGCGCTGCCAACTGCGATGAGTTCGTGAGCAGGCTGCCGCAGGGTTACGACACGATGATCGGTGAGAACGGCTCCAAGCTGTCCGGCGGCGAGCGGCAGCGCATCTCCATCGCCCGCGCGCTCCTCAAGGATGCGCCCGTCGTGCTGCTCGACGAGGCGACAGCGAGCCTGGATGTGGAGAACGAGACGAAGGTCCAGGAGGCGCTTTCCCGATTGCTCGTCGGCAAGACCGTCATCGTGATTGCCCACCGCATGCGCACGGTGCAGGCGGCGGACAAGATCGTGGTGCTCGACGGCGGCCGCGTGGCCGAGCAGGGGAGTCCCGCAGAGCTCATGGCACGCGACGGTCTTTTCGCCCGCATGGTGCGCCTGCAGACCGAGAGCGCGAGCTGGGCGCTGTAGAAGGGTGCTCCGATAACAGGAGCAGGCGGTCTCAGGCGTTTGCGCCATGCCCGCCCTTTGCCAGAAGCCAGATTCCTCATCGGGTTGCTTTCCGAGAGATCTCGGAAAAGTTCGCCACGCACATGTTGCGGCATGTGCGTGGCGGCCGGTTATTGGGGCGGGGTATCGGGTGCGTTAAAGCCGGCGGGCGCTTTCCGCAGCGAGCGCGATGGTGCTCCCGTTATGCAGCAACGCCGAGGTCTGGGGCTGGATGATGCCGGCGATGCCCGCTGCAAGCAGGGCGGAGTTGATCCCCATGATGGCGGCGAACGAGCGGTCGAGGCGGCCCATGAGGGCACAGCTCAACTCACGTAGTCGCACGACCGCGCCAAGGTCGCCCGTCGCGAGCGTGATGTCGGCCACCTCCTGGGCGATGGCGGTGCCCGTACCCATGGCGATGCCGACGTCGGCGGCGGAAAGCGCCGGGGCGTCGTTGACGCCGTCGCCCACCATGATCACGCGCCGTCCCGTTCGCACGAGCTCCTCCACATAGGCGTGCTTGTCCTCGGGGAGGAGGTCCGCACGGAATTCCGTGATGCCCGCTTCGGCGGAGATGCGGGCGGCGGTGCGCCCGTTGTCGCCGGTGAGCATGACGATATTTCGTATTCCCTGCGCGCGCAGTGAGGCAACCGCCTCGGATGCGCCGGGCTTCAGGGGGTCCTCGATGCCGATGGCTCCCACGAGCTTTCCGTCTTGAGCAAGGTAGAGCGGGGAGAGGCCCTCGAGCTCGCGCTCGATGAACTCCTGTGTCCCGGGGGTAACGTCGATGCGCTCGTCTTCCATCACGAAGTGACGGCTTCCGATGACGATGCGTTTGCCGTCGAGCTCGGAGGCAATGCCGTGTGCCACGATGTAGGCCACTTCGGCATGGCGCTCGCGATGTTCGAGGCCGCGTGCCGCCGCAGCTGCCACAACGGCACGCGCCACGGGGTGGGGGAAATGCTCTTCCAGGCAAGCGGAGGTGCGCAAGACCTCGTCTTCCGTCCAATCGGGCGCCACGGCAAGCACCCGTGCCACGCGCGGCGTCGCTTCGGTGAGCGTGCCCGTCTTATCGAACACGATGGTGTCGGCGGCGGCAATCGCCTCGAAATGCTTGGCTCCCTTCACGGTCATGCCCTCATGAGCGCTCTGCCGCATAGCGGCGAGCACGCTGATGGATGAGGTCAGCTTGAGCGCGCAGGAGTAGTCGACCATGAGGGCGGCGGAAGACTTGGTGAGGCTGCGGGTCGTTGCCGCGACGATGCCTGCGAGCAGGAAGTTCCAGGGCACGAAGCGGTCGGCGAGGCTTTCGCGGCGCGCCTGCACCTCGCTTTTGAGTGCTTCGGACGCCTCGACGAGGTTCACGATGGAGCGGAGCTTGGTCGAGGCGGGCTCGGCGCCCACACGGATGACGATCTCGCCCTCTTCCACCGCGGTGCCGGCGAAGACGTCATCACCGATGGTGCGCTCCACAGCGAGCGGTTCTCCGGTGAGCGCTGCTTGGTTGACGAGAGCGACACCGCGCTCCACCACGCCGTCTACGCATACGGGCATGCCGGTGCGGGCTACGACGAGGTCTCCCGCGCGAAGGTTCTGCGCGGGTACGATGACCTCATCACCGTCCTCCAGACGCCGTGCGCTCTGGGGAATCGCCATAAGCGAGCGGATGAGCTCGTGCTCGGACTTCGTGCGGGTTGCCTCCTCGAGCGCATCGCCCAGATCAAGCAGGAACATGGTGCTCGCGGCGGTCTTGGGGTCTCGCTTGACGAACGAGAGGCCTATCGCCGAGGCGTCGAGCACCGGTACGTCGAGCTTGCCGCGAGCGAGTGACGCCAGTCCCGCGCGCAAAAACCCAAGGTAGTGCATGGCTGCCCAGATTGTCCGGAGCGCGGGAGGCATGAACCAGCGTCGCAAGAGGTGGGCACCGGCAAGGCGGGCGATGTTGCGGACGACGGGCGTATCGACGGGTGCCAAGGTGCCCGTCGTCTGGGCACGTACGGCGTCAAGCTGCGCGGGCGTGAGCGCATCAAGCCTTCCGAGCAGGGCGGCTTTTGCTAGTTCGCTGCGGCACCAGATGGCAACGGAGCGTATGCGCGGATAGACGCGAACGCGCTCAACGCCGGCCCAAGACGCGAGCATTGGCTCCAGGACGGCAGCGTCGGATACGGAGATGCGGCCGACAAGGGTCAGCCGTACTCGTCGCGGCAGCTCGTGGTCTATGGTGTACTTCACGGTCTGCTCTACGCTTCCGTAGAGGCAGGCTCGCCGGATTCGACGTC
Organism: Collinsella tanakaei; assembly: GCF_030373545.1. Lineage (GTDB taxonomy): Bacteria > Actinomycetota > Coriobacteriia > Coriobacteriales > Coriobacteriaceae > Collinsella > Collinsella tanakaei_C. Next base: position 138,429 of record NZ_JAUDCO010000003.1, on the reverse strand, counting down.
CGGCTCCGCTTCGGAGCCGTAGGCGGTCTCGTTGAGGTAGGCCGCTTCGGCGACGATGTCGTCCACCTCGGCGCGTGCACTCTCGAATGTGTCCTCGCATGCGTGCTTGGCGCGCATGCCTGCGGCGACGGCTTTGACGTAGACGCGTTTGGCGGAGTCGCTCGTCAGCATCTTGATGCCGACCGATCCGATAACCACGCCTGCCCCCAGCAACAGACCATGCGTCCCCTTGAGCAATTTCAATGCGCTCATTGCGGCTCCCTTCGTGTGTACCAAAAGTACACTGATGTAAACAAATTCAAGTTTACTTTAGCTCACTTTTCTGAGAAAGAAAGGGGTTTTCTGGGAACGGATTTCTCCGCGAGGATGCGTGCAGGGATATGTAGATGCCGAGTCGGAACAGGGTTTTGTCCGGAGCCGTTATCTCGACCCATACTGGATGGAAGGCGACGCCGGTCCGTCGACTTCGATTTACCTCGAGACCGGCTATCTCGAAAAGACCGCGTACGGTTTCCGCGTCACGGGCTCTTGGGAATTCTCGCAAAGCTTCGAGCGCGTATGGCGGATGTCCGCCGGCGGGCGCCCGCGCAACGGGCTGTTTCTTGTGCAGCGGTAGGGGCTCGATGACAATGAACCTGCAAGACGGGTCCGATCAAGGAGGAACCCCATGCCCATGAAGGACGTCATCGCCGCCATCCGCAAGGAGGCGGGTATCACGCAGGAGGAGATGGCGCGACGGCTCTTCGTCACGCGCCAGGCCGTGAGTCGCTGGGAGAATGGCTGGTCAGTTTGGGTAATTTGCATTTTCTGCAAATTGCTCAGGCTGGAATCGGTCGGGGACCGACTGCCGTTGGCGGTCTCGACAGCATCGAATTCATAGGGCATCGGGTGAAGTTTCGGAGGCGACAAGTCTGAGCCTGGCCAATTTGTCAGAGGCGTCCGCCGTGCTTGCCGGGTGGCTGCACGGCGGACGGTATTATCTGAATTAAATGGGTTGGACGGAACACGTCCCCAACCGACCCATGGCTACAGCTCGCGCTGCTCGTAGAGCTTGAGCGAGACGGCGGCGGAGATGCCGAGGAAGAGAGCGGCGACGCCGAGCGCGACGACGAGGCTCACGGTCACGCCGACGGGGGTTTCGATAAAGGCGAAGATGTCCCGAATCGTGTCGGCGATGCCGGCGAAGTTGTCGAGCCCGCCGGTGGCGCCCAGGATCACCATGGGGCCGATGAACAGGAACGCGGAGATCATAGGGATCCACTGGGTCGCCTTCGTCTGGCCGAAGCGGAAGTAGACCGGCTCCTCGATGGCGGCCACGCCAGAGCCGACAACGGCGCACAGCGCGCAGGAGAACACCATGGCCTGGACGTTGTCGGGCGAAAGGCCGAGCGCCGTCTTAAGGTCGCCGGGCAGCGGCGCCACGGTCGCGATCGCGGAGAGCGCGACGGCACCGATGAGCCCTGCCGCCATTCCCATGATACCGAGCGTGGCGATGACGCCGTAGCGACCAAGCACGACATCGCGGCGGCTGATGGGCATGGTGAGGCGGTAGAGCCCCCAGTTGTTCTGCTCGTCGTAGGCCGAGGTGGCAAGCGCGCCCATGATGAAGTACATGCAGGTGAGCACGCCGGGCGCAGCGGCGACGCTCTGCATGCCGACACAGGTGCACGCGGCGACGAAGACGCCGAGGGCGAAAAGCTGGCGGGCGTAGTCGCGGATGACGGTCATCTCAATGAGGTATGCGCGCTTCATCTATCGCACACCACCTTTCAAGGTCAGTGCCATGTAGTCGTCGATGGTCATATGGTCGACGGGGATGTTGGGGAACTGCCGCGCGAATGCGAAGCGGTCGGGCACGAGCAGGTCGATGCCGTAGTCGTGCCTGCGGTAGCGCAGCTCGCGCTCGGGGATGATGCCCGAGGCGGCGATCGCCTCGAAGTCGGCTACGCGGCAGCGGGCGATGCCCATCTCGTCGGTGATCTCGTCTTTGGCGAGGTCGAAGACGATGCGGCCGCTCTCGATGCACAGAACGCGGTCTGCGATCTTCTCGAGATCGCTCGTGATGTGGCTGCTCATGAGAACGGCACGACCGGGTTCCTCCACGAAGGCGCGCAGTCGGTCGAGGATCTCGTCGCGCGCCATGGGGTCAAGGCCCGCCGTGGCCTCGTCGAGCACGAGCAGGCGGGCGCCGTGGGAAAGGGCGCAGGCAAGGCTGAGTTTCATACCCATGCCGCGCGACAGGTCCTTGACCTGCTTGTTGGGGCCGAGGCCGAATTCGCGCACGAGCTGGTCGAACAGGTGCTGGCTCCACTGGCCGAACGCGCGGGCGTGCACGCGGCCCACATCGGCCACGCGCAGGTGACCGGGCATCGACACGGTGTCGAAGACGACGCCGATCTGTTCCTTGACGCGTGCGGCGGCGGTGCCGCGCGCGAGGTCCGCGACGTCGGTGCCCAGGATGTGCGCGGTGCCTCCGTCGAGGGTGGTGAGACCCAGGAGCGCCTTGATGGTCGTGGACTTGCCGGCGCCGTTTTGGCCGACGAAGCCGACGATCTCGCCCTCGTCCACGGTGAGGTCAACGCCTTGGAGTGAGAAGTCCTGGTAATGCTTGGTGAGTCCGTGCGCCTCGATGAGGGGTGCGCCGGAGGTGATATCGGATGCCATAGCTGACATGGCCGGTCCTTTCTTGCGGCGTCTGCCTGCGGCGGGCGCCTATTCCAGTTCGAGCGCGAACATCTCGGTGAGTTCGGTGTCGGTGAGCCCCATGGCGCGGCCGGCGTCGATTGCGCGGGCCATATGCGCCTCCACCTGGCGGAGCTGCTCCTCGCGGATGAGCTCGGCGTTGCCGCCGGCGACGAAGCTGCCCTTGCCCTGCACCGTCTCGATGAAGCCCGCGGCTTCGAGGTCGGCGTAGGCGCGCTTGGTGGTGATAGCGCTCACGCGCAGGCTGTTGGCGAGCGCCCGGATACTGGGGAGCTGCTCGCCTTCAGCGAGCTCGCCCGAGAGGATCGCGGTTTTGATGCTGTCCGTGATCTGCTCGTAGATGGGCTTGCTGCTGGCGTTCGAGATGATGATTTCCAAAATCGGTTTCCTTTCGTGCCGCCCGGCAAGGCGTCCCTCGTCGGGGTGCCGCGCTCGCGGGCGTCCCCGTGCGCGCGGCAGGGAGGCGGCTGACGTCGGCGCCGCATCCCCTTGGGTATAGTGTATATACCCGACAAGCACAGTATATACTCACCTATACACAGTTGCAACCGACAACTTGGGGCAAGGTCCAAGTTGTCGGTTGGCCGCTACAGCTCCTTGAGGTAGAAGCGATCCATGGTGGTGTGGGCGGTGGGAACGGGCTGCTCGATGCGCTGGTAGCCGAGGTGTTCGTAGAGTCGGATGGCTGCGCCGAGCGCGGTGTGGGTCTCCAGATACAGTCGACGGTAGCCGAGCTTGCGAGCGTGCGTTTCCACCGCGCGGGCGAGGGCGGCCCCCAGTCCCTTGCCCTTGGCGAAATCTGTCAGGTAGATCTTCTGAAGTTCGGCGCATGCGTCCAGCCCGGGGAACTCCGCCAGGCCGGCGCCGCCCAGCACGGTGCCGGCGGCATCGGTGAGTATGAAATAGGCGCGGCGGTCAGGGGCGGCATCGTAGTGGGCGCTCAGATGATCGAGCTCCGGGTCGAAGTACGCGGTCCCGGGAATATCCAGCTGGTAGGCCTCAAGATTCGCGCGGATGATGGCGGCGATCGCCGCGTCGTCGTCAGCTGTGATCGGTCGGATGATGATGTCGCTCACGATGCGCTCCTGTGTGGGAAAATGGTGCCTGTCCCTATTATCCCACGATGGGAGAGGTTCATGGTCGGGCAGGAGTTCTCAACCGACGGCGGGGTCATCCGCTATTGGATATCATGCGGCTGTGCGAAAGCGCCGCAACTCGTGTTCCTTCCGGGGCTTACGGCGGACCATCGGCTGTTCGACAGGCAGATCGAGCATTTCGAATCGCGTGCGAGTTGCTTGGTGTGGGACCCTCCCTCGCATGGATTATCGCGACCATTCAAGCTCGGATGGAGCATGGCCGATCTTGCCCGGCTGCTGCATGCGATCCTGCAGCGTGAAGGGTTCACACGACCCGTGCTTATCGGGCAGTCGATGGGCGGCTACGTGGCGCAAGCATATCTCGATTTGTATCCAGGTGAGGCCGCCGGGTTCATCTCCATCGATTCCTGTCCGTTGCAGCGCGCGTACTACACGGCGGCGGAGCTGTGGGCACTCAAGCACACGCGCGCAATCTACCAGTCGATTCCCTGGAAGATGCTGCTTGACATCGGCTCGCGCGGCTGCGCGACCAGTTCGTACGGGCAGGAACTTATGCGTCAGATGATGAGCGATTACTCTAAACGGGAGTACATCGATCTTGCCGTTTGCGGCTACCGGGCACTCGCGGAAGCCGTGCTTGCGGACCGGCCGTACCACATCGACTGTCCCGCGCTTCTCCTCTGCGGAGACCGCGACGCTGCGGGTTCGGCCAAGCGCTACAATCGAGCATGGGAAAGGCGTGCGGGCCTTCCCATGAGGTGGATCGAAGGTGCGGGCCACAACTCCAACACTGACGCGCCGGAGTATGTGAACAGACTGATCGAGCGATTCGCCGCGGATATCGGGTAACAAGCGGCGCTGCTGGACGAATGACCGCTGCGCTTCCTACCTAATGTCGGAGCGCGCCTGTCCAGACGATTGCCGCTGTCGCATGACGCGCTTCTTGGGCGCGCGGGCGGCCTGCTCGGCTTGCTTGAGACGTTCGACGGCGGCGAGGGCCTCGGCGCCGGGGTCGGTGGGTTCGCTTGTGGTCGAGCCGCTCCGTCGGGTGCGCCGCTTGCCTGCAGCCATGCGCTTCAGTGCTTTCCGCTGCCCGCGGAAGATCAAGACGAGTGCGATGACGATGATGAGCGCGTAGCCGATGCCGTCGAAGTCGAAGTAGACGATCGTGCCCTCCGACGTGGTCTTCTGCACAAGGCCCATGTCTGCCCATGCGCATGTGGGGGAGGCAAACGCCGCGGCGGCTGCCAGCAACACGATTCTTGTATATGCCTTGCCGCCCATCATGCCCCCTTATGACGATCAGATAGGTTCACCTATCGCACCTGTGCCAACCACCCCATTGTCCCACGGGCATGATAATTAGGACAGGTTCATCTGTCATAACTTCGTGCCATGGGGCAGAATGGTGACAGCTGAACCGTCCTAATGGTTATGAGGGGGGCTGGGTATGGGCGCGGTACGCGTGCTGATCGTCGAGGACGATGCCGATATCAACCAGATCGTCGCCACACATCTGGCGCGGCGCGGCATGGAGTGCACCCAGGCGTTTTCTGGTAGCGAGGCGCGTCTGCTCATCGGCGGCGATGCCTTTCCGTTCGATATCGCAATCTCCGACCTCATGCTGCCGGGCCTGAGCGGTGAGGAGCTCGTCGCCCTTATCCGCGAACGCGACGCTCGCGTGCCCATCATCGTCATCTCGGCGCGTACGGCGACGTCCGACCGCATCGACCTACTAAAGCTCGGGGCAGACGACTACCTCACCAAGCCGTTCGATCTCGACGAGCTCGTGGCGCGCATCGAGGTGCAGCTGCGGCATCGCGGACTTGTCGGCGCAGGCGACGGAGCCGTCGGCACGGCGAGCGGCGAGACTCCGGATACGTTGCGCTTTCGCACGTGGGAGCTTGATCCGGAGGCGCGCACGTTCATGGTGGCAAACGAGCCGGTGGAGCTCACGCGCATCGAGTTCAACATCCTCCAGGCGCTCATCTCCCATCCCAAGCGCGTCTTCTCCAAGCAGGAGCTGTTCGAGCGGGCGTGGGGCGAGCCCTATGCGGCTGACGACAACACGGTGAACGTGCACGTGTCCAATATACGCGCCAAGCTCAAGGCGAGCGGCACCGACAGCTACATCAAGACCGTGTGGGGCATGGGCTTCAAGCTGCAGGAGAGCTGATCTTAGAAATCCGGCCCCTTCTTTAACCTTTCTTAAACCTTGGATAAGACGCGCTCAAAGGTCGCCTTCCATACTCGTAGTCAACAAGCGGGGCAGGCGCCGACAAAGGCGGCGCGCCCGCTGGACACAGCAGATGGGAGCAACCATGAACGTGATTGATATTCGCGGTCTCACCAAGCGATACGGAAAGGCCTTTGCCGTCGACCACCTGAACATGCGGGTGGCCTCAGGAGACATCTACGGCTTCGTCGGCAAAAACGGCGCCGGCAAGTCGACGACCATGAAGATGATCGCCGGGCTGACGACCCCGACCTCAGGCGAGCTCGCGCTGTTCGGCAGCGGCGAGGCGGGCGCCGGCCGCGCCGGCAGCTTCTCGGCCGCGCCTTCGCGCATCGGCGCGCTTATCGAGGAACCGGGTGTCATGCCCAACTTCTCGGCGGGCGAGAACCTCATGATGAAGGCGCTCGCCATGGGTGTGGTGCGTCCGCGCGAGCAGGTGGACGAGCTGCTTCAGCTCGTAGGCCTTGAGGCAGCCGGCACGCGCAAGGTCAAGAAGTTCTCGCAGGGCATGAAGCAGCGCCTGGGCCTTGCGCTTGCGCTCGTGGGATCGCCCGACTTGCTGCTGCTCGACGAGCCGTTCAACGGTATGGACCCCGAGACGACGCGCGACCTGCGCCGGGCGCTCGTGCGGCTCAATCAGGAACGCGGCGTGACCATCGTCATCTCGAGCCACGTGCTCGACCAGCTCATGCGCGTGTGCACGCGCTTCGGCGTCATCGCGGCCGGCCGCATGGTGCGCGAGTTCACCGACGAGGAGCTGCACGCCACCTGCGGAAGCTCGGTGCGCGTGAAGACCGCCGACCCCGCCCGCGCGCTCGCGATCCTTGAGGAGCGTCTGCCAGGGGCGACCTTCCGCGTGGAGCCCGACCAGGCCATCGTGGTCAGTGGGGGAGCGCGCCACGCTGCCGCAGCTTTCGGTGGCGCGGCGACCGACCCTGCGGCATCCGGTGCGCCAGCGGTCGAGGACGTATCCCGCATCCTGCACGAAGCCGATCAGGTGGTGTTGGAGCTTTCGGTGCTCGAACGCGATATCGAGGATTACTTCGTGGAGCTCATGGACGGCGGCGCCGGCCAGGCTGCCTACACGCCATCGCATATGCGAAGTGGGAGGTAGGACGATGCTCGATTGCCTGATCGACGCCCTCGTCGAACTCGTTCCCGCTCTCTTCTCCCGCCGCAAAGGAAGGTAAGACCATGTTGAACCTCATCAAATCCGACCTGTACCGCATCACGCGTCCGCGCGGTCTCCGCGGTAGCTTCTGGCAATACGGCATCGCGATCCTTGCCGCCTATGGCATCGTCATGGCCCTGGTGGCTTTCGCGAACAGCCCGATGTTCCATGACATGACGGGCGGCACCATCGGTAACGTGGTGACGAAGACCTCGCTCACGGTCTATTTCGCCGACATGCTGAACGGCCTGGTACCGCTCTGCGTCGCATTCATGGTCGTTGAGCATTCCCTCGCCGAGTTCAAGGGAGGCTACATCAAATCCGTGCTCTCGGCGCGTGCGGGCAGGCTTTCGTATATCGTCGGCAAACTGCTGTTCGCAGGTGTCCTGTCCGCGTTGGTCATCCTGTTCGCTACCGTTGTCGTGCTGGCGTTTCTGCCGATCATGACGGCGGGCCATCCGGAGTTCGCCGTGTCGGAGGGCCCCGTCGAGGTCATCGGCTGGTTCGTGGGCTTTTGGCTCAACACCTGGGCGCTTTCCGCGTGTTCCCTCATCCTCGTGTACGCGACTCGCGTGAGCCCGGTGAGCTACATCGGCGTTTTCTGCTTTGCCGCTTCGATGGTGCCGCAGACACTCATGGGCCTGGCGTATTCCACCGGCGGGATCCTGAGCGCGCTGCAGCCGATCCGCCCGGTGCTCGAGACCCTTGCCGCTTGGATGCCCTCCACGGCGCTCAACAACCTGAGCCAGGGCGGGCAGCTGTTCCTCAACGCGTCGCTCGGCATCTGGGGAGAGGCAGGTTACGCCTTCACCATCGCCCCCGGCATCCAGACGGTTCTCACAGGCATTATCTGGATCGTTCTCGCCGGCGCTGTCGTGCTTCTCATCTCCCGCAAGCGCGATATCTAGGTGGCGTGCGCGCTAGTCGTGTGCCGGGCAACGAGCCCCGCGGTCTACGTGACGTCTGCGGGGCGATCGTTGCCGTATATCTGGGAGACGCAGGATGGTTGCCCGCTGAACCTGGACAATTTGTTCAGATATGAAGGTTGTTTTTGCCTCCAACGGAGTTTCACGTACGAGTCGCAGGCGTTTATATACGAAACGAGATGAATCCAAGGGGATTTTATTCAAAACGGCCAAATCATGCGAACGTATGACGGAATCCGTCGGCTTGTTTGCCGATCAGATGCGGCTATTTGCGCGCCAAGACCTTCATATCTGAACAAATTGTCCAGTTTGAGATGACGAGGCACGATTTGAGTCGCGTGAACTACGTAAGACCGCCAAGCGGATACGGGAACGTCCGCGCGTTTGACGTGCCAATATGTCGGCAGATGGCCTTAACCGATCATTTTCGGCACAATAGCGCTAAGGGCAGTGAGAGGGTGGCGTGTTAGGAGGGCCCATGGACACCAGCGTACTGGCCATCGTCTTGTTCGTGATCGGGCTGGGTATGGGCTTGCTGCTCGCCGGAGCTCGTTACCTGGGCGAGCTGCGCCGTATCGCGCACTTCCTGCGTGAACGCGACCCGCAGAGCAACATGCGCGTGACGGCGGGCGGAGCTCCGGGTGTCACGGACCTGGCGGACGCTGTCAACGCCGAGCTCGATCGCGGCGCGCAGGCGCGCGTCGAGGCGCTGCGCCATCAGCAGGAGTTTCAGCGCGACCTCTCGTCGCTTTCTCATGACATCCGCACGCCGCTGATGGGTGCTAAAGGCTATCTACAGCTTGCGCGCGATGAGGCGGACCCCGATCAGCGCGAGCAGCACCTGGACGCTGCGGCGGCGCGCATCGACGCCACGACGGAGCTGCTCGATCAGCTCTTCGCGTATACAAAGTCGACTGACCCGGACCTGGCACTCACGGTGGAGCCCGTGGCGCTCAAGCCCTTCGCGGAGGAAATCCTGTTGGGTCAGTATCCTGTCTTCGAAGAGCGCGGATGGGAACCGCAGGTCGCTTTTGAGGACGATGCCCTTACCGTCGACGCCGACCGTGATGCGCTCGCTCGCATCCTCACGAATCTCGTGGTGAATGCGCTCCGGCACGGCTCGGCGGCCCCGAGAATCTCGGCGCGCCAGGAGGGCGATCGCGTTCTGCTGATTGTTTCAAACGCCATCGCGAATCCAGGGTCCATCGACGCGGCGCGGCTGTTCGATCGATTCTACCAAGCGGATGCGACGCGCGCCGCCGCTGGCAGCGGCCTGGGACTTGCGATCTGTGCGAACCTGGCCCGGGCCATGGGGATGGATATCGCAGCCGAGGTGAAGGGTGACGTTCTCGCCATCGCGCTTGCCATGCGCGCATCCCGGTAGCGCCCGGCAACGCGTATCCGGTGCCCGCTACCGGGGAAGCGACTCCACAAGAAGCTCGTCGTCAACCTCGACGGTGAGCGAGACGTAGCACTCATCGCTTCCATCCCAGGTGTCTTCGGCGCCGGCGACGAACATAAATCGCAGCTCGGCGTCGTCGACGATGGCGGAATCGACGTCGTAGCGGTCGAGGGAGAAGCCCTCCTTCATGTCGGCCGCGAGGAAGGCGTCCTTGAATTCCTGGGGCAGCTCGCCAGCGGTCACGAGTCCGGGAACAAGGGCGGGCGGTTCGGCCGCCTCAACCGCGCCGTGCATAAGCGCAAGGTTGCTCTCGATGTACGCGAGGTTGTCGGCCGCGCTCACCGCGGGGTCAAGGTCGATTGAGTACCAGACCTCAATCACGCGACCCGCGTTATCGACGTCCACGCGCACGGAGCCGGTCTCGGTGCCCGCCTCGTCAACGATATCGCCGGTGACGTAGTAGCTGACCTTTTCATGTTCGTCGGTGGGGTCGGGCACGAAGGTGTTGAGCCCTGCTTCCTCGAACGACGCCGCGAGCTCGCGCGTCGTCTGGGCTGCGACCTCGGTCTGCTGTTGCATGGTCGCGGCGCGTCCGATGTAATGGGGCACGTAGACGGCCGCGAGCAGGACGAGGGCCACGGCGAGGACGGCCCGGCGGAAGTGTTTGGGATTGGGCAGCGGTATGCCGAGAGGTTCGGCAACCCTCCACGCGGCGCGCATGAGGCCGTCGGTGTCCTCGCGGAAGGTGAAGACCGATTGCATCCCGCGCCGGCCGATCTCTGCGCGGCGTTTGCTGTCGTCCAAGTCGTCGTCTTGGACGGTTTCCGCCTTGCGACGCTTTGCCGCTCGCGCCTTGCTGGCGACGGAGTTCCACGTTTTCCTGTTGAGGTCCACGCGGGAGGCGAGCAAGGCGTAGCACTTCACGAAGGTAAATGCGATCACGATGGCGAGCATGGCGAAGAGTCCGCCGGGGTACAGGCCCGGGTTGTGGAACACGAGGTCGTCGAGCATGCTGAGGAAGAGGTATTCGACCATCACGATGATCATGTACCTGAAGGCGCGCTGCGCGAACGGCACCATGGCGTAGTACCACTGGATGAGCAACCGCTCGTTTCTGGTGACGTGTTCGTTCATGATGCCCCCGCGAGTCTCATAGCCTGCCTGCATGATAGCGGCATTGCGGCGGTTCAGGATGGTTCCGGTCGCAGCTGTTCGGCCTATGTGCCGTCTTGTATCGCGCACGGCTTTCATGACAGGACGGGGCCGGGTTCAATCTTGCCGGCATCGACAAGATTGAACCCGGCCCCATCCCGTCGCCATCCCGTCACGCGACGAAGCGGGTATGATGGAGCGAAGTGTCCGATGGCCTCTTGAGGGGAACATCCATGAACCAGCCCAGCCCGCGTACGATCGCCCTGATCGCCCTCGCCGCCTTCGCGGTGTATCTCGGCATCTACTACTGGCCGAATATCGCCGGCTTCGTCGGGCTCATCGCATCGGCGGTGGCTCCGCTTGCGCTCGGCCTCGTGCTCGCCTACCCGCTCAACATCCTCATGAGCTTTTTCGAGCGGCACTTCTTGCCCGCAAGCGACAACCGCCTCGTTTGCCGCCTGCGCCCGGCGATCAGCCTCGTCGCAGCGCTGCTCACGCTCGTCGTCGTGGCGACGGCGGTGCTGTGGCTTGTGGTGCCCCAGCTCATCGACTGCGTGCGCCTGTTGATCGACGAAGTCCCCGTGGCAACGGTCGCGCTGTTCGACTGGCTCGAGGAGAGCGACCTCATCACGCCCGATCTGGTGAACAGCGTGAGCGCATCCCTCGAGGCGTTCGATTGGAAATCGCATGTGAGCGACCTTGCCGGTGTCGTCATGTCGGGCGTGGTCGGCGCGGTGTCGGGTGTGGTCTCCGGGACGGCGACGTTTTTCCTCGGGTTCATCTTCGCCCTCTTCGTGCTGCTCAACAAGGAGCGCCTCGCCGTTCAGCGCGACCTGATCATGGAGCGCTATCTGAGGGCTGATCTTTTGCTGCGCGTCCGCTATGTCCTCGGTATCGCGGACGATTGCTTCCATCGGTTCCTCGTGGGTCAGTGCACCGAGGCCGTGGTGCTCGGCGCGCTGTGCGCGGTGGGCATGCTCATCCTGGGGCTTCCGTACCCGCTCATGATCGGGGCGCTCACGGCGTTCATGGCGCTCATCCCCATCGTGGGAGCGCTCATCAGCGGGGCGATCGGCGCGTTTTTGATTCTCATGGTTTCGCCGGTGCAGGCGCTCATCTTCCTCATCTTTATCGTGGTGCTCCAGCAGCTCGAGGGCGACCTGATCTACCCGCACGTGGTGGGCTCGTCCATCCAGCTGCCCGGCATCTGGGTGCTTGCCGCGGTAACGATCGGCGGCGGCGCGTTCGGTATCGCGGGCATGTTCGTGGGCGTGCCGCTCGCCGCCGCGGCCTATCGCCTGCTGCGCAACGACGTGTACGGCATCGGGCCGTCTCGATAGGGCGTCTGCCCTATAGCGCCTACTGTCCGATTGCCTTCGGCGAGGCTGCCCTGCCTGCCTATTCGTTACGGGTATGATGGAAACGGGAGGGGCTGGAACGAACACGTCCCGAGGGGCTGAAGGGGATGAAACGAACACGTCCCCAACCAACCCATAGTGGCGATAGGCGGGGAGGTGCGGCATGCGAATCATCGTCGAGACGCAAAGCCGCGTGCGCGCCCGTCTTCGCACGCGAATCAAGCGCAGGATGTTTCGCGCGCTCAATAGGCTTGCCGGCGTGCCGGTCGCCGCGGAGGGCGGTGGGGTCACGTTCCGTCGGGTTTCGCGCGTCGGCACCGTCGTGCGCAGCGTGGTTCCCCATTCGCTTATCGACAATCCCGAGGCGCGGGCGATGACCCTCGGGCTGCTGATCGGCGCGCTTCACGTGGCGTTTGCCGTGGTGAGCATCGTTGCCGGCCTGCTTGCGCGCTCGATCTGGACGATCTCGGTGGGCGTTGTCATCGCCGTGCTCAACACGTGCAAATCCTATCTGGCGTCAGGCGCGCTCATGAGCGTCGCTGTCGAGGATCGGCCCGAGACCGTCGACTCCCTCAGGCGCTGCCGTCGGGTCGGCGTGGCGCTCGTGCTTGCGGTCATGGCGATGTCGAGCACGGTGGCGCGCCTTGTGCTGCAGGGGAGCGGGGCGGCCTATCCCGGTGCGCTCGTCTACGGGTATGCAGGCTACGCGTTCATCATGATCGTGCTCGCCATCGTCAACCTGGCGCGCGCCCGCAGGCTCGAGACGCTCGCGGTGAAGGGCGTGCGTGCCCTCAACCTTGCCGGCGCGCTGACGTCGATCTTTGCCCTGCAGACGGTGCTGCTTTCGCGCGTGGCATGGGAGCTGCTTCCTGACGGCATCTCGCGTGATGTCGTCGAGGGCTCGCTTGGCAGCTTGGTGTGCCTATGCCTGCTGGTCATGGGGTTGTGGCTTGCGCTGTCGGCGACCGGACGTCTTGTCGAGCGCCGCGACGACGAACTCCGCTTCCGCATCGGCCGCCATCCGCGCTGACAAGATGGCGGCAAGATGGTACCAGGTCCAAACTTGTCGCGACGCGTTTGGACCTGGCCCCATTTTGGCGGGTTTCGTCCCGTTGCCTAGCGGTAGGTGACGGTGTCCTCGAGCGGCTTGCGACTGGCGTGGTTCGCGAGCGGGCCCGCACCCTCGGCGGCAAAGCCCAGATCCATGAACATGAGGATCTCCTCGTTGTCGGGCAGCCCGAGCTTCGCCTTGGCCTTGGCGGGATCCACACGGTTGACCCAGCAGTTGTCCACGCCCTCGTTCGTGGCGGCGAGGATCATGTGCGTCGCCACGATCGTCGCGTCCTCGATGCCCGAATCGCGCTCGTCGCCCGGATAGGTGTAGACGTTTTCGGTGTCGAACGCCACGACGAGCACCGTCGGCGCGCCGTAGCGGCACGGGGTGAGCTCGTCGACCAGGGCGAGGTCCGCCTCGCTCTGCAGCACGTAGACATGCTGCTCCTGCAGGTTCTTGGCGGTGGGCGCCACGCGACCCGCCTCGAGGATGGCCGCGAGCTGCTCGGGCGCCACCTGGCGTGTGGCGTCGTACTTCTTGCAGGAATACCGGCTCTTGATCACATCGCTGAACTCCATATGCGCTTCCTTCCTCTGGGCGCCCGCGGGCGCAACGGTTCTCCTCGATTGTACGACCGGCGACAAGATGGGGCCGGGTTCAATCTTGTCGGCTGCCGCACATCGGATACCCGCTTGCATCGGATAAGATGAACGGGAAATGAGTGATAGGGGAGTGGATGGAACGGTCGTGGCAGGCCAAGCTCGCCTGCGTGTGGGGCGGTGAGCTCGTCTCAGTGCTCACGAGCTCCATTCTGCAGATGGGCTTCATCTGGCATATCACGCTCGCTACGAACTCCGCGAGCATGCTGTCGCTGGCGTCGCTCGCGGGCTTTTTACCGTTGGCGCTGTTCGGCACCTTCGCCGGCGCCATCGTGGACCGGTTGCCGCTCAAGCGGGTGCTCATCGGCGCCGATCTGTTCATTGCCGCGGTGAGCGCTGTCGTGGCGCTCGTGTCGATGACGGGCGCGCTGCCTGTCTGGGTGGTCATCGCGGCGCTGTTCTTCCGTGCTATCGGCAGTGCCTTCCACACTCCAGCGTTCCAGACGTTGACGCCGCTCGTGGCGCCGGCCGAGCACCTGACTCGCCTGGCGGGCGTCACGCAGGCGGTGCAGTCGGGCGGCTACATCCTGGGCACGGCCATCGCGGCGGTGGTCTATCCGCTGTGGGGCCTGACAGCCATGATCGCGCTCGATGTCGCGGGCGCGCTGTTCGCCACGGCCGCTGTGCTTGCGGCACGGCTCGACGTGGGCGGCTCGCAGGCGCCGGCGGGGGAGGGCCGCGTCGGCATTGCCGCGCAGGTCCGCGCGCTCATGGGCGAGACGGCTGCCGGTTATCGCGTGCTGCGCGGCTATCGCGGCCTGTTCGCCCTGCTCTGGTGCGGCTTCGTGTTCACGCTCGTGTTCTCGCCCATCGCGGCGCTCTTCCCGCTCATGACGCTCGACCACTTCGGCGGCACCACGACCGACGCGGCGACCGCCGAGATCGTGTTCTCGGTGGGCATGATCGCCGGTTCGGCGCTGCTCGCCTCGACGGGCGGCTTCAAGAACCGCGCGCTCACCGTGGTGGCCGCCACGGCCCTTTACGGCGCGGCGACGTTCGTGGCGGGCATGCTTGGCGCAGAAGGTTACCTGCTGTTCTTGGCGATGAGCTTCCTCATGGGTCTGAGCTCGCCGTTCTATTCCGGTCCGCAGACCGCGCTCATGCAGGAGAAGATCCCGCCCGAGTACCTGGGTCGCGTGTTCGGCCTGTACGGCGCCATCATGTCGTGGGCGATGCCGGTCGGCCTTGCGGTCTCGTCGCTGTTTGCCGATGCTGTGGGCGCGCCGGCCTGGTTTGCGGGCGCGGGTGTTGCCATGGCGGTGCTCGCTGTGGCGACCTGGGCGATTCCCAGCATTCGTACGATCGAAGACTAGCGACAAGATGGGGTCGGGTTCAATCTTGTCGGCATAGGGAGTGGAGACATGGGATTGCAGAAGCATGGCGGTACGGGGGCGGAGGACGTCGTGTCCGCCGAATCGTATACCGACCTCAATGCACGGATCATCGACCAGTGGATCGATGACGGCTGGCAGTGGGGGACACCCATCTCGCACGAGCGCTACGAGGCAGCGCTCGCGGGCGACTGGTCCATGGCGCTCACGACCACGCGTGAGGTCCCGCGCAGCTGGTTTTTCCCCGACATGCGCGGCAAGCGCGTGCTCGCCCTGGCGGCAGGCGGCGGCCAGCAGATGCCGATCTTCGCGGCGATGGGCGCCACGTGCACGGTGCTCGACTACTCCGAGCAGCAGATCGCCTCGGAGCGGCTCGTCGCCGAGCGCGAGGGCTACGAGATCCGGTGCGTGCGCGCCGACATGACGCGCCCGCTGCCCTTCGAAGACGAGGCGTTCGACCTCATCTTCCACCCGGTGTCCAACTGCTACATCGAGGAGGTCCTTCCCGTGTGGCGCGAGTGCTTCCGCGTGCTGGCGCCGGGCGGGCGCCTGTTGGCGGGCCTCGACAACGGCTTCAACTACGTGGTGGACGATGACGAGGAGCGCATCGTGCGCGGCCTGCCGTTCAACCCGCTGCGCGACCCCTCGCTCATCCCCGAAGGCGAGCTTGCCGATTGGGGCATGCAGTTCTCGCACACACTCGACGAGCAGATCCGCGGACAGATCCAGGCGGGCTTTCGTCTGCTCGACCTGTACGAGGACACGAACGGCGAGGGACGGCTGCACGAACTCGGCATCCCCACCTTCTGGGCCACCTGCGCCGAGAAGTGATGGGAAAATGGGGGCAGGCACTTTTTCCCGCTCGGCCAGGCAAGATGGTGCCGGGTTCGATCTTGTCGGGTTCGATCTTTTTGGGGGCAACGATGTCGTACTGCGATTGAGATAGACCGAGCGAAATAACCCGACGCTACCACGATGAGGAGTGGGGCGTGCCGCTGCACGACGACATCGGGCAGTTCGAATTCCTCTCGCTCGAGGTCATGCAATGTGGGCTCAACTGGAACATGATGATGCAGAAGCGCGAGATCCTGCGTGGTTGCTTTGACGGTTTCGACTACGAACGCGTGGCTGCGTACGGTGAGGACGACATCGAGCGCATCCTGGCGACACCGGGGATGATCCGGTCACGCCGAAAGATCGAAGCCATCATCAACAACGCGCGACGCTTCATCGAGGTGCGCAAGCAGTTCGGCAGCTTCTCGGCCTACCTGTGGGGCTTTTCGGACAACATGACGATTCTCTACCACAAGCACGCCCAGGGCTATATCCCGGTGAGCAACGGGCTTTCGGCGAAGATCTCGAAGGATCTCAAGCGCCGCGGTTTCAAGTACTTGGGGCCCGTGGTCGTCTACTCGCACCTGCAGGCGTGCGGCATCATCAACGACCACGCCGAGGACTGCCCGCGCTACCGGCGGATCAACGATGCGAACCCGACGGTCATGCGCCGCCGCTACCTCGAACGCGACATCCACCACTACGGCTAGTGGGAAAATAGGGACAGGCACTTTTTCCCACGGAAGACCATCTCGCCCTCGCCGCCAAACGGCACGTAGAAATCGCCATAGGGTAGAGGCGGGTTCACGTCTTCCGTGAGTCCCTCGAACCTGCCGGAGTTCCACTCCTTCAGGCCCTTCACGCGCGCGTAGGGAAGCTTGGCTTGACCGGAGGTACCGAGCACGAGTTCGAGTGTATCGACGGCGCGCTCCGAGGTGGATGAGTAGGCATGGTCGAACGCGACGCCGTGCTCGGCAAACCACGCGCCCGCCCGACGAGCCTGTTCGCATCCCTGCTCCGTGAGCGGGGAGTCGCACTAGCCCTGCTTTCGCTTGAGCACATTGAACAGCGTCTGACCGTGACGCATAAGGTGGAGCTTGGACGTGCGGACTCCTTTCGGTTCGGTTGTGGGAAAAAAGCGCCTGTCCCTTTTTCCCACTAGTACAGGGTGGCGCCGCCCAGCTGCTGGGTCTTCACGAGGTCGTTCAGAAGCCAGCTCACCGTGTCGATGTCGAAGTGGTCGAAGATCATGGGGAAGGCGGGATCCTCCAGCGCGGCGACGGCAGCCATGTCGTCCGCGTCGAGCTCGAAGTCGAAGACGTCGATGTTTTCCACCATACGCTCGACGTGCACAGTCTTGGGGATGACGATCACATCCTGCTGCAGAAGCGAACGCAACACGACCTGCGCGGGCGTCTTACCGTGCTTGGCGGCGATGCCGGCGAGCGCCTCGTTGGTGAAGATGCCGTTTTGCCCCTCGGCGAACGGCGCCCATGCCTCGTGCGCCACGCCGAGCTTCTCCATCAGCTCGTGTGCCTCTCGCTGCGGGCGGAAAGGATGCGTCTCGATCTGGTTCACCGCGGGCGGCACCGCGGCGAGCGCACAGAGGTCCACGAGGCGCTCCGGGTAGCAGTTGGACACGCCGATCGCGCGGATCTTGCCGGCGCGGTAGGCATCCTCCATCGCGCGGTAGGCGCCCGGGTAGTCGCCCATCATCTGATGGAGCAGCATGAGGTCGATGTAGTCGGTGCCGAGCTTGGCGAGCGTCTCGTCGATCGAGGCGGCGGCGCGCTCGTAGTTCATGTTCGACACCCAGATCTTGGACGTGATGAAGATCTCGTCACGCGGGACGTCGCTAGATGCCACCGCCGCTCCGACGCCCTTCTCGTTGCCGTAGGCCTGTGCGGTGTCGATCAAGCGATATCCGGTGTCAAGCGCCTGCGCCACGCAGCGTGCGGTATCCTCCGGCGGCGTCTGGAACACGCCGAAGCCGAGCATGGGCATCTTCACGCCGTTGTTGAGGGTCTTGTAGAGCATGATATTCCCTTCTTCTCGAAAACGGAGGTGCGCACCAGGTAAGCCGCGCTACTCGCCGTCCGGTCGCATCGGTGAGCGGGGGCCGGACGTTGCCTGCTTGCTGTAGTCGTTGACCGTCAGCACAAACGCAGGCGGCTCCTCGGGCACCTCGTAGTAGGGGCGTTGCGGCAGGGCGCCGATGCGCGCCATCTCGCCGTCGCTCAGCTCGAAGTCGAAGATGTCGAGGTTGTCGGCCATGTGCGCGGGGTTGAGCGTCTTGGGGAAGGTGACGTTGCCCTCCTGGTAGCTCCAGCGCAGGATGATCTGGGCAGGCGTTTTGCCGTGCGCGGCGGCGAGCTCGGTGAACACAGGCTCGGCGAGCAGGGTGGCGTCACCGTGGCCGAGCGGGTACCAACCCTCGTACACGATGTCGGAAAGCCCGCGTTCGACCATGGCCGCCTTGAGCTCGCGTTGATTCCAGTAGGGGTTGATCTCGACCTGAAGCACCGCGGGCTTGATGGTTGCGACCTCGAGGATCTCGTCGATCTTGTGCAGCGGGAAGTTGGAGAGGCCGATGGCGCGAGCCTTGCCGGCGGCGACCGCCTCCTCCATGGCGCGCCAGCCGGAGACGTAGTCGCCGTAGGGCTGGTGGAACAGCAGCAGGTCGACGTAGTCGAGGCCGAGGCGCGCGAGCGTGGCGTCGATGTCTGCTCCGCACTGCTCGTATGGGTAGCTTTGCGGGAAGAGTTTCGTGGTCACGAACAGCTCCTCGCGCGGGATGCCGCAGGAGCGGATGACATCACCCACGGCGACCTCGTTGAAGTAGGCGTTCGCCGTATCGATGTGACGGTAGCCGAGTTCGAGTGCCTGGGGCAGATGCTCGAGCACCTCCTCGGAGCTCATCATGTAGACGCCGAAACCCATGGCGGGGATCGTCTGGCCATTTGCGAGAGTGAAGGTGGGAACCGATGCGGCCATATGCGGTATTCCTTTCTGCGTGGCAATGCTTACAATGCAAGTGTCCTGCATAATCGCTTGGAAGTACAATGCACCGTGGTGCGGTCTATATGCGTCTAACGCATAAGCGACACATGACTGAGCAGGCGAGCTGAAGGAAGGGGAGGGCGCGATGGAGCTTGAGCAGATGCGACAGCTCGAGGCGATCGAACGCTTGGGCACCATGTCCGCCGCGGCCGAGGAGCTGCACATATCGCAACCGGCGCTCAGCCGCTCCGTCCAGCGGCTCGAGGCGGAGCTCGGCTGCTCGCTCTTTGAGCGCGAGGGCAGGCGCGTCGTGCTGAACGACGTCGGCCGTGTGGCCGTGGATTGGGCGCGCGAGCTGCTGCGCGACGAGCACCTTATGCGCGAAGCGGTGTCAGCCACGGCTCAGCGCGCACATGCCCTGCGCGTGGCGTCGGTGGCTCCCGCGCCGGTGTGGCGCCTTACGGGCCTTATGGTCGAGCGCTTCCCGCAGGAGACGCTCACCTCGGAGATCGTCGAAGAGGACGCGGTGTTGCGCGGCGTGGTGGAGGGGGCCTTCGATTTCGGCATCGTGCTCGACCCGCCGCATCAGCCCGGCATCGTGTCGTGCGAACTCATGCGCGAGAACCTGTCGGTGACGTTGCCGCCCAACCACCCGCTCGCGGCGCGCCGCCAGGTGACTTTCGCCGACCTCGCCGGCGAGACCTTCCTCATCTTGACCGAGATCGGCTTTTGGCGCGGCATCGTCGATCGCGAGATTCCGGACGCCACCTATATCGAGCAGCGCGACCGTATGGTCTTCACGCAGCTTTCCTATTCGACACCGCACTGTACGTTTATCACCGATGCGCCCTTCCAAAGCGACCCGGTGCCCGGACGCGCCGTGGTGCCCATCGTGGATGAGGGCGCCCATGCGGTGTTCCACCTGATCGCGCGTGCCGATGCGACCGACATCGTCGCGCGCCTGTTCTCCTGGGTTCGGGGCGACAAGACGGTACCAGGTTCAATCTTGTCGCCCTATAGCTAGCGGGAAAAGAGGGACAGGCACTTTTTTCCCACCTGACAAGTTGGGACCGGGTTCAATCTTGTCGATCTTGTCGCGGGTCTCCCATGTTGAATCGGTGCTAAGGTGTCGGTAGCAAGCGACATGCAAGGAGGTCCGACATGGCAGAGCAGCAAGGCGTCGAGCGGCAGGGGAGCGCGGCCGCTACGGATGTGGCCTATACGGTTGATGCTGAGCGTCGGCTGCCCCTGCCTGACGCGGCGCGCGCGGACATGGCGTGGGAGTGCGCGGGCGAGCATATCGACTACACCGCAACTGCGGGCTACATCGATGTGCGCACCGACACGGGCGCCCTCATGGGCAAGATGTTCTCGCTGTCGTACGTGGCAAAGCGTCCGCAGGGCGCCGCAGCCCGTCCGGTCACCTTCTGCTACAACGGCGGTCCGGGCAGCGCGTCGGTTCCCATCAACGTGGGCGGCATCGGGCCTCGCCGCGTCGTGACCGACGGTTTGAACCATCTGCCCGCGACGCCTCGCACCGAGGATAACCCGGTGACGCTGCTGCGCCAAAGCGATCTCGTGTTCCTTGACGCGCTCGGCACCGGCTATTCCGTGGTCGCCGAGGACGCCGACGCGCAGGACATGTGGAGCGTCGACGGCGACGCCGACACGTTTGCACGGGCGATTGCAGCGTGGCTGACCGACAACGGCCGTTGGGGCGACCCGGTCTATCTGTTCGGCGAGTCCTACGGCACGGTCCGTAACGCCGTGCTCATGCGCGTGCTCGCCGAGCGGTTCGTGCCGGTCGCCGGCGTCATCATGCTGTCGTCGGTGTTCGACTGGGTCCAGAAGATGCCCGGCTCCGACCTGGGCTTCATGGGACTATTCCCCACGTATGCGGCGACCGCGCGCCACTTCGGCAAAGCGGGACAGGGCACGGACGAGGCCACGTGGTTTGACGAGGCGATGGACTTCTCCGAGCGCACGTACGGCCCGGCGCTGCTGCGCGGCGACCGTCTGACACCGGAGGAGAAGGCCTCCATGGCGGCGGAGATGTCGCAGCGCATCGGGCTTTCGGCGGATTTCATCGAGCGCTGCAACCTGCGCATCGATCTCGACACGTTCCGCCGCACGCTGCTGGCAGACGAGGGGCTCGTCACGGGTCGCTTCGATACGCGCTTCACTACGCATGCGCCCTCCACCTCGCTGGGCGGGACCACGCCGATCATGAGCGACGCCTCCTCCGATGCCGTGGAGCCGGCGTGGAACGCGGCGTTCCGTCGTCATCTGCAGGACATCGGTTTTGCGGGTGCTCCGATTTATCCGCTGAGCAACTTTCCCAAGATCGGTATCACATGGGACCGTTCGCATGCGGCGCCGGATTCGGGCATGAGGGCGGCGGCGCCCAACGTGGCCTACGACATCGCCGCGGCGCTCAAGCACAACCCGACCATGCGCGTGCTGGTAATCGGTGGCCGCTACGATGCCGCTACGCCGTATTGGAACGTGGTTCGCGACCTATCGTGCCTGTTTTTGCCGGCGGAACTCAAGCAGCGCGTGGAGCTCAAGCTCTACAGCTGTGGCCACATGGCCTATGTCGATGAGACCGCACTCGAAGCTCTCGGACGTGACCTCGCCGCGTTCGTGCGCTAGCTTCCCGACGGGCATGCGACAAGATTGAACCTGTCGCCAACTTGTCGCCCCAGCTTGTCGCCCCAGCTTGTCGCCCCAGCTTGTCGCCCGGCGTCAGCTTGTCGGCCGGATGCCGCCCGCGGCCGACAACATTGAACCCGGCACCAACTCGTCGCCACGCTGCCGGTGGTATGATGGGCGGGCCCATCGCGGACGTTCTGCTCGCCGCGATAGCGCCCGGCGCCACAAGCCGGGGAGGCGCGTTTCCAGGCGCGTGGATCTGTCCGCGCTCGCCTGGGAGGTTTGTGTGAGCCCTCAAGTCGCAACCGACGCTTGTCGCCCCAACAAATGGGTGGTCCTCTTTACCGTCGTGGCTATGACGTTCATGTCCACGCTCGACAGCAGTATCGTCAACATCGCCTTGCCCGTCATGCAGCGCGAGCTTGCGGCGACGGCCGCCGGTATCCAGTGGGTGTCGACCGTCTATCTGCTGGTCTGCTGCGCCACGGTGCTCATCTTCGGGCGACTGGGAGACACGTTCGGCAAGGTTCGCCTATTCCAGACGGGCGTGGCGCTTTTCACCATGGGATCCGCCCTCTGCGGTCTTTCCACGACCCTGCCTGCTCTCATCGCCGCGCGTGCGGTGCAGGGCATCGGCGCGGCAAGCGCCATGGCGAACAACATGGGCATCGTCACCGAGGCGTTTCCTGCCAGCCAGCGCGGCCGCGCGCTCGGTATCGTCTCGACGTTCGTCTCCCTCGGCATGATGTGCGGTCCTACCATCGGCGGCATGCTCGTGGCGGCCTTGCCGTGGGAGTCTATCTTCCTCATCAACGTGCCCATCGGTGCGGTGGCGTTCGCCGTGGGACTCAAGACGCTTCCTCGCGAGGTAGCCGCCATCAATCGCGGGCAGATTGACATCGCCGGCGCCGCGCTCATCGTGCCATCGATCCTTTTGCTATTCTGCTCGCTTACCTTCATGGCGACCGGCACCACGCCGATCCTCATTGGTATGTTCATTGCGGGCGCCGCGCTGTTCGCCGCATTCATTGCTGTCGAGAGCCGAGCCGCCGGTCCCCTCGTGAAGCTTGATGCATTTCGCAGCGTTCCGTTTTCGGTGAATCTCGTCACCATGCTCATCTGCTTTGCGGCGGTGGGCGCCACCGAGTATCTGATGCCGTTTTTCCTGCAGGATGCCTGCGGGTTCCCATCGGGAGTGGCGGGGCTTGCGCTTACGGCCATTCCGCTCGGCATGGCGGCGGTGGGTCCTGCGAGCGGTGCGTTGTCGGATCGCATCGGCAGTGCGCTGCCGTGTTGTGCGGGCCTGGTGATCTATGCGGCGGGCATCGCGTTTACCGGGTATCTGCCCACGACGGCGCCGCTTGCCGTCATCGTGGCGGGCATGCTGGTCATGGCAGTCGGAACTGGCCTGTTCCAGTCGCCCAACAACTCGCTCGTCATGGGATCGGTCGGACGCGAGCACCTGGGATTTGCCGGCAGTGTCGTGCCTCTCGTGCGCTATCTGGGCATGTCCGTCGGTGTGACCGGCGGCACGGCGTTGCTGTACGGCCATATGAGCGCGCTTGCGGGCCGTCCGATCGCCTCCTATGCGCAAGGCGGGGCCGAGCTGTTCAGCAAAGGGTTCGCGTTTGCGTTTGTCGTGTTCGCCATGCTATCGCTCGCCGGCGCTGCTCTCACGGCCCTCGCCGCCCGCGTGGGAAAATAGTGCCTGTCCCCATTTTCCCACGGCGAGCTTCGGACAGGAGCGGACCCGCGGTTTTCGCGTGAGGGACTCGTGCGCGACCTGCCTTGCGGCTACAATACCTCCGGTCAACATGCACACAAGGGGGATATCCATGCCAAGCATCGCCGACGAGATCGCCTCGAGGCGCACCTTCGCCATCATCTCGCACCCGGACGCGGGCAAAACCACGCTTACCGAGAAGCTCCTGCTCTACACCGGCACCATCCAGTCGGCCGGATCGGTCAAGGGCAAGAGCAGCTCCAAGCACGCGGTGTCCGACTGGATGGACATCGAGAAGCAGCGCGGCATCTCGGTCACCTCGTCGGTGTTGCAGTTCACTTACGGCGGCTGCTGCATCAACATCCTCGACACCCCGGGCCACCAGGACTTCTCCGAGGACACCTACCGTACGCTCATGGCTGCCGACGCGGCGGTCATGGTCATCGACGGCGCCAAGGGCGTCGAGGCGCAGACCGTCAAGCTCTTCCGCGTGTGCGCCCTGCGCGGCATCCCCATCTTCACCTTCGTGAACAAGCTCGACCGCGAGACCCGCGACCCCTTTGAGCTCATGGAGGAGATCGAGAACGTCCTGGGCATCGGCACGTGCCCCATGAACTGGCCGATCGGCTCGGGCCGCAACTTCCGCGGGGTCTTCGATCGCGCGAGCCGCCATGTGCTCGCCTTCGAGGGCGACGGCCGCGCCAACGCCTCCAAGAAGGTGAACGAGATCGAGGCGGAGTTGGGTGACGCCGCCTTGGACGAGCTCATCGGCGCCGAGAACCATCGCAACCTCATGGATGACATCGAGCTGCTCGACGGCGCCGCCGACGAGTTCGACTTTGCGGCCGTGCGAGCCGGCAAGCTGTCCCCGGTGTTCTTCGGATCGGCGCTCACCAACTTCGGTGTCGAACCCTTCCTCAAGGACTTCCTGCGCTTGGCTCCGGCGCCCTCGGCCCATGCCGATGCCCTGACGGGCACCGATGTCGAGCCGACGGACGACTTTTCGGGCTTCGTCTTCAAGATTCAGGCCAACATGGACCGCAACCACCGCGACCGCATCGCTTTCCTGCGCATCTGCTCGGGTAAGTTCGAGCGCGGCATGGAGGCCTTCCACGTGCAGGGCAACCGCAAGATCAAGCTTGCGACCGGCACGGCCATGATGGCAGACGACCGCGCTATCGTGGACGAGGCCTATGCCGGCGACATCGTCGGCCTGTTCGATCCGGGCATCTTCTCCATCGGCGACACCATCTGCGCCGGCAAAAAGCGCGTTCAGTTCGCCGGCATCCCCACCTTCGCGCCGGAGCACTTCGCGCGCGTTTCCCAGGTGGATACCATGAAGCGCAAGCAGTTCATCAAGGGCATGGAGGAGCTGGCCCAGGAGGGTGCCATCCAGATTTTCCGCGAGGTCGGCGCCGGCATGGAGAGCGTCATCGTGGGCGTGGTCGGCACGCTGCAGTTTGACGTGCTCGAGCAGCGCCTCAAAAGCGAGTACCGCGTCGAGGTCCGCCGCCAGCCGCTTGGCTACACGGACATCCGCTGGATCGCCAACGAGCCCGGCGAGGTGGATGTGGCAACGCTCAACCTCACGCGCGACACGCTGCGCGTCGAGGACATGCGCGGCGGCAAGCTGCTGCTGTTCACGAGCTCGTGGAACGTCGACTGGGCGACCGACCACAACCCGACGCTCAAGCTGTCGGAGTTCGGCAACGTGACGTTCTAGGTGCCTGTCGGACTGCACCGCCGCTCAAGAAGAATGCCTCCGGGCCCACAGCGGGCTCGGAGGCATTTTCATAGAGCGCAGAAGTCGCGGCTTCTACTGAATAAGCATCGCATCGCCAAAGCTGAAGAAGCGGTAGCGCTGCGCGACGGCCTCGGCGTAGGCATCCATGATCTGATCGCGCGTGGCGAAGGCCGACACGAGCATCATGAGCGTGGAGCGCGGCACGTGGAAGTTCGTGATGAGGGCGTCGACCACGTGATAGGTCGAGCCGGGCATGAGGTAGAGGTTCGTGGTGGCGTCGGCGCGCACCGTGATGTCGCCGCGGCCCAGGGTGTCGGCCCCGTCCGCGCGGCCCTCGAAGTAGCGCGCAGCCATGGGCGGATTCGCAGCGGGCGCATCGGTGTCGAAGGCGCTTTCGAGCGAGCGAACCGCCGTGGTGCCCACCGCGATGACGCGATGGCCGGACGCCTTGGCCTCGTGCACGGCGTCGACGACCTCGGCGGGCACGTGGTAGCGCTCGGTGTGCATGACGTGCTGGGTGGGGTCGTCCTCCTCCACAAGGCGGAAGGTGTCGATGCCGACCTCGAGCTCCACGGCGACGAAGCGCGCGCCCTTGGCCTCGATGCGCTCCATGAGCTCGGGCGTGAAGTGCAGGCCGGCCGTCGGCGCTGCTGCGGAGTGCTCTTCCTTCATGGCGTAGACGGTTTGGTACTTCTCGGGATCGCCCGCGTAGTCGGTGATGTAGGGCGGCAGGGGGACGTGCCCTGCGGCGTGGATCGCCTCGTCGAGCGTGCGGGGCGCGCCCGTCGGGCCCTTGCCGGCCGGTGTGAAGCGCACGAGACGGCCGCCGCGGCTCTCGGGGACAAAGTCGGTGACCTCGCCGGTCAACACAACCGGTGAGGTCTCGGGTGCGTGCGCGCCGCCCGCGCGGTACTCGATGACCGCTCCGGGCTTCAGGCGCTTGCCGGGATTGACCAGGCACTCCCAGACATGCCCGAGAGGGTCGATGTCTTCGCGGCGACGCAGCAGCAGCGTCTCGGCGACGCCGCCCGTCTTGGCCTTGCGGCCGATGAGCCGCGCGGGCATGACGCGCGTCTTGTTGATGACGAGCACGTCGCCCGGCTCGATGTAGTCGATGACGTCGCGGAAGATCTTGTGCTCGACGGTGCCGCCGTGGGCAAGCGCCATGCGTCCGTCGCCCGCCTGCGCGGTTCCGCGGCGGTCGAGCACGAGCAGGCGGCAGCTGTCGCGCGGTTCGGCAGGGGCCTGGGCGATCAGCTCGTCGGGAAGGTTGTAGTCAAAGTCGTCGGTGCGCATGGGAACTCTTTTCCGGTTGCCGGCTGTGGCATGTTTTCAGCGCTGTCTATCCTAGCGCAAAAGCCCTGCGTGCGACCGACCCCGACATCATCATCACGCGAGCGGCGACTCGTCGCGAACGTGTCCGAGGCCGTTGTCCGTTCCGGGCTGGCGTGCAAAACGCCTGGCGCCCTTCCATCTTCCGATGCGGCGTGCAAAACGCCTGACGCCCTTCCGTCTTCCGATTGGGCGTGAAAACACGCATGACGCCAGCTCGATCTTCTCGTCCGGCGTCATTTCGCCCTCCTTTATCCTTCTTTCTCTGTCGCATGAAACCGCCTGAAGCCATTCCGCCTGACTCCGAAATCGATGCCGAAAAATGCATGATTTTTGAATAAAGCAGGCGTCGATGGGCATATATAGCAATGAAAAGACAGGCAGTCGCGAAGAGGAAAGCGACCGAGGTAAGGAGGCGAGTCCAATGGGCACAGAGCAGATAGCGGAAGCCTTTGGGATCGGCTCCGAGGTATCCGAGGTCCGCTAGGTTTTCCGGTGGCGCCCGGTCAGAGCGCGAGGTTTCCCGACGATATGTCGGATGGGACCGATGAAGGGACCGCAGGACCGCCCAAAGGCACGTATAGTCCCCATTCCTCCGGTAGAGGATCGAAGGTGAGTCCACCCTAATAGAGAGCAAGAGGGCGACCTCGCAGGGATGCGGGGTCGCCCTTCGTGTGCGTTCGGCCTGCGGCGGAGCGCTGTGCGGCGTTCCGCCGGCGCATTGGGCCCCTACGCGAGCAGCGCGGCCCTCTCGGGGTGCTTCTCAAACCAAGAGACGGCATAGCTGCACGTCGGATGCGCGCGGCGCCCGGTTTCCTCGAGCTCTTGGGCAACCTGGTCGAGCAGCCTGCCGGCGATGCCCTGGCCGCGCAGCGAGGTGTCGACGTAGGTGTGGTTGATCTCGACGATGTTGCCGTCGAGCACCGGGAACGTGACTTCAGCCAGCACCTGCCCATCGGCGTTGACGTACTGGACGGCGTTCGAGTGAATCTCAATCTGAGGGTTATCCATAGCCTGCCAACCTTTCGTGAAAGCTGTCGGTGCTCACCGTTGTACCCTGTCGGCGCGGTCCCGTCGGTGCCGGCGCGATACGGTAACGTGCTTGAAACAGGCGAGCGGTCGGCTGTTGCGGGCAGGCGTTGTTCCCGTCATAATCGCCGATATCCGATAATGCCAGCACGTCTGTCGAGGAGACGCCCCATGACGATGAAGTTCAAGCGCCTGCTGCCCATCCCCAAGGAGATCCGCGAGGAGATGCCGCTTTCGCCTGCGATGGCGGAGAAGAAGGCGGCGTTTGATGCACAGGTCGCCGACGTGCTCACCGGACGCGATCCCCGGCGCCTGCTCATCATCGGGCCGTGCTCGGCAGACCGCGAGGACTCGGTGCTCGAGTACGCGACGCGCCTGGCCGCGCTCGCCGAGCGCGTGCGCGACCGCTTCGTCATCATCCCGCGCGTCTACACCAACAAGCCGCGCACCAAGGGCACCGGTTACAAGGGCCTGTTGCACAATCCCGACCCGGAGGGTGCGCCCAACCTGCTCGAGGGCGTCAAGGCCATCCGCCGCATGCATCTGCGCGTGGTGGAGGAGACCGGCATGTTCACGGCCGACGAGATGCTCTACCCCTCCAACTACCAGTACCTCATCGACCTGCTGGGCTACATCGCGGTGGGCGCACGCTCGGTCGAGAACCAGGAGCACCGCTTGGTGGCCTCCGGCGTCCCCATGCCCGTGGGCATGAAGAACCCCACCGGCGGCTCGACCGATGTCATGCTCAACTCCATCTATGCCGCCCAGCAGCCGCAGACCTTCCTGTTCCGCAACTGGGAGGTCGAGACCACGGGCAACAAGCTCGCCCACGCGGTGCTGCGCGGCTACATCGGCGAGGACGGGCTCAACTACCCCAACTACCACTATGAGTACCTGGAGCGCTTGGCCGCCAAGTACACCGAGGACGATTTCGCGAACCCCGCGGCGATTATCGACTGCAACCACGACAACTCCGGCAAGCGACCGCTCGAGCAGATCCGCATCATGAAGGAGGTGCTCGACTCCTGCCGCCGCTCGCCGGCAATCGGCCAGCTCGTGCGCGGCTTCATGGTCGAAAGCTACCTCGAGGACGGCAACCAGCCGGTGGACGGCGGCGTGTACGGAAAATCCATCACCGATGCGTGCCTGGGCTGGGAGAAGACCGAGCGCCTCGTGCTGGAGATCGCCGACCGCGTGTAGCGGCCGACCGCATCAAGCGCATTGATTGCAGGCCACCCATCGTGCTGCAGTGGGCGGCATTTTGCACGAGGAGGTGTCCATGGCCTGGTTCGAATACGGCGAGACCGAGCTTGCGTATTTGCGAAGCCGTGATGCGCGGCTCGCCGAGGCGATCGATGCGATCGGGCACGTGGAACGTGAGGTCGATGGAGACCTGTTCTCGTCGGTCATGCACCACATCATCGGGCAGCAGATCTCCACGAAGGCGCAGGCGACCATCTGGGAGCGCATGTGCGCGCGCCTGGGCGAGGTGACGCCGGCGTCCGTGCTCGCGTGCGGGCGTGACGGGCTGCAAGGTCTGGGTATGACATTTCGCAAGGCTGATTACCTGCTGGATTTTGCCGAGCGGGTGAAGAATGGGGCGTTTAACCTCGACGCCGTGGCGGCCATGTCGGACGAGGACGCCATTGCCGCGCTGACGCAGCTCAAGGGTATCGGCCGATGGACGGCGGAGATGATCTTGCTGTTCTGCCTGCAGCGGCCCGACGTGCTGGCATACGACGACCTGGCCATCCAGCGCGGCATGCGCATGCTCTACCATCACCGGAAGATCACACCGCAGCTGTTCGCCAAGTACCGGCGGCGCTACAGCCCGTACGGCAGTGTCGCGAGCCTGTACCTGTGGGCGATTGCGGGCGGGGCCATCCCGGGGATGCGGGACTGGGCGCCCGGGAAGTCGGTCGCCTCGACGCCGCGTCGAGACAAGGAGGCATGAGCGCGATGAGAACCGAGACCTACGAGTCCCCGTTGGGCGGGCTCGTGCTTGCGGCAGATGACGATGGCCTTGCGGGCGCATGGTTCGCGGGCCAGCGGCACTATGGCGAGTTCGGGTCGGTTCGGCGTGCGCTTGCGGGCGATCTCGAGTGCCCGGGCAATGCGGACGACGAGGCGCAGATTCGCGTTCTTGCGCAGGCGCGTGCGTGGCTCGACGCGTATTTCGCTGGCGATAATCCGAGCGGGCAGCCGCCGCTCCACCTGATGGGCACGTCGTTCCAGCAGCGCGTGTGGCAGCTCCTGCTTGAGATTCCGTGCGGTCAGACGACGACGTACGGCGCGCTTGCGCACGAATACGAGCGACGTTTCGATGCGCGCACCTCGGCGCGGGCGGTCGGCGGTGCCGTCGGGCGCAATCCCATCTCGATTATCGTGCCCTGCCATCGCGTGCTGGGGGCAGACGGAGCCATCACGGGCTACGCCGGTGGTGTGGACCGCAAGCGTGCGCTGCTGGCGCTCGAAGGCGCCAAGCGTTAGGCGTCGGGCGCTGGGCGTCAAGCGTCAGGCGTCAGGCGTTAGGCGTTAGGCGTTAGGCAGCAGGGGTCAGGCGCCGGGCGTCAGGCGTATCGCCCTCAGATCGCGCGGATACGGTCCGACCATGGCGTGTATACGTCTAGGGCGCGATTTTTCGGTGCCATTTGTCCATCGACGGCAGAACGCTGCCGTTTCCCCAGTTGATTCCTGCGACGTTGTTCATGGGTGTCGGAGTGGTGGGGAAGGGAGACCGAAAAATCGCGCCCTAGAACGGTGCCGCCTGCTCGGAATCGACTTCGCGGTCATTTCTATTCATAGCTTACAGGGAAACCCCTGTTGTCTGAATCATTCTATCCGGTTGCGAAAAAGCGCTGTCAAATCGTTCTACGCGATGCGGGCAGCCGTACAATGATGTGCGCGAAAAGCGTCTGAGAAAGGGTCTGCCATGCTCACCATCGGTTGTCATCTGTCTACTTCCAAGGGATTCGCCGCTATGGGTGAGACGGCGCTTTCCATCGGGGCCAACACCTTCGCGTTCTTTACGCGCAATCCCCGCGGAGGCAGCGCGAAGGCAATCGACCTCGATGATGTGGCGGCGCTGCAGCGGATACTGGATGACAATTCCTTCGGGCCGCTCGTCGCCCATGCGCCCTACACGTATAACCCCTGCTCGGCTAAGGAGCAGGCACGCGAGTTTGCGCTCGAGGCCATGGCCGATGATCTGCAGCGCATGGAGGCGCTGCCGGGCAACCTTTACAACTTCCATCCCGGTTCGCATGTGGGCCAGGGCGCCGAGCGCGGCATCGAGCTCATCGTTGACACCTTGTGCCAGGTGATGTTTGCGGGACAGCGCACAACCGTGCTCCTCGAGACCATGGCGGGCAAGGGTACCGAGGTCGGCCGTTCCTTTGAGGAGCTCGCGGCGATTATCGACGGCGTCGCCCGTCGCGCGCCGCAGCTTGCCGACCATCTGGGTGTATGTTTGGACACCTGTCATGTGAGCGATGCGGGCTACGACATCATCGGCGATCTGGATGGCGTGCTCGCCGAGTTTGACCACGTGGTGGGATTGGACCGCCTGCATGCCGTGCACATCAACGATTCCAAGAATCCGCGCGGCG
Source organism: Collinsella tanakaei (assembly GCF_030373545.1). Classification (GTDB taxonomy): domain Bacteria; phylum Actinomycetota; class Coriobacteriia; order Coriobacteriales; family Coriobacteriaceae; genus Collinsella; species Collinsella tanakaei_C. The sequence continues at coordinate 107,418 of NZ_JAUDCO010000003.1, read as the reverse complement.
CCCGTAAGGACCGCCATGCCAAGATTGGCGAGGGCTATCTGGGGGCGCCCGAGCTAGGTGGCGGCTCCGAGGTGCTCGCGCGCATCGTGTCGCATCCCGCCCTGCGCGACCTGCCCTTCATCTTGGAGACGCCCAACGAGCTGCCGGGATACGCCGCCGAGATAGCGCTTTTGCGCTCGCTTCAGACGGAGTAGCGGCCTCGCGCCCAAGGAAGAGCGCCCGCCCTCATTGTCCCGGATGGACAATGAGGGCGGGCGCTCTTTTCCCGGGCTTCCTATTTGAGGATCCCTGCGTTCTCCTTGGCGGTAAGGATGCGCAGGACGCTCTCGTCGATGCGCTCATCGGTAAGCGCGCCGTCTTCGATTGCCTCGAGTACGCCGTCGTAGGCTGCCTGCAGGTCGGACGTCATGAGCAGCATGTCGCCACCCGCCTGGAAGAACTGCACCGCCGCCTCGTCGGGCGTGTAGTTTTCGGTGATGGCGCCCATGGCAAACGAATCGGAGATGATGACACCCTCAAATCCGAGCTCGCCACGAAGCGCATCGCCGATCATGACGGGTGAGAGCGAGGCCGGCAGTCCGTCCGTGGCGAAGTTCGGCGTCTCGATGTGCCCCACCATGACCATGGGCACGCCCGCTTCGATGGCGGCGCGGAAGGGCTCGAACTCGCATGACTCGATCTCTTCTCGCGTGCGCTCGGTGTAGACGGCGCCGGTGTGGGAGTCGCCCGCGGTGTCCCCGTGGCCGGGGAAGTGCTTGACGCAGGGAATGACGCCGGTCGCATGCATGGCTTCGACCTCGGCGGCTACCATCTGGGCAACCAGCGTGGAATCGCTGCCAAACGAGCGCGGGCCGATGACCGGGTTCTCCGGGTTGGTGAGTACGTCCGCATCGGGGGCGAAATCAAGGTTGAAGCCGATATCGGAAAGGTACGTTCCGATCGCGTCGCCCACCTCAGCCGCCTGTGACGAATCTCCCGTGGCTCCGATCTCGCCCATGTTGGGAAACGTGGGGACGTCAAAATGGCCCGAGTTGGCGACGCGGGCGACAAGCGGGCCGCCCTCCTCGTCGACGGCGAGGAACGCCGGGACGCCAGCGCCTGCCGCGCAGCTCATCTCATGCGTGTGGGCGAGCATGTCGCGCAACTGCTGGTTTCCGGTGATGTTTTGGCCGAAGTAGACCAGTCCGCCCACGGGGATGCGCTCGAGCGCCTCGGCGGTCATGTCGCCGGCGGCGGTCGCGACCGCCACACCCGTGAGCTGCTCGGGCGTGACGCAGAACAGCTGCGCGACCTTCTGCTCGCGGGTCATGGAGGCAAGCGTCTGCTCGGCTAGGCTTGGTTCCGGCTGTTCTGCCTGCGGCTCGTCCTCGTCGCTCGGGGCCGTCGTGTCGAAGATCTCCGGAATCGACCATCCGGCATCCGACCCGCTGCCGGTCTCGGTGCCGCAGCCGGCCAGGCCGGCGGTGAGCGCCGTGAGCGAGCCCGCTGCCAGAACGGTGCGCCGGGTGATGGAGATATCGAGCGTCGACATGGGTTCTCCTCGGTCGTTGCATGTATTTGGACGCATTAGCATCCCATGGCGCCGACGTCCGGGCAAGCCCTTCAACTTGAATGCCATGCTTGCCCGGACGGCCGATACGAAGGAAGCCCGTGAAAACGGGCTTCCTTCGGGTCTTAGGCGGTGTTTGCGACGTTCGTCTCTACAGCGCGCTGCGGTAGATGGCGCGGGCGTCGTCGAGCGTCAGCTTCTTGAAGGAGCCGAACAGCTCGCCGCGGTTGATTGAAAGCCCGGGCATGAGCTTCTCGATGTCGTCCTCGGCCATGCCGAACTCCGACAGCGTGCGCGGCATGCCGAGCGAGACGAAGAAGTCCTGCAGCTCGTCGATGGTGGCCTCGACCGCGTCGGCCACGGCGCGCTCGGGCGTGATCTCCTCGTCGATGTCGGACAGGTCGTCCACGGCGGGGTCGACCGGCTCGATGCCGAAGAGTTGGCTTCCGAACTCCAGGAAGCGCTCGGGATGCTCGCGCCACACGTAGCGCATCCAGGCGGGGAAGATCACCGCGAGGCCGGCACCGTGCGTGATGCGGGTGTCGAAGGCCGACAGCTCATGCTCCAGGCCGTGGCAGGTCCAGTCGCCATCGCGGCCGCCGGGGACGCCCATGCCGAGGCCGGCTAGGCCGTTGTGCGCGAGCGTGCCGACCCACATGATGTTGGCGCGCGCGTCGTAGTCCTCCGGGTTCTCCATCACGCGCGGCGCCGCCTCCATCACGGCGCGGATCATGCCGAGCGCGATGTTGTCGGTGACGGGGACCGCGGGCTGGCCGGAGAAGAAACGCTCCATGATGTGGGCGATCATGTCAGTGACGCCGGCCGCGGTCTGATAGGGCGGCAGCGTGAAGGTGAGCTCGGGGTCCATGATGGCGAGCACGGGGCGGTTGAGGTCGGTGTTGAGGCCGCACTTGAGGCGCTCCTCGTCGTTGCTGATGACGCAGGAGTTGGACGCCTCGGAACCCGAGGCCGGGATGGTGACCACGCAGGCGAGCGGCAGGCGGTCGGTCGGCGTGGCGCGCTTGCGCCAGAAGTCCCAGGCGTCGCCGTCGTACACGGCGCCCAGCGCGATGGCCTTCGCGGCGTCCATGGCGGAACCGCCGCCCACGGGCAGCACCACGTCGGCGCCGAATTCGCGGGCGAGTGCGACGCCCTCGCGCACCGAGGTGATCTCGGGATTGGGGCGCACGCCGCCCAGCTCGGCGTGCTCAACGCCCGCTGCGTCGAGGGACGCCTTGACGCGGTCGAGAGTGCCCGTGCGGACCACGGAGCCTTGGCCGTAGACGATCAGGGCGCGCTTGTACCCGAGCGCGGCGAGCTCCTCGCCGGTGCGGTCGGTGACGCCGCGGCCGAAGACGAAGCGGGTGGGGGAGTAGAACTTGAAATCGTTCACTGCGGTTCCTTTCGTGTGTATGCCGGCGGGCTGGATATGCCCCGCCGCCGATTGGCTTTAGTACCCGAGGCTCTCGCCGATGAGGACGACCTTGATGCGCCCCTCGTGGCGCGAGTGGCGCGTGACGACCATCTGGCAGCACATGCAGCGCTCGCTGTGGCACTCAGAGCACACGCCCGCGACTTCGCACGGGGTGTTCGTATGGAGGCGCGCGGCATTGAGCGGGCAGGTCACGGTGCGGATGCGCTTGAATCCGGCGTCGACGTCGGCGACGAGCTTGTTCATGCCCACGAGGACGACGACGTGCTCGGGGCCGTGGAGGAGCAGCGACAGGCGGTCGGAGTTGCCGTCGATGTTCACGAGCTCGCCGTCGAGGGTGAGCGCGTTCGCGCTCATGAAGAACCAGTCGGCCGAGGTGCGGTCGCGCCACATCTCGCGCTTCTCCTCGGGCGTGGTCGCCGTCGCGCGGTCGATCATGCGCCAGCCGCCCTGCTCGAGGGCGGCCTTCACGCCGGTTTCCCCGAAGGTGACCGTGCCGCCCCAGGTGATGGAGTCGCCCGCCGGAATCATGCTGCGCACGAGCTCGACGGCCTCCTCGGAGGTCTCGCAGTAATAGCCCTCCATGTTGCGGCGCTTGAGGTTCTTGATGACGGTTTTTGCGGTGGTTCGATACGAGACGCGCTCGGTCTCTTCCATGGATTCCCCTCTCTGTTGCGCGTGCACCGTATCGATTGTACCCCGACGGCAGGAAGGATGATTCGCGGCGTTGCACAACGCAACGGGTCGCCGATATGCAACGTGCCCCGCCGCAGCGAGGCGACGGGGCACGAAAGGCGTCTGTCGTTGTTCGGCAGTCGGTTATGCCAGGGAGGCGCCCAGATCGTTGCAGGCGGAGACGGCCTCATCGTCGGGTTCGTTGTTGGCGATGACGGTTTCCACGACGGAAGCGCCCGTCCCTTCAGCGTCGTCCTTCCACGTGTCCATCCATTCGCCCGTGCCCCAGTCGTAGGAGCCGAACAGGGCGATCGTCTTGCCGTTGAGCTCCGGCGTGACGGCATCCCACATCGGCTGGAACTCGTCGGCCTCGAGCTCCTCGTCACCCATCGCGGGGCAACCGAAGGCGATGGCATCGTAGGCGGCAACGCTGTCAGCGCTGAAGTCAGAGGCCTGAATGAGGTCGACCTCGGCGCCCTTGGCGGTCGCTCCCTCGGCGACAGCCTGCGCCATCGCCTCGGTGTTGCCGGTTCCGCTCCAGAAGACGACTGCGATTTTGCTCATGGCTCAATCCTTTCTATTCAGTCCGGTCCCGTACCGGACGGTTACCGTGAGGGGGCGACAACGAGCTGGGCGAGTCGGTAGCCCCGCTCATGGGCGTGCATATACGCTGCCGCGCATCGCCGGAATCGCTCGAAGGTCGCAAGGGCACCCTCGAGGTTCGCGTAGACCTTCCACGGGCCTACCGCCAGGTAGTCCTGTCCGCGGTGCTCGATGAACCCCAGGACGTCCTCATAGGGGTAGCCGAGGAAAAATCCCAGTTCGTGTGGAAAGTCGGAACTGCAGCCGCGCCGTGTGCACGGGCATGGGGATCCGCCGCGCAGCTGTCTTGCCGCAGGGCCCGACATGGACTGCAAGCGCTCGCTGAGTGTCTGCAGGCTGGCCTCGAGGGATGCGGTGCTGTAGCCGAGTTGCGCCAGCGGCCGCGTCGCCCGTTCGTCTTGCAGGTACGCTTCGAGCGCGCGCGGTCGATAGACGTAGATCAGGGCGCCGCATGCACGCCATGCAAGGACGCGCACGGCAATCCGGGCGGGTGCAATCTGGTCCGCACACGCGGCGAGCGCCGTGTTCAAATCCGCCTTGTTCCGCAACCCTTCAGGGCCATCGACGAAATTGCCGGGGAACGTGAAGAGGCTTGCCGGTTTGAGGGCGGCGAGCGTAGGGGAGCAGTGGCGTACGAGTGCGCGCTCAAGGGAAGGCGCATCGATCGTTCGTGTCATGGGACCTCCTGCCGCTCGTGACCATCTATAAGTTAGCCAATAGCAACTTATAGCGACAGGCAAGCCCGGTCAAGAAAAAAGTAATACGTATCAAACTTTTTTCTCAAATCGGAGTATAGTGAGGCCGACGGCCGCGTCTGCGGCGTTCGGAGAAGGAAAGGGGCCGATATGGAAGATGTGCTCACCCCGGGCAATGTCATCGTGGTCGCTATCGTGCTCGTCGGGTTGGTCGTGGGAATCCGTCGTGCGGTCGACGGGCTGGTGCGGGGGCGAAGCTGCTGTTCCGACGGTGCGGCCCCGCGCCGCAACCGGAGCGTCCCGGTCGCTGATGTCGACGAGCGGCACTATCCCTTCAACGTCGAGCTTCCTATCGGCGGCATGAGCTGCCAAGGTTGCGCCGATACCGTCGCCGATGCGCTCAACAGCGTGCCCGGAACATGGGCCACGGTCGACCTTGCGACCAAAACGGCGCGCATCCGCTCCCGGAACCCGATTGATATCGATGCCTATGAGACGGCGGTGCGGAACGCCGGCTATCGCGTCATCCGACCGTAGCGTTCGTTTTCGCGCCCGACCCAGTGCGTCGCGCCCGACCCAGAGCGTCGCGAGCGCCTCATGTCCGGCGCTGTCGACGAGGAGGAGCGCGTCCGTCTGCTCGTGGATGGACGCGCTCCTCGTCAGGGCCGCCAGAGCTTCCAGATGTCGTCGAAGGGGATCATGTCGTCTCCCAGGTACAGCCGGCGGCGCTCGGGCTCGATGGCGCGGATGATGCCGGCGCGCGTCTTGTAGCCGCCGCGGTCGTAGTAGGTGATGCGCACCAGGTCGCCGCGGCGCACCTGCATGATGGCGCGCGAGAGCTCCTCGCCTTCCTCCTCGGTGAGCTCATGGCGCGGCTCCACGATGCGCTCCTGCTCGCGTACGAGGTCGTAGTAGCCGGTCAGCGCGGCGAAGGGCATGAACTGGGCGGCGCGGCTCGCGCGGGGCCGTCCGTCGGCGCGCCGCGCGCGGCGGTCGTCGGCAGCGCGCCCGTCCGACGTCGTTGCGGGTCGCTCGACCGGCGTGAACTCCAGGTCTCCCCAGGGAGACGCCATGCGTCGTGACTTCGGGCTCTCAGGCATGATGGCCTCCTACCTGCTCGTTGCGCTCGCGCCCCGTGGCGCCCTGCTTATAGCTCGTGCCCCGCAACAGGGCGTTCTTGCCGTACTTGCCGCGCACGGCGAGCACGGCGTCGGCGAGGTCGCGCTCGCTTTGCTCCGCCTGCACGTCGGTGAACAGGTCGACGGTCGCGAACTCCTCGGGCAGCAGGCCGCCAAAGCCTATGTTCACGCGTTTGATGGGCCGCGTGGGATCGACGATCTCGGCATACAGCGCGTCGAAGCGCGCCATGAGGCGCTTGAAGGAGTTGGTGCGCTCGCCCAGCTTGCGCGAGGCCTCGGCGTACCCGTAGGCGCGCCGCCCCCGGACGGTGCGCCTGCCGTGCTCACCGGTGAACACGGTGCTCGGCGAGGCGGCGTCCGGGTCGCGGAGGGCTTGCCGTGCCCGTATGCCGTCGGCGCTGTAGGAGGAAGGACCCGGCGCCCTATGGGGCGCGCTAACGGCATCGGGGAGCAGCCCGTGGTCGCTCGCATGCTCCACGCCGCAGCTATCGGTGATGCGCGCGCTGCCGCTTGCGCCCAGGCGCGCCAGATCGCGCTGATCGCTGGCGTATCCCACGTACAGCGATATGCCGTCGCACACCGCATGCTTGGCCACCAGGTCGAGCACCGAGGCGTCCACCATCTCGCGCAGCACCGTGCGCGCCTCGTCGTAGCTGTAGTTGCGCGGCAGCACCTGCCCGCTTGTGATGGAGGTCGCCTCGGGCACGTACGCATGGATCTCGGCGATGGTGCAGGGCTCGACGCCGTGTGCATGGTCGATGAGGTACTCGGCGTTCACGCCGAACTCGCGGTACAGGATGTGCTCGTCGAGCGCGGCCACGCCCATGAGGTCGGCCACGCCGTACTTGGCGAGACGCGCCGCGATGCCCGGGCCGATGCCCCAGATGTCGGTGATGGGGCGGTGGCGCCAGATCTGCTGGCGGAACAGCTCCTCGTCGAGATACCCGATGCCATCGTCCACGTGCTTGGCCGTGATGTCGAGCGCGACCTTGGCCAAGAACAGGTTGGTGCCGATGCCGGCCGTGGCGCGGATGCCGCAGCGCGAGAACACGGCGTCCATGAGCTCTTGGGCAAACGCGCGGGCCGTCGTCCGGTAGAGCGTCAGATAGGGCGTGGCGTCGATGAAGCATTCGTCGATGGAGTAGACATGGATGTCCTCGGGGCTCACGTACTCCAGGTAGATGCCGTAGATCTTGGCCGATACCTCCATGTAGTGACGCATACGGGGTTTGGCCATGATGTAGTCGATGTTCTCGGGGATGTCGAACACGCGGCAGCGATTGCGCACGCCGAGCTTTTTCATGGCAGCTGACACCGCCAGGCAGATGGTTGTGCGCCCGCGGTCGGGATCGGCCACCACGAGGTTGCAGGTCAGCGTGTCCCGCCCGCGATCGGCGCACTCGACGGAGGCGTAGAACGTCTTGAGGTCGATGCACAGGTACACCTTGTCTTCGCTGCGTCCGTCCATGTGCGCCCTCCCTCGATCGTCCCATCGCCTATTCCAGAACGTCTGTTCGATAATAGAGGGCTGCGTGGACAAAAGTCAAACGGGCAGGACGCATGCGGTGACGGGGAATGAGCGCGCAGCTAACAGGTGGCGCTTCCGTCCGCCTGCACCGAAATCTCCACGAATCTCCATGCGGCGCGATGTTGAGGGAGGCGTGCGCTCGCTGAGGCAATGAGGCGTGCGCTCGCTGCGAGATGGGGGAGGCATGTGCTCGCCGCCGCGATGGAGCGCGCATCCACCGCGGCGTCAGGCGTCGCGCCGGCCAGGCAGTCGCTCCCTACAGGCCTGCCGGCCAGCGGCTCACCGCAAGGTCGACATGGGTGTCATCGCGAAAGACGACGCCCTCGTCCTCGAGCAGGGTGCGTTGGACCTCGGGGCCGCCGAAGGCGAAGCCCTCGCAGATGCGCCCGTCGGCGAACACGACGCGGTGGCAGGGAATCTCGCCGGGACGGGGGTTCACATGGAGGGCGAACCCGACGTAGCGCGCCCGGCGCGGCTCGCCCACGAGCTTGGCGATCTGCCCGTAGGTGGCGACGAAACCCTCCGGAATCTGCTCGACCGTCTCGTACACGCGAGCAAAGAAGCCGTCTTTGTTCTGTGTGGCCATAAGAGGAGTCCTTTCGCGTCGCTCCATTGCTCCTATTATGCCGCGTTCGGGCGCAAGGTCTGCCACCGTGCATGCGGTTATCCAAGGTTAACTTATGAAGAGCTTATGGACGGCGAGGAGGCACTAGGCAAACGATGAGAAGTTTACTATAGTGAACTCAACGACAGAGCAGGTACAGGCGATGAAAGAAACCTCTCTTCGTCACATGATTGCATCCCTCCCCTCTGTGCGATCATCGTTGTGCTACGAAGGCGCCCGTCATCTCAGCGGATGGCGGGCGCCTTCGCGTGTCTATCGGTTGGGAGGGGCCGCTCGTCGCTAACCCAGATGCGCCTGGACGTGGCGGGCGAAGCTCTCCCACGACCAGTCGTCGGCGTCCTCGGGGAGCTTGTCGGGCGAGACGGCGCGGAACAGGCAGCTCGGTACCTCATGCTGGCGGAGGTTCTTGGCGATGCAGGGCGTGCAGCCCTTGTTGTGGTTCACCGGATGGCAGGGACACGCGTGGTCGGTGCAGGTGCAAAACGGTACGTCGGACATGATGCCTCCTTGATTCGCGATCAGGCGGGCTTGCCGCCCCTCATCTACCGATGATACGCCCCAGCGGTGCGAGGGCGACCCAGCGGCCACCCTGCCCCGTCCATGTGGGCTAGTAGACCATCCCCATGGCCTCGCGGACCTCGGCAAGCGTCGCCTCGGCGATCTCGTTGGCGCGGCGGTTGCCCTCGGCGAGCACGTCCTTCACGTAGGCGAGGTCGCCCTCGAACTGGTGACGGCGCTCGCGGATGGGCTCGAAGTAGCTGTTGACCGCTTCGGTCACGTACTTCTTGAGCTGGCCGGAGCCGCCCATGCCGATCTCCTCGGCGATCTCGACCTCGGAGCGGCCGGTGCAGATGGCGGCGGTGGACAGCAGGCCGGACACGCCCGGGCGGTTCTCGGGATCGAAGGTGATCATGCGCTCGGAGTCGGTCTGGCTCTTCTTGATGCGCTTGGCGGTCTCCTCGGCCGTCATGGAGATCGAGATGGCGTTGCCGTAGGACTTGCTCATCTTGCGGCCGTCGAGGCCGGGCAGAAGCGGCGTCTCGGACAGCAGGGCGTCGACCTCGGGGAAGACCTTGCCGTAGCGGTTGTTGAAGCGGCGGGCGATCAGGCGGGTGAGCTCGATGTGGGGGAGCTGGTCGCGGCCGACGGGCACCACGTTGCCCTTGCAGAACAGGATGTCGCAGGCCTGGTGCACCGGGTAGGTGAGCAGAAGGCCGGTGAGCTCATGGCCTGAGGCCTCCATCTCGGCCTTGACGGTGGGGTTGCGCTGCAGCTCGGCCTCGGAGACGAGCGACAAAAACGGCAGCATGAGCTGGTTGCAGGCGGGCACGGCGGAGTGCGCGTAGATCATGGTCTTGTCGGGGTCGATGCCGCAGGCGAGGTAGTCCATGACCATGTTGTACACGTTGTCCTGGATGTGCTCGGTGGTGTCGCGGTCGGTGATGACCTGGTAGTCGGCGATCAGCACGCTCGTGTTGACTCCCATGTTCTGCAGCTCCACACGGCCCTTGAGCGTGCCGAAGTAGTGACCCAGGTGCAGACGGCCGGTCGGACGGTCACCGGTGAGCATGGTGTACTTGCCGGGGTTCTCCGCCAGGTCGGCACGGATCTGGTTGCTGCGCTCAAGCGCGGTCTCGTAGCTGCGTTCGTTGGGCATGGTGTTCTCCTCGTTGGCTATCGGTTTGATCGGGCGCTAGGGGCGCCGCTTGTGGGGTTTCTCGCTGGAGCCAGCTCGCGGCTTGCGCGCCGGCTTGCGGTGAAGTACTTTCTCCAGGCTCTCGCGGTGCTGCTCGCGCAGCTCGCGGCGGTGCTCCTTTTGCGCCTGCTCCTCCTCGGCAAATGCCGGGTTGTCGGGCGTGACGAGCTCATCCTCGTGCGTCTTGGGGTTGTAGTGGTGGCGCAGCACCGGCTCGAACAGGTGCAAGCGCATGGCGAAGGCGACGGAGCAGGCGAGCAGCAGGACGAAGATTGCGATGCGGATCCCGATGGATACCTGGTTGATGGTCGCCGCGCCGATGGACAGCAGGATGCACCACAGGTAGATGAGCATGACGGCCTGGCGCTGGTCGTAGCCCTCCTCGATAAGGCGGTGCTGGATGTGGCCCTTGTCCGCCTGGCCGATGCTCACGTGCCCGCGCATGCGGCGGATGATGGCGGCCAGGGTGTCCAGGATGGGCACGCCGGCCACGACGAGCGGGATGATGAGCGAGGTGAGCGCCGCGGTGCGCGACACGTTGAGCAGCGACACGGTGCCTAGGGTGAAGCCGAGCAGCAGCGCGCCCGAATCGCCCAGGAAGATGCTTGCGGGGTGGAAGTTGTAGCGCAAAAACGCCAGGCAGCAACCGACGAGCGCCAAGGAGAGCGCGGCGGCGTCGACGCGGCCGGCGAGCACGGCGAACGAGAACATGGAGAGGCCCGCGATGGCCGAGATACCCGAGGCGAGGCCGTCGAGGCCGTCGACGAGGTTGATGATGTTGCTGTAGGCAACGAGGTACACGACGGTCAGGGGATAGCCGATCCAGCCGAGCTGGATGTGCGGACCGCCGAAGGGGTCGACGATGGAATGGATGACCACGCCGCTTGCCACAGTGACGCAGGCCGCCAGGACCTGGCCGGCGAGCTTGGCGCGGGGCCTCAGCGAGACGACGTCGTCCACGGCGCCGGTGAGGAAGATGAGCAGGAACGAGACGCCGAGCATCGGGTAGTTGATCGTCATGCTGGGGTGCGGGATGAGCACCGGCGGCCAACCCAGATACCAGGTTCCGAGCAGCTGGACGATGCAGGCGACAACCAGGCCGGCGAAGACCGCCACGCCGCCCATGCGCGGGATGGGCACCTTGTTGATGCGGCGCTTGGAGGGATAGTCGACGGCGTCCAGGCGGATGGCCAGGCGTTTGGCGAGCGGCACGCACGCGAAGGTGGTGGCAAACGCCGCCGCCGCTACGCATATGTAGGACACGAGGTAATCCATGTGCTGCCGTTTCGCCCGAAGAGTCCAAGGAACAGGTGTGTCGCGGCGAGGCGCAAACCCCTCACTTTGACCCTGACCATGATACACAAGGTTGCTGGCAGCGCATACAAAACATGGCGGGCAACACCGTCACATCAGATATCGGATGCGACGCATAGGGCCAAAGGCGGCGGAGGGCACGCGGCCGGTCGCGTGCCCCCAATGAGGCCAGAGTTAAATTGGGGCGCATCGCCCGCGTCGTGCCCCGCGTTCGCCGCGGCGATGGACTATCATATCGACTAACTACGAACCGCCGTCACGGCATAGGGTAAAGGAGCGTGGAGCATGGCTGAGCGCAGCAGGAACCCCCGTAAGATGGCGCGCGCGAGCGCGGCGAAGGAGCATACCGAGCAGATGGCGGCTCGCTACGGCCGCGAGATCGAGCGTTCGAGCGCGGGCACGGTCCGCTACGACGGACGGCTCGCTGCGATCGAGGAGGGCTGCGTGCCCCAGGTAAGTGTCGTGGCGACCGACGTCGTCTCGGCGATCCTGGAAAACGGCCGCGGCCGCGCGGAGTACTGCGACCTCGCCGTGCTCGACTTCGCCTCGTTCGTCAACCCCGGCGGCGGCTACATCCGCGGCACCATGGCGCAGGAGGAGGCCCTGTGCACCGAGTCGTTCCTCTACAACGTGCTCGAGGGCTTCGGTGATTGGTATGCCGAGAACCGCCGTCGCAACCTGAACTGCGAGCTGTACCGCAACCGCGCGCTGGCGGTGCCCGCGGTGCGCTTCGGTCGCAACCGCATCCACGCGTACGCCGACGTGATCGTCGCCGCCGCGCCCAACGCCCGCCGCGCCCGTGCCGATTATAAGGTTTCCGACGAGGTGCTCGAGGAGACCATGCGCGAGCGCATCGCCTTCGCCCTGTCCGTCATCGATGCGCGCGGCCTTAAGAAGGCCGTGCTCGGCGCGTACGGATGCGGGGTGTTCGGCTGGGACGCGAGCGTCGTCGCCGAGATGTTCCGCGCCGAGCTCGCCTCCGGCACGCACGGGCTCGAGGAGGTCGTCTTCGCCATCCCGCGCACGCGCTATGACGACAACCTGGCCCGCTTCGAGCATGCCTTCGCTGCGTTCCCCAAGAAAAATGATGAATCCTTCGCCGACGCTCAGGCGCGCGCTGCCGCCGCTGCCGCGCAGGCGACTCAGGACGACGATGACGAGGACGAAGACGACTGGCGGAAATACCTGTAATGGCACGGGCCTTCAAGGGGTTTGCCGGCGTCTCGGACGTAATCGGCGCGCACATGGACGCGGACGACCTGCGCGATGTCATGGCGGAGGGCGACGGCCTTGTCGCCAATACCGGGTTGAGCGACCTCGAGCTTGTCTGGGAGGATGCGGGCGCGGCGACGTTCGATACCGTTGCGTTTCACGGATGCCTGTTCGAGAGCGTCGATTTTACGGGCTGCACCTTTCGTGACGTGCGCTTCACCGGCTGCCGCTTCATCCGCTGCACCATGGACCGCGCGTGGCTCAACCGTGTCGATTTCGCCGACTGCTCGGCGCCGGGGCTGAGCCTTATGCAGGCGCGCCTGTCGAGCGTGTCGATGGCATCGAGCGATCTGAGCTACGCGAACCTGTCCGAGACCTCGATCGACCGGCTGCGCGCCGACCGCACGCGCTTTACCGAGGCGGCCCTGCAGCGCGCCCGCCTCAAGCGGGTGGAGCTTGCCGGGTGCGATCTTACCCGCCTGGATGTCTTCGGCACGCCGCTGTCGGGGATCGACGTCTCGAGTTGCGACTTCGCCGCCCCCGTGCTGTCCGCTGACTTTCGCGAGCTGCGCGGTTGCACGGTAAGCCCCGAGCAGGCGCTCGCTTTGGCGGAGCTGTTGGGTGTCCGTATCGCCGAGGATTGACGCTGCTTGAGAGGCCGAAGCGACACGGAATGATGTGCGTGCCGCTGCCGCTTTTCGGCCTCATCTGTCCGAACTTCTGTTTACGGTTCGGTTTTTGGAGGGTTCTTCCGAGTAGACGTCAAAGCACCGAGCTTTCTACCTGCGGGGTTTTGTGCGCTCCTAAGCCTTTCTCCTTGGGGCACTCGCTCAAAACCGAACCGTAAACGCGATGGGTTGAAACGAACACGTCCCCAAATGGCCCATGCGGGGGCGCCGGGCAAGATGGGTTGGATGGAACACGTCCCCAAATGACCCAAACGCGATGGGTTGGAAGGAACACGTCCCCAAATGACCCATCTTATTATGCATATGACCTTGTATTCTTTAGCGTGGAAAAGTGCTCTTTCCATCTATTGAGATAGGTTGTACCAGCGCAAATACCGAGTCGAAATAATCGGATGTTGCATCATTCTCGCGACCTCGCATGCATAATCGCGCTACTATTATGCGCGTTGTATTGGAAAACCAACGGAGGTTCGTATGGCATCCAACCAAACCGGCTCGGACATCGAGCTCGAGCCGAACGAGGGGAAACAGGCCGAACAGAAGGTCATGATCTCCTCGTACACCATCCTTATCGTCATCACGCTGCTCGTGGGCGTGGCGACGATCCTGCTGGCGCAGTTCGTCCCCGGCATCACGGCCGCTTCGCTGTCCGACATCCTTGTGTCGCCCATCTCGGGCTTCCTGGACGGCATCGAGGTCTCGCTGTTCCTGCTGCTGCTCGGCGGCTGCCTGGGCATCGTCAACAAGCTCGGCGCCCTCGACGCGGGCATCGCCGCGCTCGTCCGCGCGCTCCACGGCCATGAGACCGTGCTCATCGCCGCCATCATGGCGGTCTTCGCCGTGATGGGCTCCACCTACGGCTTCTGCGAGGAGACCATCCCGTTTTACGCTCTGCTGTCGGCCACGCTGTTCGCGGCCGGCTTCGACACCATGGTCGCGAGCGCCGCGGTCCTGCTCGGTGCCGGCGTGGGCTGCCTGGGCTCCACCGTCAACCCGTTCGCGGTGGGCGTCGCCATCGACTCGCTCTCCAGCGTGGGCATCGAGGCCAACCAGGCCATCGTGATCGGCCTCGGCCTCATCCTCACCGTGGTGACCTACGCGATCTCGCTGTTCTTCATCCTGCGCTACGCCAACCGCGTGCGCCGCGACAAGGGCTCGACCATCCTGTCGCTGCAGGAGCAGAAGGCCGCCGAGGAGGCGTACGGCAAGGACGCCGAGGCCGCCACGACCCAGACCCTCGAGTTCACGCCCAAGCGCAAGATCGCGCTGGCGCTGTTCGGCCTGTCGTTCGTGGTCATGATCTGCGGCTTCATCCCCTGGGAGGACTTCGGCGTGACCATCTTCACCGCCGGCGGCGTCTACGATGAAGCTGCAGAGGCCTGGTCGGTCATGCCGTGGAGCGGCCTGCTTACCGGCAACCCCATCGGCGAGTGGTACTTCAACGACGCGTCCGTGTGGTTCTTCCTCATGGCGATCATCATTGGCATCCTGGGTGGTCTGCGCGAGAACGAGATCGTCGACGGCTTCCTCGACGGCGCTGCCGACATGATCGGCGTCGCCCTCATGGTCGGCCTGTCGCGCGCCATCTCGATCCTCATGGGCGAGACCGGTCTGGACATCGTGATCCTCGACAACGCCTCGGCGGCCCTCGCCGGCACGAGCGCGCTTGTCTTCGGTCCGCTGTGCTACCTCGTGTATCTGGGCCTGTCCGTGGTCATCACGTCCACCTCGGCCCTGGCGACCATCTCCATGCCCATCCTCGGGCCGCTGGCTGCCAACCTGGGCTTCCCACCCGAGGTCATCATCGCCATCTTCTGCGCCGCCAACGGCCTGGCGAATCTCTTCAGCCCCACGGCGGTGTTCCTGCCGGGCCTGCTGCTCGCGCGCGTGCAGTATCCCACCTGGCTCAAGTGGGCGCTTGTGCCCATCATCGTGATCGCGGTGGCGAGTGTCGTCATCACGACCGGCGCCCTGATGGTGCTGTAGCATCTGCGCTGCCATCCGGTAACGTTTGAGCCCGCCGTGCCCCGCATATGGGGCGCGGCGGGCTTTTTGCGTTGATGCCGATGTGGCTTCACGGCTGCATCGTTGCAGATTGCTCGCTGGAGGCGGGATGCTGCTGGCGGTTAGCGTGACACCGGCTTGCGCTCGCCGCGGTGCTGCCACATGTGGTCGACCGGTCCGGAGCCGTGGCCCAGGTCCAAGCCGGCGGCAAGGGCACCCGTGAGGTAGGCCTTGGCCGCCTCGACCGCCTGCGGGACATCGAGTCCGCGGGCAAGTCCACAGGCGATAGCCGACGAAAGCGTACAGCCCGTGCCGTGCGTGTTGGCGGTTTCGATGCGCTCATGACGAAACCAGGTGAGCTGGGGCTTCGCATCGCCGTCAGCGGTCGGTTCGGCGAGCACGTCGTTGGCATCCGCAACACCGTGGCCGCCCTTGACGAGCGCGGTGCAGCCAAAGCGGCGCGCGAGTTCGGTCGCCGCGGCGGCCTGCGCCTCCTCGCTATCGATCGTGCGTCCCGTGAGCGCCTCGGCTTCGGGGATGTTGGGCGTGATGACGTGGGCGAGGGGAAGCAGCTTGCCCGTGAGCGCCTCGCTCGCGTCGTCGCTGATCAGACGTGCGCCCGACGTGGCGACCATGACCGGATCGACCACGATGTTCACGGCGTTCCATTTCACCAGCCGCTCGGCGATCGCCTCGATGATGGCGGACGACGACACCATGCCGATTTTCACCGCGGCAGGCGGAATGTCCTCGAACACGGCGTCGATCTGCGCCGCGACGAAGTCCGGCGTCGCCTCGAGCACGTCGCGCACGCCGCAGGTGTTCTGGGCCGTGAGGGCGGTGATGGCGGTCTCGGCGAACAGCCCGTTGGCGGCGATGGTCTTGATGTCGGCCTGGATGCCGGCCCCGCCGCTCGAGTCGGACCCGGCGATCGAGAGCACGGCGGGCACGGTGAACGTCTTCATGGATAACCTCCCCGGGGCGCGCCTGAAAGCGCGCCCGATCATGTCGTTCCTAGCGATTCAAGGCGAGCATAGAGAGCCTGTCCGTGAGCTCGCGCGTGGCGGCTTCGATGTCGTCGGCAGCAAAGATCGCCGACACCACCGCTGCACCTGCAACGCCGGTGCCGTCGAGCACGTCGAGCGTGTCGGCGTGCAGGCCGCCGATGCCCACCACGGGGATGTCGACGGCTGCACAGATCGCGGCGAGCTCGTCGCGCGTGACGTCGACCGCGTCCGGCTTGGTGGGGGTGGGGATGAGCGCGCCCACGCCCAGGTAGTCGGCGCCCGCGGCCTCGGCGGCGCGCGCCTGTTCCACGGTCTGGGCGGACACGCCGATGATGGCGTCCGGGCCGAGCACGCGCCGCGCCTCGGCGCAGGCGGTGTCGGACTGGCCCACGTGCACGCCGTCGGCACCGGAGCGCCGTGCCGCCTCGACGTCGTCGTCGATCAGAAACGGCACGTGCGCCGCGCGGCAGATCGGCAGGATGGTTTCCGCCTCGGCCACGAGCTCGTCGGTCGTCATATGCTTCTCGCGCAGCTGCACGAAGGTGGCACCGCCGTCGATCGCCTGCTTTACGCACTCGGCGAGCGTGCGGCCACGCAGCCATGCGGAATCCGTCACGGCGTACAGGAACATGCCGGCGCGGATGTCCGCGGGCGTCCAGGGGCCGCGGGTCACGGCGGGCATTACAGCTCCTCCACGCGCGCACCGGCGACAAGCGTCGCGGCGTCCATGTTGCAGATGGCGTCGAGCAGGTAGGTGCGCAGGCTGCCGTTGCCGTCGGCGGGCGTCATGCGCGCCGCCGCAATCTCGCCGGCAAGGCCGTGGCCGGCGATGGCGGCGACGGTGGCGTCGAAGACGTCGTCGGGGTTGGCGACGGCGTAGGCGGCGACCACGCAGGAGAGCATGCAGCCCGTGCCGGTGATCTTGCCCATGCTGGCCACGCCGTTGCGGATGGCGACCGCACGGTCGGCCGAGGCCACGATGTCGATAGCGCCGGTGATGGCCACGACCGCGTTGAGCTTCGCGGCGAGCTCGCGCGCGAAGGCGGCGCTGGCGGCGAGGTTGTCCTCGGTGACGGCATCATCGGGGTTCACATCAACGCCGCGGGTCGACGAGGCGGCGCCCGCGATGGCCTTGATCTCACTCATGTTGCCGCGCACGACGGTGATGGGCAGGGTGTCGATGAGCTCGGAGGCGGTGGCGGTGCGCAGCGCGCTCGCGCCGGCGCCCACAGGGTCGAGCACGATCGTATGGCCGAGCTCGGCGGCGCGCTTGCCGGCCACGCGCATGCCCTCGATGGAGCGCTGGTTGAGCGTGCCGATGTTGAGCACGAGGCCGCCGCAGATGGACGTGATGTCCTCAACGTCGGCGGGCTCATCGCTCATGATGGGGGAGCCACCGCACGCGAGCAGCGCATTAGCGCAGTCGTTGACCGTCACATAGTTGGTGATGCAATGCACCAGCGGCACGCCGGCGCGAACGTTATCCAAAGCGGTTCCAAGCACATTCATATCCATTTTAGAAATCCTTCCGACAGCGGCCGACAGCCCGCAAAGTTCAACAACGGGCCATCGACCCGCAACAACGTAACCAATCCAGCAGACGAATACGTCTCGACCACCCCATACCGCCCAGCACGTGCCAGCAAGCTGTGCGCACGCCGACCGTCCTCGCGCGGCACGGAGGGATGGAGTATGGTGCACCGGGCGGGCATATCGTCCCGCCCGGAGTTCCGCAGCGAGCGTAGCGAGCGAGGACTGTCTGAGGACGGGATGATATGCCCGCCCGGCGCCCCGCCCAAAGCCCCTACTTCGCGTCGAGGTCGATCGTCGTGCCCTCGAACACCTTGTTGACCGTGCGCACCGCGCACATCTTGCCGCACATGGTGCAGGTTCCCTCGGTGCTGGCGGGGGAGGCCTCGTAGCGCGCCTTGGACGTCACGGGGTCGAGCGCGTACTGCCACATCTCGTCCCATGCGAGGCGACGGCGGGCGTCACCCATGCGGTCGTCCACGTCGCGCGCGCCGGGCACGCCCTTGGCGATGTCGGCAGCGTGCGCGGCGATCTTCGTGGCAATGAGGCCGTCCAGCACGTCCTTGGCATCCGGCAGGCACAGGTGCTCGGCGGGCGTCACGTAGCACAGGAAGTCCGCGCCCGCGCTCGCGCTGATGGCGCCGCCGATGGCCGCGGTGATGTGGTCGTAGCCCACGCCGATGTCGGTGACGAGCGGGCCCAGCACGTAGTAGGGTGCGCCGTGGCACAGGCGCTTCTGCAGCTCGACATTGGCGGCGATCTCGTTGATGGCCATGTGGCCGGGGCCCTCGATCATCACCTGCACGCCGGCGTCCCAGGCGCGACGGGTGAGCTTGCCGAGCTCGATCATCTCGGCGGTCTCGGTGGCGTCGTTGGCGTCATAGAGGCACCCGGGGCGGCAGGAGTCGCCGAGCGAGATGGTCACGTCGTACTCGTGGCAGATCTTCAAGATCTCGTCGTAGTACTCGTAGAAGGGGTTCTCGTTGCCGGTGACCTCCATCCAGCCAAAGAGCAGCGAGCCGCCGCGGCTCACGATGTTCATGAGGCGGCCGGTCTCCTTGAAGGTCTTGATAACCGACTTGTTGATGCCGCAGTGGATGGTGAGGAAGTCCACGCCGTCCTCGGCGTGCGCGCGCGTGACCTCGAGCAGGTCGTCCACGGTGAGCTCGACGAGCGGCTTTTCCATGTAGCCGATGGCGTCGTACATGGGCACGGTGCCCACCATGAGCGGGGTCTTCTGCACGAGCTCCTGGCGGAAGAAGCGCGTCTTGCCGGAGTTGGAGAGGTCCATGATGGCGTCGGCGCCGAACTGCTCGGCGGTGCGGACCTTCTCCCACTCCACCTCGGCGTTCGCCACGTCGCCGGAGATGCCCAGGTTCACGTTGACCTTGGTGGACAGGCCGGCTCCGACACCGCGCGGTTCGAGGCCCATCTCCAGGTGGCGGATGTTCGCCGGGATGGCGATGCGACCGGCCGCCACGCCGGCGCGGATGAACTCGGGGTCGCGGCCTTCGCGCTCGGCGACGGCGCGCATGGCATCGGTGACGATGCCGGCGCGTGCAAAGTCGAGCTGCGTGACCAGCTTCTTGCCGCCTACCGATTCAGTTGTTGCAGTGGTGGTGTGCGCATCCATACGCATGCTCCCTTCGTTGGCATTACCCATATCAGGTTCGTCGGGTCGGGGCGGGACGCGCCCCCTCTCAGCCTGCCGTGGTGTCCTGCAAGCTCCCCGTGATATGCGATTGTTGACACGATTATAGCGCGTCGGCGCCCATACCGCTCAATGTAAAAATACCCCTGGGGTTTTTTAACATCGCGCCGGGTGCTTCTGCCGCCGACCTGCAACCCCGCATAGCTTCCGCTGCGCGCTGGGTATCATCAGGACAACGAATGCCCGACAGGGCCGGTCGCGGAGGAAGCGTATGAAAGACTTCTTGGATCGGGATAAAGACGGCCACCTCGGCATCGGCGACCGGGCGTTTGCAAACCTCATGTATGAAGAGGAAATGCGGACCATGCACGAGTCCGAATCGAACAGCAATGAGCGCGGGACGTGCAGCTACATGTTTTTGGGCTGCGTGATCCCCTTGGCTGCGGTCCTGCTGTTCTTCATGCTCGCCCTCGTGTGCTGCGGTTAGCTTCGCCCACGGCGGCGCCGACGCACATTCCCCGTGGTTGGACGCAACGATAGGAGGTCACCATGGTCGTGCTCCAAGCGAATATCGGTATCGAGGACGCGAAGGAACGCGTGCGCCACGCCATATCGCAGCTGGGCATGTCGGTCGAGACGGTGGACACGATCAACCGGTCGCTCGGCGACAGCGAGCTGTACGTTGTCGTGATCGAAAAGCTCTTCCTGCGCAACGGCAACTATGCGAGCCTGACCATCGTGGTGACGGGCGATGGTGCGTCCTCGCGCGTCGAGGCGATCGCTTCGGGTGCGGGCGAGGGCTTGCTCAACATCGGCCTCGGCGCGAAAAAGCGCTTCGCCGACGACTTCGAGCGCCTGATGCGCGAGTCGGGCTACAAATAGGCGAGGTAATGAGCGTCAGCCATCGCACGCTCAGTCCGCCATGAAGACGAGGGTCGAGCCGTCGGCCGCGGAGAGCTCGGGAGCATAACGGTAGCCCACGTCGAAGCGGGTAAGATCCGCAGCATCCTCGATACCGTGCTCGGCCATCCAGCGGACCATCGAGCCGCGGGCGATCTTGCTCGCCGTGGCGCGCTGCACCGGCTTGCCTGCGCAGAGTTCCTCGCCAAAGATGCAGGTGACGACCGCTGAATTCGCGGGCATATGCGGTAGAACGGCCTTGGCGTACTCCACGCTCGCGAGATTCACCAGCGTGGTCGGCTGGCCGTCGCATATCGCGCGGGCGATGTCGGGCTCCCAGAACGCGTACAGGTCGCGCGCACCGTCCACGGCGAGCTTCGCGCCCATCTCAAGCCGGTAGGGCTCCACGGCGTCAAAGGGGCGCACGCATCCGTAGAGGCCCGAGAGCACCCACAGGTGTTCCTGAAGCCATTCGAGCTCGTCAACGCCCATGACCTCGGGCGCCATGCTGCGGTATTGAATCCCCACGTAAGAGAAGACGGCGGGGGAGGCGAGGCGAGTGATTGCAGGATCGTCCAGCTGGTATTCATCGGAAACAACGCAAAACTCGTGCAGGCGCTCAACGTTCTCGGCAAGCAGCTTGTCGTTTACGCGCCACAGTTCGCGCAGCCCCTCGGCGCCCTCGGCGCGCTCGATGTCGCGCAGCGACCGGACGAGCCGGGCGGTCTTGGCGGGAAACGGCGGGATCCCGCGAGGCGCAAAGGAATCCGAGGCGACCCGCATCTGCTTGGCGGGCGAAACGATGACCTGCAGCATGTTGGATCCCTTTCCGATGCGGGGCGGACAACTTCGCATCCCATCATACCCGCTGCGGATGAAGCGGCGGGGCGAGCTGCCCATTCCCCATGCCCCGCGCCATGCAGAAGGCCGCGCGTCCCAAAGGACACGCGGGCCTCACGGCAAATGCGTTGCGGGCTTTACGCGCGGCGAGCGCTACGCGCGCTCGATGAACGCCTTGTAGCCCTTGTAGGCCTCGTACACGTCGGCCTTGTTGGTGACCTCCCATAGGGCGTGCATGGACAGCACGGCCACGCCGGAGTCGATCACGTCCATGCCGTACTCGGCGAGGATGTAGGCGATCGTGCCGCCGCCGCCCGCGCCGATGCGGCCGAGCTCGCAGGTCTGGAAGTCCACGCCGGCCTCGTCCATGATGTCGCGCACGAGCGCCATGTACTCAGCGTCGGCGTCGTTGGAGCCGGACTTGCCGCGGCTACCCGTGTATTTGTTGAAGCACAGGCCGTGACCCATGATGGCGGCGTTCTTCTTCTCGAAGCGGTCGGCGTAGAGCGTATCGAAGCCAGCCGACACGTCGGAGGACAGCATGCGCGAGTTGGCGAGCGCGCGGCGCAGGCGCAGCTCACCGCCCTCGCCGGCGAGCTCCATGATCTCGGCCATGGCGTTCTCGAAGAAGCGGCTCGTCATGCCGGAGGCACCGACGGAGCCGATCTCCTCCTTGTCCACGAGCAGCGTGACGGAGGTGCGCTTCACGGAGGGCACGGCAAGCTGGGCGGCGAGCGAGGTGTAGGCGCACACGCGGTCGTCCTGGCCGTAGCCCAAGATCATGGAGCGGTCGAGGCCCATCTCGCGGGCGGGGCCAGCCGGCACGACCTCGAGCTCGGCGGAGAGGAAGTCCTCCTCGGCAAGGTCGTACTTGTCGCGCATCAGGTCGACGAGCATCTGCTTGACAGGCTCCTTGGGCGCCTCGTCACCGGCGATGACGACGGGACGGCCACCGGCGATGAGGTCGAGGTTCTCGTGATCGACGGCCTCGGCGGCAGGTTTCTTCATCTGATCGGCGGACAGATGGATGAGCAGGTCGGAGATGCAGAACACGGGGTCGGAGGCATCCTCGCCGATACAGACCTGGACGGTGGTGCCGTCCTTCTTGCACACGACGCCGTGGATGGCGAGCGGCGTGGCGACCCAGTGGTAGGCCTTGACGCCGCCGTAGTAGTGCGTGTCGAGGTAGGCCATGTCGCCGGCCTCGTACAGGGGGTTCTGCTTGATGTCCAGACGCGGGGAGTCGATGTGGGCGCCGAGGATGTTCACGCCCTGCTCGATCGGGGCGGAGCCCAGGTTGACGAGCATGATGGTCTTGTTGTGGCAGACAGCGTAGACCTTGTCGCCCGCGGCAAGGGTGCCGTCCTGCGCCACGACGTCGTCGAGGTTCTTGTAGCCGGCGGCCTCGGCGAGCTTGATGCTTGCCGACACGCACTCGCGCTCGGTCTTGTTTTCGCTGATGAAGGTGCGGTAGTCGCTGCAGAGCTGCTCGAGCTCGGCGATGTCGGACTCACCGTACTTGTTCCATGCGTTCGGACGCTCCAAAATGGGCCTCCCCGTATCGATGCGGATAGTTACCGCAGGGTATGGTAGCACGGGATTCCTAGTGATGGTGTAGGGTTTTGGTGGGGGAGGGGGGGGTAAGACTGTGCGCTAAACGAGGCGATAACTTCTGTGCTAAGAAAACTGCTTGTCGAATAATAGCCGCGAGCTAAGGAGAATGAAGCTTTGAAGGTATAGGCTTCGGTTATTGCTAATAATGTTGCGCATTACACTGCGTGTAATAGATATCAAAGGATGGAGTCTGTTCGATGGCTATATCAGATGTCTTTAAAGCAAAAGAGTACAAGGAGCGGGCGGAAAGGCTATCGAAAGCCGTTGAGCAGCTTCAGGCAATGATGACTCCCGAGATGCGTGACGCTATGTCCATACAGCAACGCATTGACGTCCTAAAGACCCAAGAGGCTCAAGAACAAGGGAATCTTGAAGAGATAAGACAGAGAATTAAACTTCATAATGAAACAGACAAGCAGCTTCAGAGAGAAATAGAAGAGAAGCAGGCGCAGCTCGTCATCTTTGACGATGCTATTCTCGTTCAGGATTACGGGCTATATGAGCCAAGGTTCGATTTCTCTAATTCCACGCAGTTCAAAGATAGACTAAAAGCGTGTCGCGAGATTCAGAAGGAGCTAATCAAGGACATCAACAGGGCCGCGGCGTCGACAACGTGGACGGTCAACGGGAGCGCTTCTAAAGGTAAGAAGATGGTTAAGGAGACTACGAAGCTCCTGATGCGTGCGTATAACGGTGAATGCGATGAAATCGTGCGCAAAGTGAAGGCAACTAATATAAACAGGTCAATCGAGCAGGTTTATAAGACTGCCTCCGCCATCAATAGGCTGGGTTCAACGTTGGGGATTGAAGTCCCGGCTCGCTATCAGCAGCTTAAGGAAGAGGAAGTTCGGCTTGCTTACGAGTTCGCATTGCAAAAGGAGCGCGAAAAAGAGGCGCTCCGGGAAGCGCGCGAACAAGAACGTGAAGCTCGAAAACTTTCCCAAGAGATTGCGGCGGCGAGAAAGAAGCTCGAAAAAGAAAAGACCCAGTATCTAAATGCGTATAAAGAGGTGGTCGAGCGTTTAAAGACTGCAAACGATAACGAAAAAGAGAATCTTGAGAAAAGAGCAGAGGAGCTGAAGGCTAAGCTCGATGATGTCGAGACCGCTGTGGCAGATGTTGATTACAGGGAGGCGAATCAGAAAGCGGGCTTTGTATATGTCATCTCGAACATCGGGTCTTTTGGGGAGAACGTATACAAGATAGGAATGACCCGTCGCCTCGAACCCATGGATCGAATCCGCGAGTTGGGAGATGCATCCGTTCCATTCAACTTTGATGTCCATGCAATGATTTTTTGCGATGATGCGCCCAAGCTGGAAGCTGCCCTACATCGAGAATTTGAAGACCGTAAAGTCAATATCGTCAACCAGCGCAGGGAGTTCTTTAACGTATCGCTCAGCGAAATCGAAGAAGTTGTTAAGAAAAACTACGACAAGACGGTGGAGTTTGTCGAAGTGCCCGAAGCGGAGCAGTTTCGCACGAGCGAGGAGTTAAGAAAACGCGGCTTATATCATTGAGCTGACGTTTCATGACATCCTCACTCCTCATAAAGCGTTACCCCTTCGCGCTCAAAAGCCTCTCGGACGAAGGGGTAGAGGTTCGCGGCGCCGAAGACGATATCGACAGGTCTGCCTAGCTCTTCCTCGAGTTCGTTGCTTATGGCGCCTCGCGCAAAGCCCAAGGGCCGGGATGTCTCCACGACAAGGTCGACGTCGGATGAGTCATCAGCCCTTCCTCTGGCAAAGCTGCCAAAAGGAGTGGCTCGGGTCAGCCCGTAAGCTTGAGCCACGCGTTGGACGGCGTGTCGGATCGTTGATATTTCGAGCATGGTGGCCTCCTACGAGGCGATTATACCGAGAGCGCTGCTATGCCGCCGCAGATGGCGCAGCAGCGCATCCCGCCCCCTGCAAAAAATGTCGCGTCCCGCTCCCGCACTCGCGCGCGTCGGTGCGGGCGAGTAGACTGGTGGGAGCAATTCTTACGAGAGGACGTCTCCCATGCCCGACACTCCCGCCGCCGACACCCGCCGCATTTTCGCCGTCATCGACGGCAACTCGCTCATGCACCGTGCCTTCCACGCCGTGCCGCCCACCATGAACGCGCCGGACGGCAGGCCCACGAACGCCATCTTCGGCTTCCTCAACATGTTCCTCAAGATGATCGACGCCTTCCATCCGGACGGCGTCGCCGTGGCGTTTGACCGCGGCAAGCCGCGCGTGCGCATGGAGATGCTGCCGCAGTACAAGGCCCAGCGCCCGCCCATGGATCCCGACCTGCGCGAGCAGTTCCCCATGATCAAGAAGCTCCTCGGCGAGCTGTCCGTGCCCATCCTCGAGGCCGAGGGCTGGGAGGGTGACGACATCCTGGGCACGCTCGCGCGCACGGGCGAGGCCGCCGGCTGCGACATGTACCTCATCACCGGCGATCGCGACATGTACCAGCTGTCCACCGAGCACGTCAAGATCGTCGGCACCAAGAAGGGCCTGTCCGACGTGCAGATCATGACGCCCGAGTCGGTCGAGGACCTCTACCACGGCATCACGCCCGAGCTCGTGCCCGACTTCTACGGTCTCAAGGGCGACACCTCCGACAACATCCCCGGCGTGCCCGGCATCGGTCCCAAGAAGGCCAGCGCGCTTATCGCCCAGTACGGCTCGCTCGACGAGGTCATCGCGCACGCCGACGAGGTCAAGGGCAAGATGGGCGAGAACCTGCGCGCCCATATCGACGACGCGCTGCTCTCGCGCCGCGTGGCGACCATTCAGACGAACGCCCCGGTCGAACTCGACTTCGAGCACACGGCGTTTCCGGCCTACGATGCGGCCGCGGTGTCGGCGGCCCTGGGCGAGCTCGGCATCAACGCCATGCAGAACCGTTTCCTCGCGCTGATCGGCGACGACGGCGGTGCGGCGTCTGCGACGGCCGCCTGCATGGAGCTGCCCGAGACCATCTATGCGCGCGCCGCATCCGGCGAAGGCGTTGCCCGGGCTGCAGCACGGCTCTCCGCCGCGCTCGAGGCGGGGGAGTGGGTCGCCGCGGTGCTCGATGACGACCGCGAAGACGGGGCGCTGTTCGGCCTGACCCACACGCTGTGGGTGGCGCTGCCCGACGTGCTGCTCGCCTTCGAGGAGCCCGATGGCGGCGTCGCGGATGCGCTGCCCGCATCCGACGGCTTCGATTTCTCCCATGGCCTCATCGCCGGGGTACTCGGCCGCCTGTTCGCCGCGGGCAAGGTGGTCTCGCCCGACGTGAAGGCCCTTATCCACGAGCTCGTGCCCGCCGACTCCGCCGTGCCCGCCCTCATGGACGCGCTCGACGTCGATGCGGCGCGCATCTTTGACACGGTGGTCGCGGCGTACCTGCTCGACTCGGCGCGCTCGTCGTTTGACGACGGCTACATCGCCGACACCTACCTGCACGCTCCGCTGCCCGCGGCAGCAGGGGAGGACGGGGCCGCAGCTGACGCGCTGCCGGCTGCCGCCCGCTCGGCCGCCCTTGCCCTGGCGGCCCTCGAGCCGCTCGCGACGGCGCTCGACGCGAACGACGCCGTCGGCGTGTTCACCCAGATCGAGATGCCGCTCGTGCCCGTCCTCGTGGACATGGAGCGCGCCGGCATGCTCGTGGACCCCGCGCGCCTGGCGGCCATGTCCGACAAGCTCTCCGGCCAGATCGACGAGCTCGCCGACCGCATCCGCGCGCTCGCCGGCGACGAGACCTTCAATATCGGCAGCCCCATGCAGCTGTCGCACGTGCTGTTCGACGTGATGGGCCTGCCCACCAAGGGTCTCAAGAAAACCCAGCGCGGCTATTACTCCACCAACGCCAAGGTGCTCGAGGACCTCGCGCGCGACCACGAGGTGGTCCGCCTCATCCTGGAGTGGCGCGAGAAGAGCAAGATCAAGTCCACGTACCTGGACACGCTGGGCCCGCTTGCCGGGCAGTACGGCGACCGCCGCGTGCACACCACCTACAACCAGACCATCACCGCCACCGGCCGCCTGTCCTCGTCCAACCCCAACCTGCAGAACATCCCGACCCGCTCCGAGCTGGGCCATACGGTGAAGACCGCGTTCTCGGCCGGCGAGGGCAAGGTGTTCTTGGCGGTCGACTACTCCCAGATCGAGCTGCGACTGCTCGCGCACCTCTCGGCCGACGAGCATCTGGTGGCGGCGTTCAACGAAGGCGAGGACTTCCACGCCGAGACCGCCGCGCGCGTGTTCGGTGTGCCCGTGTCCGAGGTCACGCGCGAGCTGCGCAGCCGCGCCAAGGCCGTCAACTTTGGCATCGTGTACGGCCAGCAGGCCTACGGCCTGTCCCAGTCGCTGGACATCCCCATGGCAGAGGCGCGCGAGATGATCGAGGCGTACTTCCGGGCGTATCCCGGCGTGCGCACCTATCTGGACCGCACGGTCGCCGAGGCGAAAGCCCGCGGCTACGCGGAGACGATGTTCGGCAGGCGCCGCCCCATCCCCGAGTTCAAGATGCGCAACCCCGCGCAGCGCGCGTTCGGCGAGCGCACCGCCATGAACCACCCCATGCAGGGTAGCGCCGCCGACATCATCAAGATCGCCATGGCACGTGTGGCGCGCCGCCTGCGCGATGAGGGCTTTGCCGCGCGCATGATCCTGCAGGTGCACGACGAGTTGGACTTCGAGTGCCCCGAGGACGAGGTTGAGCGCCTGACCGCTATGGTCCGCGAGGAGATGGAGGGCGTGGTCTCTCTGCGCGTTCCGCTGATCGCCGAGGCCTCCACGGGCGTCACCTGGGCGGACGCCAAGTAGCATATCCGGGTGCCACCGGCCCTACCTACGAAGAAGCGAGGCGGGCGGCTGCGGCCGTCCGTCAGATGACGAAGGAGAACACACGTGATCCAGGGGTTTGAGAGCGATACCGAGCTGCCGCGCGTCAAGCTCGTCGCGGCGGACATGGACTGCACGCTGCTCGCCGACGACGGCAGCATGCCGCCGCATATGCTCGAGCGCATCTGCGCGCTCGACGAGGCGGGCATCACGTTCTGCGCGGCGAGCGGACGGCCCCTCTACACGCTGATGGACATGTTCAGCGAGGTCGCCGACCACATGGCCCTGCTGTCCGACAACGGCGCCGCCATCTGCTGCCGCGGCGAGCTCATCTACAAGGACCTCATCGACGTGCCGACCTACCACGAGCTCATCGACTACACGCTCGCGGACGGGCGCGGCTGCCCGGTGGTCTGCGGCATCGAGGCGGGTTACCTGCGCCGCTGCGACGAGGTGTACGACGACTTCTTCCGGCGCTTCTTCACCAAGATCGTCTACCTCGACTCCCTTGACGAGCTCGACGCCGACGTGAACAAGTACACGGTCTACTTCCCGGACCGCACCGCCGAGGAGGTCTTCGCGAGCACCTATGACGCCGCATGGTCCGACCGCTTCTCGGTGACCAACGCCGGCAAGGAGTGGATCGACTTCATGAACAAGGGCGTCGACAAGGGCACCGGCATCGAGCGCCTGTGCGAGCACCTGGGCGTGGCGCCCGCCGAAGCGGCTGCGTTCGGCGACACGTACAACGACATCCCCATGCTCAAGGCCGTCGGGCACAGCTACACCGTCGCCAACGCCGAGGAGCACATGCACGCGCATGCGCGCTTCCTGGCGCCGTCCAACAACGACCGCGGCGTGGCCCAGGTGATCGACCGGCTGCTCGAACTCGTCTCGTAGCGCTCTGCCGCGCCGACGGCGCGGCAGCCGTCATGGAAATCATGCCTGACGCTTTTCACGCGATGTCCCGATAGGAAAGGAGGGCCGTCGGATGCTCGCCTCTGCGCTGCGCGGCCTGCCGCGCGGAACGCTTTCGCTCGCGGCGGTCCGTCTCATGCTCTACCTGGGCGTTCAGGCGGCGTACTTCATCGGGATCATCGGGACGCTGACCTACCAGCTCCAGGCGTCCACGGCCGCCATCGCGGCGGCGGTCGGCCTGTTCAACCTGCTCATCATCATCGGCAACGCCGCGGGCGGTTCCGTGCTCGACCTGTATGGGCCGCGCATGCACACCGCGGTGACGCTCGGTGTGGCCGCGGTGTCGAGCATCCTGTTCCAGCTCGTCGTCTGCACCGTGACGAGCGTGCTCGCCATGAGCGCGGGGTTCGGCTTTGCCACCGGTCTGGGGTTTGCATATCTCAGCGCGTATCCCGCCTACCTGAGCGATGACGCCGAGGTGCTCAAGCGCGTAAACGCGTTGCTCTCGGTCGTGTCGAATACCGCGGTGATGGTAGGGCCTGCGGTGGGTGGCATCATTGCCGCCGTGCTGCCGTCGCAGCGCGTGTTCGTCTTCGCCGGTGCCCTGGCGGTGGCGGCAGCGCTCCCTGCGGCCCGCCTGCTGAAGCGCGCGGAACATGCGCGCCGCCGCCGTGCCGCCGCCGGCAACGGTGCGGATGGGGCATCCGCCGCGCATCCCGACGATGAGGCGGGCGGAACCTTCGCCGACTCCGCGCACACGGTGTTCGCCGTGCCGTCGCTTGCGCTGCTGTTCTGGGTCGGCGTGCTCGCGTATGCGGGCTACGGGGCGTTCGACCCGCTCGAGTCGCTGTACTATCGCGACGTGCTGCACGTCGAGATCTCGTGGATGGGGTGGCTGTCGAGCGCCGCCGGCGTGGGGAGCGTCATCGGTGCCGCCCTCGCCATGCGCGTGCCGCGCCGCCACGTCAACGTGCGGACCCTTATGGTGCTGATCGCCCTCGAAGGGGCGGCTTGCATCCTGTATGTGGGAACGCCTTACGTCGCGTGCGCGCTGGCCGGTCAGCTGCTGCTCGGCGCCGCGTTCGGCGTGATCACGCCGCTGCAGAACACCCTCGTGCAGATCCATGCGCCGCTGAAGCTGCTGGGGCGCGTGAACTCGGTCATGAACGCGGGCTTTAACGGCGCGGGCGTCGTGCCGCTGCTCGCGGCGCCTGTGCTCGCCGAGCTGTTCGGCGTGCAGGGGGTGCTTGTGGGGGCGAGCTGCATGGTGCTGCTCGTGCCGATCGCGTGCATGGTGGGCATGCGCGCCAAGATATCCCGCATCGTCGCCGACGAGGGTTGACCCGCCGGGTTCCCTGCACTAAATTGCGACGGGCGTCATTTCTCAGACACCGTGCGGAAAGACGCCTGGCGCTATTTCCCGTGTATGTGAATAAAGTTTCAGGTATGTTTCATGGCTGATATATACGATAAACGCCAGCTCAGAGTAGGTGAATGCACCGCACGTCCGCTTGATCTCAACTTTTTTCACCGTAATGTTTTACAAGCGTGCACTTTAGCGTATAGTAGCGTCCAACGTGTTGCGGGCGCGGTATCGACCGCTTGGCGAAGATTCGCCGCCGCTCACGGTATTGATCGCACGTACTGACGGTAGACGAGGAGCTGTCCGGTGAACAACGTTCTGGCTACATACGAGGGCATGGCCGCAAGCGCCATCATGCCCGGCCAGAATGCCGCCACGGTTGCCATCCGACGCCAGCGTGCGATTTCCCGACGACGATAACCTGGTCGTCTCTGTTCGCATGGGGGTAGACGCCCCCAGCAGGGTTCGTCAATAGGTGCGTCGGGTTTTTCCTCCCCACGGGGTCGCGCATATGCGCATAGCTTTGCCCCGTCCGCGAGGTCGCTTCTCTCAACACAACTCGATCAAGCGTGTGCGCAGCGCAAGCACTGCCAAGGCGGGCTCATCCGGTTCCATCCGCTCATATATCGAAAGGAACTCCCATGAGCAAGGAAAAGGTCGTACTCGCATACTCCGGTGGTCTCGACACGTCCGTGTGCATCAAATGGCTGCAGGAGGAGAAGAACCTCGACGTCATCTGCGTGCTGGGCAACGTGGGCCAGGAGATCCACGGCCTCGAGTACAAGAAGCAGAAGGCCCTCGACCTGGGCGTCATCGACTGCCACGTGCTCGAGCTCAAAGACGAGTACGCCGACGAGTACCTCACGAAGGCCATCGCCGCCAACTCCATGTACGAGAACAAGTATCCGCTGCTCTCGGCCCTGTCCCGCCCGCTGCTCGCCTCCAAGCTGGTGGACATCGCGCACCAGTACGGCGCCAAGTACGTCGCGCACGGCTGCACCGGCAAGGGCAACGACCAGGTGCGCTTCGAGGCCTCGATCCTCACCCTCGACCCGTCGCTCGAGGTCATCGCCCCGGTGCGCGAGTGGGACCTCAAGTGCCGCCCCGACGAGGTCGCCTACGCCCGCGAGCACGGCGTGCCGGTGCCCGAGGGCGCCAACGACAACCCGTACTCCATCGACGACAACCTGTGGGGCCGCGCCATCGAGTGCGGCGTGCTGGAGGACCCCTGGAACGAGCCGCCGCATGACGTGTGGGTCATGACGAAGGACCCCGAGGAGACGCCCGATACCCCCACCTACGTCGACATCGACTTCGAGGGCGGCAAGCCCGTGGCGCTCAACGGCGAGCAGATGCCGCTCGCGGCGCTCGTCGCCAAGCTCAACCAGATCGCCGGCGACAACGGCTACGGCCGCCTCGACCTCATGGAGAACCGCATGGTGGGCCTCAAGTCCCGCGAGTGCTACGAGGTGCCCGCCGCCCTCACCCTCATCAACGCCCACAAGGCGCTCGAAGACCTCACCCTTGAGCGCGACGTGCTGCACCAGAAGCTCTACCTCGAGCAGACCTGGGCCACCTGCGTGTACAACGGCCAGTGGTTCAGCCCGCTCAAGCGCGCGCTCGACGCCTTCATGGCCGAGACGCAGAAGTTCGTGACCGGCACCGTGCGCGTCAAGTTCTTCAAGGGCCACTGCACCGTCATGGGCCGCAAGAGCCCCTGCTCGCTGTACGACTTCGGCCTGGCGACCTACGACCGCGACACCACCTTTGACGAGAAGGCCGCCGTGGGCTTCATCCAGATCGAGACGCTGTCGCTCAAGACGTGGGCCAAGATGCAGGGCCCCACGTCCGAGGCCGCGGCGAATCTCGCCTAAGCTTTCTCCCGGCGCATATTCGGAGCAGTCCCTTCGAGCGCGCCATCCTGCCATGCGCGGCGGTTCGTGCCCGCCGCGATACCGTCCCCGGCGGCGACTCGCCGGGGACGGTCCATATCGGGCCGCCGTGCCCGCGTGTCCATCCCCGACAGCTCGATTGGAGTCCTCATGTTCGCTTTCATCGCGGCGCTCGCGCCCGCCTTCGACTACGATACGATTCACGCCACGCCGTCGACCCTGAAGGGTTGGACGCAGGGCGGCGGCCCCCGCGCGAAGGTGGCCGCATTTGTTGACGACGGCGCCGCGCCGGTGAATCCCGGCACCATGCGCGAGCTGCTGCACAGCGGCGGCGCCATGACGTGCATCTCGCTGCACGCGGGTGAGGGGGTCTGCTAGATGGCGCTGTGGGGAGGTCGCTTCGAGGAGTCGGTCTCGGAGCTCACGCAGGAGTTCGGCGCGTCGCTGCCGGTCGACCGGCATCTGTACCGCCAGGACATCGCCGGGTCGAAGGCGCACGCGGCGATGCTCGCCGCGCAGGGCATCATCTCCGCCGAGGATGCCCGGGCCATCCATGACGGGCTCGATGCGATCCAGGCCGATATCGACGCCGGTGCCTTCACCTTCGATATCAACGACGAGGACATCCACATGGCGATCGAGTCCGAGCTGACCCGTCGCATCGGCGCGGCGGGCGGGCGCCTGCACACCGGGCGCTCGCGCAACGACCAGGTGGCGACCGATACGCGCCTGGCCGCCAAGGCGCTTTCCGCCTCGCTCATGGAGGGCAACCTCGCGCTGCGCCACACGCTCGTCGAGGCGGCGGCTGCGGCGGGCGACACCATCCTGCCCGGTATGACGCATCTGCAGCACGCCCAGCCCGTGCTGTTTGCGCACCACCTGCTCGCCTATGCATGGATGCTCGCGCGCGACTTCACGCGCCTGCGCGCGGCCTTCGACGCCGCCGACGCCTCGCCGCTGGGCGCAGCCGCTCTTGCCGGCACCACCTATCCGCTCGATCGCCAGATGACGGCCGATGCGCTGGGCTTCTCGCGCGTGATCGAGAACTCGCTCGACGCAGTGTCCGATCGCGACTTCCTGCTCGACTTGGAGTATGCCTGCTCGGTCATGGCGGTGCACCTGTCGCGCCTGTCCGAGGAGATCGTGCTGTGGAGCAGCCAGGAGTTCGGCTTCATCACCCTGTCGGACGCCTACTCGACCGGCTCGTCGATCATGCCGCAGAAGAAGAACCCCGAC
The DNA here is from genome assembly GCF_030373545.1 of Collinsella tanakaei. Lineage (GTDB taxonomy): Bacteria > Actinomycetota > Coriobacteriia > Coriobacteriales > Coriobacteriaceae > Collinsella > Collinsella tanakaei_C. The sequence goes on along the minus strand of NZ_JAUDCO010000003.1, from coordinate 74,504 downwards.
TTCGCCGAGCTCATTCGCGGCAAGAGCGGGCGCGTGGTGGGCGACCTGGTGCAGCTGCTCGTGACCGTGAAGGGCCTGCCGCTGGCCTACAACAAGGACCTGCAGGAGGACAAGGAGAGCGCGCTCGACGCCGCGCGCACCCTCGAGCAGTGCCTGTCCGTGATGTGCGGGATGGTGGGCACCTGGACGGTGAACGCCGACCGCATGCGCGCCGTCATGCACCGCGGACATCTGGCGGCGACCGACGTGGCCGATTACCTTGCCAAACGCGGCATGCCGTTCCGCGAGGCGCACGCCGTGGTGGGCCATCTCGTGCTCGAGGCCGAGCGCGCGGGCTGCGATATCTCGGAGCTGCCGGTCGACACGTTCAAGGCTGCCAGCGAGCTGTTCGGCGACGACGTCGTGGGCGCGTTCGACCTGGACGCCATCGTGGCGGCGCGCACGACGCAGGGCGGAACGGCGCCCGTGGCCGTCGCCGCGCAGATGGAGAAGGTCAAGGCTGGTATCGCCGCCGACGAGGCGGCCGTGGCCGCGCTGTCGCCGGTGGTCGAGATGGGCGCCGGCACGCGCTCGGTGCTGTAGCGAAGGCCGAACGGCCTCGGTGGTATCCGGCGGCGCTGCCGCCCGCGCCGCTTGCTGGGCGCGGGCGGCAGCTGCTTTCTCGGCGGGCAAAAATGAATACAATGGAAGCGGTAATGAATACATGTGCCGTCCAAGGAGGCCCTCATGCCCCATACGCCCGCCGCTCCGTTTTGCGCCGAGGTCCGCGACCGCGCCCTGTGCGAGGTCCTCAACGAGGAGCTCGTCTGCGCGCTCGGCTGCACCGAGCCCATTTCGGTCGCCTACGCCGCCGCGCTCGCGAGCAAAACGCTGGGGGCTGAGCCCGATCGCCTCGAGGTGGGCTGCTCGGGCAACATCGTCAAGAACGTCAAGAGCGTGACGGTGCCCAACTCCGATGGCATGCACGGCATCGAGGCCGCGGCGACCCTCGGCGCGGTGGGCGGCGACGCGAACAGCGCCCTGGAGGTGCTCGAGTCCGTGACGCCCGAGCACATCGCCCGTACGCGCGAGCTGCTGTCCGACCCGGCGTACTGCGACGTCTCGCTCGTGGAGGACGTCCCCAACCTCTATATCAAGGTGCGCGCGCACGCCGCGGAGCACGTGGCCGAGGTCGTCATCGCCGAGCACCATACCAACGTGGTGTACCGCGCGCTCGACGACACCACGCTCGACGGTTCGCGCGACCAGGACCCCGCCCTGATGGAGCATGAGAACAATCCCGCCTACGAGCAGCTCAAGATCGACGCGATCATCGGCTTCGCCGAGAGCGGCGACATCGACGCCGCCCGCGAGGTCCTCGAGCGCCAGATCTCCTATAACGACACCATCTCGCGCGAGGGCCTGAACAACGCCTGGGGCGCCGAGGTGGGTCGCACGCTCATGGAGACGCGCGAGCACGACGCGGCCTGCCGCGCCCGCGCCCGCGCCGCCGCCGGCTCCGACGCGCGCATGAGCGGATGTGCCCTGCCGGTCGTCATCGTGTGCGGATCGGGCAACCAGGGCATCACCGCCTGCCTGCCCGTGATGGAGTACGCCGAGCAGCTGGGTGTCGACCACGAGCGCCTGCTGCGCGCCGTGGCCCTCTCCGACCTGGTCGCCGCGCACGTCAAGGGCTATATCGGGGCCCTCTCCGCGTTCTGCGGCGTCGTGTGCGCAGCCTGCGGCGCGGGTGCGGCCATCTGCTGGATGCGCGGCGGCACGCCGGAGCAGATCGGCGCGACGATCGTCAACACCCTGGGCAACGTGGGCGGCATCGTGTGCGATGGCGCCAAGCCGAGCTGCGCCGCCAAGATCTCGGCCGCCGTGGACGCCGCCATCATGGGCTGCGACATGGCCATGGCCGGGCGCGGATTCCGTGCGGGCGAGGGCCTGGTCCAGCGCACGGTCGAGGAGACCATCGCGAGCATCGGTTACGTCGGCCGCGTGGGCATGAAGCCCACCGACGAGGAGATCTTGAACATCATGATCGGCAAGACCACGCTGCGCTAGACGGCGCGGCGCGGACATAGGGGGCCGGGACGGGCCTCGATGCATGAAGGCGGGTGCAGCCCTGAGGGCGGCATCCGCCTTCGTCATGTGCATGAGGATAGGCAGCGCGGCGTCGCGCGCGTCAGGGGGGGCGGCCCTATCGTGCGTGGGCGACGTTCTGCACGAGTTCGACCAGGGGCTTTTCCTGCCGCTCGTAGAAGCGCTCCTCGATCTCGTCGAAGCTCGCCGCGAAATCTGCCATGGGGCCGCACCAGGTGGCGCGCACCGGCGTGCCGCGCCCCACGAAGGCGGTCTGCAGGCCGATGTCGGGATCGGGGAAGTCGCGCCGCGGGTCGTTGCCCACCATGAGGACCTCCTCGGGGGCAAGGCCCATCTCGTCGAGCGCGTCGCGGTAGTAGTCGGGGTTCGGCTTGCTGCGCCGCGTGTTCTCCATGGTGGTGACAAGCTCGAACGGCATATCGTGAATGTTCGCCCATCCCATGCGGCACTCGATGCATTCGCGGGTGAAGCAGGGGTTGGTGAGCAGCGCCACGCGCAGGCCGCGGTCGAGCACGCACGACAGCGCCTCGAGGCCGCCTTCCATGGGATGGGCCGCGATGATGCCGTCGTTGCGGTGGGGGAGGACCTCGCGCTCGAAGAAGGCGAGGGCCTCGGCGATGATCGGGTCGGCCAGCACCACGCCGCCGCGCCGCTCGATCGTCGAGCAGAACAGCTCGCGGTTGGTGCACGTGTTGTCGCGTTCGGCGCGGTTGAGCTCATATACCGCCGCGGTGTAGGCGGCAAACATGGACAGCGGGTTCTTGCGGCCGATATCGGCCAGCAGCTTGGATTCGTCCTTGGCGAGCACGGCCACGAACGCGCCCAGGTTGATGTCGAGCAGCGTCGAGTCCATGTCGAAGACGACCGCTTTGAGCATGATGCCTCCTTTCACCTCCATCGGCGGCGCGCGCCCGCGCGTGCGGTGCGCCCTGTGCGTTCACGTCTTGAGCTTATACCCACGATTCTGGCGATATGCCTGCCGCGTGGCTTACGAAACCGTCATGGTGGGCGCCACCGCCGCAGGCAAGCTGCGGACAAGGTAAAAATGCGGATTCTTTTCGTACCGCTTACGTAAAAATCAGTGTTGCGGCTTGAAATGCAAGGCGATTCCATGTAGTTTAGACGAACGTGAATGCAAATGCTTCACATCCGTATCTGTCGGCTCCCGAGAAGTTCCAAACGGTGCGCGCGACATGGGCGCCAGTCCAGACGCGCAATCTGCAGGTCCTAGCAATCGGGGCCCCGTAGTTCGAAAGGGGTCCACCTTTGAGTGAGATTCAGAACTCGTCCATTTTCTCCCTCGACGATGTCAACGAGGAGGAGATGAACAACCTCATCGACGGCACCATCACCGATTTCGACGAGGGCGATCTGGTCAACGGCACTGTCGTCAAGATCGAGCACGACGAGGTCCTCGTGGACATCGGATTCAAGTCCGAGGGCGTCATTCCCGTTCGCGAGCTCTCCATCCGCAAGGATGCCAACCCTGCAGACATCGTCAACCTGGGCGATCCCATCGAGGCCCTGGTCCTTCAGAAGGAGGACAAGGACGGCCGTCTGGTGCTCTCCAAGAAGCGTGCTGAGTACGAGCGCGCCTGGAACCGCATCGAGGAGAAGTTCAACTCCGGCGAGAACGTCGAGGGCGAGGTCATCGAGGTCGTCAAGGGCGGCCTGATCCTCGACATCGGCCTGCGCGGCTTCCTGCCCGCGTCCCTGGTCGACCTCCGTCGCGTCAAGGACCTCAGCTCCTACCTGCACACCTCCATCGAGGCCCGCGTCATCGAGATGGACCGCAACCGCAACAACGTCGTGCTGTCCCGCCGCGTGGTGCTCGAGGAGTCCCGCAAGGCCGAGCGCACCGAGATCCTCTCCAAGCTCAAGAGCGGCATGCGTCTCAAGGGCACCGTTTCCTCCATCGTGGACTTCGGCGCCTTCGTGGACCTGGGCGGCATCGACGGCCTGATCCACATCTCCGAGCTCTCCTGGAACCACGTCAACCACCCCTCCGAGGTCGTCAAGGTCGGCCAGGAGGTCGAGGTCGAGGTTCTGGATGTCGACCTCAACCGCGAGCGCATCTCCCTCGGTCTCAAGCAGACCACCGAGGATCCTTGGCGCGCGCTCGTCAAGAAGTACCCCGTGGGCGCTATCGTCGAGGGCACCGTCACCAAGCTCGTGCCGTTCGGCGCCTTTGTCGACCTCGGTGAGGGCATCGAGGGCCTCGTGCACATCTCCGAGATGGCCAACAAGCACGTGGACCAGCCTTCCCAGGTCACCCACGTGGGTGCCAAGGTCCAGGTCAAGGTCATGGAGATCGACCTCGACCGTCGTCGCATCAGCCTGTCGATGAAGTCCGCCGCCGAGACCCTCGGCGTCGAGATCGAGGTCGCCCCGCTGCCGTCCGAGAAGAAGGACGAGGACGCCGAGTAGCGTCTGCGCGATAACCTGTCGCATGAGGGCTCCCGCATGGTCGGGAGCCCTTTTTTCTTACCCGTCGGGGACGGAGAGGGGCCAGGCTGTGTCCTGTTGCGGTATTCACCGTGCACAGAGCTGTCCTCATGGACGCCGTCGTCCCTGAGGTGCTACGGGTGTGTACCGCCGAGCGACCGCTGCGCCGACTTCTCCCGTACCACCGTGCAGATCCGTGGCCTCCTTCGACAAGCGCTCCTCGTTTCGGGTGCACCGATGGCGTATGATGTACGGGCATGTCTGTTTGACGGAAAGGGGACATCGATGACCGAAGCGGCCCAAGCCGACGCGTTGCATATCGCCGAGCGCCCGGTCGTCCTGTTCGATTTCGACGGAACGCTCGCCGATACGAGCCCGGCAATCCTGCGCACGGCGCGTGCCGTGCTCGAGCGCCGCGGCTACGACGTCGATGCGCTCGATCTGACCAGCCTGATCGGTCCGCCGCTCTACGACGGCTTCATGGATCTGATCGGGGTTGAGCTCGACGAGGCCATCGCCATCACCAACGAGTACCGCGCGCTGTTTGACGCCGAGGTCCGCCCCGAGGACTATCCGCCGTTGCCGGGGATACCCGAGCTGCTGCGCGGCCTTGTGGCGCGCGGCACGCGCATCGCCGTCGCGACCTCGCGCCTCGAGTCCATGGCCATCCGCATGATCACATCGCTCGATCTGCCGCCCTTCGAGGCTATGGTGGGCAGGTTGGAGCCGGGTCGCGATACGAAGGCCGACTGCATCCGGGCGGCCCTGGATCAGCTCGGCGCGTCATGTGACGAGGCCGTCATGGTGGGCGATCGCAAGCACGATACGCTGGGCGCCCATGCGTGCGGGATCCCGTGCGTCGCGGTGTACACCGGGACCGCGAAGCCCGGCGAGCATGAACGGGCGGGCGCCGACGTGATCTGCCACGGCGTCGCGGAGCTCGCGACGGTATTCGGCGTGCGGCTCGTGTAGATTGATATGCCCTCGAATCCAGGTAAAGGAGTAGCTATGGACAAGACACTCGAAACCCAGGTCGACGCCTATGTCGACGAGGTCTGGGAGGACGTCGTCGCCGACATCGCCGAGCTGGTGGGCCACCCCTCGGTCGCCGACTCGTCGACGGGTACGCCCGGCTCGCCGTTCGGTGCGCCCGTGCGCGAAGCACTCGACTGCGCGCTCGGCATCGCGGCGAAGCTCGGGTATGAGGTGAGCGATGACGAGGGCTATGTGGGCATCGCCGACATCCCCGGCGCTTCCGAGACGCAGATCGCCACGATCGCCCATGTGGACGTCGTCCCGGCGGGTCCCGGTTGGAACACCGATCCCTTCGCCTGCACCCGTCGCGAGGGCTGGCTGCTCGGCCGCGGCGTCATCGACGACAAGGGCCCGGCTGTGCTCGCCCTGTACGCGGGCGCCTTCCTCAAGCGCCTGGGCGCTCAACTGCGCTACACGTTCCGCGCGCTGATCGGCTGCGACGAGGAGGTGGGCATGACCGATGTCCACCATTATCTGGACGGCCACGATGACCCCGCCTTCCTGTTTACGCCCGATGCCGAGTTCCCGCTGGGCAACGCCGAGAAGGGCCAGTTCGGCGCGACCTTCACGAGCGCGCCGATCGAGGGCGGCCGCATCCTGTCCTGGAGCGGAGCCGAGGCGACCAACGCTATTCCCGCCGAGTCCATCTGCGAGATCGCCGTGGACATCGCCGACTGCCCGGCGCCGGTCGCCAACGCCGAGAGGCTGACGCTCGAAGCCGCAGCTCCTGGGAAGACCCGCATCGTCGCACACGGCATCGGCGGACATGCCTCGCTGCCGGAGGGCACCATCAACGCTATCGCCCTCATTTTGGGCTACCTGCGCGAGGCCGACCTGGCGGCTGTGTCGGAGAAGCCGTTTCTCGACCTCATGGCGATCATTCATGCCGACACGGCGGGGGAGGGGCTGGGCATCGCGAGCGAGAGCCCGGCGTTTGGCCCGCTGACGCTCAACGGCGGCACCGTCGAGGTCGCGGACGGCCGTATCCGCCAGACGATCGATGTCCGCTTCCCCGACAGCACGTCGGCCGAGGTGCTCGAGCGCACCTGCCGCGAGGTTGCGGAGCGCTTCGGCGCGCAGCTGACCGTCGACCACGACAAGGTGCCGTTCTCGATTTCGGCCGACCATCCTGCTGTGCAGACGCTGCTGTCCACCTACCACGAGGTCACCGGCAAGCCCGCCTATCCGATCTCGATGGGCGGCGGCACGTATGCGCGCAACTTCGCGCGCGCCGTCTCGTTCGGACCGGAGGACAACGGCCTTGAGCTCCCGGCGTGGGGCGGTCCCATGCACGGACCCAACGAGTGCGCAAACGAGGCGCTGCTCAAGGAGGCACTGAAGATCTACATCCTGTCCATCGTGCGTTTGATGGATGTCGACCTGTAGCAGGCGACCCATTTGAGCCATCATCATCGGGGGGGCGTGCCACACGTGAAGCGGCACGCCCCTTTTGCTTATGCGACTTACTCTAGGGGCGGGGACGTACGACTCGCTCGGGGGATGTGGGGATGGGCGACTTGCTTGGGATGCCGGGATGTAATTTCACCCTAGGGATTTTGTTGCATTGGGCTGGGTTTGCCCAGCCCAATGCAACAAAATCCCTAGGGTGAAATTACATCCCCGCATCCCCGGCCCGCATCCCCGGCCCGCATCCCCGGCATGAGCCCATGCGATCCCAGGTGAGCGAAGTCGTTCATGTTAGGCGAGAGACGAGGAAGCCGAGCAATTGTAAGGAGGCTGTAAGGCGGTAGAAATCAGCCGGTAATGCTTGGTCAGAGCATCGTAATAAGACGCGAACGAGCAAAAGGCCGCAGATTGCGCGCGATAGAGTACGTAGCGGAAACGCGGACGGGTATGCATGGCCGCCCGCACAGCTTGTTGCGAATCCTCGCATTCGCGAAAGGAGAACCATGTTCGACTACGCTTGCTCTCGTCGTCAGTTCCTCGGTCTCGCCGGTGGCCTCGCTGCCGTTGCGGGCCTCGGTCTCGCTGGTTGCGGCGGTGGCGGCACCACGACCGCCGGCTCCGCTGCCGCTGAGGGCTCCTCGCTCGTCGGCACCGTCACCTACGATGGCGCCTCTTCCTTCCAGGCCCTCGTCGAGGCTGCCGCCGAGCAGTTCATGAGCGAGAACACCGACGTCTCCATCACCGGCTCCGGCAACGGTTCGGGCACGGGCCTGACCGCTGTCGCCGACGGCACCGTCACCATCGGCAACTCCGACGTCTTCGCTGAGACCAAGCTCGAGGCCGAGCAGTGCGCCGACCTCGTCGACCACGAGGTCGCCGTCGTGGGCATGGGTCCGGTCGTCTCCATGAACGTCACCGTCGAGGACCTGACCCTCGAGCAGCTCAAGGGCATCTTCTCCGGCGAGATCACCAACTGGTCCGAGGTCGGCGGCGAGGATGCGGCCATCTACGTCATGAACCGCAAGTCCGGCTCCGGCACCCGCGCCACCTTCGAGGCCGCCGTCTTCGGCGCTGGCCAGCCCGAGTCCACCTTCAAGGGCGAGGCTGAGCTCGACAAGTCCGGCGACGTCGTGACCCAGATCGGCTCCACCGACAACGCGATCTCCTACCTCGACTTCTCGCACTTCGACGACACCAAGTTCAAGGCCATCAAGGTCAACGGCGTCGAGCCGACGAGCGAGAACGTCGCCACCAACGACTTCCCCATCTGGGCGACCGAGCACATGTACTGCAAGAACGACGCCGACGAGGCCACCACGGCCTTCCTCGAGTACATGCTCTCCGACGCCGTTCAGGGCTCCCTCGTGGAGGAGCAGGGCTTCATCCCCGTGTCCTCGATGACCGTCGTCAAGGACGCCGAGGGCAACGTCACCCCCAAGGAGTAGCGGTCCGAACACCTCGGACCACGCCCTGTACGTAGAACGTTTTCGAAAGGTGCGTTATGGCAAAGCAGATGCCGAAGCGCAGCCTTGAGAAGGTAGGCTTGAGTGTCACGGGCGCCTGCGTCGCGCTCGTGACACTTGTCGTTGTGGCGCTCATCTTCATGGTCGCGCAGCGCGGCTTGTCCACCTTCTACAAGGACGGCGTAAACATTGTAGAGTTCTTCACGGGCACGACGTGGAACCTCGCCAACACCAATGAGGCGACCGGCCTGCCGTTCACCGGTGCGCTGCCGCTGATCGTGACGTCGTTTGCCGTGACGGTGATCTCGACGATCATCGCGGTGCCCATCGCCATCGGTGCGGCCATCTTTACCGTCGAGATCCAGCCCAAGTTTGGCCAGAAGTACTTCCAGCCGCTCATCGAGCTGCTCGTGGGCATTCCGTCGGTCGTCTTCGGCCTCATCGGCTTCCACGTGATTGTCGGCGCCATGCGCGTGATCTTCAACGTCGACCTGGGCCTGGGCATCCTGCCCGGCTCGATCGTGCTTGCGCTCATGATTCTGCCCACGATCACCACGCTGTCCATCGACGCGCTGCGCGCCGTGCCCGACGGCTACCGCAACGGCTCGCTCGCCTTGGGCTACACGCGCTGGCAGACCATCTGGCACGTCGTCCTCAAGAGCGCCACGCCCTCGCTCATGACCGCGGTCATCTTGGGTATGACGCGCGCCTTCGGCGAGACGCTCGCCGTCCGCATGGTTATCGGCGGCGTCGAGGCTATGCCCGAGGGCCTGCTCGACTCCGCGTCGACCATCACCACGACGCTCACGACCTCCATGGCCGTCTACGCCACCGGTTCGGTCCAAAACGACGTGCTGTGGTCGCTCGGCCTGCTGCTCATGGGCATGTCGCTCATTTTCATCCTGATCATCCATCTCATCGGCGCGAAGGGGGCGAAGTCCCGTGGCTAGCATCTCCGCCGAGGCGCAAAACGCCCGCATCAAGCGCTCCATGCGCAACGACCGGATCGCCACCGGCATCCTTACCGCCATCGTGGGCCTCGTCATGGTCATCGTCATCTCGATGGTCCTCTACATCCTGGCCCAGGGCATCGGCCAGCTGCTGCAGCCGGGCTTCCTCACCGAGGCGTCACGCTCCAACGGCACCGAGGGCGGCATCGCCTATCAGCTGTTCGACTCCTTCTACCTGCTGATCTTGACGCTCATCATCTCGTTGCCCATCTCTTTGGGCGGCGCGGTGTTCCTCGTCGAGTACGCGCCGGAGGGCCCGATCACCAAGATCGCCTCGACGGCCATCGAGACCCTGTCCAGCCTGCCTTCCATCGTGGTCGGCATGTTCGGCTTCCTCATGTTCTCGGTGAACTTCGGCTGGGGCTACTCGCTCATCTCGGGCGCCATTGCGCTCACGATGTTCAACATCCCCATCCTCACCCGCGTGATCCAGCAGGCGCTCGAGGACGTTCCGGCAAGCCAGCGCGACGCGTGCCTGGCCATGGGCCTGACGCGCTGGGAGACCACCCTGCACGTCCTCATCCCGGCGGCCATGCCCGCCATCGTGACCGGCGTGGTCCTGTCTGCCGGCCGCGTATTCGGCGAGGCAGCGGCCCTGCTGTTCACCTCCGGCATGTCGTCGCCGGCGCGCCTGAACTTCTTCTCGCTCAACTTTGCGAGCCCGACATGCGCCTGGAATATCTTCCGTCCCGGTGAGTCGCTCGCCGTGCACATCTACAAGATCTACGGCGAGGGCAGCCCCGAGGCCCAGCACATCGTCTGGGGTACCGCCGCGCTTCTGATGATCTGCGTGTTGCTGTTCAATGTGCTGTCGCGCATCGCCGGCAAGGCGCTCGCAAGGAGGATGACTGCCGAATGACGAACGAGACCGATCAGTTCCTCAAAAACGTCGGTTCGAGCGAGATCTCCAAGCGCACCACCGGTGTCGCCATCTCCGACGAGGTCGTGCTCGAGACCCGCGACGTCAACGTGTACTACGGCGACCACCACGCGCTGCACGACACGAGCCTCGCGTTCCATAAGGGCGAGATCACCGCGCTCATCGGGCCTTCGGGCTGCGGCAAGTCCACCTACCTGCGCAGCCTGAACCTCATGAACCGCGAGATCCGCGGCTGCCGCGTGGAGGGCGAGATCCTCTACCAGGGTCGCAACATCAACACGACCAAGGAGAACCTCTACGAGCTGCGCCGCTCCATCGGCATGGTCTTCCAGCAGCCCAACCCCTTCCACAAGTCCATCCGCGAGAACATCACGTTCGCGCCCAAGCGCCACGGCATCAAGGACAAGGCCACGCTCGAGCAGATGGTGGAGGAGAGCCTGCGCGGCGCTGCCCTGTGGGACGAGGTCAAAGACAAGCTCGACCAGAGCGCCTTCGCCCTGTCCGGCGGCCAGCAGCAGCGCCTGTGCATCGCGCGCACGCTTGCCATGAACCCGGACGTCATCCTGTTTGACGAGCCGTGTTCGGCGCTTGACCCCATCTCGACGCTGGCCATCGAGGACCTCATGAACTCCATCGTGAAGGACCGCGCCATCGTCATCGTCACCCACAACATGGAGCAGGCCTCGCGCGTCTCCAACCGCACGGCCTTCTTCTACATGGGCGACATGGTGGAGTACGGCGAGACCGACCAGATCTTCCAGCGCCCCAACGACAAGCGCCTGAACGACTACCTTACCGGTATGTTCTCGTAAGCAAACGCTCCCGTATAACCCGTCGTGACGGTTCCTGTGCACCCCGAACCGACCGGCGCGGATTCCCATGCAGCGGCGGCGGCCCGACGATATGCGGGCCGCCGCTGTCTATGTATCGGGTTGGTTGGGGACGTGTTCCACCCAACCCAAAATGGGTTGGGTGGGGACGTGTTCCGTTCAACCCAAACGAGCCGAACCGAAGGTCGGCTCAAACCATGTGCCCAAAACCCGAACCGTAAACGGAATGAGGAGAATCCGCCAGTCCGCAGCGTCCCGCGCGGAACGCTGCGGCTCGTCAGCGAGGGCCCACGTCAGCGCTCGTAAACCTTCTTGCCGCGGATGTAGGTCGCTGCCACGCCGACGCCGTCGATCTCGTCGGCGGGTACGGCGTAGATGTCGCGATCAAGCACGGCGAAACTCGCCTTGTAGCCCGCGCGGAGCATGCCGAGCCCCTCGAAGCCCACCATCTTGGCGGCCTCGCGCGTGTAGAGGGTGATCGCCTCGTCGATGGTCAGGCGCTCGTCTGCGCCGAAGTCAAAGCCGTTGTAGGCATGGCGGGTGACGGCGGACTTGATGTTGGGGAAGGGGTCGGAAGGGACCGCCCACGAGGTCGCCGGCGCATCGGTCGAGATGCAGAGCGCCACACCCGCATCAAGCATCGTGCGGAACGGGTAGCATGAGCGGGTGCGCTCGGGCCCCAGGTTGGCAAGGTAGGTTCCGATCTCGGCGTAGGCAAAGATCGGCTGGGTCACGATGCCGATGCCGTCGCGGACAAACGCCTCGATCGCGGCCGCGGAAGGTGCGGTGACGTGCTCGATGCGCACGTGGGGGTAGGCGCCGTCAACCCAGGGCGCATGTCCGCAGAGGTGCTCGACCGCCCGGTCGATCGCGCGGGTGCCCATGGCGTGCATCGACAGCTGGCAGCGGTTCTTCTCGCAAAACGCGATGGCGCCATCGAGCTCCTCGGCGGTGCAGGTGGGAAAGCCGCAGGCGTCGGCATTCGCGGCGTCGCAGCCCAGATAGGGGCGGTCGAACCATGCGGTCTTGCCCGAGACGCTGCCGTCGGTGAGCAGCTTGATGCCGGCGCAGAACAGCTGACGGGAGCGGTCCTGCTCGGCGGGCGCGATGGTGTAGGCGGGGTCGTCTTTCACGTAGTCCCACAGCACGTAGGTGGCGATGTCCTGCGCAAGGCCCGCCTCCACCGCACGGGCGAGCAGGGGCTGGGCGTCGGTGCCGTCGAGCGTGCACATGTCGGTTGCCGCGACGATGCCCTGCGAGGCGAGCAGGTGCCCCAGCTCGACGAGGCTCGCTACGGTTTCCCCCTCGCTTGCGCGGGGGATGAAGGGGGTGACAAGGTCGCGCGCGGTCTCCTTTAGAACGCCGGTGGGCTCGCCGTGCTCGTCGCGCTCGATCTGACCGCCCTCGGGGTCGGGGGTGTCGCGCGTGATGCCCGCGATCTCGAGCGCGCGGCTGTTCACGCAGCGGATATGGCCGCAGGTGCGCATCATGCACACCGGGGCGCCATCGCTCGCGGCATCCAGGTCGTAGCGGTTGGGCGAGCGGCCTTCGGCGAGCAGTGCCTCGTCGTAGCCCCAGCCGTGGATCCAGGTGTCGGCGTCCTGGTGGGCGCGCTGTTCGCGGATGGCCTCGATAAGTTCGGCGATGGAGTTGATCTTGGGCGGCAGAGCCGAGATCTGACGGCTGTAGTCGGCAAGCATCACGGCGTGCATGTGCGCGTCCACGAAGCCGGGGATGACGCGCGCCCCGCCGAGGTCCACCGTCTCACATGCCGCGCCGACGTAGGCGGCTGGCAGATCGGCTGCCCATCCGACCCAGGCGATGCGCTCGCCGTCGACAACCATCGTGTCGGCGTGCGGGCTATCCGGGTCCTGGGTGGCGATCAGGGCGTGTTCGAAGCGAATTGGCTTGCTGGTGTCCATGAAGGCTCCTTCGTCGCGGCGTGTTAGCACAAGCATAGCCATCTGCCGACGGCGCGAGGGCCCTGATTCGGGGACGGGTCGATTTCAGTCATTTTGCGCGGGGCGACAGGGCTCGGGCGGAGGGCAACGGTATTCATGCACTATTAAAAAAGCGGGACCGTTACGCGAAAATACGGTCATCTCACCGATAGTCTATGCATAGACGTCAAGGTGTGGCAGGGGAGGAGTGCTAGTATCGGCTATGCATCGCGCCTCCGCCCGTGACAAGCGAGCGTCCCATATCGCCGCGGGCGGCGAGGCGCAATAGCCGTACGGAAAGGTGCGAAGACCATGGACCGACGCGAGATGCCCGTCGCCTGCTCACAGCTGATCGATGAGGCACGGGCCCTGCAGGACGAGATCGTGGCAGACCGCCGCGCGCTCCATCAGATTCCCGAGGTTGGCATGAGCCTGCCCGAGACCCGCGCGTTCGTGACCGCGCGCTTGGACGAGCTCGGAATTGCATGGCGCCCCTGCGGCGTCGTCTCCCCGCAGACCACCGAGAGCTACGAGCGCCTGGGCTACCACGACATCACCGAGTCGACCGGTGTGGTCGCCGCGGTCGGGCACGGCGGCCCGTGCATCCTGCTGCGTGCGGACATGGACGCCCTGCCCATCGTCGAGGACAACGACCTGCCATTTTGCTCGACGCGCCCCTGCAGCCACATGTGCGGCCACGATGCGCACGCGGCCATGCTGCTGGCGGCGGCGCGCATCCTGAAGCGTCACGAGGACGAGCTGCCCGGTACCGTGAAGCTCATGTTCCAGCCGGGCGAGGAGCTCGGCTACGGCTCGAAGACCATGATCGACGACGGCCTGCTGGAAGACCCTCATGTCGATGTCGCCTTCGCCCTGCATGTCATCGCCAACGCGCCGGCGGGGCGCGTTACCTACACGCCGGGTGTGGCGAGCGCTTCGCTCGATACCTTCGGCGTGCGTATCCAGGGTCGCGGTGGGCATACGTCCGCCCCGCAGCAATGCGTCGACCCGCTCATGGTGGCAAACCAGATATACCAAGCGGCCAACCTCTTCATGACGCGCGAGATCGATCCGTCCGCCTCCATCACGCTGTCGTGCGGGACCATGCACGGCGGGACGGTTCCCAACGTGCTGCCCGATACGGCCGAGCTGCAGTTTGGCATGCGTAGCTTCGATGTGGACGCCCGGGCGCACGCGCTTGCGCGCTTGCCGCAGATCTTTGAGTCCTACGCGGGGGCCTGGCGCGCGACCTGCGAGATCGCGACGTTCAGCTGCCCGTGCACCCGCACCGACCCCGACCTTGCCGCCGAGCTGGCCGGCGCTCTGCGCGCCGTCGCGGGGGAGGGGTGCGTGTCGAGCGATGTCCCCATGCCGGTGACCGAGGACTTCGCCTACGTGTCCGAGGCCGTCCCGAGCCTGTTCGTTCAGCTCGGCGCCGGCTCGCCCGACGCGGCTCCTCACCACAACCCGCATATGGTGCTCGACGAGAGCGTCTTTTGGATGGGCGCGGCGATGCACGTCGTCTGTGCGCTTACGTGGCTTGACGCCCACGCTGAGGCTCGATGACCCGAAGGGCGGCGCTGCGCAGCCGTCTTCGCTACGTTGAGAAAGGAAATCGACCATGACTCGGATGCAGACGGGCGACGCCCGCAGCGGCAAACCGTTCTTTGGCTGGTGGCTCGTGCTCGCGGGCTTCCTCATCATGGCGACGTGCTACACCATCATGGTGAGCGGCATGTCGCTGTTCCAGCCGCATATCGTGGCTGATCTCGGCATCAGCGTCGGCACGTACAACACCGCCAACTCGCTGTCCACGCTCGTGTCCATCGTGGGCGCGCTGGTGGTGGGCAACGTCGTGGACCGCGTGCCCGGGCGCATCCTGGGCGGCCTGTCGGTCGCCATCACGGCGGCAGCTCTGGTCGGGTTTGCCTGCGTGGGCGAGGCCTGGCAGCTGTTCGTGCTGTTCGCCATCGACGGCCTGGTCGTCGTCGCGGGTACGCGCTTGCTCATCTCCATCGTCGTGACCAACTGGTTTACCGCCAAGCAGGGTCTTGCCGTGGCGATCGCCCTGTCGGGTTCGGGCTTCGGCGGAGCGATTCTGGGGCCCGTGGTCAACGGCTTGATCGGCGCCTACGGGTGGCGCACCGCCTTCATCGTGCTCGCCGCAGTCTGCTTCATCGTGTCGTTCCCCATCACCGTGGCGGTATTTCGCAGCCGTCCGTCCGATATCGGCCTTGAGCCCTATGGCGCCGGTGACGCGGGCGACAGCGCTGCGGCCTCCTCGCGCGCGGGGGATGCGTCTGCTGTGGACGTCGAGGTCGGGTGGAGGCGCGTGCGCGTCCATCCCTCGTTTTGGATGCTCGTCGCCGGCTTCATGGTGATGGGTGTGTTGAACGGCGCGGCCATCCCCAACTCCATCACCAACCTGACCTCGGTGACCGTGGAGGGCCAGCAGGTCATAACCGGCGGGCACACGGCCGAGTTCGCCAGCATGTTCTACTCGTACAACATGATCGTGGTGCTCGTGTCCAAGATCGTCACCGGTGGGCTGTACGACCGCGTGGGCGTGCGCTGGGGCATCATCATCGGCAGCCTTGCCTGCCTGATCGGCAGTGCGGGCATGTGCTTCCCCGCGACGACCGTGGGCCCGCTCGTGGCGGCCACGTTCTTCGGCTTCGGCACGTGCATGGGCACGGTCGCGCCGCCGCTCGTCGCGGTGCGCCTGTATGGTACGAAGGACATGGGGCAGATCACCGGCTGGATCACGAGCCTCGAGATGCTCGGCTATGCGCTCGGCACCATCCTGTCCGGTGCGATCTTCGACGCGTTCCTGTCGTTTATCCCCATGTGGGTCGCATCCATCGTCGGCGCGGTCGTCATGCTCGCGCTGCTGCTCGCCGCCGCACCTGCCGCACGCGGCCTGGTCGAGCGCGTGCGTGCGGAGCAGAACGCGAAATAAGGCCGATGCCGCCCGGGTAACCTGCTAGGATGGAATGTCGGAAAACGACGGGTCCTGAGGCGGTGTTGCGCGATGGCCATTCTTCTTGGCTGCGATTCGGTACAGCTCGAGTTCGCGACGAAGCGAGTCTTCGATGCGGTCACGCTCGGCGTGAACGAGGGCGACCGCATCGGTATCGTCGGCCGCAACGGTGACGGCAAGTCGACACTGCTGTCGGTGCTTGCCGGCGCGCTCGTGCCCGACGAGGGCCGGGTGACGCACCGCCGCGACGTGCGCGTGGGGCTGCTCGGGCAGAAGGACGACCTCGATGACGCTGCGACCGTTCATGCGGCCGTGGTGGGCGATGCCCCCGAATACGAGTGGGCGTCGAGCCCGCGCGTGCGCCAGGTGCTCGACGGCCTGATCGCCGACGTTCCCTGGGAGGGCAAGGTCGGCGAGCTGTCGGGCGGCCAGCGGCGCCGCGTGGACCTCGCGCGCCTGCTCATCGGCACCTATGACGTGCTCATGCTCGACGAGCCCACCAACCACCTGGACATGCGCACCATCAACTGGCTCGCCGCTCACCTGAAGGCGCGCTGGACGGATGGCTCGGGTGCGCTGCTCGTGGTCACGCACGACCGTTGGTTCTTGGACGAGGTCTGCACGTCCATGTGGGAGGTGCACGACGGGCGCGTCGACCCGTTTGAGGGCGGCTACTCCGCCTACATCCTGCAGCGCGTTGAGCGCGACCGCCTGGCGCAGGTGGCCGAGGACCGCCGGCGCAACATGGCGCGCAAGGAGCTCGCCTGGCTGTCGCGCGGAGCGCAGGCGCGCTCGACCAAGCCCAAGTTTCGCGTCGAGGCGGCCCGAGCGCTCATCGCCGACGTGCCGCCGGTGAGAAACGAGCTGGAGCTCAAGCGGCTGGCGGTTGCGCGCCTGGGCAAGCAGGTGATCGACGTGCTCGATGTCACGGCTGGCTACGGCGATGCATCGACGGGCTCGTTCACGCCGGTGGTGCGCGACGCGACGTGGCTGATCGGAGCGGGGGACCGCTTCGGCCTGCTCGGCGAGAACGGTGCGGGCAAATCGACCATGCTCTCGGTGATTCAAGGGAAGCTGGCGCCGGCTGCCGGTCGGGTTAAGATCGGGCAGACCGTGCGCTTTGGCGTGCTGTCGCAGCAGCTGGATGAGCTGGCTCCCCATATGGACGAGACGATTCGCGAGGTCCTGTCGCGCTATAAGCGCGTCTACGTGGTGGACGGCAAGGAGACGAGCCCCGAGAAGTTGCTCGAGCGCCTGGGATTTACCACCAAGCAGCTCTGGAGCCGCATCGGCGACCTGTCCGGCGGCCAGCGTCGTCGCCTGTCGCTGTTGCTCACCATCTTGGACGAGCCCAACGTGCTCATCCTGGACGAGCCGGGCAACGACCTTGACACCGACATGCTCGCTATCGTGGAGGACCTGCTCGACAGCTGGCCGGGCACGTTGATCTTGGTAACCCATGACCGCTACCTCATGGAGCGCGTGACCGACCATCAGTACGCACTGATTGACGGCCACTTGCGCCATGTGGCGGGTGGGGTCGACGAGTACCTGCGTCTGGTGGAGCAGGCATCGGCGAGCAGGAGCGACGATGCGCCGAGGCCTTCTGCCGAGGAGCCCGCCGCGAAGCGCGACGATGGGCTGACCAATGCCGAGCGGCAGCGCCTGCGCCGCGAGGTGTCGTCGCTCGAGCGCAAGATCGAGAGCCGCCGCGCCAAGCTCGAGGAGCTGAAAGGTGCCATGGGCAGCATCGATCCGACGGATTACGCGGGCCTTATCGCCCAGCAGCAGGCGATTGACGAGGCGGCTGTCGAACTTGACGAGCTCGAGACCGCCTGGCTCGAGGCAAGTGAGCGTCTGGAGGTCTAGGCGCCCGGTCGATGGGAGTGGATATGGCACGTCTGCCGATCAACTGGTTAAGCAAGCGGGAACGCAGCCAGCTCGAGGGGCGCTGGTACAGCGTCGATGAGCTGACGGCGCTGCATGCGGCCTTGGAGCGGGGACAGCGACGGCGGATCCGTGCGTTTCTGATCGCCGCCTGCCTCGTGTTCGTGATCTCGGTGGTGCTTGTTGCCATGACCGGCTCCCTCACGGGCCTCACGCCAGCCTTTGTCTTTGCGGCGGCAGCCGTGCTTGCGCTGGATGTCCTTTGCCTGGCGGCGGTATGGGTGTTAGGGATCGCCCTGTACGCTTGGCAGTTCAATCGCGCCATCGACCGGGGCTATCCCGAGCTCGCTGGCAGGCTGCACCTGTAGATGCAGGTGCGGTTTCACGCGATGGGGGAAGTTTGATCGACGTGCTTACGGGCGGTGCGTGTCCTGCAAAGTGCCGCTTGCGTGCTTCTGAATGATATTGATGAAATATCCGAAGAAGTGCATATTTCTGTCCTCGTTCGTGAAGCCGTCCAGAGGCCGCCCTTCTAGGGCGCGGTTTTTCGGGGACAACACTCCACAAGCGCTATACCACCAAACAAAATCCCAGTTGAATCCTGCGGCGTTGTAGAGGGGTGTTTCCCCGCTTACAAAAGCGCTCTCAAAAACCGCGCCCTGGAGCGATACTCGATTTTGAAAGCCTCCGTCGAGAGCGCTTCGTCGGAAGGGCTCGAGTATTCATCGTGCTTCGGCGCTGATCTTTCCGCAGGGAGCGTAAGGAAAGCGCTTTCGAGACGTCCTGCGGAGCGGGTATGGGCCGATGGCGCATGGGACGGGCGCGGCCCGATGGCGCGTGGGGCGGACGCGGGCCGATGGCGCGGCCGGACCCGTCGCATGCATCGATGCCACTCGAAAAGGGGTCGGTAATATGGCCCCGTTCCGCGTCCCTGTGTCCCGCGCTGCGCTAAAATAAAGTCACTATGGTTGTTCGGCACGGGCGCCGCGAAGAAAAAAGGATCGCGGTCAATCCTGCCTGTGCTGAAAGGCAAGGAGGACACATGTCTACCGTTCCCGCTCCCATCGATGCGACGAGCACGGCCGCTTGGGCTGCGCTGCAGAAGCATTACGACGAGATGACCGCCGCCGGCGTGGACCTCAAGGGCTGGTTTGCCGCCGACCCCGATCGCGTGAAGAAGCTCAGCTACGACATGGGCGAGTTCCACATCGACCTGTCCAAGAACCTCGTCACCGACGAGACCATGAAGCTGCTCGTCGAGCTCGCGCGCGAGATGAAGATCGAGGAGCGCCGCGACGCCATGTACAGCGGTGTGCACATCAACACCTCCGAGGACCGCGCCGTGCTCCACACCGCGCTGCGCCGTCCAGCCTCCGATGCGGGCACCGTGTTCGACGGCGACCAGGACTGTGTCGCTGACGTTCGCGAGATGCTCGACCGCATGTACGCCTTTGCTGAGAAGGTCCGCTCCGGCGAGTGGAAGGGCGTCACGGGCAAGAAGATCGAGCACGTCATCTCCATCGGCATCGGCGGCTCCGACCTCGGCCCGGTCATGGTGTACGAGGCCCTCAAGCCCTATGCTGACGCGGGCATCGACTGCCGCTACATCTCCAACATCGATCCCAACGACATGGCCGAGAAGGTCCGCGGCCTCGACCCCGAGACCACGCTCGTCATCGTCGTGTCCAAGACGTTCACCACGCTCGAGACCCTCACCAACGGCCGTGAGGTCCGTACCTGGCTGCTCGACGCCCTCGAGGCCGCCGGCGCCATCGACGGCTCCGAGGCCAGCCGCGCCGAGGCCGTGAAGAAGCACTTCGTCGCTGTGTCGACCGCTCTCGACCTCGTCGCCGACTTCGGCATCGACCCCGAGAACGCGTTCGGCTTCTGGAACTGGGTCGGCGGCCGCTACTCCGTCGACTCCGCCGTGGGCCTGTCGCTCATCATCGCGCTCGGCCCCGAGCGCTTCGAGTGCTTCCTCAAGGGCTTCCATGATGTGGACATGTACTTCCAGAACACCCCGCTCGAGGAGAACGTCGTCGCGCTGATGGGCCTCATCAACGTGTGGTACGTCAACTTCTTCGGCGCCGAGAGCCACACGGTGCTGCCGTATAACCAGTACATGCACCGCTTCCCGGCCTACCTGCAGCAGCTCACCATGGAGTCCAACGGCAAGGGCGTGCGCTGGGACGGCTCGCCGCTCACTACGGCCTCCGGCGAGATCTTCTGGGGCGAGCCGGGCACCAACGGACAGCACGCCTTCTACCAGCTCATCCATCAGGGCACGCGTCTGATCCCCTCCGACCTCATCGCCTTTGTCAACACCCCGAATCCCAATAAGGACGGCGACCAGGACGTCCACGAGCTGTTCTTGGGCAACTTCCTCGCGCAGACCAAGGCGCTCGCGTTCGGTAAGACCGCCGACGAGGTTCGCGCCGAGGGCACGCCCGAGGAGCTCGTGACCGCACGCATCTTCACCGGCAACCGTCCGACCACCTCGATCTTCGGCATCGACCTCACTCCGCATGCGCTCGGCGCGCTCATCGCGCTCTATGAGCACATCACCTTCGTCGAGGGCACGGTCTGGGGCATCGATTCGTTCGACCAGTGGGGCGTCGAGCTCGGCAAGCAGCTTGCCAAGCAGATCACGCCTGCGTTCCACGACGACGAGGCGCTCGCCGCCCAGGACGCGAGCACGAAGGCGCTCATCGAGTTCTATCGCGCTCACCGCAAGTAGCGTTCGCTAGAAACGGGGTGATTTTGTAGCCCCTGCTGGGCCCGTCTCTTCCGCTGGAGGGGACGGGCCTTTTGCGTGACGGGGGAGGGTGAGCCGCAGCCGTCCTCTGGTGATTGAGCCTGCAGCCGCTTGTTGCCGATTGGGCCCGCAGACGCTTGTTGACGATTGAACTCGCAGCTGCTCTATGGCGATTGAGCCCGCAGCCGCCCTCTGGCCATGTCCCGGATTTGTGCCCCCGGGTTTGTTTCATATAGCAGCGTCTAACTGAGACAAACCCGAGGGCAAGAATTGATCCAAAGCGACCTCGGGGCATACAGGGCAGTGTCGGTGCGGTATCATGGCGGAACATGTGCCCTGCTACGTATGCGCGCAACGAGAGGATCGTTCCGATGTCATTTCCCTTCAAGGCGGTCATCTTCGATATGGATGGCGTGATCGTCGATACCGAGAAGTTCTACTTCGATGAGCTTGCCGTCATGAGCGACGAGCTGGGGCTCGGCATCACGCTCGAGGAGCGCAAGCGGCAGGTCGGCATGTCGCACCAGGACTTTCAGCGCAGCCTGCAGATGTGGGCGGCGCGCGGCGGCTACGGCGAGCTGACCGGCGGCGAGGCGGAGGATATCTACAACCGCTGGGCGATCGGCCGTCCGCGCCCGTATGCCCAGCTGCTCAACCCCGGCGTGCGCGAGACGGTGGCGGCGCTTCATGACATGGGCGTCCGCGTGGCGCTCGCTTCGTCCTCGCCGCTGGCAAACATCCGCGACGTGCTGGCCGCGTGCGGGCTCACCGGGAGGTTCGACCCGATCGTGTCGGGGGAGCAGTTTCATCAAAGCAAGCCCGACCCCGAGATTTACCTGCATACGCTTGACGTGCTGGGCCTGCCGGCCGAGGTGTGCTGTTGCGTCGAGGACTCCGTCTACGGCATCGCTGCCGGTCGCGCCGCGGGGTTGACGGTCATCGCCAAGCGCGAGGAGCGCTTCGGCTTTTCGCAGGAGGGCGCCGACCTCATCATCGACCAGGTCCCCGACCTGCTGAATGTAAAATTACCCTAGGGATATTTTTACATTGAGCGTTGGCTGGGGATGCGGACATATTCTTGGACCGGCGTAGGCGGCCAGCCCAAGGGGGATGCGAGCATATTCTTGGACCGGCCTGGGCGGCCAGCCCGAGTCACCTCGCGACCTGCTTTCAGGTCGATTCAACATGGTCTAGCTGGTACTATGACGCTGACCGCGCGCATGTCCTGACCGGATGATCAGGTGGCAACGGTCAGGCTAAGGGTGCCATTTTCGTACGTCTGCCTGCGACAATATAACGAGCCGGAAGCCTGCTTTGTCCTACGGGCCTCCTTGGGACCTTGTCCCCGTGGCGCAAAAGAGAAGGGCCGAAGCCCTCCTCTTTTCCCTGGACTGATTTGAATCGTGCTGCGATTACGCCGCTTGGCGTATCGGGCGGTTGTTCATGAACGGATGCGCGGAGCTGGCGTGCAGCTTGCGGCCGGATGCCGGCGCGACCCCTGACGGCGAGGCATCGATGGGACGGTGCGCCCACGCGACAGTATCGTCCTCGGTGTTCAGCCACCTCGAGGCGCGTGCCGCGAGCGCGGGCAGCGCGACCGACGCCGCCTCAAGGAAAAGGTACACGACGGCAAGCGAGGCGAGCATCCCTGCAAGCGTGCCGATATCGTACAGATCGAACATCATGGTCTCCTTTCCTCGTCGCGGCCTTACGGGACGGGCGGCAAAGCTGCCGCTCATATACTCAATACCCGCTTGAAGGGGAGATAAGCGCACGGATTTGCGAACGCCGCCTAGTCGATGGCGAGCAGCGCCGCGCTGCGCTCGACGATACGCTTACCGAGTTCGCACGCGTCGACGCCGCGGATTTCGGCAAGGTGAGAAAGGGTTTCCTCTAGCTCGTCTTTAATCGCTAAAGCAGAGTAAGGCCCATCACCCGGCGGCGCGTCGGTTTCGAGCAAAAGCGAATCCTCGGGGATGACGCGCGCGTACTCGCGCCCGCGTTTGGTGGCAAGCATCCGTCCGTTGATCGAGAACAGACAGCCCACCCGCCGTGCGCGGGTCAGCTCGTCGCTCGTGCCCGAGAACCAATGAATGATGCAGGCGGCGCTCCGGTCAAGGCCGTGGCGCTCGAGCACATCGAGTACGGTGCCGGTTGCGCGCACGGCGTGTATGGTCAAAAGCCGTCCGGGCAGCGGATGGGAGGCGCAGGCCTGGACGATGGCATCGAAGGCTTCTGTCTGCAGGTCAGCGCTGGCGGCGTGTCGCTGCGAGAAGTCGAGTCCGACCTCGCCCACGTAGGGGCACGAGGTGATCTGGGCCACGAGCATCTCGATGTCGGTGCGATCGCAGCGTCCGTCGTCGAGCCACCACGGATGCAGCCCCGCAGCGACGCGCACGGCGGGCGCATCCGCGTGGATCTTGCGGGCCTGAGCGAACGCTGCAGGGGTCACGGTCGCATCGAGCAGGCCGATGCCGAGCTGCGCGGCGTCGCGTGAGACCTCGGCAGCATTGGACATCAGCTCGAGGTGGCAGTGCATGTCGTAGAGCTTCATGCGACCTCCCGACCCCTTATGCGCCGGCGCGCGTGCCGTCGGGACGGACGGGCTCGCAGCCCACGCCCGAGATGCGCCGAATGACCTCGCCGGCGATCATCTGGCCCATGATGGGCGGCATGAAGCTCGCCGTCCCCAGCTCGCGGCGCCCCGCGCCCTGCGCGTCGCGCGACGCGGGTGGCTCCTCGCACGAGTACAGCACGCGCAGGTGCCGGATACCGCGGCGCCGGCACTCCTTGCGGATGACGCGCGAGAGCGGGTCGCGGATCGTGTCGTGGATGTCGGCGATGCGCAGGCACTCGGGGTGCAGCTTGTTGGCAGCGCCCATGCTGCTGATGAGGGGGATGCCGCGCGCCGGCGCGAGCTCGGCGATGGCGAGCTTGGTCGCGACGGTGTCGATGGCGTCGACGATGTAGTCGATGCGCCCGCCACAGGCCGCAAGGCAGTTGTCGACAAGCTCGTCGAGATTCTCGGGCAGCACGAAGGCATCTCGTGCGACGACCTTGCAGGCGGGGTTGATGTCGGCGATCATGGCCGCCATGACATCGATTTTGCGTCGGCCGACGGTGCTGGTAAACGCGATTGCCTGGCGGTTGATGTTGCTCGGGGCGACCACGTCCTTGTCGATGATGACAAGGCGTCCGATGCCGCCGCGCGCCAACGCCTCGATGCAGTTGGAGCCCACGCCGCCCACGCCGAACACCATGACGGTTGCCTGCTGCAGGCGGGCGAGTCCCTCGTCGCCCATGATGATGCGAAGCCGATCGGTGGCTGTCTCTGCCATGTTCATGCCTTTCGCGTCCCGGTTGTACGATCACGATTATAGGGGTCCATGACGTCGGCGACGTGTCTTGTGGGGCGAACAACAGGTCCGCTCCTCGATGAGTATCCGAGTGGTTTCGTCGTGGAGAAGAAAGTCGCATGTCGCGCTCGCTGCGGTTATCTGCGAGGATGGTCGCATACCTATCAACTGACCCAACAGGGAGTTCTTCATGGCAGAGTTCATCTACCAGATGTATCAGGCGCGCAAGGCGCACGGTGACAAGGTCATCCTCGACGACGTCACGCTGTCGTTTTACCCGGGCGCCAAGATCGGCGTCGTGGGCCCCAACGGCATGGGCAAGTCAACGCTGCTCAAGATCATGGCCGGCATCGAGGAGGTCTCCAACGGCGAGGCGCGCCTCACGCCCGGCTACACCGTCGGCATCCTCGAGCAGGAGCCGCCGCTTGACGACGACAAGACCGTCATCGAGAACATCCGCATGGCGTTCGGCGACCTGCTCGCCAAGGTCGATCGTTTCAACAAGATCGGCGAGGAGATGTGCGACCCCGACTGCGACATGGACGCCCTCATGGCCGAGATGGGCAAGCTGCAGGACGAGATCGACGCAGCTGACGGCTGGGATATCGACAGCAAGCTCGGCCAGGCGATGGACGCGCTGCAGTGCCCTGACGCCGACATGCCGGTAAACGTCCTGTCCGGTGGCGAGCGCCGCCGCGTCGCCCTGTGCAAGCTTTTGCTCGAGGCGCCCGACCTGCTGCTGCTCGACGAGCCCACCAACCACCTCGACGCCGAGTCGGTTCTGTGGCTCGAGCACTTCCTGCACAACTATTCCGGCGCCGTGCTCGCCGTCACCCACGACCGCTACTTCCTGGACAACGTCGCCGAGTGGATCTGCGAGGTTGACCGCGGCCACCTGTACCCGTACAAGGGCAACTACTCGACCTACCTCGAGACCAAGGCGGCGCGCATCGCCGCCCAGGGCCAGCGCGACGCCAAGCTCGCCAAGCGCATGGCCGCCGAGCTCGAGTGGGTCCGCAGCTCGCCGAAGGCGCGCCAGGCCAAGAACAAGGCCCGTCTGGCCCGCTACGAGGAGATGGAGGCGGAGGCCCGCGCGAGCCAGAAGCTCGACTACACCGACATCCGCATCCCGGTCGGCCCGCGCCTGGGTGCCAAGGTGCTCGAGGTCGAGCACCTGCACAAGGAGTTCGACGGCCGCGTGCTCATCGACGACCTGTCGTTCAGCCTGCCGCGCAACGGCATCGTGGGCGTCATCGGCCCCAACGGCGTGGGCAAGTCGACCCTGTTCAAGATGATCATGGGGCTGGAGCAGCCCACCTCCGGCACGATCACGCTCGGCGAGACCGTGAAGCTCTCCTACGTTGACCAGGGCCGCGAGGGCATCGACCCCAACAAGTCCCTGTGGGAGGTCGTCTCGGATGGCAACGACATCATGATCGTGGGCGAGTCCGAGGTGCCGAGCCGCGCCTACGTGGCGAGCTTCGGCTTCAAGGGCTCCGACCAGCAGAAGCGCGCCGGCGTGCTCTCCGGCGGCGAGCGCAACCGCCTGAACCTGGCGCTCACGCTCAAGCAGGGCGGCAACCTGCTGCTGCTCGACGAGCCTACCAACGACCTCGACGTCGAGACGCTCTCCTCGCTCGAGGCGGCGCTGCTCGAGTTCCCGGGCTGCTCGGTCGTCATCAGCCACGACCGCATGTTCCTCGACCGCGTTGCCACGCACATCCTTGCGTGGGAGGGCACCGACGAGAACCCGGGCAACTGGTTCTGGTTCGAGGGCAACTTCGAGGCCTATCAGGAGAACCGCGTCGCGCGCCTGGGCGAGGACGCCGCCCGCCCGCATCGCATTCGCCGCAAGCTCACCCGCGACTAGCGCCAACTGAAACAACGTAAGGGACGGGACCGCTTGAGCCATTTGACTCAAGCGGTCCCGTCTTCGTGTGCATCGATGTGCGAGGGCTATTCGGCGGAGGTGACGATCCAGGCGGCACCGCCGTTCGTCGTGTTGCGCCTGAGGTGGATGGTGACGGCGTGGCGCTGGCCATCGCGCGTGTAGCCCAGGGGGAAGGCCATGCGGTTGCGCGTGGCCTCGAGTGTCCCGCGCAGCCGGGCGATGTGGTAGTACTCGGTCATGATGCCGAGGACGTCTGCGCCGTAGGGGAGCAGATAGGTCATCTCGGCGAGCACCTCGGCGGGACAGTAGACGTCGTAGGCGAAGTCGCACGGGGCGTCGTCAGGCAAAGCCGGCTCGGGAGCGGGCGCGGCTGCGGGGGCAGGCTTGGCGGGCGGCGTCGCGCTTGCGGGCTCAGCTGCGGGCGCGGGCTCCGTCGTGGCGGCCGGTTCGTCTGTCGGTGCGTCTTCGGTGGCAGACGGCTGGTCCACAGGTGCATCCTCGGCGGCGTCTGCAATCACGTCCAGCCGCTCTGGCGCGGCCTCATTCGAATCGTCCACGGCGGCGCTTGTGATGCCGGGCGTGGACTCGAGCGTCCTCATGCCGGCGTTTGCGTTTTCGGGGTCGTAGACGACGGTCAGGGTGATGGCGGGTTGCACGGCTTCCGCGTCGGCAGGGGCTTGCTCGTCCTCTCCAGCGTCCTCGGGCGCCGTGGGCACGTTGTCGGCGGACTCGTCGACAACGGCTTCGGTTCCGGTCGCCTCAGGCATCGGGGCCGCGGTGCTCTCTGATCCCTCGCCATCGCTCTGCGCTTCAGAGGCGTGCTCCTCCGCGGCGGGGCTCGGCGTGCTCGGCACGCCGGCTTCCGTGGACAGCTCTGCCGCATCTGGCGAGCCGTCGGACGCGGTTTGGGGGGCCGCGCTCGCGTCGGGCACGGCCGCGTCCGCCGCAACGGCATCTGCCGCGGGGGCGTTCGCGCCGACTTCCTCCACCTTGCGCTTGATGCGGCGCGGTTTGACGGGTTTCAGGCTCTTGTCGGCTTTCTTGCGCTTCCACGGTTTGCCGGAGGTGTCGGTCTGCTGCTTCTCGGGCGCGGCGAGCGCCTCGTCCCAAGCGGGCTGGGCGATCACGGTGGCGTAGACGCGCCCGCCCTTGAACACGGTGAGCTTGATGAAGTCGTCGAGCTGTTCGAGCAGCTCGCGTGTGCTTTCAAAACCGAGGTCGACCGCTTCCATGCGGTCGGTGGCAAGGGCCTCCTCGACGCGGGGCAGCAGGGTCTGCTTGCCGCATCCCAGCTGTTCGGAAAGCAATCGGTACAGGTAGATATGGTTGCCGGTCGTCAGCGACGGCCGCGTATCGCGCATGCTCATGGTGCCTCATTTCTTCTGCGTCTGCACACCATCTTAGCATCGGCTGCGGCGCCCGCCGCGCGCGAGATGCACCCGCCGGCAAATCGGTGCGCGCTGCGACAAGCCGGGCGCACGCGTCGTGTCAGGGTCCGCCTCACAGCGCGTCAGGTGCCGTCCCGCAGCACCGGTACCGTTTCCTTGCGGCCTACTGGGCGGCGCCCGTCTGCCCGTTTGCCGGGGCCTGCGAAGACGTGTCGCCCGAGCCCTCGGATCCAGCCGTGCCGTCCGTGACGATGTCGCTTCCATCGCCGGGCGTCGTCGTCTCGCCGGGCGTCATCTCGCCCGTGTTCTCTCCGGTGTCGGTACCGGGTGTCGAATCCGACGCGCCCGCGTCGTCCGTGCCCGGAGCGCCGGCGGGCTCGTCAGCCGTCCCTGCATTGCCGGACGCATCGTCCGGCGCGGTGCTGTCGGCGGCATCGCTGTCGGTGTCGGCCTGTTCCGCTTCACCTTCGGCATCCTCAGCGTCAACGGTGCCGCTATCGACGGGCTGCTCGCGGGTGATGACAGGAATGATCGGCGCGGTCTTCTCACCCAAGCCGGCGCCTGCGGTGCCCAGCAGGATGGCGGCTGCGCAGGCGACGACGGCGACGAGCGCGATGACGATCGAGAACGCGATAACCTTCCGCTGGTTCGCGGTCCGCGCGGCAGCGGCGCGGGCGCGAATCTTGGACGGCGCCATGCGCGCACCAGGGGCGTCCGCGGCAGGGGCGATAACCTCGGTGGCGTCGGCAGAGCCATAGCCCGAGGCGTAGCCGCTGCGCGCGCGGTTGCCGGCCGTCTTGATCTTGCGCGCGCTCGCGTCGAGGAAGCGACGGTACAGTTGGGACGAGACGACCGTGACCACCGAGCTCACCGCCGCGCCGATGATCGAACCGGCAAGTCCGATATACGATGCGAGCGCCACGGAGGTCGCGGCGGCAGCGGCGCCGGCGATGATCTGCGCGACGGACAGCCCGTCGAACAGCCCCTGTTTGATCGGGATGGCCTGCGTCTGTCCGATCAGGTCGTCCTTGCTGGGTGCCTCATGGTCGGAGGGGCGCACGTAGATGCGCGTCTTCCGACGGCTCGTGTAGTCGTCCATATAGGGTGCCATGCCCGGTCCTTTCGCTCATGGCGGAATGCGTGAAGAAGGATGCCCGATGCGCGCCGATATGCGAGCGCGCCGAACGGGCTCCTTGGCATTTTGTACCCGTGGACGATGTATCGAGGCCCCGCGCGCAAGAGAACAAAAAGTAGCAACACACGGGGATTTCCTATGGAGCTTTGAGCCGGGACCTCAGCTGGAGCGGCGGGAACCTGACGAGGGCTTACGCGAGCACGCCGAGGGGAGGCATGGGCGCCCAGCTGCGGTCGCGGTAGATCTTGCGCGCATCGCGCATGCCGCGCACGAGGGCCGGGATGCCCGTTGCAAACGACCGGTCGACCATGACCAGGCGGATGAGCTCCTTGATGAAGGTCGCCGCGGTCCCCACACCGTACCAGAAGCGGTGGTAGTCCCCGTGCGCCTTCAGGTACTGCGCGGTATAGCCGCGGTTGCGCATGATGAAGTAGCGGTTGAAATCGCTCGTCGAGTTGAGCTGCCGCTTGCCGGCGATGTCCCAGTTGGACACGGCACGCCCGCGCTTGAGGATGACGTCGCTGACGGCTGCCGCCTTGAAGTGCTTGCTCGCCAGATAGCCATAGACGGCGTCATCCCCGTAGATGAAGTAACGCGGGTCGGGAAGGCCGATCGCCTTCACCACGCGGCGCGAGAACAGGCCGCCCTCAAAGCACAGCTGATTGGTGGGGCGAAAGCCCGTGGGGCCAAAGCCCGCGGGCGCGATGGGGTTGGGGATGCCGAGCGGCGTGATCAGGCGATACATCCAATAGAAGTCGCCGCCGTCGAAGTCGTGGCGTGCGCCCTGGATGACGTCGAAGCGGTCGGTCCAGCGCGCGAGCTTGTCGATGGCGTCGGGCAGGACCGTCACGTCGTCGTCCATGACCCAGAACCATTGCGCGCCCAAGCGATAGGCGCGATCGATGCCGGCCGAGAAGCCGCCGGCGCCGCCCAGGTTATCGGTCTGCGGGGCGTAGACGACGCGCACGCCTCCGCCGAGATCGTCGGGCTCAGGGGCGCCCCATGCGGCGTCCAGGCGCTCGTTGAGGTCGGACACCATGCGGGCGGTTCGCTCTGAGTTCTCGTTGTCGACGACGATGATGCGCCACGGCGCGGATGTCAGGTTGACCAGGGATTCGAACAGGTCGGCGAGCAGTTCTTGGCGCTTGTAGGTGACGGCGATGACGGCGAGCCGGTCGATGGGGCACGGCGCGTGCGTGCGCTTGTTCCCGCGTTTGTCCAGGATATGTTCCATGTCCGAGCCACCACCTTTCAAGGGGCTGTCGGTGGGTTGGGGCGTGGCGCCCGATACGGGCGACACGATGCGGCTCATTATAGAAACGCCGTGTTTGCAAACCGTAAGAATGGCGAAAGCTTGCAGTATCTGTATCAAAACGAAATGGTTTCTTTATCTATGTGAAGAGCGCGTGTCACATCTGTCTACCTGCGGTAAAGAGTTTTACAACTTTGCATCATCCCGGCCGACGCGGGGTAGTATCGCAGCGCTTTGTGTGGTGAGAGCCAACGCGAGGAGGCGACACCGTGGTTTTCGCAAACAGAGCGGGCGAGGCCGCCGGGGCACCCGTGCGGTCGGGAGAGGCACCCGTACTCTCGCTGCTCGTTCCCGTCTATAACGTCAGGAGCTATCTCGAGGAGAGCCTTGCGTCGGCATGTGCCCAATCGCTTGCCGACATCGAGATCGTGTGCATCGACGACGGGTCGACCGACGGCTCGGCGGACATCTTGCGCGCCCGCGCCGAACGCGACGCGCGCATCCGCGTGATATCGAAGGAAAACACGGGCTACGGCGACTCCATGAACCGGGGTCTCGCCGCTGCCCGCGGCGAGTTCGTAGGCATCCTCGAGCCCGATGACCTTGCATGTGCGGACGGCCTGCGCGCGCTCGTCGCCGCCGCCCGTAAGGCCGGCGCCGATCTGGCGAAGGGCAACTTCGAACGGTACTGGTCCGTTCCCCGCGTGCGTACGGCGCCTGTGCGGGTTGTGCCCGCGAACAGGTGCGGTAAGGCGCTGCGCCCCCGGGACGACGCGACGATCTTCTCCTGCGAGCCCTCGATCTGGTCGGCGGTGTACCGTCGTTCGTTTTTGGAGGACAACGGCATTCGCTTTTTGCCCACGCCCGGCGCGTCGTTTCAGGACTGCTCCTTTGCGTTCAAGGTGCTCGCGAGCGCCGAGCGCGCGGTCTACGTCAACAGGGCGGTCGTGCGCTATCGACAGGACAACGAGAGCTCGTCGGTCAAGGCGCCTGACAAGGCGTTTTGCACATGCGGCGAATACGCCGAGATCGAGCGCTGGATCGGATGCGAGTTCGCCGCGCGCCATGGCGAGGCGGAGGCGGTCCGGCTGCTGCGCGCAGCCCAGGTCGCCAAGTACGACTCGTATATGTGGAGCTATGTCCGCTTGGCGCCGGAGCTCCGCGCGCCGTTTCTTGACCGCATGGCGCGCGAGTTCGCGCGGGATCTGGACGCCCAGACGGTGTCGCTTGCGGACTTTCGCCCCTGGAAGCGTGCGAACCTCGAGGCGATCGTGCGCGACCCTGAGCTCTGGCTCAAAAGATATCCAGGCTATGCCACGGCGGGATCGCTTGGACGCATGGTCCACTACCTGCGGCTGGGAGGTCCCGGCTTGGTGGCATCATACGCGTTGGGCAGGCTTCGCCATGGCTGATGAGACGAACGCTGCCATGCCGTCTGGACGGGTGTCCGACGCCTGTGCGCCGCAGTCGCCCCTCATGACCTTCGTCGTTCCCGTCTACAACACCGAGACGACCGTGGGCGCGTGTCTGGACTCGGCGCTCGTCCAGACCGTGCGCGACATCGAGGTCGTCTGCGTGGACGACGGCTCGCCCGACGGGGCGGGGGAGGTGCTCGAGCGCTACGCCGCGCTCGATGGCCGCGTGCGCGTCCTGCATCAGGCGAATGCCGGTCTGGCTGCGGCGCGCAACGCCGGCATGGCCGCCGCGCGCGGGCGTCTCGTGGCGTTTCTCGATTCCGACGACATGGTCGCGCCGACCTTTGCGGAGCGCATCGCCCGCGCCTTCGCGTCGGCGCGCGATGTCGACGTCGTGACCTGCGGCGCTGCCTGTGAGCCGCCCGAGCTCGCCTCGGCGCGCATCAAGCGCCTGCTGAGTCCCGCCGACGCCGTCTACCGCGGCTTCAGTGCGGACCTGCTGTTCTCCGCCAACGCGCAGCCCTATGCGTGTCGCACGGTCGTCGACCGCTCGTTTGCCCTGCGCGAGAGCATTCGCTTCGATGAGTCGCTGCGCTTCGCGGAGGACGTCGCCTTTCACTTCACCGTGTATCCGCTCGCTCGCACGACGGTGCTCATATCGGACAAGCTCTACCGCTACCGCATGAACGATGCCTCGCTCACGCACGAACACGACGGCGCGGCCGCCCGGGAGCGCAAGCTCGCCAGGCATCTGGACGTGCTTGCGAGCATCTTCTCGGCATGGGACGCGCGCGGCCTCGGCCCTCTGTGTCCCGAGCGGATGGTCACGTGGTGTCTCGACTTCACCCTGTTCGACATCGCCTGCCTTGATCCGAAGACGTCCAGTGCGATGTCGTGCCGTTTGAACCGGATGCTCGCGCAGGCGTATGGAGCGGCGTGGGCCGACCTGCCGGCGCACCCTGCCGTGCGACGCGCGGCGCATGCCGTGGCGGGCGCGGACGCCTGCGGAATCAGGCTCGGACGGCTCGGCTTGGCGCGCTTCTTCGTGGCGACGCGCGGCTGGGCGCAGTGTCTCGCGCGCTTGGTGCGATAGCGCGCGTCCGAACGCCGAACGGGCGGCGGTGACGCGCGGGGGACGGCGTCGGGAACACCGCGCAAGGGGATAGGGTCGCCGCGCCTTCTTGGTCAATGGGTCTCATCTGTCCGTCCGTGAGCTCGCGGGTGCCGTCGGGTGCTCGACAACGCTACAATAGCGGGAGCAACACGACTGCGAAGGAGCGGGCATGGACGAGCTGTATGTTACGGGCGCACAGAGGGCGTCGGGATCTTGTGGCGACGGGTTTTTCCGCGTTGCGGCGGCCACCCCGCATATCCGGGTCGCCGACGTTGACGCCAACGCCGATGCGGCGCTCGCCTGCATCCGTGACGCCGCGGCGCGCGGAGTCGGCGCGCTCGTGCTGCCCGAGCTCAACCTGACCGGATATACCTGCGCGGACCTGTTCTTGGATCGCGCGTTGCTGCGCGCTTGCGAGCGCGCCGTGGCGCGGCTGCTCGACGAGACGCGCGACCTGCCGATCCTGTTTACCCTCGGCGTCCCCGTCGCCTGCGACGAGGCGCTGTACAACTGCGTCGCCGTGTGCTGCGCAGGGCGCCTGCTGGGCCTCACCGTCAAGCGCAACCTGCCCACCTACAGCGAGTTCTACGAGCGCCGCTGGTTTGCTCCCGCCCCCATCAATCCCATGCGGCCCATTCGCTATGCGGGCCAGGAGTCCGTGTCCATAGGATGGGGCACCGTCTACCGCTGCGTCGATGCCGGTCTTGAGTACGTGGTGATCGGCGTCGAGGCCTGCGAGGACCTGTGGGTGCCCGCGCCGCCTTCGATCGACATGGCGGTGAGCGGCGGCGCGACCGTCATCCTCAACGCATCCGCCTCCGATGAGGTCATCGGCAAGGCGGAGTACCGCCGCGACCTGGTGCGCGGGCAGTCGGCGCGCCTGTATTGCGCCTATGCGTACGCCGACGCGGGCGAGGGGGAGTCCACGACCGACCTGGTCTTCGCCGGCGAGAACCTCATCGCCGAAAACGGCAGCCTGGTTGCGCGTACCGACCTGTTCACCTGTGATATGGCCGTGGCCGACGTCGACATCGACCGCCTGCTCGCCGAGCGCCGCCGTTGTACCACGTGGGAGAAGCCCGCGTTTTCCTGCGGCCCCAGAAGCGTCGTCGACTTCTCCTATCGGGGTGAGGCCTACGTCGCCGGGCAGGGACAGGCGTCCGATGCGCCGAAGCTCATGCGCTCGGCCCTTGCGTGCGACCGGGTCTTTGCCCGCACGCCGTTTGTCCCCGCCGATCGCGGCGACCTCGCCGAGCGCTGCGAGACGATTTTCGGCCTGCAGGCCGCGGGTCTGAAGACGCGTCTTGCCCACACCGGCACCAAGCGCGCCGTCATCGGCCTGTCCGGCGGTCTCGACTCCACGCTCGCCCTGCTCGTCACCGTCCGTGCCTTTGATGCCCT
This sequence comes from Collinsella tanakaei, assembly GCF_030373545.1. Taxonomy (GTDB): domain Bacteria; phylum Actinomycetota; class Coriobacteriia; order Coriobacteriales; family Coriobacteriaceae; genus Collinsella; species Collinsella tanakaei_C. The sequence goes on along the minus strand of NZ_JAUDCO010000003.1, from coordinate 40,832 downwards.
GGACATGCCGCGCACCGGCATCACCGCCGTCTCCATGCCCGGGTTCGGCACGACGGGGCGCACCAAGGGCAACGCCGAGACGCTCGCGCACGCCCTTGGCGTGGATTTCCGTGAGATCTCGATCCATGCGGCGGTGGAACAGCACTTTGCCGACATCGGACACGACCCTGCCGTCACCGACGTCACCTACGAGAACAGCCAGGCCCGCGAGCGCACGCAGATTCTCATGGACCTTGCCAACGAGCTCGGCGGTTTCGTGATCGGCACGGGCGACCTGTCCGAGCTCGCGCTCGGCTGGGCTACCTACAACGGCGACCACATGAGCATGTACGCCGTGAACGCGAGCGTCCCCAAGACGCTCGTGCGGCACCTCGTCCGCTATGCGGCTGGTCTGTATGGCGGCAAAATCGAGGAGACCCTGCTCGACATCCTGGATACGCCCGTCTCGCCCGAGCTGCTTCCGCCGACCGGCGACGGCCAGATCGCGCAGAAGACGGAGGACCTCGTGGGGCCTTACGAGCTGCACGACTTCTTCCTGTATCACCTGCTGCGCTTCGGGTTCGCTCCGGGCAAGATCTACCGCATGGCGTGCCGCTCGTTTGCCGGCGCCTACGACGAGCGCACCGTCTGGAGTTGGCTGCGCGTGTTCTACCGGCGCTTCTTTGCCCAGCAGTTCAAGCGCAGCTGCCTGCCGGACGGCCCCAAGGTGGGCTCGGTCACGCTCAGCCCGCGCGGCGACTGGCGCATGCCCTCCGACGCGAGCGCCCGCCTGTGGCTCGCTGAGATCGACGAGCTGGAGCCTGCGTCCTGATACGGAGACGTATCATGTTGTCATGCCCGTAGTCGCGTGCGGGTCGCATTGCGCTGCGGCATCGCGCGCCCTTGATGATCCGGATGAAACCCTGTGAGTGGAGGAGATGCATCCATGCAGTTCTCAAAGCGTCTCGATCTGTTTGGCGACGAGGTGTTCGCCGCCCTCAACCAGCGCCGCCTGAAGCTCGAGGCCGAAGGCCGCACCATCTATAACCTTTCGGTCGGCACGCCCGACTTCGCTCCGTACGACCATGTGGTCGAGGCGCTGCGCACGGCTGCCGCCGAGCCCACGGAGTGGAAGTACAGCTTGGGCGATCTGCCCGAGCTCAAGCAGGCGGTCTGCGACTACTACGCGCGTCGCTTCGGGGTTGAGGGCATCACGCCCGACATGGTGGCCAGCTGCAACGGCACGCAGGAGGGCGTGGGCCATCTGGGTCTGGCGCTGCTCGATCCGGGCGATACGGTGCTCGTGCCCGATCCGTGCTATCCGGTGTTCGAGGCGGGCGTGAAGATCGCCGGCGGCGAGCTTGCCTACTACCCGCTCAATGCGGAGCACGATTTTCTGCCCTATGTGGCCGGTATCGACCCTGCGGTGGCCGATCGCGCCAAGTACATGATCGTGTCGCTGCCCGCCAACCCCGTGGGAAGCGTGGGGACGCCGGAGCTCTACGAGGAGATCATCGCCTTCGCGCGCGAGCACGACCTGCTGATCGTCCATGACAATGCCTATTCCGACATCGTCTACGACGGCCCGCACGGCGGCAGCTTCCTGAGCTATCCCGGCGCGCTCGAGGTGGGCGTCGAGTTCTTCTCGCTGTCCAAGTCCTTCAACGTGACCGGCGCGCGCATCGGCTTCATCGTCGGCCGTCCGGATGTCGTGGCTGCATTCGCCAAGCTGCGCGGCCAGATCGATTTCGGCATGTTCTTCCCGATCCAGCGCGCCGCGATCGCCGCGCTCACCGGCCCGCTCGATGAGGTCGAGGCTCAGCGGCTCAAGTACCAGGCGCGCCGTGATGCGCTGTGCGACGGGCTGGAGCGCATCGGCTGGGAGCGTCCCAACGCGCACGGCACGATGTTCGTGTGGGCCAAGCTGCCCGGCGGGCGCACGGACTCCATGGCGTTTTGCGAGGAGCTTATGGACCGCGCAGGCGTGATCGTCACGCCCGGCGCGAGCTTCGGTCCGCACGGCGAGGGCTACGTGCGTATGGCCCTCGTGCTGCCGCCCGAGGGCCTTCAGGCCGCTGTCGCCGCAATCGAGGCCGCCGGCATCTAGTATCTGGATGGGTTGGTTGGGGACGTGTTCCTTCCAACCCATTTTCGCTTTCAGATGGGTTCGCTGGGGGCGTGTTCCCTCCAACCTATTTTCGCTCGGCGCTCCTTCAGTCAACCCGACGTCACCGCAAGATGGGTTGGCGGGAACACGTCCCCAACCAACCCCTCATATGTAAATGTTATAAGAATGGTAGGAATTAGCGGCGACGCGTTTAGGGCGGAGCAATCCGGATATATTTGACACCGTGGTACCGATACCAATCCCGATTGAATCAGGGGGACTACCATGGTCAACGATAGAAAAGTCGCCGTCGTCGGATGCGGGTTCGTCGGCTCGTCGTCGGCGTTTGCCCTCATGCAAAGCGGGCTGTTTTCCGAGATGGTCCTTATCGACGTGGACCGCGCCCGCGCCGAGGGCGAGGCGCTCGACATCAGCCACGGGGCGCCGTTCGCGCATCCCATGCGCATCTACGCCGGCGACTACGAGGATGCCGCCGATGCGGCGATCATCGTGGTGACGGCGGGCGCTGCGCAGAAACCCGGCGAGACGCGTCTGGATCTGGTGAACAAGAACGTCGCCATCTACCGCAGCATCATCCCGCGCATTCGGGAGGTTGGCTTCGAGGGCATCCTACTTGTCGTCTCCAACCCGGTCGACGTGCTCACCTATGCCGCCATCAAGATGTCCGGCCTGCCCGAGAGCCGCGTGATCGGTTCGGGCACTGTGCTCGACACCGCCCGCCTGCAGGAGGCACTCGGCGATCATCTGGGCGTTGATCCACGCGATGTCGAGGCGTACATCATCGGTGAGCACGGCGACTCCGAGCTTGCCGTGTGGTCGAGCGCCGACGTTGCCGGCGTACCGCTCAAGGACTTCTGCGAGATGCGCGGCCACTTCGACCACGAGGCGACCGAGGCGCGTATCGCCGACGAGGTCCGCCATGCCGCCTACGAGATCATCGCTCGCAAGCACGCGACGTATTACGGCATCGCGATGTCGGTCCAGCGCCTGTGCCGGGCGATTATGGGTGACGAGAAGTGCATCCTGCCCGTCTCGAGTCTCATGGTGGGGGAGTACGGCCTTTCCGACATCGCCATCTCCATGCCCACGATCATCGGCCGCGGCGGCATCGAGTGCCGCGTGCCCATCTCCCTTGACGATGAGGAGCTTGGTGAGCTGCACCGCTCCGCTGCGGCGCTGTCCGAGGTCATCGACCGCGCGCAGCTGCGCTAGCTGAATGTGCTGGCTGCGTCGGCGCCCATCGGCCTGTGTGACGGTGTGCGCCGGCTGCTGGAGAAGCGGTTATCGACTGGCTCCCGACCGACCGGCGACCTCCCGGTGGCTGACCGATTGGCAACCAACCGGCTTCCGACCAAATGACAACCAACCGGTCCTCGACCCACTTCCGACCGACCGCCTTCCTCCCGACCGGCAACCACCCCTCGCACCCTGTCATATCCCGCGCAAAAACCGGTCGCATTTTGCTATCGCGCCATTCTTGTTCGTACAAGCATGGCGCGATAGAATGGCCCCGATGACCGACGCGAGAGGGAGGTAGCCATGGCACTCAACGCGATCGAATGGTGGAAGCAGGCTGTCGTGTACCAGGTGTATCCGCGCAGCTTCCGCGATGCCAACGGGGACGGTCTGGGCGATATCCGCGGGGTGACCGCCGAAATCGATTACCTCGCCGAGCTCGGCATCGACGCCATCTGGCTCTCGCCGTTCTATCCTTCAGAGCTCGCCGACGGCGGGTACGACGTCATCGATTACCGCGACGTCGACCCGCGCTTGGGTACGCTCGACGATTTCGACGAGCTTGTCGCCGCCGCGCACGGCCGCGGCATCCGCGTGATCGTGGACATCGTGCCCAACCACACCTCAAACAAGCATCGCTTCTTCCAGGCGGCGCTCGCCGCGGGTCCCGGTTCGCCCGAGCGCGAACGCTATATCTTCCGGCCCGGACGCGGGGATCACGGCGAGCTTCCTCCCAACGGCTGGATGTCGTGCTTCGGCGGCTCGGCGTGGGAGCGCGTCGAGGACGGCGAATGGTACCTGCACCTGTTTGCCGCCGAGCAGCCCGACCTCAACTGGCAGCACCCCGACGTGCGCGAGGAGTTCGAGCGCACGCTGCGCTTTTGGTGCGACCGCGGCGTCGACGGCTTCCGCGTGGACGTGGCGCATGCCCTGGCCAAGGACCTGACGAGCCGTCCGCTCGACGAGCTCGACCAAGCGCCCAAGCAGGGGAGCGGCAACGCGGACAACCCCTTGTGGGACCGCCCCGAGGTGCATGAGATCTACCGCTCGTGGCGCCGCATCTTCAACGAGTACGAGCCGCCGCGCTTCGCCGTCGCCGAGGCCTGGGTGACACCCGACCATCAGCGCTTCTACGCCTCGCCCGACGAGCTGGGTCAGGTGTTCAACTTCGAGTTCGCCAAGGCGGACTGGTTTGCCGCTGATTTCCGCCGCGCCATCGAGGAGGGCCTGTCATGCGCCGAGCTCTCCGGCTCGACGAGCACGTGGGTGCTCTCGAACCACGACGTACCGCGACACGCCACGCGCTACGGGCTTCCTCAGGTCAAGGCCAGCACGCACCATCAGCTCGCGGCCGACTGGCTGCTGCGCGACGGCGCGACCTACCCGGAGGATCGCGCGCTGGGGACCCGCCGCGCGCGGGCGGCGCTGCTCATGGAGATGGGGCTTCCCGGTTCGGCCTATATCTACCAGGGTGAGGAGCTCGGTCTGTTCGAGGTCGCAACCATCCCGTGGGATCGCCTGGAAGATCCGCAGGCGCGCCGCACAGCGCATGGCGACGCCATCAAGGGCCGTGACGGGTGCCGCGTGCCGCTTCCGTGGGTCGCCGGCGATGCGCCGCAGCCGGCAGCCTGGGACCCGTCGTTTGGCGATGGCGCGACGGGCTCGTTTGGGTTCTCGGCTCCTGTCGTCGGCGGGCGGGACGCCGTGACGGCGCCCGCCGCACCTCACCTGCCGCAGCCGTTGTGGTTCGCCGCGCATGCCGTCGATGCCGAGCGCGCCGACGCCGATTCGATGCTGTCGTTCTACCGCCGCGTGCTTGCGCTGCGCTCCGAGCTGCTGGCCTCCACGGGCGACACCTCGTGCGCCTGGGTCGACGAGGCGACGTTGGGTGACACGCCCGAGCACGTCATCGCCTACGAGCGCCCGGCATCCGGCGGGCGTGTTGTGGTGAGCGTGACGAACTTCGGGTCGGCGCCCGTTCCTGCCCCCGCAGGCGAGTTGCTGATCGCATCTGCACCGCTGGCGGATGACGGTTCCGTCCCACGCGATACCTCGGCGTGGTTTATCCGCTGAGTAGGCGAGACCGAAACCGAAACCGAAATTCGAAATGCTAGGCGCATCTTCAAGGGGCGCTTCACGGCCTTGCCGTGCAGCCCCTTGTGCCCCGCCCGGCAAGTTTGTACCTAGCGACAAGGGTGCAGCTAGCGACAAGGGTGCACCTGGCGTCATCTTGTCGTCCGGCCCCTCGCCGCCCTCACGGCGACAAGTTTGTTCCCGGCACCATCTTGTCGCCATTTTGTCGCGCTTGCGGAGGGAGTAGCATAGGGGTGTCTGGTGTCGAGGGCAGAGGGGCACGTATGGTGGATATGTTGGATCATGGGGCGGAGAGGCCTGCCGACTTCGCTATGTCTGGCGATGGGGAGGAGCCGTCCGTCAATCCTGTACCAGATAAGCCTGACGAGCCCGCAGGCGCGTGCGAACCCGCCGATTCCGCCGAGCCCGCGCCTTCCGCTCCGTCAAGGATCGTCGCCGCGCTCACCTCGATCCTTCCCGACCGGGTGTCGAACCGCCTGCCGATGCTGAGCGACACCTCCGATCCCGTGGCGGCGTCCGTTGCCGATGAGGCTCACGATGCCGAGGCATCGCAGGCGCAGGCCCGCGCGGGCAAGCCGGGGAACTTTCTCACCTATGCCCAGACCGTGCACGACACCTTTGCAGATCGCCCGTTTTGCACGCTCGACAGCCTTGTCTTCTCGTGGATGTCGTACTATCGCCTGAACTCCGCTTTGCGCCTCTCGCATACGCGCGGGGGCATCGCGCTGCACGAGTTGATGCGTGCGGAGGATTTCGACACCATGTTCGGCACGAACTGGGATCCCGAGGGCAGTCGGGACCTGCTGTACGCCGTGTGCTCCAACCCACGCTTCCGCGATGCGCGGCTGTGCCTGTTCGCGTTTCGTACCGACCTCGATTCCGCCGAGCAGTTCGCGGCGATGACGTTTCTGCTGCCGGGAGGCGGGGCGTTTATCGCCTTCCGCGGAACGGATTCCACCCTTGTGGGATGGCATGAGGACTTCAACATGGCCTCACGCTGTCCGGTTCCCTCGCAGCGCGAGGCCCGGGCGTACCTGGAGCGCGTCGCGTCGGCGGCGGAAGGGCCGCTCTACCTGGGCGGCCACTCCAAGGGCGGCAACCTGGCGGTCTACGCCGCGTCCTGCGTCGATGCGAGCATCCAGGAGCGCATCGTGCGCGTGTACTCGCATGACGGCCCCGGGTTCAACGAGGAGTTCCTGGCGAGCGAGGGCTACCGGCGCGTGCGCGAGCGCGTGGAGAAGGTCGTGCCCAAGTCCTCCATCATCGGCCTCATCATGGACACCGAGCGCGACTTCACGGTCGTGGAGAGCGACGGCATCTCCGTTTTGCAGCACAATCCGTTTCTGTGGGAGGTCGACGGGTGCGCGTTTCGCGTCGCCGACGGGCTCTCGGCGAGCTCGCGGTACTTCGCAGCGACGATCTCGGACTGGATGGACCGCTTTACGGCAGAGGAACGCGCGTCGTTCATCGACACGCTCTTCGACGTTCTGAGCGTTCCCGGTGCGATGCGCTTCGCCGACATCCGCGAGACCTGGCGCACCAGCCTGCCTGCTATCCGCGATGCGGCCGAAGCGCTTGCGCCCGAGCAGCGCGCGTTTGTCATGGACGTCCTGAAGGCGCTCGCCCGCGTCGCGACGATCGACCGCGTCTCGGACGCGGCGTCCAGCCTGGTGGAGACCTTCCTGCCGGGGCTGGGCGATGAGGGCGATGGCGGCGAGGGCGAGGAGCAGCAGGGCGATTCGAGCGCGTGACGGATTCGTCGGAGGGGCCATCTTTGCGCGGGATTGGTATACTTTGCTGGCCTTACCCGACGCAAAGGAGACCTCTGCATGAAGATCAACCATGCCATCCTGCACATCCTCGACTTCGAGTCGGCGGTCAACGTCATGAGCGCGCGCGAGCTCGATTTGGATACCCGCGCGGTGCGCTCGTTTGTGACCTCGCATCTGCGGCGCGCCCGCGTGAGCCCCGACAACAGGCGCGGCTCGTTTGCCGAGGACAGCGCCTTTGCCGAGGAGGTCAAGGCGTATCTATTCGGCGACCGCGAGTTCGTGGACCTGTCCTGTCAGATCGCCGAGTTCTTCGCCGGCGAGCTCACCCGTGCCGACAAGGCCGAGTCGACCGACATCCTGGTGGCCGATTTCGACGACGATGACGACGTGCGGTGGTTCGCGGTGCTGCTCATGGGCAGCCGCATGGCGTTCATGCACGAGGTGGCGCGCGAGGGCGGCGAGGTGCGCAACGACATCGCCCGCCACTACGCCATCCTGCCGAGCCCCTCGCAGAAGATCACGAGCTATGCGCTCGTGCGCGCGAGCTCGATGGAGATCTTCTACCAGGACAAGAAGCGCAAGATCGCCGGTACGGACACCATGATCATCCCGGACGGCCTGCTGCAGTGCGCCACCGGCGTCTCGGGCAAGGAGGTCATCGATACGGTGACCCGCATCGTCGCAGAAGTCGCCGAGGAGCACGGCGCCAACAGCGCGGTGGCGCTCGCCCGCGCCAAGGAGGTCGTGGCGGAGCGCGTCGAGGAGGATGAGGAGATTGCCCCATGGGACCTGGCTGACGAGATCTTCGAGGACGAGCCCGCGATGCGCGAGCGCTTCGCGGCAGAGATGCGCGAGGAGCAGCTGCCCGAGCGCGTTCCGGTGGAGCGTGCGCAGGTGGAGCGCGCGGCGGTGCGCAACCATAAGATCCGTACGGACACGGGCATCGAGATCACGTTCCCGGCCGAGATGCTGCGCAACACCGAATACGTGCAGTTCGTCAACGAGCCGAACGGCCTGATTTCCATCGAGCTCAAGAATATCGGGAGCATCGAGAACCGCTAGGGCGCGCTGAGGGGCCTCGGGGAGAGCGCAGATTTCAATACCCCCGTTTAGGGGACGGATTTAGGACGACCTGCCGAGTATCACTTTTTTGGACAGTCTCTCTACCAGCGGGTTTATCAGCTGCATGCGCGTCTCTACTCAAAGGGGAACAGCAAAACCGTCCCCTAAACGGGGGTAGTGGTTCTCGCTGGTCCATAGACAACATAAAACGATACGAATGAGCGGGGCGCCCGGCCGAACCGGAGCGCCCCGCTCGTCTCATGGTGTATTGTGCGCGCCATCGCTTACGCGACGTCGACGTCCTTCGTGATGATGACGTCTGCACCGAGGCCCAACACGTCGTGGATCACCACGTCGCCCTCATGGACGGGGGCGGGGAGCTCCACACGGCGAATCTCGGCCATGACATCGAAGATGCGGTCCTTCGGGATGACGTTCGACAGGCGCACGCTCGCCAGCGGCAGCTCGCCGCCGTCGATAAGCACGGAGGTCGCGATGTTGCGCATGGGATTCTCGATCTCCTGCGTGACGTATGCTTCGCCCTTGGCGCACTTGTTGCCTGTGATGCTGGTGATGGTCGTGCCGTCCAGCTCGACGGAGATGTCGCACCCCTGAGGGCACATGATGCAGGTGAATTCCCTTAGCATGACACCTTCACCTCCAGGTCGTCGGTTTGATTGAGATCGTCTGCCTTGAGCTTGATCTGGATCATCTCGGCGGGCAGCGCCTTGGGCATGCGGCGGCGCTTGACGACGGTGTCGCCCTGCACGAGCTCCACGGTGCAGTTACGCAGCGGCCGGCGCACACGGAACGAGACGGTGACGTCGCCGGTGCCGCTGATGCGCGATGGCGTAAGGCCGCCGACGAGCTCGTTGCCGCGCACGGCGAGCTCGCATGCGGGCAGGGAGCCCTCGCGGATGAAGCGCGCCGCGCCGTCGGCCAGCGCCTCGGCCTCGAGCGACACGAAGTCAACGAGGTCGTGCACGTGCAGCACGTTGCCTGCAGCGAAGATGCCCGGAACGGTGGTCTGGTAGTTCTCGTCCACCGCCGCGCCGCTCGTGCCCGGATCCTTCTCGGCGCCGGCCATCCAGGTCAGCTCGTTTTCGGGGATGAGGCCGACCGACAGAATGAGGGTGTCGCACTCGTATTCCTGCTCGGTGCCGGGAATTGGCTGCATGTGGTCATCGACCTGCGAGATCACGACGCTCTCCAGGCGATCGGTGCCGCGGATGTCGGTGACGGTGTGGGACAGCGACAGGGGGATGCCGTAGTCGTTCAGGCACTGCTCGACGTTGCGAGGCAGACCGCTCGCGTACGGCTGAACCTCGAACACGCCGAGCACCTTGGCACCCTCGAGCGTCATACGGCGCGCCATGATCATGCCGATGTCGCCGGAGCCCAGGATGACCACGCGACGGCCCACCATCTTGTTCTTAAGGTTGATGTATGCCTGAGCCACACCTGCGGTGTACACGCCGGCCGGACGGGTGCCGGGGATGCTGATCGCGCCGCGGGTGCGCTCACGGCAACCCATGGCGAGGACGATTGCGCCGGCCTCGAACTCCATCATGCCGTGCTCCGAAGAGGAGGCGTACACGTGGCGGTCGGGTGTGATCTCGAGCACCGTGGTGTCGGTGAGGCAGGGAATCTGGAGCGCCTCGGCCTCGCGGACGAAGCGCGCGGCGTACTCGGGGCCCGAGAGGGTCTCGCCGAAGCGCGTCAGGCCGAAACCGTCATGAATGCACTGGCGCAGGATGCCGCCGGGCTTCTTCTCGCGTTCGAGGATGAGGATGTCGTCGATGCCCTTGCGGCGCAGCTCGATGGCCGCGGCGAGTCCGGCGGGACCGCCTCCGACGATGACAGCGTCCACGTGCTTCATTATGCGCTCACGCTCCCTTCGGCGGCCTCGCCCGGCGCCTGCGCGCCGCGGACGGGTCCGGTGAACATATAGGATCCGGCGTGGTTGAAGCGCACGTCGGTGGGCTCGATGCCCAGCTCCTGCTCGATCATCTCGGTGATGCGGGTCTCGCAGTACCCACCCTGGCAGCGGCCCATGGTGGCGCGCGTGCGGTTCTTGATGCCCGTGACCGTGTGGACGCCGAGCGGGTTGTTGATGGCGCGGCGGATCTCGGCGCGCGTCACCGTCTCGCAGCGGCATACGATCTCGCCGTACTCGGGGTCTTCGGCGATGGCCGCGGCCTGCTCCTCGCGCGTCATGTCGTAGAAGCGCTTGGGAGCTGGGCGCACCGGGTCGAAGTTCTCGTTGACCTGAGGCTTCTCGACCTCGACCAGGCGGGCGACGGCGCGACGCGCCAACGGCAGGGCGCAGGTGACGCCCGGGGACTCGATGCCCACGAGGTTGACGGTGTTGGGGTTGTGCTGCTGGTCGCTCTCGAGCTTGAAGTCGAGCACGTTGCCGTCCTCGTCCACGCGCTTCCAGCGGATGCCGGCAAAGTTGCGGATGAAGTACTCACGGCGCATCTGCTTGAACATCTTGGAGCCATCGCGGATAAGGCCGTCCAGATGGTCCTTGGTGCACTTGTAGTCCTCCCAGTCCTCGGTGACATAGGAGTCCGGACCCACGAGGATGTTGCCGTCGACGGTGGGCGTGGCGTGTGTGGAGAAGCCGCCCTTATCGTTGGGAGCGGGGTAGACGGGGATCTTCAGGAACTCGCCGGCCTTCTTGTCGAGCACGAAGTACTCGCCCTTGAAGCCGCGAACCGGGTAGTTGGGATAGCCGAGCATCTCGGAGATCTGGCTGGCGTAGGCGCCCGCGCAGTTGATGACCCACTTGGTGCGGAACGCGCCGGCAGGGGTGTGGACGAGGTAGCAGTCGTTGGCGATGTAGCGCTCGATGGCGGTGACCTTGCGGTCGAAGAAGAACTTCACGCCGTTTTGCGCCGCGTTGTCTGCGAGCGCGATGGTGTAGGCCATGGGGTCGAGGATGCCCGAGGACGGCACGTACATGGCGAACTCGCCGCCGGCGTGCGGCTCGATGCGCTCGATCTCCTCCTTGTCGATGATGCGCATGCCCTCGACGCCGTTCTGCTCGCCGATGGCCTTGAACTTGAGGATGTTCTCCATGTCGTGGTCGGTGAAGCCCACGACGAGCTTGCCGGTGCGCTTGAACGGCACGCCGAGCTCAGCGGCGACCTGGTCGAACTCCTTGTTGCCCTCGACGGCGCATTCGGCCTTGAGGGAACCGGGCTTGTAGGTGAATCCGGCGTGCAGCATACCGGTGTTGCGGCTGCTGTTGCCGCAGGCCACGTCGAGCTCCTTCTCGAGCACGGCGACCCGCAGGCGGTAGCGCGCGAGCTCGCGTGCCACGGCGGAGCCGACCACGCCCGCGCCGATGACGACAACGTCCCATTGCTCCATACGAATCCCTCCTGATCCGCGTCGGATAGTGCTGACTCAATCCTACGGAGCACGGGTTTCGTTGTGGTTGTTACGCAAACCACGAATCTGGTGCGGAATGCGCCGATTCTTGGTTGCCGGGTCCGGTTACGCCGATGGGGGCAGGTCGCCTGCGGTTGTGACGTGCCAACCGCAGGCGACCTGCCCCCATCGGCGGGATGTGTGCGCCTCTACAGCTGGCGCAGGCTTTCTACCAGGCCGGTCTTGCTGTCGGTCTGGGCGTCGCGCTGTTTGATGACGCGCGCGGGCACGCCGGCGACCACGGCGCCGGCCGGGACGTCCTCCACGCATACGGCGCCGGCGGCCACCACGGCGTTCTCGCCCACGCGGACGCCCTCGAGCACCACGGCGTTCGCGCCGATCATGACGCCGTCCTCCACGATGACGGGGGTGGCGCTCGCCGGCTCCACGACGCCCGCCAGCACGGTGCCGGCGCCGATGTGGCAGTTCTTGCCCACGGTGGCGCGACCGCCCAGCACCGCGCCCATGTCGATCATGGTTCCCGCGCCGATGACCGCGCCGATGTTGATGACGGCGCCCATCATGATCACGGCGTTGTCGCCGATCTCGACGCGGTCGCGGATGATCGCGCCCGGCTCGATGCGGGCGTTCACGCCCTTCAAGTCGAGCAGCGGCACGGCGGAGTTGCGACGGTCGCACTCGACGTCTGCGTACACGATGTCGTCGTTGTGGGCGTCGAGCACCGCGGCGAGCTCAGACCACTCGCCAAAGACGATGCGGCCCTCGGGTCCGCCGTAGACATGTGCGGCGCCCCAATCGATATCGGCGCCGGCGCGCTCGCGTACATAGAGCTTGACGGACGTCTTCTTCTCCGCCGAAGCGATGAAATCGATAATCTCCTGTGCGTTCATATCAATCCTTCCAAGGTGGAGTGGCTGGGGACGGATGGGTCGGTTGGGGACGTGTTCCCCTCAACCCATTTTGGGTCGGTTGGGGACGTGTTCGTCTCAACCCATTTCAGAACATCAGCTCGTCAAAGGTGTAAAAGCCGGGTTCGCGCACGGCGAGCTTTGCCGCCGCGGCGAGGGCGCCGTTCACGAAGATCTGCCGGCTCGTCGCGCGATGGGTGAGCGAGACCTCCTCGTCGGTGCCGAAAAACGACACCGTATGCACGCCGGCGACCGTGCCGCCGCGCAGGGCGTGCACGCCGACCTCGTGCGCATCGCGCGCGCCGCACATGCCCTGACGGCCATAGACGGCATGGACCTCGTCAGCGCGGGCGGTCATGACCTCGTCGAGCAGCATCTTGGCCGTGCCGCTCGGCGCATCGGCCTTCTGGTTATGGTGGCATTCGACGATCTCGACATCAAATCCGGGCAGCTCACGCGTGGCCTGCGCGGTCAGATGGCGCAGCGCCGCAACGCCGATGGAGTAGTTGCCCGACCACACGACCGGCGCGCTCGCCCCGAGCGCGCGAATCGCATCGAGCTCGTCGTCGCTGTAGCCGGTCGTTCCGCTTACAAGCGCGCAGCCGCAGCGCTGCACGTAGGAGATGACGGCGGGAAGGGTGCCGACGTTGGAGAAGTCGATCAGCACGTCTGCGGCAGGCGCGCCGTCGACCCCTGACAGGTCAAAGCCGAACTGCGCCACCACCTCAAACGCGTGCGCACCGTCGGCATCGCACATCGCCTCGGCGGTCGTGCGGATGAGGGTTCCCATGCGCCCGTCGCCCATGATCGCGATCTTAAGCACGCAGACCAGCCTCCTTCATGACGGCGACGAGCGCCTCGCGGTGAGCGTCGGCCATGGGCACGAGCGGCAGGCGGTAGTTGGCCTCGCACAGACCCATCTGCGCGCACGCCTCCTTGACGGGGATGGGGTTGACCTCGCTGAACAGGGCGTGGATGAGCGGCAGGCTCTGCACCTGGATGTCGCGGGCGCGCGCCACGTTGCCGTCCAAAAACGCGCGCACCATCTCGTGCACGAGCGCGGGCTGGATGTTCGCCCACACCGAGATCACGCCCGAGGCGCCCAGGCTCATGAGCGGTACGACCATGTCGTCGTTGCCCGAGAACATCTTGAAGTCGGGACCGATCAGGTGCGCGATGTCGCTCGCATAGGCGATCGACCCGCTCGCCTCCTTGATGCCCAGCGCGTTGGGGTGCGCGCTCAGGCGCTCGAGGTTGGCCACGCTGATGGAGCAGCCGGTGCGCCCGGGCACGTTGTACAGGATGCAGGGGATGTTGACGGCGTCGAGCACCGTGGCGAAGTGGCGGTAGATGCCCTCCTTGTTGCTCTTGTTGTAGTACGGCGTGATGAGCAGCAGGCCGTCAACGCCGAGGCGCTCGAAGGCGAGGCTCTTCTCGAGCATGGTCTGCGTGCTGTTGGAGCCCGAGCCCGCGATGACGGGGATGCGGCCGGCGGTGCGCTCGACCACGAACGACACGACCTCCTCGTCCTCCTCGTGCGTCATCGTGGAGCTCTCGCCGGTGGTGCCGAGCGGCAGCAGCGCGTCGGTGCCGGCGTCCAGGTGGAAGTCGATCAGGCGTCCGAGCGCGTCGAAATCCACGCTGCCGTCGGCGCGAAACGGGGTGATGAGGGCGACGATTGATCCCTCGAGGTTGCGGATGTCCATGTCAGTTCTCCTTATCCTGCAGGCGGGCGAGCAGGGTCCTCCCGGTATCGGTGACATCGAGGGTCGCGAAGTAGTCGGCCGGCGTCTCGGCACGTCGGATGAGCTCGCAGGTGCCGTCCGTGCGCAGCAGCACCTCGGCGTGGCGCAGGCGTCCGTTGTAGTTGTAGCCCATGGCGTGGCCGTGCGCCCCCGTGTCGTGGATGACGAGCAGGTCGCCGGTGTCCACAGCGGGAAGCGCGCGATCGACGGCGAACTTGTCGTTGTTCTCGCACAGGTTGCCCACCACGTCGTAGACGCAGGTGGCCTCGGCGGCGCTCTTGTCGGGGCCGCCCGCCTGGCCCATCACGGTGATGTGGTGGTAGGCTCCGTACATGGCCGGGCGGATGAGGTCGCAGGCGTTGGCGTCGACGCCGATGTAGTCCTTGTAGATATGCTTCTCGTGGATGGCGCGGGTCACCAGGCACCCGTACGGACCCGTCATGAAGCGACCCATCTCGGTGTAGATGGCGACGTCGCCCATGCCGGCGGGGACGAGGACGTCCTCGTAGGCGCGGCGCACGCCCTCGCCGATTGCGCGGATGTCGCAAGGGGTCTCGTCGGGGCGATAGGGGATGCCCACGCCGCCCGACAGGTTGACGAAGCCGATGCGCACGCCGGTCGTGCGCTCGAGCCGCACCGCCAGCTCGAACAGGATGCGCGCGAGCGCGGGATAGTACTCGTTGCCGTGAGTGTTGCTCGCCAGGAAGGCGTGGATGCCCAGGCGCTCGACACCGCGCGCGGAAAGCTCGGTCAGGGCCTGCGCGAGCTGCTGCTCGGTCATGCCGTACTTGGAGTCCCCGGGGTTGTCCATGATACCGTTGGCCAGCTGGAACAGACCGCCGGGGTTGAAGCGGCAGCAGGCGGTTTCGGGCAGCGAGCCCGTCGCGCGCTCGTAGAAATCGATGTGCGAGATGTCGTCAAAGTTGACGATTGCCCCGAGCTGATGGGCGAGGCGAAAGTCCTCGGCGGGCGTGTCGTTGGACGAGAACATGATGTGCTCGCCGCGGATGCCGAGAGCATCGCTCAGCATGAGCTCCGTGTCACTCGAGCAGTCGCACCCGCAGCCGTATTCGGCAAGGATCGAGATCAGGCGGGGGTTGGGGTTTGCCTTCACGGCGAAGTACTCCGTGAAGCCGGGGTTCCACGCGAAGGCCTCGCGCACGTCGCGCGCGCAGCGGCGCAGCCCCGCCTCATCGTAGAGGTGAAACGGCGTCGGGAACTGCTCGGCAATCTCGACAATCTGGTCTTTTGTCACAAAGGGAGTCTTTGGCATCATGCCTCCTGGATAGCGCTCCTGCAGATCGTTGCAGACAGTCCTGAGGGTGTTTCCCGCAGGCCCACCCGACGCGCCGCGCCCGGCTGCCGAGTTCGGCGGGTTTGCCCTTGCGCGGGGTCGTCGCCTGCCGGCTCGCCCGCGCGCCATCGTGCCCGCGCCTCTATCGAATGGAGGAACCTTAACACGAAACACTTTGCTCAACAAGAGCGAATCCTGCGGCGATACCGGTTGGAAACGTTTCAGGGCATCGACGTATACTGGGACCGATTCAATGCAGCGCGCCTGGGGGAGACCATGACCCACACCGATACCGTCCTCGCCGAGCTTGTCCGTTACCGTCGCGACCTCCATCGCATACCGGAGCTGGACGACGACCTGCCGTGCACCGTCGCCTACCTCGAGCGGGTGCTGGCACAGCTTTCGTGCGAGATCGTGCATCCGATCCCCTCGTGCGTCTGCGCGTATTTCGATGCGGGCGCCGAGCGCACCGTGGCCATCCGCGCCGATATGGACGCCCTGCCCATAGGCGAGGCGACGGGAGCGCCGTTTGCATCGGAGCATGCGGGGCGCATGCATGCGTGTGGCCACGACGCCCATATGGCCATGGCGCTCACGACGGCTACGTGGGTCGATACGATGCTGCGCACGGGCGAGGTAAAGCTGCCCCGCAACGTCCTGTTCGTGTTTCAGCCTGCGGAGGAGACGACGGGCGGCGCGGAGCGCGTCTGCGCAAGCGGTGTGTTCGAGCGGTTCGCGGTCGATCGGATCTTCGGGTTCCATGTCTGGCCCGACCTGCCGTGGGGCACGGTCGCGTCGCGTCCGGGAGCACTGCTCGCGCGGTCGAGCGAGACCCACATCAGCATCCGCGGGCGCGCCCTGCATATTGCAAAAACCTATGGGTTGTCTGATGTCGATAGCCATGATGCGGCGCTCGCCACGGCACGGTTTTTGGTTTCGGAGCGCTGGCTCATGCGGCGCCTGATGCAGGAGGAGTCCTGCATCGCGCAGTTCGGCTTGGTCGAAGCGGGCACCGTGTGCAACGCGGTGGCGGCCGAGGCGCACCTTGCCGGCAGCCTGCGCGTGTTTTCGGACGAGATGTTCGAGCGGGCGAAGCGCGAGATCCGCGCGACGCTCGATGAGGCGTGCGCCTCGACCGGCTGCACCGCCACGGTTGACTTCGCGGCAGGATATCCGCCGGTGACCAACGATGCCGCGCTCTACACCGAGGTCGCAGCCGCGCTACCCGATCTGGTGCGCATCGATGAGCCGCTGCTGATCGCTGAGGACTTTGCGTTTTACCAGCGTCAGCTGCCCGGGGTGTTCTTCCTGCTGGGCGTGGGCGCACCTGAGGATGGCGATGCGGCGGACTGCGGCGAGCTGGGCTGCGCCGATGCGGCGCTGCACGCGAGCGACTTCATGTTCGACGAACGCGCCCTGCTGCGCGGCGTGGAAACCTACCGCAGCCTGCTGCTGCTCTAGCGACAAGATGGTGCCAGGTACAAACTTGTCGCCCGACAAGATAGTGCCAGGTACAAACTTGTCGGTTCAAGCTTGTCATAGCGGCGCCCTCAGATTAGCCGCGAGCTAATGTAATCCCCTGACCCTTTCCCTATATTCGATGGCGAACGGCGCAGGCGCGTCGTCCGTGTCTATATAGAGGGAAAGGACAGTTTCATGGAAACTCAGAACGTATCGGGCAAACCGGCTCGATCCTCGATGGCGGTAGCATCGCTCGTCTTGGGGATTATTGCCCTGTTGACCTCGCTGCTTCCGATTATCAACAACCTTTCGTTCCTGCTGGCGGCGCTCGGTCTCATCTTCGCGTTGGTGGGTCTTGTCGGCTGTATGCGCGGAAAACGTTCCGGAAAGGGATTGACCATCGCCGCGCTCATTGTCAACATCGCTGCCGTCGCGCTCGTTTTGGGAAGTCAGAGCGTATACAGCGCGGCACTTGATGACGCTGCGTCATCTGCCACCGTTGACGTGCAATCCGGTGAACCGGCTGCTCAAGATAGCGATGATCCCGCCGACTCGGCCGAACAGAAGGCGGACTATTCCATTTCCGACGAGGAGCTCGATGCGTCCAACGAGTATGCTGCCGTGATTACGGGCACGCTGACCAACAATACGGATGAGGAGAAGAGCTACATCCAGGTCGAATACGTCATATATGATGCCGACGGAGCGCAGATTGGAACCGCCCTTGCCAACACCAACAATCTGAAGGCTGGCGGAACGTGGAAGTATGAGGCCTACTCGACGGTGAGTCCAAGCGAAGTGGATTCTTGGGAGCTTGCAGACGTCTCGGGATTCTAGAGTTGCCACTTGTTTTGGGGCGGTATAACGGAACAGACGATCTGGTGATGTATGCGGCAAAGAACTCATCAGCAGTGCCGAATTGTCACTTGAAGTATAGAGATAGGTAAGAACAAATGACCGAACGCCTGACCGAGGAAGTGCTCAAGGAGCTGCTTGATGCTCCGAGCATCGACTCGTTTATAGACAAGCACGAGTTCCCCTCCTGCTCGCTCGCCGAATACCTGCAGCAGATGCTCGAGAAAAAGAGTCTCGAGCGGGCGCGCGTCGTGCGCATGGCCGACCTGAACGAGACGTTCGGATACCAGATCTTCACCGGTGCGCGTAATCCCTCGCGCAACAAGGTTCTGCAAATCGCCTTTGCCATGGCTTTGACGCTTCGAGAGACCAACCGTGCGCTTTCAGCGGCAGGGTCGAGTACGCTCAACTGCAAAAGCCGGCGCGACGCCATCATCATCTTCTGCATCGACCACGGCTGTTCACTGCAGAAGGTAAATGAGGAGCTGTACCGGCTGGGTGAGGAGACCATCTGCTAAGCCTGTATCACACAGCAGATGGCCACGCAGCCGCATGTCCGCGCGCGCTGGTAAGATAGCGGGCATGGATACCGATACCTTGCGACATAGCGACGGGGATGCAGCGCTCTCGTCGGGACTCGACGCGTTTCTGTCCGCGGTTGACCGTGCGGGCAGCTGGCGCGTCGAGCGCGTTATGAAGAGCTCGCCGTTCGAGACGACCGAGGTCGTGTACTTCGTCGGCGCAGGCGGCGGCGAGCTCGGTCCGTTCGTCCGCAAGCGCATCGACTGCTCGGCGGGTGTCGGCTCCGTCTATGAGCGGCTTTGGGAGATACAGCGGCGTGGTAATCGGTCCCGGTCGGTCCCGCGCATCGTCGAGTGCACGCGGTGCGGAGATGCGCTGACTGTCGTCATGGAGTATATCGAGGGGCCCACGCTCGAGGCATTCGTTGCGCGGCAGGGGCATTCGAGCGCGCTTGCGTGCGAGATGGGCATCAAGCTATGCGATGCCGTATCGGATTTGCACATCCGATTCGACCCGCCGCTCATCCACCGTGACCTCAAGCCATCCAACATCATCGTGGGCGATGGCGAGCCGGTGATCATCGACTTCGGCATCGCGCGCACCTGGACCGAGGGTGCCGCGGTCGACACGGTGCATTTTGGGACAAGGTCCTATGCGCCGCCCGAGCAGTTCGGCTTTGGCCAGACCGATGTCCGCAGCGACGTCTACGCTTTGGGAAAGCTGCTGGCGTTCTGCGCGACGGGAGCCGAGCCGTCTGTGTCGACCGACGCCGACGCGCTCGTGTGCACGGGCGTCGATGGCGCCCTTGCGGCGGTGATTGCGCACGCGACCGCGTTCGATCCCGATGCACGCTTTCGGAGCGCAGGCGAGCTCAAGGCCGCACTCATCGATGTGCGCGCCGCTCCGGCGGCAGAGGCGATGGCGCCTGCGGTTTCCTCCGCTGCCGCCGCACCTGCCGTGCCTGCCGCGCCTGCCGTGCCGGCAGCTGTTCCTGCCGTCGCCCCATCGGCAGCCGCCTCTTCGCGCGCTTCGGCGGTTGCGCCCGCCGCCCCTTTGAGCCCAGCCGCTCGCGACGCGTCGGTTCACCCGTCTGTTTCGCACGGTCGGTCGCCCGCGGCGGCCCAGGAGGGCGCCAAGCGGGGCGTCTCGCGCCCGCGCTGGTACAAACGCATCTCGATTCCGCGTCCCATCGGCGATGTCTGGAACATCTTCGTGCTGCTCACCTATGCCGCCGTCATCGCGACCTGCGTCGAACAGCTCTCCTCGCCGGCGCCGGAATATGCCGACTACCCGTTTTGGTTCTTGGTGCTCGAGTATGTCCTGTGCTTCGGCGTGGGGTTTGCCGCCATCGGCTATCTGATGCTCGACAAGCGGCGTCTGCGCTCGTGGATCAAGCCCCTGGGGCGTGTCCCGCGCAAGTTGGAACTCGCCGTCTGCCTGGGAATCCTGGTGTGGAGCTATCTGTTCACCGTGATCGTAGGCCTAGCCATCGGCGTCGGCGCGACGTAAGGCCGTAGGGCGATCTGCAGACGAGCGGTAATCCCGTCATAGAATAAGGTCGCCCGGGCGAACACCCGAGCGACCTATGAGCGTCGATGGGGACTGCTGCAAGCCAACTGCCTGCGTAAACGTAAACCCGCTAGATGATGTTCATCTGCCCGGCGACGTTGCTGTACCACTCCTGCCAGGTGGGCGGGCAGTACTTCTGCGCAAGCGACGGGGTGAGCGTCGGGCCGTAGCAGCTGCCCAGGAACGCCACGTGCGCGGTGATGGACTCCTCCCAGCTGCTGAACTGCGTGCTGGTCATCCAGCCCCACGCGTTGTAGTCGCGGAAGCAATACGTTCCCTTGGTGCTCTCGATGCACGAGATGGCGGGCGACCAGCGCGGATCCACGCCGTTGTCCCACGCCGCGTTGGCAAATGTGCTGCCGTAGCCGGCAAGCGGGCTACCTGCAAGATAGGCGTCGATGCGCGCCGTCCACTCGGAGACGAACTCCTCGCGCGTGACGTTCCAGTTGACCGCACCGCTCGCCACGGAAGCGGTGACGGTCTGGTCCGCCTGATCGGCGTCGCCGTCGCTATCGTCCTTGGCTGCCGCGGCCAGGCGCGCGAGCTCCTCGGCGGCCTCGCGCTCGGCCTTTTCCTGCGCCTCGGTGCGCAGGCGCTGGGCCTCGGCGAGGGCGTCTTTGGCCTTCTTCTCCTCGGCCTTTGCCTGGGTCTTGGCCTGCTCGAGCTCGACGCGCTTGGTCTCGAGCTCTGCCTCCATCTCGTCCAGACGCTCGATCTCGGCGTTGTTGGACTCCTGGATCTCCTCCAGATACGCCGCCGTGGAGATGGCATCGTTGATCGAGGACGTCCCGAGCACGACGGACAGCAGCGTGTTGGTGTTCTTGTGGTACTTGTACTGGACGCGCATGGCCTCGGCGGCCTTGGCGCGCTGACCGGGGAGCTGCGCCTCGATCTCGGTGATGTCCTCGGTGTTCTGGTCGATGAGTGCCTGCAGCCCCTCGAGTTTCTCCTGGGCCTCCTCGTAGGTCGCTGTTGCCTTCTCCACCTGCTCCTGGGTTTCGGTAAGCTGCGTTTGGGTCTCGGCGGAGACGGCGAAAGCGGAGGAGGGGAGGACGACGGGCGCGGTGGTGAACGCGACAGCAAGCGCGGCGCAGGTGAGCGCACGGGCGGGCTTACGCGTCAGAAAGGCGATGCGAGAACGGCTCGTCTGCATGCGCGGTCCTTTCATCCGAAACCCCCTAGCTTTTCGCGACTGATTATAGAGCATGCTTAGACCTCAACTTGAACCTTAGGCTTCCTTAAGGGTCAAGTTGAAGGTTTAGGATTTTACCGGCTCGGCTTTGAGCTGGTCGTGAGCTGGCACGAAGGATAGTTGTCGAGAATCTTTGGAGTTTCGGGACCGTTGGCGGAATCCGACGCCGCCGAACGGCCTTGCGCTTCCGTCGTTTGCGAGTCCTCGGCGCCCACCTGGCCTTCCGGAGCGCAGCGTACCCGAACCGTTGTGCTACGATGGGCGAACCAATATGGCCAAGATGGTGGTGCGGAGACGCACGAGCGCGCCCATGGAGCGGCGCGCTAAGGGAATCGGGGTGAAAGTCCCCGGCTGTACCAGTAACCGTAATTCGGACGGCCGCGAGCAACGCGCTGCAGATCGGGCGGCGTGCGTGGTCGGTTGACGTCAAGTCGGATCTCTTCCCATCTACTTGTCGAGCGCACAGGGGCATTCGGTTCTCCCGGATGCGTGCCTCGGCGGCGGCCCTGGATAGAAAGGACCCGATATGAGGGTACGCAAGGACGCGCTTCGTCAGATGGACGCAAGGCGACCGATTGCGCTGGTGCGATGCGCCAAGACCATGACACACAAGATGCTCGTTGCGCTGCTTGCCGCATCGCTTGCGACAGGCCAGCTTCCCGCTGCGGCATGGGCCCAGGATGCCGGTTCCGCTGCGGTTCTCGAGGACGCTGCGACCGGGCAGGGCGCAGCCGATGGAACGGGCGGCTCGCTTGGCGATGGTGCCGACGGAGCGGGTGCGGGCGCCTCGGATGGCGAGTCGGGCTCCGCGGCGGATACGGGTGCGGGTTCGGATTCGGGCTCGACCTCGTCCGCGGGCGATTCGGGCGCCGGATCCACAGCGGGCGATTCGGTGCAGTCTGGCACGGGCGACCTGTCCTCGGGCGGCGTGACCGATTCCGGCGCCGACCAGCCCTCAAGCGGTACAGGTGAGATGCCGGGCGACGGCGACACGCTGCCCGGCGAGCCCGATGGCTCCCAGACATCCGCCGACACGCAGCCGAACGGTGCCGGCAACATATCCAACGGCCTGCAGGCAAGCGATGACCCCGAGACCCCCAAGGACGGAAGCGACGCCGATGAACGCGCGGCCACCGTCAACGTCTCCTCGACCATCATCGGCATCGATGCCGCAGGCGAGGAGCAGGTGTGGGCCGCGTCGACGTCCTACGAGATGGACGAGGGCTCCACGGCCGCCGACCTGCTTGAGCGCCAGCTTGCCGACGCCGGCCTTTTCGCTGTCGTTTCGGGCGAGGGGGAGAGCTGGTATCTGTCCTCGATCGCGGCTCCGTATGACCCGGGAACCCAGATCGGTTGGGACGAGGCGACGGGCAGGTACTGGCAGCTGTTCGTGAACGGCAAGGCCGCTGAGCTTGGCGCAGGCCAGATCGAGCTTGCCAAGGGCGACCGCATCGCGCTGTACTACTCCGCCTTCGGCGACGAGCTTCCCGAGGAGGCGCCCGAGGAGCCGGCCGACGAGGTCACGGCGACGATCGCCATCGCCGGTCCCGATGCGAACGGCAACGCCGTCTGGTGGGCCGACGCCTCCGAGCTGACGCTCGAGCAAGGCGCCACCGCGGCGGACCTGACCGAGCTCGCCCTCGAGCATGCCGGTCTTGCGGCGGATTGCGGCGTGGGCGAGTGGGGATGGTTCCTCAATGCCATCACCTCGCCGTTTACCGGGGAGTCGCTTGGCTACGACGCCGATACCGGTGCCTATTGGCAGCTGTATGTGAACGGCGTGAGCTCCGAGCTCGGTGCCGGCAGCGTGGTGCTCGAGGAGGGCGACAGCATCGTATGGGGGTACGCCGCCTACGGTGACGAGCAGCCCGACCCCGACGAACTGCCCATCGACCCGGATGCCGAGCGCCCCGACTACGATGCGTCCTGGGTCGGATTCGGCAACGCGGGCGGCACGACGCTCGTAAACGTCCCGACGCCCAGCGAGGCGGCGAACGAGAAGTGGGCGATCGACCTTCGCCCCGAGGGCACGCAGTACATCTCCGCCGGCGATCCCATCATCGCGGGCGGCAGCATCTTCGTGACATCGTCGACCGAGCTCATCAAGGTCAACGCCCAGACAGGCGCCATCGAGAAGCGCGTGACGACCGGCGGCAGGACGTCGTATTTCTCGCGCCCGGTGTACGCGGACGGCCTGATCATCGTTCCCTCGGACGACGGATCGCTTTCCGCGTTCACGGCGGATACCCTCACCCGTGTCTGGCGCACACCGGTGCTCGAGGCCCCTGCGAACGGTGGTCGCTACCAGGCCAACTCGACGCTTACCGTCACGAACGGCTGCGTCATCGCGGGCTTTGAGTCCGGCGCGGGCGCCACGGGCAACGCGCGTGCGGGCGCCCTCGTCTGCGTGCGCATATCCGACGGTCGCGTCATGTGGCAAAACATCACCGTTGCGGGCGAGGGCGACGCCGGTGCCGGCTACTACTGGGCAGGCGCGTGCGCCTCGGGCGACGAGATCATCATCGGCGACGAGGCCGGCCGCGTGCAGCTGATCGATGCCGCCACGGGTGAGGTCGTCTCGAGCGCGTACATCGGCATGGCCTGCCGCTCGACGATCGTCTCCGCCGGTACCGAAGACGGCAACCCGGTGTATCTCGCCGTGGGCCGCGGGCCTGCGACCCTGTTCAAGATTGTGCGCGAAGGGGACACCCTGCGCGTTGCGGGCAGCGTGGCGTTCGCCTCGTCCTCGACCTCCACGCCGGCGGTGGCGGATGGCGTGGCGTATGTGGGCGGTATCGACGCCGAGTACCACGGCGTGCTCGTCGCGATCGACCTGGCGACCATGGAGGTTGCGGGCAGCTATCGCACCGAGAGCTCCGGCGAGGTCAAGTCCTCGCCGCTCGTATCGGTGCAGGGCGACGACACCTACGTGTACTTTACGAGCAACAGCAAGCCGGGCGGCGTCTACCGATACGCGGCGAGCACCGGCGCGGTGGAGCTCATCTACACGCCAGGCGAAGACCAGCAGAACTACTGCACGGCCAGCGTGATCGCGGACGCTGACGGAAACCTGTACTACACGAACGACTCCGGGCATCTGTTCTGCCTGAGCGCCGCTGCAGGCTATACGGTTCGTTTCGATAGCCAGGGCGGAAGCGAGGTGTCCGGCGCCCGTCCCGTCCAAGGCGGAAAGCTCGTGAAGCCCGCCGATCCTGTGCGCGCAGGCTATAGATTTGCCGGCTGGTACGTCGACGCTGACGGTACCGTCGCCTGGGACTTCGATGATCCGGTGACGGGCGATATGACCCTGTATGCCAAGTGGGTCGCGCTCGGCGGTGGCCAGACCGGCGGCGGCTCGGGATCGACAGGGACCGGCTCCGGCACGGGCTCGCAGCAGCCCACAGCGCCCCAGGGCCCGAGTGCGTCTGCGGGTACGGTGGCCCCGGGTGCTCGACCGCTGGCGGCCGGTACGGTCGCGGCCGCGCACGCTCCGCTTGCGGACGGGAACGCGGCGCGCTCGCAAAGCCAGGTGGCAAGCGACGCGGCCCAGGCGGGGACGTCCGCCGAAGCTGCGGGCGCAGTTGGTGACCGCACGGTGGCAACCGCTGCCGGAGGCGTCTCGGACAGCGCTGGGCATGCGGCCGAGCTTGCGACCAACACCTGGGCATACGCCGGCGTTGCCGCCGGTGCGGCCGGCTTGATTGCCATCGGTGCGTACCTTGCCTTTGGACGCTCCCGGTACGGGAAGGAGGGGTAAGCCATCATGGACGATCGTAAGATCAAGCAAGCTGATGATGTGCGCGTTGCGGACGATGCGGCAAAGGATGCGCAGGGTTCCCAGAGCCACCCTGATGACTTCCTGCGGGTTGCGTCTGAGGGTTCCCCATCAGGTCGGGCCCGTGCAGGGGCTTCGCGCCGACCCATCGTGCTCGGCGCCCTTGCCGTGCTGTGCGCTGCGCTCATCGTCGTGTCACTGGGCTTTATCCATCCTGGTCCCCATGGGAGCTGGTCGGTGTCCTGGTTGTTCCAGACGACAGCCGAGGCCTCATCGAATGACGCTGAGCAGGGCTCTGCTCAGCAGAAGCCTGAGGTGAAGGACGAGAAGAACGAGAACGAGCCCGAAGAGGCGAAGGACGAGGAATCCTCCGCCGATGACGCGACCGATACGACGGCTGACTCTGCCGGTGCTTCAGATGGACAGGCGTCCGGTTCTGTTGAGGGGGCAGGCGGCTCCGTATCGTATAGCGACGCTGCCGGCTCCGATGAGAGCGAGCAGAGCGGCGCCACCCAGACGGCGCCTGAGCAGTCGGCGCCCGCTCCGCAGGAGCCGCCGGCTGAGCAACGCCATACGGTTACCGTGAGCGTATCGGTGAGCTCGAGCGCCGTCGGCGGTCAGGTTTCCGGTGGGGGAACCTTCACGTTTGATGAGGGTGCGACCGCATACGATGCACTGTGCGCCTGCGGCCTTTCGGTCAACGCAAGCAACTCGGCGCTCGGCATCTACGTGAGCGCTATCGGCGGTCTTGCCGAGATGGAATACGGTGAGGCCAGCGGCTGGAATTACGCTGTCAACGGGGTGACCCCGGGCATGAGCTCCGGCAGCTACGTGCTGTCCGACGGCGACTCGGTGGAATGGTTCTACATCACCGGCTAGTCTGTTCTTGGCTTTGCCCTGAAAAACAATCCCATAGATGGTTCGCATCTTGCAGCGCCGCGCATCGCGCGGCGCTGCTGTTTCCTTTCGGGTTGCCTGCTGGCTTTCCGGGCGCTGCAAACCCTTAAGCCCTCGCGTCTATCCTTCCGGGTGCCTTCAACGCGCTTCCGACACCTCGCTGTGGTGTCATTTGAGTGCCTTAGACCCCTTCGGGCGCGCTCGTGATCGCGAATGTGGTCACGAGAGAACGATTCCTGTCGTATCAGCATCCCGTGAAGCGCCGCGAACTCCATATAAAGTCCGAGTTCAGACTAAATGTGGGTCTTAGAAGGCTTCATGAGGGGCTGCGAGGGGTTACAACGGGTCGTAAAGTGCCCGAGAGGTGCAATCGGAGGCCTTTCGGGGGCCGGACCAAGCCGTCAAGGCGCACCGGATTGACGGTAATCGTGTCCTCGTGACCACTTCGCCGAATACGAACGATTCTCAGGCGCGTGGGGAGGCGACGCAGAGCACGCCAAGGGCGCAAATCGGTACGAGGTGCGTACATGTGGCAGCGAGCACGCCAAGGGCGCGAATTAGTGTACGAGGTGCGTACGGGAGGTAGCACGTACGTGGGGCAGCGCTGAGCGCGCGAATCGCGAATAGCCACGCCAAACGCTTCTCGGTGCGTTCGGACGCGTTCTTCGCTACGCGTGGCCGCCGTCCAGAAAGCGCCTGCGGCTGAAGAAGTTGTACCAGGTGACCATGAACGTGGAGATGAGCTTCATGGCCTGGTAGCCGATGCTCAAAAACGCGACGCCTACGAACATGAACAGGTCGGTAAGGCCCAGACCGATCGCGGACAGCACGGCGAAGATGGTGAACTCGCGCTTGCGCGACAGGTCGTCGCGGCGCTCGAAGACATACTTCATGCTCAGCAGGTAGTTCACGACGACCGAGGCGATGAAGGCAATGGTCGTTCCCACGAGGACGTCGATGTGGAAAAGCTCGACGAGGGCGACCAGCAAGACATAGTCGACCGCAAGCGACGTAAAGCCCACCAAGGCGAACTTGGCGAACTGCCTCGTCATGGGATTGTTGAGTGCCCTGCGCACGCGGTCTCCTTCGTTAGGTTCCGGCAGGACGCTACCTGCCGATAAAGTGTGACCACTTTAGGTCAAGCGAAGCCAAAATGTAAGGGCGCCCGAAAAAAGTCCAGTTAGATACCAGAGGCTATCCACATTTGAGGGGTCGTTTCGCGGCTGGGGTCGGCTGAGAGGTCGTGGGATGCACGGTCGGCGCCCGTGCGCAAAGCCGCAGGCGCACGCTCAGCGCCAGCGCGCAAATTTCCGCACGTCCAAGCGGCGCCGCCATGCGGGCGCGCCCGCATGGCGGCAAGCGCAAAAAGCCGAGCCTAGGCGTCCTGCCCGCCGTCCAGAAACACCTTGCGGGTTACGAAGTTCCAGACCATCACCACGGCGGTGGCAAAAATCTTGACGATGCGGTAGTCGATGGCGACAAGCTCGGTGCCCGCCCACATGATCGCATCGTTGATGCCCAAACCGATGACCGACAGCACGATGAAGATGACGAACTCGCGCCTGCGGCTCATGCCCTCGCGGTGGCTGAACACGTAGCGCATGCTCGCAGCATAGTTGAACACGACGGACACGATGAACGAGACGGTGGCGGAGGCGACCGGCGGCACGCCGAACACCTCGGTCAGAAGCACCATAACGCCGTAGTCGATGAAAAACGCGATGACGCCCACCACGCCAAACTTCATGATCTGGGCAAGCAGCTTCTCCATGGGAGGTCATATCCTTTCCGCAGCGCAAATCGGACGGCGGCAAGCGCGCGACAAATCAAGGCAAACCGGCAATCGATGCAGCCGGCAACGGGCGCAAATGATGCGACGGCAATCGGAGCGTCCGCCATGGCGCGTCCTCGCGCCGCCGAACATAGGATACCCAGTACAAGCGTGCGGCCCGCAATGAAGCGGGCCGCAACAGGAAATCTCTAGGTAAAGCCGTCCGGGCAGGGCTAGCTACTCGCAGGCGCGCTCGGGGAGCAGGCCGGTGCGGTACGCCTCAAGAAGCTGGCGCAAATCGTTGATCTGGTTGCGGATGTCCTCACCGGTATCGGTGTCGGACACCATGAGGCGACGCTTGGGCACGTCAAAACGAGTCGTTTCGCTCTGGATATCGGCGTTGCGTTCGAGCGCCTCCTCGACGCTCTTAAACGCTTCGTGCGCCTTCAGGCGCATGCCGCGCGAACTCGAGATCAGCGTGTATCCCGCGATGCCGGTCTTGGGATGATAGGCCTGGCAGAAACCGCCGTCGATAACGAGTAGGCGGCCGTCTGCGCGGATGGGCGACTCGCCCTTGATGGTTTTCACCGGTGTGTGGCCGTTTACGATATGGCCGTATCCGGGAGTGAGGCCGAACTCGCGCAGGATGGCATCGCATGCGGGAATCTCCTTGGTGACCTCGAAGTAGGGGTCCATCGGTTCATCCCATGTCGACTCGTCGGCGATGTAGGAGCGCTCGAACGTCTTGACGATGCGCCCCGAGGCAGGCGAGCGGTAGCCAACCCACAGATACCACATCCAGTCGAGGGCCTCCTGGTCGTGTTCGCGCCACGCGCGCCGCGCGATGGCGTCGCAGAAGTCCAGGTAGTCGCGGCCCGCGCGCCAGGTGCCCATGCAGTTCATGCTGGCAAACGTTCCGTCGGAATTCATGGGGATGCAGCCGTGGAACAGCAGGTTGCCGTTGCGCACGAGATACATGGAGCCGTGGCGGTAGAGGTAGTCGATATGGCGGTGCAGGTGGTCGGTGTGGGTGAACTCGTACACGAGCTTGTCCATGATGCGCTGCTCGTCAGCGCTGAGCTCGTAGGGGTGCTCGGGGTCGAGGGTGGGGAAGTCGTCGGTGAGCATGGGGTACTTGACACCGTCGATCTCCACCGTGCCGTCGCTCACGTCGATCTTCTCGAGCAGCAGACGGTCGGCCATGTCGAACTCGGGATGGCGCAGGATGATCTGCCCCTCGAGCTTGAACAGCATGACGTTGATGGCCTTGATGAGCGGTGAGATGCTGTCGCCCGCGCGGTAGGTGCGGTCGGCAAACGCCACGAGCTCGCGCAGCGAGATGCCGTAGTCGTTCTCGAGGATCTCGTAGTTGTCGTAGCGCAGGTTGTTGCGCAGCACGGTCACGATGCAGGCGGGCTCGCCCGCGGCGGCGCCCATCCACAGCAGGTCGTGGTTGCCCCACTGGATGTCGGTGCGCTGGTGCACGCAGCACAGCAGGCGGTCGAGGATCTTGGCCGCGCCGCCGCCGCGGTCGAAGATGTCGCCGACCAGGTGGATGTGGTCGACGGCGAGCACCTTGATGAGCTCGGCGAGCGAGTAGATGAAGTCCTCGGTGGAGTCGGTCTCCAGGATGGAGTCGATGATGCGCTCGTGGTAGCGCACGCGGTAGTTGTTCTCGTCGGGATGCGTGTGGAGCAGCTCGTCGATGATGTAGGCGAAGTCGTGCGGGATGGCCTTGCGCACCTTGGAGCGGGTGTAGCGGCTCGACAGGCGGCGCGCGACGGTGATGAGCCTATCGAGCATGGTCTTGTACCAGCTGGGGGAGTCCTGGCGCGCCGCGCGCACGAGGGCGATCTTCTCGCGCGGATAGTAGATGAGGGTGCACAGGTCGGCCTTCTGCTGATCGGTGAGGGTGTCGCCGAAGTCCTCGTCCACGTGCTCGCGGATGACGCCTGAGCAGTTGTTGAGGATGTGCAGGAAGGCCTCGTACTCGCCGTGCAGGTCGCTCATGAAGTGCTCGGTGCCCTTGGGTAGGTTGAGGATGGCCTGCAGGTTGATGATCTCGGTGAAGACCGACTGCTGGTTGGGGAACTTCTCCGAGAGAAGGTCGAGGTACTTGAGGGTTTGCTCAGAACGTTCGGGAGCGATCATGCTCGGGCCTCCTTGTCGCGCCGTTGCATCCGCGGCAGCGACACCGATATGAGTGAATGGTGTGTTCCAGTATGCCCCAATGGTGTCAAGACGGGGTGAAGGGCAGCGCGGCTATCGGCAAACGGCCCAACCGGTCGCGGAGGAGCGGAAGGCGGGGGAGCGGCGAGGGGCCGCCCGCGACGGCAAGTGTCGGCGACCCTGCGGCTCGCGCCGCCCCGCGCGCCGCCTACCGAAACTGGTTGCGGTACGCCTCGCAGACCTCGCCAACCGGACCGTCCATGCGCAGGTCGCCCTTCTCGATCCAGATGGCACGCTGGCAGATGCGCTCGACCTGCTCGATATCATGCGACACGAACAGCACGGTCACGTCGCCGGATTCGATGAAATGGCGGATGCGCTCCTCGCATTTACGCTGGAAGAACACGTCGCCCACCGATAAGGTCTCGTCCACGATGAGGATGTCGGGCTCGGTGATGGTGGCGATGGCGAACGCGATGCGCGCCACCATGCCGCTGGAGAAATTCTTGAGCGGCATGTCGATGAAATCATGGAGTTCTGCAAAGTCGATGATGCCCTGCAGGTTGGCGTCGATGAACTCCTTGGTGTAGCCGAGGAGCGCCCCGTTGAGGTAGATGTTCTCGCGCGCGGTGAGCTCGGGGTCAAAGCCCGCGCCCAGCTCGATAAGCGGCGCGATGTTGCCGCGTACCCGGCAGGTGCCCTCGCTGGGCTCGAGCACGCCGGCGATGATCTTGAGCATGGTCGACTTGCCGGAGCCGTTGGTGCCCACAAGGCCGACGACCTCGCCGCGGCGCACCTTGAACGAGATGTTGCGCAGGGCGCGGAACTCCTTGAAGAACAGCTCGTGCCGCACGAGCTTGATGAAGTACTCCTTGAGGTTGGTGAGGGACTCCGACGCCATGTTGAAGATCATGGTGACGTCGTCGACCTCGATGGAGTAGTCGTTGTCTGCCACCTGTGCGATATCGGCCATAAGGATTCCTTAGCTGCCTTAGATATAAAGGATGAATCGGTGTTCGAGCCTGTGGAACACGGCGTAGCCCAGGACGAGCATCACGACAGCCCAGCCAGCGCACATGGCCACCGTCATGGGCTCGGGGCTCGTCTGCCACAGGAAAATCTGGCGCATGAAGTTCAGGTAGCTGTACATGGGGTTGCCGTACATCAGCACCTGCAGCGCATGCGGCATGATCTTGATGTAGTCGTCGGTCCAGAAGATGGGCGTGAAATAGGTCCATGCGGTGAGCACGACGCTCCACAGATGCATGATGTCGCGGAAGAACACGGTGAGCGCCGAGAGCAGAAGGCCGAGCCCCATGCAGAACAGCATGAGCAGGATCAGGCCCACGGGCAGCCATATGAGATGCCAGGTGGGGACGATGCGGAACCACAGCATGACGATGGCCACCGCGACGAGCGAGAACGCGAAGTTCACGAGCGAGAACAGAATCTTCTGCACGGGGAACACGTAGCGGTGGATCTTGACCTTCTTGAGCAGGGACGAGTTGTCGATGATGGACATGAGCGCCTGCGAGGTCGAGTCCGACATGACGGCGAAGGTCACGTTGCCGACGATGAGGTAGAGCGGGTAGAGCTCGGGCGTGATGGAGCCGTTGCGCCCCTGGGCGAAGATCGTGGAGAACACGACCGCCATGACGATCATCATGAGCAGGGGGTTCAGCACGCTCCACACGATTCCTAAGACGCTGCGGCGGTATTTGCGCTTGAAGTCGCGTCCGACGAGTTGCCGCAGGATGTAGGCATCCTTTTGCAGTTCGGTCTTGGCGTGGGACGTCAAGCGATGAGTTGAGGTCGTATCCACGTACCAGCCCCCTTGCACAAGTGCGGTTGCTTTGACCGTGCATCCTAGCACAGCGCCAGCGCGCGCATCGTATCTGCACGATAGCCTAAGGTTTCCTTATGCAAGGGCGTGTAAAGCCTAGGTAAGCAGCTCCCAAGCTTCCATGTCGAGCGCGTTGGCGAGGCGGTTGAGCGTATTGAGCTTGATGTTGGTCCTGCCGGCCTCGATGGCGTCCAGCGTCGGGCGGCTGATGTGGGCCATCAGGCTGAAATCGACCTTGTTGTATCCAAGGCGCTTGCGTGCCTGCTGCACGTTGTTCCCGAGCTTTTGCTGAAGCGAAGTATCCATACGGCGAGTGTGGTGAGCTTTCGCCGCGGCGGAGTAAATTGGAGTTTACGTATGGGCAAAGTAACGTAGGTTTTCCATGAGTGCGTGCGCGTCCGCGGCATTCGGCACGGGCGCCCGCGGACCTCGTTCGTGCTTTTGTAAAGCACGTGTCCAATCAGCACTGCGCAAACACATCTCTTTGCAAAGAATATGTTAAGCTTTCGCCTCGATATGGGGATATTGCGCCGCGCCATGTCGCTGACGCGCGCAGCTGTCGGGGAGGGGAGCGATGCGCTTCGTAGCATGGATCGTGAAGATCGTGTTCAAGATCTTCACGCTCTTCCCCCAGCAGAACAAGGTCGTCTTCCTGTCGCGTCAGTCGGCCCGCCCGTTTGATTTCCTTTTGCTCGAGACCTACCTGCAGATCCTGTACCCGCAGGTCAAGTTTGTGTGGGCGTGCCTGCCCAAAAGCGGGCGCTTCGGCCTGCGCACCATGGTGGCGCAGCTGTGGCATGCCGCGACGGCCTCCGTGTGCTTCGTGGACGGCTACGTGCCCGCCATCTCCATCCCGGCATCTATGCACCGCGCGTTCTGCGTGCAGGTGTGGCATGCTCCGGGCGCTATCAAAAAGTTCGGCTACCAGTCGCTCGATACGCCCGACGGCCGCTCTTCGCGCGCGGCAGACGTGCTGGGCATGCACCGCGGGTACGACTGCATCGTCGCGGGGTTCCCGGGGGCGCGCGCCTGCTACGCCGAGGCCTTCAACTATCCCGAGGACAAGATCGTCGCCTGCGGCCTGCCCCGCATGGACTACCTCACCAGCCGTTCCTACGAGCACCTGCGCACGCGCTACGTGCATCGCGTGGAGCGCCGCTTAAAGCAGCAGGGGTATCGCGAAGACGCGACGAGCCCCGTGGTGCTCTACGCCCCGACCTTCCGCCGCAATCCCCAGGACCCGCAGTGGCTTGAGCGCGCCGTGCGCGATCTGGCGCAGGCGCTTCCGTCCGATGCGCGGCTCGTCGTCTCGGGCCATCCCATCGAGGCGCAGGCCCCGCACGATAAGGGTGTCGTCAGCGAGGGCTGCAGCGTCTACAGCCTCGCGGGGATCGGCACTATCCACGCGCTGCTGCTCGCCGACTACGTCGTGACCGACTACTCCACCGTCGCCTTCGAGGCGGGCTTGCTCCACAAGCGGGTGCTGTTCTTCACGCCCGATATCGACGAGTACCGCGTCTCGCCGGGCCTCAACATCGATCCGCTCGCCGAGCTGCCGAGCATCACCTATACGACGGCCGATGCCGTCGCCCGCGCCATCGAGGACGATGTCGCACACGGCACCTACGATATGACGTCGTTTGACGCCTTCATGGAGGATTACGGTCGCTCCGAGATGGAGCCTTCGCGCTCGCTCGAGAAGATTCGTTCGATGATTTCCCCGTACTTTGTCCATGAGTCGCAAGACAGCTATTCAAAGGAGTTAAACCATGGAAAATGAGAACATGCAGCGCAGCGGTTCGAGCGTCGAGATCAGCACGTCTGATGACTTCGCCGCCTACGCTGCCGACCATCACACCGGCGTGCGCCGCGTGCTCACCTACGGCACGTTCGACCTGCTGCACTACGGCCATATCCGCCTGCTGCAGCGCGCCGCCGCGCTGGGCGACTACCTGATCGTGGCGCTTTCGACCGACGAGTTCAACGCCGGCAAGGGCAAGAAGAGCTTCTATCCCTATGAGGTCCGCAAGGAGATGCTCGAGGCCATCCGCTACGTGGACCTGGTCATTCCCGAGAATAGCTGGGAACAGAAGGCTCAGGACATCGAGGACTACCACGTGGACATCATGTGCATGGGCAGCGACTGGGCGGGCAGCGACCGCTTTGAGTATCTGCGCGACAAGTGCGACATCGTGTACCTGGACCGCACGGACGGCATCTCGACGACCGAGGTCAAGGGCCGTTTGGCAAACAAGGACAAGGCATAGGGCGGGCAGAGCATGAAGACGATCGGACACGTGCGGCGCCTGGTGCGCTCGGCGGGCCTGGGCGTGTTGCGCTATATGCCCAAGACGCGTCTCGCGGTGCGCCATACCTACTGGAAGCACGAGGCGAAAAAGTACGATGCCCAGGCGGCGAAGATCGCCGTCGACCCCAAGCGCGTGTTCTTCGAGTCGTTTGGCGGCCGGTCGTTTTCGTGCTCGCCGCGCGCCCTCTTTTTGGCCATGTGCGACGACGAGCGTTTTGCCGGCTACGAGTTCGTCTGGTCGTTCAAGGGGCAGGAGCGCACCGATGAGGCTCGGGAGAACCCGTCGCTGGCCCGCGCAACCGTGGTGCAGCGTGGCTCTGCGGAGTATTTCGAGGCCCTGGCGAGCTCGGGCACGCTGATTCTCAACACGCGCCTGCCCGAGTACGTCACACCCAAGGCCGACCAGGTCTTCGTGCAGTGCTGGCACGGCACGCCGCTCAAGCGGCTGGGCTACGACGTGCAGATCGAGACCGCCAACGCCCTGAACACCACCTCCGAGCTCGCCGAGCGCTTCGGTATGGACGCGCGAAAGTGGACCTATCTGCTGTCGCCCTCGCCCTATACCTCCGAGCACCTGGCGAGCGCCTTCGGCCTGCCCGAGGATCGCCGTGCCCAGACCGTGCTGGAGCTCGGCTACCCGCGCAACGACGACATCGCGCGCGCGGCGGCGGATGATACGGGGGAGACCGTGCGCGCCATGCGCGAGAAGCTCGGCGTGCCCGAGGGCAAGAAGGCCCTGCTGTATGCCCCTACCTGGCGCGATGACTCGTATCAGGCGGGCGTGGGGTATACCTTCGACTACCTCATCGATTTCGACGAGCTGCGGCGCGAGCTGGGCGACGAGTGGGTGGTGCTGTTCCGCCCGCACTACTACATCGCCAATGCGTTCGATTTCAGCGCCTACGAGGGCTTCGTGATCGACGTGTCGGACGCGCCGGACATCAACGAGCTGTACATCGCGGCCGACGCGCTGGTGACCGACTACTCGAGTGTCATGTTCGACTACGCCATTCTGCACCGACCCATCCTGCTGTTCGTGCCCGACTACGAGCGGTATGCCGGCGACATCAGAGGCTTCTATTTTGATATGGCCGAGGTCCCTGGTCCGCAGTGCGTCACCACCGAAGAGCTCGTGGCGCAGGTGAAGGGGTTGGACGATACGTACTGGCAGCAGTACGGCGAAGCTTTCGATCGCTATGCCGCGACGTTCTGTCCGCTGGATGACGGGCATGCCGCGCAGCGCGTGCTCGAGCGCGTGTTTGTCGGTTAAGTAAACGTTGGTCTTGAGCATTGCGAACGTGGTATTCTTCTCGCACTTGATTGGTTTCTTTGGAGTGGGAATCGAAGATGTTTAAAACTCTCGCGCAGATTCTTTCCGAAAACTGGCAATGGCGTCATCAGATCTGGGATCTTGCCAAAATCGATTTGGTAAAAACGTATCGCGGCGCCGCGCTCGGTAAGGTATGGCTCTTCACGAAGCCGACGGTGTACATCCTTGTTTACTGGTTCACGTTGTCTGTCGGCATGAGGGCTGGTAGCACCATTAACGGGGAGCCCTTTCTTCTCTGGCTTGCTGCCGGAGTCTTCCCTTGGTTCTTTATGTCGGATGCTATCAATACGGGAAGCGACGTCTATAGGCGTTACCCCTATCTTGTCAACCGCATCAAGTTTCCTCTTTCGGTGATCTCGACGTTTTACACGCTGTCGCTGTTAATCATTTTCGCTGCGACGATGGCTATTACGACATTGATCTGTGTATTGCTCGGTGTCCATATCTCGCGTTATATTCTGCAGCTTCCCCTTGTCATGGTGGTCATGTTTGTATTTTGGACCGCTTGGTCCATTGCGCTTTCCCCGCTTTCGGCTATCTCGAAGGATTTTGCCAACTTGGTAAAGACGCTTTCTACACCGTTCTTTTGGCTTTCAGGCGTTCTTTTCCAACTATCTTCTCTGCCGCCTTTGGGGCAGCACATCATGGCTTTTAATCCAGTGGCTTGGTGTGCCGAAGCTGTGCGCTGCTGCTTTATTTATAAGAAGTGGTTTTGGACTCGTCCAGATGAATTGATTCCGTTTTTGATCGTCTTTTTGGTGGTCGTTCTTGTCGCTCTGCGCAATTACCGCCGCCTGTCCAAGGAGGTCCCCGATGTCCTCTAGCGTTCGCAGCGATACCGCGCTCGATCTGGGATCGGCCACGATCATTCGCGACGAGGACCGCACCAATCCCGTCGCTGTTCGCTTTGAACATGTGCGCAAGACGTACAAGCTGTTCAAAAACGATCGCCAGCGCCTGATTGCCTCGTTTACCGATCGCGTCAAATACGACACCATCAACGCGAGCGACGATTTGACGTTTACCTGCGGTCGCGGCGAGGCGCTTGCCTTCTTGGGCGACAACGGCGCCGGCAAGTCCACTGCACTCAAGATGATCACCGGAGTGTGCTTTCCCACGAGCGGCACCATCGAGGTCCACGGTCGCGTCTCGGCGCTGCTTGAGCTTTCCGCCGGCTTTGACATGAGGCTCTCTGGTATGGAGAACGTCCAGATGCGCTGCCAGCTGTGGGGCCTGTCCGAGGAGGAGTCCAAGGAGCTCATCCCGCAGATCGTGGAGTTCTCCGAGTTGGGCAAGTACATCGATCAGCCCATGCGTACCTACTCGAGCGGTATGCGCGCGCGTCTTGGCTTTGCGTTCGCCTCATCCATCAAGCCTGACATCCTGGTTGTGGACGAGGCTCTGTCGGTGGGCGATCGCAAGTTTTCCGCAAAATGCCAGCAGCGCGTGTCCGACATCATGGCCAATGAAAACGTGACGGTGCTCTTTGTTACGCACTCCACCGCCCAGGCCCGCAAGTTCTGCACGCGTGGCATCGTGCTCGACCACGGCCGTACGATGTTTGAGGGCACGATCGACGAGGCGGTCGACTTCTACGAGGCGACATAATTTAACTTGGCTTGCGCTCAGAGTATTCTTATTAATTCGTCTGCCGCTTTCTTGCATTGGGGAACGGCGAACGAATTATCTTTTGCATTGGACGTGGCCTACGTTGTTATGACATATTACGAGCTGATACCTGTAGAGTGATTAATGATATATAGAATAGTACTTAATCTATCATCGTCCCTGCCAAATCAGACATTCTGTCTAGCCTGTCCGTTTTGAGCACTTATACATGTCCATCTTTAATATGCATTCTAGCTGAGTACATATGGCGCAGAAAACTAATTCCAATGCAAAGATCCTGCTTGATCAAGGGCATGAATGTCTGCGCGAAGATGATATAGAGGATGCCTGTGAAGACTTCCGTGATTCTAAGAAAAGACTCTTACAGTCGATGAAGTTTTTTACTGCAGAATCTTTATAAAACGCGTTTTCGACTTTCTATTGGCTTTGAAGGAACTATTCGGATTAAAAGCTTTATAACTGATAGAACCGTATACTATATGGTACATAAGCGTGATTGTGCGAGCTAGATACCTTACTATTATCAAAAAAGGTCCAACAAACCGTTGGGTATGACCGATTGGTTTAAATTATGAACGGGGATTAATCGATATGGACTTCAAAGTTTTTGCCAAGCGCGCTCTTGTGGGAGTTCTTACTATAACGTTGGCATATCCCCAAGGTCTCGCCTGGGCTATTGACAGCTCGCAGGAGAGTGTTGCCGATTCCAATGTGCAGGGTGATCAGTTTCAGCAGGATGAGATTCTGTCGAGTGAAGATGATTTAGGATCCGATGCAGACGATTCCGTACTTGTTGATGGTAATAAGGATGATTCGCTATCTGTTACGGAGTCAGATGGCGCAGGCGACATTGATTCCAGCGACGAAATGTCGAATTCTGACGGTCTCTCTTCCGATAACCAGGATGATTTGCAAGGTGGTTTTCTCGAATCCGCCGAGCAATCAGCAGACGTTGTCGAAAACGATGTTTCAAATGATGATGCTCAAGATGATAAGAATGGTGAGTCCTTCTTTGATACGTTTGCTGGCAACAGTTGGCGTTACAGCGATGGAGCGCTGATTTCCGACTATGCTCGCGAAGGTCTTGTGAGTTGGAAAAAGAACAGTGACGGTACGTTTAGCTTTAGTAATGGAATTAAGGCGGGCGATGCGACCGCCATCGGTATCGATGTTTCCGAGTTCAACTATACGATTGATTGGCAAAAGGTAAAAGATGCGGGTGTCGACTATGCCATCATACGTATCGGATGGGGCTGGGGCGGCCTAGATAAGACGTTTGAAACGAACGTGCGAGGGGCTCTTGATGCCGGCGTTCCGATAGGCGTATATCTTTATTCTTATGCTTGGGATGAAGAAAGTGCGAGCGACGAAGCCGATTGGGCTCTCGAGGTGCTATCCGATGTTGGAATTACCCCATCGGATCTGTCGTATCCTGTGTACTACGACATCGAGAACGCAGACAAAAACGGTGTGCCGGCAGGAGTGGACGACAACAATACCTATCGTCCTATTGATGGGCGTTTTGCAGAGATGGCCCAAGAGTTCTGCGGCAAGATATCCGCAGCTGGATATACGCCGGGAGTCTACTCAAGTTTAAGTTGGTGGGAGTCCTACTTTACCGATTCTTGCTTTGAGGGATGGAACAAATGGGTCGCTCAGTACTATACGTCGTGTACGTATGAGCAGCGTTATGATCATTGGCAGTGCACAAGCATTGGATCTGTGCCAGGCATTTCCGGTGCCGTTGACTTGAACCTCGAGTATGGTGGCATTGGTCCGGTTGAAAACTATAAAGATGTGATTCCTGACGGATCCTATTCAATCCGTGTCTCCAATTCTTCAGCTTCCGTGCTGGATGTGCAAGGCGCTTCTGTTTCTGAAAACGCCTACGTGAATCTGTGGACACGTAAGTCTGCGGGCGACAATCAGGTGTGGAATGTCACCCACGATCATGAAGGCTATGTCATTCTCGAGAATGCCTACTCAGGGCTTGTCCTGAGTGTTAAGGGTGAAGCGAAAAAGAACGCTCGTGTAATTCAGACTTCATATCGCGATGGGGATATGCTCCAGCGATGGATAGTGGTGCCGCGCGGCTCTTCTTACAGTTTGTATTCTGCCGCAGATACCTCTCTTGTGCTCGATGCCAGTCGCAGTTCGACTGCTAACGGAACATGGGTTGCTCTGTATCCAGCGAATGGCGGCAAGAACCAAAGGTGGTTTTTTGATTCGGATATGACGATGCGGGACAGGCTTGATGAGCTTGCCAGTAACAACCGTGCCGTTCTTGCAGATGGTGATTATGCCATCAAGCCCTCTTATGCAACATCTCTGTGCCTTGATGTCCAAGGTGCGTCGTCGGCGGACGGTGCCAAGGTTAACCTATGGGAGTATGGCGGCAGAACCAACCAGGTATGGACCGTGTCCCATGATGAAGACGGCTACATCACTTTCGTGAATTATTCTTCTGGGAAAGTTTTAGATTCCTCTGGTCCTACTAGCATGCGGCAGAGGACTTCGAATGGCGGCTGGAGTCAAAAATGGATAGCCTTAAAGTGCGCCGGCTATATCCAACTTATATCTGCAGAGAATGATTCGCTTGTCCTTGATGTGCGAAGGGCGGGTTCTACAAACGGAACAGAGACGATTATGTACTCTAAAGGGGATGCAGCCAAGAATCAGCTGTGGCAATTCGAGAGTGTTTCCGCGCGCCGTTGCGAGATTAACGATCTTGCATATGAGCATGCTAACGACATGAAAGATGGGACCTATACCTTTGCGTCGGTGAATAAGGATTCTGCTGTGGCGGATGTCCAGGGAGCCTCAACGAGTAACAGTGCCAATGTTAATCTGTGGACATACGATGGCTCTCCCAATCAGGCATGGAAAATAACCCATGACTCTAAGGGTTATATAACTATTACCAATGTCTATTCGAGTAAGGTTCTCGATGTCCAGGGGGGAAAGGATTCTGTAGGCGCCCGCCTGATTCAGTACACGTCTAATGGGGGATGGAACCAGAAATGGATTGCAGTTAAGTCTGGCAATGGCATTAAGCTGGTTTCAGCTATGGGCGGGGGATACGTACTATCCCGTAGCGGGGGAGCATCTTCTAACGGCACTAAGATTGTATTGGCGAAAGACAACGGTTCGCAAAGTCTTGAATGGATCGCCAAAGCATACACGTTGACGCCAAGCCAATATCCATACAAGGGTTTTCAGAACCCATCTAATTATTATCAAGTATCAAATCGATCGGTATCGATTAAAAATCAAGGTGTAGGCATACATGGTTACGCAACATCTTCCAAAATTGGGTGGAAGGCGACGCGCCAAGATTGCGTCAATGCGATGATCACGCGTTCGATGGATTACCTCAACACGCCTTACATCTGGGACTACTCATGCGCGCCGGGTGTTGGAGTAGATTGCGCGGGTCTGGTTATGCAGGCTTTGTACGCAACAGGCATGGATCTTTCACCGATGAATCCATGGGATCACTACTACACGCCCGGCCACGATCAGTATGCAAACTATATGTGGACAAACGGGCGCTTTCAAAAGGTATCCTGGTCCAATCGTCAGCCGGGAGATATCGTTAGCTCCGCGGGCCATGTCCAGATCTATATTGGAAGCAATAAGATTATTGAGGCGTACAGCCCGAGCGTCGGAGTGAGAATTAAGACGGCTTCAAGCTCAGGAGTGCGCGGATTGCTCAGGCCTTTTTATAAGAAATAGCAAAACAGCAGTTGAGAAAAGGGCATGCGGGGTAACCGCATGCCCTTTTCAGCACGATTATGGTAGAGCTAGCGTTTCGGGGCGGAGGCTCCCGCCTAGCGCTTGAGCCCGCCGCGCTCCTCGACGGCCTCCCAGAACGCGTCGGCGAAGCGCGGGTCC